>CAILBC010000014.1 GCA_903832325.1 uncultured Sphingomonadales bacterium | reverse complement strand
GAGGTGAAGACAGTGTTACAGACGTTGCACAAAGCAATGCAACCTTCACAAAACCAGCATGCATTTGGCAATCCCCCAGCAAATTTCTTTTTTCGGCGTAAGCGCAAGACATAAGCTGCAAACGCATACCCAACTGTGCGGCACACCAATAGAGCGTTGAATTATCCTGACTATCAGATGTTTTAAATGAATTGATCTGTTAAATTGATCAATAATGTCGAATTTTAGCGCAGGACGCGACCGCGGAATCCGTCTCTCTGCCCGGGCCGTGCGGCGGCATTGTTTTCGGGCCATAGCCGACAACATCGGCCTGAGAGGCTTGCGCAATGCCGTTTTGATGTCGCTGCGATGGCCTGGTCACCGGCACGGGGTCGGATCGCTGATTTATAGAAAATATCGATAGATACGTTCAGACTTCGCCATTGTTTGAAGCGCGCGGGTCAGTGAAAGAACAGCGGACCAAACAGAGGTATGCTGACAATGTCTGATAAATCCATGGGATCTGATGCTGGCACTCGGTTCCGGCTGCAACGATCAGAGCTCGCGGTACCAGCAACGTCCCTGCCTTTTTTCGAAAAGGCGGCACGCGGGCCGGCGGATTCGCTGTTTCTGGATTTGGAGGACGCGGTCGCGCCACAGCGCCGGGATGAGGCGCGCGAAAATGCAGTGCGTGCGCTTAATGATATCGATTGGGGAACCAAGACGGTGTCGGTCCGGGTCAATGGCTTGGGCACTCGCTGGGCCCTTGCCGATATTCTGGCGGTGGCGCGCTGCCCGCGGCTGGACATGATCCTGCTGCCCAAAGTGGAAACCGCCGGCGACGTGGTGTTTCTTGACCGGCTGTTGACCGGGCTGGAACTGGAACTGCCGCGCCAGCGCCCGCTCGGCATCGAAATCCTGATCGAGACCACCAAGGGCCTCGCCAATGTAGAGGCAATCGCCGCCTCTTCGCCCCGGCTGGAAGGGATCATTTTTGGCGTGGGCGATTATTCGATCGAGCTGGAAAATTTTGACACTGTGTTCGGTGCGCCCAACCCCGAATACCAGGTCGCAGGCGCACAGGGTGACCAGTGGCACTTTGCGCTGGCACGGATCGCCAATGCCTGCCGCGCCTATGGCTTGCGCCCGATCGACGGGCCATTCACCAACTATGGCGATCCCGATGCCTATCGCGCCAGCGCCATCCGCGCGCGCGCACTGGGTTTCGAAGGCAAATGGGCGATCCACCCCAGCCAGGTGGCGATCGCCAACGACGTGTTCACGCCCAGCGCTGCGCAAATCGCCTGGGCACGCGATATCGCGGCCAAAATGGATGCGGCGGCCGAAGAGGGCAAAGGCGCCATCGGCTTTGAAGGCGTGCTGATCGATCGGGCTCACGTCCTGCTTTCGGGCAAGATCCTGCGCCGCGCGCGGCTTGCCGGGCTGGAGTCCTGATCATGGCCGGGCCGCTTGAAGGTATTCGCGTTCTCGACATCGCCACGTTTGTGGCTGCGCCGTTCTGCGGCACGATCATGGCCGAATTTGGTGCCGAGGTGATCAAGATCGAACAGCCGGGCGAAGGCGATTCACTGCGCCGGTTCGGCACGATGACCGACAGCGGCGACACGCTGGTGTGGCTGAGCGAGGCGCGCAACAAGAAATCGGTAACGCTGGACTTGCGCACCCCCGAAGGCGCCGCCATGTTCCGCCAGTTGGTGGCAAAGGCCGACGTGGTGCTGGAAAATTTCCGGCCGGGCACGATGGAAAAATGGGGCCTGGGCTATGCCGCGCTGGCCGAAATCAACCCCCGGCTGGTGATGCTGCAGGTCAGTGCCTATGGCCAGACCGGTCCGCTGCGTGACAAGCCCGGGTTTGCCCGCATCGCCCATGCGTTCAGCGGCCTGGCCTATCTGGCGGGTGAACCCGGCCGACCGCCGGTGGTGCCGGGATCGACCTCGCTCGCCGATTACATGTCGGGGCTGTTTGGCGCGGTGGGCGTGCTGATGGCATTGCGCCATGCCGAACGCACCGGCGAAGGCCAGTCGATCGACATTGCGCTGTATGAATCAATCTTTCGCGTGCTGGATGAACTGGCGCCGGCCTATGACAAGTTCGGGTATCAGCGCGAACGCATGGGGCCCGATACCGTCAACGTCGTCCCGCACAGCCATTACGAAACCCGCGACGGCGCCTGGGTGGCGCTGGCCTGTTCCAACGAACGGATGTGGGAACGGCTGTGCAAGGCCATGGCCCGGCCCGACCTGATCACCGATCCGCGTTATGCCAGCACGCGCCAGCGCGACGCGCACCGTGCCGAGGTCAACGGCATCGTCGCCGACTGGGCGCGCAGCATGGACGCCGATGCCCTGTTGGCGGTGTGCGATGCCAACGACGCACCCGCGTCAAAGCTGCTGAACATCGCGGACATTTTTGAAAACCCGCAATATGCCGCGCGCGAAAACCTGCGCACGATCGACGACCCGCGGGTTGGCCGGCTGGTGGTGCCGGGGCCGCTGCCGCGCATGTCGCGCACCCCGTCGGAATTGCGCACGGCCGGGCCGGAACTGGGCAGTTCGAACGCAGACATTTACGGCGAACTGCTCGGCATCGATGCCGACATGCTGGCCGACCTCAAACAACGCCGGATCATCTGACCAGGCCCATTACGGAGAGTTCACCCATGACAACCGGTCGCCAGATGGCGCTTGTCGCATTCCTGCAGGCACAAAACTGCACCAACTTTCCCGCATCGTGGCGGCACCCGGCGGCGGTATCGGATTTTCTGACGCCCGAATATTATCGGCGGCTGGGCCGCACGCTGGAAGACGGCGCGTTCCATCTGGCGTTCTTTGACGACCGCCTGGCCATTCCCGATGTCTATGCCGACGATTTTTCGGTGACGATGCGCGAAGGCATCCGCGCGGTGAAGCTGGATCCGATGCTGTGCGCGATGACGCTGGGCAATGCGACCGAGCGGCTTGGCGTCGGGGTGACCTATTCGACCACGTATTACGAGCCGTTCCATGTGGCGCGGACGTTTGCCACCCTGGACCAACTGACCAAGGGCCGCGCGGCGTGGAATGTCGTGACCTCGCTCAACAGTTCGGAAGCGGCCAACATGGGCGCGCGCAGCGTGCTGGAACATGATCTGCGCTATGATCGCGCCGAGGAATTTCTGACCGTCGTGCGCGGTCACTGGCGCGGCTGGGATGATGATGCGCTGATCCTCGACAAGCAAGGCCTGTTTGCCGATCCTGATCGGGTGCGGCGGCTGGATCACAAGGGCGAATGGTTTCAATCGCGCGGGCCGTTCACCGTGCCGCGGTCGCCGCAGGGCGAACCGATCCTGATCCAGGCCGGGCAAAGCGGACGCGGGCGCCAGTTTGCCGCCAAATGGGGCGATCTGGTGTTCGTGATCTATCCCAACCTGAAAGTCGGCCAGAAATCCTACGCCGAATTCAAAGATGAGCTGGAAAAGCAGGGCCGCCCGCGCGATTCAGTGCGGATCGCCCCTGCGGTCTATACCGTTGTCGGCGAAACCCAGGCCCAGGCCGAAGACCGCCGCGCGGTGATCGATGCGTTGGTCAAGCCGATCGATGGACTGGTGCTGCTGTCCGAAGTGCTGAATTTCGACTTCGCCGCCAAAGGCTATGATGATCCCTTCACACCAGAGGAAATGGACGGGATTTCGGGCATCCAGGCGTTTCGTGACCGCGTCGTAACACTGAGCGGCCGGTCCAATCCCAGCCCGCGCGATTTTGTGGAATTTACCCGGCGCGGCACGCTGGACGAATTTCCGGTGTTCATGGGTTCACCCAAACAGATCGCGGACCAGATGGAAGAATGGTTCGGCACGGCCTGCGACGGCTTTGTGCTGGCCGGCAGCGTTGCGCCCGGTGCCTATGAAGATTTTGTGCGGCTGGTGGTTCCCGAATTGCGCCGGCGCGGGCTGTTCCACAAGGGTTATGAAGGCGCGACCTTGCGCGAAAATCTGGGTATCCCCAAGCCGGTCTTTTGAAGCACCAGCGCGATGGCCAAAATCAATCTGAAGCTGCTGCGCGCATTCGAGGCGGTTGCCCGCAACCGGTCGTTCACCGCGGCTGCCGGTGAGTTGCAGCGATCACAGGCGACCATCAGCAGCCAGGTCAGTGTGCTGGAACAACAGTTGGGCGTGCCTTTGGTCGAACGGACATCGCGGCGGGTATCGCCAACCACTGCCGGCGCGGATCTGGCCGGCCTGCTTGCGCAGGCATTCACATTGATTGATGATGGCATCGCTGCGGCGCGCAGCCATGCGGATGATCGGCGCAGGCGGATCGTGGTCGCCTGTGTGCCATCGTTGTCGGGCGTGCTGATGCCCGGCTTGCTGGCCGCTTATCGCACCAAAGACACGACGACGCGGATCGATCTGGAAGAGCTGACATCGACCGAGATTGTCGCCGCGCTGCTGGCTGATCGGGTCGATTTTGGCATCGGACCCTGCGCCACGCCGCTGCCCGCCGGCATTGCCTTTGCCGCTGCCATCGAAGAACCACTGCATGTACTGCTGTCGGCGCAGCATGTGCCGGCCGGGGCGACCGCAATGCCGTTCGCAAAGCTGGTGTCGCTGCCGCTGATTACCTTGTCAGGTTCGGTGCTGCTGCAGCGTGAACTGGAACAGGCGGCGGCGGCGCGCGGATTGCGGTTAAGCTCCCACAGCGAAGTGCGCCATGTGCAGACCGCGATCGGCATGGTTCAGGCCGGCGTTGGTGCGGCGGTGGTACCACGGCTTGCCCTGCCCGCCAGTTTGAGCGCGGGACTGGTTGCGCTGCCGGTCAGCGATCCGGCAATGCTGCGCACGATCGGTATCATCACCCGCCATGGCACGCCGCTGCGATCGGCGGCGGCGCGTCTCGCCCGCTATGTTCGCAGTGCGCTTGCCGCAAAAAGCATGATCCCGCCGGCATGACCGGCATGCCCGTGACCAAAGGACCCGCCATGACCCACCGCCCCCGCCGCAGCGCGCTTTATCTGCCCGCATCCAACGCCAAAGCGATTGCCAAGGCGCGCACGCTGCCCTGCGATGTCGTGATTCTTGATCTGGAGGATGCCGTCGCGCCCGATGCCAAGGCCATGGCGCGCGATCAGGCGGTGGCCGCCGTGAACGAAGGCGGTTTCGGGCCGCGCGAGATTGTAGTGCGGGTCAACGCGCTGGACACCGAATGGGGTGCGGACGATCTGGCGGCGCTGCATCTCTGCAGCCCCGATGCGGTGCTGGTGCCCAAGGTCATGCACGCGGGCGATGTTGATCACTATGCCCGGCACATGGCCGCAACGACGCCGATCTGGGCGATGATCGAAACCACCGCTTCACTGTTTCGGCTGGATACGATCGCCGGTGCTGAGCGGCTGACCGCGCTGGTGATGGGCACCAACGATCTGGCCAAGGAAACGGGCGCGCAACCGGGGCGCGATCGCCTGCCCTTTGTCGGCGCGCTGGGCCTGGCGGTGGCGGCGGCACGATTGCACGGCCGGGTGATTCTCGATGGCGTGTTCAACGGGATCGACGATGATGAAGGGTTCAGCGCGCAGGCGCGGCAGGCGGTTGAATTCGGCTTTGATGGCAAGACGCTGATCCATCCGCGCCAGATTGATCCATGCAATGCCGCGTTTCTGGCCGATGCGGCCGAACTGGCCTGGTCGCGGCAGATTATCGAAGCGTTTGATCGCCCTGAAAACCAGCAAAAGGGGGCGATCCGGGTCGATGGCAAAATGGTCGAACGGCTGCACCTGCACCAGGCGCACCGGGTGATTGCCGCAGCACTCCAGCCGGGGTGAGTGGACTGGCTGCGGCGCTGCGGATCAGACGATCTTTTCGACCAGATCGAACATGCGCGGGCCGGTCGCGTGCACCGATGGTCGGTCGCGGTGGTGCGCTTCAAACCGCACCAGATTGGGATAGAGCGTGGTCCATGGCGCGATGGCAGGATCGAATTGCTGCCACGCGGGGATCATCTGCGCCTCTGCCATCGTGTCCAGCGCGCCCAGCATGGCAATGACCGCGATATCGGCAAGGCCAAAGCGATCCCCCACCATGTATTCGAGGGTGCCGGCGCGCCGGTCGAGATCGGCCAGCCCGCCCCTGACCTTGCGCAGCTGGCGCCGGGTCCATTCGGCGCTGATCACATCGCGCTGCATTTCCCAGAACAGCAGCACAAGCGCATCGACCACGCCTTCGGCAATGACATGCACCAGCCGCGCGGTCATCGCCAGATCGGGGTCGGCGGGCAGCATCGAGACTTGCGGGTATCTGTATTCCAGCCAATCCATCAGATAGGTCGATTCGAACACCGGATCGCCGTCGTCAGGGATCAGAATCGGCAGTTGTTCCAGCGGGTTATAGCGCGGTGTTAAAGTGTCTGCATGCCACGGCACTTCGTTCTGAACAACGAAGTCCACCCCCTTTTCGATCATCGCGATCCGCACTTTGCGTGCAAACGGGCTAGGGGTCGCGCTGATCAGGGTCAGGGTCATGTCGCCTCCGGTTGTTCGGGATCGGTCTACCGTGGCCCGATACCCGCAGGCGGGCATCGGGCCACTGCCAGTCACTACATGGTAAAGCCGACGGTCAGGCCATAGGTGGCGGGCTTGCCAGCATAGCGGGCAGAGACATCGGATGTCGTGACAACGTTGGTCCAGTAATAAGTGTTGAGCAGGTTCTTTGCCCAGACCATTACCCTCCATCGCCCGTCCGGTCCTTCGTAGCCAATCCGGCCATCGACTGTGGCATAGGCCTTGGTCACAAACGGATTGATGAGGCCCGGCAGGATGCGGGTGGTCGGCGCGGGGGCTACAGTGATCGAGCTGCCCCCGGGGACGGTATCCGATTTGGAATGCCCGTTGACGCTGACGCCAATAAAGGGCGCGCCACCGTTTTCAAGGCGGTGACGGTATTCCGCATTGATGCCATAATTCCAGCGCGGCGCGAACGGCAGGGCCTGGCCAGCAAAATTGCGGTTTGCCCCAATATAATCGACGCCGTTGTAGGTATCGATTTTCGCTTCGAGATAGGTCAGCGAGCCGCTGAGCGTCAGGTCGGGCGAGGCCTTGACCACCACATCGCCTTCAACGCCGAACACGTGGCTTTTGGGGATGTTGCGCAGCACGTCGAGCACACCGAACACCGGGTCAACCGCCTTGGTCAGCACCTGCTTGTCGGCATATTTGTAATAAAACACCGCGCTGTTGAACTGAACCTTGCGGTCCATCAGGCTGGCCTTCACACCGCCTTCATAAGCGGTGACCGCCTCTTGCGTCACCGGCGTGTATTGTGATGTTGTCGCCGCCGCCAGAATGGGGAAGCTGCCCGCCTTGTACCCGCGTGACACGTTGATATAAAGCAACGCTTCCGGATTGAGCCTGTAATCGAGGCCAGCGCGCCACGACACGTTGCTTTGTGACAAAGTCTGTTTGACTTCATCGCGGTTGGGCACGTTCTGCGCGTTCAGCGGGTAACAGCGCCCCGCGACCGGGCCTGTCGAACCGATCGGGGTAAAGGTGGTGGTGCCGAGCACCCCGCCCAGAATGTTGAACAGCGTGGCCAGCCGGCCGTCGCCCGCATCAACTGCGCAGATTGTCGCGGTATCCCTGGTGTTGGTATAACGAATCGCCCCCTTCAGCGTCAGTTCCGGGGTCAGATCGTATTCGCCATTGGCAAAGAACGCATAGTTGCGGATCGATTGGCGGTTGAGCGCCACCGCCTGGAAAAAGTTGTTCAGCGGCGCGCTGTTGTTGGAATCGTTTAAAAAGGCCAGCCACTGCAATTCGCTGGTCGTGCTCTTTTCCAGATTGGCACCCAGCACCCAGCGAAATGCCGACTTGGCGATGTTGGACAGACGTAGTTCCTGGTTGAACGAGGTGATCCGCCCGTTGTCTTCCTGAAGGTCCGAGATCAGCAGCGCCGACCCGTCGTTGTCAGAGGTCTGCTTCTGGTCAAAGTGGTCATACGATGTCAGCGAGGTCAGCTGGATATCGCTGGCCACATTGATGTCGGCGCGGAACGCGATCTGGTAGAATTTGCGATCGCTGCGCGGGGTATTGATGCCGGTAGCCCAATCGGCCGCCCGTGCGTTACCGGATGTGAACGGCACCAGCAGCTCTTCAGGGCGCACCGTTGACGGGGTCTGCGGTTGCAGCAGGATGAATTGCGCCGCCTGGGGCTGCGACGTGTCGTGCCAGCCGTTGACGTTCAGTGCCACATGCACTGCACTGCCCAGATCGCCATCGATCAGAAAGCGGCCCGCGAGATAGCTTTGTTTGCCATTGCGGTCGGTCGGGCGGGTGTCGCTGATCTGCCAGCCATCCGAATTGAGCCCGGTGACCGCGACCCGCGCACGGAAGGAATTGCTGAGCGGACCACTGATATAGGCATTGCCTTCAACCTGGTTGAACCGGCCAAAGCTGACATCGCCGCCGGCTGCAAAGACCTTGGTCGGCTTAGCCGCGATGTAGTTGATCGCACCACCGGTAGAGTTCTGCCCGAACAGCGTGCCCTGTGGGCCTTTGAGCACTTCGATGCGTTCAAGGTCATAAGCAGAATGGCTGGCCAGCACCGGAAACGGCAACGGCGCCTGATCGACATAGACACTGACCGCGGGATAGACGCCCAGCGAGCTTTCGTTGAAGCCGACGCCGCGCAAGGTCAGGATCGGTGTGTTGTTGACGCTGGGGGCAAAGGCCAGCCCGGGCACGACTGCGGCAACATCCTGCAGCGAGGTGATCTTGCGCTCGTTAAGGTCTTTGCCCGACAGCACCGACACGGTCAGGCCGACCTTGTTCAGCCGTTCCTCACGCTTGTTGGCGGTGACGATGATTTCGCCAGGCTGGTTGTTGCTGTCCGCGTCGGCAGCGGGTTTGGGCGCCGCTGCGGCCGGGGACGCCGTTTGCGCGACTGCCGTTGAGGCGACGCACAGTGCAGTGGCAAGGCCAAGTAACCCGGCAGAGCTTCGAACATCCCGCAAGATGGATTTTGTCATGATTTTGCTCTCCCATTCGGGCCAGACCCGACTTTTCGTCGGGAACGCCACCGTTTCCCCATTTTTTCCGACGCTAACGGCCCCCATAAATCTATCAAGCGCGATTATCTGAAGAATTGATTGGAAAAAGGGATTTATCGTTGGGCGGGGAATGCGGTCGATGGCGGCACTTTGGCGCGGCCGGAACCGGCATGGCCGATTATGTTGCTAATTGAATTAATCATTGAGATAAATCTACTTGCCCGCGTAACGTGCGCTTCTTAAGTTTTTGCATCGGGCCAAGCCGCTTGCTGTGCCCCAGTGCGCCACATCCACTCTTTCGCCTCGGAACGTCTCGATGAAAAATTATGGCAATTACATCGACGGGCAATGGGTGCCACCGGTCAGCGGTCTGCATATCGAGACCGAAAATCCTTTTACGCGAAAGACCTGGGCCACGATTGCGCGCAGCGGACCAGAGGATGTGGAGCGTGCGGTCGCGGCCGCATCGGCCGCGTTCGAACAGGGCCCGTGGAGCAGGATGAGCGCGTCGGCCCGGGGCAAATTGCTGTGGCGGATGGGCGATCTGCTTGAGGCTAATGTGGAACGGCTCGCGCTGATGGAGACCAGCGACAATGGCCGCACATTGTCCGATATGCGCGGCATTGTGCGCGCGCTGGCAGACAATTTCCGCTATTTCGCTGGGCTGGCCGACAAAGTCGAAGGCGCGGTGCCGCCGATCGAAAAGGCGGACTATTTCAATTACACCCGCCACGAACCCTATGGCGTGGTGGCCGCGATCACCCCATGGAACAGCCCGCTGTTGCTGGTGGTGTGGAAACTGGCGCCGGGCCTTGCGGCCGGCTGCACATTTGTCATCAAACCACACGAAGTTGCCTCGGTCGGCACGCTGGAACTGGCCGCACTGTTTGGCGAGGCCGGCTTTCCCGATGGCGTTGTCAATGTCGTTACCGGCACCGGTGCGGAAGTGGGTGAGGCGCTGGTATCGCACCCGAAGGTGCGCAAGATCGCCTTTACCGGCGGCGATGTTGCCGGGCGCGCGATTTACCAGTCCGCTGCGCGCGATTTCAAACCAGTCACATTGGAGCTTGGCGGCAAATCACCCAACATCGTGTTTGACGATGCCAATCTGGATAACGCCGCCAAGGGCAGCGTGCTGGGCATGTTCAACACATCGGGTCAGGCCTGCATCGCCTGTTCGCGCGTGCTGGTACAGGACAGCATTTACGACGCCTTTATCGAAAAGCTGATCGCGCACACGGCCGTGGCGCGGTTGGGTGATCCGACCGACCCGGCAACCGAAATGGGGCCGATGGGTTGCCGCCAGCATTTCGACAAAGTGATGGGCTATCTCGACATTGCCCGCGACGAAGGTGCGACAGTGCTGCTGGGCGGAACCGCGGCACGGCGTCCCGGGCTGGAAGGCGGCTATTTCGTCGAACCCACCATCCTGGGCGATGTCAGCAACACCATGCGCGTGGCGCGTGAGGAGATCTTTGGCCCGATCATGGCCGTGATCCGTTTCAAGGATGAAGCAGACGCCATCGCCATCGCCAATGACAGCGATTACGGGCTGGGTGCGGGCGTGTGGACCGAAAACATGCGCCGCGCCATCCGCGTCGCGCATCAGCTGGCAGCCGGGTCGGTCTATGTCAATTCCTACCGCGTGGTCAGCTATATGTCGCCGTTTGGCGGATACAAGAGCAGCGGGCTGGGTCGCGAAAACGGCGTCGAGGCCATCCGCGAATATCTGCAGACCAAAAGCGTGTGGTTTTCATTGAACGAAACGGCGCCACCCCCGTTTGGCAAGCCTTACGGCTGAGTACCCGCGGGGCGTCGACGATAAAAATCATGTGGGAGAGTGTGAAATGACAGAGTCTGCTGCAGTTCGGCATCCTCCGCGTCCAAGGATCAGGTTCGGTGTGTTCATGCCACCGATGCATCCGACCAACGAAGACCCGACACTCGCGATCCACCGCGATTTTGAACTGATGGAGTTGCTCGACGACCTTGGTTATCACGAGGCGTGGATTGGCGAACATCATTCCGGCGGCTGGGAAATTCACGGCAGCCCGGAACTGTTCATAGCCGCTGCTGCGCAGCGCACGCGCAACATCCGCTTTGGCACCGGGGTGGTGTCGACGCCTTATCACCATCCCTATATGGTGGCGGAACGCATCCGCAATCTGGATCATATCACGCGTGGCCGGCTGATGTTTGGCATGGGCCCGGGATCGCTGCCATCCGATGCGCATATGCTGGGCGTCGACACGGCCAAGGTGCGCGATCTGCTGGAGGAATCGATCGATCCGATCGCGCGGTTGCTGAACGGCGAGACGGTCACCCAGAAAAGCGACTGGTTCACGCTGCAGGACGCCCGGCTGCATTTTCTGTCGTACAAGGAAGATGGCGTCGAAATGGCGGTCGCCAGCCAGGTTTCGCCGACTGGTGCGCGGCTTGCCGGCAAATACGGCATGGGGCTGCTCTCGCTGGGCGCGACCTCGATCGCGGGGTTCAATGCGCTGGCGTCCAATTGGGCGATCGCCGAGGAATCTGCGCGCGATCATGGCAAGACAATGAACCGCGCCGGCTGGCGGCTGGTCGGACCAATGCACATCGCCGAAACCCGCGAACAGGCGCGCAAGGATGTCGAATGGGGGTTCCACCGCTGGGTCGATTATTACCGCCATGTCGCCACCCTGCCGCTGGCGCCTGATGGCGTCGATCCGATCCAGGCGATGGTCGATTCGGGCTTTGCCGTCGTCGGTACGCCAGAAGATGCGGTCGAACAGATCGAACGGCTGATCGAGGTTTCGGGCGGTTTCGGCGCGTTTCTGCATCTGTCCGGCAATTGGGCGGATACCGCGCCAACCAAACGGTCCTATGAACTGTTCGCGCGGTACGTTGCCCCCATGATCAATCGCGTCAACGTCAACCGCGTTGAATCCGAGGCATTTTTGCGCGCCAACCATGGGCAGTTCGCGGCCGCGATGAAATCGGCGGTGGGTGCCAAGATCGACCAGTACATGGCCGAAAAGGGCCAGGACAATGTCGCGCCGGTGTTCCAGGAGGTGTTTTCGAAAATCCATCCCGAGGCAGCAGAATGACCACCGTTGCTGCTGCCAGTCCGACCGTGGCGCCCGAACCGGAACAGTTTGACGCGGTGATCGTCGGCGCCGGGTTTGCCGGACTGTATCTGCTTCACACCTTGCGCGGCAAAGGTATGCGGGTACGGGTGATCGATGCTGCCGATGGCGTGGGCGGCACGTGGTACTGGAACCGCTATCCGGGCGCGCGGTGCGACGTGCTGAGCGTGGATTATTCGTTTTCGTTTTCCGAAGAGATCCAGCAAGCCTGGGTCTGGACCGAAAAATACGCGGCCCAGCCCGAAATCCTGCGCTATCTGGAATTTGTGGCCGATCGGCTCGATTTGCGCCGCGACATCCGGTTTTCCACCCGCGTCGAGGCGGCGATCTATGACGATGCCACCGCCAGCTGGTTGGTCCGCACCGATGATGGCCTGACGTGCACCGCGCGGTTCTGCATCATGGCGACAGGCTGTCTGTCGATCCCGAAAGAGCCGGACATACCCGGGCTGGCGGCGTTTACCGGCCCGGTCTATTTCACCTCACGCTGGCCACAGCAGCATACCGATTTTGCCGGCCAGACCGTAGGGCTGATCGGCACGGGATCGTCGGGTATTCAGGCTGGGCCTGAAATCGCCAAAACGGCCGAACGCCTGCTGGTGTTTCAACGCACGCCCAGCTTTACCATTCCGGCGCGCAATATCCCGCTAGCTGATGATTTCATGAACGAAATCAAGGCGGACTACGCCGCACGGCGCCAGGCTGCGCGCAGGCATCCGGCCGGGCACCTGCGGCCGATCACCCGGCGCACGACGTTCAGCTATGACGACAAGGAACGCCGCGAAGCGTTTGAAGGGGCATGGCAGCGCGGCGGGCAGGACTTGTTCGGCGTATTTGGCGACCTGATCGTCGACGAGGCCGCCAACGCCGAAATCGCCCGGATGATCTATGACAAGATCGACGAGGCCGTCGCCGATCCGGCCACTGCAGCAGCACTGAAACCGCGCGGCGCACCGTTGGGCGGGCGGCGCATCTGTCTCGACACCGATTATTACGCGATGTTCAACCGCAGCAACGTTACGCTGGTCGATGTGCTGGCCGATCCGATCACCACCGTGGTGGCGGATGGTGTGCAGACGCACGGCGCGCATTACCGGCTCGATGCGCTGGTGCTGGCCACCGGGTTTGATGCGATGACCGGCGCCTTGTTGAACATCGATATTCGCGGCCGAAACGGGACACCACTGCGCGAAAAGTGGAGCCACGGCCCGGTTTCCTATCTCGGCATTGCGATCGCGGGCTTTCCCAACCTGTTCACGATTACCGGACCGGGCAGCCCTTCGGTGCTGTCCAATGTCGTCGCATCAATCGAACAGCATGTCGAATGGCTGGCAGACTTGTTTGACCACATGGACGCCCACGGGTTGCGGGTGGCCGAGGCCGATGCCGATGCCGAGCAGGCCTGGGTACGCCACGTCTATGATCTGGCTGCACCCACGCTGATGATCAAGGCGAATTCGTGGTACCTGGGCGCCAATGTGCCCGGTAAACCGCGGGTATTCATGCCTTATGTCGGCGGACTGGATGTGTATCGCGACAAGGCGGATGCGATTGCACATGATGGCTATCGCGGGTTTCATTTCGACGCAGAAACACCAAACGTGCGGGCTACGCACGCGGCCTGATACCAAGTCGCGCCAAGCGCAGCTCATACCGCCCCACCCGACCACCACAGCATGATGGTATCATTGGTGGTCGGGTGGGGCGGTATGACTGAACGTCAGTGCAACCCCATATGAACCTGAGCCGCGCCGATCAGGCCACCAAATTGTCAAGCGCGCTGCGGAACCGGTCGACAATCAACCCGGTCAGCTCAATCGCGGCGGGCGACAGCGAATTCCCCTTTAGCGTGATCAGGCACAGATTGCGTTCCAGCACCGGATCGACAATCGGCAATGCCTGCAGTGTCGCGTCCATCGGTTGCGGGATCATGATCCTGGGCAGGATCGCCACGCCCAGCCCCGCCTGTGCAAAGGCCAGCATTGTCTGCACCTGGATTACTTCGAACGAATTGGTGATTTCCAGCCCGCGCAGCGCCAGTTCGCGGTTGAGCCGGTTGCGCAGCGCGGCAGATGATGACGCCAGGACCACCGGCAATTCTGCCAGGTCCGCCAGTGTAATCGACGTTAAATCGGGCTTCCAATAGGCTTGCGGCAGCAGGGCATAGATCGGTTCAACCCCGATCAGGGCAAAATCGAAATCACTGGTGTCTTCAACCTCGGGACCGATTCCGAACGAAATTTCCTGGCGCGCCACTGCTTGCAGCAATTGCTCCGACGCCAGTTCGCGCAATTCCAGCCGGATGCCGCCGCGCTTGCGCTGAAATTCGGCGAGCACACCGGGCAGCACGGTCGCGGCGATGCTGGGCACACAGCCGATCGAGATATGGCCCTGCTGGATGTTGGCAGCTTCACGAATTTCGCGCAGGCCCTGTTCAAGCGAGGCGACAGCGCGTTGCGCATGGCCCAGCAACTGCACGCCCTCGGCCGTCAATTGCACGCGCCGGGTGGTGCGGTGAAACAGCGAAACGCCGATCTGTTCTTCTAGCAAACGTATTTGTGTGCTGACCGCAGATTGCGACCGATGCAGCAATTCAGCTGCCTTGCGAAAGCTGCAGGTTTCCGCAACCACCACAAAGATTTGAATAGCCCTGAGATTGTACATCATTATCAATTAACCTTGGGACCAGATGCCCGGCCGGTTCGCCAGCGGGCATGGCCAACCATCGTGACATGACCCGATGGCGTCAACGTCTGATTGCGCTTTGCTAGCCCGAATTATGATGCAACAAGCGCGCGCCGAAAAGCATCAAGCGAATCGTGTTCAAAACGCTGTGCCACGGCGGCCCTGGTGATCAGCGTAAAGCCATGGTAGGCGCCGGGATAGACGTGGAGCTCGGTCGGCACCCCCGATCGCATCAGCGCTTGCGCAAAGGCAATGTCTTCATCGGCAAACAAGTCGATGGCGCCGGCGGCGATGAATGTCGGTGGCAGCCCGGCCAAGTCCTGCGCGCGTGCCGGCGCGGCATAGACGGGCACCGGTTCGATCCCGGCCAGATAGCTGGACCAGGCAAAGCGATTGGCCGCGATTGGCCAGACGTAAGTGCCGGCAACCGGATGCGGCCCGGTGCGATCGTCCAGCATCGGATAGACAAGCGACAGAAACGCAATGGCAGGTCCGTGATGGTCACGGGCATGGAGAGCCAGACCGGCGGCCAGCCCCCCGCCGGCGCTGACGCCGCGCACCGCGATGCGGGCGCGATCAATCGTCAGAGTATCGGCTTGATCATGCAGCCAGCGCAACGCAGCAACGGCATCGTACAGCGCGCCGGGATACGGCGTTTCGGGGGCCAGACGGTAATCGATGGTCAAAATCACGGCATTCAGCGCAACCGCAAGCGCGCGCATTGCGCCATCCTCGCGCTCTGCCGTCCCGGCCACGAACCCGCCGCCATGCAGGTTCAAAATCGCCGGGTGCGGCCCCGCGCTGGCCGGGCGATGCAACAATCCGCTGATCGCGGGCCCATCGGCGCCTGATGGCAGCCAAACCCGTTCCACTGTCAGGCCGACCGGCGGGTCGAGCGGTGGTGTTCGCGCCAGCGTGTCACGGATTGCAGGCAGATTCGCCAGCGACAGCCCGCCCAAATCCGGCAACACCGCCAGCGCGGGGCGCAGATCGGAATCGACCAGGTGTTCGCCGGATGGCGCTGTCACGGCGTGCCCGGGGTGAGGCACGTGCGCGTCGGACCACGCATCATTGTGCGGTATATCCGCCATCGATCACGAGTTCCGCGCCGGTGACAAACCGGGATTCGTCAGAGGCAAGGTACAGCGCGCCCATGGCGATATCTTCGGGTTCGCCAAGATGGCCGATCGGTTGCAGATTGTCGTAGAACACCCGCCCGGCCTCGGCATCGCCATACCGGCGGATAGATTGTTCGAGCAACGGTGTGCGGATGAAACCGGGGTGGATGGTATTGACCCGCACGTTGATGCGCTCTTTGGCGCACGAGAGCGCGACCGATTTGCTGTAGAGCCGCACACCGCCTTTGGACGCATTGTAGGCTGCGATTCCGGGCTGGCCGACGATGCCCAGCACCGACGAAATGTTGATGATCGATCCGATCACCGGGCTGGTTTCCATCATCAAGGCAAGCTCGTGCTTGGTCGCAAGGAACGTACCATCCAGATTGACGCTGTTGATCCGGCGCCATTCGTCAATCGTGGTCTGGGTCGGAAAGGTAAGCTCGGTAACCGAGGTCCCGGCGCAGTTGACCGCAATATTCAGCCCGCCGAATGTCGCCTTGATATGCGCCATCAAGGCAATCCAGGCCTGTTCATCGACAACATTGTGATGGACATATTCGGCCGTCCCGCCAGCGACGCGGATGTCGTCAACCACGCCCTGACCCAGATCATCGTTGAGGTCGACCAGCATCACCTGTGCGCCCTGTCTGGCCAGCAAACGCGCGCAGGCAGCGCCAATCCCGCTTGCAGCGCCCGAAACCAGCGCAATCTTTCCGGCAACCCGATCCATGCGTCCATCCTTATCATCGCTGCGTTGCGCAGCTTGGCCCGTCCGGCATGGCTTGATCGACTGCACGAGCCGATCTGCCGGGCCATTTCGCATGGCGTAGAGCGCACGCGGTAAACGCTCAATCGGATAATTTCAATTGATTGTTCTGATTGGCGAATGAGTGACAAATTGCGATCGAGCGCTGATAAATCTGTAAATCGAAATAGTCGTGTCGATTTGTCCGATTGTTGTACCACTCGAAGGTGCATATCCCTTTTCCGCTAATGACCGATATACGAGGCACAAAAGATGACCGCACCACTGGAAGGGATGCTGGTTCTTGACCTGACCCGCAACCTTGCGGGACCGTTCTGCACGATGATCCTGGGCGACCTGGGCGCGCGCGTGATCAAGGTTGAACGCCCGGGCACGGGTGATGACACGCGCGACTGGCAACCACCCAGCTGGGCCGGTCGCAGTTCGCTGTTTGTTGCCACCAACCGCAACAAGGAAAGCATTGCGATCGACATCGATACCCCCGACGGTGCCGAGGCAATCCGCCGGCTGGCGGCCAAGGCCGACATCGTGGTCGAATCGTTTCGCGGCGGCAGCCTGGAAAAGAAAGGCTTTGGCTTTGACGATCTGAAGCAGATCAACCCGCGGCTGGTCTATTGTTCGCTAAGTGCATTTGGCGCGCGTGGCCCCCATCGCGATCGGCCTGGGTATGACGCGCTGATTCAGGCCTATTCGGGCATCATGAGCATTACCGGGGAACCGGGCCGGTCGGCGGTGCGCGTCGGGCCGTCGATCATCGACATGGGATCGGCACATTGGGCGGCGATCGGCATTCTGGCGGCGCTGCGCATCCGCGATCAGACGGGTGAGGCTCAGCATGTTGAAACCAGCCTGCTGGAAACCGGGGTGGCGTGGATGTCCTATTTCGCGGCCGGCTATTTTGCCGACGGATCGGTCGCGGGGCCAAGCGGTACGCGCCACAGTGTGATGGCGCCATACGAGGATTTTGCAGCGAGCGATGGCCTGCTTTATATCGCGGCCCCGAACCAAAGCTTGTTTGTTTCGCTGTGCCGGGTGATCGGCAAGCCCGAATTGATCGACGATCCGCGTTTTTCCAGCAACCCGATGCGCCTGGCCAATCGCGACGCGCTGCACAATCTGATCGAAGATCGGCTGCGACAGGATGATTGCACGACCTGGGAAAACCTGATGCTGGAACATGGCATCCCGTGTTCGCGGCTGCAGACGATCGACGAGGTGGTGAAGGATCCGCAGGTCGTGGCGCTCGATCTCATTCGCAATTTCAACCACCCCGATATTCCCGATTACCGGCTGGTCGATCACCCGATATCCTACAATGGCAACCGCGCCTTTCGGCTCGACCCAGCGCCTGAACTGGGCCAGCATACCGACGCTGTGCTGCGCTCGCTCGGCTTTGACGATGATGCGATCGAGGCTGCGCGCGGCGGAACCCGGGCCGCCCGCACGGCTGCGGACTGACAGGAGCAAACGTGTCCTCCACCCCTTCCCTCGGCGTCTATCCCGGCCCGATCATCGACACGTTCCTGCATGGGCCATGGATCGGGCAGCCTTCGGGTGCGGCGGTGCGCGCCGATCGGGTGGAATGGATTGGCGACCGGCGGTTGCGCCGGGTGATGACAACGTTCCGGCATGATGTCCGCGCAGGTGACGGCATCACCTATCTTGCGATACCTGATCTGCTGGCGGCGATGGATGAGGCAAGCGTGGCGCGCGGCATTCTGGCCACCAAAGTCTATTATCCCGCGCCCGCCGATGCGGTGATTGCGCTCAATCGCGACTTTGCCGCGATGAGCGCAGCCAGCGGCGGCCGGCTGAAATGGATCGCATCGGCGATCCCCCCCGAACTGGGCGGATCAAGTTATTGGGACGTCATGCAGAATTCGCGTCTGATCGATGCGATCTTCGCTGATCCCGGCTTGTGCGGCATCCATCTGACCCCGTCGCCGTGGGGCATTTTGCCCAGCGACCGCTGGTTCTATCCGCTTTACGCCAAATGCGTCGAATATGGCCTGCCGGTGTTTACTTATGTCGGCGCACCCGGCCCGTTGTGGCCGATGGATCTGAACAACCCTGCGCACCTGGACGAGGTTGCGCTGGCCTTTCCCGATCTGACCATCATCGCGCACCATATCGGCGATCCGTGGACCGACATGGCGGTGCGGCTCGCCGCCCGCCACGAACATTTCTACATCTGCACATCGGCCTGGTCGCCAAAGGCCTATCCCGCTGCGCTGATGCAATTTCTGGCAGGCAGGTGGCACGGCGTGCGCGGCTGCGACAAGGTTATTTTTGCGTCAGATTATCCGCTGCTCGATCTCGCCATCACCACGCGTAATGCCCGCGCGCTGGCGCTTGAACCCGAACGACTGGAAAAATTCCTGTTTGCCAACGCAGACCGGCTGTTCTGGTCATGAGCCCAAAGGTAACGACATGCATTCGATAAAGACCGACATCGCGTGGAGCGCGCCGGATTCGATCACGGCGTTTGGCCGCGATTTGCCCAGCGAAATCCTTGGACATGTCAGCTTTGGCGACATGGCGTTTCTGGAAATAACCCGGCGCATTCCGGATGCGAATGAATCGCGTATGTTCAACGCCATGCTGGTCACGCTGGTCGAACACGGGCTGACGCCCAGCACAATTGCCGCGCGCCTGACCTATCTTGGCGCGCCCGAAGCGATGCAGGCCGCCGTTGCTGCCGGGCTGTCGGGGCTTGGCAGCGTGTTCGTCGGCAGCGTCGAAGGCACCGCACAGATGCTGTATGAAGTGATGCCGGCGCCCGATGCCGCGGCCGACCTGCCAGCGCTGGCGCAGGACATCGTGGAGCGGTTCGCGGCGCGCAAGGCGATCCTGCCGGGCATTGGCCATCCGTTTCACAAACCGATCGACCCCCGCACCCCGCGCCTGATCGCGATTGCCACCGAAACCGGGTTTGCCGGGCCGTATATCACCCTGGTGCAGCAAGTGGCCGCCGAGGCCGAGCGGCAAAAGGGCAAATCGCTGCCCGTCAATGCCACCGGCATTCTGGGCGCGCTGTGCTGCGAAATGGGGTTCGACTGGCGGGTCTGTCGCGGCATCGGCGTGATGGCACGAGCGGTTGGCCTGGTCGGGCATATCCTGGAAGAGGCGCGCAACCCGATCGCACGGCAGATCTGGCTGCAGGCCGAGCAGGCCGCCACCG
The DNA here is from genome assembly GCA_903832325.1 of uncultured Sphingomonadales bacterium. GTDB lineage: Bacteria > Pseudomonadota > Alphaproteobacteria > Sphingomonadales > Sphingomonadaceae > Novosphingobium. The sequence goes on along the minus strand of CAILBC010000014.1, from coordinate 12,059 downwards.
AACATTTTCGCTCCGATTCCGCGGCCACGCCTGTTTGAGCGAACGCAATTTTCAGACGGAAAGACGTATAAAATGTTGAAAGACAAAGTCATCATCGTCACCGGCGCGGGGCGCGGGATCGGGCGGGAAATCGCGCTGGAACTGGGGCGCCTGGGTGCGAGCGTGGTGGTCAACGACCTGGGGACATCGATTTCAGGCGAAGGCGCAAGTTCCGAACCGGCGCAGGAGGTGGTGGATGAAATCATCGCCGCCGGTGGCGCGGCGGTCGCCAATGGCGCCAGCGTTGCCGACTGGGATTCGGCACAATCCATCGTCGCGACCGCGGTCGATCATTTCGGGCGTGTTGACGGCGTGGTCAACAATGCCGGCATCCTGCGCGACCGGTTCTTTCACAATATGGACCCGGAAGAATGGCGGCTGGTCATTGATGTCCACCTCAATGGCAGCTTTTATGTCAGCCGTGCGGCGGCACCGGTGTTTCGGGCGCAGAATTCGGGCGCTTATGTCCACATGGTGTCAACCTCTGGCCTGATCGGCAATTTTGGGCAGGCCAACTATTCGGCAGCCAAATTGGGGCTGGCGGCGCTGTCAAAATCAATCGCCATGGACATGTCGCGGTTCAATGTGCGGTCCAACTGCATATCGCCATTTGCGTTCAGCCGGATGATCGGATCGATCCCGACCGAAACGCCGGATCAGCAAGCGCGGGTCGAACGCCTGAAAGTAATGGAGCCGGCCAAGATCGCACCGCTGGCGGCCTATCTGGTCAGCGACGCGGCGAATGATGTCAGCGGACAGATTTTTGCAGTGCGGGCGAACGAGATTTTCCTGATGAGCCAAAGCCGCCCGTTGCGTGGCATGCAGACCAGCGAAGGATGGACCGCCGAAACCATCGCCAGCCGCGCCATGCCCGCTTTCCGGGGCAGTTTTTATCCGCTCGACCGGTCGCAGGACGTGTTCAACTGGGACCCGGTCTGACCGCCGGTCGCACTCTGCGCACCGTCGCAACATCTCCTAATTATCCAGTATTTTGAATGAATTGTTTTTATAAATCGGTTTTTATTCAAATCAGAATCGCGGTAATCCTTGCACTATGCCGGGGCGGATTCGCCTCGGCCGACACTGGCGGGTTTTGCAACATGGGGCGGCTGGAAGGTAAAGTTGCAATAGTTACCGGCGCGGCCTCGACCATGGGGATCGGTTTTGCCACGGCGCATCTGTTTGCACGCGAAGGCGCCCGGGTACTGCTGACCGATATCAAGGGCGATGTGGTAGCGATGCGCGCGCAATCGTTGCGCGATGCGGGCTTTGCGGCATCGGCGACGGCACATGACGTTACACTGCAGTACGATTGGGGCCGGGTTCGCGATCACGTCCTGACTGAACATGGCCGGATCGATATCCTGGTCAACAATGCCGGGATCGCGCTGCCGGGTGGGATTGGTGAGGCAACGCTGGACGACTGGAACCGGCACCTTGCCGTCAACCTGACCAGTGCGTTTCTGGGGTGCCAGATGGCGGTGCGTCAGATGCGCGCACAAGGCGGCGGCGGTGCGATCGTGAACATCTCGTCCAGCGCCGGTCTGTCGGCATTTGCCAATCTGGCCGCCTATTGCGCCAGCAAGGGCGGTGTGCGGCTGCTGACAAAGGCCGCCGCGCTCGATGTGGCGGCAGAGGGTATCCGGATCAATTCGGTGCATCCTGGCCACCTGGATACCGACATGATCGCCGGCGCGCGCGCCGTCGCCCCGGCTATGGTCGCCGCGATGGAGGCCAATGTACCGATGACGTTCCTGGGGGTGCCCGATGATGCCGCTGCCATGATCCTGTTTCTGGCCAGCGATGAAGCGCGGTACATCACCGGGGCGGAATTTGTGGTCGATGGCGGACTGACCGCCAAATGAGGCAAGGTGCAAGCGCGATCGGCGATCAGACGGGCGTAGGCAGCAGTTCCGAATTCGAATTTAGCAATATAATGAATGATCGTTATTTTCACAAAAAACGCAATCAGCCAGCCAGGCGAATGGCATCGGAAGAGGATGGACCGTCATGCATGATATCGTAATCCGCAATGGAACCGTGGTCGATGGCACTGGCGCGCCGCGCCGGGTGGCCGATGTAGCGATCGACGGCAACGTGATCACCGCAGTCGGCGTGGTGCCGGGCGCTGGAGCCCGTGAAGTCGATGCCACTGGCCTGCTGGTCACGCCGGGCTGGGTCGACATTCACACCCACTACGATGGCCAGGTCAGCTGGGACCCGTTCCTTTCGCCTTCGTGCTGGCACGGCGTGACCACGGTCGTCATGGGCAATTGCGGCGTGGGCTTTGCCCCGGTCAAACCCGATTTTCACGATCGCCTGATCAACATCATGGAAGGCGTGGAGGACATCCCCGGCACCGCGCTGACCGAAGGCATCACGTGGGAATGGGAAACCTATCCCGAATACCTCGACGCGCTGTCGAAAAAATCGTTTGCGATGGATGTCTGTTCGCAAGTCCCGCACGCCGCCGTGCGCACGTATGTGATGGGCGAACGCGGCGGCGACAACGAACAGGCCACGCCGCAGGAAATCGCGCAGATGTCGGCGCTGGTCAGCGAAGCGCTCGATGCCGGCGCGTTCGGTTTTTCGTCGTCGCGGATTACGGCGCACCGCACCGCCGACGGCAAAGTCGTGCCCGGCACGCAAGTCAGCATCGATGAAATGGAAGGGTTTGGCAGCGCGCTCTCCAAGGCCGGCCACGGCGTGTTCGAAGTGGTGTCCGACATCAATTTTGACGGCATTCCCGGTAGCCTGACCGCCGAGGAAGAAATCGCCTGGATGTCAGAAATGTCGCGCCGCCAGGATATCAAGTTCACCTATCTGCTGTTTCAAAACCCGGGCAACCCCGACAAATGGCGCAGCATCATCGAAATGACGCGCAAGGAACAGGCCGATGGCGCGGTGTTGTATCCGCAGATCAGCATGCGCCCGACCGGCATTGTCATGGGGCTGCAAAGCAGCTTTCACATGTTCATGGGCCGCCCGTCGTATGATGCGATCGCCGCATTGCCGTTTGCACAGCAGGTCGAAAAGATGCGCGATCCGGCCATTCGCGCGGCGATCCTGGCGGAAAAGTCCGACAAGCTGCCGTTTGAAGGGACCACGCTGCGCTATGACATGATGTTCCGGCTGGAACAGGCGGATGGCTGGCTGGACTATGAACCATCGCGCGAATCGAGCGTGCAGGAACTGGCCAAGGCGGCCGGAATTTCCGAAGAAGCCATGCTGTACGACATGATGATGGAAAACGACGGCCAGGGCTTCATCTATGTCATCCTGGTCAACTATGGCGATTACAACCTGAATTTCCTGCACGAACTGATGGACAACCCGACGGTGATTTCGGCCGGATCGGATGCCGGGGCGCATTGTGGGGCGATTTGCGATGCCGCCATGCCGACCTTCATGCTCAGCCACTGGACCCGTGATCGCCGCGCCGGCCCAACCGTTGCGATCGAAAAAGTCGTCGAACGCCAGACCCGCGCCACCGCCAGACTGTACGATCTGAATGACCGGGGCGTTCTGGCACCGGGCATGAAAGCCGATGTGAACGTGATCGACTATGCAAAGATCAACAGTTCGCGCCCCAAAATGGTCGCCGATCTGCCCGCGGGCGGGATGCGTCTGCTGCAAACCGCAACAGGGTACAAAATGACCATCGTCAGCGGTAAGGTGACGTTCGAAAACGGCATCGCCACCGGCGCGCTGCCGGGCAAACTGCTGCGCAGCGCACCCAATGCGTTTCAGCCCGCACCCGTGCACGAATTGGCAGGATAATCATGAAAAGGGGCGCCGTTAGCCGGCGCCCCTAATATCTGATCTCGGATCGATCCGGTCAGCACTTTCGCCAGATCATCTGGGCAGGACAGCAATCGCGAATGATCGCGATCAAGCGTGATCATTTCGCAGGGCATTGCCGCGTGCCTGACGAGGAAGCCTTCGCATAAAATTCAACACATTTGTTGACTATCGGCTGAGGCACTTGTAACTACTCAACATGTTAGCCTGGGTCTTATCGGCCAATTCACGGGCGGTGAGGTGCCTGCAGCCAGCGGCACAGGGGTGGAGATATCCGTGACGGACAGCGATCAGATGAGCATGAATGCGCTCATGATTACACAGGAAACGCCGGTCGGGTATGCCTTGCAGCCGATCCGCAAAAAGGCCGCGATCCAGTTGATGGGATCGCGTTTGTGGGGGCGCTTCAATCCCAATCACTGGGATCCGGAATATGCCGCGGCGACTGGCTTGAAAGCGCCGATCCAGACCGGTGAGATGTCATCAGCCTATCTTGCCGAAATGTGCGTCAACCATTTTGGCGCAGCCGTGTTCGCAGGGGCGCGCATCGTGTGCAAATATGTCGCCGCAACACTGGCGGGGGAAGTCATCACCACCCACGGCGTGGTCCGCGAAAAAATCGCCAAGGGCGATGGCTATCGCTTTGTCGTCGATATCTGGTGCGACAATGAGGCTGGCGAAAAGAAGACTGTGGGTTGGGTAGAGGTCGACGTCGGCGTCTGAGCGCGACGCGCCGCAACGGAGATATTTTTCAACATGTCTGTAGAAATTACACAGGATCGCAGCCTGAGCCCGACAAGCCCGGTGCAAGCCGCGCAGACCCGCGCCTTCATTAAGAGTCTGGAACAGGAATGCCAGACCTATTGGGACATGGTGGAAATTGGCGACGAGTTGTCGCGCGATCTCCACATGACACCCGAGCTGATCATTCTCTATGCCGACGCAGTGGAGGATTTCAATCCGTGGTACGAAGCCTGGCGGATGAACACCTGGCAGATTTCCGGGGAATCGCCGTTCGGCGGAGCGATCGTTCCACCCTTGCTGGTTTCGCACTTTGTGCTGTCGGTCCAGTTTGATCATACCAAGCCGTTCGCGATCGGATCGATCCACACCTTTCACGATTCCGAAGTGATCAAGCCAATCATGATCGGCGCAACCGTGCGCATCACCACGCGGGCGATCGACAAGTACGAAAAGCGCGGGCGGCGCTATGTGCGGCATGCCGTGACGGTTACCGATGTTGCTGACGGCACGCTCTATTTTCGCGAAACGCGCGACATTCTCTCGCTGTAAGGTCGGCCATCATGCAAATCCCTGTGGCCGAGGGGCTGTTCGCGGTGAACGGGGCAGGCGTGCAACTGATCGGTACCCGCTGCTGTTCATGCGACACACTCTATTTCCCGCAGACCCCGGGTTGCCGAAACCCGTTGTGCCGTGACAAGCAGCTGGAGCAGGTCCTGCTGCCCGATCGTGGCACGCTCTACAGCTACACCGTGCAACGCTATCAGCCCCCTGCGTTGTTCGCGATGGATGCCTGGTCCCCTTATGCCCTGGGCCTGGTTGATCTTGGCCACGGCTTACGTGTGATGGGCATGCTGGACGATGTGCCGCTCGACAAGATTGCCATCGGCATGGCGCTGAAGCTGTCACTGCGCACGCTCACCACCGATGAAAATGGTCAAAGCCGCGTGACATACGCCTTTGTGCCCGACACTACGAAGGATCACGCATGACCAAGCCTGTCCATGTGCTGGGCGCAGGCGCGCATCCGTGGGGCAAGTGGCCCAATCGATCACAATTGCAACTGGCGATTGATGCGCTGGCCATGGCGATCGACGATGCCGGGCTGTCGTGGCCGGAAATCCAGGGTCTGGTCGCCGCCAGTTCGCGGTTTGAGGGCGGCATGGGCTGGGGCCTGCATGCCAACGAAGTGGTACAGGCGGTGGCCGAGCAAGGCATACCGTGTGTCAATGTCGGAGGTGCTTGCGCGGCGGGTGCAATAGCCTTTCAGACCGCGTACTCCATGATCGCGAGCGGGCAGTGCGATGTCGTAGCGGTGCTGGGCGCCGAGCGTATGCCCAAGGGATTCATCCCACGCCCGCCAGGCAGCCAGGATGACATCACCGACAGCGACTATCTGCGCTGGGTGGCGATGGGCGCGACCAATCCTGCCTATTGGGCGATCGAGGCCAATCGCCGCAAACACGACTTTGGCACCACCGATGCAACGCTGGCCCAGGCGAGCGTACTGATGCGGCGCAACGCTGCCGGCAACCGGCTGGCGCGTTTCCGCAATCCAACCACAATTGACGAAGTCCTTGCCTCGCCGATGGTATCAGACCCCCTCCATCTCCTGGAGATCTGTCCGGTCAGCGATGGGGCCGCGGCGCTGATCCTGGGATCGGAACAGTATGTGCAGCGATCGGGCAAGCGCCCCGTGCATGTTGCCGGGTGCGCCATCGCGACCGGCCAATTCGGCGATCCGGGTCGCCGCATCCCGACGATTTCCAGCACGGTCAGCGACGATGTTTCGCATACCAGCGAAGTGACCACGGCGGTTCAGCGTGCGCTTGCCATGGCCGGAATGGGCCCTAACGACATCGACATTCTGGAAATGGCCGACAACACGGCGTGGCATTTGCTGGCATGGCCCGAACTGTTCGGCTTTTACGAGGCAGGCCAGGGCGACTGGATGCTGAACAATGGCAAGTTGGACATCGGTGGCGACCTCGCCGTCAACCCCAGCGGCGGCTTCCTCAGCTTTGGCGAAGCAACCACTGCGCAAGCCGTGCTGCAGGTGTGCGAACTGACGTGGCAATTGCGTGGCGAGGCGCAAGGGCATCAGGTGCCCGATGCGCGCGTCGGCATGTCGGCGGTGCTGGGCCTCGGCGCCAACGGCGGATCGGTGATTTTGAAAACCTGATCACCCCGGCTTTGCACCGCGCCCTTACACCTCGCGCAGTACAAAGCCCGCGTAATCGCGTTTGGCGACATCCTGCAAAATGCGCCGATATCCCCTTACACCGCCCGAATAGGGCATGAAAACCTGCGGCTTGCCCGGCATTTCCGCGCCCATGTAGTACGATTGCGCCTTGGGATAGAGCGTCTCGAGCGACCGTTCGTTGACATGCACCACCCAGTCGGCCTGCGCGGCGTCGGTCACCTCGATCTCGTTCAGCCCGTTTTGTGCGCAATGGCTGATGAGGCTGGCCAGCCAGTCAACCTGTTCTTCGGTCGATAGCAGGACATTGCTGAGCAACGACGGGCTGCCCGGGCCGCAAATGATGAACAGATTGGGGAACTGCGCGACGCCAAGGCCAAGGTAGGTGCGCGGGCCAGCCGACCAGCTGGCCTGGAGCGTCGTGCCGTCGCGACCGGTGATCTGCGGCTTCAGCAACGACCCGGTGAAGGCATCGAAGCCGGTTGCATAGATCAGGATATCGACAGGATAGTCTTTCGCGCTGGTGCGAATGGCATCCGGGGTGATCGCCTCGATCGGTGTGGCTCGGATATCGACCAATTCGACATTGTCTCGACTGAACGTCTGATAAAAGCCGCTGTCGACCGAGGGGCGCCGCGAGGCAAACGGAAAGCCCTGCGGTGTCAGCTTTTCGCGCAAGACGGGATCTGGAACCAGTTCGGCAATTTTTGCGTGAATGAACGCGACCGCCGTGTCGTTGGATTCCTGGTTGAGCAGAATGTCTTTGTAGGCCAGTGCAAAACCGAAACCCAGCCGGTTCCAGGCCGCCTCGAACGTGCGAACCCGGTCGTCTTCGGGAACATCAAGCGCGGATTGGCTGTTGGGCACAAAGCCAAGCCCACTCGGCGAATTGCGGGCGCGTTGGCGCCGCTCGGCATAGTTCGACTTGACGGTGCGATCTTCATCTTGGGTCACCGGTGCGTTGGCGGCGGGAATTGAATAGTTTGCCGTTCGCTGGAACACGGTCAGCCGCCGCGCCTGACGCGCAATGACCGGGGTCATCTGCACACCCGATGACCCGGTACCGATGATTGCCACTGATTTTCCGGTGAAATCAATGTGCTCGTGCGGCCATTGCGCACTGTAGATGATCCGCCCGGCAAATTGGTCCTGCCCCGGATACTTGGTCGGCTTGGGAGATGACAATTGCCCGACGGCCATGATCAGATATTGCGCATGCCACTCACGCCCATCCGCGGCCACGACGTGCCATCGGGCCCGGTCTGCATCATACGTGGCAGAGGCCATCCGCGTGTTGAAACGGATATCACGTCGCAGATCAAAGCGTTCGGCGACATGATTGATATATTTCAAAATTTCCGGCTGAGTGGCGTAACGTTCGGTCCAGCACCATTCCTGTTCAAGCGCCGGCGAAAAGCTGTACGAATAGTCATAGCTCTCCACGTCGCAACGCGCGCCCGGATACTGATTGTGATACCATACGCCACCCACATCGGCAGAGGCTTCGAGCACGGTGGCGCGCAAGCCCTGTTCGCGAAGCGTGTACAAGGCGCGCAAACCAGCGAAACCGGCTCCCACGATCAGCACATCCACCGATTCAGACATAAAACCTCCGCAGTGATACTGCGGCACTGCGTCTGGCCATTCGGCGAAAAAGTCAACAAACATGTTGACTAAAAATCGCGAAAAACTACATTTTTTCACTCTGCAATGGCATGGTAAGTGATAATCAACGTTTTCGTTGACATTTTGAATTACCTTTCCCAAGCATCAGATAGGGCACAGTCCGGTGCGTTCGCGACCGAAGCAGACAGGGGCAAATGGCGTGACAATCGGGATTGGTGCAAGGACTCGTGGCCCGGCCACTGCGCGGCAGGCTGCGCTCGCCGCCCGCTTTCCGACCTGGCAAGCCTGTCGACTGGATGAAATGCTCGACCGGGTCGCGCAGGTATATCCTGACCGCGCCTATATCATTACGGACACCCGGACCTGGACTTACGCCGAAGTCGCCCAGTGGTCACGACGTCTGGCGGCCGGATTGCGGGCGCAAGGCGTGACCGAAGGCGATCATGTCGCGCTGATCATGGCCAATGATCCTGCCTTCATCGCGCTCAAATTTGCCATTTCGCGCATCGGCGCCGTGGCCGTACCGATCAACGTGCAGAACCGGCGCGATGAATTGTCCTATCTGCTGGCGCAATCCGATTGCGCCATGCTGATCACCATGGATGCCTTTCGCGACAATGACTTTTGCGCCATCCTTGATGAGTTGATGCCGGGCTGGGAAACGCAAGGCGGCGGTAAACACTATCCGCGCCTGAAGCGTGTGGCCCTGTTTCACACCGGCAGTCGCCCGTTGCGTGCCACAGCGCTGACTTTCAACAAACTGGCCTGCGACAGCACGAACAGCACAGCCGCGCCAGGCCGCACCCAAGCAACCGCAGTCTGCGACATCCTGTATACCTCTGGCACGACCGGAGCGCCCAAGGGGGTGATGCTGAGCCATGATCAGATGCTGCGTGCCGCTTATGGCAGCGCCTATGCGCGCGCCTTCGAAGACGGGCGTCGCATCCTGTTTTCACTGCCGCTGTACCATGTCTATGGCTATGTCGAAGGCATGCTGGCGGCCCTGTTTGTGGGCGGCGCGGTGATTGTTCAGAGCCGGTTCGATGCCGTGGCCATGCTCACGGCGATAGAACGGCACCGGGCCACCGACTTGCTGCTGATCCCGACGATGACGCTTGCGCTGATCGATCCGGCGCAAACGGCACGCCATGATACAAGCTCGTTGCAAGGCGTGCTGTCATCGGGTGGGCGGGCGCCCGAACGCATCTGGCGGGCAATTACTGCCACATTCGGCGATGTCGAGATCACCACCGGCTATGGCATGACCGAATGCACCGCCTCCACAACGGTCACCCGCCCGGATGACCCGGTGTCGCGCCTGATGACCACCAACGGCCGACAACGCGATGTGGGCGTGGCGGGCGATCCCGACAGCGGCAATCGCCTCGTAACCTATCAGGTGCGCGACCCGTCCACCGGGGCGACACTCCCGGATGACACCCCGGGCGAATTGGTGGCAAGGGGTCCGGGTGTAACCAGCGGCTATTACAACAAGCCTGCCGAAACCGCAGCGACGTTTACACCCGATGGTTGGCTGCGCACCGGAGACCTCGGCACAATCGACAGCCAGGGCTATATCCGCCTGATCGGCCGCACCAAGGAATCCTATCGGTGCGGCGGAGAACTGGTGCTGCCCACCGAAATCGAAGACCTGCTGACCTCCAGCAACGAGGTCCTCCAGGCGCATGTCGTGCCCATCCCCGACGAGATCATGGGCGAAATCGGCGTCGCCTTTGTTGAACTGGCGGCCGATGCGACCGCCACCCCGGACCAATTGCGCCAGCTGGTCGCCACCAGACTGGCGCGCTTCAAGGTGCCAAGACATATCTTCATCATCAATGCCACCGATCTGCCGGTCACCGCATCCGGCCGGGTGCGCAAATTCCTGCTGGCCGAACACGCCGCGCAACGGGTGGCAAGCCTGTGACCGCGCCTGATGCCCCCGCGCGCAGGGTCGCGCTGGTAACCGGTGCCGCACGCGGCATCGGCGCAGCGATTGCCGGGCGCCTGGCGCGTGACGGCCATGACGTGGTCGTGCTGGACCTGGATGCCGATGCTTGCGCCGCGACCATCGCGACGGTTCATGCTTGCGGTCGGCAAGCGCTTGCGCTGGCTGCCGATGTGTCTGACGAACGGTCCGTGGCAATGGCCATCGAGGCGGCCACCGCAGCGCTTGGCGCGCCGACCATCCTGGTCAACAACGCCGGCGTGCTGCGCGACCGCACGGTCGCGAAAATGAGCCTGGACGACTGGGAAACGGTCATGGCGGTCAATCTGCGCGGCGCCTTTCTGCTGAGCCGTGCGGTACAACCGGGCATGCGTGATGCAAAATGGGGCCGGATCGTCAACCTGTCCAGCACCGCCGCGCTCGGCGCGTTTGGCGAGGCCAACTACGCGGCGGCCAAGGCCGGTATCCAGGGCTTTACCCGGTCACTCGCGCTGGAACTGGGCCGGTACGGGATAACGGTGAACGCGGTGGCACCGGGGTTTGTCGCCACCGACATGACCCGCGCCGTGGCGGAACGCAACGGCATGACATTTGCGGCGATGGAACAGGAAATGCTCAAATCCATCGTCGTCGGGCGCGTCGGCGCGCCCGACGATATCGCCAATGCAGTTGCCTTTTTTACTGATGCGCGATCGGACTTTGTCACAGGACAAACACTTTATGTCGCGGGTGCGCCACGCGGGTAAAGGGATGGCGCAGCCACTTTGCGCCGGAGCCATGTTTCGTTACAGATGTGGCGGTTGTTGCAGCATTGCGGCCACCCAAGGACTTTAAATGCCGAAAACCTTGAAAATGAGTGCTGACACCGCTCCCAAAAGCAAGATGGGGCAGCGCCGCACTGCTGCGCGGATGGAATCGAGTGCGATCCAGCAATTGCGCCGCAAGGAAATTGCCGAAGCCGCCGTGCGCGTGTTCAACCGGCTGGGCTTTCAAAAAGCCACCATCAGCGCCGTTGCGGCCGAACTGAATATCGACCGGGCATCGGTCTATTATTACATTTCGTCAAAGGAAGAGCTGTTCGACGAAATCGTGCGCACCGTGGTCGAGCGCAACCTTGAAACCGTTCACCGTATCGAATTGAGCGATTTGCCGCCGCGCCGCAAATTGCGCGATGTCATCACCACCCTGATGTCATCCTATGCCGAAAACTATCCATTGTTTTACATATATATCCGCGAAAATCTCAGCCAGGTCAGCGACCGGCGATCAGACTGGTCGCGCTATATGCGGGAACTGAACCGGAAAACCTCGGAATCGCTGATTGCGATCATCGAACAGGGCTATGCCGACAAGAGTTTCCGCAACGTCGGATCGGCCAAAGTGGTGGCCTATGGCGCGCTTGGCATCGTCGGATGGACGCATCGGTGGTTCCGGCCGGAAACCAGCGAAGTCAATGCCGAGGAAATCGGCAAGATCTATGCGGAAATGATCCTGAACGGTCTGGAGAACCCCTGTCCCCCGTCAGCACCTATGGCACAGATTTGAGGTTGTGATTTAAGGAGGGTTGGGGCTTCGTCGTAGTGACGAAGGAACGAATCTATGGACGCCTCCCGCGCAAGGCAATTTCTCGATGTTGCTCCGGCATTGGATGCGTGAATCTATCCGGCCTATTGATCGAGGCAGACTTGCCCCTGGCCATGATGG
>CAILBC010000013.1 GCA_903832325.1 uncultured Sphingomonadales bacterium | reverse complement strand
GCTTGACCCGGGGTCCCGCTGCCTTCTTCCCACGCCAATCCGCGCGCCAACCCGCCGGACAAACGAAAAAAAACAAGCGGGACCCCGGGTCAAGCCCGGGGTGACGAGGGGGGATGCGGTGACGACAGGGGTGGGCTTTGTGGCCCGATCAGGGCGCAAACCCGTCGATCATCGTGGCCAGCGCCACGTCGCGGGTGGACAGGCCGCCGGCGTCGTGCGTGGTCAGGCGGATTTCGACCCGGTTGTAGACATTGAACCATTCGGGGTGGTGATCGGCTTTTTCCGCCACGATTGCCACGCGCGCCATAAATCCGAACGCTTCGGCGAAATCGGCAAAGCGGATCGTGCGGGTGATCGCCAGGCCGTCTTCTGCCAGCGTCCACAGCGGCAGGCTGGCCAGTGCGGCATCGCGTTCGGTGGGGGTCAATTGGGCAATCGCCATGGTCGGTATGCTCCTTCGGGCCTTTTGGCGGGGTTCTTGTGGGCTGGTTTCGTTTCCCCTATCGGCAAAGGCGATGCAACCGTGCCGTCTTGTCGCCGATGATCTTGCCTGCCGCCGGGGGGACCGGTTGCTGGTGCGCGGGGTCGGCTTTGCGCTGGGGCCGGGGCAGGCACTGCATCTGGCCGGGCCAAACGGCATTGGCAAATCGACATTGCTGCGCGTGCTGGCCGGGCTGATGCGCCCTTATGCCGGCACGGTGACCGCCACAGGGGCGATTGCGCTGTCGGATGAACGCCTGCCGCTTGATGCACACCGGCCATTGGGCGCGGCGCTCGGTTTCTGGCGGCGGCTGGACGGACCAACCGGAGCAGCCCACGATTTCGGGCTGGATGACCTGGCCGATGTGCCGGTGCGCTATCTGTCCACCGGGCAGCGCAAACGGGCGGCGCTGGCCTGCCTTGCCGGCAGCGGCGCGGCGATCTGGCTGCTCGATGAACCGCTCAACGGGCTCGATACGCACTGGACCGGCGTGGTCAGCCATGTGATCGAGGCGCATCGCGCGGCGGGCGGGATTGCGGTGATTGCCTCGCACTTGCCGCTCGCGCTGGCCGATCTGGGCGTGATGGCAATGGCCGCGCATGTGCCCGAAGGCGCCGATTGATGGGCCGGGAGCCATGAACGGGCGCGCGTCGGGCAAGCTGATGCTGATCTTTCGCCGTGATTGCGCGCTGCTGCTGGGCGGTGCGCGCGGGCGGGGCGGGGCCATGCTGCCGCTGCTGTTCTTTCTGGCGGTTGCCATGCTCTATCCGTTTGGCGTGGGGCCCGATGCGCGGTTGCTGGCGCGCACCGGGGCCGGGGTGATCTGGGTGGCGGCGCTGCTGGCGGCGATCCTGCCGCTTGACCGGCTGGTCGAACCCGATGTCGAATCCGGATTTTTTGACCAGTGGGCGCTGCGCGGCCTGGCCGAAGAGGCGGTGATGCTGGTGCGGATTGCCGCGCACTGGCTGTGCTTTGGCGTGCCGCTGATGCTGGCGACGCCGATTGCGGCAACGCTGCTGGCGCTCGATTCCGGGCAACTGGCGCGGCTGGAACTGGGCCTGCTGGCGGGAACGCCGGGGCTCGCGGCGATCGGCGTGATGATTGCCGCGCTTACCGCGGGGCTGCGCGGCGGCGCGGCGCTGGGCGGGCTGCTGCTGATCCCGCTGGCGGTGCCGCTGCTGATCTTTGGCGCCGGGTCGCTGCAACCGGGTGGCGAGGCCGGGCTGGCACTGCTGGCGGCGGCAAGCCTGGCCGCCTGCGCCATCGCACCCTTTGCGGCGGGCGCGGCCATTCGCGCCGCCCGCGAATAGCAGAGCTTTTTGTTGTCTGTTTCAGCCTGGCTGAAACAGAGGCGGCACCGGCCCGCTCCCCGTGACGAAGAGCACGAAAACGTCCGGGGGACGTTTTCGCTGAGGAGCCGGCCGCCCACGAGAGTACCCTGAATGGGCGGCCGGGTGGGGGATCGGGCCGGTGCCGCTTCCCGCGGCAGCGGAATAAAAGCGATTATCGATTGCCCAACCGTTACGTCTTTTCTACCTGAGGCCGCATGACAATCGCATCCGCCCTGCCCGACACGCTCTCGCTTATCGGCAATACGCCGCTGGTCCTGCTGAAAGGGCCGAGCGAGGCCGCGGGTGCCGAAATCTATGGCAAGTGCGAATTTGCCAACCCCGGCGCCTCGGTCAAGGATCGCGCCGCGCTGTGGATCGTGCGCGATGCCGAAGCGCGCGGCGTGTTGCAGCCCGGCGGCACGATTGTCGAAGGCACGGCGGGAAACACCGGGATCGGTCTGGCGCTGGTGGCCAATGCGCTGGGCTATCGCACGGTCATTGTCATGCCCGAAACCCAATCGCGCGAAAAAATGGACACGCTGCGGGCGCTGCGTGCCGAACTGGTGCTGGTGCCGGCCGCGCCCTTTTCCAATCCGGGCCATTTCGTGCACACCAGCCGCCGCCTGGCAGAAGAGACCGAAGGCGCGATCTGGGCCAACCAGTTTGACAATATCGCGAATCGCCGCGCCCATGTGGAAAGCACCGCGCCCGAAATCTGGGCGCAGATGGACGGGCGGATCGATGGTTTTACGTGCGCCGCCGGAACCGGCGGCACGCTGGCCGGCACCGGGCTGGGGCTGAAGGCGTTTGATGATCGGGTGACCATTGCGCTGACCGATCCGCATGGCGCCGCGCTGTTCAATTACTACGCGCATGGCGAATTGAAATCCGAGGGCAGTTCTGTCGCCGAAGGCATCGGCCAGGGGCGCATCACCGCCAATCTGGAAGGCGCCGCGATCGATACCCAGTTCCGCATTTCCGATGAGGAAGGGCTGGTGTGGGTTACCCGCCTGCTTGCCGAAGAAGGGCTGTGCCTGGGCCTGTCGAGCGGGATCAACGTGGCCGGCGCGGTGGCGCTGGCGCGGCAACTGGGCCCGGGCAGCCGCGTGGCGACGATCCTGTGCGACACCGGATTTCGCTACCTTTCGTCGCTCTACAACCGCGAATGGCTGGAATCCAAGGGTCTGCCGGTCTTCCCCTGGCTGCGCTGATGCGGTATTGTCGCCGGCCATGGCCTTGTTCGACAGGACATCCGATCCCCTGAAACGCGCGCGTGGCGGTTTTGCCGGCTTTGGCACGCCGCCTGGCGATGCCGCGCCCGCATCGCCGGCGCAGGCCCCGGGCAATGCGGCGCAATATGGCCAGATGCAGCCGGGGCAGATGCAGCCGGGCCAGGTTCAGCAGGGCCAGATGCAGCAGGGCCAGCTTCAGCCAGGTTCCCGCGACATGCGCGCGCAGGCGGTGCACCGGCTGCAGGTCGGCATGTTCGGGCTGGCGGCGATGTTGCTGCTGGTCAGCCTGGCCAGCGTGATCATGCAACGGGTCCAGACCGCCGACCGCAGCGCAGTGGCAGGCGAACCCACCGGCGGCGCCAGCCTGGAACCGGCAAAAGACCCGCTGGTCGATCTGGGCGTCGCCCCCGCAGTGCCGGTGGCAGGCGCGGCAGGCGGCGCCGGGGCGCAAAAGCCCGCACGGACCGATCCCGCCCATCCCTGAGGCCTGACAGGGCCCCGCACAGCCTTCCGTCACAGCCTTCCGTCAAAGCCCGCCCGTCACAGCACGGCAAACGGCCGAGTCGTCCCGCCGCAGGCCTTGCGCCGCGCACCTTGCGGGCCTGAAATCACGCATCCCGCAGCTTTGCGGGAAATTGCGGGAAACCTGCTTGTTCCGCTTTCGCAGACCCTCTCCGGCCATGCCTATGTCACGGTGATTCAGCGGTTTAGCTGGTTAATCTTTCCAGGTGTTTGCTGCAGAAAACGGGTTCTGTCGGGAAAAAGGCCACGGAATTTCCACAATAATCCGCTTTATCCCGTAATTTCCCGTTGTGGCCCGCATCGTCCCACGATAAGACTTCATCATCGGGACGAATTTCCATGTCGCATTCACCCCCTGTTGCCCGCGTGCAGGGGCACCGCCGCGCAAATGCGCGTTTGGCGGGGCGGCGGGGTTTTGTCTGACCGATGGCTGGTTCTGGACGATCTGGGGGGCAGACAGTGGCGGGCGCTCCGTCAAATTACTGGGGACAGGGCTTTTCGCCGCGCGGCGACAAGAGCCGCTTTGTCCTGCCCGGTGATTTTCGCGCCGCCGTGCTGGCCGCTTCGGGCAATACCCCGACGCTGTGCCTCGACAAGCATCACAAGCTGCCGTGCCTGGTGGGATTCGGGCTGTCCCGCGCCGAATCCTTTGCCGACCAGATCCTGCACGAAGAACGCGTCGCGCTCGATCGCGGCGAACCGTTCGATCCCGATGAACGTGCAGCGCAACTTTACGGCTTCATCCGCAGCAAATTCGATGAATCCGGCCGGTTCATCCTGCCCGAACACCTGGCCGAACAGGCCGCCGTGGGCGAAGCGCTGTATTTCCATGGCGGCGGCAGCCATTTCACCATCTGGTCGCCCGATGTGCTGTTCACCATGGGCGCCGGCTGGGACAGCGCAAAGGCCACCTGCCGCGCGCTGATGGCCGAAGGCCCGGGCAGGGCCAAACGCAAATGAGCGCGCCCCACATTCCCGTCCTGCTGGATGAAGTGATCGCCGCGCTGGCGCCTGCGCCGGGCATGATCATGGCCGATGGCACGTTTGGTGCGGGGGGCTACAGCCTGGCGCTGATCGCGGCGGGCACGCGCGTGCATGGCTGCGATCGTGATCCCGATGCGATTGCCGCCGGGCGCCTGCTGCCGCAATGCGCCGGGCCCGATGCCGCGCTGGTGCTGCACCACTGCCGCTTTTCGCAAATCGGCGAAACTTTGCGCGATGCCGGTGTGGCGCTGCTGGATGCGGTGGTGTTCGATATCGGCGTCAGCTCGATGCAGCTGGATCAGCCGGGGCGCGGCTTTGCCTTTTCCACCGATGGCCCGCTCGATATGCGCATGGACCGCGACGGGCCCAGCGCCGCCGATTTCCTCAACACCGCCGATGAGGCGGATATTGCCGATGTGCTCTATCGCTATGGCGAAGAACGCCAGTCGCGGCGGATTGCGCGCGCAGTGGTGGCGGCGCGCCCGCTGACCGGCACGCGCCAGTTTGCCGATATCGTGCGCCGCGCGCTCGGCTGGCACCCCGGCATGCCCAAGGACCCGGCCACGCGCAGCTTTCAGGCGGTGCGCATCCACATCAATGGCGAACTGGATGAACTGGCCGCCGGGCTGAACGCGGCCGAGGCGCTGCTCGCCCCCGGCGGGCGGCTGGCCGTGGTCACTTTCCACAGCCTGGAAGACCGCATGGTCAAACAGTTCCTGCGCGAAGCGGCCGGGCTGGTCCCGGGCGGATCGCGCCATCTGCCGGCCCAGGTGCGCGCGGCCGCCCCGGTGTTTGCCAAGCCATCATCGGCCATCCGCCCCGGTGAGGCGGAACTGGCGCGCAATCCGCGCGCGCGGTCGGCCACGCTGCGCTGGGCCACGCGCACCGACGCCCCGCCGCGCATTTTGCGCCAGCCGAAGGACCTTGTGGCATGAACGTCACCACCCGGCGCCTGCGCTCGATCGGCTGGATCGCCACGCTGATGGTCTGTGCCGCGCTGGTCATGGTGCTGGCATTCCGCGTCAACGCGCTGCGCAGCCAGGTGCACCAGTCGGAATTGCGCATCGTCGCGCTGAAGCAGGAGACGATGTATCTGGAAACCGAATTTGAAACCCGCGCCAACCAGCAGCAGCTGAAAACGTGGAACGATGTCGAATTCGGCTATGTTGCGCCCACCGCTTCGCAATATCTGGAAACCGAACGCCAGCTGGTCGCCTATGCCAAGCCGGTGGAACCCGATGCGCCCGCACCGGTGCGCGTGGCCAGCAATGACGACAGCGTGGATGCCGCCGCCGCCTTTCCGGGCATGGTTTCGCCGCTGACCGGAAAGCCGGCGACCGAAACTGCCGACACCGCACCAGAAAAAGCCGGCACGGATAAAACCGCCGGGCACAAGACAGACGACGAAGATCAGCCCGCCCGCGCAAAACATTCCGCCCTGACCGGCGCAGGGATTGCGGGCCCGGGGGGAACCGCGGTGGCCGCTGCCGGCCTCGCCGGGCTGGGCGCGCGGCTGGCCACGGTGCGCCACACCGCGCCTGCGGATGATGCTGCCGCCACACCGCGCAAACATGCGGCGGAAGGCGCCAAGGCAAAGGGCGATCACGCCACGCCTGAAAAATCCGGGGCCAAATCCGGGGCGAAAGGCGTTGCGAAAGGCGGGGCGAAAGGCGGGGCCGGGCCAGCAATCAAATCGATTGGCACCAAATCGATTGGCACCAAAGTGGCGGGCAGGGCGCCCGACACAGCCGCCCGCACGCACCCGCACCATGATCCCTTGCGCGAAATTGCCGATGCCGGGCATTCGCGTGCGCCGGCCCATGCCGTGCGCACCCCGCTGATCCGGCTCGCCCTGAAAGACGCGCGCAAGGATGTGAAATCGGCCAAGTGACCACCACCAGCCCCCAGATGGACCCCCAGATAAACCCGCGGACGGACGGGGGAAGGGCCGCCATGGCATCGTTTCTGTCGCCGGGGAGCGGGTCGGCCGCGGGTGGCCGGTTCCATCTCGCGCATATCCGCCAGCGCGCGCTGGCCACGGCGCGGATGCGGCTGGTCTGGGTGGTGATCGGCTTTGTGTTTTTCGCGCTGACCGCCTTTGTGCGCATCGGGCAGCTGGGCCTTGCCGCGCAAGGGCCCGATCATGGCGCCGCCGCCGATGCGCTGGTGCCGCCACGCGCCGAAATTACCGATCGCAACGGCGTGCCGCTGGCCCGCGCGTTTCCGGCCTATTCGCTGTGGTTCAATCCGCATGCGCTTGGCGCCACGGGCCAGCCGCTGGTCAAGACCCCCGAAGAAGTCGCGCATGCGCTGGCGCAGATTTTTCCCGGGCAGGATTATGACGATCTGCTGCGCCTGCTGCGCGCGGGCAAGCCGACGTATTTGCGCCGCCGGGTCCTGCCCGAAGAAGCCAACAAGGTTCATGCGCTGGGCGAACCGGCGCTGGAATTTCCGCGCGAAACACAGCGGTTCTATCCGCAGGGTTCGCTCGCCGCGCATGTGCTCGGCTATGTCGAGGAAGATGGCCGGGGCAAGCTGGGCATGGAGCAAGTGCTCGATGCGCGCCTGACCGACCAGGCCCATCGTGCCGAGCCGGTGGCGCTGTCGATCGATGCGCGCGCGCAAGGCGCGATGGAGGATGAACTGTCGCGCGGCATGCTGGAAACGCATGCCAAGGGCGCGGCGGGGATCATCCTCGATGTCGATACCGGCGAAGTGATCGCGCTGGCCTCGCTGCCCAGTTTCGATCCCAATCGCGGCGATCTGGCGCGCAATGCGCTGGTGTTCAACCGGGCATCGAACCAGGTCTATGAACTGGGTTCCACGTTCAAGCCGTTCACCATGGCCTCGGCAATCGATGCGGGGGTGATCACCGACATGGCCGTGCGCTATCCCGCAAAGCCATTGAAAATCGATGGCTTTACCATCCACGACAGCCACGATTTCGGTGCCTCGCTCAACGTGCCGGAGGCGCTGATCCATTCATCGAACATCGTCACCGCGCAAGTGGCGGACAAGCTGGGCGGCCAGAAACTGCGCGAAACGATGATCGCGCTGGGGATGAACGCGCGGCCCACCATCGAATTGCCCGCGCGCGGCTTTCCGATCTGGCCAAAGGGCGATTGGCCACGCCTGCGCACGATGACGGTCAGCTATGGCCACGGCCTTGCCGTTACCCCGCTCCATCTGGCCGCCGGCTATGCCGCGCTGGTCAATGGCGGGATCTGGCGCCCCGCTTCGCTGTTCAAGGTCGATCCGGGGCATGCGCCCGCCGGGCATCGCGTGTTCCAGGCCTCGACCAGCGCGCGGATGCGCCAGTTGCTGCGGCTGATTGTGGTCGATGGCACGGGCAAAAAGGCCGATGCCTCGGGCTTTCGCGTGGGGGGGAAGACCGGCTCTGCGGAAAAGGCGGGCAGCCACGGATCGGGCTATCGCAACAAGACCGCGATCATCGCCACTTTTGCCGCGGCCTTTCCGATGGATCGTCCGCGCTTTGTGGTCATTGCGATGCTCGATGAACCGCAGGCCACCGAACAGACATCGGGCCAGCGCACTGCCGCGTGGAACACCGCGCCGATTGTCGGCCGCGTGGTTTCGCGCATTGGCCCCTTGCTTGGTGTCGTGCCCGATGGCAGGCGCGATGTCGATGTGTCGGATCTGACACCGCTCGTGGCCAACGGAGACGGGGAATGAAGCTGGCTGGCCTGCTTTCCGGCCTGGTTGACGGCCTTTTGCCAACGACTGCCGATAGCGGGGGCAATGTCACCGGCTTTGCCATCGATCATCGCAAAGTTGCCCCCGGCACGGTGTTTGGCGCCTTTGCCGGCGCGCGCGTGAATGGCGAGGATTTCATTCCCGCCGCCATCGCCGCCGGCGCGATTGCCGTGGTTGCCCGCCCTGGCGCCACAGTGGATGGCGCGGTGCATCTTGCCTCGGATAATCCGCGCCGGCTGTTTGCGCAGATCGCGGCGCGGTTTTTCACCCCGGTGCCGGCCACGGTGGTGGCGGTAACCGGCACCAACGGAAAGACCTCCACGGTCGAAATGACGCGGCAGATCTGGCGCATGGCCGGGCATCGGTCGGCCTCGATCGGCACGCTGGGCGTGACAACGGCGGATGAAAGCGTGGCCACGGGCCTGACCACGCCCGATATCGTCACGTTCCTTGCCAATGTGTCGGGCCTGGCGCGCGAAGGAATTTCGCACCTCGCCTATGAAGCGTCGAGCCACGGGCTGGACCAGTATCGCAACGAGGGCCTGCCGGTATCCGCCGGC
Organism: uncultured Sphingomonadales bacterium; assembly: GCA_903832325.1. GTDB lineage: Bacteria > Pseudomonadota > Alphaproteobacteria > Sphingomonadales > Sphingomonadaceae > Novosphingobium. The sequence goes on along the minus strand of CAILBC010000013.1, from coordinate 96,959 downwards.
GCCTTTACCAACCTGTCGCGCGATCACCTCGATTACCATCCGTCGATGGAGGCCTATTTCGCGGCCAAGATGCGCCTGTTTGATGAAGTGGTGGCCACGGGCGGCACGGCCGTGGTCTGGGCGGACGACGCGTGGAGCGCGCAGGCGATTGCCCATGCCACGGCGCGCGGCCTGGCGCTGATGACCGTGGGCGCGGCGGGCGACACCATCCGCCTGATCGCGCGCACGCCCACCCTGCTGGGCCAGCGGCTGGAACTGGCGCATGGCGGGCAGACCCGCACGCTGACACTGCCGCTGATCGGCGCCTATCAGGCGGCCAATGCGCTGGTCGCCGCTGCGCTGGTCATCGCGACCGGCGGCGATGCGGGCGCAACATTCGATGCCCTGGCGCGGTTGCAGCCGGTGCGCGGGCGGCTGGAACGCGCGGCGATCACCGCCGCCGGGGCGCCGGTCTATGTGGATTATGCGCATACCCCCGATGCCCTGGTGGCCGCCTGCGACGCGCTGCGTCCGCATGTGCCGGCCGATCAGGGCGGGCGGCTGATCCTGGTGTTCGGCGCCGGCGGCGATCGCGATGCGGGCAAGCGCGCACCGATGGGCGCCGCCGCCTCGGCCTGTGCCGATCTGGTGATTGTGACCGATGACAATCCGCGCGGCGAAGATCCGGGCGCAATCCGCGCCGCGGTGCTGGCCGGGTGCACGGCCACCGCGCGCGAAATCGGCGACCGCCGCAGCGCGATTGCCACGGCGATTGCCGAAGCACGCGCGGGCGATATCGTGCTGATTGCGGGCAAAGGGCACGAACAGGGGCAGATCGTGGGCCGGGGCGATGCCACCTGTGTGCTGCCATTCGATGATGTTGCCGTGGCGCGGGAGTGTACCGCATGAATGCCGTTCTCGATTGGCCGGTTGAACCCGAAGACGATCTGGGCCTTGCCCTGTGGAGCGCCGAGGCGCTGGCACAAGCGACCGGGGGCGAGGTTGGCGGCGGCCCGTTCGCCGTTTCGGGGGCAACGACGGACAGCCGCGAAGTGATGGAGGGCGATCTGTTCATCGCGCTGCGCGGGGCGGCCGCCGACGGGCACCGTTTTGTCGAAGGCGCGATGCTGAAAGGCGCTGCGGCCGCGCTGGTCGATTGCGCGGTGCCCGGCCCGCATGTGCTGGTGGATGATACCACTGCCGCGCTCGATGCGCTGGGCCAAGCGGCGCGCGCCCGGCTTGACGACAAGGCACGGGTGGTCGGGGTAACCGGATCTGCTGGCAAGACCGGGGTGAAAGAGGCACTGTTTGCCGCGCTCGACCGATCGAGCCGCGGGCAGGCGCACCGTTCGGTCAAAAGCTACAACAACCATGTCGGCGTGCCGCTCAGTCTGGCGCGGATGCCGACGCAGACCCGGTTCGGCGTGTTTGAAATGGGCATGAACCATGCCGGCGAACTGTCCGCGCTAACCCGGCTGGTCCGCCCGCACGTGGCAATCATCACCACCATCGCGCCGGCGCACATCGGCAATTTTTCGGGCGAAGAAGGCATTGCCGATGCCAAGGCAGAAATTTTCGAAGGGCTGGAACCGGGTGGGGTGGCGATCATTCCGGCGGACAATCCCCATGTCGAACGGCTGGCCGCGGCGGCCGCGCGCCATGCCGGCCAGGTGATCCGGTTCGGCACCGCGCCCGATGCCGATGTGCGGCTGATCGATGCGATTGCCACTGCCGATGGCGGCACGCTGGTCACGGCCGAATTTGCCGCATCCACCGGCCGCCCGCGCAAACTGTGCTATACCGTGTCGCAGCCCGGCGCACACTGGGCGACGAATTCGCTGGCGGTGATGGCGGCGGTGGCGGCCGTGGGCGGCGATCTGGGCGCGGCCGGGCTGGCGCTGGCGGAATTGACCGATCTCGACGGGCGCGGCGCGCGCCATGCGATCATTGCGGCAGATGGCGACGGATCGGGCCGCGCGCTGCTGATCGATGAAAGCTATAACGCCAATCCGGCATCGATGCGCGCAACGCTGGCGCAGCTTGGCGCAACGCCGGCGCGGCGACGGCTGGCGGTGCTGGGCGCGATGAAGGAACTGGGCACGGGCAGCGATGCCTATCACGCGGCGCTTGCCGAACCGCTGCTGGCCGCCGGGGTCGATCGCGCGGTGCTGGTTGGCGCGGAAATGGCAGCGCTGGCCGCTGCGCTGGGGAAAATCGACGCATCTGCGCTTGCAGCCGGGATCGAGTTCGTCCACGTGCCCGGCGCCGCAGAGGCGGCCGAAATGCTGGCGCACGGTGCCTGGGCACCGCACGGCGGCGATGCGATCCTGATCAAGGGCTCGAATTCGGTCGGACTTTCCGCGCTGGTACGGGCCCTGCCGCGCGCGCAGGCCCCGTCCGGGGCGGCCGGCGAAAGGGCGCAGGGCCGCAACGGCGACCGGGGATAGTTGAATGCTGTATATTTTGGCGCAATGGCTGCATTTTGAAGGGCTGACCAACCTCGTTCGCTATCAGTCGTTCCGGTCGGGCGCGGCGCTGCTGACGGCGCTGGCGATCGGTCTGCTGATCGGTCCGCGCTTTATCGACATGCTGCGCCTGCGCCAGGGCAAGGGCCAGCCGATCCGCGCCGATGGCCCGCAATCGCACCTTGCCAAGCGCGGCACGCCCACGATGGGCGGGCTGATGATCGTGATCGCGCTGTCGATCGCGCTGCTGCTGTGGATGGATCTGAGCAGCCGCTATGTCTGGGCCTGTCTGGTGGTCACGCTGGGTTTTGGCCTGATCGGCTTTCTCGACGATTATGACAAAGTAACGAAGTACGCGCACAAGGGGGTTTCGGCGCGGCTGCGGCTGCTGGGCGAATTTGCCGTGGCGGGTGTCGCAGTGGCGCTGGTGACCACCGAAACCCATCTATATGTGCCGGTGTTCAGCAATCTCTATGTGCCGATGGGGCCGTTCTATTACCTGTTTGCCGCCTTCGTGATCGTTGGTGCGGGCAATGCGGTCAATCTGACCGACGGGCTGGACGGGCTGGCGATCATGCCAGTGATCATTGCCGCGGGCACTTTCGCGATCATCGCCTATCTGGCGGGCCGCGCCGACTATGCGCATTATCTGGGCATTCCGCACGTGCCGCATGCCGGCGAACTGGCGATTTTCTGCGCGGCGGTGATGGGCGCGGGGCTGGCCTTTCTGTGGTTCAACGCGCCGCCGGCGGCGGTGTTCATGGGCGATACCGGCAGCCTGGCGCTGGGTGGCACGCTGGGCGTGATTGCCGTTTCGGTGCACCACGAAATCGTGCTGGCGATTGTCGGCGGGCTGTTCGTGATGGAGGCGGTTTCGGTCATCGTGCAAGTGTTTGTCTATAAACGCACCGGCAAGCGGGTGTTCCGCATGGCGCCGATCCATCACCATTTCGAACAGCTGGGCTGGCAGGAATCGACCGTGGTGATCCGTTTCTGGATCGTCTCGATCGTGCTCGCGCTGCTCGGCCTTGCCACGCTGAAGGTGCGATGACCACGGCATGATCACGTCGCAACGCTTTGCCGGTCAACGCTTTGCGGTGCTGGGGCTGGCCCGTTCGGGGCTGGCCAGCGTCGAAAGCCTGCTGGCCGGCGGCGCCGACGTGACCGTGTGGGACAATCGCGAGGAAGCGCGCGCCGCGCTGGCCGACCGCACCACTGTGGCCGATCCGCTCACGTTCGATCTGGCCGGGTTTGCCGGTGTGGTGGTGTCGCCCGGGGTGCCGCTCAACCGCCACCCGATTGCCACCCATGCGGCCGCCTGCGACGTGCCGGTGATCGGCGATATCGAACTGTTTGCCGCCATCCGCGCCGATCTGCCGCCGCATCGCGTGGTCGGCATTACCGGCACCAATGGCAAATCGACCACCACCGCGCTGATCCACCACCTGTGTCTGGCGGCGGGCATTCCGGCGCGGCTGGGCGGCAATATCGGTCTGCCGGTGCTGGGTGAGGCGGCGCTGCCTGCGGGCGGCGTCTATGTGCTGGAACTGTCCAGCTATCAGATCGACCTGACCCATTCGCTCGATTGCGATGTGGCGGTGCTGATCAATCTCAGCCCCGATCATCTTGACCGCTATGACGGGTTTGCCGGCTATGCCGCGGCCAAGGCGCGGCTGTTTGCGATGCAGCGCGATGATCGCCACGCGGTGTTTGGCCGCGGCGATGCCGATACGCTGGCGATTGCGCAGCGTGTGGCAGCGGCGCGCGCGCCCGGCCTGGTGCAGACCCCCGATCCGGCGGCGCTGACCGGGCAGGCCGATTGGCCCTCGCTTCAGGGCCCGCACAATCTGCAGAATGCCGCCGTGGCCATCGCCGTGGCGCAGGCGCTGGGCATTGCAGAGGCGGTGTGGCGCCCGGCGCTCGCCAGCTTTGTCGGCCTTGCCCACCGCATGGAGCGGGTGGCCGAAGCGGATGGCGTGCTGTTCGTCAACGACAGCAAGGCAACCAATGCCGCCTCAACCGCGCCGGCGCTGGCGGCCTATCCGCGCATCCACTGGATCTGCGGGGGCTTGCCCAAATCCGACAATCTGGATGAATGCGCGCCCGCGTTCGGCCATGTCGTCGCGGCCTATGTGATTGGCGAGGCGGGCCCGCTGTTTGCCGAAATCCTGCGGCCGCACATGCCGGTCACGCGCAGTGAAATGCTGTGCGATGCCGTGCGCCAGGCCATGGCCGCGGCGCAGCCTGGCGATGTGATCATGCTGTCGCCGGCTTGCGCCAGTTTTGACCAGTTCCGCGATTTTGAGGCGCGGGGTGAAGCCTTTCGCGAAATCGTCACGACCCTGATCGCCGATCGCGATACGCCCTGTTCGGCCATTCCGGGCCTCGACGACCTGAACCGGGGGAATGACTGATGGCCACCCTGTCGGGCAACACCACCCGCGCCGTGCCGGTGCAGACCCGCGATGGCGGGGTGCGCGTGATCGGCCGCGCCAATCGCTATCGCCGCAGCCGGCGCAGCGAACTGGTGATCTGGTGGCGCGAGATTGATCGCGTGCTGCTGGGGCTGGTCATGCTGCTGGTGGTGATCGGCGCGATTGCGGTGGCGGCGGCGTCTCCGGCCAGCGCGCATCGCCTGTCCACGCTGCAAAAGACGCTGGGCGATCTCCATTTTTTCTGGCTGCATTTGCGCTGGCTGGGCTTCGGGCTGCTGGTGATGTTTTTCGCCTCGATCCTGCCGAAGGAAACCGCGCGGCGGCTGGCGATCATCCTGGCCGCGGCGATGATCGTCGGGCTGGTGCTGGTGCCGCTGGTCGGCAGCGAAGTGAAAGGCGCGCGGCGCTGGCTCAATCTGGGGATCAGCCTGCAACCGTCGGAATTCCTGAAGCCCGGCTTTGCCATTGCGCTTGCGTGGATCCTGTCGTGGCGCGTGCGCGATCCGCGCATCCCGGTGATGGGCCTGTCGATCGGGCTGATGGTGCTGGTCGGCGCGCTGCTCATGGCGCAGCCCGATTTCGGATCGACCGTGCTGTTTCTGGGGGTGTGGTTCGTGCTGGTGCTGCTGTCGGGCCTGTCGGTCAGCCGCATCGGGTGGACCGCAGGCGGTGGCATGCTGGTGCTGGTGCTGGCCTATCTGTTCTATCCCAATGCCACGCACCGCATCGATTCGTTCCTGTGGGGCGGCAGCGAATTCGATCAGGTGGACCTTGCCATGCGCACGCTGCGCAATGGCGGCTGGGGCGGCACCGGGCTGTGGCTGGGCACGCGCAAGATGGCATTGCCCGAGGCGCATACCGATTACATCTTTTCGGTGATCGGCGAAGAATTCGGCCTGATCGCCTGCGCGGTGATCGTGATGCTCTATGGCGCGATCGTGCTGCGCGTGCTGCTGCGCCTGCTGGACGAGGATGATCTGTTCACGGTGCTGGCCGCGGCGGGGCTGACCGCGCAGCTGGCGGGGCAGGCGTTCATCAACATCCTTGTCAATCTGCAACTGTTCCCGTCAAAGGGGATGACTCTGCCGCTGATCAGCTATGGCGGGTCGTCAACCATGGCGCTGTTGCTGGGGGTGGGCTTCCTGCTCGCCATTACGCGGCGCAACCCCTATCTGTCGCGCGAACCTGTTTCCGGGAAAGAACGCGCCGCACCATGACATCATCCGGCCACTCCATATCGCGCCATTTCGTGCTGGCCGCCGGCGGCACCGGTGGCCACCTTATCCCCGCCTTCGCGCTGGCGGTAGAGCTGGACCGGCGCGGACACCATGTCGCGCTGGTAACCGACGCGCGCGGTGCACGCATTCCGGGAAAGCCTGATTGCCTGCCCGCGCATGTGCTGCCCGCCGGGCGGCTGGGGCGCAATCCGCTGACTCTGGTGCGGGGCCTGCGCGCCATCTGGCAGGGCCGCGCGATGGCCATGCGCCTGTTTGACAGTTTTGAACCGGCCTGCGTGGTCGGGTTTGGCGGCTATCCGGCATTGCCCGCGCTGCTCGCGGCGCAGGCCTTGCGCATTCCGACCGTAATCCACGAACAGAACGCGGTGCTGGGCCGGGTCAACCGCCTGCTCGCGCGCCGTGTTGATGCCATTGCCACCGCCTATGATCATGTCGACCGGCTGGCGCCGCGGCTGGCCGAAAAAGTCCACCTGGTGGGCAACCCGGTGCGCGCCGAAGTGCTCGAACTGCGCAAGGCGCCGTTTCCGCCGCTCGATGCAGACGGCCTGTTGCGCGTGCTGGTCACTGGCGGCAGCCAGGGCGCCTCGATCCTGTCGGATGTCGTGCCCGATGGCCTGGCCATGCTGCCGCCCGCGCTGCGCCACCGCCTGCAGGTCACGCAGCAGTGCCGGCCCGAAGATCTTGAGGCCGTGCGCGCGCGCTATGCCGCGCACCAGATCCCGGCAGAACTGGGCACCTATTTCGAAGACATGGCGACCCGCCTTGCCGAAACGCATCTGTTCATCGGCCGCGCCGGCGCCTCCACGATTGCCGAACTGACCGCAGTGGGCCGCCCCGCAATCCTGGTGCCGCTGCCGATTGCCACCGATGACCATCAGGCCGCCAACGCGCACGAACTGGTGCGTGCCGGCGGCGCGCGATCGATCCGCCAGGCCGGGTTTGCCCCCAAGGAACTGGCCCGCCAGATCCAGGCGATCGCGCTCGATCCCGAATCGCTCGCCAATGCGGCGCATGCCGCGTGGAATTGCGGCCTGCCCCATGCGGTGGAGGATCTGGCCGATCTGGTGGAAAGCTTTGGCGGGGTGCCGATCATGGATGTGATCCGCGTGGGCGCCGGCGCGCGCCAGCGCGTGGCGGCGGCCGGGGCCGTGGCCACGGGAACCGCGATGAACCGTTTTGGGCAGGAGCACGACCAGTGAGGGGCGTCGGCGTCGAAATCGGCACGATCCATTTCGTCGGCATCGGCGGGATCGGCATGTCGGGCATTGCCGAAGTCATGCACAACATGGGCTATGTGGTGCAGGGGTCGGACATCGCGGAAAGCTATGTTGTCGAAGGGCTGCGCGCGCGCGGCATCGCGGTGATGATCGGGCATAACGCCGCCAATGTTGCGGGCGCGGCCGTGGTGGTCACCTCCACCGCCGTGCGGCGAGACAATCCCGAAGTGATTGCCGCGCTGGAGGCGCGCGTGCCGGTGGTGCGCCGGGCCGAAATGCTGGCCGAACTGATGCGGCTGAAAAACACCGTGGCCGTGGCCGGCACCCATGGCAAGACCACCACCACATCGATGATCGCCTGCCTGCTCGATGCCGGCGGGGTCGATCCCACGGTGATCAACGGCGGAATCATCAATTCCTACGGATCGAACGCGCGGCTGGGCGATAGCGACTGGATGGTGGTCGAAGCCGACGAAAGCGATGGATCGTTCCTGCGGCTGGATGGCACGATCGCGGTGGTCACCAATATCGATCCCGAACATCTCGATCACTATGGCAGCTTTGACCGGGTGAAATCGGCGTTCGTCGAATTCATCGAAAACGTGCCGTTTTATGGCGCGGCGATGCTGTGCATCGATCATCCGGTGGTCCAGGCGATCATCCCGATGGTGCGCGATCGCCGCGTGATCACCTATGGCTTTTCCGCGCAGGCCGATGTGCGCGGCGAAAGCGTCACCCCGGTGCCCGGTGGCAACCGCTTTACCGTCGTGCTGCGCCGGCGTGATGGCACGTTCCACCGCATCGATGATGTCATGCTGCCGATGCCGGGGCGCCACAATGTGCAGAACGCGCTGGCGGCGATTGCCGTGGCGCGCGAAATGGGCGTGGCCGATCAGACCATCCGCGATGGCTTTGCCAAGTTTGGCGGGGTGAAGCGGCGCTTTACCAAAGTGGGCGAAATCGCGCTCGATGGCGGCATGGTGACGGTGATCGACGATTATGGCCACCACCCGGTGGAAATCCGCGCGGTGCTGGCCGCCGCCCGCGAAGGCGCGCGCGGCCGGGTGATCGCGATTGTGCAGCCGCACCGGTTCACCCGGCTGCGCGACCACATGGAGGATTTCCAGGGCGCGTTCAACGATGCCGATGTGGTCTATGCCGCGCCGGTCTATCCCGCGGGCGAAGCGCCGATCGATGATGTCAATTCCGCTGTCATGGTCGAAGGGATCAAGGCGCGCGGGCACCGCAGCGCGCATGTGATCGCCGGGCCCGACGCGCTGGCGCGCGAACTGGCGGGCGTGGTGCGCGCCGATGACATCGTTGTGTGCCTGGGCGCGGGCGATATTACCCGCTGGGCGGCGGGCCTCGCTGATGCCATCCGCCGTGAGCAGGGGGCGGCATGATCACCCCGCGCGGGCGATTGACGGCGCAGGCGCCGCTGGCACCGCTGGTCTGGTTCAAGGCCGGCGGGCCTGCGCAATGGCTGTTCGAACCGGCCGATGCCGATGATCTGTCGGCGTTTCTGGCCTCGCTTGCCCCCGATGTGCCGGTCATGGCGCTGGGGCTGGGGTCAAACCTGATCGTGCGCGATGGCGGAGTGCCCGGCGTGGTGGTGCGGCTGGGCAAGGCGCTGGCGCAGGCCGACGTGATCGATGGCACGACACTGCGTTGCGGCGGCGGGGCGAGCGGCATTCTGGTTTCGTCCACCGCGCGCGATGCGGGCATTGGCGGGCTGGAATTCCTGCGCTCGATCCCCGGCACGGTCGGCGGCTTCGTGCGCATGAACGGCGGCGCCTATGGGCGTGAGGTGAAGGACGTGCTGGTCGATTGCGACGTCGTATTGCGGTCGGGCGAACGCGCGACGCTGTCGCTGCCCGATCTGCATTACAGCTATCGCCATTCGGCCTTGCCCGAAGACGCAGTGGTGATCGCGGCAACCTTTCGCGGCCACTGCGAAACCCCCGCCGCGATCCAGGCCGAAATGGACCGCATCGCCGCCGCACGCGAAGCTGCGCAACCGTTGCGCACCAAAACCGGCGGATCGACTTTCAAGAATCCCCCGGGGCACAAGGCGTGGGAACTGGTCGACCGGGCCGGATGCCGCGGGCTCACGCTGGGCGGCGCGCAAGTCAGTGACAAACACACCAACTTTCTGATCAACGTGGACAATGCCACCAGCGCCGAGATCGAGGCGCTGGGAGAACTGGTCCGCACCCGCGTGCGCGCGGCATCGGGGGTTGATCTGGAATGGGAAATCAGGCGGGTGGGGCATTCCGCCGGGCAAGGTGAGGCATGACGATACCGAAATTGCATATCGCCGTGCTGATGGGTGGCTGGTCGAACGAGCGGCCGGTCTCGCTGATGAGCGGCAACGGCGTGGCCGACGCGCTGGAGGCGCGCGGGCACCGCGTCACGCGCATCGACATGGGCCGTGATGTGGCCCAGGTGCTGGCGCAAACCGCACCCGATGTGGTGTTCAATGCGTTGCACGGCACACCCGGTGAGGACGGCACGGTGCAGGGGCTGATGGATCTGATGGGGCTGACGTATACCCATTCGGGCCTTGCCGCCTCGGTAATCGCGATCGACAAGGAACTGACCAAGCAGGCGCTGGTGCCGCACGGCATCCCGATGCCCGGCGGGCGTGTGGTCGCCTCGGCCGAAATCCATCAGCATGATCCGCTGCCGCGCCCTTATGTGCTCAAACCGGTGAATGAGGGATCGTCAGTCGGCGTTGCGATCGTGACGCAGGGCGGCAATTACGGCCACCCGATTGCGCGCGATGCCGCCGGCCCGTGGCAGCATTTTGCGCATCTGCTGGCCGAACCGTTCATCCGCGGGCGCGAACTGACCACGGCGGTGCTGGGTGACCGCGCGCTGCTGGTGACCGAATTGCGGCCGAAATCGGGGTTTTACGATTTCGATGCGAAATATACCGACGGGATGACCGATCACATCTGCCCGGCAGACATTCCCGAAGACGTGGCCGCGGCCTGTCGCGAAATTGCGCTGCGCGCGCATCGCCTGCTCGGCTGCCGCGGCACCAGCCGCAGCGATTTCCGCTGGGATGACGAACGCGGCGTGGACGGGCTGTTTCTGCTGGAAATCAACACCCAGCCGGGGATGACCCCGCTCAGCCTCGTGCCCGAACAGGCGCGCGCGCTGGGCATGGATTATGGCGATCTGGTCGAAACGATCATTGCCGAGGCGCTTGCCGATAAAACTGGCGCCGACAAGACCGCAAATTCCAAAGCTGCTGCCGCAACGGAGGTGTGCTGACATGGCCCAGACGATCCGCCGCGGCGGCAAGGGCGTGCGCCGCGCCACCGCCGCGCGCAGCACCCGCACCAAAGTCGCCTCTGCGCGCAAACAGACCGGCAATATCGTAGATCAGGCGGTGCGCTGGTTGCCCGTTTCGGACGAAACGCTGCACCGCCTGATGATCGTGGCGATTGTCGGCGCGGTGGCGGCGGCCGGCGTGATCGGCACGATGATGGCGGGCGTGCCGGCCATGGCCGAACAGCAGATTGCCGCGATTGCCGGCAATGCCGGGTTCAAGGTGAAGCGCGTGGAAGTGCGCGGCGTCAACCGCATGAACGAACTGGCGATCTATGAAAAAGTGCTGGGCCAGCGCGACCAGGTGATGTCGCGGCTCGATCTGGCGGCGCTGCGCGGCGATCTGCTGGCGCTGCCCTGGGTCAAGGATGCGCGCGTGTCGCGGCAATTGCCCGATACGCTGGTGGTCGACATTGTCGAACGCAGCCCCCGCGCGGTGCTGCGCAATGGCGGCAGCTATGTGCTGATCGATGAAACCGGGCACGAACTGGAAACCGTGCCGGCCTCGCGCGCGCACGGCATGCTGGCGCTGGCGGGCAAGGGCGTGTCGGGGGAAATCGGCGTGCTCGACAAATTGCTGGAGGCCGCACCCGCGCTGAAAACCCAGGTGGCCGAGGCCGAATGGGTGGGCAACCGGCGCTGGAACCTGACATTCAAGACCGGCCAGGTGCTCGCCCTGCCCGAAGGCGATGATGAAAGCGCCGCCGCGCTCGTTTCATTCGCGCGGATGGACGGGGTTGACCGGCTGCTTGGCGGCAAAGTCGCCGCGTTCGACATGCGCGTGCCCGATCGCATCTATCTGCGCGTGCCGGGCCATGCCGAAGACATCGCCGCGCAGGCCCGCGCCGCCGCCGTGGCCAAGGCCACCAGGGCCGCCGGCGCCGATGGCCCGGCCGCGCCCGCGCGCACGGCATCTGCAAAAATGGCCGGGGCCAAAACCGGCACGGCGCACGACTGATGCGGAGCAAATAACCCAAGACAATGGCCATTCCCCGCATCACCAAAGTTTTCGCGGCCGTAAACATCGGCTCGTTCCGCACGTCGGCAATGATTGCCGGCCTTGCCGAAACGGGCGATCTGGTCGTGCTCGGATCGGGGCATCGCGCCTCGGCCGGGATCAAGCGCGGCTATGTCATCGATATGGTTGCCGCCACGCATTGCGTGCGCGATGCAATCGAACGCGCCGAGAAGATGGCCAATGCCAGCGTGCAATCGGTGTGGATCGGCTGCGCCGGTGCGGGCCTGGCCAGCACGACTGCGCGGGTGGAGGTCGAAATTGGCGGGCGGCGGATCGAAACCGACGATATCGAACACCTGCTGATCACCGCGCGCGAAGTGATCCAGCCCGAAGGCCGCCAGGTGCTGCACGCGCAGCCGGCGCATTACACGCTGGACGGCGCGCACGGCGTGCCCAATCCCAAGGGGCTGCATGCCGAACGGCTGGCGGTCGATATCCATGTCATGCTGGCCGATGGCGCGCCGATCCGCAATCTGAAGGAAACGGTGGAGCAGGCGCATCTGCGCGTGGAGGCGGTGGTGGGATCGCCAGTTGCCACCGGGCATGCCTGCCTTACGCCCGAAGAGCGCGAAATCGGCGTGGCGCTGGTGGAATTCGGCGCGGAAGTGACCACGGTTTCGGTCTATGCTGCGGGCATGCTGCTGGGCATGCAGGTCATCCCGTTCGGGTCTGGCGATATCACTGATGCCATTGCGTCTGCCTTCGGCATCCGTCGCTATCAGGCCGAGCGGCTGAAATGCATGTCGGGCTCGGCCATCGCCAGCCCGGCCGATCACCGCGAGATGATCCCGGTGAACGCCCCCGGCGATCCCGAAGGTGGCGGCCCGGTGGCGCGCCACGCCGATGACAAGAACCGCATCCCGCGTGCCGAGCTGATTTCGGTGATCACCCAGCAATTGGGCTATTTCACCGAAGAAGTGGGCAAGGCGCTGAAGGCGATGGGCTTTACCGGCCAGCGCGGCCAGCAGGTGGTGCTGACCGGTGGTGGCGCGCAAATGCCGGGGCTGGCCGATTTCGCACAAGGTGCGCTGGGCCGGCCGGTGCGCATCGGATCGCCGCCGACCATGCTCGGCCTGCCGCCGGGCAATGCCACGCCCAGTTCTTCGACGCTGGTCGGGCTGCTGCTTTATGCCGCGGCAGAGCCGGTCGATATCCGCGCGATCGGCCCCAAGTGGAAACCCGATGGCGATATCCGCGGCTTTGCCCTGGCGGGCCGAATCTGGCGTGCCTTGCGCGAATATTTCTGACCGTTTCGGCTGGCATGTGCGCACGGGTCGGCGCAATGTTGGCCGCAGGACGCGAAAAGCGCACGATTGATCGCCCTTAGGGTACTGCAATCTGTGGAAAAGCCGCGATTGACTTTGATTAGACGAATCATTCCGTGCCAAAGCTGTACGGAACATCTGCAATGATCAGGGATGGGGCACTCCGGCCCATCCCGGACCGTACCGGGAGACCGACATGAGCATCAACATCGGACCGCCGTCGATTGACGAACTGCGGCCCCGCATCACGGTGATCGGGGTTGGCGGTGCGGGTGGCAACGCCATTGCCAACATGATCAATGCCGGCATCGAGGGCGTCGATTTCATCGTCGTCAACACCGATGCCCAGGCGTTGAACAATTCGATCGCCGATACGCGCATCCAGCTCGGGCCCGCAATCACCCAGGGGCTGGGCGCTGGCGCCCGCCCCGAAGTGGGCCGCGCCGCTGCCGAGGAAACGCTGGCCGATCTCGAGCGCGCGCTCGAAGGGGTGCACATGGTGTTCATCGCTGCGGGCATGGGCGGCGGCACCGGCACCGGGGCCGCCCCGGTGATTGCCGAGGCCGCCCGGCGCAAGGGCGTGCTGACCGTGGGCGTGGTGACCAAGCCGTTCCTGTTTGAAGGCGCGCGCCGCATGCGCGCGGCCGAATCCGGCATCGAGGAATTGCAAAAGCATGTCGATACGCTGATCGTCATTCCCAACCAGAACCTGTTTCTGGTGGCCAAGGCAGAAACGACCTTCAAGGAAGCATTCGGCCTGGCCGATGAAGTGCTGCAGCAGGGCGTGCGGTCGATTACCGATCTGATGGTCATGCCTGGCCTGATCAATCTCGATTTCGCCGACGTGCGCTCGGTCATGGGCGAAATGGGCAAGGCGATGATGGGCACCGGCGAAGGCGAAGGCCCGCACCGCGCGCTCGAAGCCGCCGAACGCGCGATTGCCAACCCGCTGCTTGATGGCGTGTCGATGCAGGGTGCCAAGGGCGTGATCATTTCGATCATCGGTGGCGACGACATGAAGCTGCTCGAAGTCGACGAAGCGGCCAACCATATCCGTGAACTGGTCGATCCCAATGCCAACATCATCTGGGGTTCGGCGTTCAACCCCGATCTGGATGGCAAGATCCGTGTGTCGGTGGTGGCAACCGGCATCGAACAGACCAACGAACAGGCCGAAAACGCGGCGCGGCCAATGTCGATGAGCGGTGCGCGCGGTCCGGCCTTTCCGGGTGCGGCGCCTGTCGGCATTGCTCCGCGTGCCGCTCCGGTTGCTCCGCCGCCAGTGGTCGAGCCCCCGGTTGCCGCGCCGGTTGTCGAAGACGCGCCTGCTCCGCAGCCGCCTGCGACCCAGCACGTTGCGCCCGAAGACGAACCGTTCGACCTTACGCTCGATCTGAGCGAGGAGCCGGCCGCCGAAGCACCGCGCCCGGGCCTGCCGCGTTTTGGCGGCGGCAGCGGGGTCGGGCGCGCGCCGGGACATGGCGATGGCGGCGCGGCGCGACCGGCGGCGGGCAATTCGACATTGTTCGAACGGATGGCCAACCTGTCGCGCAACAACCGTCCGCCCGAAGGCGAAGAGCCCGAGGACGAAGAAGGCAAATCGCTCAACATCCCCCGCTTCCTCGGGCGCCAGAACAACCAGTAGGACGCTCTGCCCAGATGGGCCAGACGACACGGGCCGGGCGTTCGCTGATCGCGCGGTTCGTCCGGCTGAAGGCAGGGTTTGTCGCATGGGGGCGTAACGCGATTGCTTTTCGGCTAGAGGCCCTGACAATGATTCGGTTCGCCTCTTTGCCCGCAATCGCGCGGCACTGCGCAGTGCCTGCCATTCTGGCCGGGGTGCTTGCGCTTGCGGGCCCGGTTTGGGCCGATCCGCCCGCCCCCGCCCCCGGCCCCGCCACCGGTGAAGCCGTGTCGCCAACCGTGTCGCACCCCGTGGTTGAACCCACCGCGCCCAGCGCGGGCAAGGCGCTGAATGCCGCGCTGGTCCGACTGGCGCGCGATCCGCGCAATGTCGATGCCCTGATCGAGGCGGGCGAGGCTGCCACCGCGCTGGGCGACAACGATGCCGCGCTGGGCTTTTTCACCCGTGCCGATCAGGTTGCGCCGGGGCGGCCCGCGACGCGGGCGGCGCTCGCCGGGGCGCAACTGCGGCTGAACAATCCGGTCGAGGCGCTGCGCTGGTATGCCGAAGCGGAAAAGGCCGGCGGCGATCCGGCGGGTTTTGCTGTCGACCGCGGGCTCGCGTTTGATCTGGTGGGCGATAATGCCGCCGCGATTGCGCAATATCGCCGGGTGATCGATCGGGGCGGTGATAATTCCGTTCATGACGAGGCGATCCGCCGTGAAGCATTGAGCCTTGCCATTGGCGGGGACCGGCGCGGGGCCGATCTGGCGCTGTTGCCGCAATTGCAGCGGCAGGACCGCGCGGCCTGGCGCACGCATATTTTCGTGCTGGCGATTGCCGGGCGTGGTGAAGAGGCGGTGCGCGTGGCGCAGGCGACCATGCCGCCCGATCTGGCCGCCTCGGTGGGCCCCTATCTGCGGTTCATGGTGCGGCTGACCGCAGCGCAGCAGGCCGGCGTTGCGAATCTGGGCCGGTTTCCGCGGGCTGCCGATATTGGCCGCGATGATCCTGCGGTGGCCGCCTATGCCGCCATGCATCCGCGCGTGCCGCTGGCGCCGACTCCCGCCCCGGTGCTGGCGGCGGCCGCGCCCGCCGCGCCGGCCGATGCCCGGGCCGAACGCAATCGCCGCAAACGGGGCCACGAACCGACCACGGCCCCGGCGCCAAAGCCGCTGCTGGTCGAAACCGAAATTGCGCTGCCCGCCCTGCCGCCGCCGCCGCCGCCGCCGCCGATGCTGATCCAGCCGGTGCCTGCTCCGGCAACCGTGGCGAGCGCCGCCGCCGTGCCCGCGTCTGCCGTTCCGACAAAGGCCCCCGCGCTGAGCCCGTTATTGGCCCCGTCATTGGCCCCGGCCCCGGCCCCGACATCACCCCCTGCCGCGCCCGTGGCGCTTGCTGCCAATGCGGCTCCGCCCCTGGCGCCCACCGCTTCGCGCACGACCACCGTGGCGCAGCCCGGTTTCGATCTGGCGCAAGTGTCGGGCAGCAGCGTGGCGCCACACCCTGTTGCGCCGCCCCCGATCGCCTCAGCCCCTGCCGCGTTGGCCCCGATCGCCCCGACCACGACACCGCCTGTGCCGGCACCGGAACCCGCTGCGCCGGCGGTGGCGCCCGGGGTGCCCCGGCCGGCGGTGCTGTCGCGGCTCGACATGCCGCCTGCGCCGCGCAAAGTCCCGCCGGTTGCCGCGCCGGCCCCCGTTGCCGCGCCCGCATCCTCCCAGCACGCCGTGGTCGAAGCCATTCCCGCCAGCCACCCCGCGCACGACCGCAGCGCCGAGGCCAAGGCACCGGCAGAGCGCGTGACGAAGGACAAGCCTGCCGCGTCCAGGCCAGAGTCCGGCAGGCCAGAGTCCGGCAGGCCAGAGTCCGGCAGGCCAGAGTCCGGCAGGCCAGAACCCGCCAAGACAGAACCCGGCAAAGCGGATGGGGCCAAGGCAGAGCCGGCGAGGCCCGATTCCGCAAAATCTGCCAAAGGCCGCAAGCGCACCGGCAAGGATGCTGCCAGGGACAAGACCGAGGATGCCGCCGCGACTGCGCCTGCACCGCTGACCAAGGCCGAAAAGGCCGCCGCAGCCAAGGCGGCGCGCACCAAGGCGGCCAGGGATGACAGCGCCGACAGCGTGCTGGCCCCGTGCAAGCCTGCGCCTCACGGCAAGTCGGCAGGTGGAAAGTCGGCAAAAAGCAGCGCGGCCAAGGCCGAAAAGGCCAAAGCTGCCAAAGGCAAATCCGGTCGCGGGTCCAGGGCCGCAACGGCCAAAGGCCGCAAGGGCGCAACTGCCAAAGGCAGCAAAGGCAGGGCCGCCGCCGCCGCCACCGACGACAGCGAAACCTGCGCTCCGGTGGCCAAGGGCGACCGGCCCGATGGCCCCGCCGGCGTTTCGCGCGATGCCGAAAGCGACGATACCCACAAGGGCAAGGCCAAAGGCAAGGCCGCCGCTAAGGAAAAGGCCGAAAAGGACAAAGTCGAAAAAGACAAACCGGAAAAGGGCGGCCGCCACGCGCGCTATGCCAGCCGCATCTGGGTCCAGGTGCTGACCGGTGCCGATCGCGACAAGATGCCCGGCGAATGGCGCAGCCTGGTGCGCAAGGCGCATGCGCTGAAGGGGCACAAACCCTATCTGACGCCCTGGCACAGCAATTTCCGCCTGCTGACCGGGCCGTTCGACAGCGATGCCGAAGCGCAGGATTTCATTGCCGAATTGCGCAAGGATGGCGTTTCCGGCTTTGAATGGACCAGCCCGGCGGGGCAGGCGGTCGACAGCCTGGCGCTGCCATGATGACGCGCGGCATTTTTCAAAAAGGCGCCCGCACCGCCTGATAGGGATTGGACCAGCAGGCCCCGGTCATGCGATCATCCATGGCATGTCCACAGGTTTTGCACAGGGTTGTCGAGTTTTGCGCAGGCACTGTGGCACCGGTCATTGCCGTCGGGCGGCGGTTTCGCGAAGGGTGCGGGCGCAAGGTTGGTGCAGGTGACACACGTGGCCTTTCGGGATCAGGCGGCTGGCCATGGGCCTTGCCCGACTGCCCCGAACCGATGTACTGGAGTGGCGATGATGCGGACTGCCCACGATACCGGCGAACGCGACGATGCTGCGCCCGTCGACATGCTCGCGTCGCTGTTCGAAGCGCGCGGCTGGCCCTTTGAATTCGTCTCTGACGATGAAATCCATGGCGAAATCCAGGGGTCCTGGGCCAATTACCAGATCCGCTGCATCTGGCGCGAAGAAGATCACGTGCTCCAGATGCTCTGCCTGCCCGATATCCGCGTGCCCGATGAAAAGCGCGCGCAAGTCTGGGAAGTCATGGCACTGATCAACGAACAAGTCTGGGTCGGCCATTTCGACATGTGGTCGAATGGCGGCGTGCTGCTCTATCGCCACGGCCTGATGCTGGGCGATGAAGGCCTGCTCAGCCTGGGCCAGGCGCAATCCGCGATCGAGGCGGCGGTCGATGAATGCGACCGGTTCTACCCCGCGTTTCAGTTCATCCTGTGGGGCGACAAGAGCCCGGCCGATGCGCTGGCCAGCGCGCTGGTCGATGCCGTGGGCGAAGCCTGACCGGCTCTGCTCGCGTTCAAGCGAGGGGCTAAATCCTTCTTCATCACAGATCGGGGCTGACCGGTGCGTTTTTACCAGTTCGGATGCGGCAATATGGGCGGGGCCATGCTGGCCGGCTGGCTGGCTGGCGGCCATGCGCCCGATGCCTTCACGGTGATCGATCCGTGGCTGGCTGCGGCGCCGGAGGGTGTTCACCTGCTGGCAGAGGCGCCCGCCGGGGCAGCAGCGGGCGATGTCGTGCTGCTGGGGTTCAAACCGCACCAGTTGGCCGATGCGGCCCCGGCGATTGCGCCGCTGATCGGCGCGGGCACGCTGGTGCTGTCGATTCTGGCGGGGGTTGATCTGGCCACTTTGCGGCAGACGTTCCCCGCTGCGGGCGCGATCGTGCGGGTCATGCCCAATCTGGCCGCGGCGATCGGCAAATCGCCGATTGCGCTGTTTGGCGATGCCACCGGCACGGCGCGGGCCACCACCGCTGCGCTGATGGCGCCGCTGGGCCAGGCCGAATGGCTTGAGCACGAGGCGGACATGGATCTGGTCACCGCGCTTGCCGGATCGGGCCCGGCCTTTGTCTATCGCTTCATCGATGCGCTGGCGGGCGGGGCGGCGGCGCTCGGCCTGCCGCGCGACCAGGCTGACCGGCTGGCTCTGGCGATGGTCGAAGGCGCGGCGCAACTGGCCGCCGCCTCGCCGCACAGCCCGGCCGAACTGGCGCGCCGCGTCGCCAGCCCTGGCGGCGTGACCCAGATCGGGCTTGACGTGCTCGATGCCGATGGCCGTCTGGCGCGCCTGATCGAAGACACCTTGCGCGGCGCGCGCGACCGCAGCGCGGCGATGACGGCCGAGGCGCAAAGCCGCCTGAACGGCTGAACCGCGCGCGGGGTGTGTGCCGGAAAAAACGGCGCAAACACCCTTTCGCGCCGTTCAGCACTCGGCAATCCCTGCCGTGGCACAACATTCTTTACCGGAATTGCTTGAAAGCAACGACAACCGGGGCAATATTGTTGCAATGGGCCGATTGTCGACCCGCAAACGGAGTCTTGAAGCACATGGCAAACTGGAACGACCCTCAGCCCACTACGACGGGCTTCGGCGCGTCTCCGAGCCTTTCAGGCGCCTGGGGACGGAGCACCGTGCTTGATGCCGGGCTGCGCCGTCACATGCTTTCGATCTACAACTACATGGCCTCGGGCATTTTGCTGTCGGGTATCGTGGCGCTGGGCTTTGCGGCCTCGGGCATGGCCGCTGTGGTGCTTGCCTCGCCGCTGCGCTGGCTGATCGCGCTGTCGCCGCTGGCGTTTACGATGGTGATGAGCTTTGGCGTCAATCGCCTGTCGACCGCCACGATGCAGGCGCTGTTCTGGGCGTTCAGCGTGGCCATGGGCCTGTCGATCTCGGCGATTTTCCTGGTTTATACCGGGCCGTCGATCGCGGTCACGTTCTTTGCCACTGCGGGCGCCTTCGCCGGGCTCAGCCTGTTTGGCTATACCACGCAGAAAAGCCTGTCGGGCATGGGCACGTTCCTGATCATGGGCCTGTTCGGCATCCTGATCGCATCGCTGGTGAACATGTTCCTGCAATCACAGCCGCTTGCCTGGGGCATCAGCTTTCTTGGCGTGCTGATCTTTGCCGGGCTTACCGCCTATGACACGCAGCGGCTGAAAGAGCAGTACAGCTATGTCGCCGGGACCGACATGGCGGGCAAGATGGTCGTGCTCGGCGCGCTGACGCTCTATCTGGACTTCATCAACATGTTCCTGATGCTGCTGCGCTTCATGGGCGATCGTCGCTGATCGCAGGCCGGGGCGGGATAATTCGCCCCGCTGCCAACAATCCGGCGCATTCATGACACACCCGGCGGGACCCTGGTCCTGCCGGGTGTTTCCTTGTTGGCTTTGGCGTGGCATTGGCTGGCCAACGCGGCGGTTGCAGTGGTAACGGCGACGCGGTGGGCCCGGGCAAGGATTTATGGGTGGCATGCTACACAACACGGGGCGACACAACATGGGGCAGGGCATGACCTGCCAGGATCGATCGTTCCGGCTGCGCGCGTTGCGTCCCGCGCTTGGCGCCGGGCTGCTGGCGCTGGCCCTGGCATCCTGTTCGCCCACCAAAGAGATCGCGCCACCACCGCCGCCGCCGCCGCCGCCGGTCGAAGTGATCCCGCCGCGCCCGACCCCGCCCGATGGTTCTGCGCCCAATCTGGTCATTCCCGAAGTCGATGCCGAAGGCACGCGGGAATCGGTGAACCGCAAGATTACGGTCAACCAGACCATATGGAACTTGCGATCGGCCTATACCGTTGCCGCGCTCGATTGCCGCGAACCGCACAATGCCGGCATCCTGCCGCGCTATCGCACGTTCCTCACGCGCAATGCCAAGGCGTTGAAATCGGTCTATGACCATATGGACCGCGAATTCCGCGATCGGTTTGGCCGTGGTGGCGAAACGCTGCGCGATGATTATCTGACCACGCTCTACAACCACTATGCCCTGCCGCCGACCAAGGCGGAATTCTGCGATGCGGTCGATCAGGTGCTGCAGGATGGCGAAACCGTTGCGCCCGAAGACATCGGCGCCTTTGCCCAGGCGAAAGTGCCGGTGATCGAAAAGGTGTTCGACGATTTTTATGCGCGGTACGAACAGTATCGCAATGCGCTGGCCGCGTGGGAGGAAAAATACGGCCACGTCGGCCGGGTGCGCGTGGAACAGATGGCACAGGAACCGCCGCCCAGGCCGCAATTTCCCGGGTATATGCCGCAGAACGGCGCGGTAGCCGGCGCGCCGCTGCGCAATGGCCCCTCTGCCACACCCTGATGCCGTTGCTCCTTGCACGGGGCAAAAAGTTTTCGCCCGGGGCTTGGCAAGGCGGCGCGTGGTGCGCTAAGGGCGCGCCTCTCGGCAAGTGGCGGGGGTGGCGCAGGCTGCCCGCGTGTGCAGGCCGGTCGAACACTGGAACGGGGCCGTAGCTCAGCTGGGAGAGCGCGTCGTTCGCAATGACGAGGTCAGGGGTTCGATCCCCCTCGGCTCCACCAGCGTTCATCTGCACCCGTTCAGCGATTGCGGCGCAGGCCAGGCGGCGCGCGCCGGGGCGATGCGCGGTTGCGCAATGCTGCCACGCGGTGCAGGGGTCGCAGGCGGCCAGATTGCCGTTTGGCGCGAAAAAGCCGGTGTTTCGTGCCGGATTACCGGACAAGAACCATGCATTTTCTCGATCAGGCCAAAATCTTCATCCGTTCGGGCGCCGGGGGCCCGGGCGCCGTCAGCTTTCGCCGTGAAAAATACGTGGAATATGGCGGGCCCGATGGCGGTGTCGGCGGCAAAGGCGGCGATATCATTTTCGAGGCCACGGCCGGGCTGAACACGCTGATCGATTTTCGCTATACCCAGCATTTCAAGGCGCAGCGCGGCATGGGCGGATCGGGGCGCAATCGCACCGGAGCCGGCGGCAAGGATCTGGTGATCAAAGTGCCGGTGGGCACCCAGGTGCTCGATGATGATCGCGAAACCGTGCTGCTCGATCTGGCAGAGCCGGGCATGCGCGCGGTGCTGCTGCGCGGCGGCGATGGCGGGCGCGGCAATGCCAGCTTCAAATCGTCGACCAACCGCGCCCCGCGCCAATGCGGGCCGGGCTGGCCGGGTGAAGAAATGTATGTGTGGCTGCGGCTGAAGCTGCTGGCCGATGCCGGGTTGGTGGGGCTGCCTAATGCCGGAAAATCCACGTTTATCAACCATATCAGCAATGCCGGCGCAAAAGTGGGCGATTACGCCTTTACCACCACGCGGCCGCAGCTGGGCGTGGTGCGCCATCGCAATCGCGAATTCGTGCTGGCCGATATTCCCGGGCTGATCGCCGGTGCGGCCGAAGGGGCGGGCATCGGCGATCGCTTTCTGGGCCACATCGAACGCTGCCGCGTGCTGATCCACCTGGTCGATATCCAGGGCACCGATCCGGCCGAGGCAATGCAGGTGGTGGCCGAGGAACTGGCCAATTATGGCGAAGGCCTCGATGAAAAACCCCGCCTCATCGCGCTGAACAAGATCGATCTGGTCGATGGCGAACTGGTGCGCGCCTTTGCCGGCGAATTGATCGCCGCCGGGGCCACCCGCGTGTTCCCGATTTCGGGCGCGACCGGGCAGGGGATGGATGCGCTGCTCGATGCCGTGCTCGACCATCTGCCCGCGGCCACCGCCACCGAACGCCCCGCCGGCGAAATCGAGGATGAAGACGAACGTCGCCCGTGGTCGCCGATCTGATCGCGGCGCGCGGCCCTGACTTCCGCGCCGATCATGCCGGCCGCAGCGCAATTTGCAAAAAACCGGTTCCCGTTTTCTGGCGCCATGCTTTAAGCGCGATGGCGTCATGACCATTGCCCACCTTGCCCAACTGACCGATCCCGCCATCACCCCGCGCCTTGTTGTCAAGGTGGGGTCGGCGCTGCTGGTCGGGCATGATGGCGCGCCGCGCCGCGAATGGCTGATGGCGCTGGTGGCAGAATTGGCCGCGGCCCGCGCGCGCGGGCAGCAGGTGATCGTGGTGTCGTCGGGCGCAATCGCGCTGGGCGCGCGGCGGCTGGGGCTGGCCAAGGGCGGGCGCGGCAGCCTGGCTGATGCCCAGGCCGCTGCGGCCGTGGGGCAGATAGCGCTCGCCGGCCTGTGGGCGGAATTGCTGGGCGATCATGGCCTGGCCGCGGCGCAAGTGCTGTTGACGCTTGATGATCTGGAAGATCGCCGCCGCTGGCTCAATGTTACCGCCACGCTCGGCACGTTGCTGGCGCGCGATGCGGTGCCGGTGATCAACGAAAACGATACGGTCGCCACGCAGGAAATCCGCTTTGGCGATAACGACCGGCTGGCCGCGCGCGTGGGGCAGGCGGCGGGTGCCAGCGCGGTGCTGCTGCTGTCGGACATCGATGGCCTGTATGATCGCGATCCGCGCGAACCGGGCGCGGTGCGCATTCCGGTGGTGCGCCGGGTCACCCCGGAAATCCGCGCGATGGCCACGGGCGGATCATCGTCGGGGCTGGGCTCCGGGGGCATGACGTCGAAAATCCAGGCCGCAGAAATCGCCGGTGTGGCGGGCATGGCGCTGGCAATCATCGACGGGCAGCCCACGGCGCCGATCGCCACCGCGCTGAATGCCGCATGCGGCACGCTGTTTCTGCCCCGCCCGCGCAAGGGCGCGCGAAAGGCCTGGCTGGGCGGGACGATGCGCCTGCGTGGCAGCGTGCATGTCGATGCCGGCGCGGCAAAGGCGCTGGCCGGCGGCGCCAGCCTGCTCGCGGCAGGCGTGGTGCGTGTGGATGGCGCATTTTCGCGCGGCGATGCGATTGCCGTGGTCGGGCCCGAAGGCGATGTGCTGGCGCGCGGCCTGTCCGAATATGATGCTGCCGAATGCACCGCGATTGCCGGCCGGGGCAGCCGCGAACATGCCGAAATCCTGGGCTATGCGCCCCGTTCCGCGCTGATCCACCGTGATCAGCTGGTGCTCGCCTGATGGCCGGCGCCATTTCAGGCCGACCGGCGGAATTGCTGGCGATCACCGGTGCCACCGGTTTCGTCGGGCAGGCCATGCTCGAGGTTGCGGCTGCGGCCGGGCTGGACGTGCGCGCGCTGGCGCGGCGGCGGCAGGACCCGCGCGCCGGGGTCGAATGGGTCCACGGCGATCTGTCCGACGAACGCGCGCTGCGCCGCCTGGTCGCGCGCGCCAGCACCGTCATCCACATTGCCGGGGTGGTCAACACGCCCGATCCCGCAGGGTTTGAAACCGGTAACGTGCTGGGCACGCTGGGCGTGGTCAATGCCGCGCTGGAGGCCGGGGTGGGCCGGTTCATCCACGTGTCTTCGCTGTCGGCGCGCGAACCGCAGCTTTCGATCTATGGCGCGTCAAAGCGCAAGGGCGAACGCATCGTCGCGGCGTCGAGCCTCGATTGGACCATCGTGCGCCCGCCGGCGGTCTATGGCCCGCGCGACACCGAAATGTTTGAACTGTTCAAGCTGGCGCGGCGCGGCATCGTGCCCTTGCCCCCGGGCGGACGCACTTCGCTGATCCATGTTGCCGATCTGGCGGCACTGCTGCTTGCGCTGGTGCCGGGCGGCGAAGATGTGACCGGGCTGACGTTCGAACCCGATGATGGCCGCCCCGATGGCTGGACCCATGTCGAACTGGCGCGCGCGATCGGCATGGCGGTGGGGCGCCGCGCCGTGCCGCTGCCGCTGCCGCGCCGCCTGCTGCAATGGGTCGCCCGCGCCGACCGCGCCGTGCGCAAGGACCGCGCCAAGCTGACGCTCGATCGCGTGGGCTATATGTGCCACCCCGACTGGACTGCCGGCACCGGCATGGCGCCGCCGGCGGTCCGCTGGACCCCGCAGATTGAAACCGGGCTGGGCCTCCATGCCACGGCGGCGTGGTATATGGATCAGGGCTGGTTGTAGGACATTCAGGCGTCCTTCCGAACTCTCTGCTGACGGGTTGGGGGCAAGCCCGCGTTATGGCGCGGCCATCACCGCATTGCGACCTTGTTCCTTGGCCAGATACAGCGCCTCATCCGCGGCGCGCAGCGCGTCGCGCGGGTTGGGATAGGCGAACACATCGGCCACGCCGCCGGAAAAGGTGATGCGGCCGATGGGATCGTCGGTCTTGCGGTTGACGAAGCGGCGTTCCGAAAAGTTTTCGCGCAATGCGTCCAGCTTTTCGCGCGCTTGCGCCTTGGTTAGCCCGCGAAACAGCAGCACGAATTCCTCACCCCCGTGGCGTGCCACGTGGCATTTTTTGCTGCTCAGCCGGTCCAGCGTTTCGGCCACGGCCTGGATCACGCGGTCACCGGTTTCGTGGCCGTGGTTGTCGTTCACCAGCTTGAAATGGTCGATATCGCAGAACGCCACGCAAAGATGGTCGATTTCGGTCTGCGCCTCGCGATATTCGCGGTCAAACACCGCCTCGAACGACCGGCGGTTGGGCAGGCCGGTCAGATGGTCGATTTCGGCATCGTGCTGCGCGCGCGCCAGCCGTTCGCGCAGGGTCTTGGCTTCGTTTTCGCTGGCGCGGATGTTCGCCTCCAGCTTGTGGCTGTGATCCAGAATGCTTTGGGCAAGGCCCAGCACATCGGGCAGGCTCAGGCTTTCGGGCGTGTGCATCGCGCGGTCGACTGTGCTTTTCAGCGCGGCGTTGCAATCGGCGGTGCTGGTGCGGGCTTGCGTCGCGGTCTGGGCAAAGCGATCAATCGAGCTTTCCAACTGGCCGACCAGCGTGCGGATCGCGCCTTCGCGGTCTTCGGTCGCGGTCTGGGTATCGAGCCATTCCTGGGTGATCGTTTCCCCCGCAAGGCGCCGCCGCCCGATTTCGCGCGCCAGTTGCGGATCATCGCCATTGAATGCGGCATGGGCGATGAACAAGTTGCGCGTGGTCACGGCGAGGCGCGTTGAAACCAGGAATTCGGCAATTTCGTGCATCAGCCGCTCGTTGGCGCGGTCGATCGCAGTAAATGGCGCGGCCGGCGCGCCTGGGTGTGCCGCATCCGTCGCGGGTGCGGGTTCGGCTTCATCGGAGTCTTCGGCGGCAGAATTGCCGAAGAAGCGGAAAAATCGGTGGGCAGACGCAGACATCGGCAAAACACTCTGATCGATCGGTGCCACAAACGCCGTGCGGCAGGGATAGTCCGTTGGGTCTGAGTGAATAAAGGAAAGTGGTGCAGATCGCCTTCCCGCGCTTTACGGGGATTTGCGAATAACCGCAGTTTGCCGGCCCCAAACCAAAGTTAATACCCCAAAGGTGATACAAATCTGCAGTGAGTTTGACTGATTGCACATTGGTATAAGCCCGCGCGGCGCTTGAGCGTCACGGTGTGCGATCAGTTTCACGCATCGCACATCCGTATAATACGCCCCGGCGCAGCAATCAGAATGCCGGTTCGTAGCCGGGGGGCAGGTCGCTGTCGTCGTCGCTCTGGCCGGGCACATGGATGCCGCATTCGGTCTTGTCCCAGCCTTTCCAGCGGCCCGAACGCGGGTCTTCGCCAGGTGCGACTTTGCTGGTGCACGGGGCGCAGCCGATCGAGGGATAGCCGCGCGCCACCAGCGGATGGCGCGGCAGATCGTGCGCATCGAACCAGGCATCGATATCGGCCTGGGTCCAGCTGGCCAGCGGGTTGATTTTCAGCCGGCCTTCGCCATCGCCATGATCGATTTCAAACCGCGGAAGCCCGGCGCGGGTGCGTGATTGAAACCCCTTGCGCCCGGTGATCGATCCGTCGAATGCGGCGATTGCCCGCGCCAGCGGGGCCACTTTGCGGATTTCGCAGCATCCATCCGGGTCCCACGACCAGCGCAGGCCCTTGTCGTCGCGCGCGGCGAGCAAGGCGGCATCGGGCGTCAGCACACGCAGGCCGGTCAGCCCCAGCCGCGCCACCAGCAGATCGCGATAGGCCAGCGTTTCGTCAAAATGCTTTTGCGTATCCAGAAACAGCACCGGCAGCGACGGATCGACTTCGGCCACGAGGTGCAACAGCACCGCGCTTTCCGCGCCAAAGCTGGATACAACGGCCAGATCGCCCGCCAGCCCGTCGCGGATAACGGTGCGCAGCATGTCGCGCGTGTCGCTGCCGCGAAACAGGTTGTTCAGCCGGATCGCATCGGCATCGGTAAACCGCGCGCGGGTATCGATCCGGTCGACCCGGCGGCCGACATCGGGCCGCCGTATGTCAGCCATGACGCAGCGCCCAGATCGCCGGGCGGCCATCGACCGTGCGCTGATAGACCGCAGGCCAGGTGGCAATCGCCTGGTCCACCGCTTCGCGCGTCATCGGCTGGTCTGGCGCAAAGGCATCGAACCCGACACGGACATAGTGGCTGACCTGATCGACCAGCACATCGCCCACCGCGCGCAATTCACCGGCATAGCCATGTTCGCGCAGTATTCGCGCCGCGGAATAGCCGCGCCCGTCGGTATAGGCCGGGAACGCCACTTCGATCAGATCGAGCTGGTCGAGCACGGGCAGCAGCGCGCGCGCATCATCGCCCGGCATCAGCCGCACCGCGCTGGCATTGCTGGCCGCGCCCAGATCGGCCAGCGGCACCACCGGCGCAGTGCTGGCCGCGTCATCGCGCAGCCGGATCAGGGTTTCAGCCATAAATCGCTTCCTTGAAGGGGGCCATGCCGATGCGGCGATAGGTATCGAGAAACCGTTCACCCTGGGCGCGCTGGTCCAGATAGACGTTCGTGGCGCGTTCGATCGCATCCACCACGCCATCTTCGCTGAACCCGGGGCCGGTGATCGTGCCGATCGAGGTGTCGGCAGCTTCCGACCCGCCCAGCAGCAACTGGTAATTTTCCACGCCCTTGCGATCGACCCCCAGGATGCCGATGTGCCCGGCATGGTGGTGGCCGCAGGCGTTGATGCAGCCCGAAATCTTCAGCTTCAGTTCGCCCAGGTCGCGCTGGCGGCCGGTTTCGGCAAAGCGTTCGGAAATTTTCTGCGCCACCGGGATCGACCGGGCATTGGCCAGGCTGCAATAATCCAGCCCCGGGCAGGCAATGATATCGCCGATCAGATCGAGATTGGCAGTGGCCAGCCCCGCAGCATCCAGCCTTTGCCAGATGGCATGAAGATCGGCCTTTTTCACATGGGGCAGCACGATGTTCTGCGCATGGGTCACGCGCAATTCGTCAAAACCGTGATCGCGCGCGATATCGGCCATCAGCCGGATCTGGTCGGCGCTGGCATCGCCGGGGATGCCGCCCACCGGCTTCAGGCTGATCGTGACGATGGCATAGCCCGGCGCCTTGTGCGCATGGACATTCTGATCGACCCACAGCGCGAAATCGGGATCGCTGCGATCGATCGCATCGGGCGCGGCCGGGTCAAACGCCGGATCGGCAAACTGCGCCTTGATCCGGGCGAATTCGGCTGGCGGCGGCTCCAGCCCCAGCGTCAGGATATGCGCGAATTCTTCCTCGACCTGGCGGCGGTATTCGTCCGCGCCGATTTCGTGGACCAGGATCTTGATCCGCGCCTTGTACTTGTTGTCGCGCCGGCCATGGCGGTTGTAGACGCGAAGGCACGCTTCGAGATAGCTGATCATCTGCAACGGCGGCAGATTGTCGCGGATCACCGGGGCGATCATCGGGGTGCGGCCCATGCCGCCGCCGACATGGATGCGCAGCGCGGTCTGGCCGCCGGCGTCCTTGTACACCTGGATGCCGATATCGTGCAGCTTCATCGCCGCGCGGTCGGTTTCGCTGCCGATGATCGCGACTTTGAACTTGCGCGGCAGGTAATCGAATTCGGGGTGGAATGTGGACCACTGGCGCAGCAGCTCGGCATAGGGCCGGGGGTCTTCCACTTCATCGGGCGCAGCGCCGGCGAAATGGTCGGCCGTGGTGTTGCGGATGCAGTTGCCGCTGGTCTGGATGGCATGCATCCCCACCGAGGCAAGATCGGCGAGGATCGCGGGCGCATCCTCCAGCTTGATCCAGTTGTACTGGATGTTCTGGCGCGTGGTGAAATGGCCATAGCCGCGATCATAGCGGTCGGCGATATCGCCCAGCATGCGCATCTGGCGCGAATCGAGCGTGCCATAGGGGATGGCAACGCGCAGCATATAAGCATGCAGTTGCAGATAGAGCCCGTTTTTCAGCCGCAACGGGCGGAACTGCTCTTCGCTCAGCGTGCCGGCCAGCCGGCGCGAAACCTGATCGGTGAATTCCGCAACGCGGGCATCGACCATTGCCTGATCATGGGTATCGTAAAGGTACATTCGGGGATCTTTCGGTCAGAATTCAAACCAGGCCGATGAGCGCATCCGGATCGCCCGCGCGCAGCGACAGGTCTAGCCGCACCGTCGGGCCCAGCGCGCGCACGCGGTCCTTGATATGCGCCGGCCGCACGCTGGCGCCGTCCTGCGTTGCATCGATCACATAAGCGCTGACCACGCGGCGCGCGGCCTCTTCGGTGGCGATGATCGCCGCCGCATCGTCGCCCAGCGCGGATGCTTCGGCAACATGGCGCGACCAGCCGCGGCCGGTCCACCAGGTGACATCGCCGGTCAACAGGTCGTTGCCGGTCAGAATCTTGATCCGTTCGCCGCTCACAGCGCGCACTCCGCAATTTTCGCGATCCGGCCGGCGTCTTCGCGCGCGGCCACTTCGCCGATGATGATCAGCGCCGGGCTTTTCACCCGGTGCGTCGAAACAATCCGGTCAAGCCCGGCAAGCACCCCGCGCAGCACGCGCATATCCGGCCGCGTGGCGTTTTCGATCACCGCCACCGGCATGTCGGGCGACAGCCCGTCGCCGATCAGCTTTTCGGTGATCGCACCTGCCGTGGCGAGGCCCATATAGATCACCAGCGTGCGCCCTTTGCCGGCAAGCCCCGCCCAGTTCTGCTCTGCCAGGCCCTTGCATTGCCCGGCCACGAACGACACTGTCGATGCCGCATCGCGGTGGGTCAGCGCGATGCCCGCCGCCGCCGCTGCGCCCATCGCCGCGCTGATGCCCGGAACCACCGCCACCGGCACGCCCGCGGCGCGGCAGGCCTCTGCCTCTTCGCCGCCACGGCCAAACACGAACGGATCGCCGCCTTTCAGCCGCACCACATCGTTGCCGGCCAGCGCCTCGCGCACCAGCAGATCGTTGATCGCGTCCTGCGGCATGGTGTGGCGCGACCGGCTTTTGGCCACCGAGACAAACCGCGCGCCCGCCGGCGCCAGGGCCAGGATCGCCGGATCAACCAGGCCATCGTGCACGATCAGCCGCGCATGCATGATCAGCCGCGCCGCACGCAGCGTCAGCAGATCGGGATCACCGGGCCCGGCACCGACCAGATGGACAGTGCCGACAACGGGACCAGAGGAAGGAGTGGTCATCATGACGCGGCAGATGGGCGCTGTGCCCCGATCCTGCCAGCGAGAATGCCTTGGGGCAGGGCTAGGCCAGCTTTATGCCAAGGTGCAGTGCGCTTGACTTGACGCACGTTGGCATATGCCCGCGCGGCGCCTGTGCGTCACCCTGGGCGTCATGATGTGCGATGCGTTCCACTCATCGCACATCTGTATTACCCGTCCGGCGTATTACTCGTCCGGTAATGGGCCCGCATCCTGGCCGGCGATCATCCCCGCCAGCCGGCGCAGCCCGTCGGAATCGCGCAAATGCACGTCCTGCTGCGGATAGGGGATCTGCACCCCGCGTTCGCGGAACAAGTGCCAGGCGTTTTTCAGCACCGCCGAACGGATCGCGCCGATGCCGTTTTCGGGATCGTTGATCCAGCAACTGATCGTCATTTCGATCGCGCTGGGCCCCAGGCTGACCAGCAGCACGCTGGGCGGCGGATCGTCGAGCACGCGCTCCACCGCGCCCGCCGCCTCCAGCAGCAGCGCCTCCACCAGGTCGACATCGCTGCCAAAGGCCGCGCTGATCGGGATGGTCACCGCCACCCGGCGCGAAGAATAGGACCAGTTTTCCACCTGGCTGGTCATCAGGTTCTGGTTCGGGATCAGATATTCGCGGTTGTCGAGCGTGGTGACCGATATCGCGCGAATGCCGATCCGGTTGACCACGCCCATCGTCGTCGTGCTGCCACTGGTTACGGCGATCACGTCGCCCGGCTTGATCGACCGGTCCATCAGCAGGATGATGCTGGCAATCAGATTGCCAAAAGTCGTCTGCAAGCCGAAACCGATGGCCAGGCCAAACGCGCCCGAAAACACCGTGAACGCGGTCAGGCTGATGCCCAGCGTATCGACTGTCGCGAAAAACGCGAAAGTCCACACCACCAGCGTGATCAGCTTTTCCCCCAGCGAAGTCTGCGCCGAATCGAGCCCGTTGATCCGCCGCAACAGCCGCCGCGCCACGCTGCCGGCCACGCGCGCGCCCATTGCGGCCACGATCACCACCACCACCATCCAGATCGCGGTGGCGAGCGAGATATGGTAATGGCCGATATCGATGCTGATATCGTCCAGCCAATCGTACCAATCGCGCACGATGGTGTTCAGCGCGTTGAAATGCGCCTTTACCGCGTGCACCGGCGCGTTGAGCTGCCGCATTGTCGTGGTCATGCCCGGCCCTCGGCGGCGCGCCACGCGGCCAGCGCACGGTCCCAATCGGCAATCAGATCGGCCGCATCCTCCAGCCCCACGGCCAGCCGCACGCCAAACCGGTCATCCGGGCTCCAATGTGCCGGCGGCCAGGCGGTGGCGCTGCGGATCGGCGCGGGGTCAACAGGGGTGGCCAGGCTTTCAAACCCGCCCCAGCTGAACCCGATGCCGAAATGGTGCAGCGCATCGATTGCCGCATCGCGCGATGCACTGGACCCGCCGCGAAACACCACGCTGAACAATCCGCAGCCGCCAGTGAAATCGCGCGCCCACAAATCGTGCCCCGGCGCGCCGGGCAGCATCGGGCACAGCACATGGGCAATTTCGGGCCGGCCTGCGAACCATTGCGCCAGTGCCAATGCGGTTGCGGTCGATCGTTGCAGGCGCAGGTCCATCGTGCGCAGCCCGCGCAGCATCAGCGCGGCATCGTCGGGCGATACCACCGTGCCCAGCCCCTGCGCGCGCATCCGCAAACGCCAGTACCACTCCGCGCCGGCGCTCGCCGATCCCATCATCGCATCGGAATGCCCGCCCACATGCTTGGTCAGGCTCATTATCGTGATGTCGATGCCATGGGCCAGCGGGGCAAAGCCCAGCGGCCCGGCCCAGGTGTTGTCGATCACGCTGATCATCCCGTGCGTGCGCGCAATCTGGGCCAGCTGCGGCACATCGGTCATTTCAAAGGTCAGGCTGCCCGGTGTTTCGATCAGCACGGCGCGGCTGCGCGGACACAGCGCGGCGATCATGCTTTGGGGGTCGGTGGCATCGAACCAGCGCGTTTCCACACCGAAATCATGCAGCAGCCCGCGCGCCATGCCCCGGCTGGGTTCATAGGCGTTGTCGGTCATCAACAGCACGTCGCCAGGGCGCAGCACGGTCAGCAAGGCGCCGGCAATCGCCGCCACCCCCGAAGGATAAAGCACCGTCCCCGCCGCGCCCGGCTCCAGCGAGGTCAGCGCATCGGACAGCGCCCACTGCGTCGGGCTGCCGCGCCGGCCATAATAGAAATTGCCATCCTCGTTCGCCGGATGCGCGCGCAGCGCCGCCATGTCGGGATAGAGATGCGTGCTGGCGCGCCACACCGGCGGGCTGACCACCGCGCCCGGACGCCCCGGCGTCCCGGTCCATTCCGCGCGCCGCCCGGCCGCAGTCAGGCGGGTGCCCGGGCCCGGATTGTTGCTGTCATCATTCCCGTTCATGCCGTCATGCAAAGCAGGATTGGCGGTCAAAGACAACCGCGTGCGAAACGGATTGGCGCCGATTGCCGCATAGCGCCGATTTCGCGCACCACCACCTTACCGGGGACCGGCTTACTGTCAATCCGTTAAGGTGCGCGCAATGTCGGAACAGTACGCTGTGCCCTTGATCGGGGGAGGGAATGATGACCAAGGCCGTCCTGTTGTGTTGCGCCGCTGTGCTGGGGGCCGTCCCGTTGGTGGCGCATGCCTCTAACGCGCAAAGTCTGGAACTGCACGCTGCGGCCAATGGCGTGCGCGATGCGATTCACGAACGCCGCCTTGATTTGAAACGATATAACATATCAATTGAACTGCGGGGCAATGTGGCGGCGGTCACCGTCGATGCCGCCTTTGCCAATCCCACCGTGGAAACGCTGGAAGGGGATTTGCGCCTCCGCCTGCCGCAGGCGGCGATTGTCAGCGGATTCGCGCTCGATGTCGGCGGGCAGATGGTCGATGGCGTACTGGTCGACCGCCCGCAGGCCAGGGCGATCTATGACCAGCGGGTGCGGCGCGGAGTCGATCCCGGGCTGGGCGAAGTGGTCGCCGGCAATGTGTTCGAAACGCATGTGCACCCGATCTGGCCCAAACTGGGGCGCAGGGTGCGCATCCGCTATGTCGTGGCGATCCCGGCCGAGGGGCTGAGGCTGCCTGTCGGCATCGATGCCCCCGGCGATGGCTGGTCGATCACCGTGCATGCCCTGGGTGGCGATGCGGCCCCCGTTGTCGAAATGGGCCCGGTTGCCGAAACGTCGGGAGCCGCAAACCTGGCCTTTGATGCCCGATCCGACGGCTATACCGCCACCCTTTCGGGCAGGGCCAAAGGGCTATCCGGCGATCTGGTCATTCACCGGCCGGCGCAGGCTGATATGCTGATCAGCCAGCACAACACCGGCGAACGCGATGTCCAGCTTGGCGGTGCGCTGGCGAACCCCGGGCTGGCCGCGCCGGCGGGGCCCTTGCGCATCTATTGGGACCGCTCGCGCGCGCGGCTCTCCAGCGATATCGCCGGCGATATCCGGTTTGTGCAAAAGGTGATCGAAAAAACCCGCCCGGCCACAGTCGAACTGGTGGCGTTCAACAGCAGCGGGGCCGTCCGCAAGCAGGTAACGGGCGCCGACGAAGCGGCCGACTTGCTGGGTCGGGTTACCTATCGCGGCGCCACCAGCTATGCCGCGCTCGCAGCAGATGCACCAGTCGATCATTGCCTGTTGCTGGCCAATGGCGGCCCGGCGATCGATCGCTTGGCGGGTTTTGCCCCGCGCTGCCGCCTTGATGCGGCAAGTTCGTCGGCGCGTGCCGAAACGGCATGGTTGCACCATCTGGCGGTCAATCACGGGGGCGGCGATTACGCGCTTTCCGCAAACAATGCCGATCGTGTGGCAGCGGCGATTGCGGCGCCTTTTGCCGGGGTGGTCGCTGTGCTTGATCAGGATGGCAAAGCGTTGCCGTTTGTGCCGCTCGATGCCGCCAAAGGGCACTGGCAGGTGCTCGCGCGGGCGCCGGAGGGCGGTCCCGTAATTGTCCGCATCGCCGATGCGGGGGGCACGCATGACGTGGTTCGCGCACTCGATGGCCCGATCGTTCCGTTTGACGGCGTGGGCGCGTTGATCGCCGCCGACAGGCTTGCGACACTTGGCGCCACCGAACAGCGGGGCGACTATGTTGCCCTCAGCCGGCGCTATGGCATTGCCAGCCCCAGCCTGTCGTTCCTGGTGCTGGAAAATCCGCAGGACTATCTGGCGGCCAGGATCGCACCGCCGGCCTCGTACCCTGCCGAAGCGCGTGACGCCTGGCTGCGCGCGAGCAAGGCGCGGGAAAGCGAAAATGCGCAGGCCCGGGCGGCATGGCAGGATCGGGTGGCCGGGGAATGGGCCCAGACCGTCACCTGGTGGCACACGCGGTTCGATCCGCAGGCCCGTCCCAAGTCGGTCACGACGTCCACCAGATTTGACCAGACCGTTTCCAATGCCGCACCGCCTCCGCCGGTCATGGCTCCAGCACCAGCGCCACCGCCACCGGCACCCCCTCCGGCCGCTTTTGCGCAGCCTTCGCCCCGTCAGCAACCGTTGGGCAATATCATCGTGACCGCGACGCGCCGGACGCGCGCGGGCGAGGCCGCGCCCGAGGCAACTGCCGAAGCCGCCGACAATGACGATACTTCGGAAAAAGCGGCCGCGCCCGACGCACTGGGCGGAGCGACCATCCACATCGACCCCTGGCAGCCGGAAAGACCCTATCTTGAGCTCTATGACGGCAAGCCGGC
Organism: uncultured Sphingomonadales bacterium; assembly: GCA_903832325.1. GTDB lineage: Bacteria > Pseudomonadota > Alphaproteobacteria > Sphingomonadales > Sphingomonadaceae > Novosphingobium. The sequence goes on along the minus strand of CAILBC010000013.1, from coordinate 62,223 downwards.
AGACTTTGACGCGCGGTTCCTTGAAGCCGAACAGCGGCACGGTGACCTGCCGATCTTTTACCTCGATACGGCCGAATGGCTGCGCAAGCACGGCAATCTGGCCGGTGCGCGCGAAATGGTGCTTTCGGCGCTCGAACTGCCAACCGCCAACGAAGTGACGCTGGGCATGGTGGCAGACCGGCTCGAACGGTATGGCGATATCGACCGCGCGGTCGAATTGCGCGAACGCCAGGCCGCGCTTGACCCCGACCGGCCGCAACCCCGCCGGCTTCTGGCGCTTGCACTGGCGCGAAGGGCGGCCCTGGTGGTGACCGGCGTGTCAACCGGCGCGCCAGCCCGCGCGCGCGCTGATCTGACCCGCGCGGTGGAGATGCTCTACGCCATTGCCATCACGCCGCAGGATGAGCGCTGGGCCGGCATCGAGATGATCGCGCTCAACGAGGCCAATGCCCTTCTTCCGCGGCTGCACGAGGCCGGCGGCAAAGTGGACATGGACCCGCGGCTGGTTGCGCTGCTCGATTGCGACATGCGCGTGGTGATCGATTGGACATCGGACGGCACCGATATGGACTTGTGGATTGATGAGCCGGACCAGGAGCGCGCAATCTACAACAATCCGCGCACGGCGATCGGCGGCCATCTTTCAACGGACATGACCACAGGTTTTGGACCGGAGGAATATCTTCTCCATTCCGCGCCGCCGGGTCTGTACCAGGTGCAGGCCAACGTGTTCGCGCCCGACCGGCTTGATCCCAACGGCGTATCGCTGATCACCGCGCATCTGTTTCATGACTTCGGCCGGAAAACCCAACGCGAAGAAAGCGTCGATGTCGAAGTCAAACGCGATGATCAGGGATCAAAACCGATTGGCACGATGGTTTTCACGCCCTGATGGCACCCGCACAGGATCAACGCGCGGCGCCGGTCTCCACCGGCAGCGCGGGGTCTGATCCCCATTCGGTCCAGCTGCCGTCGTAAAGCGCGAAGTCTTCCTTGCCGAGCAGGTGCGCGGCAAACAGCACGATGTTGGCGGTCATGCCCGAACCGCAGCTGGCGATCAGCGGGCGGTCGAGATCGACGCCGGCGGCGGCAAAGGCGGCGCGCAAGTCGTCGGGTTTTTTCCACGTGCCATCGGCGGCAAACAGGCTGGCATAGGGCAGGTTGCGCGCGCCGGGGATGTGCCCGCTGGCCAGGCCCGGGCGCACTTCGGGCACATCGCCGGTAAAGCGGCCGGCGCCGCGTGCATCGACCAGCTGTTCGGCGTGGCTGGCGATATTGGCGAGCACTTGCGCCTTGGTGCGCACTTGCCGATTATCGCTCCACACCGTGAAATGGCGGTGGCGCAGATGTTCGCGCCCTTGCGCGCAGGGGCGTCCTTCGGCTTTCCACCTGGCGATCCCGCCATCGAGCAGCGCGACATTCTGCGCGCCGAACATCGTCAGCATGAACCAGGCGCGGGTGGCGGAATGGATCGGGCTGTCGTCATAGACGACGATGCGGCTGCCATCGCCAAGGCCCAGGCTTTGCATCCGGCTGGCAAACCGTTCGGCGCTGGGCAGGGTGTTGGCAAAGGGCGCGGCCTTGTCCACCAGATCGTCCAGATCCATGAATACCGCGCCGGGAATGTGGCAGGCTTCGTATTCCAGCGCCCCCTTGCGGCCGTGTTCGGGCAGGAACGCGCTGGCATCGACCACGCGCAAATCGCTCGCGCCAAGCTCGTCGGCCAGCCAGCGGGTGGTAACCAGCGAATCCATGCGTCCTCTTGCTCCTGCCTGATGCGACCGGCCCCTGTTCCCGGGGCATTTTCCGGGCATCTTAAACGACCCCATGGCCCCCGTCGAGGTCGATTCACCCCCGGGACGCTTGCCTGAACGGCGCGGGCGCGGCATGGGCGCGCGAACACTATCTCTGGACGCCCTGTTTCCGGCAAAGGACCTGTCATGGCTGATCTGAAACCGATGTACCTGGGCCAGAACAGTGGCCTGCCCGCCTCGCCCGAGGTGGCTGCGCTCGATTATGTGCCCAATCCGCGCGCCGGCACGCTGTTTCTGGTGCGCTTTGCCGCGCCCGAATTCACCTCGCTGTGCCCGGTCACGGGGCAGCCCGACTTTGCCCACCTGGTGATCGACTATGCGCCGGGCGAAACGATTGTCGAATCGAAGTCGCTGAAGCTGTTCCTGGGATCGTTCCGCAACCACGCCGGGTTTCACGAAGACGTGACCGTGGGCATCGGCCAGCGGCTGTTTGATGAAATGGCACCGCGCTGGCTGCGCATCGGCGGCTACTGGTATCCGCGCGGCGGCATCCCGATCGATGTGTTCTGGCAATCGGGCGCCGCACCCGAAGGGCTGTGGGTGCCCGACCAGGGCGTGCCCGGCTATCGCGGACGCGGCTGAAGCCGAAACTCGTCCCCGTTTCGGGGAGGAGCTAGAGCGCTTTGCCGTCTTCGGATTCCGCTTTCAGCCGGTCCAGAAACGCGCGCGCTTCGGCCACCAGTGCGGGCACGCGGGCGCGGCCGGCCGGGCTCTGCACGCCCGCGGCGGCATCTTTCAGGTTGGTTTCGATCGTCGCCACGGCGGCGGGCAAGTCGGGCGCGGCATAGGGATCGGCCGTGGCCGATGGCGGATCGCCATGGTCCACCGTGGCGATGATCCGCGCCACGCCGATCGCGCCCAGCCAGTCCAGCGCATCGGCATCGTGGATATAGATCGCCTCGGGCGCGGTGGCCTTGCGGTAATACATGTGGGAGCGTGTCGCTTCGCGCACGGCATCGATCTTGGCAGCGGGAAAGCCCAGGCTGGTCAGCACCGCGCCCAGTTTTGCCGCGCCGACATCGGAATGGTCGTGCGCGGGGTCCTTGTCTTCCCACGGTTCGAACCCGGCAATGTCGTGGATATAGGCGGCGGCAAACAGCACGTCGTCATCCACTGTCACCCCGTCCGCGCGCGCCAGATCGCGGGCAACGCTGTAATCGCGGCGGCTGTGCTGCCAGCCCCAGGCGGGGTGGCGGAAATGGTGCGCGGCAAAGGCTTCAAGCCCCGGGCGCCAGTCTTTCGGACTATCGGCCTGCACCGGGCCGGCAAGCAGGGCGCCGGCCAGCGCGGTTACGATCATCGCCTTGCGCTGCATCACTTAATCTCCTTTGCGGGCAACAGGACAATGCGCCGCGCAGGCTGTCAAGCGGCCCCGCGGGGCAGGGGTGACAGCGCTGCGAGCATTGCCTATGCCGTGGCGCCACAAAGTTGGACCACAATCCGGGACCATAGTCTGGAAATTGCGCGCGATGCATTTCGATTTTGCCGAAACCTCTGCCGCCGATCGCTATCGCCTGATGGCCTCGGCGATCACCCCGCGCCCGATTGCCTGGGTCACCAGCCAGTCGGCGGCGGGTGCGCGCAATGCCGCGCCCTACAGCTTTTTCAACATGATGGGCTCCGCCCCGCCGATCGTGGTGATCGGCATGGGGCGCCGGCCCGATGGCACGCACAAGGACAGCGCGGCCAACGTGCTGGAAACGCGCGAATTCGTGGTCAACCTGGTGTGTGAGGGCGATGCCCCGGCGATGAACCTGACCAGCATCGATGCCCCGCCCGGCATCGATGAAATCGCGCTGGCCGGGCTTGCCACCGCGCCATCGCTGGCGATTGCCCCGCCGCGCATCGCCTCGGCCCCGGTGGCGATGGAATGCCGGGTGTACCAGACGATCGATATCGGCACCAACACGCTGGTCATTGGCGAAGTGCTGCATTTCCATGTGCACGACGCGTTTTACGACCCCGCAACGCGCCGCATCGATACCCCGGCGATGCATCTGGTCGGCCGCATCCAGGGCGCGACCGGCTATGTGCGGATGACCGATACGTTCGATCTGCATCGCCCGGTCTGGACTGATCGCGCAGGGGCCGATCGGGCACCGATGGGCTGATCCACCGGATTTGGCCCCCCGCGCATCATCCGTGCCTGAAAAACGCGCATTTTGGGCATGGCCATTTGCCGCACTTTTGCGCATGAAGGGGCATGACCCAGACCACGATCACCCCGCCCGCCCCCCCGTCATTTCCCGCTTTGGCGCCCAATTCGGCCGAAGCGCGCGATGTGCAGTATCACCTCCACAGCTATACCAACGCGCGCCTGCACGAAGCGACCGGGCCGCTGGTGATCGAAGGTGGCGATGGCATCTATGTCATCGACAACGAAGGGCGCCGCTATATCGAGGCGATGGCCGGCTTGTGGAGCGTGGGCGTCGGGTTCAGCGAAAAGCGGCTGGTGGCCGCGGCGATCGAACAGCTCAACACCTTGCCGTTTTATCACACGTTCACGCACAAATCGCACGGGCCGGCGATCGATCTGGCGGAAAAGCTGGTCACCATGGCCTCGCCGCTCACGCCCGGCGGGATGAGCAAGGCGTTCTTCACCAATTCCGGGTCCGAAGCCAACGACACCGCGATAAAGCTGATCTGGTTCCGGTCAAACGCGCTGGGCAAGCCGGAGAAGAAAAAGCTGATTTCGCGCGTGCGTGCCTATCACGGCGTCACGCTCGCTTCGGCCAGCCTGACGGGCCTGCCCAACAACCACCGCTCGTTCGATCTGCCGATGCCGGGCGTGCTCCACACCGGATCGCCGCATTACTGGCGCGAAGGCCTGCCGGGCGAAACCGAAGAAGCGTTTGCCACCCGCCGCGCCGAAGAACTTGATGCGCTGATCCAGGCCGAAGGGCCCGATACGATCGCCGCGTTCTGGGCCGAACCGGTGATGGGTGCAGGCGGCGTGGTCGTGCCGCCGGCGACTTATTGGGACAAAATCCAGGCGGTGCTTGCCAAATATGACATCCTGTTTGTCGCGGACGAAGTGATCAACGGGTTCGGCCGCACCGGCAACATGTTCGCCTGCGAAACCTATGGCATCCGGCCCGATATCCTGATCGTGTCAAAGCAGTTGTCATCATCCTACATGCCGATTGCCGCGCTGATCGCCAATGATCGCGTGCTGGGCCCGGTAATGGACGAATCGGCGCGCATCGGCACGCTGGGCCACGGCTACACCGCCGGCGGGCACCCTGTGGCAACCGCGGTGAGCCTGGAATGCCTGCGCATCATCGAAGAAGACGGGCTGGTCGCCAATTGCGCCACGCAGGGCGCGCGGCTGCGCGCCGGGCTTGCCGCGCTGGCCGATCACCCGCTGATCGGCGAAGTGCGCGGCGTCGGCATGATCGCCGCGATCGAACTGGTAACCGACAAGGCCGCGAAAAAGGCGCTCGATGTGCCGGGCAAACTGGGCGGCCTGGTCAACAAGGCGCTGCAGGACAATGGCGTGATCTGCCGCGCGATTGTCGATGCCATCGCATTCTGCCCGCCGATGATCATCACTGCCGCGCAGATCGATGACCTGCTGGCCGCGCTGAAGCTCTCGCTCGATCAGGTGGCTGCGGATCTGGGCCTTTAAGTGGCGGAAACTACACGCAAACCCGTGGAGCTGTCGATCCGCGGGGTGATCCTGGGCGGGCTGATCTGCGTGGTGTTCACCGCCGCCAATATCTATCTCTGCCTGCAATCGGGGCTGACGTTTGCGGCGTCTATCCCGGCGGCGGTGATTTCGATGGCGCTGCTGCGGCCGTTCCGCGATTCGGGGATTCTGGAAAACAACATTGTCCAGACGATCGCCTCGTCGGCGGGCACGCTGTCGTGCATGGTGTTCATCCTGCCGACGTTTCTGATGATTGGCCACTGGGCGGAAATCCCGTTCTGGCCGGCATTCTGGATGTGCGCCTCGGGCGGGGTGCTGGGGGTGGTCTATTCGATCCCGCTGCGCCGCAGCCTGGTTACCGGGTCGGACTTGCCCTATCCCGAAGGCGTTGCCGCGGCCGAAGTGCTGCGCGCGGGCGAGGCGACGCGCGGCAATGGCGGCGATGCGGCCGAAGCGCGGCTGGGCCTGCGCGCGGTGGTGGTGGGATCGATCGCCTCTGCGATCATGGCGCTGCTGGTCGGCACGCGGCTGCTCGCGGCCGAAGTTGCCGGCTATGCGCGGTTTGGCGCGGCCGCGACCGGCATGACGATCAACATGCAATTGGCGCTGTTTGGCGCGGGCCACCTGATCGGACTGGCGGCGGGCATGGCGATGCTGACCGGGCTCGTGCTGGCCTGGGGCGTGGCGGTGCCGCTGATGACCCTGTGGCATCCCGATGCCCATGCCGCGGCGGCCGATCTGGCAATGGACCTGTGGCGGCACAAAGTGCGGTTCGTGTTCGCGTCGGCATTGGCGGTCAGCGCGCTGTGGACTTTGGTGCGGCTGGCGCGGCCGGTGGCGGGCGGGGTGGTATCCGCCTTTGCCGCACAGGCGCGCCGCCGCGCGGGCGAAGCGCTGGACCGCACCGAACAGGATCTGTCGTTCACCTGGATCGGCATATTGGTCGTGCTGCTGCTGATCCCGGTGGGCGTGCTGCTCCACGGCTTTATCGCCGGCACGCCGCTGGCCGGGCTGGAATTGCCGCTGATGGTGGCGGGCGTGCTGTTTGTTGCGCTGACCGGGTTCATGGTCGCGGCGATCTGCGGCTATATGGCCGGGTTGATCGGATCATCGAACAGCCCTGTTTCCAGTCTGGCGATCATCGGCGTGATCTGTTCGGCGGGGCTGCTGTCGGTCACGGTCGAACCGCATCTGGGGATCGAGGCGCGGCCCGCGCTGATCGCGCTGGCGCTGCTGGTCGCAGGGTTCGTGCTGGGCGTGGCGACCATTGCCAATGACAACCTGCAGGATCTGAAAACCGGCGAACTGGTTGGCGCAACGCCGTGGCGGCAGCAAGTCGCGCTGATCATCGGGGTGATTGCCGGCGCGCTGGTGATTCCGCCGATCATGGTGCTGCTGGGCCATGCCTATGGCTATGCCGGGGTGGCGGGCGCGGGGCCAAAGGCACTGGCGGCGCCGCAGGCGGTGCTGATCGCCTCGCTGGCCGGGCAATTCATCGGCGGCACGCTCGATTGGTCGTTGCTGGGCACCGGGGCGCTGCTCGGCGTGGGGTTCATCGTGTTCGACACGGTGCTCGAACGCCGGTGGAATTTGCGCCTGCCGCCGCTGGCGATCGCGTTCGGCGGCTATATCCCGCCCGGTACGATTTCGATCGTGATCATCGGCGCGGTTGCCGGCCATCTGTATGAGGCGCAGGCCGACACACGCGCCGCCAACCCGGGCCAGGCCGCGCTGATCCGCCGGCTGGGGGTGATTCTGGCATCGGGCCTGATTGTCGGGGAAAGTCTGGTCAATGTCGTGCTCGCCGGGGTGACCGCGGCGGCCAAGACCGGATTTCTGCATGTGTCCGACAGCGACTGGCCGCTGGCGCTGGTGGGCAACGGCTTTGCCACCTGGGGCATGGCGCTGGCAATCGTGGTGATCTTTGGCAGTGTGCTGGGGCTCTATCGCTGGGCGGCGCGGATGGGGCAAAACGCGTGAGGCGCATGAAGGTTGCGCTGGCCATCGGCCTGATGGCGGCCATGCCGGCCAAGGCGCAGAACAACGCGCCAACCCCGCCGCCGACCGTGCTGTTTGTGGGCAACAGCTTCACCTTTGGCGCCAATTCCCCGGTGTGGCATTACCGCGCCGACAGCGTGACCGATCTCAACCACGATGGCGTTGGCGGCGTGCCGGCGCTGTTCCGCCTGTTTGCGGCAGAGGCGGGGCTGACCTATGCGGTCAGCCTGGAAACCTCGCCCGGCAAAACGCTGCAATGGCATTGGGACAACCGCAAACCGGTGATCGACAAGCGCTGGGATCATGTGGTGATGCAGGATTACAGCACGCTCGACCCCGCCGCGCCGGGCAATCCGCGCCTGCTGATCGATTACAGCGCCCGGCTCGCCCACCTGGTCATCGCGCGCAACCCGCATGCGAAAATCAGCCTGACCGCCACATGGTCGCGCCCCGATCAGACTTATCTCAAGGCCGGTCACTGGTATGGCCAGCCGATCGCGCAGATGGCGACCGACATTGCGCAGGCTTATGCCCAGGCGGCAAAGGCCACGCCGGAAATCGGCAAAGTCCACCCCGTGGGCGCGGCGTTCACGTGCGCGATTACCGCGGGCGTGGCCGATCCCGACCCCTATGACGGCATCGCGTTTGGCCAGGTCGATCTGTGGTCGTGGGACCATTACCATGCCAGCACCGCCGGCTATTACCTTGAAGCGCTGGTGATTTTCGCCGATGTGACCGGCAAGGACCCGCGCACGCTGGGCGCGCATGAAACCGCCGCGCAGGAACTTGGCCTTTCGCCGCAGGACGCGCAGCGCCTGCAACGGGTCGCCGCCACCGCCACTGCCATTCCCGGCAAACCTTGCGAAACCCTTCTGAACTGATCGATCGCACGCGCTGTTCCGTGCCGCCGCTGGCGCGGCGATGCCCCGGCAGGCTCCGTAATTCTCCCGATCCGCCGGTTCGTCATCCATGGCTGTACTTCCGCCCGGCGATGTGTAGTCTGGCGGCAAATCTCCACGGGTCGCGCCAATTCCGCTGGGGGTATTTGCAATGTCCGATCTGAATTCGTCTGATCTGCAGGCACAAGGCACGGCAATTTTTGCGCGGGCCAAGGCCATTCTGCTAAATCCGGCCGATACCTGGCCGAAAATCGCTGCCGAGGGCACGTCCGGCGCATCGGTGTTCATGGGTTATGTCGTGCCGCTGGCGGCAATCGGGCCGATCGCGCGGTTTCTGCACGGCCAGATTTTCGGCGAGGGCTGGTTCGGGATCAGTTTCCACCCCGGCCTGATTTCCGGGCTGACGATGCTGATTGTCTCCTACGTCCTGTCGCTGGTCGGGTTTTTCGTGGTGGCGCTGGTGGCCGATTTCCTGGCGCCCAAATTCGGCGGGCAGGGCGGGCGCAGCAACGCGCTGAAACTGATCGGCTATGGCGCCACGGCCAGCTTTGTTGCGGGGGCCTTCGCGCTGGCGCCCGGGCTGGGTTTTCTTGGCATTCTGGGGCTTTACAGCTTTTACCTGTTCTATCTCGGCGCCGGCCCGTTGCTGCAGGTGCCGCAGGACAAGGCGGTGGGCTTCACGATTGCCACGGTGGTGGTCACCGCTGTGGTCATGATCGTGGTTGGCACGGTGGCCTCTCCGGTGACAGGCTTGTTCGGCGGCGGCTACACCAGTTCCAGCGGCATGACGGGCAAAGTCGATCTGCCGGGTGGCGGGTCGATCGATACGGCAAAGCTCAACCAGGTGGCGCAGCAAATGCAATCTGCCGCCGATGGCAAGAAGACGGCGATCGATCCGGAACGGCTGAAGGCGCTGCTGCCCGGCGCGGTCGGATCGTTTCAGCGCACGGCGGTCGAATCGACCGGCGTGGGCGGCATGGGCAGCGCGGCCGACGGCACTTACACTGCGGGCAGCAACAGCTATCACCTGAAGATCACCGATATGGCCGTGGTCGCGGGTCTGGCCGGGATCGGCACCGCGTTCGGCCTTCAGGAAAACAAGGAAGATGCCGACGGCTACGAAAAGACCGGCACTGTCGATGGTCACCTGCAAACCGAAGCCTGGCACAAGGGATCATCGAGCGGCCGGTTTTCGGTCATCGTGGCCAACCGGTTTTCGGTCGAAGCCGAAGGATCGGCGGGCCGCATCGATGATCTGAAGGCTGCCGTCGCCGCGATCAACCAGGGCAGCCTGACCGCGCTGGCGAATTGACATCGGGCATTGCCGGCCGGATCAGCGCGGACGCACCGCTGATCCGGCCAAAGATTCGGCCAGCGATCCGGCCAGCAGGTCGCCATGGCCCGGCACGGCATCCCACATCGGCGTGAGGATCGCGCCCGGGGCGATGGCATTGCAGCGGATGGCCCAGCCCTGATCGGCGCAATAGAGCGAGACCGACCGGGTATGGTTGCGCATCGCCGCCTTTGATGCGGCATAGGCCGCCGCGCCGGGAATGCCGATCTGGCCCGATCGCGATGCCAGGGTGATGATCGCGTGCGCGCCTTAGGCAGGGAACCGGGCGGCAATGGCCTGGCCGATGCCGCGTGTGGTCGCGGACACCACGCGATCACGTCGACTCGCAGTTTACCCAAATGGCCATTTGCAGCCCGCGCGGCGTATGTTAATCGATTGATGAAACGGCAGCGCACTGCAAACGGTGCCGGCCGCCACAGGAGAGTGCGATGGATCTGAATTTCACGCCCGAGGAAGAGGCCTTTCGCGCAGAAGTGCGCGCCTTCCTTGCCGAAAAGCTGCCCGTGCGGCTGTCGGACAAGATCCGCAAAGGCCAGCACCTGACCAAGGCCGAGCACGAGGAATGGCACGCCATTCTCAATGCGCGCGGCTGGCTGGCCAACCATTGGCCGGTCGAATGGGGCGGCACCGGCTGGACCGTGATGGAACGGTTCATCTTTGAAACCGAAACCGCGCTGGTCCATGCGCCGCGCGTGCTGCCGTTCGGCCTGTCGATGATCGGCCCGGTGCTGCTGAAATACGGATCGGAAGAACAGAAGCGCCATTGGCTGCCGCGCATTCTCGATGGCAGCGACTGGTGGTGCCAGGGCTATTCCGAACCCGGCGCCGGGTCGGACCTGGCCAGCCTGAAAACCAGCGCGGTGCGCGATGGCGATCATTATGTGGTCAACGGGCAGAAGACGTGGACCACGCTGGCCCAATACGCCAACATGATGTTCTGCCTGGTGCGCACCAGCAACGAAGGCAAGCGGCAGGAAGGCATCAGTTTCCTGCTGATCGACATGGCGACGCCCGGCATCGAGGTGCGCCCGATCAAGCTGCTGTCGGGCGATCACGAAGTGAACGAGGTGTTTTTCACCGACGTGCGCGTGCCGGTTGCAAACCTGGTGGGCGAAGAAAACAAGGGCTGGACTTACGCCAAGTACCTGCTGACTTATGAACGCACCAATATCGCCGGCGTGGGCGCATCGATGGCCGCCTTTGGCGAATTGCAGGAAATCGCGCGCACCCAGCGGCGCAATGGCCGGCCCCTGTCCGAAGATCCGCAGTTCGCGGCGCGGTTGGCCCGGCTGGAAATCGATCTGGAAAACATGAAAACCACCAATCTGCGCGTGCTGGTCTCTGCCGGGGCCGGCGCCGCACCCGTGGCCGAAAGCTCGATGCTGAAAATTCGCGGCACCGAAATCCGCCAGACGATTGACGATCTGATGCGCCGCGCTGCGGGCACCCACGCCCGGCCGTGGATTCCCGAATCGTTCGAAGGCGGCTGGAATGGCGAACCGGTCGGCCCCGAATGGGCTGGCCCTGTCGCCACGCACTATTTCAACGATCGCAAACTGTCGATTTTCGGCGGGTCCAACGAGGTCCAGCGCGAAATCATCACCAAAGCCATTCTGGAGCTCTGATCGATGGATTTTTCCCTGGGCGAAGACCGGCAGATGCTGGTCGACAGTTTGCGGCGTTTTCTGGCCGACAAGCTGCCGTTTTCCGACCGCAAGACCGCTGCGTTCGAAGGGTCGGGCTGGTCGCGCGATGTCTGGAACCAGCTGGCCGAGCTGGGCGCGATCGGCGCGCTGTTTGATGAAAGCGTGGGCGGGTTCGGCGGATCGCCGTTCGATATCGGCGTGGTGTTCGGCGAACTGGGCCGCGCGATTGCGACAGGCCCGTGGCTGGCCGCGTTGCAGGCCGGGCATGTGCTGGCTGCGGCCGGCCGGGTCGACGATCTGGCCGCGCTGATCGATGGCAGCCAGGTCATCGGCTATGCCGAGGAAGAGGCTGCTACCTGGTTTGACCCCGCCGCGATCACCACCCGCGCCACGGCCACGGCCGATGGCTGGGTGCTCGACGGGGCGAAAACCGTGGTGTCGTGCGCCGGCACGCTCGATCGCATCGTGGTCGTTGCGCGCGGCGATGCCGGGCTGTCGACCTTTCTGGTGGAACGCGATGCCCCTGGCATGACGATCCGCGACTATCTGGTGATCGATGGCGGATCGGCCGGCGATGTCACTTTTGCCGCAACGCCCGCGATTCTGGTGGGCGAAGCGGGCGGCGCCGGCCCGGTGATAGAGGAAGCGCGCGCGCTCGGCCTCGTCGCGCTGGCCTGGGAAGGCGTGGCAGTGATGGACGTGCTGCGCGACCAGACGCTCGATTATCTGCGCACGCGCAAGCAGTTCGGCATTCCCATCGGCAAATTCCAGGCGCTGCAGCACCGCATGGCAACGTTGGCGCTGGAAATCGAACAGGCACGCAGCGCCGCGATCAACGCCGCCGACCGCTTCCCGGGCGACCGCGTGGAGCGCGAACGCGCCGCCAGCGCCGCCAAGGCGACGATCGGCAAGGCCGGGTCGCTGGTTGCCGAAGAGGCGATCCAGATGCACGGCGGCATCGGCATGACCTGGGAACTGGCGATGTCGCACTATGCGAAGCGGCTGGTGATGATTGGCCACGAACTGGGCGATGAAGACCACCATTTGGCCCGCTATATCGAACTGGGCCACGAACTGGCCGGCAGCGACGCCTGATCCGCGACAGGGATGTGTTGATGATTCGCCCCCGCAGGCCCCGGCCTGCGGGGGTTTTTCATGCTGAACCGCAGATGAAACGCACAGCCACGCCGTGTTCAGGCGAATCGCCATAAACCCGGCGTCATCGGGTGCGGCAAAGCAGCCGGTTTTTTGAGGGAGTGAATGCAATGTCGAAATCCCGGTTGTTTGTTGCGGCGGTGAGCCTGGCCACGCTTGTTTCGTTTGCCAGCCCGGCCATGGCCGGCGAATGGGCGCGCCATCATCCGCGCCAGCACGAAGTTCTGGCCCGTGAACACCACCAGATCCACCGCATCAACCGCGAACGCCGCGAAGGCGAACTGACCCGCGGCCAGGCCCGCGCGCTGCGCCAGAGCGACCGCGCGATTGCCCGCCAGGAACACGCCGATGCCCGCGCCAACGGCGGCCACATCACCCGCACCGAACAGCGCCAGCTGAATGCCGAAGAAAACGCCCAGTCGCGCGCCATCGGCCACTGAGGTTTTTGAGCGCTAGTTTGCGGGCCTGATTTCCGGGCCTGATTTGGGGCTCCAATTTTCTGGCGCCAATATCCCGGCCCTGCCGCTACGGCAGGGCCGGTCGCGTTTCGCGGCTGATCAGCGCGGGGCTTGACGTCGCCCGCGCAGCCTGCACCATGGCCCGATGAAAAACAGGGAGATGGTGCCGGCAATGACCTGCAACGGTGCGGACGCTTTCATTGCCACGCTGGCGGCGTGCGGTGTCGATACGTGTTTTGCCAATCCCGGCACGTCGGAAATGCAGCTCGTCGCGGCGGTCGATCGCCAGCCGGGGATGCGCGCGGTGCTCGGCCTGTTCGAAGGCGTGGTAACGGGTGCGGCCGATGGCTATGCGCGCATGGCCGAACGCCCGGCGGTGACTTTGCTCCACCTCGGGCCCGGGCTCGCCAATGGCCTTGCCAATTTGCACAATGCGCGCCGTGCGGCCACGCCGGTGATCAACATGGTAGGCGATCACGCCACCTATCACGTGCATTTCAATGCGCCGCTCACGTCCGATGCGGCGGGCGTGGCGCGGCCGATGTGCGATTGGGTGCGCACCGCGCAATCCCCGCGCGATCTGGCGCAAATGGGTGCCGATGCTTATGCCGCCGCGATGGAATGGCCCGGGCGGGTGGCCACGGTGATCGTGCCGGCCGACCATGCCTGGTCCGCTGGTGCCGCGCCGGTTGCGCCGCGCCCGCTGCCGCCGCCGCCGCGTGTGCCCGATGCCGCGATTGCCGCTGTGGCCGATGCCTTGCGCGCGGCCGATGGCCCGGTGGCGCTGCTGCTGGGCGGGCGGGCGCTGCGTGCCGATGCGCTGCACATGGCGGCGCGGATTGCCACGGTGACCGGCGCGCGGCTGGTCTGCGAAACCTTTGCTGCGCGGCTGGAGCGCGGCGCCGGGCGCGCGCAGATTGAAAAGCTGCCCTATTTTGGCGAAATGGCGGCCGAATTCCTGGCCCCCTGCCGCACCGTGATAACCTGCGGGACCGAGCCGCCGGTGGCGTTCTTCGCCTATCCCGACAAGCCCGGCACGTTGTGGCCTGCGGATGCGCAAATGCTGCGGCTGGCAACTTTGCGCGAAGATGCGCTCCACGCGCTGACCATGCTGGCCGATTTGCTGAATGCGCCCGAAGTTCCCGAAGGCGTGCAGGCCCGCGCGATACCCCCGGCGGGCGACCGGCTGAATGCCCATGCCATCGGCGCCGTGCTGGCCGAATTAATGCCCGCCGGCGCAATCGTGTCGGACGAAGGCCTTACCGCGAGCGCTGCGCTGTTCGATGCAACGATGGGCGCCGCGCCGCACGACTGGTTGATGGTAACGGGCGGCGCAATCGGGCAGGGGCTGCCCGTGGCGACGGGCGCGGCGGTGGCCTGCCCCGATCGCAAGGTGATCGCGCTCCAGGCCGATGGATCGGGCATGTACACGCTGCAGGCGCTGTGGACGATGGCGCGCGAACGGCTCGATGTGGTCACGGTGATTTTCAACAATGCGTCCTATGCCATTCTCAATATCGAACTGGGGCGGGTGGGGGTGCAGAATGCCGGGCCCAAGGCGCTGTCGATGCTCAGCCTCGATCATCCGCGGCTCGATTGGTGCGCGCTGGCGGCCGGCATGGGCGTGCCGGCCGAACGGGTGGACAGCGTGGCCGGGTTTCGCGCCGCGTTTGCCGCCGCATTGCAGGCGCGCGGGCCGGTGCTGATCGAAGCTTTACTGTAAACCGCTGGACGTGTCAGGAGATCGGGAATGACGCTGGATGAGGCAAAGGCGGTGCTTTGCGCCCCTGGTGCGCCCTTTGAAATGGTCGATGTGGCGGCGCACGGCCGGCAATTTCGCGCCTGGAAAAACGTGCCGGCCAATTTGCGCGTGCTCGCGCAGATCGGGCGCAGCCATGGCACGCGCGAATTCCTGATTTACGAGGACGAACGCGTTACGTTTGATGGCTGGTTCCGCGCGGTGGCGGCGCTGGCGCAGCATTTGCGCGATTGCGGCGTGGGGCGCGGCGACCGGGTGGCGCTGGCGATGCGCAATCTGCCCGAATGGCCGGTGGCGTTCTTTGCCGTGACCACGCTTGGCGCGATCTGCGTGCCGCTCAACGCGTGGTGGACCGGGGGCGAGCTTGCCTATGGCCTCAACACCGCAGGGTGCTGCATGCTGATCGCCGATGAGCAGCGGCTTGACCGGATCGCCCCCTTGCGCGGCCAGTTGCCCGCGCTGACCCATGTGCTGGGCGCGCGGCTGACGCAACCGATCGATGGCGTGGTGCCGCTGGAAAGCGTGATCGGCACGCCGCACGATTATGCCAGCCTGCCGGACCGTGATATGCCCGTGGCAGAGATCGCCGCGGATGATGACGCCACGATTTTCTATACCTCCGGCACGACCGGCCACCCCAAGGGCGCGCTGGGCACGCACCGCAATCTGGCCACCAACATCCTGTCGGGCGCCTGGGTGGCCGCCTGCGCCGTGCTGCGCGCCGGGCAGCCGATGCCGCCGCCGGCGCCGCGCACCGCGCTGGTGTCGGTCCCGCTGTTCCATGTCACGGCGTGCAGCGCGGTGCTGATGGGATCGGTCTTTGCCGGGAACACGCTGGTGTTCATGCGCCGCTGGGATGCCGGGGCGGCGCTTGCGCTGATCGAGCGCGAACGGATCAACCTGGCTGGCGGGGTGCCGACCATCGCCTGGCAATTGCTGGAGCACCCGGACCGCGAAAAATACGACCTGTCATCGCTGGAAACCGTTTCCTATGGCGGCGCGCCTTCTGCGCCCGATCTGGTGCGCAAGATTGCCGGCGTGTTCGGCGCGGGGCCCGGCAATGGCTGGGGTATGACCGAAACCATGGCCACGGTGACCAATATCGTCGGCGATGATTACCTCGATCATCCCGACAGCTGCGGCCGCCCGGTCGCGGTGGCCGATCTGCGCGTGGTCTGCCCCGAACGCCTGGCCGATCTGGCGCCTGGTGAAGTGGGAGAGCTTTGGGCCAGCGGACCGATGGTGGTGAAGGGGTATTGGACCAATCCGCAGGCCACCGCCGAAACCTTTGTCGATGGCTGGGTGCGCACCGGTGATCTGGCGCGCATCGATGCCGAAGGCTATTGCCACATTGTCGATCGCGCAAAGGATATCGTGATCCGCGGCGGTGAAAACATCTATTCGGGCGAAGTTGAAAACGCGCTTTATGACCACCCGGCGGTGATGGACGCGGCGGTGATCGGCATTCCCCACCACACTTTGGGTGAAGAACCCGTCGCGGTGGTCCACCTTGCCCCCGGCGGCGAAGCGACCGAGGACGATTTGCGCGCCTGGGTGGGCGAACGGCTGGCCGCGTTCAAAGTGCCGGTGGCGATCCGCTTTCTGCCCGAAACGCTGCCGCGCAACGCCAATGGCAAGATCCTGAAGCGCGATTTGAAGGCGCTGTTCGATCAATCGACATGATCGCTTGCATGGTTGTCGTTTCCTAATATCGTCTGCCAGGCAACGGCCGAGTCTGTCTGAATGTCCCGATGTTGCTTGCACGGGGGTGCGTCATGACGATCAATTTCAAGAGCAAAGATCAAGAACTTACCGTTGTTCACAGCACCGCCGGGCCGATTACATACCGGGCCGAGGTCGATACCAAAACGGCGTTCTGGTCAACGTTGAAGGGCGCCAATGCAGGCACTTCGGCACGTGCCAAAGCCTTGCTGGAACAGGCGCTGATGTGCAAGGAAGAGCTGTGGGTGATCGGCGACATCACCAAAACCGGTGACATGGGCGGTGCCGCCTATGCCGCCCTGCCCACAAGTACCGGGTATGTCCACGTGATGATCTGGGACCCGTCGGCGGAAATGAGCTATGACGCTTCGGCGCGGTGGGTGCCAAAGCTGCGCAGCACCACCCACGGGCAGCTGAAAGTGACCGATCGCAATGCGCCCAGGGCCAAGCTGGGACCGCCGATCCTGTTGCTGCACGAACTGGGTCATTTCGACCAGTTCCTGACCAAGCAGGCCTGGTATCTCGACCTGTGCAACAAACAGAGGTTGGGCACCAAGGATGAACTTATCGCGTGCCAGGGCGACATCGAGGCCGACAATCTGGCGCGCAATGAATGGCCGGTATGCGACCAGCTTGGCATCCACAAGCGCCAGACTTACTGGGATGATAGCGGCAACGTGGTGACAACCGAAAACCTGGCGAAATTCGGCGTGGTTTTGTGATTTCGCGCGTGCTGCCCAAACGTCCGGCGCATCGGTAACAAGGGGCGGCTTGCCCTTCGCTGCCGGGACGGCAATAGGGCGGCGATGCAACGATTGCCGGCCCTGGTTCTGATCGCACTGGCCGCCGTCCCGGGCATGGGCCGGGCATCAGGCGTCGCTGCGCCCGGCGCCGGCGAGCCACCGGGAACTGCCCCGGTCATCGTGGTCACAGCGCCCAGCGGTGCCGACAGCGTGGTGCTGGCCGACAGCCCGGTCAACGCGCAAGTGCTGACCGCGCGCGCGTTCGATCGGCAGCACCAGGCCAATCTCGCCGATCTGCTCGATGCCAATATCGCCTCGGTCTCGCTCGGCAATGGCACGGGCAGCCCCTATCAAAGCGATGTCGCCTATCGCGGGTTTCAGGCGACATCGCTGCCCGGATCGCCCAACGGGCTGTCGGTCTGGCTCGACGGGGTGCGGTTGAACGAACCGTTTGGATCGACCGTCAATTGGGACCTGATCCCGCTCAATGCGATCCGCACGGTTTCGGTGCTGCCCGGGTCCAATCCGCTGTTCGGGCTGAACACGCTGGGCGGGTCGCTGGTGCTGACCACGCGCAATGGCGCCGATGATGGCGGGCTGGCCGCCACGGTGCAGGGCGGATCGTTTGCGCGCGGCGGTGCGCAGGCGCAGGCCGGGGGTGCTTTTGCAGGGCACCGGTTCGATTGGTTCGTGGCGGGCACGTTCGACACGCAGCAGGGCTATCGCCAGCACAGCCACACCCGCGTGGCGCAGGGTTTTGCCAAGCTGCGCTGGCGCGGCGGGGCCAGCAATGCCGAACTGGGCGTGGTCTGGGCCGATACCGCGCTGTCGGGCACGCAAGGGCTGCCGCTGTCGATGCTGGACACGCCGCAGGCCGCCTATACCTGGCCCGATCGCGTCGCCAACCGCCAGGTGGTGATCAATCTGCGCGCCGATACGCGCCTGTCAGACGCGCTGCGGCTAAGTGGCAATCTCTATTTCCGCCATGTCGTCAGCCACGCTGTCAACAGCAATGCCAGCCTTGCGGACACCTGTGACAGCCCGTGTGGCGGGCTGGCTCCGGGTGGCACGGCAATCGATCGTGATGCCGCAACGGGCTATGCCGGACCGCTGCCGCTCCATGACTACACCGGCGCGATCAACACCTCGCTGGTTGCGTCGAACCTTGGCGAGCGCAGCCTTGGCGGCAATCTGCTGCTCGATCGCGATGCTGCGCTTGCCGGGCTCACGCATGATCTCAATCTGGGTTTCGGGTTCGAACTGGCGCAAGTGCGGTATGGCCAGGATAGCGCGCTGGCGCGGCTGATCGCGTTTCAGACGGTGCCGCTGGCGACCAATCCGCGCTATTTTGGCGGGGATGGCAATCCGTTGATCAATGCGGTGGCGGTGGCCTCGCACAATGCCGCGTTCACGCTGTTTGTGCGCGACATGGTGCGGCTGACCCCGCGCCTCAGCCTTACCGGATCGCTGGCGCTGACCGCCACGCGTGTCAGCCTGTCGGGCACGAACACCACGTTGCTCGATCCCGGCTGCGCCTATGCCTGGACCGCGCCCGATGGCACCGCGTGGGTCAATCCGGCTTATGCGGGCGCGCGCTATTGGGACCCGGCGACGCAGCAGGTGATCACCGCGCAAATCCCGTCCGGCGCCCTGATCGGGCCCGAAGTGGAGCCGGTAGCCGGCGCGCACAGCTACCACCGGGTCAATCCGACCCTGGGGCTGACGTGGAATCCGCAAAGCGCGTTGGGCCTGTTCGCCAGTTTCAGCCAGGCGATGCGCGCGCCCACCGCGATCGAACTGGCCTGTGCCGATCCGGCGCGGCCCTGCGCGCTGCCCACCGGGTTCAACGGCGATCCCGCCTTGCGCGCGGTGGTGGCGCACAGCCTGGAACTGGGCCTGCGCGGCACGATTGCGCGGCATGTCGCGGTCAATGCGGCGCTGTGGCGCACGCGGGTGGATAACGATATCCAGTTCGTGTTCGGCGCCTCGGGCCTTGGCTATTTCGCCAATCCGGGCAGGACGCAGCGGCAGGGGTTTGAACTCGGGCTGTCGGCCGATTGGCCCCGCGTGCACGTGTCTGCCGGTTATGGCCTGGTCGATGCCACGTATCGCGATGGCTTTGTCGATGCGCAGGGCGCCGCGGTGGCCCCCGGCCGCCACATTGCCGGCATCCCGCGCCAGACTTTCAAGCTGCGCGCCGAATTGCACCCGCTGCAAACCGTGCGGATCGGTGCCAATCTGATCGCCGCCACATCGCAAGTCGCGCATGGCGATGAAGCGGGGCAGGGGGGTGCCGTGCCGGGCTATGCCGTGGCCGGTATCGATGGCGCCGTGACGCTGCGCCGCGATTGGGACCTGTTTGTGAAAGTGACCAATCTGTTTGACCGCCGTTACGCCACGTTCGGCGTGCTGGGCACCAATGTCTATACCGGCAGCCGCGAACAGTTCCGCACGCCCGCGCCGGGCCGCGCTGTGCTGGCCGGGATCACCCGCCGTTTTGGCGCGCGGGCGGGCCCGGCGCCGGAATGATCACCCGGTAACCGGCCCACCCAGCGCGCGCACGATGGCCACGCTGGCCTGCGCGCGGCGCGTTTCCACCGCCAGCAGCGCGCGCTGCGCATTCAGCGCGTCGGTCTGCGCGGTCACCACTTCGAAATAGTTCGCCGCGCCTTCGCGATAGCGCGTGAATGACAGGCGACTGGTCGCTTCGGCGGCCTGCGCGGCGGTTTTCTGGGCCTCGGCTTCGCGCGCCAGATCGCGCGCGGCGGCCAGCGCATCCTCCACTTCGCGAAACGCGGTCAGCACGCTGCCGCGATAATTTGCCACCACTTCGTCGTATTGCGCGCGCGACAGGCGCACCCCGGCGCGGCGGCGTCCGCCATCGAACAGCGGCAGCGACAGCCCCAGCGGGCCCAGCGCCCAGGTCGTATTCGGGGCAGACAGCAGCGATCCGCCGGTTGTCTCGTACCCGCCGGCCAGGCCCAGCGTGATTGTCGGGAACAAGGCCGCGCGCGCCACCCCCACGCGGGCATTGGCCTCTGCCACGCGGCGTTCGGCGGCGGCGATATCGGGGCGGCGCTGCACCAGCGTGGCCGGGGTGCCCACCGGCACCGACGGCGCCTGCGGCACGTGCGCCAGCGGCGCGATATGAAACGCGCCCGCGGCCTCTCCCACCAGCGCGGCGATTTCGTGCTCGGTCGCGGCGCGCCGGCTGGCCACATCGGCCACTTGCGCGCGGGCATTGCCCAAAACGGTGCGCGCGCGGTTTTCATCCAGGCCCGAGGCAACCCCGCCATCGTGCCGCCGCCGTGTCAGATCGAGCGCGGTGGCATAGGCGACCACCGACCGTTCCAGCAGATCGGCCTCTGCATCCAGCCCGCGCAGCCGGGCATAGGCATCGGCCACCGCGGCTTGCAGGCTCAACCGTGCGGCGGCCAGATCGGCCTCGCTCGCCGCGCTTTCGGCGCGCGCGGCGCGCACCGCGTTGCGCACGCGGCCCCAAAGATCGATTTCATAGGACAATTGCGCGCCCAGCCTGAAATCGTTGTAAGTCGCGGCATTGCCCTGGCTGAGCGGGCGCGATTGCGAAACCCGGTTGCGTGCGGCGCTGGCATTGGCATCGATTTCGGGCACTTCGGCCGCAGCGGCCTGCCCCAGCACCGCGCGCGCCTCGTCGCGCCGCGCAAGCGCGGCGGCCAGTGTGGGGCTGGCGGCTGCGGCGCGGGTTTCCAGATCATCCAGCGCCGGATCGGCAAAGGCGTGCCACCAGGCGCCGCGCGGTGCGGCATCGGCGGGCGCGGCCTCGGCCCAGCCGGGCGGGATTTCGGCAAAATGCGCGGGCGGGATGGCTGCGGGCGGGGTGGCTACAGGCGGGGCGGCTTCTGGCAGGGGCACCTGCGCGCAGCCGCCCGCCAGCAGGGCACCGAGCGCGCCCAGTGCCAGCCTAGTGCGCATGGGTGCCCGCTTTCGCCGGGCCAGTCAGTTTCAGGTCGGCCGGTTTTGCGCCTGCCGGTGGCAAATCCTGCACCACGCGCACCGCCTGGCCGCTGTGGATGGCATCGGGCGGGGTATCGATCACCGCATCGCCGGTGCCGATCGCGCCGGTCACGCGCACCACATTGCCTTCATCGCGGATGATCTTCACCCCGCGCAGATCGACTTTGCCGCCTTTCACCACCGCCACGCTGGGGCCGGCCGTGCCATAAAGGATCGCGCTGCCGGGCAGGGCCAGTGTGCCGACATTGCCGGTGGAATGGAAATGGACCTGGGCAAAGGCGCCCGGTTTCAGCAGCCGGTCGGCATTTTCCGCCTGCAATTCGATCAGCACCGATCCCGATTGGCTGTCCACCGCGCCCGCCGATCGCACCAGTTCGGCGCTGAACGTGCGGCCGGGGTATTCCGGCAGATCGAGGTTCGCGGCCATCCCGGGGCGCAGCATTGCCGAATAAGTCTGCGGCACGTGCACATAGATGCGCATGCGGTGGACATCGGCCACGGTAAACAGCGGCTGCGCATTCAGATTGCCGGTTACCACCAGCGCGCCGATCTGCGCCGCGCGGGCCGTGACCACGCCGTCAAACGGCGCCAGCACGCGTTCAAACCCCTGCATCGCGCGCAGCCGCTTCACATTGGCCAGCGCCGAATTGGCCAGCGCGCTTTTCGCGGCCAGATCGCCCTGCTTTTCGTCGGTTTCCTGGCGCGATACGGCGTCCTGCGTCAACAACTGGGTCCAGCGCTGCGCGGTGGTGGCCGCCAGCCGCTGGTTGGCGAGCGCGGTCTGGTAATCGGCATCGGCCTGCGCCAGCGCCTGATCGACTTCGGGCGCATCGAGCACCGCCAGCGGCTGCCCGGCATGAACATGATCGCCAATATCGGCCAGCCAGTTGCGCACATAACCATTGGTGCGCGCGTTGATCGCGGCAGTGTTCCACGCCTGGATCTGCCCGGGCAGCACCAGATCATCGGCGGCTGCGGCCGGGGTGGGGTGCACCACCGCCACATCGTCCACCGCGGCGCTGCGCGCATCGCCGGTCTGCGCAGTCACGCCATGTTCGCGCCAGGCGATGCCCAGGCCCGCAATGCCCAGCGCGGCCAGCGCCGCGATCACGCCCAGCCGTTTCAGCCGCGCGCTGTCGGGCAGGGCGGCATCCAGATCGACCAGCGTCGATTGCGGCGCGGGCCGCGCAGGGTCATGTTCAGGCATGGGCTACCACCGGTTCGAACGAGGGTTGGGTGCGGGTGCGGCGCCGATGCACCACGCTGAACACCACGGGCACGAACACCAGCGTGGCAAGGGTTGCAAAGACCAGGCCGCCGATCACCGCGCGGCCCAGCGGCGCGTTCTGTTCGCCGCCTTCGCCCAGGCCCAGCGCCATCGGCACCATGCCGATGATCATCGCCAGCGCGGTCATCAGCACCGGGCGAAACCGCACCATGCCCGCCTCGATCGCGGCAAGCGTGGCATCGCCGGTCAGATCGAGCCGTTCGCGGGCAAAGCTGATCACCAGGATCGAATTGGCGGTGGCAATGCCCATGCACATGATCGCGCCGGTCAGCGCCGGCACGGACAGCGTGGTGCCCGTGGCAAACAGCACCCACACGATGCCCGCCAGCGCCGCGGGCAGCGCCGAAATGATCACCAGCGGATCAAGCCAGCTTTGAAAATTGACCACGATCAGCAGATAAATCAGCACGATCGCCGCCATGATGCCCAGCCCCAGCCCGACAAAGGCCACCGTCATCGTGGCATATTGGCCGCGCATCGTCACGGTTACGCCTTTGGGCTGGTCCTTGGCCAGCCGCGCCAGAACCTGGTTGATATCGCCCGCCACCGCGCCCAGATCGCGGCCTTGCGTGGCGGCATAGATATCGAACACCGGCTGGGTGTTGTAATGCGATACCACCGCCGGGATTGTCGTGCGGTGCAACGCGGCCACCCCGCCCAGCAACTGGCTCGCGGTGGCGGCATTGCCCGAAACCGGCACGTTTTCCAGCGCGTTGATCGATGAAACCAGATATTCGGGCGCCTGCGCCACCACCGGATATTGCACGCCGTTATCCGGATTGACAAAGAACACCGGCGCCACCTGGCTGGTCCCGGCCAGCGCATTGCCCAGGCTGTTGGTCACATCGCGCTCGGTCAGGCCATATTGCCCGATCAGCGCGCGGTTCACTTCCACATTCAGATTGGGCGAACCCTGCGGCTGCTGGATGCGCACATCGGCGATGCCCGGCACCGGGGCGATGGCCGCGCGCACGGTTTCGGCAAAGGCGCGCGCCGCCTTGGGATCGCGGGCCGAAATCTGCACGTCGATTGGCGCGGGGCTGCCGAAATTGAGTATCTGGCTGGTGATGTCGGCGGGCAGAAAGGCAAAAGTTGTCCCGGCAAAGCGGCGCGGCAATTCACGGCGCAATTGCGCGATGGCGCTGTCGGTTGGCGCATGGCCCTGGCGCAGGGTGATCATGATATCGCCATCCTGCGGCCCGATCGTGCCGCTGTTGGAATAGGCGGTGTTGATCGAACTGACCGGCAGGCCGATGTTGTCGGTGATGGTGGCGACTTCACCTTGCGGCAATATGTCGCGGATTGCCTGCGCGATGCGATCGAACCGCGCCGCGGTATCTTCGATCCGCGAACCCAGCGGCGCGCGCACGTGCATCATCATCTGCCCGGAATCGACCGACGGGAAGAAATTGCTGCCCAGAAACGGCACCAGCGCAAACGAGGCCAGCACCGCCGCCATGAACCCGGTCATGAACCGCCGCCGGGTGGCCAGTGCCAGCCGCAGCAGCCCGATATAGCCGGCACGAAACCGGTCAAAGCCGGCTTCGAACCCGCGCTGAATGCGCACGAAAAACCCGGTGACGCCGGCAGGTTCCGCATGATGCGCCCCCGGATCGTGGGGTTTGAGCAGATACATCGCCATTGTCGGCACCAATGTGCGCGACAGGATGAAGCTGGCGACCATCGAAAAGATCACCGCCAGCGCCATCGGCACAAACAGGTATCCCGCCACCCCGGGCAGAAAGAACATCGGCACGAACACGATGCAGATGCACAGCATCGAAACGAAGGCCGGCACCACGATCTGCGCCGCGCCATCGGTGATCGCGGGGATCACCGCCTTGCCCTGTTCCAGATGCCAGTTGATGTTTTCGATCGTCACCGTGCCTTCATCAACCAGCAGGCCCACCGCCAGCGCCAGCCCGCCCAGCGTCATTACGTTGAGCGTCTGGCCAAAGGCATAGAGCGTGGCGATGGCCGCGAGCACCGCCAGCGGGATCGAGGTGACAATGATCAGCGTCGATCGCACCGAACCCAGGAACAACAGGATCATCAGGCTGGTCAGCCCGGCGGCGATCATCCCTTCGCGGATCACCCCCGAAACCGCCGCACGCACAAAGATCGACTGGTCGCCCACCACCAGCACTTTCAGCGTGTCGGGCAGCCCGACCACGATCTGCGGCAGCCGATGCTTCACCTCGGCGATGATCGCCAGCGTGGATGTCGCGCCGTTTTTCAGAATGGTCAGCAGCACCGATCGCCGCGCATTCACATGCACCACATTGGTCTGCGGGGGATAGCCATCGCGCACATGCGCCACATCGCGCATGGTGATCGTGGCCCCGCCCACCACTTTGACCGGCAGGTCGTTGAGCGCGGCAATCGAGGTGGGCGCATTGTTCAGCGATACGCTGTATTGCGTGGGGCCGATCTTGACGAAGCCGGCGGGGTTGATCTGGTTCTGCGCGGCAATCGCATCGGACACGTCCTGCGCCGAAAGGCCTTTGGATTGCAGCGCCGAAGGATCGAGATCGACCTGCACCTGGCGCTGTTTTCCGCCCGATGGCCAGGGCATGGCAAGGCCCGGCACGGTGACCAGTTGCGGCCGGATCTGGCTGGTGCCGATATCAAACAGTTGCTGCTCGGTCAGCCCCGCGCCCGACAGTGCGAGCTGCACGATCGGCACGGTCGATGCGTTGTAATTCAGGATCAGCGGCGGGGTGGTGCCGGGCGGCAGCTGGCGCAGGCTCGATTGCGAAATCGCGGTAACCTGGGCATTGGCCACCGCAATGTTGGTGCCCGGCTGGAAATAGATCTTGATCACCCCCACCCCGACCATCGCGGTGCTTTCGATATGTTCGATATCGTTGACCGTGGTTGTCAGCGTGCGTTCGTAGGGGGTGATGATCCGGTCCGACATGTCCTTGGGATTGAGGCCGGAATAGTTCCAGGCCACGGCAATCACCGGAATGCGGATTTCGGGAAAGATGTCGACCGGTGCGCGCACCGCCGCAATCACGCCAAAGATCGCGATCAGGATCGCCATGACGATGAACGTCAGCGGGCGGTGCAGCGCGATCTTGACGATATCCAGCATGCGTCGGGCTCCACACCCCGGGGCAGGGGCGGTCTGTCTTGTGTTCGGCCCCTATCAAGTGCCGCTGCCGGGGGCAAAGCGGTTTTAAGGGGCACCGGGGGCTGTGGTACGCTGCGGGCGGGGCGCCGGCGGGCAATGGGCGCGCACAACCAGCAGAAAGCGGCCCCTAGCACGCAAACTTTGCGCCGCGAAAGGGCCTGACCCGTAACAAATTGTTGCAACGCATCATGAATTTCGTGATCCCTGCCTCGGTCTGGCCACGCGGTCCTGCCATAATGGCCGCAACAAGGGGCACTGCCGGCGGGGGCGAATCGTTGACAGCCTGCCGGGGTGGGATACGCATAAGCACTGCGCTTCGGGTGCAGAACGGGCAACCGGGTGGCAGTGCATGCCGCGCCCCAGCCCATCGCGCGGCGCGACTGGGCAGACAAGCGGGGGAACGAGCGTGGCAGGTACGAAATCCTGGATATGGGCCGCGGTTCCGCTGCTGCTGATGGCAGCATTGCTGGTGGTGGCGCCGCAATATGGCATCCGCTGGCGCGCCGACAGTTTTCTCGCGATGGTGGCGCTGCTCGCGGCCGAACTGGGCGTGATCGGCTGGCTGATCAATGACCGGCCAATCGGCGCGTTCATCGACAATCGCAACCGGATCAGCCTGTCAAAGCTTCAGGCCGGCGCCTGGACGGTGATCGTGCTGGCCGGCTTTGCCACGGCGGCGGCGTTCAACACGATGGCCCCCGACAATGGCACTGGCTATGTCACCGCGCTGGCGGTGCAGATTCCCGGCGAACTGCTGCTGGCCATGGGCATTTCGGCCACGTCGCTGGTCGCATCGCCCGCGCTGCTCAGCCTGAAGGCCGCCGAAACGCCATCGGATACGGCCAATAGCCAGGCGGCGACCAAAATGAACGTCGCGCAAGTTTCGTCCAACGGCAAAGTGGCAACCAACGATGCCACCACCGGCGCAAGCTGGGCCGATCTGGTGACCGGCGAAGAAGTCGGCAATGTGGGATATCCCGATCTGGGCAAGATCCAGCAGGCGTTGATCACGCTGCTGCTGCTGGGCTGCTATATGGCCTATACTTATTCCGCGCTGGCCCGGATGACGACCGTCACGGTAACATCGCTCCCCCTGCTTGATCCGTCATTCGTGTGGCTGATGGGGATCAGCCACGCGACGTATCTGGCGTACAAGGCCGCGCCGCACACCCAGTCAGCCCAGACCTGAAGGGACACGCGCCATGGCCGATGAACCGCAATCGGACGATCCGGCAGCAGCAGCCCCCGCGGCGAACCAATTGCCGCCGGGGCCACCACCGGCCGATATCAACCCGCCAACACCGCCAGCGCCTCCATCTGGCCCACCTCCAGCTGGCACGCCCACACCGCCAGCCGGCCTTGCCCGCGCGATCGCCGCCGCCGCGCCGCTTGCCGCGATTGGCGCCCTGGCGCTGTTGTCGGGCAATCCCATGGCGCCCCCGGCCGGATTGCCGCAGCCGGCGCCTGTGCAAGGGTTCGGTGCGCCGCCGCCACAGGTGCCCATGCCGCTGCTCGCCGCGAACAAGCCGGTGGACTGGTGGTTTGCCTACAAGTTCAGCACCAGTTCGTTCCCTTCGGCGGCCAATGATCCGGGGCGGGGCTGCCCGTTTGGCGGCACGCCGCAAAATGGCGCGTTCAGCCAGAAATATGCCGTGGCCAGCAGCGCCAACCCCGTGCTGACCGATGGTCCGGGACTGATCGGCACCAGCCCGGCCGATCCGCTGGGTGCAACTTTTGCCCAGATCTACAACGGATCGTACCGCTATGTGACGTGGAACGATCAATTCTACAACGATCCGCCGCGCAAGGGGCCGGCTTGCGATGCAAAGCAGTGCGGTTCGCCCTGGGGCCATTCCAAGGGCATGCTGGCGTGGAACGCGGCGGGCAACGGGATTTTGCTGCAAGTCACCACGCCGTCGTGGCCGGGCGCGGGCAGCGCCGCGCATCCGCGCCACGATGGCAACACGCTGGGCTGTGTCAGCGATGACAACGATGTGGGCAATGCGCAGGATTTCTTTGCGCTGCGGCTGAACCATGACGATGTGAAAGTGATCCTTCACGCGCTGGCGGTGGCCAGTGTGTCGACCGATATCGCCAATCCGCAGATTGTCGCTGCGGGCGGGGGCGGAACCGGCGCGAATGATGATCTTGCGCCGCTGGTATCGGCGCTCGGCCGGGTTTCGCCCGACAAGACTTACCTCGATGCGCAATTGTCATCCGGGGTGCGGCTGCTTGCCAAGCCTTCGGCGCTGCATGTGCCGCCGTGGCAGTTCGTGTCATCGGCGCT
This sequence comes from uncultured Sphingomonadales bacterium, assembly GCA_903832325.1. Lineage (GTDB taxonomy): Bacteria > Pseudomonadota > Alphaproteobacteria > Sphingomonadales > Sphingomonadaceae > Novosphingobium. Next base: position 34,319 of record CAILBC010000013.1, on the reverse strand, counting down.
GGGCGGGGAACCGCTGCTATCGGCCACCTGGTGGGCCTCGCCGCAGATCGCCTCTACCCGATCGGCCGCCGATGTCCATTGCTGGGATGCCTCGCTGCCCACGCCGCCGGGCGAAGTCGACGTGGCGCTGGCCGGATCATGGAACGGCGTGCCGGTGGCGTTCACTGGCGGGCCCAACCATGCCAAAGTGGGCGTTTCCCTGCCGGGCAGCACCCACCATTACGCGATTTTTGGCGATCTCAACCAGCAGGGGCAATTGGGCGCGGCGTCGGCGCCCAACGCGGCCAATTGCGGCAGCAGCCAGAACGGGCGTGGCGGGATGTTTTTCGTGATCGACAACCCCGCGCTGTCGGGCGGGATTTTCGGGCTGTTGACGGGAAAGATCGCACCTTATCCGGCGGGGTGAAGCCCCGGGCCGGGGATGTGGGGGAATCGGTTTGGCGCCGGCTTCAAAATCCGCCCTTGGGCGAATTGCGAATCAGGCTCTCATCCGGATGTGCGATGAGTGGAACGTATCGCACAACGTGACGCTCAATCGCCGCGCGGGCTTATGCCAACGCGCGTCAAGTCAAGCGCACTGCACGTTGGTATCACAGGTTCTTGTGCCGATCCGGCATCACGATCCCGGTGGCGGCGTAATAGATCGCTTCGGCAATGTTGGTGGCGTTGTCGCCGATGCGTTCGATGTTGCGCGCCACCAGCAACAGCTCGGTCGCGGTGATCACATTGGCCGATTTTTCGTTCAGATGCTGGATCAGGTCGCGGATCAGATCGCGATAGAGCGCATCGACTTCATCATCGCGCGCCACGACTTCTTCGGCCAGAACGGCATCCTTGGCCGCATAGGCGTTGAGCACGGAATGGATCATGCCCTCGGCGATTTCGGCCACCGCCGGCACAAGCGCGAGCGGTTCAAAACGGAAATCCCGAATTTTCATGGTGCTGCGCGCGATGTTCTTGGCGTGATCGCCCACGCGTTCCAGCATGCCGGAAATCTTGAACGCCGCCACCACCTGGCGCAGATCGCCCGCCACCGGCGCGCGCAGCGCGATCAGCTGGATCGCCAGCTTTTCCACTTCGGCCTCGATCGCATCCAGCCGCTTGTCGCGCGCGACCACTTCGCCGGCCAGATCGTGATTGCCCTGGCGCAGCGCCTGGATCGCATCGCGGATCTGGCTTTGCGCCAGCCCGCCCATTTCCGCGATCAGGCCGTCAAGCTGGCCCATGTCTTCGTCGAATGCGCGAATGGTATGATCGAGCGCCATGTCCGGTTCCTTTTGCCGTTCCGTCAGCCGAACCGGCCGGTGATGTAATCCTGCATCGCCTTTGTTTCTGGCGAAACAAACGCATCGGACGAAGGGCGGAACTCGATCATCCGGCCCAGCAGCATGAACCCGGTATAATCGGAAATGCGCGCCGCCTGCTGCAGGTTGTGCGTAACGATCACGATGGTCAGCGAATCCTTCAGCTCCATCAGCGTGCTTTCCAGCTTTGCCGTGGACAGCGGATCGAGCGCCGAAGCCGGCTCGTCCAGCAACAGCACATCGGGGTTGATCGCAATGCCGCGTGCCACGCACAGCCGCTGTTGCTGGCCACCCGACAGGCCCAGGCCCGATGTGTTCAGCTTGTCCTTCACTTCGTCCCACAGCGCGGCGCGGACCAGCGACCGTTCGACAATTTCGTCCATTTCGGCCTTGGCCACGCTGCGGTGCAGCCGCACGCCAAACGCGATGTTGTCATAGATCGACATCGGAAACGGCGTCGGGCGCTGAAACACCATGCCGATGCGCGCGCGCAACTGCTCGGAATTCTTTGCCTGATCGAGGATGTTTTCGCCGTCGAACATGATCTCGCCCTTGGCCGTCTGCCCGGCATAAAGGTCATAGATGCGGTTCAGCGTGCGCAGCAGGGTCGATTTGCCGCAACCCGAAGGGCCGATCAGCGCGGTAACCTTGTTGCGCGCCACGGGCAGATCAACCCCCCACAGCGCCTGGTTCTTGCCATAAAAGAAATCGAGATTGTGCACATCGATCACCCGGTCGCCCTGCGGCGGCGGGATCATGACGGTCGGAGTGTCGGTGGTCGGTTCTACAAAGCTCACTTCTGCGTGCTCCCCCGCGTCAAGGCACGTCCCAGGATATTGGTGGTCAAAACAGTTGCCGCAATCAGCAGCGCGCCGGCCCAGGCCAGCCGCTGCCAATCGTCATAGGCGCTCATCGCGAACTGAAAGATCGTCGTCGGCAGCGCCGACATCGGCTGGGTCAGCTTGAAGCTGAGAAACGGATTGCCCAGCGCGGTAAACAGCAACGGCGCGGTTTCGCCGCTGATCCGCGCAAAGCTGAGCAGCGCCCCGGTCATCAGGCCCGACGTGCTGGCGCGCCAGATGATCGAACGGATCACCAGGCCGCGATTGGCGCCCAGTGCCATGCCCGCTTCGCGCAAGGCATAAGGTTGCAGGCGCATGATGTCTTCGGTCGCGCGCGTTGCCACCGGCATCGCCAGCAGCGCCAGCGCAACCGCGCCGGCCGCGGCGGAAAAGCCATGAAACGGCCGCACCAGCAATTCATAGACGAACAGGCCGATAAGGATCGACGGCGCCGAAATCAGGATGTCGTTGAGAAACCGCACCACCGTCGCCAGCACTGTGCCATCGCCATATTCGGCCAGCCAGGTGCCTGCCAGAATGCCGACAAACAGCGCGATCACCATGCCGATCGCACACATCACCAGCGATCCGACAATCGCATTGAGCAGGCCGCCCTGCATGTCGGGCGCAGGCTGGCTCATCGTGAAGACATGCAGGTCCATGCCGGCAATGCCCTTCACCACCAGCGTTTCCATGATCAGGAACAGCGCGATCAGCGCGATCGCGGTGGCAATTCCGGTCAGCGCGAGGAAAATGTAATTGTAGATTTTGCGCCGCAGGTGCAGCCCGCGGTTGTAATTCATGCCCGGCTTTGCGGTCGCGCTCATTTCGTGCCCCCCCGGCCCAGCAACAGCCGCGCCGCGGCAATCGTGACGAACGTGATCATGAACAGCACCAGCCCCAGCGCGATCAGCGCCGAAAGGTGCATGTCTCCGGTCGCTTCGGTGAATTCATTGGCGATGGTCGATGAAATGGTCGACCCGGAATCGAACAGGCTGTGCGGAAAATTGTGCGAATTGCCGATGATGAACGTTACCGCCATGGTTTCGCCCAGCGCACGGCCCAGACCCAGCATCACCGCGCCGATCGCGCTTTTGCGCACATAGGGCAGCATGATGCGCAGCACCACTTCGCGCTGGGTGCAGCCCAGGCCATAGGCGGCTTCGCGCATGTGCGACGGCACGCTCATCAGCAGTTCGCGCAGGATCGCCGCCATATAGGGCAGGATCATCACCGCCAGGATCAGCGATGCGGTAAAGATGTTGGCCCCGTTGGGCACGCCCGAAAACAGCGTTTCCAGCCACGATCCGGGGGTGGCCGCCATCATCAGCGGCAGCTGCACATTGGCAGCAAACCACGGCGCCAGCACAAACAGGCCCCACATGCCGTAAACGATTGATGGTATCCCCGCGAGCAGTTCAACCGCAATCGCCAGCCAGCGGCCAATCGCCTGCGGACAGATTTCAACCAGGAACACCGCCACGCCCACCGCCACCGGCAGCGACAGCACCAGCGCCAGAAACGCGGTTGCCAGCGTGCCCACGATCGGCCCGGCCGCGCCGTACTGATCGGCCACCGGGTCCCAGGTGCTGGTGGTGAAAAAGCTGAAGCCGAAATGGCTGAGCGCCAGCCAGCCGCCGGAAACCAGCGATCCGACCAGGCCGATCAGCGTCGCCATCATCGCCAGAACGGCGGTCAGGCAGACGAGGCGAAACAGCCGATCGCTGCCCGGCTGGCGCGGCAAACCCTGCGCGTCGGTGACGCGCAGGGTTTTCGTACCATCGGGTGCAGCCATCTGCGTGGAGGAGGCCGCGACCGACATTATTTGCCGTTATAGACCGGGCGCCCGCCCGCCTTTACTTCGGCGGCCCACTGGCGACGGATCAGATCCTTCACCGGCCCGGGCAGCGGCACGTAATCGAGCCCGATCGCGGTCTTGTCCCCGGTCTTGTAGGCCCAATCAAAGAAGCGCAGCACCGCGGCAGTGCGGCCCGGGTTTTCCGGGTTGCGCGGCACCAGGATGAACGTCGCGCCGCTGATCGGCCAGGCATTCTTGGCCGGCTGATCGATCAGCATGACATAGTTGCCGGGCACTTTGCCCCAGGGCGCGCTGGCGGCGGCTGCGGCAAAGGCACCGCCGTTGGGCTGCGGAAACTGGCCCGCAGCGTTCTGCACCAGCGTGTAGGTGACCTTGTCCTTGCGCGAATAGATATATTCGACATAGCCGATCGAGCCCGGGGTCTGCTTCACGAAGGCGGCCACGCCGTCGTTGCCCTTGCCGCCCAGGCCGGCCTTCCAGTTGACCGAATCGTTGGCGCCCACGGTGTTCGCCCAGGCCTGGCTCTTGTGCGACAGGAAGCTGGTGAAGATGAACGTGGTGCCCGAACCGTCCGAACGGTGAACCACGGTGACCGGCAGGCCGGGCAATTTCAGCCCGGGGTTCAGCTTAGTGATCTGGCCATCGTTCCAGCGCGTGATGCGGCCCAGATACATGTTGGCGATAATGTCGCCCGACAGCTTCAGCTGGCCAGGCGCAATCCCGGGCAGATTGACGATCGGCACGATGCCGCCGACCACCGTCGGGAACTGGCTGAGGCCGTTCTTGTTGAGCTCTTCCTGCTTCAGCGGCTTGTCCGTGGCGCCGAAATCGACCGTTTTGGCTTCGATCTGGCGGATGCCGCCACCCGAACCGATCGCCTGATAATTCAGCTCGTTGCCCGTCGCGCCCTTATAGGCCTGCGCCCACGCGGTATAGACCGGGGCGGGGAAGGTTGCGCCTGCGCCAGTGAAATTGTCGGCGTGTGCCACGCCCGTCAACGCAACGGTAAGCCCGGCGCCGATCATGATCTGTTTGAACATCGTTTGATCCCTTTGTGCTCGTTGGTATTTTTCGGGTAAACGGCAACGGATGGTCTGCCCATAGCGCGCCCCGACACGAGCGAATCGAGCCCTACGGTCGATTTGTGTCGGTTTTGAGAGAATCTGGCGAGAAAAATTGCACCCATCCGGTCGAGAACGATGCGGCATGCCAAATTGACCTGCCATGCCGCATCAAAAATAAATTAAAGCATTGTATTAAAACGGATAATATCGGAAGCTGATCATGCCGATGCTTTGATTGACGCTCGGCACGCCATTCGAATTGGCGCTCTCGAACAAGTCGCGCTGGGTATAGCTGTAGGACGCGCCGACTTGCGCACGGCCAAACGGGCCGCTGTAGATCTTTTGCCACAGGCCGCCGGTGATCTGGCGGATGCGGTGGGTGTTGCCGCCGCAGGTGCCGCCTTCGGTGAAGCAGCCGCTGTCATTCGCGCTTGCCAGGCCAATGCCATAGGTGCCGCTCAGCGGTGTTGCCGATTCGACTTCTTCACCGGCATAGCCATAGATATCGAGCATCTTGCTGGGGTGCAGCACCGCACCGGCCAGCAGGATCGTTTCGCTGATCGGGTGGATCGATCCATCGGCATCGAATGTCACGTCGGGCAACTGCGCCGAACCATAGCGGCCGATGCCTTTGCCGCCCATGCCGCTGAACTGCACATCCAGGATTTTGGGTACGACGGCAAAGGTTATCCCGCCGCCATAGCCGACCGTGCCCTTGTTCGAATTGCCCGCGCCATTGATGTGCGCAGTGAACGACCGTTCGATGGCAAAGCCTTCAACATGCAGCGCGTGGCCGCCGATGTCGGCCTCCACGGCCGCTTTCTGCACGAAATCGGGCGTGCTGTTGAATGACAGCGAATTGGCATTGTTGAATCCCGATCCGCCGGTCTGCGTGTTCGTTACCGTGGCCGGAACCGAACCGCCAAAGGTTGTTGCCGGGTTTTCTACAGAGGCCGCGATCCACAGGTGATGATCCATGAAATCGCCGGTCAGGCGCACTTGCGGCTGGCGCGCCCAGGAAAAGCCGGGGACATACTGCGCTTCGATCACCAGCGGGGTCACTTCGGCGCGCGGGGTGATGCCCTTGGCGTTGAGCGTGACCAGCGACCAGTTCTGGCCGGCCAGCAAATGCCAGCCGCTGTTGCCGTTGTCCCAGTCGATCGTGCCGTAAAGGTGGCGGACACGCGGGTTGTAGCTGTTGCTTTCGTTGGAATTTGCGGTTTGCGCCGCACCCTGAAAGTCGAATTCGCCATACATCGAGAGCGTGGTGTGCTCGTTCGGCTTGCCCTGGGCGAGGAACGATACCCGGCTTTGCCGCGCAGTCAGCCGGCCTTCACCCACGTAATAGCTGTGGGCGTTGGGAAAGGGGATGGCAAAACTGGTCGAAATGTCGTTGCCCTGGAAATGCTGGCGATAGAGGCCGGCCAGCTCGATGAAGCCGCCCGGGGTGATCTTGATGCCCTTGTAGGGAATCGAATCCTTGTGGTGTTCGGCCTCGACCGCGGTCGCGATCTCGTGCTTCACGTCATCCTTGGTCACCGCCGGCTTGGCGGCGATTTCCTGGTGCATCGCGCTGATCTGGGTGCCGACCTGGGTCTGGGCCTGGGCCACCTGGGTCTGGGTTGCGGCGGTGGTTTCGCGCGTGGCGCGGATTTCCTCACGCAATGCGGCCACTTCGGCCTTCAATTCATCGACTTCGCTTTTCAGCGCGGACTCTTTGCCGGGGCCTGCCTGGGCGGGGCGGGCGTGGCGGGCGTGGGCCTTGCCGTGCCGGCCTTCGGCAGCGTGCGCTGCGGGTGCAAGAACGGCGCCGGCCGCAACGGCGGCCAGCAGGGCGTGGTGAAGTTTCATGGTCGGGGCCTTTGCCGGTTATGTGCTGCTGGGACCGGCGGCTAGGAGCGCAATGTTGCGTTAATGTGACAATTTTTCGGAGGGCCTGCAACAGGCACTGTTTTCTCGGCCTTTCAATCCCTTGTTGGAGTAATTTCCGAGGGGGCTGCGACGAAATGTTACGATTGTGTGCGCATCGATACACACGACTCGAAAGACACTGAAAAGTGGCCACCGGCGCGCGCGAAAGGCCGCGGGTTTTGCCGGTTTCGCGCTGAAGTCTGCCCGGCGTTGGCGGCGCCTTGTGGATGGCCGCGGCCATCGGCGATCGGCGTATGGCAGGGTAATTGGGCGGGCCCGGGAATGGCGTCGCGGGGGCGTCTCGGGGCGCGGGCGCAGGACGACAGGTGAACAACATTTCACCAGCCGCCTACGCAATAACCACCTTTTAACCACATCGGCTTATTCGCTTTAACCATGAACCGACCGTACACCATATCCGCTGCGTCCGTCGCAGCCTTCGCACTGGCCGCAGCACCCGGCGCCCACGCCACCGGCACAGCGGCCGGTACGCTGATCCAGAACACCGCCAACGCGACTTATTCCAGCGGCACCGGCACGACCACGATCCAGTCCAACACTGTCTCGGTGAAAGTGGACCAGGTGATCGGGGTGGCGGTCACCGCGCTCACCAGCACGCCGGTTACGATCGGCACGGCCAATGCGGTGCTGGTCTATCAGGTGACCAACACCGGCAATGGCAATGACACGTTCGATCTTACCGGCGCGCCCAATGTCGCCGGCAACGGGTTCAACGCCACATTGCAGACCGTGGCGATCGACAGCAACGGCAACGGCACCTACGATCCCGGCGTCGATACGGTGATCACCAATGGCGCGGCCAGCCAGGCGATGGCGCCCGATGCCACGATCAAGGTCTTTCTGGTCACCTCTGCGCCCGCCACCGCCGCCGATGCGCAAACCTCGCAAGTGCGGCTGACGGCGATCTCGGTCATCGGATCGGGCACGCCGGGCACCGTTTTCGCCGGCAAGGGCACCGGCGGCGTGGATGCCGTGGTTGGCGCCTCGGGCGGCACGGGCAACGCGCTGGCCGGCCTCGTTGCCAGCCTGGCCAGCGTTACGCTGACCAAATCGGCGGTCATCACCGATCCTTATGGCGGAACCAGCCCGGTTCCCGGTGCGCTGGTGACCTACAGCATTGTCGCGCATGCCGCCGGATCGGGCAGCGCCAACGGCCTGCTGGTGACTGACAGCTTTCCCGCCGGCACCACGTACCAGACCGGTACGATGACTTTGGCCGGAACCGCGCTGACCGATGCGGCCGACAGCGATGCCGGCACTGCAACCGCCACGGGCATTTCGGTGGCGCTGGGCAACTTGGCCGGCGGCAGCACCGACAAGACCATCACGTTCAAAGTCAAGATCAACTGAGGATAACGACCATGCAGAAATTTGCCCGCTCAATCATGACCGCGCTGGTGGTTATGGCTGCTTCCCCCGCCCTGGCGGTTGTGGCGCCCGATGCCGTTTCGCTCGACAGCTCGATCAAGCTCGACAAACTGGTGACCGACAAGGGCCAGACGCACCACGAACTGGTCGCGCCGGAAAAGGTCGTGCCAGGCAACCACCTGGTGTTTGTGACCAGCTATAGCAACACCAGCAGCAAGCCGGTGGACCACTTTGTGGTCACCAATCCGGTTCCTTCGCCGGTTGCGGTGGAAAGCCTTGGCGCTGAAAATTTCGACGTGTCGATCGATGGCGGCAAGACCTGGGGCAAGCTGGCGCAGCTGACCGTGGCCAAGCCCGGCGCCGCGCCGCGCGCCGCGCAAGGGTCCGATGTCACGCATGTCCGCTGGGTGATCCCGGTGATCGCGCCGGGTGCCGCCGGCACGCTGGAATATCACGCCGTCGTGCGCTGATGGCCTGAGGCTTTAACGCCCTGAATTTTTGCAAGTTTCCCCCCTTGCGCGCGGGCGTCGCGCGCGAGGGGACACTGACCCTTTGTCCGCGGGTATCGAATTGGGGAGCGGACAACCTGTATGAACTTGACGCCTGAAACCTGAAGAACCGCCGCATTTCTGAACAAACTGGAGATTACCATGACACACGCAGCCAAGTGGCTGGGCGTGGCGAGCACGGCTGTGCTTGCCACATTCGGGGCAACCAGCGCACATGCGACCGGTACCCTGGCCGGAACCACGATTACCAACACCGCGTCCATCAGCTATTCGGTCAACAGCATTGCGCAGACCGCCGCCACCACGTCGAATTCGGTGGTTGTCGACCGCAAGGTGATCTTCACGGTCACCGGCGCTGGCTCCACCACCACGGTTACCCCGGGGCAGTCGGTGGCCTATGACACGTTCACGCTGCTCAACAGCTCGAACGACACGCTCGATTTCTCGCTGGCTTCGGTCAACCAGGCTTCGGGCGGCACCGCCGCGCACGGGGGCACCGATGCCTTCGACGTGACCGGGTTCACCTATTACATCGATACCAATTCCAATGGCGTCTATGATCCGGGTACCGATCAGGCGATCACCTGGCTCGACGAAGTTGCGCCCGACACATCGAAGACGGTGTTTGTCGTATCGAGCGTGCCGCTGGCCGCCACCAACACCCAGGTTTCCGGCATCGTGCTGACCGCCACTGCCGCAGCCGGCGGCGGGACCGGTTCGCAAGGGGCCACCCTGACAGCCAGCACCGGCGCGTGGACGCCGGGCACGGTGCAGACGGTGTTTGCCGACGCCGCCGGTTCGACCGACGGGCAATATGACGGCAAGTATTCGGCCAAGGGCGATTTTACCGTCTATGCCCCGGTTCTGACGCTCAGCAAGCTGTCGACAGTGATCACCGATCCGATCAACGGCACGACCAATCCCAAGTCGATTCCGGGGGCAACGGTCGAATATTGCATCGTCGTCCAGAACGCGACCGGCGGTGCGCCGACCACGGCGCTGGCGGTAAGCGATCCGCTGCCGACCCAGACGACGTATCTGTCCAGCTTTGGCATCATGCTGAACGGCACGTTCAACGGCACGAGCTGCAATTCCGACGGGACTGCGGGCACTGGCGTGAACAGCAGCTTTGCCGCGGCAACGACCGGGAACAATGGCACGGTCAATGGCACGCTGAACAATGTGTCGGCCGGGGGCGCGACCACCATGCGTTTCCGTGTGACGATTAATTAAGCAGGAGGTGTATCGGGGGGCGCGGCCATTTCGATGCCGGACAGTCCCCCGGCCTCTATTGTCATGATGACGCGTATCACCCCGCTTTTGACCAAAGCGGTGACGGGGCTGGTGTGCCTTGCGCTTGCGCTGATCGGCGCGGATGCCTGGGCGCAGACCATCTCGAACACCGCTTTTGCAACCTGGCCCGTTGGCGGCCAGGCGATGACGGTTGCGTCAAACACGGTCAGTTTTTCCGAAGAAATCATTCCGGTCACGGTTAGTACCTATCTGGCATCACAGAATGGGACATCAACGCTGACCTTTCAGACGCCGCAGTGCAAAATCGTCACCCCTTCGGTTGCTTCGGCACAGCTGGTCCATGGCACCAGCCTGTCCGGCGATCAGGGCGGCATGGCCACCACCACGGTGATCCCGGCGAGCGCGGTCAGCATTGGCGAAGCATTCTTTTTCACCGTATCGATGCCCCAGGCCAATCTCAGCCCGCAGGCGATCGACCATATCACCGTGATCCTGACCACCAACAGCGGTGACAAGGAAGTGCTGGTGGTGTCCGAAACCGCCGCCAACACCGGGGTTTTTGCCGGGTCGATCGCCACCGCCGCGATCCCGCCGCTGCCGGTGCCGGGCGATTGCGTGATGTCTGTGGCCAGCGGTGACACGATCACCATCCAGCCCGAATTTCCCGGCAATATCATTGCCCCGGTCACGGCCACGGTCGCAGTGCTGGCCGACCCTGCGGGCGAAGTCTTTTCCAGCGATGATGGCACGCCGGTGAATGGCGCCACGGTGTCGATCATTGACGCGGCCACGGGCCAGCCGGCCACGGTCTATGCCGCCGATGGTGCCACAGCCTGGCCATCGACCATGCTGTCGGGCCAGCCGGTTACCGATGGCGCCGGCGTGGCCCATGCCATGGAGCCGGGTCATTATTCCTTTCCCAAAGTCCCCACCGGCACCTATCGCATTGTTGTAGAACCACCTTTGCCCTATACCGCGCCATCCCGGCTGACCCCGGCGCAACTGTCCGGGTTGAAACGCAGCGACGGGTCCGCGCTGCATGTCAGCACCGCATCCTATGGCCAGGCCTTTACCATTGCGCGCAACCAGCCGGTGGAGGTCGACATTCCGGTTGATCACCCGGTCACCGCCGCTCGCGTGACCAAGGCCGCCTCGATGAGCGAGGCGCAGCCGGGCGATCTGGTGGTCTATACCGTCACCGTCACCAATCCCGACACGGTGCACGCCATGCGCGATCTTGTGCTGGTTGACCGGCCATCGGCGCTGCTGCGGCTGCGCAAGGGCTCTGTGCGGATCGATGGCATCGATGCGGGCACGCGGGCGGCATTTTCGCCCGATGGGTCGCTGCTGACCGTGGCGCTGGGCACGGTGCCCGCGGGCGCTGTGCACGTGGTGACTTATGCCGCGCAAGTGCGCGCCGGCGCCGGATCGGGCCGTGCCGAAAACACCGTGACCGCCACCGACATTACCGGCACCAGCGCCAGCGCCACCGCGCTGGTGCGTGTGATCGAAGACGGCCTGACCGCGCGGATGACGCTGGTGGGTGAGATCACAGATCACGGCTGCGCCTGGCTGGCGCCGCACCACGGCATTCCCGGCGTGCGCGTCACACTGGAAGATGGCAGCTTTGCGATTACCGACAAGGACGGCCGCTATCATTTCGACGGGCTGGTGCCGGGCTCGCACGTGGTGCAGGTCGCGCCCGAAACCCTGCCCGAAGGCGGGCATTTCGTCGCCTGCGGCGGCGGCACGCGCGCCGCGGGCAGCGATATCAGCCGCTTTGTGATTGGCCAGGGCGGCAGCCTGATGGTTGCCAATTTCCATGCCGATCTGCCGCGCGCGGCGCCGTCTGCGCCTGCAAAGGACACGCGCGAAGACCACGATCGCGCCGAACGCGCCGCCGCCGGGGCCGATACCGACTGGCTGGCGCTGGGCAATGGCCCGGCAGACGTGCTGTTTCCCGCGCCCGATCACAATCCGCGATCGCCCGCGATCCGCGTGGTGATCCGCCATGGCGCCGGGCAGACGGTCGATCTGTTCACCAATGGCAAACCGGTGTCGAAACTGATGCGCGATACCGATCTGGTGCCTGCCGACCATGGCTTTGCCGTGTCGATCTGGCGCGGGGTGCCGCTGGATGGTGAAACCACCGAACTGACTGCCGATGTGCGCGATGCCGATGGCCATATCACCGCGCATCTGGCGCGCACGGTCCATTTCAACCACGTGCCGTTCAGCGCGCAGATCGTGCCCGAACGCACCCGGCTGATAGCCGATGGCCGCACCCGGCCGGTGGTCGCGGTGCGCATTGTCGATCGCAACGGGCGCCCGGTCCATGCCGGATTGTCGGGCGATCTGGCGCTGTCTGCGCCGTATGAAAGCGCCGATGCGATCGACATGATGCAATCGCGCGCGCTGTCGGGGCTGGGCCGGCAGACGCCGCACTGGACAGTGAAGGGCGATGACGGCGTTGCCCTGATCGAGCTTGCGCCGACGATGGCGAGCGGTGCGTTGCAGCTCAATTTCACGTTTGTGGACAACGACCAGCGCCATTCGCAGGCACTCGAAGGCTGGGTGAAGCCCGGCAAAGTCGATTGGACCGTGGTGGGCCTGGCCGAAGGCAGCCTGGGCGCGCGCACGATTGCCGACAACATGGAAAAGACCGGTCGCATTTCCAGCGATCTGGGCCAGCACGCGCGCACCGCGTTTTATGCCAAGGGCCGGATTCTGGGCAAATTCCTGATGACGCTGGCTTATGACAGCGCCAAGCAGGCATCGGACCAGACAGTGATGGGCACGATCGATCCGCGCGCCTATTATACTGTCTATGGCGATGGATCGAGCCGCCGGTTCGATGCCGCCAGCCGCAACAAGCTTTATGTCCGGGTCGAAACCGCCACGTTCTACGCCATGTTCGGCGATGTGGAGGCGGGGTTCAACCAGACCCGTCTGGCCCATTTCCAGCGCACCGCCACCGGCCTCAAATCCGAGGCGCGGATCGATGCCGGCAATCTGGGCGCGGTGCATCTCCAGGGCTTTGCCGCGCGCACGTCCACCACCCACCGGCATGATGAAATTGCCGGCAATGGCCTGTCGGGCCCTTATCCGCTGTCATCCAGCGCGATCCTGATCAACACGCAGACCGTAACCATCGAAGTGCGCGACCATACGCGCCCCGATGTGGTGCTCAGTTCCACGCCGTTGACCCCCTGGGCCGATTACACGATCGATCCGCTGGCCGGCACGATCACTTTCAAGCAGCCGCTGCTGTCGCGCGATGGCGCGCTGAACCCGCAATATGCGGTGATCGACTATGATATCGACGCCACGCTGGGCGGGGCGAACAGCTTTGTCGGGGCGGCGCGCGCCGATTATTCCACGCGCAACAAGGCGCTGCGTCTGGGCACCACCGTGATCACCGACATGACGCAGACCGGTGCCAGCCTGGGCCGCAGCAGCGAAGTTGCCGCCGATCTGAAGCTGCAGATTTCGCCGCAGACCGAATTGCGCGTCGAAGGCGGCTTTTCCACGCTGGCCGGGGTGGTGTCGCGCGCATGGATGGTGGAACAGGAACACCATGACCGGATGTTTGACGTGCTGGCCTATGCGCGCAGCGCGGACCGGAATTTCGGCGTGGGGCAGACCGGCGAAACCCAGCTTGGCCATCGCCGCATCGGCATCGATGCGCGGCGCAAGCTGGGTGAAAAGCTGGCGCTGTCGACCAGCCTGTGGATCGATGACGGGCTGGGCGCGGTCGATAGCCGCAAGCAGGCCGCGGTAAAGCTGCAATATCGCAGCAAGCAGACCCAGGCCAATCTGGGCGTGACCACGCTGACCGAACACGACGGCACCGGATCGGGCAATTCCACCACGATCGATGCCGGCATCACGCAGAAAATGCTGGGCAACCGGCTGGAACTGTCGGCGGCCGCGGCCGTGCCGGTGGGCAGCGCAGCGGCAGCCAGCCTGCCCGGCAGCCTGACATTCGGCGCGCGCTATGCGCTCAACAGCCACACGCGGCTGGTCGGCAGCTATGAACTGGCCGACAGCACCGAGCTGAAAACGCGCACCGGCCGTGTGGGCATCGATGCGCAGCCGTGGCAGGGCGGGCACCTGACCGCAGGTGTGGGGCAGCAGGATATTGTCGAAAATGCGCAGCGCAGCTTTGCCGCGTTTGGCCTGGCGCAAAGCTTTGCGATCAATCGCCATCTGACGTTCGACACCACCGTTGATACCAACAAGGTGCTGTCGGGCGGGTCGCTTGCCGGGCTGTCTTCGGCGGTTACCGGGCTTGCCGGGTCTGCCGGCGGCGTGGGTGCAGTCACCACCGGATCGACCACCGGCAGCGGCATTGCCACCACGTCATTGATCGAAAACTACACAGCGATCACGCTGGGCCTGGCCTGGCGCAAGGACCTGTGGAGCAGCACGCTGCGCGGCGAATGGCGCAATGGCGAACTGTCGCGGCGCCATGGCCTGACCGCCGGCGCGATCCGCCAGCTGGGCGATGGTGAAATGCTCGGCTCGGGGCTGACCTGGACCCATGCCGTGGGCACCGGCGGCGCGGTCACCGATGTGCTCGATGCCACGGTGGCGCTGGCCTGGCGGCCGCACTTTTCCCCGCTCGGCTGGCTGGCCCGCGCCGAATATCGCAGCGATTACGCGCTTGCCGGAACGGCGGCGGGTGCTGGCGGCGTGCCCTCGCTGGCCGGGGCCGGGGCGGGCAGCGCGCTGTCGGGGCTGGCCACGGGCGATGCCCATGCGCGGCGGGTGATCGTGTCGGTATCGGCCGACTGGTCGCCGCGCGGGCGCCACGATGATCAGTTTGTCGAACGCAGCGAAGTGAGCGTGTTTGCCGCGGTACGGCACAATTTCGATGCCTATGACGGGTACAACCTGGCCGGAACCTCGATCATGGCCGGGGCCTCGGCGCACGTGGGGCTGGGCGAACGGTTTGAAATCGGCGGGCAGGCCTCGATCATCACCAGCCCGTCGGACGGCACCACGCGCTATGCGATCGGGCCGAGCGTGGGCATGGTGCCGATGAAGAATGTGCTGCTGATGGTCGGCTATAACGTGAAGGGCTATCGCGATGCCGATTTTTCGGCGGCCAATGCCACCAATCGCGGCGTGTTCGTCAGCCTGCGGATGAAATTCGACACCTCGACTTTTGCGTTCCTGGGCCTCGACAGCAAATTGCGCAAATAAGATCCTCCCCATGCCGGGGAGGATCTGGCGGCTCAGTTCAATTTCGTGTTGACGGTGATCGAAAAACTGGGTGGCGTGCCGGTCGATCCCGCCATTTTTCCCTTGGGATTGAGGCAGATGAAATGCACCGCGCTGTCATAGGCCGATGTTGGCGTATACGTGCACGCGGCATAGCTGGCGGGCGCGGTGGTCGCGTTGGAAAAGGCGATGTCGGTGCCGCTGGTAAATGTCAGGTTGCTGGTGGGGGACCCTTGCGCAAATACCGGCGAGGCCGCGGTGCCCACCGACAGTTGCGATGGCAGCGTATCGATGATCAGCACGCTGTTGGTATCGACCGCGGTCGGTCCGGAGTTTGATACGGTCAGCGTATAGGCCACGATCGCGCCCGGAATCGCCTTGGGATTGGTCGTGCCGTTGACCGGATCGCTGACCAGGGCAGAGCTTTTGGTGATGGTGAGCGAGGCATTGGCCGCGACTTTGGTATTGGTGATGGTGCAGGCCACCACATCGCCCATTGCCGGGGTAATCGAACCGCCCGGCGTGGTCGGCAGCTTGGTCGGTGATGCGCTCCAGCTGTTGGTGCAGGCCATGGCAGATGTGTACTGGCTGGTTTGCGTGGTGCCGGCCCCGCTCTCCGACAGGGTATAGGCGGTGCCGGCGCTGACTTGCGTTTGCGCGGTGGCGCCACTGGTCACCGTGGTGCCGGTGCCGCCGGTGGTCGTGGTGGCAACACTGGTTCCGCCCTGGGCAATGGCCATGGTAAACTGGTCGGTGCTGAATTGCCGCCCCGTTCCGCCCAGCGCCTTTCGCAGCGTCAGATGGGGAAAGGGCGTGGCAGTAAACGTGCACAGCAGCGCATCGCCATATGCCAGACTGCCCAGCGAATAGCTGGTGGTGATCTGCGCAGTGGGCAGCGTGGTGGATGATCCCGCTGCGCTGTTGGTGCAGGTCAGGCTGGTCTGGTAATGCGACAGCGTGCTGATGCTGCCCGATGCCATCGTTTCGGCCAGCGTCATCGGCACCGAGGCGGCGGTGGAAACACCCGCGGTGCTGAACGGGCCCAGCCCCGTTCCGCTCGATGCGCCCGAAGCCAGCGTCGTCGAATTCGATGTGGCCTGAACCGCATAGGAAAACTGGTCGGCGCTGTTCACCCGCGCATCGGCAATCGCCATGGTCAGCCGCACCGAGGCAAAACGGACTGCCACCATGAACCCCTGCAACCCGCCGCCGACCAGCGTGGTGGTCACCGTGGTCGGCTTGGCCGAACCGAAGATATAGGCGCCTACCGTGCCATCCGCGCCGGTTTCGGTAACGGTGGTGGTGCCCGCACCGCTGAGCGCGGGATAAATGCTGCCGCTGATCGGCCCGGCCTGCGACAGCGTCTGCCAGACCCCGCCATTGGTTACAAAACTCAGGGATTCGCCGCCATTGGTCGATTCCCCGTCGCCCAGGACCATCATGTAATTGGTCACGCCGCTCGCGCCCGAAGGCGGGGTCAGCTTGATCGCCGAAATCGTCACCGTGGTCGTGCCCGCGCCGGTCTGATAAAGCACGGGTGATCCGGCAATGCCGGTCATCGCGGTGTTGCCGATGGCCGCGCCGCTCCATGACGGGCTGGCAATGGCCGTAAGCGCCGCGGTGCCGCTGGTCTGCAGCGTGAACGACAATACCGTGCCATCCTGCAGTGTCAGGCTGAAATTCTGCCCGCCGCTCGACGATGCCGTGGTGCTGTTGTAGGTGGAAAAATCGACCCAGCAATATGTCTGCCAATCCGACGGGCCGGTACTGCCTTGTGCCGTTGCGACATAGCAATTGGCGGCCATTGCGGCAGAATTGGTCAAGATCCATGCCATCACGACCAGCAAAAGGCGCCAGACGATGACCGTTGTTGTTCTGATCATGCCGCCCGCTATGGCCCAAGCCAGAGTCTGCTGCAATCATGACGTGACAGTTTTGCCGCAAATCGGCGCAAACTACACAAGGGAACCGCGATGATCCTGCGTTTGACCCGCACCAGTCTGGTTGTGCTCTATCTGGCGGCGGGCGTGCTGCACCTGCTGCTGCCGCGCCCGTTTCTGGCGATCACCCCGCCCTGGGTGCCCGATGCGCCGCTGGTGATCACGCTGACCGGGCTTGCCGAACTGGCAGGCGCGCTGGCGCTGGCGCAGGGCCGGTCTTTGCCGTTGCGCCGCGCCGCCGGCTGGGGCCTGGCCGCCTATGCACTGTGCGTCTGGCCGGCGAACGTGCAGCACATGATGATCGATCTGGCCCGGCCCGATCACGGGCTGGGCTGGGCCTATCACGGGCCGCGCATGGTCATGCAGCCGGTGCTGATCTGGGCGGCGCTGTGGGCTTCGGGCGTGATCAGATCGCGTTCAGCTCTGCCATAGTTTCCGCATCGAGCGCAAGTTCGGTCACGGCAAGATTCTGGCGCAAGTGATCGAGCGAGGACGTGCCCGGGATCAGCAGCATGTTGGGGCTGCGGTGCAGCAGCCAGGCCAGCGCGACCTGCATCGCCGTCGCGCCCAGGCGCAGGGCCACGGCATCCAGCCGCGCCGATTGCAGCGGGCTGAACCCGCCCAGCGGAAAAAACGGCACAAACGCAATGCCATCGGCCGCCAGCCGGTCGATCAGCGCATCATCGTCGCGCCGGATGATATTGTACTGGTTCTGCACGCAGACAATCGGGCAGATCGCGCGTGCTTCGGCAATTTGCGCCGCGGTCACATTGCTCAGCCCGATATGGCGGATCAGCCCCTGCTGCTGCAACCGCGCCAGTTCTTCCACCGGCGCGGCAATCGATCCTTCGGCCGGGCCGAGGTGGCCAAACATCGCGCGCATGTTCACCACGTCGATCACGTCGAGGCCCAGATTGCGCAGATTGTCGTGAACCCCTTCGCGCAAGTCCTCGGCGGACCATGCCGGGTTCCACGAGGCATCGCTGCCGCGCCGCGCGCCCAGCTTGGTCACGATCACCAGATCGTCGCGATAGGGCGCCAGCGCCTCGCGGATCAGGCGGTTGGTCACATGCGGGCCGTAATAATCGCTGGTGTCGATATGGTTGACCCCGGCCTCGACCGCGGCGCGCAGCACGGCAATCGCCATGGCCGGATCGCGCGGCGGGCCATAGACCCCGGGCCCGGCCAGCTGCATCGCGCCATAGCCCAGCCGGAACACGGCCCGGTCACCCAGCGGAAACGTTCCCGACCGGGCCAGATCGGGCGTGCCGGCGGCGTCAAAGCATTGTGGCATAACAGGTCTGCTCCAGGGGCAACATGGCCGCGCCGACGGCGCAGGCATCATACGTGGTCTGCGAGGCGATGATGCGCGGCAGCGGGCGCGGCATTTCGCGGCGGGCATCGTCAAACAGTTCGATCGCGGGCAACAGCTTGTTGGCCAAAGACCGGGGCAGGCGCCCGCCCAGCACGATCGCTTCGGGATCGACCAGCGCGGCAATGGCCGAAGTGATCAGCGAAAACTGATCGCGGCTGCGCGTGATCCATTCGTCCACCCCGGGCCAGTCGGGATCGAAATTGTCGAGCATGGTCGAAATGCCGTCCAGCTCCACCCCGCATTTGCGCAAAGTGTGGAGCAGCGTTTCCAGCGTGGGAATCTGGAAATTGCGCCAGGGCAGCATGCGCCCGATTTCGCCGCTGTTGCCATGCGATCCGCGCAGCAGCCGGTTGTTGATGATGATCCCGCCGCCCAGCCCGGCGGCGATATAGATATAGACGAAATTCGCAAAATTGCGCCCCGCGCCCAGAAAGCTTTCGCCCACGGCGGCGGCGTTGCCATCGCTTTCTGCCCAGCATGGCAGGTCAAGCTGTTCGGCAAACAGCGTATCGATCGGCACCATCGCGAATTCATCTAGCGCGCGCGGCGGATTGAACCGGCATTTGCCGTCAAGGCACGGTCCCAGAATGCCGATGCCCGCGCCCACCAGCCGTTCGCGCGCCGAAGGGGTCTGCACCAGAAACCGGGCCCGCGCTTCGCCAATGCGGGCAAACACCGCGCTGCGGCTCATCACCGGCAGGTTGAAATGGTCATGGCCGATCACGTTGCCGGCAAAATCCATCAGCACGATCGACATCGCATCGGTCATCAGCCCGATGCCCAGCGAATAGGCGTACCGGGGGTTGATTTCGATTTCCACACGCGGCTGGCCGCGCCGCCCGTTGCCGCGCCGGTTGCCCAGCACGAGCGCCCCGCGCGCCACCAGATCGTTGACCAGCCGCGACACGGTTTGCTGCGAAAGCCCGCTCGCCTGCACGATTTCGGGCTGGGTGGTGCCGCCATTGCGCAGCACGATGCCCAAAATCCGCGCCTCGCTTTCGGAAGGGGGCTGCCGCAGATGCGCAATTGTGTCGATGCCGGACATGGCATGGGGGATCGCAAATCCGGCGCGGGCAATCAAGCGGTCATCGGTCACCCGAAGGTTTATCGCGGGCCAGTCAATCAGGTGCCTTGCCGGCTGGTCCGGTCCCGGCCTGGCGGTCATTCCTGCCCGGCAGAGGCGGCGATGGCCCGGGCCATCGGTGCGCGCCCCGCCACCAGCGCCGCAAACGCCAGCAGATAGAGCGCGGCCATGATCGAAAATCCGGCAGCAAACCCGCTGTGCGCGGCGATCGCGGGCAGCGCCACCGCCGACAGCCCGGCGCCCAGAAACCCGGTCATGGTCATCAGCCCGGCGGCCGTCGCGCGGGCCTCGTCGGGCATCACATCGTGCAGCGCGGCATAGATGCAGCCATCGAACAGCCCTTTGCCAAAGCTGGTGCCAAACAGCAGCAGCGCCACCGTGCCCACCGACCGCGCCCAGGGAAACGGCACCAGAAACAGCCCGGCCAGCGCCATGCCCGCCGCCAGCACGCCGATTCGTCCCAGCGGATTGCGCCGGGCCAGGCTGTCGGCCAGCCAGCCGCCGACAAGCACCGATCCGAACCCGGCGCTGGTGATCATCACCGGGCCGACCAGCGCGCTGTCCGCCAGATTGAGATGGAGCACATCGTGCGCAAACGTGTTGCACCAATTGAGCACCGCCGAAGAGGCCGCGGTTGCCAGGAAAAACACCCCGCACAGCAGCAATGCTGCGGGGTTGCCGAAAATCAGCCGCAGCGGTTCGGCCCGCTCCCCTCCGGTTTTTGGGCCCCCTGATTCTGCTACCCCGGTTGCAGTTGCCGGCTTTGGCGCATCGTCGCGCAGCACAAACAGCAGCACGACCATCACCACCAGGCCCAACGCGGCAAACACCACGAACGGCATGGCCCAGCCATGGGCATCGGCCAGCTGGCCCGCAGTCCAGCCGCCGATCCCGCCACCGGCAAACACCGCGGTCTGGTGCACGGCGAGCGCGCGGCTGCGCGTGGCCGGGCGATGCCACGCGCCGATCAGCGCCGTGGCCGTGGGGTAATACGTCGATTCACCCAGCGCGACGACCGTGCGCATGCCCAACAGCATGGCAAACCCGGTGGCCAGTGGCATCATCCCGGTTGCCACGCTCCAGAATGCCAGGCCGCCGATGATCATGGTGCGCCGCCGCACGCTGTCACCCGCGCGGCCAAAGCAGAACGCGCAGACCGCATATGTCCAGAAAAACGCGGTATCGATCAGGCCCAGCCGGATGTCGGTTATCCCGAAATCGTGCCGCAGCAACGGCTTTACCGCGTTCAGGATCGCCCGGTCGGCCGAATTGAGAAACGACACCATCCACAGCAGGCCGACCACGATCCACGGATAGGCTGCGCCTGCCGGACGCCCGAGATGGGGGCGGGGCATCATCGCGCGGTCACTTGCCGCACCACGCCAGCCACATTGCCGCTGTCCAGGAAAATTCGGCGCCGCCCGATCCTTCGCCGGTTTCGGGGCTGAAACTTTCGTAAAAGCCCGCGTTTTCGATCAGCCGCGCCGAATCTTCGGTGATCCGCGCGGCCCAGTCGGCGTGGCCCTGTTCGGCCAGACCCCGGGCAATCATGTAGTTCATCACCAGCCACACCGGACCGCGCCAATAACGGCGATGATCATAATCGCGGCTGCCCGGTTCCAGGCTGGCAAGCAGATAGGCGGTGCTGCCGGCCATCCGGTCCAGCGCCGCAACCAGGCGCGCGCGCTGCGCCGGGCTGCCCACACCGGCATAGAACGCCAGAAAGCTGGCATTGGTGACCAATCCCGAACTGTCATGCGTGGTGGCATCGCGCGAACAATAGGCGCCGGCCTGTTCATTCCACAGCCAGTCCATCCCCGTTTCCGACAAGGCAATGCGCGCGCGCAGTTCGTCGGCCACGGCATCATCGCCCAGCGCCTGCGCCATCGCCAGCAGGTCGCGATTGGCGCGCAGCAATTCCATCGACAGGCCAACATCGACCATGCGGAACGGCCCGGATTCGGCAATTCGCCGATGATCCCACCCGGCGGCGCGGCCGAACTGCATGATCGCGACATAACGGTCATATTCGTGCTGGTGCGGGCGCATCGCGGTATCGACATGCCCGATGTCGCGCCGCTGATAGGGGCCGACTTGCGTGATATCGACCCGTTCCAGGGCATTGTCCCATTCGCTGGAATTGTCGCGCCCGGTTTCCCAGTTGTGCGTGACCATGACAAGCCCGTTGCCCAGCGGATCGCGATAGCGGTGAAACCAGCGGTGGCTGCGCACACAGGCATCATAAACCGCGCGCAGCCGCGGATGCGCGGGGTCGGCGCCCTCCATCGCCCACAATTGCCGCGCCACGGTCGCCAGCACCGGCGGCTGGGTGATGCCCGATGTCGGCGGGGTCTTGCCCGTGGCCCAGACATCGGCTCCGGGGAAATAGCCGTCATCGTCGGCGTGAAACACGATGTGCGGGATCATCCCGTCATCCCATTGCGCGCCGATCAGCGTTTCGATTTCCAGCCAGGCCCGGTTGCGGTCGATTTCGGCAAAGCCCAGCGCGACAAATGCCGAATCCCAGTTCCACTGGAACGGATAGAGCCCGTGTGTCGGCACGGTATAGCCGCCGCGATCGTTGCGGCTCAGGATCGCCCGCGCGCGGGCGTCGATCTGCGGGTTTCGGCTCATGAACAGGCTCCGATCGCGATCATGCGGATATCGTTGACATTGGTCCGGGTTGGCCCAGTGATGACCAGCCCGCCAAATGCGGCGAACAGATCATGGGTGCGGTTGGCGGCGAGCGCGGCCGTGCAATCGGCCATATCGGCGCGGCAGGCGGCATCGAAATAGCCGCCGGCATTGTCCTGCGTGCCGTCGATGCCGTCAGTGTCACCGGCCAGCGCGGCAATCGGCGCCGACGCCGGCAGGTGCGCCATCAGCCCGGCCAGATATTCCAGGTTCGGACCGCCGCGCCCGCCCGGTGCGCGCACGGTCACGGTCAGTTCGCCGCCCGACAGCAGCAGATGGCGGCCGCCGCGCGCTGCCAGGTCTTGCGCCAGCCGCGCATGGGCCTGCCCGGTCTGCGCCGCATCGCCTTCCAGTTCATCGCCGATGCGGACCACGTTCCAGCCATCCTGCGCGGCGCTGGCGGCGATGCAATTCAGCGCATCGTGCGCGCGGGCAACCACATGCACCGGATGTGCCCGCGCCGGCACCGGTATTGCGCCGCGGATCGCTGCGGCCAGCGCGGGCGCGGTCGGCCAGCCGCTGCGCGCCAGGATGTCGAGCACGGTTTCGGGCATGAACGGGCCGGCAATCGATGGTCCCGAAGCCACCGCAGCCGGATCATCGCCCACCACGTCGGATATCATGAAAGTGTGCATGTCATCCGCCGCCGCCGCCGCCGCCGCCGCCGCGGCCAGCCGTCCGCCCTTTACCTGCGAAAGATGCCGGCGCACCAGATTGATCCGGTCGATGGCAATGCCCGATCCCACCAGGTGCCGCGTGATGCGCGCCTTTTCCTCCAGCGACAGCCCCGGCAGGGGATCGCACAGCAGCGCCGACCCGCCGCCCGAAATCAGAAAAATCACCCGGTCGCCCGCTGTGGCTTCGGCGGCAAGCGCGCGGATGCGGCGCCCGGCTTCGCCGCTGGCGGCATCGGGCACCGGGTGGCCGGCCTCGATCACCGCGATGGCGCCGGTATCATGCGGGGTGCCGTGGCCATGGCGCGTGACCACGCAGCCCGAAACGGGCCCTTCGCCATGGCGATGAACCACCGCAGCCATCTCTGCCGCCGCCTTGCCGCAGCCAAGCACGATCGTGCGCCCCGCCGGGCGGCCTTTGGGCAGCAGTGGCGGCAGGCACCGCCATGCGCTTGCCGCCGCCACGCCGGCGCGAAAATAGCCTTCAAGCATTGGCCTGCCCGACATTACCAAATCCTTCAGCGCGGCGGCGCCCCCCGCACCCGCGGGCAGGGCGCCTGTGCTCCTTTGGCAACTTGTGCTCCTTTGGCAAAAAGCATCACGCGCACTGCCACACGGTTGATCAGAACTTCAGCGAGGCCTTGATCGATACCCGCCGCGGCAGCACATCGCGGCCGATGAAATAGGCCTGGCCCGCGTTCTGCAGCGTGCCCTGGCGCGGGTTGCCTTCGGTTGCGCCCTGGTTGTTGAGCAGGTTGTACACGCTCATCCCCACGCGCACCGTCTGGGCCAGGCCCAGCGGCAGATTGACCCCGGCATCCAGCCGCAGCACGTTATAGGCGGCAAGCCGGATATTGTTGAGATCCGACGTGAATGTCCGCCCGGTGAACGTGTCGAACAGCGCGACATCGAACCGGTCATCCTTGTAATAAAGGCCACCGTTCATGATCAGGTCCGGCTGGCGCGCCTCGCGGTTGCCCGCACAGCTGGAACAGGCAGCAACCGGCGTGTATTGCGTGAACGTCGCGTGTTCATAAGTCAGGTTGGCATCGGCGGTCAGATGCGGGATCAGCCGGACTGATCCGGTTGCTTCCAGGCCATAGGCGCGGGTGGAAACCAGGTTCACCACTTCGGTGGCCGGGCTGCCCGGGGTCGATCCGTTGATCAGCTGGACATTGCGCCGGTTGTCGAGCGTGACGTAAAACAGCGATGTCGTGCCGCTGGCCCGCGGAGTGCGGAATTTGACCCCGCCCATGAACTGCTTGATGATTTCGGGCTGGAACGATTGCACCGTGCCATTGGCCGAAATGCCCAGCCCGCGCAGTTCGGGCATGAAGAACCCGCGTGACGCATTGGCAAACAGGCTGACGCTGTCGGTCATGCGGTACAGCGCGGCAGCCGCGATCGCCCAGGACGAAGGCTGGACATTGCCGGTCAGATACTGGCCCGAACCCCAGGTGATCGATGTCAGCTTGCTCGACAGGGCGGTGTTGGCGGCAAGGCCGGTCACCAGCGGGCCGCCGGGCACGGCCTGGCTCAGCTCCTTGGTCAGGTGGCCGTCTTCCTTTTCATAGCGGCCGCCGATGTCGAACACCCATTTGCCCGCTTCGATCTGGTCTGCGGCATAGACGGCATAGCGCTTCGCATCGGCGGCGTTGTTGGTATAGCCGATGCCGGCGCCGACCAGCCCGTTGCTCGACAGGATCGTGGTCGCGCCGGTGGTGGTGTTGGTGATCCGGGCGTTGATCAGCTGCGGCGCATTGTCGAAATCGCCGATGTAGGAATACGTCACGTCGAAATCGACCGCGCTGGTCTGGCCGAAATAGCCGCCCAGCGTCAGCGTGTGCTGCGCTGCGCCGGTGGTCAGCTGCCTGGTCAGGTTCAGTTCGCCTTCGGCCATCGAAATGTGCCGCGACCGGTCGGTCACGCGGTCACCCCACAGCAGGTAATTCGTCGGCACGGCAGCACCCGAATTCGCAAAGGTAAAGCTGCTGGTATAATTGGCCGGATTGAACGTGGCCGCGGTCGATCCGAACAGCGTGGCATAGCTTTGCAGGAATGCGGTCTGCGTGGTGGGCAGGTTGGTCACATTGTCGCCGCCGTTGAACAGCGCAAAGCTGTGGTCATAGGCGCCGATGTTGACCCGGCCGTTCAGCCCCCAGCCTTCGCCGAAATCCTTCTTGAAATCGGCGCCAAACGAATAGCCGCTGACATTGACACCATCGCCGACATTGGTGTGGAACGTGCCGCCCGGGGTCTGGATGGCAATATTGGACAGCGCCGACGTTTCGGTGGTCAGCACGGCGCCGCCGTTGTTGCCGGTGGCCGGCTTGTAAGTCGCCCCGTTCAGCGGGATGTCGCCATAGAACGGCGAACGGTCGTTGATGACCTGGGCATAGAGCGTGATCGCGCCGCCTTCGATATCGCGGCTGATATTGCCGCGCAGCTGATAGCCCTTGGCCGCAAAGCCCGAAACAACCGGGCCTTCGTCATAGCGGTACCAGCCCGACATGGCATAGTGCAGCCCGTCGGCAATCGGGCCGTTCAGCGCAAAATCGGCGCGCACGCGCGAATGGTTGGCGGCTTCGATGGCCAGCTCGCCGTGGTGGCTGTCGCCGCCCTTTTTGTCGATATAGTTGATGATGCCGCCGATCCCGCCAGCGCCAAACAGGTTCGACACGCCGCCGCGCACGAATTCCAGCCGGTCCACGCCCAGATCCGGGCGGCGGTAGATATCGGGCGCCGACGAGTTCAGCCCCATGATCGGCACAGTCGGCAGGCCGTTGAATTCCAGCGGGGTAAACTGGTACTGCCCGCCACTGGGCAGGCCGGCGACAAACACGTTGGCAGCCACTTCGCCGCCGCCGCCTTCGGCCTTCAGCGCGGGGACAGAGGCCAGAATATCGGCCTGGCTATTGGCGGAAAGGCGTTCCAGCGCTTCGCCGCCCAGGCTGGTGATGGCCACCGGGCTGCGCAGCGAAACGCGGCCCTTGCTGGTGCCGGTAACGATGATTTCCTGAACTTTGGGGGCTTCTTCAGCGGCTGCCGGTGCCGGCGCGGCGGGCTGGGCCTGCTGCGCATGGACCGCACCGGGCATGATCGCCAGCAGCGACACGCCCGCAATCAAGGATTTCGTAACAGCCGTCATTGTCCCTCTCCTCAGCTGGCGGCCCTTTGATGCGGGCAACCGTTATGCCGTGGCTAACACCAACGCCGGGCCATTACAACCCACAGTGAGTATTATATCGGGTTAATTGGAATCGTGCCTGCGCGGCGGCGCCTTATTGCCGCACGGCGGTCAATCCCAGCTTTGCCAGATCGGCCAGCACGCTGTCCGCCCCCACCAGATGGCCGGCGCCCACCGCGACAAAAATCACTTTGGCCGACGCCGGGCCCGATCCTTTGGCCAGCCGGGCGATCCCTTCGGCGAAACGGTGGTTCCGGTCGACCAGCAGGCGGCGATAGAGATCGGGATAGCGGTCGCGCAGATCGGTGTTGAGCAGCCGTTCCAGCGCGGGCTCGTCGCCGGCCGACCAGGCGGCAATCAGCCCGTCCAGATCGCTGACCACTTTGCCCGCATCATCGATTTGCGACCGGAAGAAATCGATCTCGGCCGCGGGCGGCATGTCGGCCAGATAGCGGATCTGCTGTTCGGCGGTTTCAAAACCCAGCACCGGTTTGTGGTCTGCCTCCATCGTCTGGCGCAGCAGATGTTCCACCCCGCTGTTGATATCGTACCCCGCGCGCGCCAGCGGCATCGTCGCCAGCGCCACGCCCGCCATCCACGGCCGCAGCGGCTCCATCTGGTCCGGCGCCACGCCCAGTTGATCCATCAGCGTTATGAACTTGTCGTGCGTTGCGGCGTCGATTCTGGTCGACAGCGGGTGTTCCGGATCGATGCCGTATTTCAGGATCAGCGGCTGCAGCGCGGCGGCATCGCCGGCATCGGGGATTTCCAGCCACAGCGCGCCAGACGCGGCGATTGCCGCGGCGATTTTCGGCGCGCGCCAGTCCGTGCCGGGTTTCAGCACATGCACCGTGCCAAACAGATAGATCGTCGCCTGCGCGCCCTGGATTTTCCACAACGCCGGCTCTGCATTGGCGGGGCCGGCCAGAAGCCCGGCAAGGGCCGCCAGCGCGACCATCGCGGAGCGGGCAAGGCGACGCAGCGCATCAAATCCCATTACAAGTCTCCAATTTCCGGCTCCAATTTCCGGGTCCGGCTGCAGGTGCAGGGGCTGTTCACCCGCCATCGTCAGCGGCATGGCACAAATCCTGCCAGCAACGTCTTAAACCAATGTGCAGTGAGTTTGACTTGACGCACATTGGTATAAGCCCGCGCGGCGCCCTGGCGTAACCGGCTGCACCCCCTGCAATGTATGTCAGAGGCAATTTTACGATCCGCCTGGTGCAAGCATCCTGCGTTGGTCAATCTATTCTTCGCTGGCAATATGGAGCCGAACATGTCCGATTTTTCAACCTTCAAAGCCGCGGCGGTGCAGGCAAGTCCGGTGTTTCTGGATATGGCCGGAACCGTTGCAAAAACGATTGCCATGATTGAGCAGGCTGCGGCCAGCGATGTGAAACTGCTGGCGTTTCCAGAGGCCTGGATACCTGGATATCCGTTCTGGTCCTGGCTGGGATCGCAAGCCTGGGGCATGCAGTTTGTCGGTCGCTACCACAGCAATTCTGTTGAACGCGATGGCCCCGAACTCAGGGCGATTGCCGCCGCGGCCGCCGCGCACGGCATGACCGTTGTCGTTGGCACGAGCGAGCGCGATCATGGCACCTTGTACCTTGGCCAGACGATCATCGGCGCAGACGGGCAGATACTTGCCCATCGCCGCAAACTGCGTGCGACGCATGTGGAACGGTCGGTGTTTGGTGAAGGCGACGGCAGCGACATTGCCGTGCATGACACCCCGCTCGGCCGGTTGGGTGCATTGTGCTGCTGGGAACATTTGCAGCCGCTGGTGAAATACACCATGTTTGCCCAGCACGAACAGATCCACGTTGCATCGTGGCCCGCGTTTTCGCTGTACCAGGGTCGCGCCTATGCGCTTGGCCCGGAATTGAACAAGGCAGTCACGCAGACTTATGCTGCCGAAGGACAATGCTTCGTGATTGCCTCGACAATGGTCGTGACGCCGGAATTGCAGGCGATCGTTTGCGATACACCCGACAAGGCAGAACTGCTGCCGCTGGGCGGCGGTTACAGCATGATTTTCGGTCCTGACGGGCAGCCGCTGGCCCAACCTGTTCCCCCCTGCGAAGAAGGGCTGGTAATCGCGGAGATCGACCTGTCGGCGATTGCATTGGCAAAATCTGCGGCTGATCCGGTTGGCCACTATGGCCGGCCCGATGTTTTCCAGCTGCATTTTGACAACACCGCACGCAAGGCGATTGTCGCCTCTGGTTCCGTCCAGGCAGTGCCCCTGGTGGCGGATACCGGCCCGGCAGGCTGAACGCGGCGAAAGAGGCCCGCTACCCGATCGCCTGGACGATTCGGTGCAATACTCAGGTGCGATTTGTGCCATATCGATTACCCCAAGCCCCTAACCCCTGGCATGTTCATGCTGTTGGCCAATCTGCTTCATCGCAGTTTGCCGATACCTGTTGATTGGCGTGGGGCATGAACCCACATTTTTTCCAATCGCTTGTGCGCCCTGCCGCGTGCGCCTGCGGTTGCCGGCCATGCCCGTGCCCCATGCCCATGCCCCATGCCCCATGCCCCATGTCGCTGCGATCGCCAGATGCGCCCATTTCAATCATGCGCCCATCTCGATCATGCGGACCAGGTGGGCCAGCGCTGCGGTATGGGGCACTGCCAACCCTGCTTCGCGGGCGATCCTGACGACCGCTCCGTTGATCGATTCGATTTCGGTGCGCCGTCCTGCAAGCCGGTCCTGCAACATCGAGGGCTTGTGATCGCGGTGATTGGAAAGTGCGAAATCAAGCCTGGAATGAACTCTGTCTCGGTCTGCGGCAATGCCAAGTTTCTGCGCGGTGTCCACGACTTCGTTGGCGATTGCGCAAATCAGGTCCTTGCCTCCGGCGCGGTCCATGCCGCCATTGGTCATGCCGGTGACGGTGGCAATGCTGTTGAGCGCGGCGTTGAAGGCAACTTTTTCCCACACCGCCACGCGAATATCCTGCGCGACGTGCGTGGCGAGGCCGCTGGTGTTGAACCGTTCGGCCAGGGCCGTGCATTCGTCCGCCAATCCGGCAGCAAAGCCGCCGATCGCAATGTGCCCCTGGCCATGCGAGGATACCGTGGTGGGCCCTTGCAGGTCCGACGGAAAATCGGTCACGCCCATGATCACGCGGTCGTTGCCAAATGTCCCGGCCAGCAATTCGGCATTGCCCAGGCCGTTCTGCAGCGTCACGGCCAGCGGACGCTGCCCGGCAAGGTGGGCAACCGAGGCAATCGCATCGCGGCTGTGCATGCCTTTGGTGAACAGCATGATGACATCTGCCGGTCCCACTGCGTCTCCTGCCAGCGCGGTGCCGATCCGGACCGTTCGTTCCGCGTGATCATCATGCAAGGTTATGCCGTCTCTGGCCAGCAAGGCGAGCCGCTTTGCGTCAACATCGACCAGTGTGACCGCTGCGCCCGCTTCGGCCAGGCGTGCCGCAAACAGGCACCCCATCGCGCCGGCGCCAACGATCGTGAACCTGCTCAAGCCCGGGATTTGCGGCATTATTGACACTCCAGCGGAAGAAATTCGACAAGCCGCCTCGCTCCATCGGGGAAATGACCGCGCGACCGGCGATAGGCGGTGAATTGGCGGTCAACGCGCAATTCGCGCACATCCAGGATCCAGATCGCACCGTTTTCAGACGCATTGCGCAACAGCGGCTGCGGCAGCCATCCCAGAAACGGGCCGTTGGCAACAAATGCGATTTGCGCGCCAAGCGCCATGGGCGATGTTTCCACGCAGACCAGCGGCGGCGGGCGGCCATGTGACCGGACCAGGGCCTCGAACTGCTGTCGCGGTGAGGCGCCAGGACCCGGCAGCACCCACCGTTCGGCCAGCACCTGGTCAAGCCCGACCGGTTCATCGTGTGCAAGCGGGTGTGTGGCCGCGCAAAACACGCTGAAGCTGTCGACCAGCCGGCATCGCGCAATCGGCGTCAGATCTTCGTTCGGCGGCTGCTCTGCGGTAACGATCAGGTCAACCCGGCGCTCAACCAACGCTTCGGCCAGTTCGTGGTCGGGGGCTTCGAGAAAATCGATCTTCAGATCGGGGCACTGTGCCAGCAGGTTGGCCACGGCCTGCGGAAGCAGCGCGCGCGCTGCGGATGCGACCGCACCCACACGGACGACACCCCGGCGCAGGCCCTTGATTTCATCCATGGCCTGGCTTGCCTGGTCTATTTCGAACAACAGCAGGCGCGCATGCGGAATGAATGTCTCGCCGGCCTGGGTCAGCGACATGCCCTTGCTTTGCCGCTCGAACAGCACCTGGCCCAGTCGCTGCTCAAGATTCTGGATCAGGCGCGACAAGGTTGGCTGGGTCGTGTGCATGCCGATGGCAGCGCGCCCGACGCTGCCGCTGTCGATAACCGCCAGAAAGGCGCGGAGGCTGCGTTCATCAAAAGCCATGCGTCATTCGTATGCATATTCTGATAATATGCAATATCCTTTATTGCCCTGCGGGCCTATGTTTCAGGCAGGGAGAACCACCATGACCACTGTACGCGACGCGACGATCGAACTGCTCCGGCAGCTTGGAATGACCACCGTGTTTGGCAATCCGGGCAGCACCGAATTGCCGATGTTTCGTGATTTTCCTTCAGATTTCAGATATGTCCTCGGTCTGCAGGAAAGCGTGGTGTTGGCCATGGCCGATGGCTTTGCGCAGGCGACGGGCCGCGCGGCGCTGGTCAATCTGCATTCGTCGGCGGGAACCGGCCACGCCATGGGCAACGTGTTCACCGCATACAAAAATCAGACGCCGCTGGTGGTGACTGCCGGACAGCAGGCGCGCTCGATTTTGCCCTATGAACCATTCCTGTTCGCCGAACGCGCCACCGAACTGCCTCGCCCCTTTGTCAAATGGGCGGTCGAGCCGGCGCGGGCCGAAGACGTTCCGGCAGCAATTGCGCGGGCCTTTGTCGTGGCGATGCAGCCGCCACATGGGCCAACTTTCGTATCGATCCCGATCGACGACTGGGACCGCGATTGCGCGCCGTTCGCAGCCCCGCGTGCCGGGGCGACCAATCCCGGCGATCCGGCATTGCTGGCGCAAGCCGCAGCCATGCTGGCCGATGCGACCCGTCCGGCAATCGTGGTGGGCGCCGGTGTGGCGCGCGACGCGGCATGGAATGATGTCATCGCGCTTGCCGAACGCCACCGCGCGCGGGTGTTTGTCGCGCCAATGAGCGCGCGGTGCAGCTTTCCCGAAGATCATCCCCTGTTTGCCGGCTTTTTGAATGCTGCTCGCGAACAGATCGTTGCCGCACTCGGCGGGCATGACGTGATCGTGGCACTGGGCGGCCCGCTCAGCCTCTATCATGTCGAAGGGCACGGGCCACACCTGCCCGACGGTGCGCGCACGATCTTCATCTGCGACAATCCCGCCCAGGCCAGTTGAGCGCCATGCGAATTGTCGATTGTTGCAAACAGCCGGCATGCGATTGGCGCTTTGATGGCAGGCCGTGCGCCCATGCAGCGCGCGGCGCCCGATCCGCGCAAACCGGCGCCGCGATTGTCGGGTGCGCCGTTCACCGATGCCTATGTCCTGCAACAGATCGGCGTGCTGCGTCCCGAAGGTTCGATCATTGTCGAAGAGGCGCCTTCAAGCCGTGGCGCCATGCACGATTATCTGCCGATAACGACGCCGAACAGTTTCTACACGTGCGCCAGTGGCGGGCTGGGCCACGGGCTGCCGGCCGCCACGGGCATGGCGCTGGCGCGGCCGGATGAAAAGGTCATTGCGGTGCTCGGCGATGGATCGTCGATGTATGCAATCCAGGGGTTGTGGAGCGCGGCGCGGTTGGGTGTGCCGGTCAGTTTCCTTATCATCAACAATCGCCGGTATGAGGCATTGCGCAGTTTTGGCCGCCTGTTTGGCATGCAGACAGTCGAAGGCACTGCGCTCGATGATTTGCAATTCGTGGCTTTGGCGCAGGGGCAGGGGATGGCGGCGTGCCGGGTTGAACGCCCGGACCAACTTGATGCGGCGCTGGAGCAATCCTTTGCGGCAAAAGTCCCGACATTGGTCGCAGTGATGGTGGAATAGCGTTCCATCAGGCCGGTTTTGCGCAGGGGCCACGAAACATGCCCCAGCCGGCAAGCCCCGCGCGATCCCAACCCCCGTGCGATCCCGACCCCCGTGCGATCCCAACCCCCGTGCAATCAAAGCTGCAATTTCACGGCCGCACCCGCCAGGCGTGCCACGCAGATCGCTGCAGTGGCAGGCACAGACCGCAATCTGGTGCGCCTGAGGCAAGTCCGACGGCCTGCGCCGGGCTAGCGTTCCGGATTTGCAGGGCCGGGCGGACAGCCGGGGCCTGCGGTGCGTCGCGCAGCCCGCACGCGGTGGCAGCATCTGAAAGGAATTCGCGTTGGAACAACTCGCCGCCGCGGCCGATGCGCCGCATGATCTGCGCTATGAACGCAAGGCCGTGCTGCTGCTGGCGCTGGGCTTTGGTCTTGTCGGCATGGACCGATGGCTGGTCACGCCGCTGGCACCGCAAATCATGCGCGAACTGCATCTCGATTATCAGGATCTGGGCAATCTTGGGGCGGCGGTCGGATTGTCGTGGGGTGTGTTTGCAATTCTGATGGGGCGCCTGTCCGATCGCTTTGGTCGTCGGCGCATTGTCATCCCGGCGGTCATCGTCTTTTCCCTGCTTTCGGGCATCAGCGGGCTGGCAACCGGCTTTCTCAGCCTGTTTCTGGCGCGCCTGTTGATGGGTGTTGCCGAAGGTGCCTATTGCCCATCAAGCTATGCGGCCGCGCTCGATGCCTCGCGGCCCAATCGGCGGGGCTTTAATCTGGGCGTCATCCAGGGCGCCTTTGCGCTGTTCGGCATGGCACTGGGGCCGATCCTTGCCACGCAGCTGGTCGTTCTGGTCGGGTCATGGCGCTATGTATTCGTGCTCGTTTCGCTGCCCGGTCTCGTGCTGGCGGCGGTGCTGGCCAAAGTGCTGCGCGATCCGCCCCGATTGACGGCGCTTGCCCAGCCGCCCGTGCTGCCGGATGTCATGATCGCAAAGCCTGTGCGGTGGATGGATATCCTGCATTTCCACAATGTGCGGGTTGCCATCTTTGCCATCTTTGCCTCGATGAGCGGTGTGTTTGTGCTGGGCGTGATGGCGCCGGTGTTTCTGGTTGACGTAATCGGTCTGAAAAACACCACCATGGGCCTTGTCATGTCCGGTTTTGGCCTGGGCGGTTTTGCCGGGCAGATTGCGATCGGGGCGCTGTCAGACAGGATCGGGCGCAGGCCCGCGCTGGTCGGATCATTTCTGGTGGGGGCGCTGGCGCTGATCGGGCTGGTTTGCCAGTTTCACGCGCCGGTGGCCTTGTTTGCCCTGCTGTTTGCCGCGGCATTCTGCTTTTGCGGGGCCAATGCCACGCTGGCGGGGCCGGTGCCCGGTGAATCCGTTCCGGCCGCCTTGTCGTCGAGCGCGATGGGGCTGGTCATCGGGCTGGGCGAGATATTTGGCGGCGGCATAGCGCCCGCCATCGGGGGCTTTGTGGCCAAGGGCTATGGCTTGATCATGGTCATGGAGCTGGTCGCCGGGGTTCTCGTGCTGGGTGCAATGGCCGCGATGCTGTTGCGTGACGGCCAGGCCGCTGATCGGCGGGCAATATTCGCTTGATCCGGCAACGCCTGCCGGCGCTGGCGGGCCGACCGTCGGCAGCGGTCGCAGCTATGTCAACGACGGCGATATCAAAAGCAAGAAAGCCACCTGGCGCGTCGGCTTTGACGCTGATGTCGCAGGCGGGTTGCTTTATGGTTCGGCGGCTTCTGGTTACAAGGAAGGCGGCTTTGGCGATGGCTGTTCAACCGGCGGTTCGGGGCAGTCGCTGGTCAGTGCGCAGGGCGAACGCTGCGATTACTCGACTGTTGTCACCGGCACTGTCCGTCGTCAGAACATTTGGCACAACTCGCGGCGTAAATTAGCGGAGT
This sequence comes from uncultured Sphingomonadales bacterium, assembly GCA_903832325.1. GTDB lineage: Bacteria > Pseudomonadota > Alphaproteobacteria > Sphingomonadales > Sphingomonadaceae > Novosphingobium. Next base: position 90 of record CAILBC010000013.1, on the reverse strand, counting down.
GCGGGCCTCGTCTGGGGTTGGGTTTTAGGCGGCTAGCTTGCGGTGTTGCAAGCGCCGATGCTCGATGGTCTGTCGCTTGATCCTTTCACG
>CAILBC010000012.1 GCA_903832325.1 uncultured Sphingomonadales bacterium | reverse complement strand
GTCCGGCCCCCCGGCCCGAGTCAAGATCTGCTTCTGTGGGGTATCGGGGGCTGCCAAATGGGTGGTCGGGTGGGGGAACGGGCCGGTACCGACTTCGAAACTCGCCCTTTCGCGCGTTTCGAGCCAGACTTTGAGCATCTGCCGCAGCGCGCACGAAAATTGCGTGTTGCTACTTATAAAACCGTGGCCTTGACCCGCAACAGTCATCATGATGCGGCACGATCAGGTGGGTGATTGCAAGTCGGGGGTGCAGCATGAACAGATTTGTCGGGCCGGGTACTCCGCTGGATACGGGCACGTTTCAATCGGCCATCGGCAGCCTGGGTTGCGCTGCGCCGTCGTTGTGGGCGCTGATCTATGTCGAAACCTCGGGTTGCGGCTATCTGCCCGACCGGCGACCGAAAATCCTGTTTGAACGGCACATCTTTCACCGGCTGACCAATGGCCGTTACGATGCCCAGGCACCCGATATCAGCCAGCCGTCCCAGGGCGGCTATGGCGCGGGCGGTGCGCACCAGTATGACCGGCTGGCGGTGGCGCTGGCGCTGGACGAAACCGCGGCGCTGTCGGCGGCATCGTGGGGGCTGGGGCAGATTCTGGGCACCAATTTTGCCAATGCGGGCTTTGCCTCGGTGGGTGCGATGGTTGATGCCTTTGTTGCCGGCGAAGGCGCGCAATTGGCGGGCATGGCCTCGTTCATTGTCAAATCGGGCATTGCCGGCGCGGTCGCGCAGGGCAACTGGGCCGATTATGCCCGCCATTACAACGGCGCGGACTATGCCAAGAACCAGTATGACACGCGCCTGGCCGGTGCCAGCCAGCGGTTTGTCACGCATGGCTGCCCCGATCTCGATCTGCGCGCGGCGCAAGTCTATCTGACGTACAGGGGCTATGACACGGGCGGGATCGACGGCCTGCTCGGCAGCAAGACCGCAACCGCGCTGACCACGTTCCAGCATGCGAGCAACCTGCCCCAGACCGGCAAGCCCGACGCGGCCACGCTGGCCGCGCTGGCGGCCTGAACCGCGCTCCGGTCCCCCCATGGCCCGGGGGCGCTGAATGGGTGTTGGCCGGATTTGTGCTGAAACATCAATTCGCGCGGGTTCGCGTTCGCTTCCGCGCGCAACCCGTGCTAGGGGCGCGCCAGCGCGATGCCCCAGGGCGGCGCGGATGGCGTACCCCTGCGCCATCGACACCAGAGAGGTCTGACGGACATACCGATGGCAGGATACAAGGAACCGGGCTTTGCGGATCGGGTGGCAGCAGCCGCCAAGGCACGGGAAAATGCGCTGGCCCGATTGAAAGCCAAGGCTGCGGTGGATCCCGCCGTGGTTGCCGAACGCATCGCACGCGAACAGGAACGTGAAGCCGCGCAGGCCAGGCGTGCCGCCGAGCGCGCGGCCGAACGCGCCGAAGCGCGCGAAGCCGCCCGCCTGAAGAAAATCGTGCCGCCGGCCCCCGAACCGGCGCCGCAGCTGACCGAAGCCGAACGCAAGGCGGCGCGCGACGCCAAATATGCCGCACGCAAGGCGCGCAAGTCATCGAACTAGGCCCGGCTGCCGAGCCCGACCTGCTCGCGCCCGACCAGTCCGCCGCCGGGCAAACCGTCAACGGCGGCGAAGCACCGGCACGGCCCCATGGGCCAGTCACGCGCGTCGAACCAGGCACGCGCATCGAACCGGTCACGCGCATCGAAATCGATGGGCACGACCAGATCGCCAGCGCCATCGTGCCCGATGGCGCGCTGCTGCGGCTGGTGCAGTGCGGCGACGCCTTTACCATCCTGCTCGATCGCACCGAGCTGATGAGCACGCGCGCCTGCGGATCGGAAGAGGCGCTGGCCACGATGACCTGCGACCGGCTGAAGGGCCGGCCCGCGCCCGATCTGCTGATCGGCGGATATGGCATGGGCTATACTCTGCGCGCGGCGCTGGCCGTGCTGGGCCCCGATGCCAGCGTGACCGTGGCCGAGCTTGTGCCCGAAGTGATCGCCTGGGCGCGCGGGCCGATGCACGCGCTGACCGCCGGATGCCTCGATGATCCGCGCGTGACGCTGGTGGGCGATGATGTGGCGATGCTGATCGACGCGGCGCGTGACGGGTATGATGCGATCCTGCTGGATGTCGACAACGGGCCCGAAGGCCTGACCCGCCGGGTGAATGACGATCTCTATTCGGCCGAAGGGCTGGATGCGGCGCGCAAGGCGCTGAAACCGGGCGGCGTGCTGGCGGTATGGTCGGCCTTTCCCGACCCGGCCTTTGCCCGGCGCCTGGCCGAGGCCGGCTTTGCCGTGACCGAATGCGCGGTCAGCGAAGGCGGTGACGACGAAGACGCGCTGCACATGATCTGGTTTGCGAAAAAGCGCTGATCAGGGGTTTTTGTCTGCTCCGGCCCGGCGAATACGGATGTGCGGTGCGTGAAACTCATCGCACAACGTCACGCTCAGGCGCCGCGCGCGCGTATACCAAAGTGCAATGAGTCAAGCTCAATGCACATTGGTAAAAATCGCAGGCGGCAGCCGCCGGCTCCCACGGCAGTGGAACAATCAGACAAACCGCACGTCGCTGCTGAGGAACGTGTGATACGTCATGTCTTTCAGCAGGATCGTATCGCCCGGAGCGACCGTGATCAGCAGATCGGTCAGCGCCGGCGTGACTGCGCCCATCAGATGCGACCAGTCGGAAAAGACCGAGCGGCTGATCACCAGCGTATCGTGATTGGCCCCGGACCCGACAAAACCGTTGATCGTGTTGGTGCCGAAATGGCCCGTGGCATAGCCTGAAAAATCGAACAGATCGCCGCCTGCGCTGGTCAATGTATCGCCATTGCCGCCGATCAGCGTCTGGCCCGCGGCATGGGCGATGATGATGTCGTTGCCCGCGCTGCCATCGCCGATCACGCCGGCCTGGTTTGACAGCGCCAGCGTCGATCCGGCGCGCAGCACGACATCGAGATTGGTATCATCGGGATTGAGCACGACATTGCCCGCCGCGTTCAGCGCCAGCGTCAGCGTGCCCGGCGCGGCGCCCTCGATCAGCGCGCCGGCCTGCAGCACATTGCCATAGATCACCGCATGGCCGCTGCCGCCATAGACCTGGTTGATGCGCCGCCCCAGTTGCACCGTCGCCGTGCCCGATCCCAGCCACAGCGCATCATGCCCGGTGCCCAGCATGATCGAATACGTGCCCGATCCGGCGCGGATGTTGATGCCGACCTGCAACGCATTGCCTGCTGCTGCCGCAACGCTGGCCACGTTCAGCACTTCGCTCGCGCCGTCGCGCAGCACGACAAGCTGACGCGTGCGGTGCGCCGTGCCGGACACAAACTGCCCTTCGCTGGCCAGGATCGTATCGACCTGCCCCAGCGTGGTCGGCAGGTTGAGATCGAATTGCCCGCCGCCTGCCAGTTGCAGCCGGTTGCGCAAGGGCCCGCCGGTAATCTGCGTGCCCGCCACGATCGCCGCGGCCCCGGCAATGAACAGATCATCGGTCACCGCATTGCCGGTGAGCATGTTGACCCCGGATTTCAGGGAATAGCTGGTGGTCGTGCCGGATACTGTTGCGGCGGCAAAGCCGACCAGCGTGCCGCCCGCGCCATCGCTGGCCAGCGTGGGCGTCAGGCCGGCAAGGCTGGTGGTGGAGGCAAACTTTGCCACCACGCCCTTCGCGCTGGTCAGCGTCAGCACGGCGCCGCTGATGCTGGCGCCGGTTATGGTCTGCCCGGCGATATCGATCGTATCGCCCGCCATCAGCCCGGCAACGGCGGCATCGCCCAGGGCATCGAGCACCACATGCGCCCCGGCCCGCGCGCCATGCGAATCAAACACCAGATTTTGCCCGGCCGCCAGCGCGCCGGTCACTTCGACAGTGCCGGCGTTTTCGATCGTGACTGTGCCGCTGCCGGTCAGGGTCAGCCGGTTGCCGCTGCCGGTGGCGACCACGCGGGCCGCGCCGCCGGCCACCGTGGCCGATGCCGTGCCGCCCAGCGTGATCGCGGCATTGGCCCCGGTGATCGCGGCGCGCGAATTGGTTGCCACCACGACATGCCCGCCCGACGCCAGATTGACCTGGTTGGCAACAACCGAGCCGATGCCGTTGCCGCCAATGGTAATCGTATCGCCGATGCCTGCGGCATTGACCACCAGCCCGATGCCAAAGGCCGCCAGCGTGCTGCCGCTGCCCAGATGGACCACCCCGCCATTGCCCGTTACATCGGCCAGCGCGCCATCCAGCAGCGTGACCGTGCCCGCCAGTTGCAGCGTGACATGGTTGGCCGCGCCCGGCTTGGTGCCGCTGCCCAGCGTGAGCACATCGTCCATGGTGGTCAGCGCGATGGCCGAACCGTTGCCGACAAGGGTCAGACTGTCCCCCCCGGCCATTGTGACATTCAGCCCGTCGCCGGTCAGCGCGAGCGTCGAATCGGCGGTTTCCAGCACGGTGCCACCGGCGCTGAAACTGGCGCGATTGACCGCGCCCGATCCCTGGCCATTGCCGCCGATCGTCACGATATCGCCGGCGGCGCTATCGGTCAGCGTGTTGCCGCTGCCGGTGATGGTGATCAGGTTGGTCTTGTTTGCTGCGGTGATCGTGTTGCCCGATCCGGTGATCACCGCGCTGACATAGTTCAGATTGATCGTGCCGTTCGATCCGGTGACGGTATCGACCGGCGTTGCCGAGGGATTGAAATCATAGATCGAATTCGACAGGTTGAACGTCTTGCCGGCGGACAGCAGCAGCGTCTGCCCGCCCCCCGCGAGCGAAACCGTGCTGGCCGACAGATCGACCGTGGCATCGGCAAACGCCAGCGTGTGCACCCCGTACAGCACGCCGATCGGCGCAAATGCATAGATGGTGGTGGGTTTGCCGACTGTTACCGAGCCATCGGCGTTTTCGGTCACGGCATAATAGGCCTGGTTGCCGGACACGACCGCCGTATCATTGCCGCCGCCGCCATAGACCGCATCGACGCCATAGCCATAGCCGCCCGGCCCCAGCACGAACCGGTCATCGCCTGCGCCGCCGATCAGCATGGCATTGCCGTTGTCCGCGGTCAGCGTGCCGCCGGTGGCTGCCGCAACCAGCACTTCGTGCCCCGCGCTGGTCGTGCCGCTGGCCGTGCCGGCCAGGACCACGTCGGATTGCGCGACCGTGCCGTTTACTTTCAGCACAAAGGCGCTGCCGCTGGCGGTGATCGTGGACACCCCGCCCGCGGTGCTGATCTGCACTGCGCCAAGGCCCAGCGCGGCCAGGTTGATCACATCGGTGCCCGATTTGAACCCGGTGATCACCGAGGGCTGCGTCGCAGTGGAGGCACCGGCGGCGGTAAACACGAACGTATCGGCGCCCGCACCGGCCGAAAGCTTTGTCGGGCTGTCGACCACGATCACATCCGCGCCCGAGCCGGCGGTGATCGTGCCCGTTACCGTGCCGCCCACCCCGAAAAACGCATCGCTGCCCGATCCCAGGCTGATGGTCCCGGCGATTTTGCCCCGATTGACGATTAACCCGCCCAGCAGCGTTGCCGAACCGGTGGCAGTGCCGGTGTTGAGCGTGATCGCGCCATTGATCGTGCCGCTGTTCAGCACCAGGTACTGGCTGGTCGTGGGCAGCAGTTCGCCGATCGCGGTGGTCGCCGTGATCGTGCCCGCATTGATCACGAGCGTGCCGGCCACACCGATTGCGGTGCCGCCCGCTGCCGTGGCCGTGATCGTGCCCGAATTGGTCACCACGCCATCAACGCCGATCGCCCAGACTTTGCCGGTGGCGCTGATCGTGCCGGAATTGACCGCGCCGGCGTTCCACACGCCCACGGCGGCAAAATCGGCCGATGTGGCGGTGATGCTGCCCGAATTGGTGACCGCCACCCAGCTGGTGCCGATCGCTTCCCCCGAGGGGCTGTTCGCGGAAATCGTGCCCGAATTGTCGAGCGTGGTGTTGGTCGAAATCCCGCCGACAGCCACATCGTTGGGATGGTTGAGCGCGATCGACGCGCCATAGACCGACAGCAGCGATTTTTCCGAAGCAAGCTGATCGGCGGTATCGGTAAAGCTGCTGCGGATCGTGCCGGTGTGATGATCGTGCCCGAATCCGAGCTGTCGCCCACGCCCACCGCAGCGCCCGCGCCGCTGGCCCCGGTGGCGGTGGAAACGATCGTGCCATGGTTGACCAGCGTCATGCCATAGCCATCTTCGCCGCCGCTGAGCGCCTGCCCGCCGACGGTATCGGTAAGCGTTTCGTTCGCGCCCACGGTCAGATCGCGAAAGCTGTAGCCCGATACGGTGAACTGGTTGTGGGGCAGGCGCACCCAGCTTTGTCCGGCGACCGTTGGCGCGGCCGTGCCGCCCGCCACGGCATCCAGCCCCTGCGCGCCCACGCTGACCGCGGTGGCAACATGGACCTGCAACCCCGGCGCGATGCGCACCACATCGCCGCCCAGTGCATAGACCAGCCAGGTCTGCCCGCCGCTGGTCACGTTGGCGCCCTGTTGCCACGCGCCGACCAGATCGACCGTGCCCGTCCCCTGCCCGGTGAGCGTCAGCGGCGTGCCGGCCCCGGCGAGCGCCGTCGCATCGCCCGCGCTTACTTCGATGGTCTGCCCGGTTGCCAGTTCGATCGTGCCGATCTGCGCGATCCGCCCGGTGGCAAGCGCCGCATGAAGATCGAGATCCCGCCCGCCCTGCGGCAGCGCCAGCACAGAGGCGCCGGTGCCGCCATCGACATGGGCAAAAGTCCAGTCGGCCAGCACGATCCGGGTCGGGCCGATACCGCCAAACACCGCATCGCCACCCGCAGCCAGAATCAGATCGCTGCCGCTGCCGCCATAGATCCCTGAATTGCCATGCGCCGTAACCAGCGTGGCAGTGCCTTCGCCGGCGACCAGCAGGTCATTGCCCATGCCGCCGATAACCAGGTCGGTGCCGGTGCCGGTCCGGACTTCGTTGTTGGCGGTGGCCGATCCAAGAAACGTGCCAACGCCGCTGCCAAAGATCACCGGTCCGGAAATCGCCCCGCTGCGCGTATCGACCGTTTCATAGGCGCCGGACAGGACCACCGCGCCGTTGATCGCGCCGGCATTGTTGATCGTCGCCTCAAGCGGGCCAAAAGCGGAGGGCTGGTCAAGGCCGAGCTGGACTTCGCCGCTGATCACCCCGCCGGCATGGTTGGTCAGGACCTGGCCCGGGATCGGCACGAAACTGGAATTGCCGGTAATGCCGGCCGTGCTGACAATCGCCGCATCCGCAACGATGATGCCATAGTTGTCGATCCGCGCATTGCCCGAGGCCGCCTCGATCCCCACCGATGGCGCGGTGCCGTGGGAAACCGCCTCGATCAGGCCGCGATTGGTGACATAGCCGGAGTTGACTGCATAGGCGCTGTTGCCTTCGGCCAGGATCTGCCCGGTGGCAGCGTTGGTCAACGCGCCGGCATCGATGCCCGATGCCACGCCGCTGGCCGAAAAGGCCCCGATCAGCCCGGTGTTGACCGCCGTGCCCACCCCGATCACCGCCGCCGCCGCGCGCGACACGGCCGCGGCATCGGCGCGCGAAACGGCCAGGATCGTCCCGCTGTTTTCCAGCGTGTACCACGTGCTCTGCCCCCGCAGGCCGATCGACTGGGTGGTGCTGCTGTCCGATACGAGCGTGCCGGAGTTTTTGAAATCCTTCAGATTCCAGATGTTCACCGCAACCGCATCGCTGGCCCACAGCGTACCGGCCACCGTGAACGTGCTGGTCAGGTAATTGTCATAAGTGACATAGGCGGAGGCGTAACCGGCCTGAGCCCCTTCGAAATCGATCGCGGTGCCTGCCGCGATCGTCACGTCGCCGTTGGGGGTCTGCTGCGTGGTGGTCGGGGTGACTGCGGGCTTGCCCGGTTCGGTAAAGATCACCCCTGCGCCTTTCGATTATGCTGGCGCACGGATCGGGGCGCAATGTTCAAGGGGTAGGCTGGCGCTTTGGGTGCGACAAGCACAATTCACACCGCAGTGGCGCCCGATTGCGGGGCATAAACCAAAAAGGGCGGCGCCGATCAACGGCACCGCCCCCCCTTGTTGGCGCTTTCGCCCGATCAGCGCAGGCGGATCGGGTAATAGAACGGCGGCTGACCGCGGCGCTGGATGCGCAGCAGGACCGCCTCGCGCTTTTCGGCCTTGGCCTGTTTGACCACGGCATCGAGTTCGGCACTGGTCGTCACGGCCTTGTATGCGGCCGAAAGGATGATGTCGCCGCGCTGCAGGCCCTTGGCGGCGGCATCGCTCGAATCGTCGACTTCGGTAATCACCACGCCGTGCACATCTTCGCCCACGCCGAGCTGGCGCGCGATTTGCGGGGTAACCGGGATCACCGCCACGCCCAGCGCCTGCTGGATCGACGGCCCGGCATGGTGCGGCGATGCCTTGCTGCCCGGGCCGAAATCATCATCCTGGCCCTGTTCGGGATCGAACGTCTGCTTGGCCAGTTCCTCTTCGCTCGGCCGCTTGCCGACCACGGCGTTCAGCGTCAGGTGCTTGCCATCGCGGATGATGGCGATCGGCACACGCTTTCCGGGTGCAGTGTTGGCCACGATGTACGACAGCGATTGTTCGGGGGTCACGTCCTTGCCATCGACGCTGATCACCACGTCGCCGGCCAACATGCCTGCCTTGGCCGCGCCCGCGCTGGGTTCGACCGACTGCACGAATTCGCCGCGCCGCTTGGCCAGGCCCAGCGAAGCCGCCAGATCGTCCGACAGCGGCATGATCCGCACGCCGAGATAGCCGCGCTCGATCGCCACGCCCTTGATCAGCTTTTCCACGATCGGCGCGGCGGTTTCGGCCGGAATGGCAAAGCCGATGCCGACGCTGCCGCCAGTGGGCGAAAAGATCGCATTGTTGATGCCGATCACGTTGCCGCGCATGTCGAACATCGGGCCGCCCGAATTGCCCCGGTTGATCGAGGCATCGGTCTGCAGATAGCGATCATAGGCCGATCCGCTGCCGGTGTTGCGATAGACCGCCGAAATGATCCCCTGCGTGACCGTTCCGCCCAGACCATAAGGATTCCCGATGGCGATCACCCAGTCACCCACGCGGGCATGTTCGGAATCGCCGAATTTCACGAACGGAAACGGCTTTGGCCCGGTGATCTTGAGCACCGCGAGGTCTGATGCCGCATCCTTGCCCACCAGCTTGGCCACATAATCGGTGCCATCGGTGGTGGTCACGGTGATCGATTCGACTTCACCCTGGCCTTCGGCAGTGATCACGTGGTTGTTGGTGACGATATAGCCATCGGCCGAAACGATGAAGCCCGATCCCAGCGACTGCGCCTCACGCGTCTGGCCGCCACCCTGCCCGCCACCCTGCCCGCCACCCTGACCGCCACCGGGCCCGCCCGGCCCGCCCTGGCCGCCGAACAGTTCGCCAAAGGGGGTGCCGGCAAAGGGGTTGTTGGTGGCAACTTTGACCCGCTGGCGGGTGGAAATGTTCACCACCGCCGGCTGCAGCAGCTGGGTCAGATCGGCAAAGCTGGCCGGGGCCCCGGCGCGGGGCACCACCGCTTCGACCGCAGCCCGGTCGTTCTGGGCAACTTGCGCCCCGGCGGGAAAGCCGGTGGCCAGCGTCAAGGCACTGCCGGCGAGGAGCAGCGCCGAAGTAACTCCATAAGCGTATCGCACGTGGCCTAGTCCTCTTTCTGTCCTCGTTGCGGCGCGCAATCAGCGAATCCGGGCCGCGACGAGGGAATCCATTCCAATGTTGTGCCTGAACGGGGTTTGAATGCCGCGATCACGGCGCTTTGCCCCTGAATTGCCGGAGATAGGCATTGTCGGGCGAGAGTACGAGAGTGGTGTGGCTGCCCTTTTGCGCAAAGGCGGCGTCATAGCTTTGCATCGCGCGATAAAAGTCGTGAAATTCGGGGTCCGCGCCGAAACTGGCGGCATAGATCTGCCCGGCGCGCGCCTCGGCATCGGCGCGAATCACTTGCGCGGCGCGGTGCCCTTCGGCGCTGATCGCGGCGGCCTGGGCCTCTGCCCGGGTGGTCATGCGCGCAATCCCGGCATCGAGCGGCGCCCCGTCGGGCAGGACAACCCGGGTGAGCGACAGATCGGTCACCGCCACGCCATAGCCGGCGATGTCCTGCATGAAAGCCTTGCGCAAGGCACCGGCCCCTTCGCCGCGCGCCAGCGCCAGCACGCCCGCCTGATCCGCGCGCGCAAGCTGCTGGCGCAGCACCGAGGCAAGAATCGCGCGCAAGGGCCCTGCGGCCCGATCGGGCGTGCCCAGCGCCTGGTAAAACCGCAAGGGATCGCCCACGCGCCACACCAGCGCGGCATTCACCGCCAGCGGCTGCCCATCGCGCGTGGTGATCACGGTATCGCCCGCAGTGGTGGTCTGCTGCCGACGATCGAGCCAGATCACCTGTTCGATGACCGGCACATGCAGCGCCAGGCCATCCCCGCGCGACCTGTCGGCCGCGGCATTGATCACGCGCACCGGCTGGCCCAGCCGCAGCACCAGCGCGGCCCGGTCGGTGGGCACCGGAGTGAGCGCGCAAAGGCCCAGCGCGCCGATCGCCACGAGCGCGAGTGCGGCCAGAGGGTGCCCGGCCACGGCAGTCCAGGCACCGGGGCCGGCGGCGGCGCGATCAGTGGCCATTGCCCACCTTTGCGCCGGGCTGGGGTGCGGCTGGCGCCTGCACGGTTTGGGGCGCGTTCGGTGCCGGGGTTGGTTGCGGCATCTGGATCACCGTGCCGGGGGCATCGACAATCACTTTGTCGCTTTGCCCCAGCACGCGTTCCATCGTGGCGTAATAGATCTGGCGGCGGGTCACGTCGGGCGCCTGGCGATAGAGTTCACGCACTTTGTCGAACGCCGCGGCATCGCCTTGCGCCCGTACGATGGTCTGGCGCGCCCAGCTTTGCGCCTGCACCGCTTCGTTCGCGGCATCGCTGCGCGCGGCGGCCACGGCGCGCCAGGCATCGGCCACGCGCGCCGGCGGCCCGATGCGGCGCAGATCGATCCCGTCGATCACGATGCCCGCACCATCGCGATCGAACATCGCCTGGAGCCGCTGCGCCGCGCGGTTTGCCATCAGGCCAGGGGCCGCAGCACGGCTATCCGCACCGGCACCGGCATCGGCATCGCCACCTGCACCGATGCCCGCAATTTCGGCCAGATCCATCCCGGCAACGGTGCCGCGCATCGCCGCCTCTGCCGCGAGCGGCAGCGCGGTGGCCGGATCGGCCAGCGCCAGCGCATGGCGGCGCAGATCAACCACGTGCCAGCGCAGATCCCACGCCAGATCGACCAGCGCGCCATCGCGCGTGAGCATCAGGTTTTCCGCCGCGCCATCAGGCAGCGCCAGGTGGCGCACGGCGGCCACGTTTTCGATGCGTACCGTGCCCAAGGGCCAGGGCCAGCTGAGCACCAGCCCGGAGCCCTGCACCGGCCCCCAGGCCCCGGCCGTGGCCACGATCGCCTGTTCGCCCGGCCCCACGCGGTGGAGCGATGTGCCCGCCAGCCATGCCAGCGTCAGCACCGCCGCACCGGTCAGCGCCAGCCGGCGCGCATCAGCCCGGGGCAGGCTGGACTGGTTCAGGCTGGACCGGTTCAGGTGGGCCAGGTTCAGGCGGGCCAGATTCAGACGGGAAAACCCGATTGCGCCAAGCACCCGGTGCAACCGCGCCGCTGTTCCGGATTGCCCTGCGTGCCGCTGCACAGTGCCGCGCCGGGGCCGCGATGCGTGCCACGGCCCGGGCTGCGCCGGGGTCGCCGGTTCGGGCGGGCCAGATCCTTCGGGCGGGGTGGCGGATTCGGCTGCCACGGGTTCCGGAGCGGCCATGGCCATTGCATCGCCATCTGCCAGCGCCGCGGCGTTTGGCAAAGGCGCGGCATCGGGCGCAACCGGCGCGCCAGGCTCCTGCCCTCGCCATGGGCTGTCGTGTTGGGCCATGCCGAGGCCGTCTTGCGATGGCGGATCGGCGGCCTTGCCCCTGTCAAGACCGTTCATGCCGATGGTTATAGGGTGCGCGCCCCAGAAAAACAGGTCTCGCTCCCATTTTTCCTTTGCTAGGGGATGTGCCGTTGAACCGAAACGAAACAGCCAGAGCCGGAAAATCGTACCATGAGTGATGCACAGACGCTGGAACAGGCCTTGCGCGAGGCCGCAGGGGCGCGAATTCAGGCGGTGCGCGCAGGCGCCGACGGTTCGGCGAGTGTGGTGGTCGATGCCGAAGGGCTGGATGATGCCGCGCGCGCCGCGTTGGAGCGTGATCTGGCGCAGGCTGCCGCGCGCGCCGGCGTGGCCGATCTGCGTGTCGCGATGAGCGCCCCGCGCCGCCGCCGCCGCCGCATCATCGCGGTGGGATCGGGCAAAGGCGGGGTCGGCAAATCGACGCTGTCGGCCAATCTTGCCATCGCGCTGCACCGGCTGGGGCACGCCACCGGGCTGGTCGATGCCGATATCCACGGGCCGTCGCAGGCGCGCCTGTTTGCCACCGAAGACCAGCGGCCCGAAGCCAAAGGCAGCACGCTTTTCCCGGTGATGAGCCGGTTTGGCGTGCCGATGCTGTCGATGGCGCATCTGGTGCGTCCGGGCCAGCCGATCGCCTGGCGCGGGCCGATGGCGGGCAATGCGCTGGGCCAGCTGATCGATGCCGACTGGGGCGCGGTCGATACGATCGTGGTCGATCTGCCCCCCGGCACCGGCGATGTGCAATTGACCATGCTGCAGAAATACAAACCGGCCGGCGCGGTGATCGTGTCCACGCCGCAGGATCTTGCGCTGATCGATGCGCGGCGCGCGATCGGCCTGTTCGAACAGGGCGGGGTGCCGCTGATCGGCATGGTGGAGAACATGGCCGGCTATCTGTGCCCGCATTGCGGTGAGCCGAGCGATCCGTTCGGCCATGGCGGCGCCGAAGCCGCGGCGCAGGCCATCGGCATGGCGTTCCTTGGCCGGATCCCGCTGGCGCTGGCGATCCGCGAAGGCAGCGATGCCGGCCAGCCGCCCGCCGCCGGCGAAGGCCCGCTGGCCGAAGCCTATCTGGCAATCGCGCGCCAGCTGGTGGCGTGGCTGGCCAATCAACCGGGCAGCAACGGCTGACGCAATGCCCGACCAGCCCCCGCCCCCTTCCCCGCAATCCCGGCGCATGCTCGATCGCATGGCGCTCGATCGGCGCACGGTGCTGATCGGCGCCGGCGTGGCGGGTGCGGCGGCGGGGGCGCTGGTGATCGGGCTGGCGCTGGTGCCGCGCCATTTTCGCGCGCCGCTGGTGGCAGGCGAAGGCGAACACGTGATCGATGCGCTGATCCGCCTGGCGCGCGACGGCACAGTGACCGTGGCGGTGCCGGCGCTGGAAATGGGCCAGGGCGTGTCCACGCTGGCCGCGCAGATCGTTGCGGTGGAACTGGGCGCGGACTGGCGCCGGGTGGGGGTCGAACCCGCACCGCTCAGCCCGGTCTATGCCGATCCGGTGATTGCCGCGGCCTGGGCGCAGGCCTGGCTGCCGCGCGCGGTGGCGGCGGCGCCGCTGATCGGCGATACGCTGGCCCAGGCACTGGCCGGCGCACCGGGCGATGCGCTGGTGCGCTATCAGGCCGATCGCGTGCCGGTGCTGATCACCGCCTGCGGCACCACGCTGGCCACGTTCGAACCCCGGCTGCGGCAGGCGGCGGCCACACTGCGCCACGTGCTGATTGCCGCCGCCGCGCGCATCGCGGGCCAGCCCGAAACGGCGTGCGACACGCAGGACCACCATGTCGTGTGTGGCAAGCACCGCTGGAGCTTTGCCGCGCTGATCGACAGTGCGCTGATCGACAGTGCGCTGGCCAATGGGGCGCATGGCGAAGCCGGCGTGATCACGTCCGCGCCCGACAGCGCGCCGCTGCGCCCCGCCCCGGCGCGCGAAACCGCTGATCCTGTGCCAGGCGCGCATGCCGCGCCCGCCTTTCCCCGGCTCGATCTGCCCGCAATGGTCGATGGCAGCCTGGTCTTTGCCGCCGATCTGCGCCTGCCCGGCATGGTCCATGCGGCCATCGCCCACGGGCCGCAGGGGCTGTGCCGGCTGGCCAGCCACGATGCCGCCGCCGCCGCGCATGTGCCCGGGATGATCGCAGTGGTAACCGCCGATCGCTGGCTGGCGGCGGTGGCGCAGACCTGGCACGCCGCCGATCGCGCGCTTGCCGCGATGGACCCGCGCTTTCGCGTGGAACCGCACGGTGGCCGCGTGGCCGACAGCGTGGCGATCGATGCCGCGATCGAGGCCGCCGCCGCGCATGCCCCGGCGCAGCGCCTGTTTGCCGAAGGCGATCCCGATGCGCTGTTTGCGCATGGCGGGCCCGGCCAGCAGGTGCTGGCTGCGCAATACCATGCCGATGCCGCGCTCCACGCGCCGCTGGAACCGGCGAGCGCGACTGCGCGGCTGCTCCACGACCGGCTCGAACTGTGGATCGCCAGCCAGGCGCCCGAAGCCGCCGCGCAAGCCGCCGCGCGCGGCGCCGGCCTGCCGCGCCACGCGGTCACCGTCTATCCCATGCCCGCCGGCGGCAGTTTCGATGCACGGCTGGATGTGCGCATTGCCGAAGAGGTGGCGGTGATCGCGCGCCAGGTCGGCCGGCCGGTGCAACTGACCTGGTCGCGCTGGCAGGAAACGCTGGCCGGATTTCCGCGCGCGCCGGTCGCGGCAAAGCTTCACGCCGCATTCGATCCGCCGCGCGCACACCTGATCGGCTGGCGCGCGCGGCTGACCACGCCGGCCAGCGCGATCGAGGCCGGCGCGCGGCTGTTCGGCGGCTTGTCCGCCGCCGCGGCGCAGGATGCCGCGGCCGGGGCGGCCGATCCGCTGGCCGTGGCAGGCGCCATGCCGGTCTATGCCATTCCCGAACGCGCGGTCGATCATGCGCCGGTATCGATCAGCCTGCCGGCCGGGCGCCTGCGCGGCGGGGCCGATGCGGCCACCGCGTTTTTCACCGAGAGCTTCCTTGACGAATGCGCGCATTTTGCCGGCGCCGAGCCGCTGTCGTTCCGCGTGGCGATGCTGGGCAGCGAGCCTCGGCTGGTCGCCTGTCTGGAAGGCGCGGGCCAGTTGGCCATGTGGGGCGGGGGCGGCAATGGCGCCGGGCAGGGGCTGGCGTGCCATCGCCTGGTGCTTGCCGCGCCCGAAGGCCCGCGCTTTGGCTATATTGCGGTGATCGCCACGGTTCGGGCCAATGGACAGGCCAATCAGCACGTTGGCGGGGGGGCAATCCATGTGGAAAGCCTGGCCGCGTTCTGCGATATCGGCCGCGTGATCAACCGCGACATCGCACGCCAGCAGATCGAGGGCGGGCTGCTGTTCGGCCTGGCCCAGGCGCTGGGCGCACCGGTTCGCTGGAACGAAGGGCGCCCGCATGCGCCGCGGCTGGCCGATCTGGGGCTGCCTTTGCTGGCCGATTGCCCCAAGGTCGATGTTGCCTTTGCGGCCAGCGATGCAGAACCGTTTGACCCGGGCGAGCTTGGCGTGGTTGCAGTGGCACCGGCGATCGGCAATGCGGTGTTTTCAGCCAGTGGCACGCGCGTTCGCCGTCTTCCGTTCCTTTCCGAAAGCCTGACATGACCAACCCCGATCGCCCGGTTTCCGATCATCCGGCACAGCCTGCGTTGGCGCAAACCGGCCAAAAACCGGCGTCTTGCCCGGCGCATGTGCCGGCGCACTGGCCGGCGGACCATCCCGTGGTCGCCACCGGGCGGATCGGGGTGCTGGTGGTCAATCTGGGCACGCCCGATGCACCCGATACCGATTCGGTCCGCCGTTATCTGAAACAGTTCCTGTCGGACCGGCGCGTGGTGGAAATTCCGGCGCTGGTCTGGCAGCCGATCCTGCGCGGCATCATCCTGAACACCCGGCCGCGAAAATCGGCGCACGCCTATTCCCAGGTATGGACCAAAGACGGATCGCCGCTGGCCTCGATCACCAAGGCGCTGGCCACAGCAGTGCAGGCGCGGCTGGGCGAGGCGGCAGTGGTGCGTTATGCCATGCGCTATGGCCGCCCGGCCATCGCCGCAGAGCTTGACGCGCTGGTGGCCGAAGGCTGCGAACGCGTGCTGATCATGCCGCTCTATCCCCAGTTTTCGGCCGCCACCACGGCCAGCGTGATGGACGATGTGGCGCGCTGGATCCTGCAGACGCGGCGCCTGCCGGCGCTGCGCACGGTGCCGCCGTGGCACGACGATCCGGCCTATGTCGACGCGCTGCACCGCGATCTGTCGCGCCAGATCGCCGCGCTCGATTTCGATCCCGAAGTGCTGCTGCTGAGCTTTCACGGCATGCCCGAACGCACGCTGCATCTGGGCGATCCCTATCATTGCCATTGCCGCAAGACCGCGCGCCTGCTGGGCGAAGCCTTTGCCCAAAGCCACCCCGGGCTGCGGCTGGAAACCACATTCCAGTCGCGCTTTGGCCGCGCCAAATGGCTGGAACCGGCAACCGACGAAACGCTGATTGCGCAAGGGCGCGCCGGCACGCGGCGGATCGTGGTCGCCGCACCCGGATTTTCGGCCGATTGCCTCGAAACGCTGGAAGAGCTGGCGATTCGCGGGCGCGAGGAGTTTCTGGGCGCGGGCGGCGAACAGTTTGCCGCGCTGGCCTGCCTCAACGCCGGGGACGAAGGCGCCGCGCTGACCGAAACGCTGGTGCGGCGCGAACTGGCCGGGTGGCTCTGACCGCGCGAGCCAAAGCGCGCGCCCCGCCCCCTTCCCCCTTGCTGACATTCGTGTCATCACGCCGGCGCAGCAAGCGGACGGCATTGTCCGACGCAAAACGGGAGACAGCGACAGTGGCCAGCCTGGCAGGCAATGCCCGCGCGCACGACATCCAGTCGGAACGCGGCAATCCGCATTGGACCGGCCACCCCGGCGATCGCGCGCTCGATGCCATTCCGGGTGAAGATGGCTGGCCGGTCATCGGCACCACGCTGACCCAGCTGGCCGATCCGGCCGGGTTCAACCGGCGCATGGTCGAAACCCATGGTCCGGTCTATCGCGCGCGCAGCTTTGGCCGGCGCGGGGTGAACCTGATCGGGCCGGAAGCCAACGAGCTCGTGCTGTTTGACCGCGACCGGCTGTTTTCCAACGAACAGGGCTGGGGCCCCATTCTCAACCTGCTGTTTCCGCGCGGGCTGATGCTGATGGATCACGATGCGCACCGCATCGACCGGCGCGCTTTATCGGTGGCGTTCAAGCCCGAGCCGATGAAGGCCTATTGCGACTTGCTCAACCGCGATATTGCCACAGGCACGCAAGCCTGGGGCGCGGGCGCGGAAACTTTCGATTTGCGCGTCTATGATGCGATCAAGGCACTCACGCTGCAGACCGCCGCCACGAGCTTCCTCGGCCTGCCGCTGGGGCCGGAGGCCGATCGGCTGGGCAAGGCGTTCACCGCCATGGTCCAGGCCTCGGTCGCGCCCGTGCGGCGGCCGCTGCCCTTCACCGCGATGGGCAAGGGCGTGGCCGGGCGGCGCATGCTGATCGAATGGTTCACCCGCCTGCTTGCCGAACGCCGCGCCAGCCCGGGGCAGGACATGTTCAGCCAGTTTGCCCTGGCCACGCGCGAGGATGGCACGCTGCTGCCCGCCGATGTGGTGGTGGATCACATGATCTTTCTGCTGATGGCCGCGCACGATACGATCACCAGCTCGTTCACCACGCTGATCTGGCATCTGGCCTGCAACCCCGACTGGCAGGACCGGCTGCGCAACGAGGCGCTTGCCGCTGCCGGGGGCCCGGGACGACCCATCGCGCACGAGGCGCTGGGCAGCATGGAGCTGACCGATCTGGCCTTCAAGGAGGCGCTGCGCATCATGCCGCCGGTGCCGGCGATGCCGCGCCGCGCGCTGCGCGATTTCACCTTCATGGGCCACCATATCCCCGCCGGCACCACCGTGGGGATCAATCCCGCAGCGGTCCATGCCGATCCGGTGCTGTGGCCCGATCCCGACCGGTTCGATCCCTTGCGCTTTACCCCCGACAAAGTCGCGCAGCGGCACAAATATGCCTGGGTGCCGTTTGGCGGCGGCGCACACATGTGCCTGGGGCTGCATTTTGCCACGATGCAGACGCGGATTTTGACGCACAATATCCTCACCCGCTATCGCATTAGCGCAGCGCCCGGCTATGCCCCGCGCTGGCAGGCCTGGCCGATCCCGCGCCCGCGTGACGGGTTGCGGCTGGAATTGCGGCGAATCTGTTGACGCAACCGGCTGTCGTCGGTATGGGCCTGCGCTTTCCCGCGGGCTTTACCGCCTGTCGCGTTGCGCCGGTTGGACGGGGGGGTGGTGTTGCACAGCGCAACATTGTCCCCGATCAGCCGACCGCATGCGGGGCATGTCGCGGATCAATGCCTAGCACCCTTTCAGGACCGTTCGGGGCCGGAGTGATCCGGACCGGAACAGTCCCGAAGACCCGAAATTTTGCATCCGGGCCCTGCGGCCCGCCACAGGACGAGAAGCGAACACATATATGGCCAACACGCCGCAAGCCCGCAAGCGCATCCGCCGCAACGAAAACCGCGCCGCCATCAACGGCGCGCGCCTGTCGCGCATCCGCACGTTCGTCAAGAAAGTGGAAAGCGCGATCGAAGGCGGCGACAAGTCGGCCGCGGCCGATGCCCTGAAGGCCGCACAGCCCGAACTGGCGCGCGGCGTGGCGCGCGGCGTGCTGCACAAGAACACCGTGGCGCGCAAAGTGTCGCGCCTGTCAAAGCGCGTCGCCGCGCTTTGATCCGGCGATTGGTATGATTCGCGGATCCGGGCCCGTTGGCCCGAATCTGCTGGGTACTTATACGCAGGGTTAACACTTGGTTTAGGCCATCAAGGGGCCGGCGTGTTTCACGCCGGCGTTTTTCGTCGGTCGACCTGTGACAGAGCGATGACACATCGCCAGAGCTAAATGGCGGATTTACCGCGATTCGCTGACCTCGAAAAATCAAATCGTTTTTAATCAATGGCTTAGAAAAATTCCAAGGTGTCATCGGAGTCAAGGGCAATTATTTCAGATTCTTTGCACAGTTCCGCTTGCGAATCCTGACCACTCGCCAATAGACAGGGGCATCGGGCAATGGCGGCACGCTCCTGGCAGAGGCGGCACCACCATCTCCGGATCACAGACATAGGCCAATAGGGGGCCATTGCGGGGTCATCGCGGGAACGTCCCGGGGCCACCAAAGGGGCCGTTCCGGCATAAGCCGGAGCGGGTGGAGATCAATTGCTTGCGCGCCGGAGCTTTCCGGCGTGTCGCCCAGGACATGCGGGACCGGATGACGTGAAGATCGACGATTACATGAATGGTGGCCCCAATGCCGGTGCCAATACCGGTTCTGGCACCAATACCGCTGGTGCTGCCGGCTTCAGCAGCGCGGCCGGCGCGCGGCACCAGCCTTCGGGCGATGGCACCCCCGCGCGAAAAGGCCGCGACAGCGCGGCCGGCGACGACAGCGAAGCGGTCGGCCTCGCCGCCGATTGGGCCGACATCAGCCAGGGCCTGAAAAAGGACCTCGGGCCGCAATTGCACAGCCAGTGGATCAAGCCGATCCAGGTCGGCACGTTCTGCAAGGAAACCGGCACGCTCGACTTGTTCCTGCCCACCGAATTTTCCGCCAACTGGGTGTCCGACCGCTTTGCCGACCGCCTGTCGCTCGCCTGGAAAATCGCCCGCTCCGAAGTGCGCCAGGTGCGCATCAGCGTCCACCCGCGCCGCCGCGCCATGCCCGATCTGCGTCTGCCCGGCGAAGCCCAGGGCCTGACCGCCCGCCACGGCGACACCCGCAACACCGCACCTGCCAGCGCCGCCGAAGCCCTCGCCGGCGTGCAGAACGGGCTCGACCCCTCGCTCACTTTCGCCGATTTCGTCTCGGGCGCCGGCAATGTCCTGGCCGTCAATGCCGCCCAGCGCATGGCCGCAATCGAAACCCCGCAATTCTCGCCGCTCTACCTCAAGGCCTCCACCGGCCAGGGCAAAACCCACCTGCTCCACGCCATCGGCCACGCCTATGCCGCCGCCCGCCCCGGCGCGCGCATCTTCTACTGCTCCGCCGAACGCTTCATGATCGAATTCGTCCAGGCCATGCGCAGCCACGAAATGATCGAGTTCAAAGCCCGCCTGCGCGGCTTTGACCTGCTGCTGGTCGACGATATCCAGTTCATCATCGGCAAATCGAGCACCCAGGAAGAATTCCTCCACACCATCGATGCCCTGATGGGCGCCGGCAAACGCCTCGTCGTCGCTGCCGATCGCGCCCCCCAGGCGCTCGATGGCGTCGAACAACGCCTCCTGTCGCGCCTGTCGATGGGCCTCGTCGCCGATATCCAGCCCGCCGACATCGATCTGCGCCGCAAAATCCTCGAACACCGCCTCGCCCGCTTTGGCGCCTCCTCGGTCCACGGCGCGGTGCCCGCCGACGTCATCGAATTCCTCGCCCGCACGATCAACCGCAATGTCCGCGAACTCGTCGGCGGCCTCAACAAACTCATCGCCTATGCCCAGCTCACCGGCCAGCCGGTCTCGCTGCAACTCGCCGAAGAACAACTCACCGATATCCTCTCCGCCAACCGCCGCCGCATCACCATCGACGAAATCCAGCGCGCCGTGTGCCAGTTCTATCGCGTCGACCGCACCGAAATGGCCAGCAAACGCCGCGCCCGCGCCGTCGTCCGCCCGCGCCAGGTCGCCATGTACCTCGCCAAAGTCCTGACCCCGCGCTCCTACCCCGAAATCGGCCGCAAATTCGGCGGCCGCGACCACTCCACCGTGATCCACGCCGTGCGCCTGATCGAAGAACTGCGCACGCGCGATGCGGAAATGGACGGGGATGTGCGGACGTTGTTGCGGCAACTGGAAGACTAAGGGGGCCTCCGGCGGGCGTCTTTTGCCACTGGCGGGCGTTTTTGTGCCTCCGGCGGGCGTCTTTTGCCTCCGGCGGGCGTCTTTTGCCTCCGGCGGGCAAGGGCCATCGCCCTTGCATCCCGTTACTGTCTGGACCTGCGCGCTGATCCGGCCTTGCGTCTCGCCGCGAAGCGGGTGGATTGTCTCCCGACGCATACTTGAACCTGCCTTGGCCCTAGCACGCCAATGGCTGCTTGCGCCCCAATAGCCGACGCGGCCTCTACCATGTATCATGGCGTCCAACCGATCAAATGAAGCTAAGATGCAGTTTCCCGCAAGCGAACGGGATGCAAGAGCGATGGCCCCTACCCGCTGGACGCCCGCCGGAGGCACCAGAACGCCAGCGGGAGGCAAAAACCCCTTCGCAATCCTGCCCATAGTTCCTATTTGCCCCTGATGACCCCGGACCGCCTCGATCGCTTCGCCCGACACATTGTTCTGCCCGAACTGGGCGGGGCCGGGCAGGAGCGTATGGCGAAGGCGCATGTCGTGCTGGTGGGCATGGGGGGGATTGGCAATCCGGCGTTGCAGTATCTGGCGGGCGCGGGGATCGGGCGGCTGACGCTGATTGATGACGATGTGGTGGAGGCATCGAACCTGCAGCGGCAGACGCTGTTTGCGCCCGATGACATCGGCGACGCAAAAGTTGCAGTCGCGGCGCGGTGGGCGGCGCGGTTTGATCCGGTGCTGGAGATTGTGGCGCACCGGGCGCGGATTGGTGCGGACAATGCGGCGGAATTGCTGGGCGGCGCGGATGTGGTGCTGGATGGCACGGACAATTTTGCCACGCGGCTGGCGGTGGCGGATGCCTGTGTCGCGCTGGGGGTGCCCTTGACGAGTGCGGCGCTGGGGCGGTTTCAGGGGCAGGTGGCCAATTTTGCCGGGCATCTGCAGGGCCAGGCCTGTTACCGCTGCTTTGTCGGCGATGCGTTTGATGCGGCCGATTGCGATACGTGTGCCGATCAGGGCGTGCTGGGGGCGATGGTGGGGCTTGTCGGGTCGTTTGCGGCGATGCAGGCGCTGCGCGTGGTCGTGGCGGGCGTGAGCACGCTGGGCGATCCGCAGTGGGGCCGGCTGCACGTGATTGACGGGCTGACCCCGGGGCTTCGCACGATGCGCATTGCGCGTGATCCGGAATGCCGCACTTGCGCTCAGCGGCCGAGCAGCTGATCCACCCATTGGGTGACCACTTCGCTCGCCGGGCCCAGCCGTGTTTCATCGAACCAGGCCGATCCTTGCGAGCGTTCCAGATTGAGTTCCAGCGTGGCGATGCCCAGTTCGCGCGCCAGCCGCACGAAACCGGCGGCGGGATAGACCGCGCCCGACGTGCCGATCGACACGAACAGGTGCGCATCGGCCAGCGCGCGCTGGATCCTATCCAGGTGATAGGGAATTTCGCCAAACCACACGACATCGGGGCGCAGCGTGCGCGCGCCGCAGGCGGGGCAGGGCGGCCGGTCGATCAGCAGGCCGGTCCAGCGCGGGCGGGCATCGCACGTGGTGCACCAGGCGTTGAGGTGTTCGCCGTGCATGTGGATGACGTTGTGCGATCCGCCACGTTCATGCAGATCATCGACATTCTGTGTGACCACGGTGACCGTGCCGGGCCATTCGCGTTCCAGCCGGGCGAGCGCGCGGTGCGCGGCGTTGGGCTCTTTGGTCTGGATCGCGGCGCGGCGCATGTCGTAAAAGCGCAGCACGAGATCGGGATCGCGCACGAACGCTTCGGGCGTGGCGACATCTTCGACGCGGTGCTGTTCCCACAGGCTGGGCCCGCCATTGGCGCCGCTGCGAAAGGTATCGATGCCGCTTTCAGCCGAAATGCCGGCGCCGGTGAGGATCACGATGGCTGGGTGCAGGGTCATGGCGCGCATCATGCCGTGGCCTGACAGGCTTGGATATAGGGAAGGCTGGGCTATGGGGCAGGCTTGGCTGTGGGGCAGGCTGGGCCATGGGGCACGTTTGGCAGGTTGCGCCGCCGGGCACACGCGGCCAAAAGGCGCAGCACAAGCAAGAGGGAACTATGGCCAGAATCGGGATCATCGGCAGCGCGGGGCGCATGGGCCAGGCGCTTGAGGCGGCGATCGCGGCGGCCGGGCATGATTGTGCCGGCGGCATCGACAAAGGCGGCGATCCGGCGGCGCTGGCGGCGCAAAGCGATGTGCTGGTCGATTTTTCGAGCCCCTTGGCGCTGGAATTCACCATCGAGGCGGCGATTGCTGCGGGCATTCCGCTGGTTGTCGGCACCACCGGGCTGGAAGAACGGCACCACTGGCTGATCGATGCGGCGGCGGTGTCGATTCCGGTGCTGCAGACCGGCAACACCTCGCTCGGCGTGACGTTGCTGGCGCATCTGGTGCGCGAGGCGGCGGCGCGGCTGGGCCCCGATTGGGATATCGAAATTGTCGAAACGCACCACCGCATGAAAGTCGATGCGCCATCGGGCACCGCGCTGCTGCTGGGCGAAGCGGCCGCCGCAGGGCGCGGAGAGCACCTGGCCGAAGTGGCGCAGCGCGGGCGTGACGGGGTGACCGGCGCGCGCGCCGTGGGTGCGATCGGCTTTGCCGCGCTGCGCGGGGGCACTGTGGCGGGCGACCATGCGGTGCATTTCCTGGCCGACAACGAACGCCTGACCCTGTCGCACCTGGCTGAAAACCGGGGCATTTTCGCGCGCGGCGCGGTGCGCGCGGCGCAATGGCTGCTGGGCCGGGCGCCGGGGCGCCATACCATGGAACAAGTGCTCGATCTGTGACGCGCGACCAGATCTTCGAATTCTTCCGCCGCCTGGCCGAGGCCAACCCCGCGCCCGAAACCGAGCTGGCCTATGGCAACACTTTCCAGTTGCTGGTCGCGGTAACGCTGTCGGCGCAGGCCACCGATGTGGGCGTGAACAAGGCGACGCGGCGCCTGTTCGAGATCGTGCGCACGCCGGCCGAAATGGTTGCGCTGGGCGAAGAGGGGCTGAAAGCGCACATCCAGACCATCGGGCTGTTCAACGCCAAGGCCAGGAACGTGATCGCGCTGTCCGAAATGCTGATCCGCGACCACGGCGGCGAAGTGCCGGCCGATCGCGACGCATTGACCAGGCTGCCCGGTGTGGGCCGCAAGACCGCCAATGTCGTGCTCAACACCGCGTTCGGCATGGAAACTTTCGCGGTCGACACGCATATCTTTCGCGTGGGCAACCGCACCGGCATGGCCAAAGGCAAAACGCCCGAAGCCGTCGAAAAAGGCCTGGAGAAAAAAGTGCCCGCCCCGTTCCGCCTGGGCGCACACCACTGGCTGATCCTCCACGGCCGCTATGTGTGCAAGGCGAGGCTGCCCGAATGCTGGCACTGCGGGGTCATTGACCTTTGCCGTTTCAAGGCAAAGACTGCCGAACCGGGGCCCCCTACGCCGGCAAAGCCGGCGCGTAAGGCAAAGGACAAGACGCCATGATTCGCAATTGGGTGATTTTGGCCGCATCTGCGCTGGCAATCACGGCATGCGCCCCGGTTTCCGGCGGCAGCGAAGGCCACGGCAAGGATGTGCCGATGGCCCGCGCCACCGGCGCACCCCGCAGCTGCATCCCGCTCAACAGCATCCGCGAAAGCCGCGTGCGCGATGACTGGACCATCGATTTCGACACCGGCGGCGGCAAATGGTACCGCGTGGCCCTGCCCCAGCGCTGTTATGGCCTCGGCACCTATCGCACCTACAAATACGAAACCTCGCTCAGCGAACTGTGCAGCACCGACATCATCACCGTGATGGAATTCGGCGGCCCGGGCAGCGGCCCGCGCGGTTCATGCGGCCTGGCGCAGTTCCAGCCGGTGGAGATCGCGAAGTAGGGGGCCTCTATGCCTCTGGCAGGCGTTTTTGGCTATGGCAGGCGGGCGCCATTGCCCAGATGCACTGACACACGCCCAAATCGTCTTCCCGGACTTGATCCGGGATCAGGCTTCTTCTGAGCCAAGGCAGACAAAAATCAATTAATATCAGATATTTGCATCAAAGAGCAGCCTTGCCCCGGGTTTGGCCCGGGGCGACGAGGCGCTGATGGTGGGGACAATGGGCGGTGGACCCTCCCCGCCGGAAGCGCTCAAGCCCCCGGATCGAGGTGCAGCCCCTTGCGCCCGTGTTCCGGCGTGTCGTGCGGCGCGATGGCCAGCGGGGCGTCCGGGTCCATGGGGGGTTGCAGCATGCCTTCCCAATGGGTGATCACGGCGGTGGCGACGGCGTTGCCGACGACATTGGTAGCGGTGCGGCCCATATCGAGGAACGTATCGACGCCGAGCAGAAGGGCGATCCCTTCGACGGGCAGGCCGAACTGGGTGAGGGTGGCGGCGATCACCACCAGGCTGGCGCGGGGGACGCCGGCGATGCCTTTTGAGGTGATCATCAGGGTGAGCAGCATGGCGATCTGCTGCCCGGCGGAAAGCGGGATGTTGTAGGCCTGGGCGATGAACAGCGTGGCAAAGCTGGTATACATCATCGAGCCATCGAGATTGAACGAATAGCCGAGCGGGAGAACAAAGCCGGAGATGCGGCGCGGCACGCCATAGCGATCGAGCGCTTCAAACAGGCGCGGCAGCGCGCTTTCCGAACTGGCGGTGGAATAGGCGAGCAGCAGCGGTTCGCGGATATAACGCGCAAGCAACCAGGCGCGGCGGCCGAGAAACAGGCTGGCGACGGAAAACAGCAGCAGCCAGAACAGCGCGAGCCCGCCATAGAATTCGGCCACGAACGCGCCATAAGTCAGGATAATGCCGAGGCCACGCGTGGCGATGACCGAGGCGAGCGCGCCGAACACGGCAAAGGGCGCGGCGCGCATGACATAGCCGGTCATCGTCAGCATCATCGCCACGAGCGCTTCGGCCCCGCGCACCAGCGGGGCACCCCGATCGCCCAGCGCCGACAGGGCAACGCCGGCGAACAGGGCAAACACCAGGATCTGCAGCACGTTGTTCTGCGCCATCGCGTCGATCACGCTGACGGGCACGATTTCCAGCACGAAATGGCGGAACGTGAAATCACCGGTGGCGAGCGCAGTGGCAGGGGCGGCGGCGACGAAATGGAGGCCATGGCCGGGCTGGAACAGATTGACCAGCACAAGGCCCAGGCCGATCGAGGTGAGGCTGGCGCAGACGAACCAGCCCAGCGCACGCCCGCCGATGCGGCCCAGCGCGCTGCTGTCGCCCATCGCGGCAATGCCGGTGACGAGCGTGGCAAGGATCAGCGGCGCGATGATCATCTTGATCAGGCGCAGGAACACTTCGGGCAGCAGTTTGAGCAAGTCGGCGCTGGCGGCCAGCGTCTTGCTGTCGGCGGGAAACCCGGCGTGCAGCGCCGCGCCCAGCGCAATGCCGGCCACCATGCCGATGACGATCCACAAAGTCAGGCGTTGTGCCACGGCGTCATGCCCCCTTTTGCGCGCGGCATGGCCGGGCGTTGTGCCCGGTCAGCCACATTGCGCGCGATGCAACATCTTCTGATCGGCCAATACGGCCGCCATCATCGCCTCGACCACCGGAACGCCGCGAATGCCGACGCAGGGGTCGTGGCGGCCTTTGGTGAACAAGTCGGTCGCTTCGCCTTCGCGCGTGACAGTGGGCATGGCCGTGAGGATCGACGAAGTCGGCTTGAACGCGACGCGCACCACGACCGGCTGACCGGTGGAAATGCCCCCGGCGATGCCGCCGGCGTGGTTGGCGGTGAACAGCGGGTGGCCGTGACCATCGGAAGCAGCGGGATTGGGCCGCATCGGATCGGCATTGCCTTCACCGGTGTTGGCCGCAGCGGCAAAGCCATCGCCGATTTCCACGCCCTTTACCGCGTTGATGCCCATCATCGCGTGGGCGAGTTCGGCATCGAGCTTTGCATAAAGTGGCGCGCCCCAGCCGGCGGGAACCCCGGTGGCGACGCATTCGACCACCGCGCCCAGCGACGATCCCGCCTTGCGCGCGGTATCGACCAGCACTTCCCACCGGGCGGCGGCCTGCGCATCGGGGCAGAAAAACGGGTTGCGCGTGATTTCGGCAGCGTCAAAATTGGCCGGATCGATGGCATCACCGCCGATCGCGCTGACATAGCCCAGAATCACGACTTCGGGAATGACCAGCCGCGCCACCGCGCCGGCGGCAACACGTGCGGCGGTTTCGCGTGCGGAGGACCGCCCGCCGCCGCGATAATCGCGAAAGCCGTATTTGGCATCATAGGCATAGTCGGCATGGCCCGGGCGATAGGCGCGCGCGACGTCCGAATAGTCTTTTGACCGCTGATCGACGTTTTCGATCATCAGGCTGATCGGGGTGCCGGTGGTGCGCCCTTCGAACACGCCCGACAGGATGCGCACCTGATCCGGTTCCTGCCGCTGCGTGGTAAAGCGCGATTGGCCGGGGCGGCGGGCATCGAGGAACGGCTGGATCACGGCTTCATCGATCGCCAGCCCCGGCGGGCAGCCATCGACCACGGCGCCCAGCGCGGGCCCGTGGCTTTCCCCCCAGGTGGTGAAACGGAAAACATGTCCGAAAGTGTTGCGGCTCATGGGCGATGGCCTTAGCCGCCAATGGCCGCAAATGTCCATCGCCTGCGCGCTTGCGCGGGAAGTATGCGCCGGCGGGCGAAGTGCGCGCTTGCGCGCGACGTGTGCGCCGGCGGGCGAAGTGCGCGCTTGCGCGCGCAGGCCGGCTTGATAGGATCAGGCCCATGTACCTTGTCGTGTTCCGCAACCGCAAACGGGCCGATATCGACGGCCCGACTTATGCTGCCGATGCCGACCGGATGTGGCATCTGGCGCGGCAGCAGCCCGGATTCCTCTCGTTCAAAAGCTATACCGCCGAAGATGGCGAAGTGATCGCCCTGTCCGAATGGACCGACGAAGACGCCGCGCGCGCCTGGCGCCGGGTGGCCGATCATGCCGAAATGCAGGCGAAGGGCCGCACCGACTTTTACGCCAGCTATACCCTGTTTGCCGGGGTGCCGACGCGCATCCACCGCTTTGGCCACGACGCGGCGGATTGAGCTTGGCCGCAAGGCGCGCCATACCACCGCTTTATCCCTTGCGAGACCCGACGATGCCGCATGACCCAATCGTGATTCCCGCCGCCGATGGCGATTGCACTGTCCACGTGCTGATCCCGACCGACAAGGGCACAGGGCCCTGGCCGGCGGTGATCCTGTATATGGACGCGCTGGCGATCCGCCCGGCGCTGATCGGCGTGGCACAGCGGCTGGCCGATGCGGGATACTGCGTGCTGCTGCCCGATCTGTTCTATCGCTTTGGCCCTTATCCGGCGCTGGTGCCAAAGGAGGTGTTCAACGGCGATCTGTTTGCGGTGATCGGCCCGATGTATGCCACCACCAGCCCCGGCCTCGCCGCGCGGGACAGCGCGGCGTTTCTCGACTGGCTGGCAGGGCGGCCCGATATCGCACGGCTGCCGGCGGGTGTGGTCGGGTTCTGCATGGGCGGCGGCATGGCGCTGGCCACGGCCGGCACTTATCCCGATCGCATTGCCGCCGCCGCCAGCTTTCACGGTGGCCGCCTGGTCAGCGATGCGCCCGACAGCCCGCATCGGTATGCGCCGGAAATTCGCGCCGAAGTGCTGGTGGCCGGCGCCGACAACGATGACAGGTATCCGGCCGCAATGCACGAACAGCTGATCGCCGCGTTTGACGCCGCCGGGGTGCACCACCACAGCGAAATCTATGCCGGCGCGGCGCATGGCTGGATGCAGCCCGATTTTCCGGTCTATGACCACGATGCGGCCGAACGCGGATGGAGCGCGATGCTCGATCTGTTTGCACGCAATCTGCACGCCGCATGATCCGGAAACACATCGCGGCCGCATGCTGCGCGCTGGTGCTTGGCGGTACGCCGGCGCTGGCCCACGAACAACTGGCCCCCGAACCGTTGGCGCACGCCATTTTGCGTGAGCTGCTGGCGATCGATACCACGCTCGACAAAGGCACTGCCGGCGCGGTCGAGGCCTTGCGCGTGCGCTTTCTGGCGGCCGGGTTTGACCCTGCCGATGTGACTGTGGTGCCCTATCCGGCGGCGCCGGCGCGCGCAAACCTGGTGGTGCGGCTGCGCGGCACAAACCCCGCGGCGCGGCCGCTGCTCTATCTGACGCATCTCGATGTGGTGCCGGCCAAGGCTGCGGACTGGACCCGGCCGCCCTTTGCGATGACCGAAGAGGCCGGGTGGATCTATGGCCGGGGCACAATCGACATGAAAGGCGAAGACGCCAATGTCGCTGCCGCGCTGATCCGGCTGAAGGGCGAACACTATCGCCCGGCGCGCGACGTGATCGCGGCCTTTACCGCCGATGAGGAAAGCCAGGGCGCGGCGGGCATCACGTTTCTGCTGGCGCAGCATCGCGATCTGATCGATGCCGGGCTGGTGCTGAACCCCGATGCCGGACGCGCCGCATTCCGCAAGGGCCGGTACGAATCCTATGGCTTTGAAACCAGCGAAAAGACCTATGTGACGTTCGCCGCCGAAACCGCCAACCGCGGCGGCCATTCATCCGAACCGCGGCCGGACAACGCGATCTATGACCTGAGCGCCGCGCTGAACCGGCTGGCGGCCTATCGCTTTCCGGCGCGGCTGACCGACACGGTAAAGGCGTCTTACGCGGCGCTGGGCGCGATCGAGACCGGCCCGCGCAAGGCCGACATGATCGCGGTGGGGCGCGGCGATCTGGCCGCGGCCGATCGGCTGTCTGACGATCCCAATGACAATGCGGCAGTGCGCACCACTTGCGTTGCCACGCAGTTGCAGGCTGGCGGCGCCGAAAACGCCCTGCCGCAAACCGCGCGCGCCACCATCCAGTGCCGCCTGCTGCCGGGCGACACACCAGACCAGATCCGCGCGCAACTGGCCACCGTGTTCGCCAATCCGGGGGTGCAGATCACCACGGTGACGCCAGACCGCGCCTCACCCGAATCGCCGCCCAGCCCGGCGGTGTGGTCGACCATTCGCGGCGTGGTGCAATCGCTGCTGCCCGGCCTGCCGGTGATGCCCGACATGGATGCCGGCGGATCGGATTCGACGCGCACCCGCGCTGCGGGCATGCCCAGCTATGGCGTGGCATCGCTGTTCGACGATATTGACGATTATCGCGCCCATGGCCGCGACGAACGCGTGAATGCAGAGCGTTTTGCGCTGGGGGGTGAGCTGACGTATCGCCTGGTCCGCGCATTCAGCGCGCCCGGTGCGCCAGGTTCGCAATGAGCGTTGCGTTCCGCCGCGAAGGCGATGACGAACACCTGGAGCCCAAGTTCGAGCTGCCGATCCCGCCCGGGCCCAACCGGGTGACGGCGCGCGGCCTCGCCCAGATTGCGGCCAGACGCGCCGCGATCGAGGCGCGGATCGCCATGCTGACCGACGAGGCCGAGATCAAGACCGCGCGCCGCGATCACCGGTATTGGAGCACGCGCCAATCCACCGCCGAAGTGATGCCGCGCCCCGATGGACACAGCGTCGCCTTCGGCTGCACCGTCACTTACAGCCTGAACGGTGCAATCCGCACGGTCACGCTGGTCGGCGATGACGAAGCCGACCCGCCCGCCGGCCTGCTATCGGCCAATGCCCCGCTGGCGCGCGCGATCATGGGCGCCGAAGTGGACGAAACGTTCGATTTCGCCGGAAAGCCCGACGCGATCGCGATCATCGCGATCACTGTTGCGCCCGGGGACTGACCGGGCATCGTGAAACTGGAAACCGTGAAAACGCGCATGGACCCCGTGTGGCGACTGGCGCTGGCCATGATCGGCGGCGGCGTGCTTTCGGGCTTTGGGCTCTATGCCTATATGGCAATCCCGAGGTCACTCGGGGATATCCGGGTAGACCGGATCGCGGCCGTATCGGGCGATGTGATGGATCGCCTGCACGAAGAGTTCATCCACCCCGAAGACCGCCCCGCCCGCGTGCTGCGCCTTGACTTGTCGAGCGATGGGGATTTGCAGGCGAGAGCCAAAGACGTGAGCACTATGGACTCGCTCTACGCCTGGAGCGGGCCTTGCCCGTTTCAGGAGCCCAATGGACGTTCGGCAACATGGGGACCCTTGCCCGACAATTTGCCTGAATTTTACGATGAGCGCGCGGGCGAAGTCCGGCACGCAAAACGCCAGCGGGATGGCCGTTTTCGCTATACGGTCTATATCGACGCAAAGGGCACCGACGCGATGCGCCATGGCCTTTGTCTGCAGATCAGAGGCCTCGCATATTTTTCGCCCCGTGCGGAATCGGGCATTATCGTCATCCCGCAGACAGACATCGTGCGGGCCCTGCAGCAAACACCGGCCGGCAAGGAAACAACGCCATGATCACACTCTACGGCATTCCCAATTGCGACACCGTGAAAAAGGCGCGGGCCTGGCTGGATGCGCGCGGGATTGCCCATGCCTTTCACGATTACAAAAAGGCCAGGGCCGATGCGGCGCAAGTGGCGCGCTGGGTGGACGCGGCGGGGCTGGGCATGGTGCTGAACCGCGCCGGGACCACGTTTCGCAAGCTGCCTGATGCGGACAAGGCGCGGGCCGATGCAGACCCGGCGGCGGCGATTGCGCTGATGGTGGCGCAGCCTTCGCTGATCAAGCGGCCGGTGGTGGAACATGCCGGCGGGCTGCTGGTTGGTTTCAAAGAGGCGGAGTGGGCCGCAGCGCTGGGTTGACTGGCAAAAAATCGTCCAAATTCAGCCATAATGGCGCGTAAAACAATCGCCCTGAGGGCAATCACGCGCTGGTGGTTGCAGGGCCGGCGTGGTACACTCCGGACGTGACGACAGCCGCCCCCCACCAGTTCGCGATTCAGATCGATCCTGCCGACATCGACTTCATGGGCCATGTCAACAATGCCTCGTACCTCAAATGGGTGCAGGATGCGGTGATCGACCATTGGCGCGCGCTGGCCCCGGCCGAGGCGGTGGCGCAGCACTTGTGGGTCGCGCTGAAGCACGAGATTACCTATCGCCGGCCCACGTTCCTCAATGACGCGCCGATCGCGCATGTCGTGCTGGAAAAAGTGCAGGGCGCGCGCGCGATGTACCAGACCGTGATCAAGCGCGGCGAAGAGGTGCTGGCCGAAGTGCAATCGAGCTGGTGCTGCATCGATGCCGCCACGCTGCGCCCGGCGCGGCTGGCGCGCGATCTGATCGAGCGGTTCCTGCCCTCGGCCGATTGACCGGCATTTCCCCCCGTTCAGGACAGGCCCGTGATGTACAATCTTGCCGCCTTTGGCGACCTGGCCACGATCGATATCGGCGCGCTGGTGCCGAAACCCACCTCGGTCAAAGGCAACCAGCGCGAAGCCACCTTGCGCCTGTGGCAAAGTTCCGATGGCGCAACGCGGATCGGCGTGTGGGAATGCACCCCGGGCCATTTCGCCGCCGACCGCACCGCCATGGCCGAACTGTGCCACATCCTGTGGGGCCGGGTGACGCTGCACAATGCCGATGGCACCACGCGCGATATCGGCCCGGGTGAAATGTTCGTCCTGCCCAAAGGGTGGACCGGCGCCTGGACGATCCACGAACAGACCCGCAAGATTTTCGTGCTGTCTGATGGTGGCTAGATCGTATGATCAGGCGCCCCGCGTTACCGTGACGATATAGTTCAGCGCCAGATTGTCCGACAGGTGCAGCCCGGCATTGGGGCTCCACGAAATACCCTGCGGATTGCCCATGATCAGGCCTGCGTCTGCCAGCAGATCGTGCAGTTCGATCGGGGTGATGAAATCCTGCCAGTGGTGGGTGCCGCGCGGCACCATCCCCATCCGTTCGGCGCCTTCCACCAGCAGCAGGCGCGATGCCGCGGTGCGGTTTGGCGTGGACAGGATCATCAACCCGCCATCGCCCAGCGCCGCCGCCAGCGCCGCGACAAATGCCGGCTTGTCGGCGACGTGCTCGATCACTTCCATGCTGGTCACCAGATCAAAGCCCGACAGGCCCAGCGTGGCGACATCGCCGCAGTGATAGGTGATCGGCAGGCCCCCCGCAGCGGCATGCGCAGCGGCCACACGCACATTGTCCTGCGCCGCGTCGACCCCGGTAACTTCGGCGCCCATCCGCGCCAGTGGTTCGGCCAGCAGCCCTGCGCCACAGCCGACATCGACCGCGCGGCGCCCCTGCAACGGCCGCATCGCGCGCCGGTCGGTGCCGAAATGGGCATCGATGCTGGCGCGGATAAACCCCAGCCGGACCGGGTTCAGCCGGTGCAGCATGGCGGATGACCCGGCCGGGTCCCACCAGTCATCGGCCAGGCGGCCGAAATGGGCGGCTTCTTCGGGGCGGATCGTGGCCGGAATCGGTGTTGCATTGCTCATCCCCCCTCCCTAAAGCGCGCGGCTTGCATGGTCCATCGGGTCATGCAGGCAAGATTCGACAGTCTGGTTCAGGAGCAGCCCCGTGGCCCGCATCGTGATGAAATTCGGCGGCACGTCGATGGCCGGCACCGAGCGCATCCGCCGTGTCGCGCGCATTGTCCAGCGCCAGCAGGCCGCCGGGCACGAAGTGGCCGTGGTGGTCTCTGCCATGGCCGGCGAAACCGACCGCCTGGTCAATTTCTGCCGCGAGGCGAGCGCGCTTTACGATCCGGCCGAATATGACGTGGTCGTGGCCAGCGGCGAACAAGTGACATCGGGCCTGCTGGCGCTGCATCTTCAGGCGCTGGGCTGCCGCGCGCGGTCATGGCTGGGCTGGCAATTGCCGATCCACACCGACGATGCCGCATCAAAGGCGCGCATCGAAGGGATCGATCCGGCGGCGCTGCTGGCATCGATGGCGTCGGGCGAAATCGCGGTGATTCCGGGGTTTCAGGGCTTGTCCGATGACAATCGCATCACCACGCTGGGCCGCGGCGGGTCCGACACGTCGGCGGTGGCGGTGGCGGCGGCCATTCGCGCCGACCGCTGCGACATCTATACCGATGTCGACGGGGTCTATACCACCGATCCGCGCATCGTCGCCAAGGCGCGCAAGCTGAAGAACGTGACTTACGAGGAAATGCTCGAACTCGCCTCGGTCGGATCGAAAGTGCTGCAGACGCGCTCGGTCAGCCTGGCGATGAAGGAAAACGTGCGGGTCCAGGTGCTGTCGTCGTTCATCGACGAAAGCGCGCCTGCTGCCGATACTTTGCCCGGCACGATGATCGTGTCCGATGACGAACTTGAGGGCCTCGATATGGAACGCCAGTTGATCACCGGGATCGCCGCCGACAAGAACGATGCCAAGGTCATCCTGACCGCGGTGCCCGACCGCCCCGGCGCGGTCGCGACGATTTTCGGCCCGCTTGCCGAAGCGAACATCAATGTCGACATGATCATCCAGAATGTCGGCCGCGCCGATACCGATACCGACGTGACGTTCACCGTGCCCCAGGCCGATCTGGAACGCACCAAGGCGGTGCTCGATTCGAACCGCGCCGGCATCGGCTATGAAAAGCTGAGCACCGATTCCAAAGTGTCGAAAATTTCGGTCGTCGGGGTCGGCATGCGCAGCCACGCCGGTGTCGCCGCCACGATGTTCAAGGCGCTGGCCGACCGCGCGATCAACATCCAGGCGATTTCAACGTCGGAAATCAAGGTTTCGGTGCTGATCGATTCGGACGAGACTGAACTGGCAGTGCGCGTGCTGCACACCGCCTATGGTCTGGACGGGGAATAAGCCTGCCCCAATCCTCCCCGTGCCGGGGGGGCACTGGCGAAGCTGGTGGAGGGATCAGGCCCCACCCGCAAACCCTGCGACATGTCGCGCCAACATACCCATCACGTCCCCCCGGGCTTGACCCGGGGCCAGGCTGTTCTTCCCAGGCAAAGAGCTGAATACCAAAGATATGTGAGCCGCTTTGCGCACAGAAAGCCCGATCCCGGCCCAAGTCCGGGATGACGATCAGGGGTAGGTCAGCGCTTGAGGCCTGACCCCTCCACCACCCTTCGGCTGGTCCCCCTCCCCGTGCCGGGGAGGATTGGGGTTACGCCAGATCGAACCGGTCGGCGTTCATCACTTTGGCCCAGGCGCTGACGAACTGCGCCAGGAACCGGGTTTCGCCATCGGCGCTGGCATAGACTTCGGCCAGCGCGCGCAATTGCGAATTGGAGCCAAAGATCAGATCGGCGCGGCTGGCGCGCAGCCGGGCGGCGCCGGTCTTGCGGTCATGCGCGGTGAACGTGCCATCTTCGGCTTCACGCCAGTCGTCGGTCACGGACGAGGCCAGCAGCGTGCAGAAGAAATCGTTGCTGAGCACGCCGACCCGATCGGTGAACAGCCCCAGCCGGCTGCCGCCGCTGTTTGCCCCCAGCACGCGCAGGCCGCCGACCAGCGCGGTCATGTCGGGCGTGGTCAGCCCCAGCAATTGCGCCCGGTCAACCAGCAATTCCTCTTCCGAACGGAGCAAAGTGCCCGACCGGAAATTGCGGAACCCGTCGACTTTGGGCTCCAGCACCGCGAAGGAGGCGGCGTCGGTCTGGTCCGCCGTGGCATCGGTGCGCCCGGGGGTGAACGGCACGGTCAGCGTGTGGCCGCCGGCCTGCGCCGCCGCCTCGATCGCGGCGGCACCGCCCAGCACGATCAGATCGGCCAGGCTGACTTGCTTGCCGCCGGTTGCCATCGCATTGAACCGGTCGCGGATCGCTTCGAGCACGGTCAGCGCGTGGCCGAGTTCCGCCGGATCATTGACCGCCCAATCGCGCTGCGGTGCCAGGCGGATGCGCGCGCCATTGGCGCCGCCGCGCTTGTCCGACCCGCGATAGGTCGAGGCCGAGGCCCAGGCCGTGGCCACCAGCCGCCCGATCGACAGCCCGGATTGGGAAATCCGGCGTTTCAGGTCGTCGATGTCCAGTTCGTCGATCAGCGGGTGATCGACCGCGGGCACCGGGTCCATCCAGATGCGCGGGGTCTGCGGCACTTCGCTGCCGCGATAGCGCGTGATCGGGCCCAGATCGCGATGCGTCAGCTTGAACCAGGCTTCGGCAAAGGCGCTGGCCAGCTTTTCGGGATTGCGGTGATAGTCTTCGGAAATGCGGCGGTATTCGGGATCGGCAAGCAGCGCCATGTCGCTGGTGAACATGATCGGCTGATGGCGCAGCGCGGGATCGTGCGCATCGGGCACGGTCCCGGCCCCGGCATCGCCCACCGGTTTCCACTGGTGCGCGCCGGCCGGGCTTTTGGTCAGTTCCCACTGATAGCCGAACAGATTGTCGAAATAGCCGTTGTCCCAGCGCACCGGATCGGTGGTCCAGGCGCCTTCGAGCCCGCTGGTGATCGCATCGATGCCGCGCCCGCTGCGATTGGTGCTGAGCCAGCCGAGGCCTTGCGCGGCAATCGGTGCGCCTTCAGGTTCGGGGCCGAGCAGCGATGCATCGCCATTGCCATGCGCCTTGCCAAACGTGTGGCCGCCGGCGATCAGCGCCACGGTCTCTGCATCGTTCATCGCCATGCGCGCAAAGGTTTCGCGGATATCGCGCGCCGAAGCGAGCGGATCGCAATTGGCATCGGGGCCTTCGGGGTTCACATAGATCAGCCCCATCTGCACCGCGCCCAGCGGATCGGCCAGATCGCGCTCGCCATCCCTGGCTCCACTATACCGCTCCGCCGCCAGCCATTCCGCCTCTGGCCCCCAGTCGATATCGGTTTCGGGTTCCCAGATGTCTTCGCGCCCGCCGCCGAAGCCGACAGTTGGCAGGCCCATCGATTCCAGCGCGCAATTGCCCGCCAGGATCATCAGATCGGCCCAGCTGAGGCTTTGGCCATATTTCTGCTTGATCGGCCAGAGCAGCAGGCGCGCCTTGTCGAGATTGACATTGTCGGGCCAGG
Source organism: uncultured Sphingomonadales bacterium (assembly GCA_903832325.1). Taxonomy (GTDB): domain Bacteria; phylum Pseudomonadota; class Alphaproteobacteria; order Sphingomonadales; family Sphingomonadaceae; genus Novosphingobium. The sequence goes on along the minus strand of CAILBC010000012.1, from coordinate 264,939 downwards.
AATTGAGCGGGGCAAACCGCTGGTTGCCGGTGCCCGCGCCGCCGCGCCCGTCAAAGATGCGATACGTGCCCGCGCTGTGCCAGGCCATGCGGATGAACAGCGGGCCATAATGCCCGTAATCGGCCGGCCACCAATCCTGGCTGTCGGTCATCAGCGCGAAAATATCGGCCTTTACCGCCGCCAGATCGAGCCTTTCGAACGCCACCGCATAATCGAAATCGGCGGGTAGCGGATTGGCGGCCGGCGCGTGCTGCGCCAGCACGGAAAGGTCAAGCCGGTTGGGCCACCACAGGGTGTTGGCAATCGTGCGGGTGCTGGTGCCGGCGTGGAACGGGCATTTGCTTTCGGCGTTCATGGCGTTTCCCTTCGTGTCCTGATCTGCGAATCCCGATACCAATCAACCTTTGATCGATAAAACGGGTTAAACATGTCAGAGATATCGATTTTGACGATGACGCCGCCACGCAAGGCTTGCCCGGCGGTGCGACCCACCGTAAGGGAGCCTGCGCGGCTGTCCGGGTCTGGAGCGCCGGTTCAGGACATCAGGAAACGAGAGATAGCATGACCGCCTATCCAAAGACAGCGGCGCTTATGGCGCGTGGCGCCGAATTTCTGGGCAGCGAGCACGCCATCTTGTGCGGCGCGATGAGCTGGGTGTCCGAACGGCACCTGGTTTCCGCGATCAGCAATGCCGGCGGTTTCGGCGTGATTGCCTGCGGCGCGATGACCCCCGATCTGCTCGATGCCGAAATCGCCGCAACCCGCGCGCTGACCGATCGGCCGTTCGGGGTGAACCTGATCACCATGCATCCGATGCTGTTCGACCTGATCGCGGTCACGGCGCGGCACGGGGTCAGCCATGTCGTGCTGGCCGGCGGCATTCCGCCCAAGGGCAGCATCGAGGCGATCAAGGCGTTCGGCGCGAAAGTGCTGGTGTTTGCCCCGACCATCGCGCTGGCGCGCAAGCTGTTCCGCAGCGGCGCCGATGCGCTGGTGATCGAAGGCAGCGAAGCCGGCGGCCACATCGGCCCGGTTTCCACCGGCGTGCTGGCGCAGGAATTCCTGCCCGCGCTGGCGCAGGATCACATCGTGTTTGTGGCGGGCGGCATCGGCCGTGGTGAAGCGATTGCCAGCTATCTGGAAATGGGCGCTGCCGGGGTGCAACTGGGCACGCGTTTTGCCGCGGCCAGCGAATCGATCGCGCATCCCGATTTCAAGCGCGCCTTCTTCCGCGCCAATGCGCGCGATGCGATTGCCTCGGTTCAGGTCGATCCGCGCCTGCCGGTCATCCCGGTGCGCGCGTTGAAGAACAAGGGCACCGAGGAATTCACCGCCAAGCAGATCGAAGTGGCGCGCGCGCTGGATTCCGGCGCGCTCGACATGGCTGCGGCCCAGCTCGAAATCGAACATTTCTGGGCCGGTGCGCTGCGCCGCGCGGTGATCGATGGCGATGTCGAACGCGGATCGATCATGGCCGGGCAGTCGGTCGGGCTGGTGACCGACGAATTGCCAGTGGCCACCATCATCGCCACCCTGATGGATGAATGTGAAGCCGCGCTGGGCAAGCGCTTGCTGGTCGCCTGATCGGGCCAAAGCGGAAAGTACGGGCATGAACCATCGCGCCTCTCTCGGCTTTGTCTTTGTTGTCGTGCTGATCGACATGCTGGGCTTTGGCATTGTCATTCCGGTGCTGCCCAGCCTGATCATGAAGCTGGCCCATGTGACGATCAGCGTCGCGGCGGGCTATGCCGGTTGGCTGAGCGCGGGCTATGCGATGATGCAGTTCGTCTGCGCCCCGGTGATCGGCAACTTGTCCGACCGGTTTGGTCGCCGCCCGGTGATGCTGGTGGCAATTCTGGCGCTGGGGCTGGATTATCTGCTGCAATGGGGCGCGCCGGTGTTTGCCTGGCTGATCGTCGGCCGCCTGCTGGCCGGCGTGACCGGGGCCAGCTTTTCCGCAGCCTATGCCTATATCGCCGATATTACCCCGCCCGAAAAGCGCGCCGCCAGCTTTGGCCTGGTGGGCCTGGCATTTGGTGTGGGGTTTGTCGTCGGGCCGGCGCTGGGCGGTCTGCTGGGTTCGATCGAGCCGCGCCTGCCGTTCCTGGCGGCGTCATTGCTGGCGCTGTCCAATTTCGCCTTCGGTTTCGTGTTCCTGAAGGAATCGCTGGCGCCGGAAAACCGCCGCCCGTTCGATTGGCGCACCGCCAACGCGTTTTCATCGTTGCGCGCGCTCAGCGGGCAGAACGAAACCGTGCTGTGGTTCGTTGCCGCACTGGGCGTGTGGCAGCTTTCGCACATCGTCTATCCGGCGGTGTGGTCGTATATGGCGATTGCCGCCTATGGCTTTTCCACGCGGCAGGTCGGGCTGGCGCTGGCCATGGTCGGGCTGACATCGGCGATGGTCCAGGGGTTCGGATTGCGGCGCGTGCTGCCGCTGATCGGCGAACGCCGCGCGGTGATGCTTGGCGTTGCCGGGTTGGCGATGGCAACACTGCTTTATACCACGGCAACGACCACCTGGATGGTCTATCTGGCGATCACCGTCGGGTCGCTCGACGGGTTTGTCCAGTCATCGATATCCGGGCTGAACAGCCGCGCGGTCGATGCCCGCAGCCAGGGCGAATTGCAGGGCGCGGTGCAATCGGTGGGATCGATCGCGCAGATCGTCGGCCCGCCGATGTATGCCCAGACCCTGGCGCATTGCAGCGGGCCCGCCGCCTGGATCGCCCTGCCGACCATGCCGATGGTGGTATCAACCGTTTTCGGCGTGGTGGCGCTGGCGCTGTTTCTGAAAGGCGCAGCGAAAGTCGCATCCGCGCCGGTTGAGGCTGTTGCGGCGGCATAACCGGAAATCGGGGTGAAACTCGCAGAATTTTGCGATGACCCACCCTACCCTTCCAGCTCGACATCCCAATAAAGCCAGTCGCGCCAGCTGTCGTGGAGGTAGTTGGGCGGGAACGCGCGGCCTTTGTCCTGCAATTGCCAGGTGGTCGGGCGGATCGGTTCCTCGATCAGCCGCATATGCGCCTGTTCGGGGGTGCGGCCGCCTTTTTTCATGTTGCACGGGGCGCAGGCCGCGGCGACGTTTTCCCAGGTGGTGCGCCCGCCCAGCCGGCGCGGCACGACGTGATCAAACGTCAGGTGTTCGTGCCCGCCGCAATATTGGCACATGAACCGGTCGCGCAGAAACAGGTTGAACCGGGTGAACGCGGGAAATTCGCTGGGGCGGACATATTGGCGCAGCGCGATTACCGAAGGGATCTTCATGTCGAACGACACGCTGTGCACTTCGCGTTCGTATGTCGCGATGATGTCGACGCGTTCCAGGAACACCGCCTTGATCGCGGTCTGCCACGGCCAGAGGCTGAGCGGGTAATAGCTGAGCGGGGTATAATCGGCGTTCAGCACCAGCGCCGGGCAGTTTGACAGGTGGCGGCTGCTGCCATGGTTGGCAAAACCCGCATCGGCCACATAACGCGCAATATTGAACTGTTCGGCGCCATCGCCGCTATGGGGCCTGGCCGAAGCCGCCCTTTCCATCAACGCCTTATGAAGCATGCTCCGGACCGGCTGTTCGATGCGGCAGCCCTGCTGCTCCCGCTGGGGGAGCCATGGGATACCCGCATGACCGCTTGATGACGCATGCAGGCTAAGCACCACGGGACTGCGCCCCGCGTCAAGGCCTGATCGAACGGCCTGACTCATCGGGCAGGATTTTCCACAGCTTCGGTGCAGTGCTGCGCCGGGCCCCAGAGTGCTTGTTCCCGGGGTGCTTGTTCCCAGAGTGCTTTCCCGGGGCGCTTGTCCCCAAGGGGCACTTGCGCCAGTGTGCCGCTGCCTGTCCGCTGGGCAAAGAGACACCGGAATTTGTGAAAGGTTTTGCGCCCATGGTCCTGATGCACGCGGTTGCCCTGTTCGGGATGATGCTCGCCACGCTTGGCGCCGACCCGGCGATGGCGGCCGAAGACCCTGGGCCAAAGGGGGTGGAACACAGCTTTACCGTGTCCGGTTTTGCCACCGAATCCGGCACCGTGCTGCCCCAGGCAAAGCTGGTCTATGCGACGTATGGCACGTTGAACGCCGCAAAAGACAACGTCATCCTGGTGCCATCGCACTATATGGCCGATTGGCACGGCTATGAATGGCTGATCGGCAAGACCCTGGCGCTCGATCCCGATCGCTATTTCATCGTCGCCACCGAAATGTTCGGCAATGGCCGGTCATCATCGCCCAGCAACACCGCCGAACCGTTCCACGGACCACGCTTTCCGGTAACGACGATCCGCGACAATGTCGAAATCGTCCACCGCATGCTGGCCAGCCAATATGGCGTGACCAATGTGCGCGCGGTGATCGGATTTTCGATGGGCGCGCAGCAGGCGTTCCAGTGGGCAGTCAGCCACCCCGATTTTGCCGATCGCATTGTCGCCACCGCCGGCACGGCACGCACTTATGGCCACGGCATTGTCCGGCTGGAAAGCCAGATTGCCGCCATCACCGCCGACCCGGTTTTTGCCGCCGGCGATTACAAGGCCCCGCCCGAAAAGGGGATCGAGGCGTTCAATCTGGTGTGGACCGCCTGGCTCTATTCGCAGGAATGGTGGCGCAAGGAACTGTGGCGGGTGGGCGCGCCGGCCGGCGTGACCTTTGACAAAGTGGTGAAGATGTACCGCACCAAATTCATCCCGGGCGCCGATGCCAACGACCTGATCCTGCAGATGCGCGCGTGGCAGGCGCACGATGTGGGCACCACGCCGGGCTTTGGCGGCGATACCGAAAAGGCGCTGCGGTCGATCAAGGCCAAAGTGCTGTACATGCCCGGCGCGACCGACCTCTATTTCCCGGTGGAAGATGCGCGGTACGAAGCCGCGTTCATTCCCCAAGTCACGCTGAAGCCGATTCCCAGTTTGTGGGGCCATCCCGCCGGCGCCGGCGCCGGCCCCGAAGACGGCCCGTTTCTCAACCAGGCGATCCGCGATTTTCTGCAATGACCGCGCGCGCCTGAAACACCAGATCGACCAGCAGCAGCGGCACCGCCCATGATGCCCAGGCGGTCATCGTGCCGATCTGGTCTGCAACCGGATCGGCCGCGACCGGAATCAGCCAGTGCAGCGGCTGATCCACCAGCCGCAGCAGGACAAAGGCAAACGTGACGGTATAGCTGCGCACCATCCATTGGCGGTGCGCAGCGACCAGGCCGGTGCGGATCGTGGCCACGGCCATGGCCGTCGTGGTGGCCCAGGCCAGCGCCAGGCCGACCAGCCCGCTGGCATAGGCGAAATGGCCCGGAATGGTGAGCGCCAGATAGACCGCCGCCAGCGACCCCAGCGCCACCGCAGCAACATAGACCCGCCCAAGCACGCGATGCACGCGCCCCGACCGGCCGGTCAGCCCCAGCCACAGTTGCACCAGCCCCGCCGACGATGCAGCCACCCCCGGCACCACATGAGCGATCAGGCCAAACCGCCGCCCCCAGTAATAGGCGGTATAGGACGCGACCGACCAGTCGGTCAGGTAATGCACCGCGCCGCTGATGAACCAGGCCAGCGGCGCAGCGAGCACCACCAGCGCCAGCAGCAGGCCCCAGGCCATGCGGTGCTGCGTCGGACTGTGTGAATTTGACGCCATGCCTGCCCCTGCGAATTTCGGTTCCCGGCCCCAACGTCACCGACAAGCAGCGGGTTGTCAAACCGACCGCCCCCGGCAAGACTGCTGGAACGACAAGACCGGGACAAGACCGGGCGGCAACAAGGGGATCAGACATGCGCGCATTCATGGCCAGGGCCGCCATCGCCTTGGCGGCCGCAACGCCGGCGCAAGCCAGGCCCTTGCCGCCGCACAGCGGCTATGTCGCAATGGGCAGCTCGTTTGGCGCCGGGCCGTGGATCGGCACGAGCGCCGACACCCCGCCCAACCGTTGCGGCCGGTCCGCCGCCAACTATGCCCACGTGCTGGCGCGCAAGCTGCAGCTCGATCTGGCCGATGTTTCGTGTTCGGGCGCAAAAGCAGAGCATATCCTCAACCCGTGGAGCGAGGTACCGCCGCAGATCGCCGCCATTACGCCAAAAACCCGTCTGGTCACGATCACCGCCGGGGGCAATGACCTCAATTATCTGGGCCTGGTCGGTGCGATGGCGTGCCGGAATCGCAAAATCGATCCGCAGCAGGAGGCAACGATCGACCGCGCCGCCTGCGCCGAAATCGTGCCGCCCTCGGCCGAAGACAAAGCCCGCCTGTCTGGCACACTGCGCTCCGCGATCGCCCGTGTCCATGCCGTGGCACCACGGGCGCGGATCGTGATGGTGCAGTATTTCACTTTGTTCAACGCCGGCGAAAACTGCACGCGGACGGGGCTGAACGATGCCGACATCGCCGTGTTGCACGCGCTGGCCCGCGACCTTGCCGCGATCACCGCCGATGCCGCGCAGGCCGCAGGCGCCGAAATCCTGCCGCTCGACACCGCATCACGCCGCCACGGCGTTTGCGCGACCAGCCCTTGGGTCAATGGCAACGACGCCAGCCGCGACCGCGCCGACGGCACGTTCTTTCACCCCAACACCGCCGGCATGGCCGCCACCGCCGACCTTCTGGCAAAAGCGATCACGAAAGGGCGCTCCTGATATCCTCCCCGTTTCGGGGAGGGGGACCAGCGAAGCTGGTGGAGGGGCTTGTCCGGATTGCGCCATCGCACGAAACAGGGCCAGACAGCGCGCCGTCTGAATGTTCCACCTGGCCGTGATACCCCTCCACCGCCTTTCAGGCGGTCCCCCTCCCCGTTCCGGGGAGGATGAAGGGCGGAGCCTATTTCGCGTAATACCAATGTGCAGTGAGCTTGACTCATTGCACATTGGTATAAGCCCGCGCGGCGCTTGAGCGTCACGGTGTGCGATGAGTTCACTCATCGCACATCCGCGTAAGCCTGCACCAGATCATACAGGAACGCGCGGCCGCGCATCAGCGAGGCGACTTCCAGGTGTTCATTCAGCCCGTGGATGCCGTTGAGATCGGGGTTTACCCAGATGCCCGGCACACCATACGTCGGGATACCGACTGCGCCGAGATAGATCCCGTCGGTGGCGCCCGTTTCCATCGTCGGCACCAGCGGCACGCCGGGAAAATGCCGCGCCAGCAATGCTTCGATCGGGCCGATGATCCGGGGGTCATAGGGCGGCGCCCTGGCGATCGGATGATCAGGATCGAGCGTGGTCACGGTCAGCTTCGGATCGGCCAGCACTTCGGCCAGCCGGGCGCGCACGTCTTCAAAGCTGTGGCCGGGAAAGATGCGGCAATTGACAATCGCGCCCGCGCGCTGCGGCAGGGCATTGGTGGCATGCCCGCCATCGAGCATGGTCGCAACGCAAGTGGTGCGCAGCGTGGAGTGTATCCTGCGGTCATGATCGAGCAGAGCAACGGCCTGGCGAAAGGCATCGCTGTTGGGCGCGGCATGGGCCACAGTCTGCATCGCCTGGCCAATGGCGCCGCCATAGAGCCCGCCGGCACGTTCGAAGTAGACCCGGGTGGCATCGTTCAACTCGGCGGGAAAATCGAAATCGCGCAGCCGCAGCAGCGCCTCGGACAATTCGTAAATCGCATTGTCGCGGATCGGGATCGAGCTGTGGCCGCCGGGATTGCGGGTTTCCACGCGATAATCCTGGCTGGCCTTTTCACCCACTTCGACCGACATCGCGACCAGGTGGCCGCCTTCGACCAGGCCCTTGCCATCGGTCTGTCCGCCGCCGCCTTCGTTCAGCGCGAATTCGGCATCGATCAGATCGCGGCGGTTGTTGGCGAGCCATTGCGCGCCGTTGAACGCGCCGGTGGTTTCCTCGCCGCAAGTCAGCGCCAGTTTCAGCGTGCGGCGCAAGTGCGCATGGCCCGATTGCAGCCGCGCCATGCTGTCGACCCAGACTGCGGCCATCGCCTTGTCATCAAACGCGCCACGCGCCCGGAAATACCCGCCTTCTTCGATCAGCACGAAGGGATCGCGGGTCCAGTCGGCGCGTTTGGCCTCCACCACGTCGATGTGCGCCAGCAGCAGGATCGGCTTTTCGGCCTTTGCCATACCGGGCAGCACCGCGACCAGGCCGCCGTCCTTTGGATGGTCGGGCGTTGCGAAATAGGTGATCTGGTCATCGCCAAAGCCCGCCGCTTTCAACCGCGCGCCCATGCGCTGCGCGGCCAGCGTGCAACTGCCCGATGATTGCGCGGTGTTGGTTTCGACCAGTTCCCGGTACGTCGCGCGAAACGCCGCCTCGGTGGGATCATCCGCAGCCTGCGCCCCCGGCGGTGCCATCACCCCAAGCGCAGCGGCGACCAGACACGTTGCGAAACCGCGCAGACCCATCATTGCATCCCCCGTATGGCCCCGCCCGCGATCAAAACGCGTAAGCACGGACCAGCTCGTTCAAAAAGCGCCGGCCGACCATGAGCGCCTGCACTTCGATCCGTTCATCCAGCCCGTGCACGCCATTGCCATCGGGATCACCCCATAGCCCCGGCACGCCATACGTCGGGATACCCGCCGCGGTGAGGAATGTCGCATCGGTATAGCCATTGGCCATGGCCGGCGCCAGCACCACGCCCGGCCAGGTTTTCGCGACCAGCCGCTGCGCCGGCTCCAGCACGGCGGGATCGAGCGGCGGCGGCGGCGGTGCGGGCCGCAAGGGCGGCAGCGCGATAACCGACACATCCGGATCGCCGATCACGCGTTCCAGTTCGTGCCCGATCGCTTCGACACTGTGGCCGGGAAAGATCCGGCAATTGACCGTGGCGCGGGCGCGCTGTGGCAGGGCATTGGGCGCATGGCCGCCTTCGAGCATTGTCGCCACGCACGTCGTGCGGATATTGGCGTGGAGATAGCCATCGGTATCGACCGTCCACAGTGCCGCCTTGCTTTCCGGACTGGCGCCCGCCGGATCGGCCGCAAGCGCGAGCATCGCCTGGCCCAGGGCATCGCCGCGCGCGGCGCCGACTGCGCGGAAATAGGCCAGCGTGGTTTCGTTGAATTCGACCGGAAAGGTATGGGCTTCGATCCGGTCGAGCGCGTGGGCGAGTTGATAGATCGCGTTGTCCGGGCGCGGCGTGGCGCTGTGCCCGCCGCTGTTGCGGGTTTCGATGCGAAAATTGGCAAAGGCCTTTTCGCCAATCTGGATGCGCTGCGCCACGATTTTGCCCCCGGCACTCACCGGCTTGCCATCGGTCCGCCCGCCGCCGCCTTCGTTCAGCGCAAAGCCGGCATCGATCAGATCGCGGCGGTTTTCTGCCAGCCATTGCGCGCCGTTGAACGCGCCATTGGTTTCCTCTCCGCAAGTCAGCGCCAGTTTCACGGTGCGCCGGGGCTGCGCATGGGCCCGTGCCAGCGCGGCCATCACATCGACCCAGATTGCCGCCTGCGCCTTGTCGTCAAAGGCGCCGCGCGCGCGAAAATAGCCGCCCTGCTCGGTCAGTACGAACGGATCGCGCGGCCAGTCTTCGCGCCGCGCCTCCACCACATCGAGGTGCGCGACCAGCAGCAGCGGCTTCAGCGCGGGCGAACGGCCGGGCCAGATCGCCACCAGACCGCCCTCATCGGGATGATCGGGCGCGGCAAACGGCACCAGGTTGGCCTCGGCAAAGCCGGCCTGGCGCAGCACACCGGCCATGCGCGATGCGGCCAGGGTGCAACTGCCATGCGCCAGAGTGGTATCGGTTTCGACCAGCGCGCGATAGGTTTCGCGAAACGCCGCCCAATCGGCATCCGGCGCGGCCGCAGGCGCGGCCAGACAGGCCGCCGGCGCGATGGAAAAGGCGATCAGGGCCGAAATGGCGATCTGGGCGGAAAGGGCGAAAAAACGGGGGGCGGCGCGCATGGCCGGCACTGTGCCAGCATTTTTGCCGCTGGCAATGCCGGCCGGGTGGGGCAGCGGGCCCGGCAGCTTTGGCCAACCCCTTATCGATCCATGACGAATCGCGCTTGGCCCTGTGCAAAACACGGCGGATTCGCTTGGGTTTCTGGTTACAGATGCTATGGCAAAGCCATGGCAAGCACCAACGAAAACATCCCCAACACCAATTCCTATGGCGCCGATTCGATCAAGGTCCTGAAAGGGCTTGATGCGGTGCGCAAGCGCCCCGGCATGTACATCGGCGATACCGATGACGGGTCGGGCCTGCACCACATGGTGTTCGAAGTGTCGGACAACGCGATTGACGAGGCGCTGGCCGGGCATTGCGATCTGGTGCTGATCGAACTGAACCCCGACGGGTCGGTTTCGGTCGAAGACAACGGCCGCGGCATCCCCACCGGCATCCATTCCGAAGAAGGGATTTCGGCGGCCGAAGTGATCATGACCCAGCTTCATGCTGGCGGCAAATTCGAAAACACCAACGACGACAACGCCTACAAAGTGTCGGGCGGGCTGCACGGCGTGGGCGTGTCGGTGGTCAATGCCCTGTCCGAATGGCTGGAGCTGACGATCTGGCGCGATGGCACCGAGCACTGGATGCGCTTTGCCCATGGCGACGCGGTGGCCCCGCTGGTGGAACGCGGCCCCGCGCCGATTGTCGACGGCAAGCCCAAGAAAGGCACGCGCGTAACCTTTTCCGCCAGCCACGACACGTTCAAGAACGTCACCGAGTACGATTTTGACAAGCTGGAACACCGCTATCGCGAACTGGCATTCCTCAATTCGGGGGTGCGCATCCTGCTGCGCGACAAACGCCATGCCGATGTGAAAGAGCATGATCTGTATTACGAAGGCGGGATTGCCGCCTTCGTCAAATACCTTGATCGCAACAAGCAGCCGCTGGTGCCCGATCCGATCGCGATTTCGGCCAACCGCGACGGCGTGGGCATCGATGTCTCGTTGCAGTGGAACGACAGCTATTACGAAAACGTGCTGTGTTTCACCAACAACATCCCGCAGCGCGATGGCGGCACCCACCTGGCCGCATTCCGTGCCGCGCTTACGCGCACGATCAATGGCTATGCCGAACGATCGGGGCTGCTGAAAAAGGAAAAGGTTACGCTATCGGGCGACGACATGCGCGAAGGGTTGACCGCGATCGTGTCGGTCAAACTGCCCGATCCGAAATTTTCCAGCCAGACCAAGGACAAGCTGGTCAGTTCCGAAGTGCGCCAGCCGCTCGAAAGCCTGATGGCGGACAAGATGAACGAATGGCTGGAGGAAAATCCGGCCAATGCCAAAGCGGTGATCCACAAAGTGATCGATGCCGCCGCCGCGCGCGAAGCCGCCCGCAAGGCGCGCGAGCTGACCCGGCGCAAGGGCGCCATGGATATTGCCAGCCTGCCCGGCAAACTCGCCGATTGCCAGGAACGCGATCCGTCGAAATGCGAACTGTTCCTGGTCGAAGGGGATTCCGCCGGTGGTTCGGCCAAACAGGGCCGCGACCGCACGATCCAGGCGATCCTGCCGCTGAAAGGCAAGATCCTGAATGTCGAACGCGCACGGTTTGACCGGATCATCTCGTCAAAAGAGGTCGGCACGCTGATCCAGGCGATGGGCACCGGCATCCGCGATGATTTCAACATCGAAAAACTGCGGTATCACAAGATCGTGATCATGACCGACGCCGATGTCGACGGCGCGCATATCCGCACTCTGCTGCTCACCTTTTTCCACCGCCAGCTGCCCGAAATCATCAAGCAGGGCCATCTCTTCATCGCGCAGCCGCCGCTCTACAAAGTCGCCAAGGGCCGCAGCGAAGTCTATCTGAAGGACAATGCCGCGCTCGACCGCTATCTGGTCGATGCCGGGTTGTCGGGCCGCGTGCTCGAAACGCGCGGTGGTGCACGCAGCGGTGCCGACCTCGTGGCGCTGATGGATCATGCGCTGAAAATGCGCGATCTGATGGCGTTTGTGCCGCGCCGCTATGACAGCACGATCATCGAGGCGCTGGCGCTGACCGGTGCGCTCGATCCTGCGCTCGCCGGCGATGCTGCGGCACGTGAAGCCGCGCTCGCGCTTGCCGCGGCGTGGCTCGATCGCGGCGATCCCGAAGCACGCTGGACCGCACAAGTCGCCGCCGAAGGCGGATACCTGGTGCAACGCCAATGGCGCGGGGTGACCGACCACCACATGATCGAGCCCGGTTTTCTGGTCAGCCAGGAGGCGCGCCGCCTGCACCGTCTCGCTGCCGAACAGGCCGAAGTCTATGCCGGCACCGCACGGCTGGTGCGCATGGCCAGCGCCGGTGCAGAAGCAGCCGATGCCGTGCCCGCGGCCGATGCCGATGACGACACCCCCGCACCGGTACGCCCCAGCGCGGCGGGCGATACCATCAGCCGTCCCTCGCAACTGGTCGATGCGGTGTTCGCCGCCGGGCGCAAGGGGCTGTCGGTGCAGCGCTACAAGGGTCTGGGCGAAATGAACGCCGAGCAACTGTGGGAAACCACGCTCGATCCCAATCACCGCCTGCTGTTGCAAGTGAAGATCGAGGATGCCGACGTGACCGACGAAATCCTGACCAGGCTGATGGGCGATGTGGTCGAACCGCGCCGCGAATTCATCCAGGACAACGCGCTGAACGTCGCCAACCTCGACGTGTGACCCTTGCGCTGTCCCGATTCGGGACGTTCCGGCCAGGTCCTGTCCCGTCTCCCGACGCGCGAAAGCCCTCGAGTGCATGGTTTTCTGGCGCGGGGGGTTAACCCTTGCAACTTATACCACGGGCGGCAAAAGAGCGCACTCGGGTAGCGGAGCGGGTACCAATGGTCGGATTGCGGGTTTCGTGTGGGGTGTTGGCGCTGGTCGGGGCGGCGGTCGCCAGCCCGGTGCTGGCGCAGTCACAGCCGCTCGGGCTCGACGCGATGAGCACGTACAATCTGATCGTGCTGGGCAATCTCAATTCCTCGTCCGAAGTCGAAGGCCGCACCTTTGTCGGCGGTGATCTCGTCGGCAATTCCTCAAACTACCAGATTGCCGCCGCCTTGCCGCCATCGACGTATACCGTGCCCGGGCTGACCGTGGTTGGCAGCGTGACCGGCGGCACCAAGAACCTGAACAACGGATCGGGTGCAATCGTCGGCGGCAACGTATCGAGCGGGTTCAACCTCAACGGAGCGCCCCAGAACGTGCAGGTCGGCGGCACGATCAGCAACACCAATGTCAACCAGAACACCGTCGTTTCGGGCCTGGGTGCCAGCAACCCGGCCTTTGTCCAAAGCCTGACCCAATATGGCAGCGCGATGGGCACCAGCATGATCGGCCTGTCCCATCAGCTGAGCCAGTTGCCGGCGACCGCATCGGTCGCCATGAACGGCAGCACCGGCGTATTTACCGTGCCCTCCACGCCCGGCTCCCCCACCGTGTTCACTCTCACTGCCAGCCAGTTGGCGGGGATGAGCGCGATCCAGTTCAACACCAACGGGTCAAACCTCGTCGTCGTCAACGTGACCGGCGCCTCGGTCGCTCTCAGCCAGAATTTCCTCGGCGGCACCAACAACCTGGGCCAAAGCGTGATCTGGAACTTCCCCGACGCGACATCGCTGACTGCGACCACCGCCTGGGGTGGTTCGGTGCTCGCCCCCCGCGCCGCCGCGACCACCGGCAACTATATCCAGGGCTCTGCCGTTTTCGGCAGTCTGACCCAGAACGGCGAAATGCACATCGGCACGCTGGGCAGCGGATTTGGGCTGCCCACATCCCCGATCGGCGCCACCACGTCGTCCACTTCGTCCACCAGCGGCGGCGCCAGCGTGCCCGAACCGGGGATGATCGCGCTGTTTGCATTGGGCGTTGCGGGATTGGCCTGGTGGCGGCGCCGGCGTGCGGGTGTTGCACAGGCCTGATCCAGGCGGGCCCTTTTTGCCTCTGGCGAGTAGGCGCCTGGAGTGTTTTCGAGTGAGGTGAAACCACCAACGCCTCGGAAAACACGGCAAACAAAACGCAACCCAGTGTCGTGCCGCGCGGAAAATGCAGGTCGGCAATACACAAAAAAGCCCCCGCCGGACGAACCGGCGGGGGCCATTTGTATCGGCCGAGGTCAGACGGTCAGTCTTCGTCGCCCTTGATCAGGTAATCGCCGGCATCGGCATCCAACCCGTGGGTTTCGCCTTCGACAGCGGCCAGCGGGTCATCGCCCATCGCGGCTTCGGCACCTTGCTTCAATTCGGCCGCATGTTCTTCGGCGGCCGAATTGGGGGCAACCAGCGCCGTTTCGAAACGGCGCGTGGCGGCGCGCAGGGCTGCATCGCGGCTGGTGGCGGCGACGCGCAGGCGGTTCATGCTGGCGCCGGTCCCGGCGGGGATCAGGCGACCGACGATCACGTTTTCCTTCAGCCCGATCAGGCTGTCGCGCTTGCCTTCGACCGCCGCCTGCGTGAGCACGCGGGTGGTTTCCTGGAACGACGCGGCCGAGATGAACGAACGCGTTTGCAGGCTGGCCTTGGTGATGCCCAGCAGCACCGGCTTGCCCACCGCCGGCTGCTGACCAGGGGTCAGCTTGGCGTTGTATTCGTTCATTTCCTCGAAATCGAGCTGTTCGCCGGGCAGCAGGGTGGTGTCACCGCCGTCGGTGATTTCCACTTTCTGCAGCATCTGGCGCACGATCACTTCGATGTGCTTGTCGTTGATCTTCACACCCTGAAGGCGATAGACTTCCTGGATTTCGGCCACGAGATATTCGGCCAGCGCTTCGACGCCCATGACTTCGAGGATGTCATGCGGATCGGGCGAGCCCGAAATCAGGTTGTCGCCCTTTTTGACGTAGTCGCCTTCCTGGACGTCGATCACTTTGGACTTGGGGATCAGGTATTCAACCGGATCGCCCTCTTCCGGGATGATCGCGATCTTGCGCTTGGCCTTGTAGTCGCGCACGAATTCGACGCGGCCCGAGATTTTGGCAATGATCGCGTTGTCCTTCGGACGGCGCGCTTCGAACAGTTCGGCAACGCGCGGCAGACCGCCGGTGATGTCGCGCGTCTTGGCGGCTTCGCGGCTGGCGCGGGCGAGCACGTCGCCGGCGTTGACCATCTGGCCGTCTTCGACCGAAAGCGTCGTGCCCGGCGCCATCAGATAGCGCGCAGCCTCACCCGAATTTTCGTCGAGCAGGGTCAGGCGCGGACGCAGGTCTTCCTTCTTGGCGCGGCCACCGGCGCGGTTTTCGGTCACCACGCGCTGGGCGATCCCGGTCGCATCGTCGACGAGTTCGGTCATCGTGCGGCCGTCGATCAGATCCTGATAGCGCACCACGCCCGACTTGTCGGTGATGACAGGGGTGGTGAACGGGTCCCATTCGGCCAGGCGTTCGCCCAGCTTGATGGTGGCGCCGTTGGGGTGGATCAGGTGCGTACCATAAGGCACGCGGTGGACCGCGCGTTCGCGACCTTCGCTGTCGAACACGGCGATTTCACCGTTGCGCGCCAGCGACAGGCGGCGGCCGCGGCTGTCTTCGATGGTCGGGATGTCGCGATACGTCACCGTACCGTCGCACAGCGATTCAAGGTGCGACTGTTCGTTGACTTGCGCCGCGCCACCGATGTGGAACGTGCGCATGGTCAGCTGCGTGCCCGGTTCGCCGATCGACTGCGCCGCGATCACGCCGACCGCTTCGCCGATGTTGACCGGGGTCCCGCGGGCAAGGTCACGGCCATAGCACTTGCCGCAAACGCCAACCGCAGATTCGCAGATCAGCGGCGAACGGATGCGCGCCGATTGCACGCCGGCGGCTTCGATCCGCGTGATCGCGGCTTCGTCCAGCAGCGTGCCCTTGACCACCAGCACTTCGCCGGTCTTCACTTCGATCATGTCCTCGGCCAGCGTGCGGCCCAGGATACGTTCGCCCAGCGAGGCAATCGTTGAACCGCCCTGCACGATCGCGCGCATTTCCAGCGCGCGTTCGGTGCCGCAATCGTCCATCGTGATGACGCAATCCTGCGACACGTCGACCAGACGGCGGGTGAGATAGCCCGAGTTTGCGGTCTTCAACGCGGTATCGGCCAGACCCTTGCGGGCGCCGTGAGTCGAATTGAAGTATTCAAGGACGGTCAGACCTTCCTTGAAGTTCGAGATGATCGGCGTTTCGATGATTTCGCCCGAAGGCTTGGCCATCAGCCCGCGCATCCCGGCAAGCTGCTTCATCTGCGCCGGCGAACCACGCGCGCCCGAATGGCTCATCATGTAGATCGCGTTGACCTGGCGTTCGCGGCCATGTTCATCGATCGGGCAGGCCCGCAGTTCGTCCATCATGGCGGCCGCGACCTGGTCGCCGCAACGGCTCCAGGCGTCGATCACCTTGTTGTACTTTTCCTGCTGGGTGATCAGGCCGTCCTGATACTGCTGCTCGTAATCAGCCACCAGCGCCTTGGTTTCATCGACCAGCGCGTCCTTGCTGGGCGGGATGATCATGTCATCCTTGCCGAACGAGATCCCCGCCTTGAACGCGTTGCGGAAACCGAGCGACATGATCGCATCGGCAAACAGCACGGTCTCTTTCTGGCCGGTGTGACGATAGACCTGGTCGATAACGTCGGCGATTTCCTTCTTGGTCAGCAGGCGGTTGACCAGTTCGAAAGGCACGGTGTGGCTTTTGGGCAGGCATTCACCGATCAGCATGCGGCCCGGCGTGGTGTCATACCGCTTCAGGTAGGACTTGCCGGCTTCGTCGGTCTGCGGAACGCGCGCGATGATCTTGGAGTGCAGCGTCACCGCGCCGGCGTTGATCGCCTGGTGCACTTCGGCCATGTCGCCCAGCAGCATGCCTTCGCCCGGTTCGCCCTTGCGATCCATCGACAGGTAATAGAGCCCCAGCACCATGTCCTGCGAAGGCACGATGATCGGCTTGCCGTTGGCAGGCGACAGGATGTTGTTGGTGCTCATCATCAGCACGCGCGCTTCAAGCTGGGCCTCAAGGCTCAGCGGCACGTGGACGGCCATCTGGTCACCGTCGAAGTCGGCGTTGAAGGCCGAACAGACCAGCGGGTGAAGCTGGATCGCCTTGCCTTCGATCAGCACGGGTTCGAACGCCTGGATGCCCAGACGGTGCAGCGTCGGCGCGCGGTTGAGCATGACCGGGTGTTCGCGGATCACTTCGTCCAGGATATCCCAGACTTCCTTGCGTTCCTTTTCGACCCATTTCTTGGCCTGCTTCAGCGTCATCGACAGGCCCTTGGCATCGAGCCGGGCGTAGATGAACGGCTTGAACAGTTCGAGCGCCATCTTCTTGGGCAGGCCGCACTGGTGCAGTTTCAGTTCCGGCCCGGTCACGATCACCGAACGGCCCGAATAGTCCACGCGCTTGCCCAGCAGGTTCTGGCGGAACCGGCCCTGCTTGCCCTTCAGCATGTCGGACAGCGATTTCAGCGGACGCTTGTTGGCGCCGGTGATGATGCGGCCGCGGCGGCCATTGTCGAACAGCGCGTCAACGGCTTCCTGCAGCATGCGCTTTTCGTTGCGCACGATGATATCGGGCGCGCGCAGTTCGATCAGCCGCTTCAGACGGTTGTTGCGGTTGATCACGCGGCGATAGAGGTCGTTGAGGTCCGAAGTCGCAAAACGGCCACCGTCGAGCGGCACCAGCGGGCGCAATTCGGGCGGGATGACCGGCACGACATCGAGGATCATCCATTCGGGGCGGTTGCCCGAATCGATGAACGATTCGACGACTTTCAGCCGCTTGATGATCTTCTTGGGCTTCAGTTCCGACTTGGTTTCGGACAGATCCTTGAGCAGATCATCGCGTTCCTGAACCAGATCGAGGTCCATCAGCATCTGCTTGACCGCTTCGGCGCCAATGCCGGCCGAAAAGGCGTCTTCGCCATATTCGTCCTGCGCGTCGAGCAGTTCGTCTTCGGTCAGCAGCTGGTAGCGTTCGAGCGGGGTGATGCCCGGTTCGATCACCACATAGCTTTCGAAATACAAGATACGCTCAAGCTGCTTCAGCTGCATGTCGAGCAGCAGGCCGATGCGGCTGGGCAGCGATTTCAGGAACCAGATGTGCGCAACCGGCGCGGCCAGTTCGATATGGCCCATGCGTTCGCGACGGACTTTGGTCACGGTCACTTCGACGCCGCACTTTTCGCAGACGACGCCCTTGTACTTCATGCGCTTGTACTTGCCGCACAGGCATTCGTAGTCCTTCACCGGACCAAAGATGCGCGCGCAGAACAGGCCATCGCGTTCGGGCTTGAACGTGCGATAGTTGATCGTTTCGGGCTTCTTGATCTCGCCAAACGACCAGGAACGGATGCGTTCCGGGCTGGCAAGGCCGATGCGGATCTGGTCGAAGCCTTCGGGCTTGGCCATCTGGTTGGTGAACTTGGTCAGATCGTTCATTTGGGGTTCCTCACCGGGAGGGAAAAATTCTTTGCGAAAGCAGCCGGGCCGGGCCGCCGGCGAGCCTTTTGGCCCGCCGGCAATACGCCCTTATTCCGCCGCTGCGGCCAGATCGTCGTCGTCTTCGTCAAGCGAGGACAGTTCGACGTTGAGGCCAAGGCTGCGCATTTCCTTCACAAGCACGTTGAAGCTTTCGGGAATGCCGGCCTCGAACGTATCGTCGCCCTTGACGATCGCTTCGTAGACTTTGGTGCGGCCGACCACGTCGTCCGATTTCACCGTCAGCATTTCCTGCAGCGTATAGGCCGCGCCATAAGCCTGGAGCGCCCAGACTTCCATTTCACCGAAGCGCTGGCCGCCGAACTGCGCCTTGCCGCCCAGCGGCTGCTGGGTGACGAGGCTGTAGGGCCCGATCGAACGCGCATGGATCTTGTCATCGACCAGGTGGTGCAGCTTCAGCATGTAGATGATGCCCACGGTGACCTTGCGGTCAAACGCTTCGCCGCTGCGCCCGTCGTACAGCGTGACCTGGCCCGACGTGTCATATCCGGCCTTGACCAGCATTGCCGTCACGTCGGCTTCGCGCGCACCGTCGAACACCGGGGTCCCCATCGGCACGCCGGCCTTCAGGTTTTCCGCCAGTTCGACGATTTCGGTGACATTGCGTGCCTCGATCTCGGCGAAATAGTTTTCGCCATAGATGTCCTTCAGCTTGTCCACCAGCGCGGTCGGCGGCGCGGCCGTCTTTGGATCGGGATTGGCATGGCGCCAGTCTTCCAGCGCCTCGCCGATCTGCTTGCCCAGCCCGCGCGCGGCCCAGCCAAGGTGCGTTTCAAAGATCTGACCGACGTTCATGCGGCTGGGCACGCCCAGCGGGTTGAGCACGATGTCGACATGCGTGCCATCGCCAAGGAACGGCATGTCCTCGATCGGCAGGATGCGGCTGATCACGCCCTTGTTGCCATGGCGGCCGGCCATCTTGTCGCCCGGCTGCAGCTTGCGCTTCACCGCGACGAAGACCTTGACCATCTTCAGCACGCCCGGCGCCAGTTCGTCACCGGCTTCGAGCTTCGCCTTGCGGTCTTCGAACTTTTCCTGGATCGCCTTGACGGTCGCGTCGTACTGCGCCTTCACCGCTTCCAGTTGCGCCTGGCGACCATCGTCGGCCACCGCGAACTTCCACCATTCGTGCCGCTCGACATCGGCGAGCACCTGCTCGTCGATCTCGATGCCCTTTTTCACGCCCTTGGGCGCGGCAGCAGCCACCTGGCCCAACAGCATGTCGCGCAGGCGGTTGAACGTGGCACGGTTCAGAATGCCGCGTTCGTCTTCGCGGTCCTTGGCCAGACGTTCGATTTCTTCGGCCTGGATCGCGCGGGTACGGTCATCGATTTCGATCCCGTGGCGGTTGAACACGCGCACTTCGACAATCGTGCCCGAAACCCCCGGCGGCAGACGCAGCGAGGTGTCGCGCACGTCGCTGGCCTTTTCGCCAAAGATCGCGCGCAGCAGCTTTTCTTCGGGCGTCATCGGCGATTCGCCCTTGGGCGTGATCTTGCCGACCAGGATGTCACCGGGGTGCACTTCGGCGCCGATGTAGACGATGCCCGCTTCGTCGAGGTTGCGCAGCGCTTCCTCGCCGACATTGGGAATGTCGCGGGTGATGTCTTCGGGCCCAAGCTTTGTATCGCGGGCCATGACTTCGAATTCTTCGATATGGATCGAGGTGAACACGTCGTCCTTGACGATGCGTTCCGATATCAGGATCGAGTCTTCGTAGTTGTAGCCATTCCACGGCATGAACGCGACGAGCACGTTGCGACCCAGCGCCAGTTCGCCCAGATCGGTCGACGGGCCATCGGCAATGATGTCGCCGGTTTCAACCAGATCGCCCACTTTCACCAGCGGGCGCTGGTTGATGCAGGTGTTCTGGTTCGAACGCTGGAATTTCTGCAGCGTGTAGATATCGACGCCCGACTGGCCGGCTTCGATATCGCCCGCCGCGCGGATCACGATACGCGTGGCATCGACCTGGTCGACAATCCCGCCGCGCAGCGCACCGATCGCGGCGCCCGAATCGCGCGCCACGGTTTCTTCCATGCCGGTGCCGACAAACGGTGCATCGGCTTTGACCAGCGGCACCGCCTGGCGCTGCATGTTCGAACCCATCAGCGCGCGGTTGGCGTCATCGTTTTCCAGGAACGGAATGAGCGAGGCCGCGACCGACACCAGCTGTTTCGGGCTGACGTCCATCAGCGTCACGGTATCGCGCGGCGCCATCACGAATTCGCCGTTCTGCCGCGCGGAAACCAGTTCCTCGATGAACGAGCCGTCGGCCGTCAGCGTGGCCGAAGCCTGCGCCACGGTGTGCTTCTGTTCTTCCATCGCCGACAGGTAAATGACCTCGCCGGTCACTTTGTCATCCACCACCTTGCGATAGGGGGTTTCGATGAAGCCATATTTGTTGACGCGGGCAAACGTCGACAGCGAGTTGATCAGGCCGATGTTCGGCCCTTCGGGCGTTTCGATCGGGCAGATGCGGCCATAGTGCGTGGGGTGAACGTCGCGCACTTCGAAACCGGCGCGTTCGCGCGTCAGACCGCCGGGCCCGAGCGCCGAAACACGGCGCTTGTGCGTGACTTCGGACAGCGGGTTGGTCTGGTCCATGAACTGCGACAGCTGCGACGAGCCGAAGAATTCGCGCACCGCGGCGACTGCCGGCTTTGCGTTGATCAGGTCGTTGGGCATGACCGTCGACACGTCGACGCTGCTCATGCGTTCCTTCACCGCGCGCTCCATGCGCAGCAGGCCGACGCGATACTGGTTTTCCAGCAGCTCGCCCACCGAACGCACCCGGCGGTTGCCGAGGTTGTCGATATCATCGACTTCGCCCTTGCCGTCCTTCAGGTTCACCAGTTCCTTCACCACCGCGAGGATATCGTCGGTGCGCAGGGTGGTGATCGTGTCGGGGCAATCGAGCGCCAGACGCATGTTCAGCTTCACACGGCCGACCGCCGACAGGTCATAGCGGTCACCGTCGAAAAACAGGCCGTCAAACAGCGATTCGGCAGTTTCGCGCGTCGGCGGTTCGCCAGGGCGCATGACGCGATAGATATCGGCCAGCGCATGGTCGCGATCTTCGGCCTTGTCGGCTTTCATCGTGTTGCGGATCCAGGGCCCGGTGCTGACATGGTCGATGTCGAGCAGTTCGAGCCGGTCGATCCCGGCCTTGTCGAGCACATCGAGGTTTTCCGGCGACACTTCATCGCCCGCCTCGATCCAGATGCGGCCGGTCGATTCGTCGATCAGATCGAGAGCCGAATAACGGCCAAAGATTTCCTCGGTCGGGATCAGCAGCTGCTCCAGCCCGTCCTTGCCGGCCTTGTTGGCGGCGCGAGGGCTGATCTTGGTGCCGGCGGGGAAGATCACTTCACCCGATTTGGCATCGACGATATCGAACGTCGGCTTTGTCCCGCGCCACTGGTCGAGCACGAACGGCACGCGCCAGCCACCTTCGGCACGGACCCAGATCACCTTGTCATAGAAGTGATCGAGGATCTGTTCGCCGTTCAGCCCCAGCGCATAGAGCAGGCTGGTGACCGGCAGCTTGCGCTTGCGG
Organism: uncultured Sphingomonadales bacterium; assembly: GCA_903832325.1. Classification (GTDB taxonomy): domain Bacteria; phylum Pseudomonadota; class Alphaproteobacteria; order Sphingomonadales; family Sphingomonadaceae; genus Novosphingobium. The sequence goes on along the minus strand of CAILBC010000012.1, from coordinate 243,045 downwards.
TCGATGCGGACGTTGACGATGTCTTTCGCATCGAATTCGAAATCGAGCCAGGACCCGCGATAGGGAATGACGCGCGCGGCAAACAGATACTTGCCCGAAGAATGCGTCTTGCCGCGATCGTGGTCGAACAGCACGCCCGGCGAACGGTGCATCTGGCTGACGATGACACGCTCAGTGCCGTTGATGAAAAAGGTGCCGTTGTCGGTCATGAGCGGGATATCGCCCATGTAGACGTCCTGCTCCTTGATATCGATGAGCGACTTGGTCTCGGTTTCGGCGTCGACTTCAAAAGTCGCCAGCTTCAGCGTGACTTTCATCGGCGCCGCATACGTGATCCCGCGCTGGCGGCACTCGTTCACGTCATACTTCGGCGATTCAAGGACGTAGCCGTCCTTTTCCTTGATATCGAGGCTGGCGGTGCCGGCGAAGTCCTGGATCGGAAACACCGAGCGCAGCGTCTTTTCCAGGCCCGAGACATAGCCCGTGGCCGGGTCCGACCGCAGGAACTGTTCGTACGATTCGCGCTGCACCTCGATGAGGTTGGGCATCTGCACGACTTCGTGAATGTCGCCGAAGATTTTGCGGATGCGCTTTTTTACACCGGCGCGTGAGCCGTGCGAAGCGGTTGCCTTGGTCGCCATGGAGGGTTTGTGCCTCTTGTTCGAAGGGCCGGAATATCGGCCAGAAAATTGTGCCACGCGCGGGCGATGGCACCACCAAAGCGACAAAAGGCCGCACGCCGGACACACACCCGCCCCAAAGGGAAAAGGTGGCATCGGCTGCAGCCTGCCGCGTCAGATGGAGATCCGGTGCTTCCTTCCCTGGCCATCCCCCGCGCATGGGACAGCCTTGCTCGAAACGCCGGACTTGGACCGCCATGTAGGGTGGCGGCGGTGGCTTGTCAAATTGCCGCTGCGGGTTCGACGGCGCGCCCCCGAATCCCGGCCCCTCCCCGAAACCCGCCCCCCCCCCGAATCCCGGCGCCGCGAATCCTTGACACCCCCTGCTTTGCTGCTAATGGCCCGGGCTTGGCTGGCGCGGCATGCCGTGCCCGGTCATCCGTCCGAGACCGCTGGTGCCCGATCCGGGCTTAATCATCCAGCGCAGGCGGGGAAAAGAGTTTCAACGGCCCTTCGCTCCTGCCCTGTGCGGTGCGCCGGTCCCGCGCTTTTGGCGCTTCTCCTTCCCTTGTCGATACGGACCCGCCCGCAATGGCGCGCATCCTTGCGTGTCCGGCGCGGACAAACGTAGCCGGCCGCACGGGGCATGCCCCGCACGGCCATTTGTGAAGGAGTAAGGCATGGATCGTTCGCAAAAAGCCGATTCGGTCGCCTATCTCAACGGTTTGTTCAACGAGTCCGGCGCGGTGGTCGTCACCCGCAATCTCGGCATGACGGTGGCCCAGACCACTGTCCTGCGGAACAAGATCCGTGAGGCTGGCGCGACCTACAAGGTTGCGAAGAACCGTCTTGCCAAGCTTGCCATCCAGGACACCGATTATGTCGGTATCGGTGATTTGTTCACCGGACCGACCGCTGTTGCAGCTTCTGCCGATCCCGTCGCCGCCGCCAAGGCGATCGTCGATTTCGCCAAGACCTGTGACAAGATCGAAATCCTGGGCGGCGGTATGGGCACGCACGTGCTCGACGCCGACGGAATCAAGGCGCTCGCCTCGATGCCGTCGCTCGACGAGCTGCGCGCAAAGCTCATCGGCCTCATTCAGGCTCCCGCGACCAAGATCGCCCAGGTTGTTACCGCTCCGGCGGCCAAGCTGGCCCGCGTTTTTGCCGCCTACGCCGAAAAAGATGCCGCGTAAGACAGGTTCAATCCCCATTCGCCCAAAAGTTTGGGCGCACCCATCTCAGGAGTAACCATCATGGCCGATATCGCCAATCTCGTTGCAGAACTTTCGAAGCTGACCGTTCTCGAAGCCGCTGACCTTGCCAAGGCCCTGGAAGAAGCATGGGGCGTGAGCGCCGCTGCTGCCGTGGCCGTGGCCGCAGCCCCCGTTGAAGCCGCTGCCGCGGTGGAAGAAAAGACCGAATTCGACGTCATCCTGACCGGCGACGGCGGCAAGAAGATCCAGGTGATCAAGGAAGTCCGCGCGATCACCCAGCTGGGTCTGACCGAAGCCAAGGCGCTGGTCGAAGCCGCTCCCAAGGCGGTCAAGGAAGGCATTTCGAAGGCCGAAGCCGAAGAAATCAAGAAGAAGATCGAAGACGCCGGCGGCACCGTCGAAATCAAGTAATTCGCGCCTCTTGCTCCCTTCGCGGAGCAGGACCGGATTATCGATCACGAAAAAGGGCGGCACCCGCAGGTGTCGCCCTTTTTTGCGTGTGCCGGTGCCTGGTGCGAAACGCGCAATACCGATGTGCGATGAGGGGAACGCATCGCACAACGCGACGCTCATGCGCCGCGCGGGCTTATGCCAAGGTGCGTCAAGTCAAGCTCTCTGCACATTGGTATGACACCATCACGGCAGCGCAAACGCAAACACCGCGGCGCCGGCCGCGCTGACCAGCCCGGCAAAGGCAAAGGCCCCCGAAAAGCTGCCGGTGGCATCGACAATCATCCCGGTTACCACCGGGCCGATGATGCCGGACAGGCTGCCGATTGCCGTCTGCACCCCGATCCAGGCGGCGACCCCGCGCGGCGCGGCATAGCCCTGCCCCAGCGCATAGACCATCGTCGGCAGGCAGCCGAGAAACACCCCGGTCCCCACCAGCGCGGCCAGCAGTGGCCCCGGCCCATTGGCCAGCGCAATACCGGCAACCCCTGCGATCGATCCCAGCTGGGCCAGCGTCGCCAGCCGCCGCTGCGCCAATGACGCCGGCATCCCGCGCCGCACCAGTGCATCGGCCAGTTGCCCCCAACCCAGCGAGGCCACCGCCTGCGCGGCAAATGTCGCCGTGGCAAACAGCGTCATCGTCGGGATCGACAGGCCGCGCGATTTGACCAGATAGAGCGGCAACCACGCGGCGACGAAGAAAAATCCATAATTGGCAAGGGCATGCGCCGCACCCATGATCCACAGCGTGCGCTGCGCCAGCACCTGGCCCATCGGCATGGCAGGGTCAGCCGCCCGATCTGCCGGATCGGCCCCGCTGTGGCCCGGCAACCGCACCAGCAGGGCCAGCCAAGGCACTGTCCAGACCAGCGTAACCGCGCCAAACACGAAAAACACCCAGTGCCAGCCGTGGCTGGCCAGCAGCATGCCGCCTGCCAGCGTGCCCAGCGCCGGCCCCAGCGCCAGCCCGACCGCCACCATCGCATTGGCCAGCCCGCGCCGTTCGGGCGGCACGTGTGCGGCAATCAGCTTTGACGTGCACGGAAACAGGCCCGCTTCGCCCAGCCCCAGCACCAGCCGCAGCCCGATCAGCACGGCAAGGCTTGCCACAAAACCGGTCAGCAGCGTGGCCACGCCCCACAGCGCGACCGAAAGCGCCAGCACGCGCCCCGCCGGCCAGCGATCGGCGGCCATGCCGATGAACGGCTGGGTCAATCCATAGGTCCAGAAAAACGCCGAAACCGCCAGGCCAAAGCGCGTGGCGCTAAGCCCCAGCGCCTTTGTCATGGCCGGCGCGGAAATCCCGATTGCCCCGCGATCGACGAAATTGAGCATGACCGCAATCGCCAGCAACAGCACCAGCGGAACGGCAAGGGATTTGGGTTTGTGCATCGGCAGGAGCGTGATTGAGCGGGGCGGGGAGGTCAAGTCCCGCCAATCCTCGCCGGGCCGGGGATGGGGACCGGGAGGGGGACCGGGAGGGGCTTTTCCGACGCGAAACGTCCGTGTTCTGGAGGTTTCGTGCGGTGGAGAGGCCCCTCCACCATGCTGCGCATGGTCCCCCTCCCCGGTACGGGGAGGATTTGAACGCCCTGTTCGCTGCCAGCTTTCAAAAAGGCAGCTTTTAGAAAAAGCCCAGTTTCTTGGCGCTGTAGCTGACCAGCATGTTTTTGGTCTGCTGATAGTGATCGAGCATCATCTTGTGCGTTTCGCGCCCGATGCCCGACTGTTTGTATCCGCCGAACGCGGCATGCGCCGGATAAGCGTGATAGCAATTGGTCCACACCCGCCCGGCCTCGATCGCGCGGCCAAAGCGATAGCAGGTGTTGGCATCGCGGCTCCACACCCCGGCGCCCAGGCCATAGGCGCTGTCATTGGCGATCGACAGCGCTTCGTCGGCATCCTTGAACGTGGTGGTGGACACCACCGGGCCAAAGATTTCCTCCTGAAAAATGCGCATCTTGTTGTGGCCCTTGAACACGGTCGGCTGGATATAGAACCCGCCGGCCAGCGCCCCGCCCAGATTGGCAACCCCGCCACCGGTCAATACGGTCGCGCCTTCATCACGGCCGATCTGCAGATAACGCAGGATCTTTTCCTGCTGTTCCTCGCTGGCCTGCGCGCCGATCATCGTGTTGATATCCAGCGGGTTGCCCTGCACGATCGCCTCAACCCGCTTAATCGCGCGCTCCATGAACCGGTCATAGATCGATTCCTGGATCAGCGCGCGGCTGGGGCACGTGCACACTTCGCCCTGGTTGAGCGCAAACATCACAAAGCCTTCGATCGCCTTGTCGAAAAAGTCGTCATCGTGCGCGGCGACATCGGCAAAGAAGATGTTGGGGCTTTTCCCGCCCAGCTCCAGCGTGACGGGGATCAGGTTTTCGCTGGCATATTGGGCGATCAGCTTGCCGGTCGAGGTTTCGCCGGTGAACGCGATCTTGGCGATCCGCTTTGACGAGGCGAGCGGCTTGCCCGCTTCGAGCCCGAAGCCGTTGACCACATTCAACACGCCCGCGGGCAGCAGGTCGGCGATCAGTTCCATCAGCACCATGATCGAGGCCGGGGTCTGTTCGGCGGGTTTGAGCACCACGCAGTTGCCCGCGGCCAGCGCCGGCGCCAGTTTCCACACCGCCATCAGGATCGGGAAATTCCACGGGATGATCTGCCCGACCACGCCCAGCGGTTCGTGAAAGTGATAGCCCACGGTATCATCATCGATTTGCGACAACGACCCTTCCTGCGCGCGCACGCAGCCGGCGAAATAGCGGAAATGGTCTATCGCCAGCGGAATGTCGGCAGCCAGCGTTTCGCGGATCGGCTTGCCATTGTCCCAGGTTTCGGCAGTGGCCAGCTTTTCCAGATTGGCCTCCATCCGGTCGGCAATCCGTGTCAGCATCAGCGCGCGGTCGGCCGCCGAAGTCTTGCCCCAGGCCACGCGCGCGGCGTGCGCGGCATCCAGCGCCAGTTCGATGTCGGCCGCATCCGATCGCGCGCATTCGCACACCACCTGGCCGTTGATCGACGACACATTGTCGAAATAGCGGCCATTGACCGGGGGAACCCATGTGCCGCCGATGAAGTTGTCATAGCGTTTGGCAAAGGGCGCGACGAGTGCCTGCACGGCGTCAGCGGTCATCACATTCATGGCTTTGTCCTCTCCATCGTGGCGCGGGCTTGGCCGCCCGCTATCCTGTGTGCCGTCATCGCGCCACCACGCGCCCGACGCAAGCGGCTTGCGGGGCGCAACGGGCTAAAATTGCGGCGTAGCGCAGAATCAAGGCGTGGGGGCGGATGGTGCCGGCGAGGGAGCGGCGGAATCGATTGCGGCGGTCGTGCCGGTATCGGATGCAACGGCCAGCGGATTACCCGCATCGACCGTCACATCGGGTTTCGGTTCGCCGCAAGCCGACAGCAGCAAGCCCGGCGCCAATACCAGCAGAAAACGTTTCAAATGAGCGCCCCCGGATGTTCCTTGCAGTATCGAACCGAAGCCGGCCCGGCAGCGATGCCCTTCCCGGCACGTCGCGAGCCCCGGCCCGTTTTGAGCCCTGACCCGACGCGCGGCGCCTGACCATTGATCCGGCACACCCTTTGTCACCATCGCCGCACTTTATCGGATGGCCTGGCGAAATCAGATAGACTGGCGAAATCAGGTGGCCTGGCGAAAAAACCGGACCACTTTTGTGCGGCACGCTTTATGGCGCGTCCACGATGTTCGAAAATCCGCCCCGCACGATCCTGGATGAAGCGCGCGCCACGCTGGCGCTGGCGGCGCCGCTGGTGGCGTCGAACCTGCTGCAGATGGCGGTGTTTGCGCTCGATGTGGTGTTTGTCGCGCGGCTGGGGCCAGCGCAACTGGCGGCCGCATCGCTGACCGTTTCCGTCTTCAGCCTGCTGATCTGGAGCCTGACCGGGCTGGTGGGCGCGGCATCGCCGCTGATCGCGGCCGAACTCGGGCGGCGCAGCCACGCCGTGCGCGAAGTGCGCCGGTCGGTGCGCATGGCGGCGTGGGCGGGTATTGCCGCGGCGCTGGGGGCGATGGCGATCTGCACCATGATCGGCCCGATTCTGGCGCTGACCGGGCAGGGCCCGCGTGTGATCGCACTGGCCGTTCCGTTCATGCGGGTGCTGATGTGGGCGGCGGTGCCCACCGTGCTGGGGTCGCTGTTGCGCGGCACGGTGGCCACGCTGGGCCGGCCGGGGGTCGGGCTGGCGATCACCGTGCTGGCGCTGCTGACCAACGGGCTGGGCAACTGGCTGTTCGTGTTTGGCCATGGCGGCATGCCTGCGCTGGGGCTGCAAGGTTCGGCGCTGTCGAGCGTGATCACCAGTTCGCTGACGCTGGCGGCGTTTATGCTGGTGATCCGGTTTGACCGGCGGCTGCACCGCTATCGCCTGCTTGGCCGGTGGTGGCGGATCGATTGGGTGCGGCTGCGCGATGTGCTGCGCATCGGCGTGCCGATCACCACCACAATCCTGGCCGAGGCCGGGCTGTTCAACGGCGCGGCATTCCTGATGGGGCGGATCGGCGAAGTGCCGCTGGCCGCGCACACGCTGGCGCTGCAATTTGCCGCCATCACGTTTCAGGTGCCGTTCGGCATTGCCCAGGCCGCAACGATCCGCGTGGGCCGGGCCTATGGCGCGGGTGATCGCCACGGGGTTACGCTGGCCGGGCACGTGGCGCTGATGACCGGGATCGGGTTCATGTCGCTTGCGGCCGCGCTGCTGCTGTTTGCGCCGCGCACGATCATCGTGCTCTATGTCGATCCCGCCCTGCCCGAAAATGCCGCTCTGGTCGCGTTGACCGTCCGTTACATGAGCGTGGCCGCCGCGTTCCAGCTGTTTGACGGGGCGCAGACCGTGGCGGCATCGCTGCTGCGCGGATTGCAGGATACGCGCGTGCCGATGGCGATCGCGCTGTTCGGATACTGGGTGCCGGGCATGGGCACCGCGGTGCTGCTGGGGCTTTATACCCCGCTGGCCGGGGTGGGCGTGTGGCTGGGGCTGCTCGCCGGGCTGGTGGTGGTGGCCGGCCTGCTGATCTGGCGCTGGCATTTGCGCGTGGAGCTGGGCCTGGTGGCCGATGCGCCCCAGGCCGACGGACATTTGCCCGAAGCTGCGGTGCCAGGGCTGTTTGCCGCGCACTGACGCGCGGGCCTGCCAGAGCCAATTGTCCAGCCGCGGGAAAATCACCGCGACAAATCTGTGCCCTGCCCCTCTTGACGCCCCCATCCGGCTTACCCATATCGGCACCGCTGGCACTCACCCTGTGCGAGTGCCAGAGAATTTCGCAACACCGATCCGGCCGATTGAGGCCGATCGATGAACTGAGAGGCAAGCAACCCATGTCATTCCGTCCGTTGCACGACCGCGTGCTGGTGCGCCGCGTCGAGGCCGAGGAAAAAACTGCTGGCGGGATCATCATCCCCGACAGCGCCAAGGAAAAGCCGGCTGAAGGCGAAGTCGTCGCCATCGGCAGCGGCGCGCGTGCCGAAAACGGCACGATCACCCCGATGGACGTCAAGGTTGGCGATCGCGTGCTGTTCGGCAAGTGGTCGGGCACCGAAGTCAAGGTCGCGGGTGAAGACCTGCTGATCATGAAGGAATCGGACATCCTCGGCATCGTTGGCTGAGCGCTCTGAACTTCACACACTGCATTCAAAGGAACAGGTACAATGGCTGCCAAGGACGTACGCTTTTCGCGCGATGCGCGCGAACGCATCCTCAAGGGTGTCGACATTCTCGCTGACGCGGTGAAAGTCACTCTGGGCCCCAAGGGCCGCAATGTCGTGATCGACAAAAGCTTTGGCGCACCGCGCATCACCAAGGACGGTGTGTCGGTTGCCAAGGAAATCGAACTGAAGGACAAGTTCGAGAACATGGGCGCACAGATGCTGCGCGAAGTGGCCTCGAAGGCGAACGACAAGGCCGGCGACGGCACCACCACCGCCACCGTGCTGGCCCAGGCGATCGTGCGCGAAGGCATGAAGTCGGTCGCCGCCGGGATCAACCCGATGGACCTGAAGCGCGGCATCGATCTGGCCGTGATCAAGGTTGTCGAGGATCTGAAGGCGCGTTCGACCCCGGTTTCCGGCACTGCCGAAATCGCCCAGGTCGGCATCATCTCGTCCAACGGTGATGTCGAAGTTGGCCAGAAGATCGCCGAAGCGATGGAAAAGGTCGGCAAGGAAGGCGTGATCACCGTCGAAGAAGCCAAGGGCCTCGAATTCGAGCTCGACGTGGTCGAAGGGATGCAGTTCGATCGCGGCTATCTGTCGCCGTACTTCATCACCAACCCCGACAAGATGACGGTGGAGCTGGAAAGCCCCTATATCCTCATCCACGAAAAGAAGCTGTCGAGCCTGCAGGCGCTGCTGCCGATCCTGGAAGCGGTTGTGCAGTCGGGCCGTCCGCTGCTGATCATCGCCGAAGACATCGAAGGCGAAGCGCTGGCCACCCTGGTGGTCAACAAGCTGCGTGGCGGTCTGAAGATCGCTGCGGTCAAGGCGCCGGGCTTTGGCGATCGCCGCAAGGCGATGCTGGGCGATATCGCCACGCTGACTGCGGGTGAAATGATCAGCGAAGACCTGGGCATCAAGCTGGAAAGCGTGACGCTCGGCATGCTCGGCCAGGCCAAGAAGGTCACCATCGACAAGGACAACACCACGATTGTCGATGGCGCCGGTTCGGCCGACGAGATCAAGGCCCGCGTTGAACAGATCAAGGCCCAGATCGAAGTCACCACCAGCGACTATGACCGTGAAAAGCTGCAGGAACGTCTGGCGAAGCTCGCCGGCGGGGTTGCCGTGATCAAGGTCGGCGGTGCGACCGAAGTCGAAGTGAAGGAAAAGAAGGATCGCGTTGACGACGCGCTCCACGCCACGCGCGCTGCCGTTGAAGAAGGCATCGTGACGGGCGGCGGCACCGCGCTGCTTTATGCAACGCGCGCACTGGCCGGTCTGACCGGGATCAACGAAGACCAGACCCGCGGTGTGGACATCGTGCGCAAGGCGATCAGCACCCCGCTGAAGCAGATTGCCGAAAACGCCGGCCATGATGGCGCCGTCGTTGCCGGCAAGCTGCTTGACCAGTCCGACGAAGGCATCGGCTTCAACGCCGCGACCGACGTCTATGAAAACCTGAAGGCTGCCGGCGTGATCGACCCGACCAAGGTCGTTCGCATCGCGCTGCAGGATGCGGCTTCGGTCGCTGGCCTGCTGATCACCACCGAAGCGGCGATCGCGGAAAAGCCCGAAGACAAGGCCGCTCCGGCAATGCCCGGCGGCATGGGCGGCATGGGCGGCATGGACTTCTAAGTTCACGCATCCCGGCCGAAAGGCACAAAGGGGGGGGCGGAAAGGGAAAACCTTTCCGCCCCTCTTTTTTGTTTGACGCAAATAAAGCGGTGACTCCGTCTTGCCATCGGGTTGACTCGGCACCGTAACACCGCACGACTATCGCACGGGCATCGCCGATCCCCGGGGGGAAACGCAATGATCCGCACCGCCTGGCGCACTGCAATCTTGTGCGCTGCCGTCGCCGCCGTCGCCCTGACTTTGCCGATCGCATCGGCGCGCGCCGCACGGCCTGCGCCCATAAGCGGAATTGAAAACGCGCAGCTGCTCGGCACGCTGGTGCTGCAGGGCAAGCTGTTCCATGTGCAGGGGGTCGATCTCGACAGCCGGCACATCTGGGTGACTTCGGTCGATATCGGAAAGCGCCGCGGATACCTGCACGAATTCGACCGGACGACAGGCGCCTTTGTGCGGCAGGTCGAGCTGACCGACGGCGCCCGCTATCACCCCGGCGGATTTTCGATCGCGGATGACGCGATCTGGGTGCCGGTGGCCGAATACCACGCGCACAGTTCGGCCGTGCTCATGGAAATCGACCCCGAAACGCTGCAGATCCGCCGCAAGATCCACGTGCCCGATCACCTGGGCTGCGTCGCGGTATCGGGCAGCAGCCTGGTGGCCGGCAATTGGGACAGCAAGCGGCTCTATTTGATCGATCTGACCGGGGGCACGCCGATGCAGATCGTGCGCAACCCGTCGGCCACGCACTATCAGGACATGAAGTTCGTCGATGGGCAGCTGGTCGCCGGCGGACTGCGCACGCGGCACAGCGGCACGATCGACTGGATCGATTTTCCCTCGCTCAAGCTGGTGCGAACCTTGCGCAGCGGCGCCACCGAGCGCGCGCGATCCCATAGCCATGCCAGGCCCTATACCGGCGAAGGCATGACGCTGCAGGGCCGCGAGCTCTATCTGCTGCCCGAAGACGGCCCCAGCCGCCTGTTCCATTTCCGCCTGGGCAACAGTCCGGAAAGCAGCGCCGACCGGCCTGCCGCAACGGCAACGCTCACCGCCGGCTGATCCGGCCGCGAGCATCTTGCTTTACCCCCCGCAGGACCGACGCGGCGGTTGCCCCAACCGCCGCGTCGCAGTGTTCAGAAGCCGGCGCCGAATGTCAGGAACCACTGGCGCGGCGCAATCGGATAGGCCGAATAGCTGTTGGCCGCCGCACCGATCGAAACCGTCGAAACCCCGGTCTCGTCCGTCAGGTTGGTGACATTGAGGCTGAGATCGGCCTTGGCCAGGTGCAGCTTTTCCGCGGGCAAGTGCACCGTGACCCGCGCCGAGGCGAGGAAATATGACGGCACGCCGGTGTCATTGGTATAAGTCGCATAGCGCTTGCCAACATAATCGCCGATCGCCTGCAGCTCGACCGGGCCGAAATTCAGGCTGGCAACGGTCTTGTTCATCCACATCGGAGTGCCGGGAATGACTTTGCCGCACGTCGGCACGACGCCGGCAGCCCCTGTGCCACAGCTGTTGGTCGCCGCGCCGATGCCGAATGCGGTCGAGGTATAATCGCTCTGATAGGTCGATCGGTTGTACGACACCGCATCATAGAGCGCGGCATGCGGGCCGAAATGCAGCGTGACCGCGCCATCGACACCATCGGTGTGCACGCTGCCCACGTTGACCAGCGTGGCCGTGCCGCCGGTGATCCCGCTGCCGGCGATGCCGCCGGGGTTGCTGTTGATCGCCAGCTGACGGTTGCTGAAGGTGACGTGGTAATAGTTGACTTGCGCCTCGATCGCCGAAACCGGCGCACCGGCAAAGCTGCGGCGGGTGCGCAGCCCGGCTTCATAAGTCCAGCTTTCCTCCGGCTTGCCCTGGCTGGCAAAGCTGTCGAACGCGGCCTGGCTGCCGGTGAACCACGGCGAAAGCGAAGCCCCGCCGAGATACGTCATGTACTGGCGCAAGTTCTTCTGCACGTTGACATAAAGCTGCTCGTGCGCGGTCAGGTCGAATTTCGCGCCGAACGCCGGCAGGAACCAACGCGTGGTGGTGATCCGGCCCTGCGGCAGCCCGCCCTGCAGCCCGGACAGCGATCCGGCCAGCGGCTGGACCGGGTACGAACCCCTGGCCCACTGCGCACTGGTCTTGAACCCGGCCTCGATCGCCAGGCGGTTGGTCACGCGCCAATTGTCCTGGATGTGCAGTTGCAGGTCCTGCACGCGCGCTTCCCCCTGATATTGCGTGAACAGCGGGTTCGACGGGCGGATATAGGGGGTAAAGCTGGTGGGCCGGGTCACATCCGCGCCATACCACCGGCGCCATTGCGTGGCGCTGTTGTGTTCGAACCAGCCGCCCAGCTCGATCTGGTGCGCGCCCAGGTCAAGATGCAGCGTGGACAGCACGCCTTCGCGATCGATGCGGTATTCGGTGGTGCGGATCACCAGCCCCGCGCCGCCAGTGGCGGCAAACAGCTGCGCGCCCAGCGCGGTGTTGCCCGCTCCATTGCCATTGCCCGAAAAATGCTTGTCGGTCGCATAGTTGGGATCGAGATAAGCCTGGATCACGGTGATCGACTGGCCCAGCGGCCCGGCAACCACGCCCACGCCATCGTCATGATGGAAATAGGCCTGATTGGACCAGCTCAGCGTGTCCGACAGATGCGCGTCATACTTCAGATAGCCCAGATAGTCGGTGCGCTGCGCATCGGAATAATAGTTGTGATAGTTGCCGCCTTCGGCCGCGGGGCTGTTGCCATAGGCGTCGAGATAGGACTGCATCGCGCCAAGGTTCGGATAGAGATAGGGCCGGGTATAGGGGGTATAGGCCTGCGCGGGCGTGGTCGCCGGAATGCGAAAGCTGGTGGCGTCTTCGTTTGGTTCGGTCTTGTCGGAATAATCGAAGAACGCGGTCAGCTTGCCCACGCTGTCTTCGTGGACGAACTTGCCGTTGACTTGCCAGCCACCCTGGATGCCGTTGAAATCCCACGCGCGGGCATGTTGCCGGGCGACGATGACCGAGGCCGCGTTGGTTTTGCCCGGGCCGAATGCGCCGCTGTCCAGCCGCACCACGGTGCGCGAGGTGCCATAGCTGCCCACGGTTTCATCGACCGCAGCGCCGAATTTGCGCGCCGGTTCGGCGGTGAAGGTTTCGATCGCGCCGCCAAGATTGCTGGTCGAAGCCGTGCCCAGATCGCCCGCGCCGGTGGAAACCACCGCCCGGCCGACAAATTCGGAAACGACCGCACGCTGCGGCGACAGGCCGTTGTAGTTGCCATAGTTCTGATCACCCAGCGGCACGCCATCGAGCGTGTAGCCCAGTTGCTGGTAATTGAACCCGTGGATGAAAATCTGCGCGTTCTGTTCGTTGTTACCCCAGGGGTCGGCCGTGATGTACAGCACGCCGGGCAGCGTTTCGACCGCCTTCAGCGGTGACACGCCGGGCAGGATCTTCTGGATTTCGGCGCCGGTGACCGCGGTGGCAGACCGCGTTTGCTTTGCAGTGACCACGATCGCTTCGGTTGCGCCGGTTTCGGCCGGTGCAGCGACTGGCGCGGCATCGGCGGCATGCGCGGCGGTGGCCATCCCGGTCTGGGCGGCGGCGATCAGTGCGACGTGCGACAGCGAGGCACGAAGCAGGTGCGACAAAGTCATGGGTATGCTCCCTGGGGGGGTGGTGGGCCGTCTGACGCGGCGCCCCGGCGGATAAGTTTGGCGCGTGACAATTTGCGGTCATCTGTGTGACGCAGCATGTCTTATGACGTTGAAAAGGGACGATGAAGCGGCGCAGGTTGCGGCGATGCAACAATCGCCTGCGGGGCCGAAATCACGCCGAAATCATGGGGCCCCGGGCTGCACCCCACGCCAAGTCACGCATTTGTCGCGCATTTTCCGGCCGGTCAGTCCCCGGGCGCAGACACCTTGGCCGCGCCGCGTTCCAGCAGCACGACCGGACCATCATCAAGCTCGTGTTCGCCATATCGGACGAAGTTGTGCCGCGCTGCCAGCGCCAGCGAGGCCGTGTTGCCGGGGTCGATCATGCAGGCGATGCGGCGCGGACCATGCGCGCCATCAAACCAGGCCAGCGCGGCGCCGACCGCTTCACTGGCCAGGCCCTTGCCCCATTCCGGGCGCGCCAGAATCCAGCCCGCCTCGGGCGTATCATCCAGCCCCCGGCCAAACCCGCGCCACGAATGAAACACCCCGCACACGCCGATGATCGCCGCGCTGCCGGCATGGCGGATCATGAACGTGCCATAGCCATAAAGCGCCCAGCTACCGGCGTTGCGCATCACGCGGGCAAATTCGTCAGCCAGCGTGACCGGCCGGTTGCCCAGGAAGTGCCGCACCTCGTCATCGGCCATGACAGCGGCCAGACCCTCAAGATCGCCGGCGACGGGCGGGCGCAAGTCAAGCCGCAGTGTGGCCAGGTGGGGAAGGTTTGCAGTCATCCAGTCCTCGGCAATCGAAAACGACTTTCGGAAAGGGGTGGTTGGCACGCGCACGATCAGATCCAGCGTTCCACCGCGTGAAGCGCCAGCCCGACCAGCCCGCCGACCAGCGTGCCATTGATGCGAATGAACTGCAGATCGCGGCCGACCGCGCTTTCGATGCGCCGGGTGACCGTGCCGGCATCCCAGCGCCGCACCGTTTCCGACACGGTGCGCACAATATCATCGCCGTGGCGGCTGGCCAGCCCCGCCAGCGATCGGCGCGCAAACCGGTTGACCATCGCGCGCAGGCCGGGATCTTCGCCCAGCGCGCGGCCGAATGCGGCCATTCCGGCGCCCAGTTCCCCCAGGCCGCCGGTGTTCGCCCCACCCGGCGCGACCGGTGCACGCAAAACGGCGATCAGGCGGACGCGGCTGCGTTCCCACAGAGCATCGAGCCAGGCGGAAAAGGCCGGGTTGGCCAGCGCCTCTGCCTTTAGCGTGGCAACCCGCGCGCCCATTGCCGGATCGGACACCAGATCCTGCGCCAGCCGGGTCAGCGTTTCATCGATCTTGCGCCGCACCGGATGCGCCGGATCGACCAGCGTTTCGGCAAGCAGCGCATAGAGCGCATCGAGCAGGGCATTGGCCAGCCGGTCATCCAGCCGGGTCCACCGCATCAGCGTGCCGGCGCGATCATGGATCATCGCCCGCAGCGCATCCTCGTTGTCTTCCAGCAGCGCGCCGACGCGGCGCAGCACGCTGTCGATCACCGGCATGTGGCGCCCATCGGCAATCAGGCCAGCAAGAATCTGGCCCAGCAACGGCGCCAGATCGATGCGTTCGATCTGGCGGCTGAGCAGCGCCTTGGCCGGGCGGCCGACTTTTTCTGGATCGAGCGTGGCCAGGATATCGGCCATCAGGCTGGACAGGCTGTCGCCAATGCGCCCGCCCGCCCGCCCCGGATCGGCCAGATAGCCAGCCAGGACACCGGCCACATCCAGCCGATGAAGCCGCCGGGCGACGACCTGGTGCGTCAGGAAATTGGCGCGCAGAAACGCGGCCATGCTGTCGGCAATGCGATCCTTGTTGGCCGGGATGATCGCGGTATGCGGGATCGGCAGGCCAAGCGGGCGGCGAAACAGCGCGGTGACGGCAAACCAGTCGGCCAGCCCGCCCACCATCGCCGCCTCGGCAAAGGCTGCAAGATAGCCCCAGGCTGCGTCCGACGCCGAACCCCACCCCGTACCACGGCCGGCATGATGCCCCGAATAATGCCGGGCGATCACAAACAATGCCGCCATGAATATCAGCAGCGCGGCCGCCACCATGCGCATGCGGCGGCCCGGATCGGCGGGAAACAGCACGCCCGGACGGCGGCCCGGCGCGCGCCCGGCGGGCCGCGTTGCGGTCACTCTGCCGGGTGCAGCTGCGCCGGACCGGACACCGGCGCAGCGCCCGGTATTGCCCGATCATCGCCCTGGGCCAGCACGTGCCGCGCCAGCCACGGCCCCAGACGTTTTTCCAGCCCGTCGGCCAGGCTGAACCCGGCTGGCACGATCAGCAGTGTCAGCAGCGTCGACAGCGTCAGCCCGCCGATCACCACGATGCCCATCGGCGCGCGCCAGCCGCCATCACCACCCAGCGCCAGCGCGGTCGGGATCATCCCCGCGACCATTGCCACGGTGGTCATCACGATCGGTTGCGCGCGTTTGTGCCCCGCCTCGATGATCGCGTGGTGCTTGGCCTCGCCCGCGGCCATTTCCTCCAGCGCAAAGTCGATCAGCAGGATCGAGTTCTTGGCCACGATGCCGAACAGCATCAGCATGCCGATAAACACCGGCAGCGAAATCGCGTTGCCGGTGATCACGAGCAGCAACAGCCCGCCCAGCGGCGCCAGGAACAGCGATCCCATGTTGACCAGCGGCGAAATGAACCGGTGGTACAGCAGCACCAGCACCGAAAACACGAGCAGGATGCCGGCCCCCAGCGCAACGCCGAAATTGCTGACCAGTTCCGCCTGGAACCGTTCTTCGCCCGCGGCCTTGTTGGTTACGCCATCGGGCAGGTGCTGCATGATCGGCAGGCGCGCAATCGCATCTGTGGCCAGGCCCTTGGGCACGCCGGGGGGCAGGTCGGCGCCGACGAACACGCGCCGGCTTTGATTATAGCGCTGGATCGAGGTCGGGCCCGATCCGAATCCGATTGTCGCAACGCGCGACAACGGCACCGAATCGCCGGTAACCGTAGGCACCGGCAGGTTTTCCAGCGTGCTCATGTCGCGGCGGGATTCCACCGGCAGCTTCACCCGGATCGGCACCTGGCGATCGGACAGCGAAAATTTGGCGCTGTTCATGTTGATTTCGCCCTGGGTGGCGATGCGCACCACCTGGCTGAGCGTCTGGGTGGTCACGCCCAGCGATGCCGCCAGATCGAAATGGGGGGTGATCACGATTTCCGGGCGCCGCAGATCGGCACTGAGGCGCGGCGCCACCACTTGCTTCAGCGCGCTCATTTGCGTGACAAGGGTTTGCGCGGTGCGCTGCAGCAGTTCGGGGTCTGATCCCGCCAGCATCACGCTGATCGCCCGGCCCGAACCGCTGTCCGGCCCGGGGCCATTCTGGTTGGCAAAGCTGACCCGGGCATCGGCCACTTTCTGCAGCAGCGGGGTCAAATCGCGTTCGAACCGGACCGAGCTGCGTTTCCGGTCGGGGCGCAGCTGGATATAGATGTTGGCGGCGCCTTCGCGGATTGCTTCCAGCGCGATCCCGACTTCCTGCTGGTGTTCGATCAGCGCCAGAACTTCGTCGACTTTGGCCTCGGTCTGGCGGATCGTGGTGCCGGGCACCATTTCCACCACGATTTCGCTTTCATTCACATTGGTGTCGGGAAAGAACTGCACTGGCAGCGAAACCGCGAGCACGACCGTCAGCAGCAGCGCGACGAGGCCAATGCCCATCATCCACACCCGGTGATCGACCAGCCGCGCGCGCACGCGCTGCCGGATCCAGCCAAACCACAGCACCAGCCGACGGCCGCCAAACTGCACCAGCGTGCTGCCCGCAACAATCGCCAGCGCCGCAGCGACCGCGCCGCCGGCAATTCCGGCAAGCAGGGGCACTGCGGCGGGCAGCGACCCTTGCGACAACGGCGTATAGATCGCGCCAAATGCCCCGACAAACGCGCCCAGTGCGCCAAGCACTATTCCGGTCGGGACCAGCGCATACCACCAGGCGCTGCGCCGCGGCACCAGCCCGACGCGGCGCGCCTCGGCCTTCGAGGTGTCGAGCGACCAGTGCAGCACCGCCATATAGCGGTCCATCCAGCGCCCGCCGCCGTGTTCTTCCTCGCCATGCGACGTCAGGAAATAGGCCGCGACCATCGGCGTGATCATGCGCGCGACAAGCAGCGAAAACAGCACCGCCACGACCACGGTCATGCCGAAATTCTTGAAAAACTGCCCCGAAACCCCGGGCATCATCGCCACCGGCAGGAACACCGCGACAATCGAGAATGTCGTCGCGACCACCGCCAGCCCGATTTCATCGGCCGCATCGATCGCCGCCTGATAGGGCGTTTTGCCCATGCGGATATGCCGCACGATATTTTCAATTTCGACAATCGCGTCATCGACCAGCACGCCCGCAACCAGGCCAAGCGCCAGCAGCGACATCGTATTGAGCGTGAAACCCATCAGGCTCATCACCCAGAACGTCGGGATCGAAGACAGCGGTATGGCAATGGCCGACACGATCGTCGAACGCCAATCGCGCAGGAAGAAGAACACCACGATCACCGCCAGCACCGCGCCTTCGACCATCGACGACATCGAGGTATGATACTGGTCGCGGGTGTAAGTCACCGAATTGAAAAGGTTTTTGAAGTGGACGCGGCCACCCTGTTCCTTTTCGATGCGATCGAGTTCGGTGACC
Organism: uncultured Sphingomonadales bacterium; assembly: GCA_903832325.1. Classification (GTDB taxonomy): domain Bacteria; phylum Pseudomonadota; class Alphaproteobacteria; order Sphingomonadales; family Sphingomonadaceae; genus Novosphingobium. Next base: position 225,090 of record CAILBC010000012.1, on the reverse strand, counting down.
GTGCCGTCATAGACCGACACATCGGATTCGGCGCGGGCGCGGGCGATGCTGAACACGACCACCGGCTTTCCGCGAAATTTCGAGATCGAAGTCACTTCGCTGAAGCTGTCGCGCACATCGGCCACATCGGCGAGCCGCACGGTGTGGCCTGAGGCCAGCCCGACTTCGACTTGCGACAGATCGAACGCGGTGCGGGCATTGCCAAGCACGCGCACCGACTGGCGCGATCCGGCAACTTCGGCCTTGCCGCCCGCGGCGTTGAGATTGACCTGGCGCAGCGCAGCGTTGATCTGCGTGGCGGTAATGCCCTGCGCGATCATCCGCGTGGGGTCCAGCGTCACCGTGATTTCGCGATCGACGCCGCCCGATCGTTTGACTTCGGCCATGCCGGGAACCCCGAGCAGCCGCTTGGTCACCGTGTCATCGATGAACCACGACAGCTGTTCGATCGTCATGTCGTCGGCCGAAACCGCAAAATAGGCGATCGGTTCGGACGAGGTTTCGGCCTTGAACACTTGCGGTTCCAGAATGCCTTCGGGCAATTCGCCGCGCACCCGGTCGACCGCGTTCTTCACCTGGTTGACCGCGGCGTTGATGTCCTGCCCGATCTTGAACTGCACCATCGTCGTCGTCTCGCCTTCTTCGGCAGTCGACGTGAGAGTGTCGACCCCGGCGATCGTGCGGACGCTGGATTCAACCTTTTGGGTGATCTGGTTTTCGATTTCGGTCGGCGCTGCGCCGGGTTGCGAAATCTTGACGATCACCATCGGGAATTCGATGTCGGGCGTGTTCTGCACCTTCATCATCATGAACGAGACAATGCCGCACACCGTCAGCCCCAGAAACAGGACAATCGGCACGACCGGGTTCATGATCGACCAGGCCGACAAGTTGCGGAAATTCATGGAGACTTCTCCCGCCCTGGATCAGGACTTTGGCGCCGGGCCGTGATCAAACACCGGGTGCACTTTGTCGCCGGGATTGAGGAACCCGCCGGCGCGCAGCACGATATGTTCGCTGCCGCCCAGGCCTTTCAACACGGTGATCCCCGCCGGGGTGACATCGCCGGTGGCCACCGCGCGCCGTTCGATTTTGCCATCGGTGCCGACAACATAGACAAAGGCGCCGATGGCATCGGACAAGATCGCGGATTCGGGCAGAACGGGTGCAGTCGTCGTGCCCGACCGCAGCGTCGCCGTGGCAAAGCCACCGGGACGCAGCGCCAGATCGGACGGCAGCGCAATGCGCGCCATCCCCTGCCGCGATGTGGCATCGATGGTCGGTGCCAGTTGCCAGATATGCCCGGTAAAGTGCCGATCGGTGCCCACCGGCATGACATCGGCGGGATCGCCCGCTGCCAGCCGGGCCAGATTGGTTTCGGACAGGCGTGCCTGCATTTCCACTTCGCCATCGCGCGCGATGCGGAACAGGACACCGCTGCCGGCACTGACGATCTGGCCCGGTTCGACCTGGCGGGTGAGCACCAGACCGGCCTCGGGCGCGACAACATTCAGCCGTGCCGCGGTTGCGCGCATTTGCGCCAGCGTGGCGCGTGCCACTTTCACCTGGGCCATCGCCGCATCGCGCGTTGCGGTCAGCTGTTCGATATCGGCGTTGGAAATGAAGCCATTGGCCACCAGTTTCAGCGAACGGTCGAGCTTGCTCTGCGCAAGGCGGGCATTGGCCTGCTGCACTTCGACGCCGGCGGCCTGGCTGGCGATTTCCTCGGTCTGGACCGACCGGTCGATCACCGCCAGCACCTGGCCCTTGCGCACAAAACTGCCCGCATCGACCAGCACCTGAACCACGCGCCCGCCTTCACCGGCAACGCCCACCGGGAGATCGCGGCGCGCCGCCAGCACGCCGCTTGCCGTGACAGTGCCCTGCACCGTGGTACGGCCGGGCACGATCACGGTTACGGTCTGCGCGCCGCTGTCGGCCGGGGCGGTGACCGCGGGGGACAGCACTTTCTGGATGGCATACCACCCGGCCAACAGCGCCAGCGCAACAACCGCCAGCACCACCAGCAAGCGCCGCGATGGGCCCGAAGGCGGCAGATCGGCATCGGCATCAGCCGTATCGGCCCCATAGCGGGGGCGCACGGGTTCGCCCGCAACCACGCGGGCGTCGCCGTGCACATCACCCGACGCGCCATGGTCGGTCAGGTCTGTTGCGGTCCTGCTTGCCATCGTTTCCAAAAATTCCAGCCTCAATTTGCCCTGCCCGAAGACCTTGGGCACCAGGTCGTCCGGCACAAACCCACCGACCCCGCGGTGCCACGCCATACCGGCGGAGTTACCCCAAAGCCGGCGTTATGGCCATCGCCGGTCGTAGCACACCCTGAAGGGCAATAATCCCCGATCCGACAAGTTGCAAATTGCGGTCTACGAACGACGTAAACCGGATGAACGCAGCGCGCCTGACCTGTGCTGAACGACGACCTGTGCTGACCGACGACCTTCGCTGAAGGACGGCCGTTGCGCAACGACGGCCCTTGCCGAACGAAAGCGCCGCCGGTCACGGGCGGACCGGCGGCGTTGGAATCGCGCCAAAGGCGGCTTGCGGTATCCGGCGGCGGCGGGTCGCCGCACACCGGTTCACTCAATACTTCTGCTGGCGTTCGTAGAGGTCGCGATAATGCTGGATGCGCGTCACGCGCAGGCCCTGCATGCCCGACCGGTCGACCGCGCGCTGCCACGAGGCAAATTCTTCCAGGGTAAGGTTATAGCGTTCGCACACTTCGTCGATCGACAGCAGGCCGCCGTTGACCGCCGCGACCACTTCGGCCTTGCGCCGAACCACCCAGCGCGTCGTGCTCGGCGGCGGCAGGCTATCGACGGTAAGCGGTTCACCCAAGGGTCCAATGACCTGGGCCGGCCTGATCTTCTGGTTTTCAATCATGGCAGTTCTCGTCGGATTGGCGGATCTGGCGTTCGATCAGCGATGCTTCACTGTCGACGACTGCTTTGCCCTGATTGCCTTTTCCATTGTTTGAAGAGGTTGGGTTAACGAAACCTTGCGGTGCCGATGCGATCGCCGGAGGGTCCTTCACGGGGGCTTCGGGACCATCATGCACGCCTCCGGCCTGGCCCGGTCCGGCGCGTTCGAGCATGCGCGCGGCGGCGCTGTGAAAACTCCCGGCCGGCCGGCCCTGATCCGGCCCGCCGCCGGCGCGCTGTGCCGTCTCGGCCTGGATGCGGCGCAAATCCTGCGCCGCCACAAGGCGGGCGCACAATTCGCTCCAGCCCAAAGGCCGCAGCCCCCGGGCAAGTTCGTTCGCGTCAAAGCCGCGGGAATCAGAATGACCCATGTCCATGAGCCGGTCTTAGACCCAACGTGGATAAAGGACGGTAAAGGAGCCCTTTACCGATGGTTAGACATAGTTAAGACCATGCAACCCGGCCTTCGGGAATGGCCCTTTGCCATGGCGCACCCGGGCAAAAACGCCTATGGGGCGGCGATGTCTGCCAATTCCGCCCCGTTTTCCGCCGCTTTTGCGGCCGGCGCGATCACCGATCCGGCCGCGCTGTTCGACCTGCCGCGCCCGGCTGCGGCCTGCCGCATCGTCGTGGCGATGTCCGGCGGGGTCGACAGTTCGGTGGTTGCGGGCCTTGCCGCGGCCAGCGGAGCCGAAGTCATCGGCGTGACGCTGCAACTTTATGACCATGGCGCGGCCACCGGGCGCAAGGGCGCGTGCTGCGCCGGCGACGATATCCGCGACGCACGCGCCGTGGCCGATCGGCTGGGCTTTGCGCATTACGTGTTCGACCACGAGTCCGATTTTCGCGAAGCCGTGGTCGAACGGTTTGCCGACGATTATCTGGCCGGGCGCACCCCGATCCCGTGCATCCGGTGCAACATGGGGCCCAAATTCACCGACCTGCTGCGCATGGCGCGCGATCTGGGGGCGGATTGCCTGGCCACCGGGCATTATGTGCGCCGGGTGGACGATGGCACCGGTGTGACGATGGCGCGTGCGATCGATCCGGCGCGCGACCAGTCCTATTTTCTTTATGGCACCACCGACGAACAACTGGCCTATCTGCGCTTTCCGCTGGGCGGATTGCCCAAGGCCGAAGTGCGCACGATCGCCGCGGCAATGGGCCTGGGTGTTGCGGCAAAGCCCGACAGCCAGGATATCTGCTTTGTCCCCGATGGCGATTATGCCCGCGTGGTCGGCGCGATTCGCCCGGAGGGCCAGGTGCCGGGCGCGATTGTCCATGCCGCCACCGGCGAAACGCTGGGCACCCATCGCGGGATCATCCACTATACCGTGGGGCAAAGGCGCGGGCTGGAAATCGGCGGGCAGGCCGAACCGTTGTATGTTGTCGGGCTGGATGCGCCCGGGCGGCGCGTGCTGGTGGGCCCGCGCGCCATGCTGGGCGTGGCGCGCGCGCACCTGGTCGAAACCAACCGAATCGGCGATCTGCCCGGGGATGCCGTGCTGACTGCCAAAGTGCGATCGCTGGCCAAGCCCGTGCCGATCACGCTCGAAGGGCCGCTGGGCCAGGGCGCGGCCACCGCAATCCGGTTTCATCAGAGCGAATATGGCGTGGCCCCGGGCCAGGCGGCAGTGATCTATGCCGGTGACCGTGTGGTCGGCGGCGGCTGGATCGACCGCACCGAAGCTGCCGCCTGAATCCCAGTCAAATCTGAATCCCGGTCAAATCTGAATCCCGATCACATCTGATCCGCGTTCAGGGAAGCGGCCCGGTCCATGGCTGCAACTGGCACCCCCAGCCTTCGCGATAGGTCGCGGTCTGCCGCGCGAGCAGCGGATAGCGCGCGGTCACGCTGCGCGCCGCCGCATCGTCGCTCAGGCTGGCCCAGGCCACCGGGCCTTCCATATCCTTCTGGCAGTCGGCCAGGCTGCGCCCGCCGATGTACCGGCACGAACAGGCCACGCGCGCGCCATAGGCGGCGCCGGTCTGCGCATAGCGCTGCGCCGGGGCCCAGATCGCGGCCAGCCCGCCAACCACGGCCAGCCCGGCGATGACCAGAACCAGCCGCCAGCGCCGACGCGGCTGCTTGGCCGGCGACGCAGCTTTTGCGCCAGATGACAGCGTGCCAGATGACAGGGTGCCAGATGACAGGGTGCCGGGCGACAAAGCGGATGAAGTCTGTTGAAGATCGGTGTTTGGCATTGCCCGCCGGATCGAATGTGGTGAAGGGTCAGAGCCGATGATTCTCGACCGCCTTTGCCTTATCGCCCCGCTGGCGCTGGTGCCAGCGATGATCGCGTGCCACCAGGCCGCGCCCCCCGCCGCGCTGAACCCGGCGGCGCTTGCTGTCGTCAGCCGTGACCCCGCCCCGGTCGGGCGCGAGGATCTGGCGCGTGCGATCGATGCGCTGTTCACCGCGCCCGAAGCGGGTGAAACCCGCGCGCTGCTGGTGTGGCGCGATGGCCGGCCGCTGGCCGAACGCTATGGCCCGGGATATGATCGCAAGACCCGGTTTATCAGCTGGTCGATGGCCAAATCGGTGACCGGGGTGCTGATCGGCATGCTGGTGTCTGACGGGCGGCTGCGGCTGGATGATCCGGTGCCGATCCCGACGTGGCAGCGCCCTGGCGATCCACGCGGCGAAATCACCTTGCGCCAGTTGCTGCAGATGCGATCGGGGCTGCGCCATGTCGAAGCCGGCAATCCGCCATTCCGGTCGGACGAAGTGCGCATGCTGTTTCTCGACGGGCGCGACGACATGGCGCGCTATGCCGAAAGCCAGCCGCTGCAGCATGATGCCGGCAGCACCTGGGTCTATTCCACCAACACCAGCGTGATTCTGGCCGATCTGGCGGCGCGCGTGCTGGCGCCCGGCGGCACGCCCGAAATGCGGCGCCGCGCGGTGCTCGATTATCTGCACACGCGGCTGTTCGATCCGGTGGGCATGGCCTCGGCCGTGCCCGAATTCGACGCCGCGGGCACGCTGATCGGCGGCAGCGCGATCCATGCCACCGCGCCGGACTGGGCGCGGTTCGGCGAATTCCTGCGCCATCGCGGATCGGCCGGCGGGGTGCAGCTGGTGCCGCGCCAGTGGATCGATTTCATGACCGCGCCCTCCCCGCGTGAGGCGCAATATGGCGCACAGATCTGGCTGAACCGCCATGCCACCACCGGCGAAGCCTCGCTGTTTCCCGATCGCGGCCCGGCCGATCTGTACGCCTGCGAAGGGCATTTGGGGCAATATGTGCTGGTATCGCCATCGCGCCATCTGGTGGTGGTGCGGCTGGGGATGACGCCCGAGGATCATCTGGACCAGGTGACAACGCGGCTGGGATCGGTCGTCGCGCTGTTCCGGCGGCCGTAAGGGCGGGAAGGCGGGAAGGTTGGGAAGGCGGGGAGGGCGTGAAGGCGGGGAGGGCGGTCTGGCCTCCTGACATTCAGCCCTTTGGCGCGCCCTGCACCAGCAGCGCCGGGCTTTCGCCATCAAGGCCCTGGGTCAGCAGATCCTGCGCGCCCAGCGGCTGATGATCGACATGGCCTTCGGGATCGGGATGGATCAGGATTTCGGTGCCGGGAAATTCGCGGGCCAGCGCCGCCTCGATTTCGTCCATTACATGGTGCGCCTGGATCACGGTCATCGCGCCGTCGACCCAGACGTGAAACTGCACGAAATCGCGATTGCCGCTGGTGCGCGTGCGCAGATCGTGAATGCCCTTCAGCGCGGGGTGCTGTGCCGCCACGGCCAGAAACCGTTCGCGCTGTTCGATCGGCCATTCGTGATCCATCAGCTGTTCGATCGCCGCCTGCGACGCGCCCCATGCGCCCCAGCCCAGCCAGCCGGCAATGCCCAGCGCAAACAGCGCATCGGACCCTGGCACATGGCCCCAGTGATCCAGCGCCAGCGCCGCGATCACCGCCAGATTGAGCACCAGATCGGCGCGATAATGCACGTGGTCGGTGGCTATCGCCAGGCTGCCGGTGTGGCGAATCACGTGGCGCTGATACGTCACCAGCGCCAGCGTGGCAGCAATCGCCACCAGCGACACCGCGATCCCCGTGTCAGGTTCTCCCATGCCGCCGCCGCTGAGCAATTGCGACACCGCGCGAAGCCCCAGCCCGATTGCCGACAGCGATATCAGCACAACCTGGAACATCGCCGCGAGCGCCTCGGCCTTGCCATGGCCGAAACGGTGGTTGGCATCATCGGGAATCGCCGCGATCCACACCCCCAGCAGCGTGGCAAGGCTCGCCACCAGATCGAGCGCGGTATCGGCAAGGCTGCCAAGCATGGCCAGCGATCCGGTCGACACCACCGCCCAGGCCTTGAGCGCAAACAGCAAAGTGGCGACCGCGATCGACGCGAGCGCAGCCCGGCGATTGAGGCCCCCATGCGTATGTGGGGCGTGCGCGTGAGTGCCGGCAGGGTGTGCGGGGTGGGTCATCGTGCCGCGCCATAGAGCATCATGCGGGAAAGGGGGAACGGGTTCTTTGCCCTGATGCCCGGACCCCCCGGATTTCACCAAAAAGGACGTTGTCAGGGATAAAGCAGCGTGCTGGTCCATCCGCCCAGGCCGTCGCGGTCAAACCGGCGGCGTTCGTGCAGCCGATAATCGCGATCCTGCCAGAATTCGATACGATGCGGCGTCACGCGATAGCCCGACCAATGCGCCGGGCGCGCCACATTGCCATCGGGATAGGCTTCGCGCAGCGCAGCCACCCGATCGAGATAGACCTGCCGGCCGGGAAGCGGGCGCGACTGGTCCGATGCGGCCGAACCCAGCCGCGATTCGGGGTGGCGGCTGGCGAAATAGGCGTCGGCCTCGGCCGGGGTCACTTCGCGGATCGGTCCTTCGACGCGGATCTGCCGGCGCAGCGATTTCCAGTGGAACAACAGCGCGACATGCGGGTTTGCCGCCAGTTCGCCGCCCTTGCGGCTGTGGAAATTGGTGTAGAACACGAACCCGTCGGGCCCGTGACCCTTCAGCAGCACCATGCGCACCGATGGCAGGCCATCGGGGGTGGCCGTGGCCAGCGCCATGGCATTGGGATCATTGGGCTCGCTCGCCTGCGCCTCGGCAAACCAGGTGTCGAACAGCGCAATCGGATCGGTGTCGGGAATGGTGTCGGGCATCGTTTCGGGCTTCGTTTCCGTGTCGGTCGGAGCAACAGCTTGCCTGGCGGCATGGCAGCAGATCGCGCGCAGGGCGATGACCGGAATCAACGATCGGCGGCCACAGACGCGAACCCTGTCTGCATAGGCGCCTGCACCGCGTCCGACCAGACGGACTTGCGGGCGATGGGCCCGTTCCAGGGGCGCGGGGAAAAAACTATCGCGCCGGCATGCGCGCGGAAATCTTGCAGGAAGGCAGGTTGGCGCCTAGCTATTCATGCATGGCAGACCCCTATACCATTCTAGGCGTCGATCGCGGTGCAAGCGAAAAGGACATCAAGGCGGCCTATCGCCGGATGGCCAAGGAACTGCACCCCGATCGCAACCAGGGCAATCCCCGCGCGGCGGAACGGTTTGGCGAAATCACCAACGCCTATGACCTGCTGTCTGACAAGGACAAGCGCGCGCAATTCGACCGCGGCGAAATCGATGCCGATGGCAACCCTGCCGCGCCGTTCGGCTATGGCCGCGGGGGCGGCGGGTTCGGCAATGCGCAAGGCGGGTTTCGCCACGACGGATTCGAAGGCTTTGCCGGTGGCGGCGAGGGCGGCGGGCCCGATCTGGGGGACCTGTTCGAAGGGCTGTTTGGCGGACGCGGTGCCGGTTCAGGCTTTGGCGGCAGGCGCGGCCCCCCGCCACGCGGGGGCAACACCGCCTATCGGCTGGTCGTGCCGTTCGTCGATGCCGCCACCCGCGCGCCGCAGCGGATCACGCTGAAAGATGGCAAGACGATCGACCTGCGCCTGCCCGCCGGAGTCGAGCACGGCCAGCAGGTGCGCCTGCCGGGCAAAGGCGAAGCCGGCCCCGGCGGCACGGGCGATGCGCTGGTAACGATCGAGATTGCCCCGCATCCGTTTTTTGAACGCGAGGGCGACAATATCCGCATCGACGTGCCGATCACGCTGGATGAAGCGGTGGGCGGCGCGCGGATAAAGGTGCCCACGGTGGATGGCCCCGTCATGCTGACGGTTGCGCCCGGCACCAATGGCGGAAAGACCCTGCGGCTGAAAGGCAAGGGCTTTTCGCGCAAGGACGGTGAACGCGGCGACCAGTTGGTCACGCTGGCGATCGATCTGCCGGCCGACGATGCCGAACTCAAACGCCGGCTGGAAGGCTGGCAGGATACGCGCAACCCGCGCGGCCGGCTGGGCATGTGATTGATGCCGGCCGCAAACCGCCCGGGTGACCCGAATGCCACCGGAGCGGGATTGAACGGCCCGGCGGGATTTCTGGGCCAGGCCGTTCCCGAAAAATCGGTGGCCAGCCTTTCGCCAGAGGCGCGGCGCAAGCGCGCACTGCGTTGGCACGGCCAGGTCGATGATGCCTGGCTGCGCGGACGGTCGCGCCGCCGTGCGGTGCGGGTGTTGCGCCGGGTATTGGCCGGGGTGATCAACGACGGCACCATTCATGCCGGCAATTTTGCCTATATGATGCTGATTTCGCTGTTTCCGTTTTTCATTACCGGGGCGGCGCTGGCTTCGCTGGCCGGTCGCACCAGCGAAAACGGCGCGGCGCTGGCCACGGTGCTGGCGGCAATGCCGCCCGATGTGGCCGGCGTGCTGGGCCCGGTGGCGCACGGGGTGCTGGCAGCGCGCACCGGATCGCTGCTGTGGCTGGGTGGCGCAGTGGGGCTGTGGACCGTGGGCAGCCTGGTGGAAACCATCCGTGATGTGCTGCGCCGCGCCTATGGCACCGAACTGACGCGGGCCTATTGGCGGCGGCGGCTGGCCTCTACCGGGCTGATCATCGGGTCGGTGGTGCTGATCCTGCTGGCGATCACCGCGCAAGTGGCGATCAGCGCCACGGTCGAAACGCTGTTTGCGCTGGCGCCCGAACTGCACGGGCCGATTGCGCAACTGGCGCTGACCCGGTTTGCCCCGACCCCGGTGCTGTTTGCCGCGTTATGGGTGCTGTTCGTATCGTTGAGCCCGGTCGCCTATCGCGCGCGCCGCTATCCCAAATGGCCCGGCGCGCTGTTCGTTACGGCGTGGTGGCAGGCGATCACCTGGGCACTGCCAAAGCTGTTGCGCTATCTTTTCACGTACGATCTGACGTACGGCAGCATGGCCGGCGTGATGATCGCGCTTTTCTTTTTCTGGCTGGTCGGCTTAGGAATGGTGGTAGGGGCCGAACTCAATGCCGCGCTGGCCGAAACGCCGGAAGAACGCGACAGTGTCGGCCAGGCCGATGACAACAAGACCGATGGGCGCGCCGCGGCGTGGCCTGAAACGACAGATGACAAGCGAACCGAGGGCGCATGACCGGACTGATGGAGGGTAAGCGCGGCCTGATCATGGGCCTCGCCAATGACAAATCGCTGGCCTGGGGGATTGCCCGCCGGCTGCACGAAGCGGGCGCAGAGCTGGCCTTTTCCTATCAGGGTGAGGCGCTGGAAAAGCGCGTGCGCCCGCTGGCGGCAAGCGTGGGCAGCGATTTCCTGATCGAATGCGATGTGTCCGACATGGACGCGCTCGACACCACCTTTGCCACGCTGGCCGCACGCTGGCCGACGATCGATTTCATTGTCCATGCCATCGGTTATTCCGACAAGGCGCAGCTGCGCGGGCATTATTACGACACCACGCTCGACAATTTTCTGATGACGATGAACATATCCGCCTACAGCCTGGTGGCGGTGACCCAGCGCGCGCTGCCGATGATGCCGCAGGGCGGATCGATCCTGACGCTGACGTATTACGGCGCGGAAAAGGTCGTGCCGCATTACAACGTGATGGGCGTGGCCAAGGCCGCGCTGGAAACCAGCGTGCGCTATCTGGCCAATGACTGCGGCCCCGCCGGGGTGCGCGTGAATGCCATTTCGGCCGGCCCGATCAAGACACTGGCGGCCAGCGGCATCGGCGATTTCCGCTATATCCTCAAATGGAACGAGCTGAATTCGCCGCTCCGCCGCAATGTCACGATCGACGATGTCGGCGGTTCGGGGCTCTATTTGCTGTCGGACCTGTCATCGGGCGTGACGGGCGAAGTGCACCATGTCGATGCCGGCTATCACGTGGTCGGCATGAAGCAGGAAGACGCGCCCGATATCGCGCTGAGCTGATCGCGACGCCTGGAGCGGGCGCCTATTGGTGCCCGACAGGTGCCGTATCGGCAGGCGACGTGGCCAGTGAAGGTGTGGCCAGAGAAGGTGTAGCCGGTGACCCTGTCGTTGGTGCAGCGCCGCCCTGGGCATCGCCTTCGGCGCGTTCGCGCGCCAGCTTGGCGTCATAGGCCTTTTCCAGCGATTCGACGCGCGCCTGTTCGGCGGCAGCATCGGTGTCAACGCTTTGCAGCCGCTTTTCGCGTTCCGCCTCGATCAGCTTGCCGAAATGGACATCGCTCGATTGCTTGCGTTCGGCATAGGCCGCACTGATCAGCCGCGACAGGCACCCGGTGGCGCCGGTGCCACCCACTGGCGAGCACGAATTGGTGCCGGTGGCGCCCACCGTTTCATAGGCCTTGACCCGTTCGGTCCAGGCCTGGTTCGCCACCGCATTGGGATTGTCGCGCAGCGGTTCGGGAATGCGGAACCGTTCGCCCTCACCCTTGCGCGCGCAGACCGTGATCTGGTCATCGGTCGATGGCGGGCACGGGTCGTTGCCATAGACGATCAACTGGTTGACTTTGTCCCCACCCTCGGCGGCAAGGGCCGGATGCGGCGCGGCCATGGCACAGGCCACGGCAAACAGGGGGATCAAGCGCTTCATCGGGCCACTCTCCGGCAGGAACAACCAATAACGGGCAAAACGGGGATCTGACCTCGTCGCCCTTTGCTCTATAATCGGTTCCACCGTTGAACGGTAGCTGAAGTGCGAATGCCGATTCTGTCGCTGACCGCAGTCAAATGCGCGCCGAAAGCCGGATCGCCGCGCGGCAGCCAAGGCGGATGGCGTGAAACAGCACCGGATAGCCCGGCGCCTTTTCCGCACCGGCGGCGAGCGCCGCATCGCGGTGCGCACGTTCATCATCGCGGAATTCGCGGATCGTGTCTGACAGTTCGGGGTCGCTGTCGCCCAGTTCGTCAAGCTGCTGCGTGTAATGGCGGTCGATTTCGGTTTCGATCGCGGCGGTGCAGGCCATCGCCGCCTCTGGCCCGATCAACGCGGTGGCCGCGCCCAGCGCAAAGCCGGCGGCCGACCACAGCGGCTGAAGCAGTGTCGGGCGCACGCCGCGTTCGGCAATCATCGCGTCGAACCGCGCGCGATGACCTTCTTCCTGCTGGGCCATGTGGCCGATTTCGGCGGCGTGGGGCGCGCGATCGCCCATCACGGCCAATTGCCCGGCATAGATCCGCGTGGCACCGAATTCGCCAGCCTGGTCGACCCGGATCATTGCCTTGCGCGCTACTGTGTCCATCGAACTTGTGTCCTTACCGTCCGCGCCGGGCAAGCACGGCAATCACCGCGGCCGCGCTCAGCGATCCGATGCAATTATAGCCGGCCATGCTGATGCCGAACAGCGTCCACGCGGGCACGTCGCAGCGGATCACCGGGGCGCTGAGTATCGCGGCCAGCGGATCGCCCGACAGGTGCGTGGTGGAACACGAAGTCAGCCCCTGCCACCAATGGTATTCCACCCCGGCATGAAAGCCGCCGATCAGCCCGCTGGCGGCAATGCCCAGCACGGCCAACGCCACGCACATCTGCACGCGCTGCCGATCGCGTACCAAAAAGGCCTCGATTGCGGGAACCAGCGCGGCAATATGCGCATAGCGCTGCCACCAGCACATTTCGCACGGCGCCAGGGCAAAGCCGTATTCCGCGACCAGCGCGGTGGCCATGGCCGCTGCGGGCACGATCAGCGCCAGCAGGCGGGCCAGGCGAAAGCTGCGCGGCAGCGTATCGGACGTCATCGGCGCGGCGCTCTAGCCGTGGCGGCGCGCGGCAAGCACCGCCGGGGTGGTGCGGCCGATCGTCTGTTCTGCATACCACAGCTGAAAATCGTCGATCCCCTTGGCCTTCAGGTCTTCCGGCGTCATCTTGAAACGCGGATCGGCGGCGGAATCCTTTTCCAGGTCCTTGTCATCCTTGATCTGGTTGGCAAGATGGCCGCGCAGATCGCTTTCGCGCGCGGCGCGCGCCGCGCGCTTGCGCAGATCGGGGTCGGAAATCTGGGGCACGGCAATATCCGGGGTGATCCCGCCTTCCTGGATCGACCGGCCCGATGGCGTGAACCACAGCGCCGTGGTCAGTTTCAGCGCGGTGCCTTTGTCCAGCGGCACGATCGTCTGCACGCTGCCCTTGCCAAAGCTGCGCTGGCCCATGATCAGCGCGCGGTGCTGGTCCTGCAGCGCGCCGGCAACGATTTCCGATGCCGAGGCGGAACCTTCATCGGTCAGCACGATGATCGGCAGCCCGCGCGCGATATCACCGGGGGTGGCGGTAAAAGTTTCGGTATCGCGCGCATAACGGCCGCGCTGCGACAGGATCACGCCTTTTTCCAGAAACAGGTCAGACAGCGCCAGCGCTTCATCCAGCAGGCCGCCGGGATCGCCACGCAGATCGAGAATCAGGCCGGCCGGGTGGCCACCGGTTTCGGTCCTGACTTTCGCCCAGGCAGCGTTGACCTGGCTTGCCGCGTTGGCGCTGAAACTGGATACCGAAATCACGCCGATCCCGTTGACCACTTTGTAATCGACCGGGCGCAGTTCGATGATCTGGCGCGTGATGGTCAGATCAATCGGATCATCGCGGCCCGGGCGATAGAGCGTGAGCCGCACCGTGGTGCCTGGATTGCCGCGCATCTGGTCCACCGCATCATCAAACGATCCGCCATAGATCAGCTTGCCATTGATATGGGTGATGAAATCGCCCGCTTTTACCCCGGCCTTGTCCGCCGGGCTGCCCTTGGTCGGTGCGATCACCTTGACCGCGCCATCCTCCATCGAAACGCTGAGCCCCAGCCCGCCATAGGACCCTTCGGTCAGCGTGCGCAGATTGGTGAAATCGCGCACGTCGAGATAGGAACTGTGCGGATCGATCGCGGTCAACATGCCGTTGATCGCGCCCTTGATCAGCTTGTCATCATCGACCGGTTCGACATATTCCTGTTTGATCTTTTCAAACACCGTGGTCAGCCGGCCGAATTCGGGGCCGGTGCGCGCATCGATCGCGGCGAGCCCGGCGGTTGCCACCGGAACAAGCGCAATCGCAGTGGCCAGGGCCGTGGCGCGCAGGAACAGATCGAGGCGTTTCGCCATTGGGAGCTTTCAACCGGGTTGGACGCGGGCCCTGTGGCACCGCCTGTCCCAGCATGTAGCGGCGCAGCGCGGCGAATACCAGATGGGCGATTGGGGCAGGCATGGCGCCTTTGCCGCGAAAGCATCAGGGGTGCAGGAATTCCATCGGATTGACCGGTGTGCCGTCCTTGCGCAATTCGACCATGACCTGGGGATGGCCCGGTTCGGCCACGCCGATCGGCGCGCCCTGCACCACCGCTTCGCCCACGGTCACATCCAGCCGGCCCAGCCCGGTGACCAGCGATGACCAGCCGCCATCATGCGCGATGATCACGATATGGCCATAACCGCGATAGGGCCCGGCAAAGGCCACGCGCCCCGCCGCCGGCGCCACCGCCTGCGCGCCGCCGGCCGGGGCCAGCAGCACGCCGCGCTGCGGCCCGGTGCTGCCGGTTTCACCAAACCCGCTGAGCAGCCGGCCGGTCACCGGCAGAATTCCGCCAAACCGCGCCATCGGCGGCCCGTCGTTGGCCGGCGCGGCCAGCATCAGCCGCCCCGTGCCGGCATTTGCAAGATTGCGGTTTTCGGGCCGGGCAACCGGGCCCGGCAACGCGGCCAGCCGCCCGGCGAGCGTGTCATCGAATTCCAGCCGCGACACCAGCGAGCCCAGATCGCGCGTCTGTTCGGCCAGCGCAAGCACACGGTCCGCCTCGCGGCTGGCATTGCCCGATACCGCGCGCGAAGCAATCCGCTGGCGGCTTTCCAGCGCGATCAGATCACGCTGGCGCGCGCCGAGATCGCGCTCGCTTTGGGCCAGGCTGGCGGCCATTGCGCGGGCCTGATCCTGCAATTGCCGGCCACGCACGATTTCGGCCCGCAGCGATGCGGTGCGCTGCGCGACTTCGGGCAGGGTGGTTTCCAGCGTGGCGCGCAGCCACACCGTTTCGCGCAGCGATTCGGCGCGCATCAGGCTGAATGCCAGCGGGCGGCGCGCCATCATCTGCAACGCGGCGGTCAGCCGCACCAGCGGCTGTTCGCGCCGGGCGATGCGATCGCGCAGATCCTGCCGTTCGCGATCGATCACCGCGATGCGCACGCGCGCCAGGCCGATTTCCGCCTCTGTCTGCTGAATGCGCGCGGCGGTGGCGGCGGCATCGCGCGCGGTACGGTCGGCGGCCTGCGTGGCCAGTGCGGCGTCATGATCCAGCCGTTCGGCGCGGCTGCGCGCATCGTTCAGCGCGCGCGCGGCCTGATCGAGCGCGGCACCGGCCTCTGACCGGGTGGCATAAGGACGATCGAGCGCTATCGCGGTTCCGGCGATAACGGCCAGCGCCAACGCCGATGCCGGACCCAGCCGCAACAGCCACAATCGGGGGGGCGCCATCGTCCGGTCAGCCTTCGCGATGATAGGGATGGCCTGCCAGAATGCTGGCGGCGCGCCACAATTGTTCGGCCAGCATCGCGCGGGCCAGCATGTGCGGCCAGGTCATCGTGCCAAAGCCCAGCAGCAAGTCGGCGCGATCGCGCAGCACCGCATCATGCCCATCGGCCGCGCCGATCAGGAACCGCACCTCGCGCACGCCATCGTCGCGCCAGCGTTCCAGCACCCGCGCCAGATCGGCCGAACCCAGCGACTTGCCGCGTTCATCCAGCACCACGGTGCGCGACAGCACAGCCGGATCTGGCGGCATCGCGCCGCCACGATCGGGCAGCTCCGTCACGCGCAAGGGGCCGATCGGGCCGGTCGCCAGGCGCTTTGCATAGCGGTCGACCAGCTCGGCTTCGGGCGAACGGCCAATCTTGCCCCGGGCGATGACGTGCAATTGCATGGCCGGGGCTTAACGCAGAAATGCCGTCACCTGAATCCCTGATTTTCCGGAAGCAGGTTCAGGCCGCGCCCTGGTCGCCAAAGCCCCACATCCGTTCCAGATTGTAGAACGAACGCACTTCGGGGCGGAACAAGTGCACCACCACATCGCCGGTATCGATCAACACCCAGTCGGCCGCGGGCAGGCCTTCGATGCGCGAATGGCCATAGCCGCCGTGCTTTACGCGCTCGGCCAGTTTTTGCGCCATGGTCGCAACCTGGCGCGTCGAACGGCCCGAAGCGATCACCATGAAATCGGCAATGCTGCTTTTGCCTTCGAGCGGGATCGACACGATGTCCTGCGCCTGATCGTCGTCAAGCGATTGCATCACGAGATCGTGCAGCGATTCGGGTGCGGCGCGCGGGGTGGCGGCTTGCGCCGGGGCGGGTGCGGCTTGCGCCATGGTGGGTTCAACAGGGGTCATTGGGGGACAATCGTCTCCGTGGTTCGGGTGGGGTTGGAAAGGCATTGTGCCAAAGCGGTGCGGGCAGGCCCGCGCCCGCCGGCCGGCGGAAGGTCATGGCGATCCGGCAGGATCAGGATCGCCCCCCGGAACCGTCGAAAGGCCGCCGTAGCGACCGGAAACGGGGCGGTTGCGCCGGTGCCTGCTGCACCGGCCGGTGGGTAACCATGTCGCGCTGGATACGGGCGGGCACGCGGTCAAACCAGCCCGGGTCGGCGGCGCGGATGGCCGTGGCCGACAAGGGATCCGGATCGAATCGCAGCTGGATCAGCGCCGGGGCGCTCCGCCTTGCGCCGGATTTGTCCTGCCTGTCCCGCCGACGCCAACGGTGCAGCCAGGCCATGGCGGGGCTCGCCATGGCGGAAGCCGTATAGCCCGGACGCGCCACAACCGCAATCGGCATCAGCCGCGCGATCGTGCGCCAATCGCGCCAGCGGTGAAATTGCTCCAGATTGTCCGCCCCCATCAGCCAGACAAAGCGAAATTTTGGATACCGGCGCTGCAACCGTGCCAGCGTATCGGCGGTATAGCGCGTGCCGATTTCGGCCTCGATCGCGGTTACCCTGATCCGGCTGGTGCGCGCCGCGCGCCGCGCCGAAGCATAGCGGGTGCCAAGCGCGGCCATGCCCTCCACCGGTTTCAGCACATTGCCCGGCGAAACCAGCCACCACACTTCGTCCAGCCCCAGCGCGCGCAGGGCATGCAGGCTGATCCGGCGATGCGCGCGATGGGCGGGGTTGAAACTGCCGCCCAGCAATCCGATGGTCCGCCCGGCGCGCGGCGCGCGCAGGCCCGGCGCATCGCGCGCATCGCCCGGCGCATCGCGCACATCGCGATTCCCCGCCATCAGGCCCGAAGGCGCGCCGTTTTCCAGATCAATCAGTGTTGTGCCGATCAATCAGGGCCGGATCTGGCCCGTGCCGCGCACCAGCCACTTGTAGGTCATCAGCCCTTCAACCGCGACCGGGCCGCGCGCATGCAGCCGCCCCGTGGCAATGCCGATTTCCGCGCCCAGCCCGAATTCGCCGCCATCGGCAAACTGGCTGGAGGCATTGTGCATCACGATTGCGCTGTCCACTTCGACCAGGAACCGTTCGGCCACCGCGGCATCCCGGGCCACGATTGCATCGGTGTGCGCCGATCCGTGCGCGGCAATATGCGCCAGCGCGGCATCGATGCCATCGACCACGCGCACGCTGAGAATGGCATCGAGATATTCGGTATCCCAATCGGCCTCGGTGGCGGGCAGGATGCGCGGATCGATCGCCTGCGCGCGCGGATCACCGCGCAATTCGCAACCCGCAGCCAGCAGCGGTTCGACCAGCCCGTGCGGATCGGGATAGCAGGCATCGATCAACAGCGTTTCCATCGCGCCGCAGATTCCGGTGCGGCGCAGTTTGGCATTCAGCGCGATCGCGCCCGCCATCGCGGGATCGGCCGAGCGATCGACAAACGTGTGGTTGTTGCCATCCAGATGCGCCAGGACCGGCACGCGCGCATCGGCCTGAACCCGTGCGACCAGGCTTTTGCCGCCGCGCGGCACGATCATGTCGAGCAAACCCGCCGCCGCCAGCATCGCGCCGACCGCGGCGCGGTCCTGCGTGGGCACCAGTTGCACCGCGGCCGCAGGGACCCCGCCCTGCACCAGCCCTTCGACCAGCGCGGCGTGAATCGCGCGATTGGAATGGACTGCTTCGCTGCCCCCGCGCAACAACGCGGCATTGCCCGCACGCACGCACAGCACGGCCGCATCGGCGGTGACATTGGGGCGGCTTTCATAAATGATGCCGATCACGCCGATCGGCACGCGCACGCGTTCCAGCACCAGGCCATTGGGCCGTTCGGTGCGTTCGAGCACGCGGCCGGTGGGATCGGGCAGCCCGGCCACATCATCGACCGCCGCGGCAATCGCCGCCAGCCGCCGGTCATCCAGCCGCAGCCGATCGAGCATCGCGCCCGACAGCCCGCCCGCTTCGCCTGCGGCAACATCGCGGGCATTGGCCGCCAGCACGTGCGGCGCGGCAGCGCGCAAGGCCGTGGCGGCAAGGCGGATCGCACGCTCCTTGTCGGCCGCCGGCATCCGCGCCAGCACCGCCTGCGCCGCACGCGCATCGCGCGCCAGCCGGTGTACCAGGTCAGTGGCGCTTTGCGCCGCCGTTTCGGTCGCGGGATCGAGTGTCGTAGCCATGGGCGTGCCCCTACCACGCCCGCGCGGCACTGTCACGACGGCGCAATTGCGGCGCCCGACCACCGGAAGCGCCCCACCGAGTCGCGGCGCAGAAACGCACCCCGGAGCATGCCGCGCGGCATCATGGTTGGCGATTTCAGTACAGGCGGAAACCGTTTGCCGTTCGCCCGGCACGCTTTGCCGATTCCATGCCCCTGCGCTAGTGCCCCCCTGCCCCCGCCCGCCTAAGCGCGCAGTCGCAACCGGATCACAGATCGCGATCACACAGATCACGATCACACGGGCCCCGCACACGGGGCCATCCGGCAAGCACCACCGGGGGTCGCAAATTTTGCCAGGCAGCATCGACAGCACAAGGCGGACCAGTGCGCCCATTGGTTCTGGCGGCGGTTCTGGCCCCAGTTCTGGCGGCGGTGCTGGCTTTGGGCTGCGCCTGCTGCCCACCTGGTTGCGTGCCGCGCTGGCTCCGGTTGCCGTGCTGTGGCGCCGGCTGGACCAACGGCTGGCGGGCGAACTGGTGCGCTGGTTCCCCGAACGCGAATTTTTCATGCGCAGCGAAGGGCACGTGCGATTCCTGCGCATTTCGACCCGGCTGCAGGCAGGGATTGCCGCCGGGCTGGGCGCGATGGTGCTCATCTGGGCCGGGGTACTGGGCTGGGCGCTGATCGCGCAGATCATCGCCGGATCAGACCGCCGATCGCTGCTGGAGCGCGAGGCGGCGGTCGCCAGTGCGCAGGACCGCGTGGCGCGCTATCATGCCAACCTGGATGCCGTGGCCGGCGATCTGAAACGGCGGCAGGATTTTCTGGAAAAGGCGGTGCAGGGCGTAATCGGCCCGATCCCCGATTCGCTGCCAAAGGGCACCGTCAGCGACAGTTCGAGCGAAACCGCGCGCACCGTGCACAAGATTTCGCAGGCGATGCCGCAGGCGGCCGGCCTGGCCCGGATCGAAGCGCGCCAGATCGCCTTTGTCGAACGGTTGACCCGCTTTGCCGACGATCGCGCCAATGCCGCCGACGGCGCGATGCGCAAAGTCGGGCTGAACCCGCTGGCCGTGGTGGCCGACGATGCCCGTGCCGCAGGTGGCCCGCTGATCCGGCTGGACAGCACTGGCAATCCGGGAAGCACTGGCAATGGCCCGCTCGATCCGCGGTTTGTGCGTCTGGCCGCCAGCCTTGGCCGGATGAGCGCGCTGAACACGGGCCTGGCCCATATTCCCAACACGATGCCCGCCAGCTTTGACTATATCTCGTCGGGATATGGCGTGCGCACCGATCCCATCGAAGGCGGCGCGGCCTTCCATCCCGGGCTCGACTTCAAGGGGCCAAAAGGCGCGCCGATCTATGCCGCTGCCGCCGGCACGGTCAGCTTTACCGGCGGGCGCCAGGGCTATGGCAATTGCGTCGAGATCAGCCATGGTCACGGGCTTGTCACCCGCTATGCCCATATGTCGCGCATTCTGGCGCATATGGGCCAACAGGTGGTGCCCGGCACCCCGATCGGGGCGATAGGCAGCACCGGGCGATCAACCGGGCCGCATCTGCATTTCGAAGTGCGTGTCAACGACCGGCCGGTCAATCCGCGCCCGTTTCTAGAGGCCCCCTTGCCCCATGTTTTCCAGAAAACCCACAGCGCCAACGGGGGC
Organism: uncultured Sphingomonadales bacterium; assembly: GCA_903832325.1. Taxonomy (GTDB): domain Bacteria; phylum Pseudomonadota; class Alphaproteobacteria; order Sphingomonadales; family Sphingomonadaceae; genus Novosphingobium. The sequence continues at coordinate 204,636 of CAILBC010000012.1, read as the reverse complement.
ACCAACCATGGCTAGCCGCAGCAACGAACCCAGCTTTTCCGTGCTCGGCGCCGATCTGGTGCTGCGCGGCACGCTGACGGCCGAGGCCGATTTGCACATCGACGGCACGATCGAGGGCGATGTGGTGTGCAAATCGCTCGTCCAGGGCGAAGGCAGCACAATCACCGGATCGATTTCCGCGCAGACCGTGCGGCTGGCCGGAACCGTCGCGGGCCCGGTCGAAGCGGCCCAGGTGATCATCCTGCGCACCGCCACTGTGCGCGGTGACGTGCGCTATGACGCACTGACCATCGAACAGGGCGCCAATGTCGAAGGCCATTTCGCCCGCCGCGACGGCGCGGGCAGCCCGGGGCTGGCCCTTTTAGGCTGAACTGGGTTGGGCTGAATTGGGCGTCTGGATATGAAAAAAGGGGGCGATCCGGCCTGCGGATCGCCCCCTTTTTTGTCTGTCATGCGGGCAATCAGCTGTCCGAACGGCCCTCGGCGCGGCGCTGGGCCAGCCAGGCGGCGGCTTCGGCTTCCTGCGCGGCGGCGGCATTGGCGCGCGAATGGGCATCGCGTTCGGCGCGCAGTTCCTCGATCAGCGCCTCGCGGTCCGAACCGAGCCGGCTGTCACCCAGATCCTCGTCCTCGATGCCCGACTTCTTGGCGGCCTTGGCCACCAGCGCATCCAGTTCGCGCTGCGAACACAGGCCGAGCGTGACCGGGTCCTTGGGGTTGATGTTGGAAATGTTCCAGTGGCTGCGATCGCGGATCGCGGCGATGGTGTTGCGCGTGGTGCCGATCAGCTTGCCGATCTGCGCATCGGAAATTTCCGGATGGTTGCGCAGGATCCACGCGATCCCGTCGGGCTTGTCCTGCCGCTTTGACACCGGGGTATAGCGCGGCCCCTTCGTGCGGCTGATGGCCAGCGGGGCGCGCTGCATTTTCAGCCGGTATTCGGGATTGGCCTGGCCGCGATCGATCTCGCCCTGGCTCAGCTCGCCCGAATGGACCGGATCGCGCCCGGTATATTTGGACCCGGCCAGATCGTCGGCCATGGCCTGCACCTCAAGGATATGCAGGCCGCAGAATTCCGAGATCTGCTCGAAAGTCAGCGCGGTGTTGTCGACCAGCCACGACGCGGTCGCGTGTGGCATCAACGGATACGTGGGCTGCTGGCTCACGAAAACCTCTTCATGGATAAGCTGCGAAAACAATAAGGGCCGCCCAGACAGGACGGCCGCGAAGATGGCGATGTAGGCCAGCCCGCGCCAAACGGCAAGCCAAAAGCGGGGCCCCAAACCGGTACATATTGCCGGCTCCGGCGACCGGGATCAGGCGATATCGAGCACGATCTTGCCGATATGGCTGCCCTGTTCCATCCGCGCATGCGCCGCGGGCGCATCGATCAGCGCAAAGGCCGTGTCCATCACCGGGCGCAACTGCCCCTCGGCAACCAGCGGCCAGACCGTTTCGTGGATTTCCTGCGCCAGCATCGCCTTGAACGTGTTGCTGCGCGCGCGCAGTGTCGATCCGGTCAGCATCAGGCGGCGCATCATCACTTCGGCCATGCTGATTTCGGCGCGCAGCCCGCCCTGCACCGCGATGGTGACATGGCGGCCATCATCGGCCAGGCATTTCAGATTGCGCGGCACATAATCGCCCGCCACCATGTCGAGCACGATTTCGACCCCCCGCCCGCCAGTGATCGCGGCCACTTCCGCCACGAAATCCGATGCGCGATAATCGATCGCATGGTCTGCGCCCAGCGCCAGCGCGTGCGCGCATTTGTCGGCGCTGCCGCAAGTGACAATCGACGTCAGCCCGAACAGCCGCGCCAGCGCGATCGCCATCGTGCCGATGCCGCTGGTGCCGCCATGGATCAGGATGGTTTCGCCATCGCGGGCAAAAGCGCGTTCAAACACGTTGTGCCACACGGTGAACAGCGTTTCGGGCAGGGCGGCCGCCTCGGCCAGCGACAGGCCATCGGGCACCGGCAGGCAGTGATCGGCGCGCGCCAGGCAATATTGCGCATAGCCGCCACCATTGACCAGCGCGGCCACTGCGGCACCCAGGGCCGGTGCAGCACCCAGGGCGGGCACCGCACCATCCTCGCCACAGGCAACAATGTGCCCGGCAACTTCCAGCCCCGGGATCGGCGACGCACCCGGCGGCGGTGGATAGAATCCCTGGCGCTGCACCACGTCGGGGCGGTTGACCCCGGCTTGGGCGACGCGAATCAGCACTTCGCCCGGCCCGGGCACGGGCACGGGCATGGTCTGCGGGCGCAGCATTTCGGGCCCGCCCGGGGCAGCAATCCCGATCGCCACCATCTCTTTGGGCAGGTCGGCGCAAACTTCACTTGAATAGGACGGCACGGTGGTTTCCCCCCCATTGGGAATCCTTTGCATCGCCCTACCCACAGGACCGGTTGACAGCAACCGGGAACGCGCCACATTGTGATCCGTAATGGATATCGATGACCGCCCGCGCCCTGTCGGGGATCTGGCCAGCCGCCTGGCGACGGAGGTGCTCGACCATCTTTCGGTTGATGAGCTCGATGCCCGGATCGCGCTGCTGGAGGCAGAGATTGCCCGCACCGGCGCGCACCGCGATCGGGCCCGCGCGCACCGCGCCGCGGCCGATGCCCTGTTTGGAAAGCCGGCAGCTCCACCGCCCGGCGGACCCGCCGCATGACCCGTGCCGCCCTTTACCTATCCGGGCGGCATCCCCATATCGCTTTCTGCACGCAGATTTGCGGCCTTGTTCCCATACTTGCCGCCAGAGCAAGGCACACCCACGCATGGCATGGTTTAGGCCCGGTTAAGACCCGGCGTTCTAGCCTGTCCCTGCAAACGTCCCTTTCGGGGGATTCCACCCGGCATCCGGCCATCAGGCCGGGTCTGCCCGTCTGAAGAGCGCGCCCCATGCCCAGTTTTGCCCAGAGCCTTGAAAAGACGCTTCACGCCGCGCTCGCCAATGCTTCGGAGCGCAGCCACGAATATGCCACGCTGGAACATCTCCTGCTGGCGCTGATCGATGATCCCGATGCATCACAGGTCATGCAGGCCTGCGGTGTGGATCTGGGCGATCTTGGCGATGTCGTGCGCCAATATCTCGATCAGGAATACCAGTCGCTCAAAACGCAGGAAAAGGCCGATCCCCAGCCCACCGCCGGGTTTCAGCGCGTCATCCAGCGCGCCATCCTGCACGTGCAATCATCGGGCAAGGACACCGTGACCGGGGCCAACGTGCTGGTCGCGCTGTTTTCCGAACGCGATTCCTATGCGGTCTATTTCCTGCAGCAGCAGGACATGAGCCGGCTCGACGCGGTGAGCTATATCAGCCACGGCATCGGCAAGGGCGGTCGCCAGAGCGACAGCCGCACTCCGAAGGGCGCCGAAGAGGAATCGCCCAAGCAGGAGGAAAAGGCCGAAGCGAAATCGAACAAGAAAGATTCCGCGCTCGACCAGTTCTGCGTCAATCTCAACGAAAAGGCGCTTTCGGGCAAAGTCGATCCGCTGATCGGCCGCGGGCCCGAAGTGGATCGCACGATCCAGATCCTGTGCCGCCGGTCAAAGAACAACCCGCTCTATGTGGGCGATCCGGGCGTGGGCAAGACCGCCATCGCCGAAGGCCTGGCGCGCAAGATCGTCGAAGGCGATGTGCCCGAAGTGTTGCTGCCGGCGGTGATCTATTCGCTCGACATGGGCAGCCTGCTGGCCGGCACGCGCTATCGCGGCGATTTCGAGGAGCGGCTGAAACAGGTTGTCAGCGAGCTGGAAAAGATGCCGCACGCGATTCTGTTCATCGATGAAATCCATACGGTGATCGGCGCCGGCGCCACCAGCGGCGGCGCGATGGACGCGTCCAACCTGCTTAAACCGGCGCTGTCGGGCGGCACCATCCGCTGCATCGGATCGACCACTTACAAGGAATTCCGCAACCATTTCGAAAAGGACCGCGCGCTGCTGCGCCGGTTCCAGAAGATCGACGTGAACGAACCCAGCGTGGAGGATACGATCAAGATCCTGCGCGGACTGCGCACCGCGTTCGAGGAACACCACAAGGTCAAATATACCCCCGATGCAATCAAGAGCGCGGTCGAATTGTCGGCGCGTTACATCAACGACCGCAAACTGCCCGACAAGGCGATCGACGTGATCGACGAAGTGGGCGCGATGCAGATGCTGGTGCCGCCGTCAAAGCGCAAAAAGACCATCACCGCGCGCGAAATCGAGCAAGTGATCGCGACAATGGCGCGCATCCCGCCCAAATCGGTGAGTTCCGATGACAAGAAAGTGCTCGAACACCTCGATCGCGATCTGAAGCGGCTGGTCTTTGGCCAGGACAAGGCGATCGAAGTGCTGTCGAGCGCGATGAAGCTCAGCCGCGCGGGCCTGCGCGATCCGGACAAGCCGATCGGATCGTTCCTGTTTTCGGGCCCGACCGGCGTCGGCAAGACCGAAGTCGCGCGCAGCCTGGCGCAGATCATGGGCATTCCGCTGCAACGCTTTGACATGTCGGAATATATGGAACGCCATTCGATCAGCCGGCTGATCGGGGCACCCCCGGGCTATGTCGGGTTCGACCAGGGCGGTCTGCTGACCGATGCCATCGACCAGCAACCGCATTGCGTGCTGCTTCTCGATGAAATCGAAAAGGCCCACCCCGATCTGTTCAACATCCTGTTGCAGGTGATGGACAATGGCCGCCTGACCGATCACCACGGCAAAACGGTCGATTTCCGCAATGTCGTGCTGATCATGACGACCAATGCCGGCGCGTCCGACATGGCGCGCCAGGGCATCGGGTTTGGCGACGTGTCCAAGGCCGACGCGGGTGACGAAGCGGTGAAGCGGATGTTCACCCCCGAATTCCGCAACCGGCTCGATGCGATCGTCCCCTTCGGATACCTGCCGCCCGAAGTGGTCAGCCGCGTGGTCGACAAGTTCATCCTGCAGCTCGAACTGCAACTGGCCGACCAGAACGTGCACATCCAGTTCGACAGCGACGCCCGCGCGTGGCTGGCCAAGCAGGGCTATGACAAGATGTATGGCGCGCGGCCGATGGCCCGCGTGATCCAGGAAAAGGTGAAAAAGCCGCTGGCCGAAGAGCTGCTGTTCGGCAAGCTGGCCAATGGCGGTGAAGTCCATGTCAGCCTGAAGGAGGATGCGCAGAAGGAAACCGCGCTGTCGTTCGAACTGACCCCGGCCGCACCCAAAGTGGTCAAGAAAAAGGCGCGCAAGGGCAAAGCCAGCGGCACCGCCCCCGCACCGAACACCGATGAAGCCTGATTGAAGGGCCTGACTTGGGGGTCCGATCGCGGTCCGTTACAAAAAGCGCCCTCTCCCCTTGCAGGAGAGGGCGCTTTTCTGTTCCGTCAGTCTGCCCCGACATAGCGGCGCTCGCCGGTTGCCGGGTTGAACCACACCGTAAGCATCCGGCCGGTTTCGGGATCGATGAAGCGTTCCGCCGTGCGTTCCCAGCCGGGCCCGGGATGGCCGGCGGCGGGGCGGGAATAGCGCCAGTTTTCAAAAACCACCGCCACAACCACCAGCGCGCTGAACAGGGTGGGCGGCCACAGCACCACGCCGGCCTGCCAGCCGGCGGCAAGCGCCGCCACCAGCGCCAGCGTGGCGATCAGCAGCAGGGCGCGGCGCAGCATCGATCAGACCTCGGGCGTGATCGTGGCGGCGGTGCCATAGGCGACGATTTCGCTCATCGTCTGGCCGATCTCCGCCGAATCAAAACGCATCATGATGATCGCGTTGGCGCCCATCGCCTGGGCGTTGGCAACCATGCGATCTATCGCGTGGCGGCGCGCCTGTTCCAGCAGGGCGGTGTATTCGGTGATTTCGCCACCAAAAATCGACCGCAGCCCGGCGGCGATATTGCCGGCAAGCCCGCGGCTGCGCACGACAACGCCAAAAACCTGGCCGTGAAGCGCGGTTACGCGGTAACCCGGCACGGATTCAGTGGTCACAACCAGCATCGGCATAGTCCTTTCACGGCAGACCCGGGACGGTACCGCAGATTGCGCGCAGCCGCCAGTCGCGCGCATTCGTCACACAACCGTTATGCACCCGGCCTAGGCTTCCCCCTTCACAAACGGGGATGGGCAGGGCGGTGGACAGCGACGAAGAGGCCGGGACAACGGCAATCGAGGCTGCAACGCTGGCCAAAGTGGGCCGGCGGCTGATTCCGTTTCTGGCGCTGCTGTATTTCGTGGCGTTCATCGACCGGTCGAATGTCAGCTTTGCGGCCGAAGGGATGAAGCGCGATCTGGGTTTTTCGGCCTATGTCTATGGGCTGGGCGCAGGCATTTTCTTCATCGGCTATGTGCTGTTCGAAGTGCCGAGCAATCTGATCCTGCACCGCGTCGGCGCGCGGCGGTGGATCGCGCGGATCGCAGTGACCTGGGGGCTGGTCGCGCTGGGCATGGCGTTTGTGACCGGGCCGCGCAGCTTTTACCTCGTGCGGTTTGTGCTGGGCGCGGCCGAGGCGGGGCTGTTTCCCGGGGTGATCTATTACCTGACGCAGTGGGTGCCGGCGCCGCAGCGCGCACGGCTGATCGGCCTGTTCATGACCGCAATCCCGATTTCGACCGCCGTCGGCGGGCCGATTTCGTCGGCAATTCTGGCGCTGGACGGGCGCCAGGGCCTGGCTGGCTGGCAATGGCTGTTTGTGCTGGAAACGGTGCCATCGCTGGTGTTGGGGGTGGTTACGCTGTTCGTTCTGCCCGACAGCCCGGCGCAGGCCCGCTGGCTGAACGAAGCAGAGCGCCGCTGGCTGACAGACACGCTGACGGCCGAGCGCGAAATACGCACGGTGCGCCATGGTGCAGCCAGCGCGCGCCTGTTGCCCGATGCACATGTCCTGATCCTGTGCCTTGCCTATTTCGGGGTGGAAATGGGGCTCTATGGCGTGCTGCTGTGGCTGCCGCAGATTTTCAAGGCGGCCGGAATTGCCGCGCCGCTGTCGGGCTATGCCGTGGCCATTCCCTATGGCTGCGCGGCCATCGGCATGGTGTGGTGGAGCCGACATTCCGACCGCTCGGGCGATCGCACCGGGCATATTCTGGCCGCCTCGATTATCGGGTTTGCCGGGCTCGCGGCCAGTGCCTGGCTTGCCGCCGCGCCCTTGCTGTCCATGGTCGCGATCACGCTGGGCGCGGTCGGCACGCTCGCGATTCTGCCGATTTTCTGGACTTTGCCGGCCGCGCGGCTGAATGGCCCGGCGGCGGCAGGGGGTATCGCGCTGATCAACGCGGTGGGCAATATCGGCGGGTTTGCCGGGCCCTTCGTGATCGGCTGGATCAAGGACAGCACCGGCAATTTCACCGATGGATTGCTCGTGGTGGCCAGCGGCGTGCTGTTGACAGGCCTGATCGCGTGGTGGCTAGGTCGGCCAGGCACCATGGGACGCGCGGGCGTCCAGACCTGAAAATGGGGGCAACAATGGCATTCGATCCAGGCGACATCGCCTATATCCCGACCACCGGCGTGCGCACGGTGCACGAAACCCCGTTGGTGATGGCCACCAACGATTCGCTCACCGGCTATGGCTGCCTGGTCGACGATCCGGCGACTTTTCCCATCGAGATCGTGCGCTGGCCGGCGCAAGGCTGGCGGCCGATAGACCTCAATTCGGGCGACCAGGGCGGCGTTGCCGAAGGCGTGTTCGAATTCTGGTGGAAAGGCGAAACGCTTTATGCGCGCAACAACGCGGTGGGTGACAGCTATCTGTTCGGCTGGAGCACCTGGCCCGAAGAGGCGCGCGGCGATGGCCCCTGCCCCCCGCGCGACCGCGCGCTGATCTGGCGCGCCAATTATCACCCCGATGGCGGCCAGTTGTTTTTCCCGACACAGGGCCAAAGCTTTGTCGTGCCGCTGGCGCTGCCCGGCGATGATGTTACGCCCGACCGGTTCACCACGTTCCGGTCCGATGGGCGCGGGATCTATATCCATCCCGGCGTATGGCACGGCGCGTTTGTTCCGATCGACGATCATGGCGAATTTCTTGATCGGCAGGGCCGGGTCCACGCGCGCGTTTCGGTCGATTTCGCCAAGGAATTCGGCTGCTATCTGTCGGTCCCGCTGACCACGCCGGGCTGACGCCACACCATGGGGCGAACCCGCGCGACAGTCTGGTCCCGGCTTTGCCTGCTGGTTGCCCTGCTGCTGGTTGCCCTGCTGCTGCTGGCGCCGGTGGCGCGGGCGCAAGTGCGCATCGTGCCGGGCCCGACGCCAATTCCCGGCGGCGATGCGCGCGTCGCGGGCGATCTGACCGTGATCAACGACCGGCTGGCCTTTGCATTGGCGGTGGAATCGGCGCCGCCCTATGGCGTGCCGCGCGCGGCGCTGATCGATCTGGCGCCGGTCAGCCAGGGCCGGATCGGGCATGACACGGTCATTTTTGCCGATTTCATCCCCAACAACTGGTCGGCCTGGCCCAATCGCCAGCACGCGCTGACCATCGTGACCGACACCCCGCAAGAAGCGGTAGTGGAAACCGTGCGCGATTGGGGCATGGTGACGATCACCACGCGCTATTCGTTGAAAGCGGGCGACGATCAGGTGCACATCGTGGTGACCATGGCCAATGGCGGGCCGGTGGCGCTGCCCGGGCTGCGTTCGGGCCTGACGCTGTGGCCGGGTGCCGGGCATCTGCTGGCGGTGCCGGGGCTGGCCGATGTGGCCGACGGACCGGCCGCTGCCGCGCTGTCCGACCGCGTGGTGGCCTATGACGAAGGCTGGGCGGTTGCGCTCCATGCGCCCTATGTCAATCATGTCGGGTTTGGTTCGCGTGACATGTACCGGGTGCACACGCTGGCCCCCGGCGAAACGCGCCGGTTCGAAGGGTGGCTGCAAGTCGTGCCCGCAGGCGATCTGGCGCCGGTGGTGGCGCAGGAAATCGCGCGGAAAGGGCTGGCTTCGGCCGTGCTGTCGGGGCGGGTTACTGGCGCCGATGGCCGGCCGGTGGCACAGCCGGTGGTGATGATCGAAAAGGCCGGCACGCCCTATGCCTGGACGATCGGCGATGCGCAGGGCCGCTATCGCATCGAGCTGCCGCGCGCAGACTATGCCGCCTATGCCACGGCGCGCGGCCATACGCAGACCCCGCCGGTGCCAGTCGGCATGACGGGGGGTGGAGACAGGACGCAAGACTTTGCCGGGCTGCAGCCGCCGGGCACGCTGAATCTGCGCGTTGTGCGCCGCGGATCAGGCCGGCCGCTCGATGCGCGGATCACGATCGAGCGCGGCCAGCAGCCGCAGATCGGCTTTCTGGGCCGCCGGGTGTTCTTTACCGATCTCGACCGGCGCGGCAAAGCCAGCCTGACGCTGGCGCCAGGCGACTATGACCTGGCGGTATCGTGGGGCAAGGATGTGCTGGCGCCGGCGACGCCTGTGCACGCAACCATCGTTTCGGGGCAGACCACGGCGCAGACCGCCACGATCGACGCAATCTTCGATCCGGCATCGCGCGGCTGGGTTTCGGCCGATCTGCACCATCATGCCGATCAGGCCGAGGCGGTGACCCCGGCGCCCGATCTGGCGCGGTCGCAACTGGCGGCGGGGCTGGACCTGCTGTTTGTCAGCGATCATGATTCGGTTGCCAATCTTGCCCCGCTGCGCGCCATTGCACGGCGGCGCGGGGTGCCGTTCCTTCCCGGAATCGAGATCACCACATCGTGGGCCCATTTCAACGCCTGGCCGCTGCGGCCCGATGCCCGGCTGACGATTGACACCGCCAAAACCACGGTCGGGGCGATCTTTGCCGAGGCGCGACGGATGGGTGCGGCGGTGATTCAGGTGAACCACCCGTTCATTCCCTATGGCTATTTCACCAGCGTGGCGGGCGGCGTGGCCCCGGGCGGGTTCAACCCGGCGTTCGACGTGCTGGAAATCAACGCGCGCAATCCCGAAGATGATGATCGGGTGGTGAAGGCCGGTGCGGCGTTCTGGAACGCGGGGCAGCGCCATTATCTGGCGGCGGGAACCGATGTGCACGATGTGTGGAGTGAAGCATCGGGCCGGGTGCGCACCTTTGTCCACCCCGGTGCCGCACAGCGCGGGGTGCCCGCGGCACTGGCCTATGCGCGCGCGCTGAAGGCCGGGCACGCCTATGTCACTTATGGTCCGCTGGTCTTTCCCGACCGGATGTTTGGCGACACCATGACAGTGCGGACCGGGCGCAGGTTTGCGCTGGGTTTCACGGTGCAGGCGGTGCGGGGGCTGAAACGGGCAACGCTGCTCGGCCGCGATGGACCGGTGGCGGTGCGCGATCTGGCATCCTCTGGCCAAAGCGCGCGGATCGATTTTCCGCTGACCGCCGATGGCGCAGCCTGGTATATGCTGATCGTGGAAGACAGCGCCGGCGCCCGCGCCTTCACCAACCCGGTCTGGATCGCCGTGACCGGCCGCGCAGCCCGGTAACGGCCAAATGATGGGATGCAAGGGCAATGGCCCTTGCCCGCCAGAGGCAGTAGTCCCCCCTGCATGATCGCCGATTTCGCCTGGATTCGTCCCGAACCCGCCGGATTGTATGTGCGCCCGGCGGATCTTTGGATTGATCCGGCGCGGGCGGTGCCGCGCGCCCTGATCACGCATGGCCATGCCGATCATGCGCGTGCCGGGCATGGGGAAACCGCCGCCACACCCGAAACGCTGGCCATCATGCGCGAACGCTATGGCCAGATCGGCGAAGCCAGACCGATGCGTTACGGCGATCGTGTGTCGGTCGGCAACGGGGTGCATGCCACATTCCTGCCCGCGGGGCATGTGCTGGGTTCGGCGCAGATCCTGCTGGAACATGCCGGGGAACGGGTGATCGTGACCGGCGATTACAAGCGGCGGGCCGATCCGACGTGCGCGCCGTTTGCGGTGACGGGCTGCGACCTGCTGATTACCGAGGCGACCTTTGGCCTGCCGGTGTTTCGCCATCCGCCGATTGCGCAGGAAATCGCCAGATTGCTGGCGGCGCGGGCGGCCGAACCGGACCGTGCCATTCTGGTCGGCGCCTATGCCCTGGGCAAGGCGCAGCGGGTGATTGCCGAATTGCGCGCCGCCGGGTTTGCCGATCCGATCTGGCTGCATGGCGCGATGGAGCGGATGTGCCGGCTTTATCAGGATCACGGCGTTGCGCTGGGCGATCTGCGCCCCGTAGCCGGCGCATCGCGTGGCGATCTGGCCGGGGCAATCGTGATCTGCCCGCCATCGGCGCTGGGCGATCGGTGGTCGCGCCGTCTGCCCGATCCGGTGCTGGCGATGGCCAGCGGCTGGATGCGCGTGCGCCAGAGGGTGCAGCAGCGCGGCGTGGAATTGCCACTGGTGATATCCGACCACGCCGATTGGGACGAATTGACCACGACAATTGCCGAAATCGCCCCGGCGGAAACCTGGATCACCCACGGTCGCGAAGAGGCGCTGTTGCGCTGGTGCGAACTCCACCAGCGCAAGGCACGCGCGCTCGCGCTGGTGGGGTATGAGGACGAGGCGGAGTGATTCAGTTCAACTTGGCAAGGTCGGCCTTCACTTTGTCCAGCCGGTCTGGCGTCAGCTTGTCGGGGGCAAAGGGGGCGAGCGTGGTCAGGCTCATCGTCTTGAACATGTCGAATTGCGGGTGGCTGGTCAGGCCGGGCAGATCGCTTTCGAGCACGGCGCGGGTGCGGGCATCGGCCACCAGCGCCTCGATCGGGGTGTCGAGATTGAACTTTGCCGCAGGCACGGCGGGGGCCGGCGGGGCGACCGGCGTATCGGCAAGCGCGGGCTGCGCCGCCATCAGGGCAAGCGCGAGAAGGGGCATGCGGGCAATGATTGGGGCCATGGGTGGGGGTGTCCTGTTGCTGGGTCGCGAACCCATTATGCGTAGCATGCAAATAGGCCCGCGGGACCACCCTTTGCGGGCAGCGGAGCGCTGAATTGCACCATTTCACCGCCTTGCTCGATACGCTGCTGCTGACGCGATCACGCCATGGCAAGCTGGCCGCGATCGTGCGCCATTTGCGCACGGTGCCCGATCCTGATCGGGGCTGGGCGCTGGCGGCGCTGACCGGGGGGATCGATTTTCCGGCCATCAAGGCCGGGGTGGTGCGCACGCTGATGGCGCAGCGGGTCGATCCGGTGCTGTGGACGCTGTCGCGCGATTACCTGGGCGATACCGCCGAAACCGCCAGCCTGTTGTGGCCCGACCCCCCCGAACCCGCCGGTCTGCCGCCGTTGCTGGCCGAAGTGGTGGAAACGCTGGGCACGGCCACCCGCGCCAATGCCGCGGCGCGGCTTGCCGGGCTGCTTGACCGGCTGGACAGCGACGGGCGCTATGCCCTGCTGAAATTTGCGACCGGTGCACTGCGCGTCGGGGTTTCGGCGCGGCTGGCCAAACTGGCCTTTGCGGATGCGTTCGGCGTACCGGTCGATCTGGTGGAGGAATACTGGCACGGCCAGTCCCCGCCTTATGCCGCGCTGTTTGCCTGGGCGGTGGAGGGCGCGCCCGCACCGTCTGCGGCGCTGGTACCGCTCTATCGCCCGTTCATGCTTGCCCATCCGCTGGAGGACGATCAGCTCGATCTGGAAACGTATGCCGCGGAATGGAAATGGGACGGGATCCGGGTGCAGATCGTCCATGCGGCGGGGCAGACCCGGCTGTTTTCGCGCGGTGGTGATGATATTTCGGCCGCCTTTCCCGATATTGCCGGCGCGCTGGCGCATCCGGCGGTGATCGATGGCGAATTGCTGGTGCGCGGCGATACGCAAGGCCCCGCGATCGGCGGCGGCGCGGCGAGTTTCAACGCCCTGCAGCAAAGGCTGGGTCGCAAGACGGTGAGCGCGCGGATGCTGGCCGAAAGCCCGGCATTTGTGCGCTGTTATGATCTGCTGGGCGCAGAGGGAGAAGATCTGCGCCCGCTGCCCTGGCAGGATCGGCGGGCGCGGCTGGAGGCGCTGATGCCGCGGCTTGATCCGGCGCGATTTGACCTGTCGCCGCTGATCGTGGCGGAAAGCTGGGATGCACTGGCGCAATTGCGCGCCGAAGCGCGCGATGCCGCGATCGAAGGGATCATGTTCAAGCACCGCCAATCGGCCTATGTTGCCGGGCGGCGTGCCGGGCTGTGGTACAAATGGAAACGCGATGCGCTGCGCATCGATTGCGTGCTGATGTATGCGCAGCGCGGATCGGGCAAGCGATCGAGCCTCTATTCCGATTTCACCTTTGGCTGCTGGACCGCCGATCCCGATGCCGGTGGCGAGCTGGTGCCGGTGGGCAAGGCCTATTTCGGCTTTACCGATGATGAGCTGGCCATGCTCGATCGCCATGTGCGCCAGCATACCGTGGCGAAATTCGGCCCGGTGCGCGAAACCGACAAGTCGCTGGTGTTCGAAGTTGCGTTCGATTCGGTCCATGCCAGCCGCCGGCACAAATCGGGCGTGGCCATGCGGTTCCCCCGCATCGCGCGCATCCGCACCGACAAACCCGCGCACGAGGCGGATCGGCTGGCCACTTTGATGGCGATGATTGCCGATTGATCGCGATCAATTCGGGCGCGGCTCTGCGGGTATAATACCACGGTGCAGTGAGCTTGACTCCCTGCGCATCGGTATAAGCCCGCGCGGCGCTTGAGCGTCACTTTCGATCCCCGTGCCACACAGGACCATGCCCCTTGGCCAGCTCTGCCGACGGTATCCGTTCGCCCTATGACCGTATCGGCGGGATGCCGGTGCTGCGCCGCATTACCGACCGGTTTTATGATCTGATGGAAACCGATCCCGCCTATGCCGGCTTGCGCGCGATGCATGCCCCCGATCTGGCCCCGATGCGCGCATCGCTGCCACAGTTCCTGGCCGGCTGGACCGGGGGCCCGCGCGAATGGTGGGATGCCAATCCCGGGAAATGCATGGTTTCGCTGCATGCGCCGCTGGGCGTCACCCGCGAAACCGCCCGGCAATGGGCCGAGGCGATGCGCCGCGCGTTTGCCGACGCCGATGCCGCCGATGCGGACGTTGCCGGCGCGCTGGCCGATGTGCTGGACACCATGGCCACGGGCATGGCGCGCCGCTGATTTGCCAGGACGGCCAATGGCCTGTTAGGCTGCCGCAATGATCCAGTATGACCGCCACAGACGCCGGTTTGCCGTGGCGCTGGCCGCGCTGGCCGGCTGTGTCGATGCCATCGGCTTTCTTTCGGCGGATGGCTATTTCGTGTCGTTCATGTCGGGCAACACCACGCGGCTGGGGGTTGCGCTGGGCACGGCGCCGGCGCATGCGCTGGCCCCTGCGCTGCTGATTGCGGGGTTTGTCGGCGGGGTGACCGGGGGATCGCTGCTGACCACGGCCGCCGGCCGCTGGCGCAAGCCGGCGATTACCGCGCTGGTGGCCACACTGCTGCTGATCGGCGCGAGCGCGCGCGCGCTGGGCCAGGAGGGCGTGATGCTGGGCACGCTGGTGGTGGCAATGGGCGCGATCAACAACACGTTTCAGCGCGGCGGCGAAGTCGCGATCGGGCTGACATACATGACCGGCGCGCTGGTGCGGATCGGCCAGGGTATCGCGCTGTGGCTGGCCGGCCGGCCCGTGGCGGGCTGGAGCAGCTGGGCCGTGCTGTGGTGCGGATTGCTGAGCGGGGCGATCACCGGGGCCTTTCTCGAAGACCGCCTGCCGTTCGGGTGCCTGTGGATTGCCGCCGCCTGGGCGGTGATCATGGTGCCTTTTGCGCTGGCGCTGCCGGCGGAATCCTGACCAGTTTTTCGCGCGCAGTTGCGCCGCGCAACAGCTCGATGCGGCCGGGCGCGACATCCAGCGCACGCGCCAGCAGCGCAATCACCGCGGCGGTGGCCTTGCCGTCTTCGGGCGGCACGCGCACTTTCACCTGCACGCGGCCATCGGCGATGGTGATCGATTCGGTTTTTGCCCCAGGTGTCACGCGCAGCGCCAGGCGATGATCGGCATCGGCCAGCGCGCGGATCGCCGCGGCGGGCGGGTGATCAGCCGGAATGCGCGCCATTGGCCGCGCTTTCGGCCGCGCTTTCGGCCGCGCTGTCAACAAGGGCGGCCCTGTGCGCCCGGCCATTGCGCACGTAATGCGCCACGCCAAGCTGCATTTCGGCAAGCGCCGCATCGGTCAGATCGCGCATATAGGCCGCCGGGCGCCCGCCCCACAATTGCCGCGCGGCAATCCGCTTGCCCGGGGTGAGCAGCGCACCGGCGGCCAGCATGCCGTCGCTTTCGATCACGCAGGCGTTCATCACCGTGGTCGACAGGCCGACAAAACCGCGATCGTGAATCGTGCAGCCGTGGATCATCGCCATATGTCCGATCAGCACGTCTTCGCCGATCAGCGTGGGAAACCCTTCGGGATGGCGCGGATCGGGGCTGTCGCAATGGATCACCGTGCCATCCTGCACATTGCTGCGCGCACCGATCACCACGCGGTTCACATCGCCCCTGATCACGCAATTGTACCACACCGAGGCATCGGGACCGATTTCCACATCGCCAATGATCCGGCACCCCGGCGCGATGAACGCCGAAGGATCAATGCGCGGGGTGCGGCCATTGATCGACACAATCGTGATATCGCTACGCATCGGGGCACCTGACGTTGGGCAAGATAACAGCCGCCTATGCCCGCGACAGCAGCACGTTGCGATAGGGCAGTTCGAACAGCCGGGCAAAATCATAGGGCTCGGCCGGGCTCTCGCCCGGAATGTCGCGGCACCGGAACCCGGGCAGCAGCGCGGCAATCTCGTGCGGATCGACCCGCGCCTGGCGCATCTGCAATGGCGACCATTCCATCACGATGCGGATATCGGGGCTGCGCGCGATCACATCCCGGGCGCCGCGCAGCACGCCGTATTCGTGCCCTTCGACATCGATTTTCAGCACATCGACCACCAGATCGCGGGCGATCACATCATCCAGCCGCACCGCATCGACCGTCAGCGAATCCCCGGGTTCGGTATTGGGCCGGCGCGACAAAGTGCCGTTCGCCGCGGCGCCTTCGGGCACATGCAACTGCACGCTGCCCGGCGCATCGGCCACCGCGCATTGGTGAAACGTGACCGGGGCCATCGACCAGTTGATCTGCAGATTGCGGCGCAACAGATCGGCAAGTTTGGGATTGGGTTCAAACGCGATCACCCGGCCGCGCCCGCCGGTGCCGATGCGGCTGGCGGCAAGGCAGGTGAAATAGCCGATATTGGCGCCGACATCGATGCAGACCGTATCGGGGGTGCAGACCTTTACAAACCACTGCGACAGCGGCCGTTCCCACTGGCGATAGACCACGAGCTGTGGCGCCATGATCCGGTCATCAGGATCGATGAAGTATTTCGTGCCATAAAGCGTCTGGCACAGCATCGATCCATCGGGAAACGTGGCGGCAAAGGGCCCGACCAGTTCACGGATCCATTCGAGCTGGCGATTGGCACGATCCAGCTTGCGCTCCAGCACGGCCAGCCGGTCGAGAATCAGGCCAAGATCGCCGCCTGCAGCCTGATCGGTTTCGTCTGCCACGCGATCGTCCTTCCCGGTTTGGTGGCGCGGGCGCGGCGGTTCAGCCCAGCAACCGCGCGGCGTGGAGCGCGTGATACGTCAGCACGCCCGAACAGCCCGCACGCTTGAACGCGGTCAAGGTTTCCAGCACCATCGCATCGCGATTGGCCGCGCCCACCGCCACCGCCGCCTCGATCATCGCGTATTCGCCGCTGACCTGATAGGCAAAGACCGGCACGCCAAACGCCTGTTTCACGCGCCAGGCAATGTCGAGATAGGGCAGCCCGGGCTTGACCATCACGCTGTCGGCACCTTCGGCCAGGTCCATTTCCACTTCGCGCAGCGCTTCTTCGGCGTTGGCCGGGTCCATCTGATAGGTTTTCTTGTCACCCTTCAGCAGGCCATGGCTGCCCACCGCATCGCGGAACGGGCCATAGAAGGCAGAAGCATATTTGGCGGCATAGGACATGATCTGCACATTGCCGTGGCCATCGGCCTCCAGCGCGGCGCGGATCGCGCCCACACGGCCATCCATCATGTCCGACGGCGCGATGATGTCGGCCCCGGCCCTGGCCTGGTTCAGGCTTTGCCCCACCAGCACTTCGACCGTATCATCATTGACGACATAGCCTTCGCCATCGATCAGCCCATCCTGGCCATGGCTGGTATAAGGATCGAGCGCGACATCGGTCAGCACGCCGATATCGTTGCCGCAGGCCTGCTTGATCGCGCGGATGGCGCGGCACATCAGGTTATCCGGGTTCAGCGCTTCGGCGCCATCGTGGCTGCGCCGATCGGGCTGGGTATTGGGAAACAGCGCGATCGCGGGAATGCCCGCCGCCACGGCAAGCTGCGCCTGTTCGGCAATGCGATCGACCGACCAGCGCGATACGCCGGGCAGCGATGCCACCGGCACCTCAAGATCATCGCCTTCGGTCACGAACAAAGGCCAGATCAGATCGGCCGGGGTGACTTCGACTTCGCGATGGAGCGCGCGGCTCCAGGCCGAGGCACGGGTGCGGCGCAGGCGCAGATGGGGAAAGCTGGTCATGGCGTGCAGTCTTATCCGCCACAGCGGACTTGGCAAGATATCCGGTCAAGGGATCAGGGCAAATGGCGTTCGTGATCTGGCGTTGTCAGCGCGCGTTGTATCCGCGCTGGGCCTGCGCGCGCGCGAATCACCCGGCCAGCGTGGGCACCGCCAGCAATTGGCGCATGCGCGCGGTAAATCCGGCAACTTCGGCCGGGCTGACCACGCTGTGATGCGGCACAAAGCGGATCGACAGAGGATCGACCGGCTGGCCCGCGCGGAACAGTTCGTAATGGAGGTGCGGACCGGTCGACAGGCCGGTGGAGCCGACATAGCCGATCACCTGCCCGCGCGCGACGCGGCTGCCCACGCCCACCGCAATCCGGCTCATATGGCCATAGCCGGTGTCGATGCCGCCACCGTGGTCCAGCCGCACATAATTGCCATGGCCGCCGTGCCATCCGGCATAGGACACCACGCCATCGCTGGCGGCGTAAATCGGCGCGCCATACGTTGCGGCAAAATCGACCCCGGCGTGCATGCGCACAAAGCCCAGGATCGGGTGGCGACGCATGCCGAACCACGATGTGATATTACCCGCAACCGGCGCCGCCATCAGCGAGGACCCCTGGCCCGCCTCGCTGGCCAGCGTATCGGGCGTATAGAAATTGCCGTCATTGCCCCAGCGCATCGCCTGGACCAGCGGTTTTCCATCGCGCAGCACCGCGGCATAGAGCAAGGCACCGTCTTCGCCCTGGCGGTCGGCATCGCTGCCGCCCACCCCGCCAACACCAGGCCCGGTATCAAGCGCCCGCTTGTGCGACACCACCAGCTCGAACCGGTCGCCCGGGGCAATCGCCTCGAACGGCAGGTACTGGTCCACTGCCTGCAGATAGGCCTGCACCGTATCGGGCGAGGCCCCCGCCGCGCGCGCCGAACGGTAAAGGCTGGCCCCCACCGTGCCGACCAGATGGAGCGGCGTGGAATCGACCGGAATGGCCTTTGTTACCAGCGCGAGGGCGCCGCCGCGGCGTTCGATCGTGGCATCGAGATCAAAGCGCGGACGGAACGACAGCGCCATCAGCGGGCGTGGTTCACCCGCGATCGCGCGCGGCCCCAGCGTGATGGCAAAGCGCGTGCCGGGCACGGCGCTGCCCCCGGGAACAAGCGGCGCAACCAGCGGCGCAACCAGCGATTTGACCGTGTTGGCATCGCCCGAGGCCAGCCCCAGACGCTGCAACATGCGCGCCAGATCATCGTTTTCGCCCAGAACCGCGGTCAGTGCGATAGTCGCGCGTTCGGGCACCGAATCAAGCCGGGCAACCATGTCCGTTGCGGCAAAGTGGCGCCCGGTGGTGCCGCCGTCGATCAGCGGGCGGATCGCCGCGGCATGAAATTCTGCGCGTTCGGCATCACCCGGAACGGGCAAGGGCGCGGCCTCGAACGGAGCAAAGCCGGGCCAGCACAGCAGCGCGGGGCAGGCCAGCAATCCCAACCGCGCGGTGCCCATGGCCCAGCCACGCGTGCCGGGGCGATGGCGCAGATCGACGGCCAGATCACGGCCCGCCAGCCAGGATTCGATCCGCATGCACCAGCGATCCCAGCGACGCGCCAGCGGGTGCGACAGATCGCGCAGCGAAGGCGGCGGCGGGGGCGGCAGCGGGGGTGGCGGGGCCGGCGCGGGTTCGGCACGCGCCAGCGGCAGATCGGCACGGCGGCGCCCCGGCAGCCCTGGACGGGCCCGGCCAAAGCTGCGCCCTTCGATCAGCGCGGGTTCGGGGCCAACAAAGGCCATGCGCAGGGGTCTTTCCATCCAGTCGCGAGCTACCACCCACCCCTTGCACGGACAGGGTTAATCGGCAGTAAAGCGCCCTCACGATCACTCGCCGGGATGACTGGCCCGGAACTCTGGTGACGATGACTGGCGGAAAGGGCGCCCGGCATGATAGGGTTGGCCGGGCCACAGGGGGGCATGGGCAATGAGCGGAACGGGCATGGCTGGGGATTTGGCGGATGCCGCATTGATCGCCGGGGCCATTGACCACGAAATCGCGGGCCACGGGGCGGTGACTGCTGCCGCCGATGACGGCCATACCCACGAAACCGCCTGCCTGAATTGTGCGACCCCGCTGACCGGGGCGTTCTGTCATGCCTGCGGCCAGGGCGCGCATGTGCACCGCACGCTGGGTGCATTTTTCCACGATCTGCTGCACGGCGTGTTTCATTTCGAAGGGCGCATCTGGCACACCTTGCCGCTGCTGGCGCTGCGCCCCGGCGCGCTGACCCGCCGCTATATCGAGGGGCAGCGCACACGCTTTGTTTCTCCGCTGGCGCTGTTTTTGTTCTGCGTCTTCATGATGTTTGCGGTGATTCAGCAGAACACGCACAGCACCAAAATGAACCTTGAGCTTGCCGACCGCCAATCCGCGGGGAACGAGGCCGAAGTCATCGCGCAACTGCGGCAGTTGGCCGCGGAACGTGCGAACCTGATCGCGCATCATCAGCAAACCGGCGACGTGGACACGAAGCTGGCTGCGCTGCGAACCATCGGCATTGCGATGCAGGCGGGCAAACGACCAGGCAAGGACTCGTTGACGGTGGTAACCGGGATACCGCAGATCGATACCGGTGTCGCCACTGTCCGGAACAATCCGGAACTGGCGGTCTACAAGGTGGAAACCCATGCGTACAAATACAGCTGGCTGCTGATCCTGATTTCGGTCCCGATGGTGTGGCTGCTGTTTCCGTTCAGCCGGCGCTTTGCGCTGTATGATCACACGGTTTTTGTGACGTATTCGATCAGCTTCATGATGCTGTTATCGGTTGCCGTCATCGCGCTGGGCCACGCGGGGTGGGAATCGGCCGCAGGGTTGCTGGTCCTGCTGCCACCGGTGCACATGTATCTTCAGTTGCGCGGCGCCTATGGCTGTACGCGCGGGGGCGCGCTGCTCCGCACGGCGGCGCTGCTGGTCATCGCGTCAATCGCTTTGCTGATCTTCACCATCGCCATCGTGGCCGAAAGCACCGATGTGCCGCTGGTTCAGTTCGGGGCCTGAATCCGGATCAGCAATCCAGGACGAAGGGCCCTGCAGCGCGCGCTTCGAGCGCGGCCTGCGCCGCACCGGCCTCTGCCAGCGGGAACCGACCACCCAAAGTCAGCGGCAGATCGCCCGCCGCCATCGCGGCAAACAGGCTGGCCGAGGCCGACAAGAGCTTGGCGCGCGGCTGGATATAGGGCCACAGGAACGGACGCGACACTTTGGCCGACCGCGCGCCCAGGCGCGACAGATCAAACGGCGGGATCGGGCCCGATGCCTGGCCATAGTGCACCAGATGGCCCTTGAGCGCGAGCGAGGCCAGCGAGCCTTCGAACGTATCGGCGCCCACCGCATCGAACACCACATCGACGCCCCGGCCCCCGGTCAATTCCATGACCGCCGCCGCGACATCGGCATCGCGATAGGCGATGACATGATCGCAACCCGCCGCGCGCGCGATTTCCAGCTTTTCCGGCGACCCGGCGGTGCCAATCACGGTTGCGCCGCGCAACTTTGCCATGCGCGCAACCAGTTGCCCCACACCGCCGCCGGCGGCTTGCGCCAGCACAACGCTGCCTGCGTGAACCGGTTCGACTTCGCCGACCAGCGCCTGCGCGGTCAGCCCTTTCAGAAACCAGGCCGTGGCCAGGCCATCGTCGATGCCATCGGGCACCGGCACTGCCAGATCGGCATCGAGCACGCGCAGCCGGGTATAGGCGCCATAATTGCGCGCAATATAGGCAATGCGATCACCCACCGCGAATTCGGTCACGCCTTCGCCCAGCGCTTCGACCCGGCCCACCGCCTCCAGCCCCGGAATACCGGGCAGCGGCAGCGTCTTGTAGGCGCCGGACCGCACATAGATGTCGTGAAAATTGACCGAGGCCGCGCTTTGCCGGACCAGAATCTGGCCCGGCCCTGGCGCGGCAACGCGCACCGGCTCCAGCACCAGCGCCTCAGCGCCGCCGGGCTGGCGCAGCATCACCGCTTCGCTGGCAATGGTCATTGCCGCGCGATCACGCACCCAGCGGGCGCGGTGCGCCGGCGCCGGCATCGATGCCGACAAACCGCCGGCCGGCACGCGGCACCGAGACCGATTGCGGCAGCGGCGGACGGGCATCATCGGCAGGCGCTTCGGGCCGGTCGATCTTGCCCTCTTCGATCAGCTTGCGGATTTCCTCGCCGGTCAGCGTTTCATATTCCAGCAGCGCCTCTGCCAGCAGGTGCAGCTTGTCCGCCTGCTCGGTGATGATCGAGCTGGCCCGCGCATGGGCATCATCGACCAGCTTGCGGATTTCGCTGTCGATCAGTTTCGACGTTTCGTCCGACATCATCGTGCGCTGCGACGTCCCCATGCCAAGATAGCCATCCTGGCTTTCTTCATAAAGCAGCGGCCCCAGCTTGTCCGACATGCCCCAGCGCATGACCATGTTGCGCGCCAGGCCGGTGGCATACTGGATATCCGACGACGCGCCCGACGAGACTTTGTCGTGGCCAAAGATCACTTCTTCGGCAACGCGGCCGCCCATGCTGACCGACAGGTTGGCCAGCATCTTGTCGCGGTGATAGGAATAGCTGTCGCGTTCGGGCAGGCGCATGACCATGCCCAGCGCGCGGCCGCGCGGGATGATCGTGGCCTTGTGGATCGGATCGCTGGCCGCTTCGCACACCGAAACGATGGCATGGCCGGCTTCGTGATAGGCGGTCATCTTCTTTTCGTCGTCGGTCATGACCATGGAGCGCCGTTCTGCGCCCATCATCACTTTGTCCTTGGCGTCTTCGAATTCCTGCATTGCGACCAGACGCTTGTTGCGGCGCGCGGCCAGCAGCGCCGCCTCGTTGACCAGATTGGCCAGGTCCGCGCCCGAAAAGCCCGGGGTGCCGCGCGCGATCACGCGCGGATTGACGTCGGGGGCCAGCGGCACTTTCTTCATGTGCACGCCCAGGATCTTTTCACGACCTTCGATATCGGGAATCGGCACGACCACCTGGCGATCGAACCGGCCCGGACGCAACAGCGCCGGATCGAGCACATCGGGGCGGTTGGTCGCGGCAATGATGATGATGCCTTCGTTGGCTTCGAACCCGTCCATTTCGACCAGCAGCTGGTTCAGCGTCTGTTCGCGTTCGTCGTTCGAATTGCCCAGCCCGTGGCCGCGATGGCGCCCGACCGCGTCGATTTCATCGATGAACACGATGCACGGCGCGTTCTTTTTGGCCTGTTCGAACATGTCGCGCACGCGGCTGGCGCCCACGCCGACAAACATTTCGACAAAGTCCGACCCCGAAATGGTGAAAAACGGCACGCCGGCTTCGCCCGCGATCGCGCGTGCCAGCAGCGTCTTGCCGGTGCCGGGGCTGCCGACGAGCAGCGCGCCCTTGGGGATCTGGCCGCCCAGTTTTGAAAAGCGGCTGGGATCGCGCAGGAATTCCACGATTTCCTGCAGTTCTTCGCGCGCTTCGTCGATGCCGGCGACATCGTCAAAGGTCACCCGGCCCGACCGTTCGGTCAGCAGCTTGGCCTTGGACTTGCCAAAGCCCATCGCGCCCGATCCGCCGCCTTTTTGCATCTGGCGAAAGGCAAAGAACACCAGCGCCATGATCATCAGGAACGGCAGCGACTGGACCAGGATGATCAGCAGCATGCTCTGTTCTTCGGTTGCCTTGCCGGCGTATTGCACGCCCTTTTCCTGCAGCAGCTTGGGCAGTTCGGTATCGCCGGGGATCGGCACCGTTTGGAATTGCTGATCGTTCTTCAGCGTTCCGGTGATGCGTTCGGCCCCCACCTGCACTTCGCGCACTTGCCCGGCGGCCACATCGGCGCGGAAATCCGAATAGCGGATCATCGTCCCCGGGGTTTCGCTGCGCGCGCTGAACATCGACACGACCAGCAGCAGGGCGAGAAAAATACCGCCATATACCAGCAGGTTCTTGATCCAGGGATTCCCTTGCGGCTGATCGTCGTTCATCGGTTGTGCTTTCCGTCGGGCGGACTCGCCGCATCACATCACCTGCCAATGTAGGTCGGCTGTGATGAATGGCAATATAACCACACGTGCGAATTTCCTCGCCGATGGATATGGTTGTGCGATTATCCGGCCTGGCGAGGCGGCGGGGCGGGCGAAAAGCGCCAGAGATTACCCCGCCCATCGCCGCGCACACCCGCCAAAGTGGCCACTTCGCGCGCCGCCAGCCGGTCATGCCAGCGCGCCAGATCGCGCCCGCGCGGCACGGTTCCGCCCAATCGGGCAATCACCCGTTCCAGCACGCGCAAGGCCAGCGCGCGCGGCAGCGCCGGATCAAACAGCAGCGCGCCATCGGCGCCGACCACGATCGCCTCCATGGCCCGCTCCGTCGCCCAGTCGAGCGCGGCATCGGCTTCGGCAAGGTGCGCAGCGCTCGCCGCCAGCCCCGCTGCATCCAGCCAGGGCGCCGCGGCCATGCCGGCGCGCACACGCACGCGTTCAAAGCGCGTATCGCGGTTTGACGGATCATCGGCGGCGATGATCCCGGACCGGCTGACCAGCGCGGCCAGATCGGCGCGGCGCCAGCCGAGCAGCGGACGCAGCAGCGGCAGATCATCCCCCGGCACGACTGCGCGCGCGCGCATCGAGGCAAGGCCGCGCAGCCCCGCGCCCCGGTTCAGCCGCATGACCATGGTTTCGGCCTGATCATCGGCATGATGCGCGGTAACCAGTGCGCCCAGCCCGCTGTGCCGGCACCATTGCGCCAGCGCGGCATAGCGTGCGGCGCGGGCGCGTTCCTGCACCGCCGGGCCGGGATCGAGCGCGATCGGCAACGTGGCATGGGCAATCCCGCGCACGGCACAAAGCGCGGCAACCTGGCGCGCTTCTTCGGCAGAATCGGCACGCAGCCCGTGATCGACCGTGGCAACAGCAAAACGATGCGCTTCACCGGCGAACGCGGCATGGGCGAGTAGCAGCAACGCCAGGCTATCGGGCCCGCCCGACACCGCCAGGCCGACAGGTGCGGCAGCAGGCCAAATGCCGGCAAGATCCCGGGCAAAGGCCGCCGCGGCCTCTTCCCCCGCCGGTGTCAGCCCATCAATGGCAGGCCACCGTCTTGGTTACGGCATCAAACTGGCCCTTCAGCCGGCCATCGGATTCGGCCGGATAGGTCTGGTGGAATTCGCCCAGCGCGATGCAGGCGCGCTTGATTTCCTTCAGCCTGGTCATCGCTACGGCAAGATAGAGCAGGCTGTCGGCAGCGCGATCGCCGGCCTTGTCCGCCTGATAATTCTGCACGAACCACTGCGCCGCAGCGCCGGGCTTGTTGTCATCGAGATAGGCACGCCCGAGCAGATTGCGGGCATAGCTGATGCGCTTGTGCTTCGGGAAACGCTGCACGAAATCGAGCAGGACCGATTCGGATTCGGGCAGAAACTTCGCCTCCCACAGCCGATAGCCATACGTATAGGCATCTTCGCCTTTGTCATCGCTGACCGGCCGCTCGATCGCGGCGATCGCCGCCGCCCGGTCGGCCGCAGCGGGGGTGGATGGCGAAAGCGTAGCAGACGCGGCGGACGCCGGGTCGGGTGTGGCAGGCTTTGGCATGTCCTTGCCTTTGGGCGCCGGCTTGGCACCCCTGGGCGCGGTTGGCGCTTTGTCATCGGGCGCAAGCGCCGGGCCGGATGCCGACGGCTGCGTCGTGTTTGCAAGCGCCCGGGGTGCGGCAGCTTGCGCGGATTCCACTGCGGAAACACGCCCTTCCAGCGTGTTCAGCCGGTTCTGGCCGTCTTCGCTGGTGGCGGTCAGCGCCTTGATCTGCGCCTCGACCGCATCCATCCGCGCCATCAGATCGCTGATCGCCGGGGCATTGCCGGATGGTGCGGGCGCCGGGGTTGCGCTGTCACCCGGCGCGATTTCGGCGGCAAATGTGCGACCCGCGCCATCGGGAAAGACTTTGCGCTGCATGGCGCGCAGTTCGCCTTCGATCCGGCGCAGCCGCGCCTCGGTGGTTTCACCGGCCGGTGCCGCCGCTTCGGCACGGGCGACGGCCGGCATCAGCAGCGGCGCGGCCATCGCGGCCGCCAGCACCGGCATCAGGGTTGAAACGAGCGTGCGCGCAAGCGGGGTCATCGATGCTCTCGCAAGATCAGGGGACGGGAAACGCGATTGGGCGGAAAACCCTGGCCCGACGGGGCAGTACCCCGGACCGGGCCGGAGTTTGCCCCAGCGCAACCGCGAAGTCGAGCGCAACCCGCCGTCCGCCCGGCAGCAATGGACCGGGTACTGAAATTGACCGGTTACTGCGCTGCGGGGGCAGACGCTGCGGGAGAAGGCGCGGCCGGCGGAGCAGCAGCCGCGGGCGCAGCGGACGCCGCCCCATCGGACGCCGCGGCGTCTGCGTGAATGCGCGGGCGGTGCCGCAGCAGGCGCGATCCGGGCAGATTGTGCCCCGGCGCGCCAGTGCCGGATGCGGGGCCGGATGCGGGGCCAGACGCTACGCCGGGAACAGGTGGCTGGCCGGGGAATTGGGCGGCGGGTTGGCTGGCTGGTTGCGTTCTGGCCAGCAGCGCCTGCGCGGTAACCGGCACATCGCGCATGATGCCGCGATGATCGGACAAGGCTGGCACGGCCTGCCCGCCAATGGTGATGGCCAATGCATCGGGGCGCCCGGTCCACAGCCGCGGTTCGATCGCATCGGCCGGCACCGTATAACTTTCATTGAGGGCCAGCTGCTTTTGCAACAACTGCGTGCCGTGGCCATCGTAGAATTTCACCCAGATCCCGTCTTCGCGCGCGGTGAACACCACCGGGCCAGCGGGTTGCGCCGCTGGCGGGGCTGCGGCGGCAGCCGGAGCGCTGGGCACGGGCGACGGATCATTAGAAACCAGCGACGGCGAAACCAGCGGGGGCAGGGCCGCATCGGGCGCCAGATAGCTGCGCCAGAACACCGCCCCGGCGCCCAGCACGGCCACGACCAGCCCGATGGCGATCCATGTGACTGTGCGCGACGGCGTCTTGGCCGGATCATCGACATCGAACTGGTGCACCGTGCTCGGCGGCGGCGGCGCGGCGGTGGTTTCCATTTCCTTGCGCGCGAGTGCGGCCATGGCCGCCTCGTCCAGTCCGACCACGCGGGCATAGCTGCGCACGAAACCCATGACATAGGGCCGCCCGGGCAGGCTGGCCAGATCGCCCCGGTCCAGCGCGTTGACATGACGAAGCGTGATCCGTGTGCGCGCCGCAATATCGGCCGTGGTCATGCCCAGCGCTTCGCGCGCCTGGCGCAGCCGGCCACTGACAGTAGCGGGAATGACCGGAACGGGGGCCGCAGCAACTGGCGGGCTGTCAGCCAGATCCGGCCTGCCATCATCATGCGCGCCGTTCGCACCATAGCCGTCATGATCGCCACCGTCCTGCACGGCGTCGTGCGCGTGATCCATTATGTTTTAGCAACCCTTGAGCGAATGGGATTCCCCTTAGAAAGGCTTGGTTGCAATCATAAGAATGTCAACGGGATTCGCGCCAAAAAAGCCGACTTTTGCGCCGTGCGGGGCTCGCTTCGCGCCCGGCGGACCCCAAAGCCCGCCAACGCCGGGCTTCAATCGCAATCGATGCCGTGGCGCATGGCCCATTCGGTCAGCACGGCGCGCATGTTTTCCGGCGGATGGGCCAGCCAGTCGGCCATTGCCGCGCGAATTTCGCCAAGATCGACCTGGCTGACGAGCTCCTTGATCGGGCCTACCGCCGCCGGGGTGATCGACAGGCGATTGATGCCAAGGCCCAGCAGCGCCAGCGCTTCAAGCCGGCGCCCGCCCATTTCGCCGCACACGGTGATATCGGTGCCGTGGGGTGCAACCGTGCGCACCACGCGATTGAGGAAGCGCAGGATCGCCGGCGAAACCCAGTCATAGCGTTCGGCCAGCTTGGGATGGCCGCGATCGGCCGCAAACAGGAACTGCGTGAGATCGTTGGTGCCGATCGACAGGAACGAAAGGCGCGGGGCCAGCACATCCAGCCATTCGGCAATCGCCGGCACCTCGACCATAGCGCCATAGCGGATGGCATCGGGCAGCGATTTCTTCTGCCGTTTCAAAAAGGCGAGCTGGCTTTCGAACACTGCCTTGGCCGCGTCGAATTCCCACGGTTCGGTCACCATCGGGAACATCACGTTGAGCGTGCGCCCGGCCGCGGCCTCCAGCAGCGCGCGCGCCTGCACTTTCATCAGGCCGTCGCGTTCCAGCGCAACCCGCAGCGCGCGCCAGCCCATCGCCGGGTTTTCTTCCAGCGCGCCTTCGTCCTGGCGCAGATAGGGCAGCACTTTGTCGCCGCCGATATCGACCGTGCGAAACACCACCGGCCGGTCGCCCGCGGCATCGAGCACATCGCGATAGAGCCGCGTCTGCCGTTCGCGCGCGGGCAAAGTGGCCGAAACCAGAAACTGGAATTCGGTGCGGAACAACCCGATCCCGTCGGCCCCGGTCAGATTCAGCATCGGCATGTCATCGCGCAGGCCGGCGTTGATCATCACCGTCACCCGCTTGCCGTCGCGCGAAACCGGCTCGACCGCGCGCATCGCTGCATAATGCGCCTGGCGCTCGCGGTTTTTGGCAAAGCGTGCCTCGAACGCTTCGATCATGCTGGGCGCAGGGCGCACATCGACCACGCCGCGATCGCCATCGACCAGCAACTGGTCGCCTTCGCGCAGCTTTCCGCGCAGGCCCTGCAGGCGCCCGATCACCGGAATGCCCATCGCTCGCGCCACGATCACGACATGCGCGGTCAGCGAACCTTCTTCCAGAATTACGCCCTTCAACCGCCGGCGATCGTATTCCAGCAGTTCCGCCGGCCCCAGATTGCGCGCCACCAGCACCGCATCGCCCTTCAGCCCCAGGCTGGCCGCGGTGCCAAGCTGGCCTGACACGATGCGCAGCAGGCGGTTCGAAAGATCCTCAAGATCGTGCATGCGATCGGCGAGCAGCGGATCGTCGATCTGGCGCATGCGCATCCGGGTGCGCTGTTGCACCCGCTCGATCGCCGCCTCGGCAGTAAGCCCGGAATCGATCGCTTCGTTGATGCGCCGGCCCCAGCCTTCGTCATAGGCGAACATCTTGTAGGTCTGGAGCACTTCCTCGTGCTCGCCCCCCGCGCCGAATTCGGCCTGGCTGGCCATGCGGTCGATCTGTTCGCGCATCTTGTCGAACGCCAGATAGACGCGCTGGCGTTCGGCCTCGATATCGTCGGCAACGACTTGTTCGATGGTCACGCGTGGCTGGTGGAACACCGCCGTGCCGATCGCGATCCCCTTGACCAGCGCCATGCCCTGCAGCCGTTCGGGCCCCGTCATGTGCGCGCCCGACCCGAGCGTATCGTCTTCATCGATCAGCCCGGCATTGGCGATCAGTTCGGACAGCACCATTGCCACGGTCTGCAGCGCCTCGATCTCGACTTCTTCATAGCGGCGCGGTTCGACATGCTGGACCGCAACCACGCCCACCGCGCGCTGGCGCCGCACGATCGGGACCCCGGCAAACGAATGGAATTTTTCTTCGCCGGTTTCGGGGCGGAACGCGAAATCGGGATGCGACGCCGCCTCGGCAAGGTTCAGCGTTTCGATATTGGCGGCAATCGTGCCGACCAGGCCTTCGCCCACGGCCATCCGCGTTACGTGCACCGCCTGCTGGTTCAGCCCGCGCGTGGCAAACAGTTCGAGCATGCCTTCGCGCAGCAGATAGATCGAGCAGACTTCGCTATCGAGCTTTTCACCGATAACTTCGACGACATGGTTCAGCTTGGCCTGCGCGCCACTGCGCGATGCCATGATGTCATGCAGCGAAGTCAGGATCGCCCGGGCGGCGACGGCGGCGGTCTGCGGAGGCATTGCCATGGCCTAGCGCAAGAGACGCGTTTTGCAAGCGGTTGCCCGTTTGCGGGGAGTGGCAAGTACCGGGCGCCCCGCAAGACGAAAGCGCCACGGCACAAACAGCCGGTCTGGAGCGTGATGACTTTGTTGTCGAAAGCTTCAACACAGTCATCAGCAACGCTCAAGCGCCGCGCAGGCTCATCGCCTGATGTGGCCAAATCAGTACGGTCGAATCAGTGAGGTTGGGACAGCTCTTCCTTGATCTTCAGCTTGCGGCGTTTCAACTCCTTGAGCAGGACATCGTTGGGCGATGGTCGTGCCCGTTCCTCGGCAATGCGGCGTTCCAGCCCGGCATGCTTGGTTTGCAATGCGCTCACGTGCGAAGATTCCATCCACAGTCTCCTGAACAGGAAAGTGTCGGTCCTATCCCCGCCGGCACGCGCCGGCAGGGCGCTGATTGCACCCTGGTCCGCACATGGAACTTGCCGACTCGCAAGCCCCTTGGGGACGAACCTTCACCGGGCGCGTTGTCATGGTCCCACAATCGCCGTATCTTGCAAGCGGTGTCGCGTCGGTACGCAGTGTTTGCAGGCCAGGCCGCAAGGTTCTGTCAATGCCCCCCTGCCAGCCCGGGCCTTGCGCGCACCCCCGTGCATTGCCATCCGGTCCGGGGCGGTGCGCGCGGCAGGACTGCGATTGCCGGACCGATCAACTGCGCAAGCAGGGCGCGATGCCATGGCCGATCAACCGGCCGGCGCATCACGCCCGAAGGGGTGGGCCCGGGGTGACCGAAGACGAAATGCGCAAGCGGCTGGCGGGGCTGCGGCTGGAACATCGCGATCTTGATGCCGCGATCGATGCGTTGACTTCCGCAGGCATCAGCGACCAGTTGCAGGTGGCCCGGCTGAAAAAGCGGAAATTGCGGTTGAAAGATCAGATTTCGCTGATCGAAGACCACCTGATTCCCGACATCATCGCGTAATCGCAGGGTTTTTTGCCCCGGCGCGGCGCATTCCCGCGATCCTGACCCGTACCAATGCGAGACAGGGCAACAATGGTCCGTATCGGACCGGTTGAGCCCGGGCCAATTGCACCGCTATGCCGTTGATCGTGATGAACGGGGTGGCAAACATCAATCCGCGCGTGGTCGAAGCGCTGTATACCGAGGCGCTCGTGCTGGCCGATGCCGCGCGCGCCGGGTTTGACGAAATGCGCGCCGGCGCTGCGGGGCACTGGGGCGTGGAACAAGGCGCCGCGGCCGAGCCGGTGCGCCTTGCCGCGCAGCACCCGGCCGAAACGCCCGACGATGTTGAACTGGCCTGCGAAGCGCTGCGCACCACCACCCGCGTGATGCATTGCCTGGCCTGGCTGCTGAATCACCGTGCCTGGTTTGCCGGGCAGATCAGCACCGTGCAATTGCGCCGCCATGGCCGGCTGATCAGCCATTTTCCCGTCAGCGACCCGGCAATCGTGCGCCGGCTGCCCGATGATCTGGCCGATCTCGTGGTGCAGAGCGAACGACTTTATGCGCGCATCCAGCGGCTGGAAATGGCCTGGCGCGGCAGCGGCGCGGCCGCTTCGGGCGCGATCGAGCGGTTGCGCAACCGCCTGGCACAGGCCGCGTGCGCCCACTGAGGCCGAAAGGGTGAAAAGGGGGCATTGCGCGCGTGGCCGTTGCGTTGCGCCGCGCAAGGCCCCATCTTGGCACCATGACCCAGCCCGTCCCGCGCGAAGATCCGCATGATCCGTCCACCTGGCCGACGGGCCGTGCGGTTGTGATCGAACCGCTGGTGCGGCGGGTTCTGGGCCCCAATCCTTCGCCCTATACGTTCACCGGCACGCAGACCTACGTGGTTGGCACCGGCCGCGATGTGCTGGTCATCGATCCCGGCCCGAATGAGTCTGGTCCTGCGGATACCGGCGTGCAGGGCCACGCCGACACACGCGGCGATGGCCATGTTGCGGCGATTCTGGCGGCAGTGGGCAGTGCGCGGATTGCCGCGATCACCTGCACCCACACCCACCGCGACCATAGCCCCGCGTCGCGCGCGTTGCAGGCGGCAACCGGCGCGCCGATCATCGGCTGCGCGGCGCTGGCGCTCGATGATGACGGCCCGCGCGCCGATGCCGCGTTTGATCACGATTACCGGCCCGACCGCGTGCTCGAACATGGCGAAACGCTGGCGGGCGATGGCTGGACGATCACCGCTGTCGCCACGCCCGGCCATACCAGCAACCATTTGTGCTATGCGCTGGGCGAAAGCGGCGCGCTGTTCACCGGCGATCACGTGATGGGCTGGTCCACCAGCGTGGTATCGCCCCCCGATGGCGACATGGCCGCCTATCTGCAAAGCCTGGCGCTGCTGCAGGACCGCGAAGACCGCGTCTATTACCCGGCGCACGGCCCACAGATCGACAACCCGCGCCAGTTTGTGCGCGGCATGATCGGCCACCGCCGCCAGCGCGAGCGCCAGATCGTGACTCTGCTCGATAATGCGAACGAATCCGCGCCGCTGACCATCCCGGACCTGGTGGCGGCGATGTACAAAGGGCTCGATCCGCGGCTGCATGGCGCGGCGGGCCGGTCGGTGCTGGCGCATCTGATCGATCTGCAGCGCCAGGGCCGCGTTTCCGGGCCGGAATCCGCAACGTTGGGCCAATCATGGCTTGCACAAAGCTGGACCCTTGCCCCCGGCGGTGCGCGCGCCTAAGTCCGGCGGCGCCCAACTGACAGGACAAATCGTGCCATGACGGTCCAGACTACCTCGCTTGCCGGCCTCGACTTGCGCGCCGAAATCGACCGGCTGCGCAAGGACCGCAATGCGGTGATCCTGGCGCATTATTACCAGCGCCCGGAAATTCAGGATCTGGCCGACTACATCGGCGATTCGCTGGAACTGTCGCGCAAGGCGGCCGCCACCGATGCCGATGTCATCGCGTTCTGCGGCGTGCGCTTCATGGCCGAAACCGCCAAGATCCTCAGCCCCGACAAAGTGGTGATCCTGCCCGACATGGATGCCGGGTGCAGCCTGGAAGATTCGTGCCCGCCCGACAAGTTCAAGGCATTCCGCGAGGCGCACCCCGATCACATCGCGCTGACCTACATCAACTGTTCGACCGAGGTGAAGGCGCTGTCCGACGTCATCGTCACCAGTTCCAGCGCCGAAACGATCCTGTCGCGCATTCCGGCGGATCAGAAAATCATCTTTGGCCCCGACCGGCACCTGGGCGGCTATCTCAACCGCAAGTTCGGGCGTGACATGCTGCTGTGGCCGGGGGTGTGCATCGTGCACGAAGCGTTCAGCGAAACCGAGCTGATCAAGCTGAAGGCACAGCATCCCGCCGCGCCGGTGGCGGCGCACCCCGAATGCCCGCCGCATATCATCGATCATGCCGATTATGTAGGATCGACCACCGGCATCCTGAACTATGCCCGGTCCACCCCGGCGCAGACGCTGATCGTGGCGACAGAGCCGCACATCATCCACCAGATGCAGCTGTCGATGCCCGACAAGACCTTCATCGGCGCGCCCGGGGCCGACGGCAACTGCAACTGCAACATCTGCCCCTATATGGCGCTCAACACGCTGGAAAAGCTGTATCTGGCGCTGCGTGACCTGACGCCGGCGGTGCATATCGAGGAAAATCTGCGGCTCGCCGCCAAAAAGAGCCTCGACGCCATGCTGGACATGGCATCGGGTTCGGTCGGCAAAGGCGATCTCGGTCCGCGTTGACGGCAAAATCGCTTTACGCGGGTTCGTCGCGGACCCGCGCCAGCACCAGCGCGGCCGACACCAGCACCATGCCGGCGGCGTCGAACACGGTGGGCCGTTCACCAAACGCAATCAGCCCGACCAGCACCGAAATCACCGGCTGGGTCAGCAGCGCCAGCCCGATCACCAGGGGTGAAAACCGGGTGAGCGCGGCCACCAGCAGGCCCTGGCCGATAACCTGGCTGCACAGCGCAAGCCCCAGCACCGGCCACCACACGTGCGGGATGACCGGTTCGCCCATCAACAGCGCGCAGGCAAGCATGACCGGGGCGGCAAAAACCCCGGTGTGGAACACCAGCGGCCAGCTGCCGACCGACCCCTGAACCCCGCGCAGGAACAGGAAATAGGTGAAATAGAATATCCCGGCGAGGATGCACAGCAAGTCCCCGACCAGCGTGGCGGTTGCGATTTCCAGCGATCGGCCCAGCAGGATCGCCGCCCCTGCCAGCGCGCAGGTAATCGCCGCGAGTTCATTGGCGCGCGGCCGCCGGTGCGCCACGACCAGACCCCACAGCATCAGGAAAATGCTGCCCAGATTGCCGAACAGCGTGGCATTGCCCAGCCGCGTATGGCCGATGCCCAGATGCCACGACGCCAGATCGAGCCCGAATACCAGACCGGCCAGCGCGATCATCGCCATGACCGCCCGCGAATGGCCAAACACCGGTTGCCCGGCACGCCGCGCCAGCAGGGCATGCAGCGGCAGCGGCAGAATCAGCCGCCAGAACCCCGCCGAAACCGGCCCGCAATCGGCAATCCGCACGAAATAGGGCCCGAACGCCAGCGCCAGATTGCCCAGCAGCAGCCCGGCAAAGGCCAGGTTCAGGGAACCCCCGGCCGGGTTGGCCAAAGGAATGGTTTGGGCAGCAGCAGATTTTTGTGCGGGGGGCGCGGTTGTCATGGTGGCGGACAGTGCCTAATCTTGGTTGCAAAGGAAAACCGGTTTTGCCGCAGGCAATCCGGGTTCACCCCCTTCCAGCAGCCACCCCCTTCCAGCAGAAAGCATGTCCATGGTCGATGTCTTGTTTCAGCCGATCCAGCTTGGCGCGATCGCCGCGCCCAACCGCATTGTCATGGCCCCGCTCACGCGCGGCCGCGCCGGCGCCGATGGCGTGCCGACCGCGATCATGCAGACCTATTACGCCCAGCGCGCCAGCGCCGGCCTGATCATCAGCGAGGCCACCGGGATCAGCCGCGAAGGCGCCGGCTGGCCGTTCGCCCCCGGCATCTGGACCGATGCGCAGACCGAAGCGTGGAAACCGGTGACCGAGGCGGTCCACGCCGCCGGCGGGCGCATCGTGCTGCAACTGTGGCATATGGGCCGCATCGTGCACCCCTGGTTCCTCGATGGTGAACCGCCGGTTTCGGCATCGGCCACGCGTGCACCGGGCCACGCGCACACCCCCGAAGGCCGCAAGGACCACGCGACGGCGCGCGCGCTGCGGCTGGACGAAATGCCCCGCCTGATCGACGATTATGGCCATGCGGCCGAAAACGCGAAAAAGGCCGGATTTGACGGGGTGCAGCTTCATGCTGCCAATGGCTATCTGATCGACCAGTTCCTGCGCAATGGCACCAACTTGCGCGATGACGATTACGGCGGCTCGGTTGAAAACCGCACGCGGCTGCTGCGCGAAGTGACCGAGCGGCTGGTCACCATCTGGGGCGCGGACCGCGTTTCGGTGCGGCTGTCGCCCAATGGCGATTCGCAGGGCACCGATGACAGCGATCCCGCCGCGATCTTTGGCGAAGCGGCGCGCGTGCTCCAGGGCTTGCAGATCGGCTTTCTCGAATTGCGCCAGCCCGGCCCCGGCGGCACCTTTGGCGCGACCGAAGTGCCCAAGCAGGATGCGCTGATCCGGTCGATCTATACCGGCCCGCTGGTGCTCAACAGCGACTATACCGCGGACGAGGCCGCCGCCGATGTAACCTCGGGCCGCGCTGACGCCATCAGCTTTGGCCGCCCGTTCATCTCGAACCCCGATCTGGTGGAGCGCATCCGCGTGGGCGCCGAATTTGCGCCCAATGTGAATGTCCCGCAATCGTGGTATTTCCCGGGCGAGGCGGGATATATCGATTATCCCGCGCTGTCCGCGGCCGCTGCCGAGGCATAAGCGGGAATCGCCACCGCCCGTCTGGCGCGGGCGGCGGCCCCTCTTTTTGGCCCTCGATCTTGCGAAAGCA
Source organism: uncultured Sphingomonadales bacterium (assembly GCA_903832325.1). Classification (GTDB taxonomy): domain Bacteria; phylum Pseudomonadota; class Alphaproteobacteria; order Sphingomonadales; family Sphingomonadaceae; genus Novosphingobium. The sequence goes on along the minus strand of CAILBC010000012.1, from coordinate 169,313 downwards.
GTGCCCATGACCATTCCGCCGCGTTCGTGGCTGTTCATACCCGGCGACAGCCCGCGCAAGCTGGCCAAAGCGCGTGAAACCGGCGCGGATGCGGTGATCATCGATCTGGAAGACGCGGTGGCGCCCGGGGCAAAGGACCAGGGCCGCGCAGTGACTGCCGACTGGCTCGCCCGCGAACCGCGCACGGCCCAGCCGGTATGGGTGCGCATCAACGCGGTTGATACCGGGCTGTGGCACGATGATCTGGTCGCGATCGTGGCGGCATCGGCGAGCCAGGCCAACCTTGGCGGGATCATGGTGCCAAAGGCCGAAGGGCCCGCGCAGATCGCGCAGATCAGCGATGCGATCGGCGCGCTGGAACAGGCACACGGCCTGCCGCCGGGAAACATCCGCATGATCGCGCTGGTCAGCGAGACCGCGCGCGCGGCGGTGACCATTCCGGCCTATTGCCACGCCCCGCTGCCGCGCCTGGCTGGGATCACCTGGGGCGCCGAAGACCTGGGCGCGGTGCTGGGCGTGACGCGCAAACGCGATTCGCGCGGGCGCTGGACCGATGCCTTCCGCCTGGTGCGCGCACAGACTTTGCTGGTGGCGCATGCCGTGGAATGCTGGGCGATCGAAACGCTCCACGCCGATTTTCGCGACGAGGCCGGGCTGGCCCAGGCCGCATCCGAAGCCGCCGCCGACGGCTTTGCCGGCATGCTGGCCATCCATCCGGCGCAAGTTGCAGTGATCAACCGCGCCTTTGCCCCCGATGACGCCGCCCTGGCCGAGGCGCGCGCAATCGTGGCCGCCTTTTCCGCCAACCCGGGCGCCGGCACGCTGCAAATCGATGGCCGGATGATCGATCAGCCGCATCTGCGCCAGGCGCGCGCATTGCTCGGCCTGGGATGAATTTCAACATGCCCTAGGCCGGGGGCTTGATCACCTCGGGCTTTGCCGGGGGCGAATCAGTCGGGGCGGCGGCCGGGTCATCGGCGGCGTCGCTCGGGGCATCCGGGCCGGCAGCGCGGGTGCGCGGGGCCGGCTGGAGCAGCGGCTGCGCCTGCGACTGGTCCAGATTGAGCATCGAATCGCTGATCGTTCCGGGCAGCACTTGCGCACCGGCGGCCTTGCCCGCGGGTGGGGCCGGCGCCTTGCCGCAACCGCCCAGCGCCGCCGCGCAAAGCAGCGCCAGGGCGCAGGACCGGGCAAATACGGGGGAAAGCGGCATGACAGAACGTCCGTTGCAACAGGAAACCGGGTCAAACATCAGGCCGGCGCGTCGATCGCATCCAGAAACGCATCCATCCGCGCCAGCAGTGCCTTATCCCATGCCGCGGGCGCAACCTCCAGCCCCAGATCGGCCAGGCTGGTAACGCCATGATCGGCAATGCCGCAGGGCACGATTCCGGCAAAATGCGACAGATCGGGCGACAAGTTGACCGAAAAACCGTGCATCGTCACCCAGCGGCGGATGCGGATGCCGATCGCGCCGATTTTCGCCTCGGCACCATCGCGGCCACGGGTCCAGATGCCGATGCGGCCCGGCGCGCGCCATGCCTCCACTCCGAAATCGCCCAGCGTGTCGATAACCCAGCCTTCCACCGCGTGGACGAACCGGCGCACATCTGGCCCGCGCGCATCGCGATTGCGGCGGCGCAGATCGAGCATCAGATAGCCGATGCGCTGGCCCGGACCATGATAGGTGTGGCGCCCGCCGCGCCCCGCATTGACCACATCAAACCGCGCATCGATCAAGTCTTCGTCCACCGCGCTGGTGCCGGCGGTATAGACCGGCGGGTGTTCTAGCAGCCAGACCAGTTCACCCTGCGTGCCATCGGCAATCGCCGCGTTGCGCGCCGTCATCGCGTCAAGCGCGGCGCGATAGGGCACTGCGGCGGTTTCGGCCTGAATGGCGATATCGCGGATCGACGGGGCCATGGTCATGCCAATGCCCCCTAAAGCATCGCGCAAAAAAGTGGGAACCGGTTTTTTGCATAGGCGATGCGACCTCCTGAAACGCATCGCGCAAAAAAGCATGCCCTGAGCATGGCCGAAGGGTGGGAACCGGTTTTTTGCATAAGCGATGCGACCTCCTGCAACGCATCGCGCAAAAAAGCACGCCCTGAGCACGGCGGAAGGGTGGGAACCGGTTTTTTGCAGAAGCGATGCGCCGCAATCGAAAACCGTTTCCCCTTGGTCCATCCGATACTCTACAAGGCTGGTCTTGCCGGGATCTGCAATATCCCGGTATCTGGGCGGCGCATCGTTTCCGGTGACATCGTTTCCGGCAACATCGTTTCCGGCAACACTGCCGCAATATGGGATGAAGACGTGGCAACGCTCGACAGCAGCACCGCATGGCAGGCCGCCCGGCGCATGGTTTCGACCAATCGCGACATGCTGGCCGCGATTGCCGGGGTGTTCTTTCTGATGCCCGGCCTGATCGCCGCGGTGGTGCTGCCCACCCCGCAATTGACCAATGGCATGAACCAGGACCAGATGGTTGAGGCGGTTTCGCAATTCTATGTCACCGCCGGGCCGCTGCTGATCGCATTGTCGTTGCCGATGCTGGCGGGGTATCTGACGCTGCTGGCCATGCTGCTCGATCGCGACCGGCCCACCGTGCGAGAGGCGATCGGGCGGGCCCTGCGGCTGTTGCCCAGTTATCTGGTGGTGCAGGTGCTGGTGGCGCTGATGCTGTCGGTGGTGGCGGTTGTCGCGCTTGCCGTGCTGGCCATGGTGCTGCCGCAGGGCGTGGCCACGCTGCTGGCGCTGGTGATCATGATCTACCCGATCACGCGAACCATGCTGATCGGCCCGGAAATGGTCGCGCAGCGGCTGCAAAATCCGTTTCGCGCGATCGGCGCCGGGCTGATGCGCACGCGCGGCCGGTTTGGCGCGCTGGCGCTGTTTTTCGGCCCCGCGCTGACGCTGTTTCTGGTGGTCTATGCGCTGGCCGCAATCGTGGTGGCAGTGATCCTGGCCGGCTTTGCCCAGCCCGAAGTGCAACGGCTGGCCAGCGAAGCGGTGGGGGCGCTGCTGCTTTCAGTGGGCTATGTTTATTTCACCGCGATGATCGCGTCGACGTATCAGCAGTTCGGCCCGATCAACGGAAACGGCACGACAATCAGCCCCTCCACCCCGGCCTGAAGGGCGCGCCGGTTCGCCGCCCCATTTCGACAATGCCCCATTGCCAGTACCGGCCAAGCCGCTTACCGGGCGCGAGAATCCGGTTTTCCGGGTGAGGGGAGCCTGCCAGCGCATGACCGACCAGTCTTTGCCCCAGCCTTTGCGAACGCCTTTGCGAGAGCCGGCGGCCCATGCCGCCGTGCACGACGAACCGGCGGGCCAGGTGCCAACTTCGCCGCAGAGCCTGCCCCCGGCGCGGATGGCACTGCTGTTTGCGGTCATGCTGATCATCGCCGCGGGCAACACCGCGATGCAATCGGTCATGCCGTCGATCGGCACGCACCTGGGCATTGCCGATGTGTGGGTCAGCCTGGCCTATTCGTGGTCGGCGCTGTTGTGGATGTTGCTGGCCCCGTTCTGGGCGCGCCGGTCGGACCAGCGCGGGCGCAAGGCGATGATGGCGCTGGGCCTGGCGGCCTTTGCGCTGTCGTTCGCGCTGTGCGGCGCGGCGCTGCTGGCGGGATTGAAGGGTCTGGTCAGCGGGATGACCGCGATCGTGCTGTTTGCAGTCGCCCGGTCGCTTTATGGCACGTTCGGATCGGCCGCGCCGCCCGCAGTGCAGGCCTATGTGGCCAGCCGCACCAGCCGCGCCGAACGTACCAAGGCGCTGTCGATGGTCGCCAGCAGCTTTGGCCTGGGCACCGCGCTCGGCCCGGCGCTCGCGCCCTTGCTGATTTTGCCCGGCATCGGCCTGATCGGGCCCTTCGCCGGGTTTACGCTGGGCGCGCTGGTGGTGCTGGCGATGCTGCGCGTGGGGCTGCCCGATGATTCGCCGCAGGACGGCGACATGGGCGACGAACAGGCCCCGGCACACCTGACCGGCGCAGGTGCCGCCCGCGGCCGCACCGGCCGTGCGCAGGCCTTTGGCGAACATGCCGATGGCTGGCTGGGCAACGGCAATGCGGTTGGCGATGATGAAGCGGACAATATTGAACAGGACAATGCCGGGGACGCGGATGCGGGCGATGGCCGGCTGCGCTGGGCCGATCCGCGCATCCGGCGCTGGCTGATTGCCGGCACGCTGGGCGGGCAGGCGCAATCGATCATGCTGGGGGTGATCGGGTTCCTGCTGCTTGACCGGCTGGGCCTGCGCCACCAGCCCGATGCCGCCGCCGGGCCGATCGGCCTGGTGCTGATGGTCGGCGCGATCGCGATGCTGCTGGCGCAATGGGGGCTGATTCCGATGCTGGGGCTGGGGCCGCGGCTGTCGACGATGATCGGCATGGCGCTGGTCGCGGTGGGCACCCTGCCTGTGGCGCTGGGGCAGGACCTGCATGCCATCGCCACCGGTTTTGCCATCTGTTCAGTGGGATTCGGCCTGTTTCGGCCCGGCTTCACCGCCGGGGCCAGCCTGGCGGTCAGCTTGCGCGAACAGGGCCAGGCGGCCGGCATTGTCGCGGCGGTGAACGGTTCGGCCTATATCGTGTCCCCGGCCATCGGCGTTTTTCTCTACAACCATTCGCACTGGATGGTCTGGGCCGTGATCGAGGCGCTGGTGATCGTGGTGCTGGCGCTGTTCCTGCGTGATCGGGATCAGGCCGTCAGGTCCTGAGCGCCAGCCTTTCCACCACCCGCAGCGCCGCGGCATCTTCGCGGCGCACGGCAAAGACCAGCAGCGCGTTGAGCGCCAGCGACTGATAGACGAAATACCACAAGGGGCTGCCCGCCAGCATCGCCGCGCCCAGGATGATCGCGCGCGGATTGGGGCCAAGCGCCTTCAGCATCACCAGCAAGGGGCGTTGTTCGCGCTGTACTTCGGCGCGGATCTGCGCGAGCGCAGTGCCATCGCCGGCGCGGTCGGCGGCAATCGCGCGGGTTACCGCGGCATCGATGGTCATCGCGTGCGGGCTCATCCCCGAAGCCAGCCGCAGATAGCCCAGCACGAACCCGCGCAGAATCCATGATACGCCGCGCTTGTCCTTGAACAGCGCGGCATCGTTCTGCGTGGCATTGTTCAGCCAGGGCACGCCATATGTCCAATATTGATAGAACCGGCGCTGCACTTCCACGAAATTGGCCTGTGCAATGTGGCTCGCCCCGGCAAACAGCGCCCAGAACCACGCCCAGAACCAGCCGATCGATGGCGCCAGCACCAGCACCAGCAGCACATAGAGCACGATATGGCTGGCATAATCGCAAATGCCGTCAACCAGTTCGCCCATCGGGCTGCTGCGCCCGGTCAGCCGCGCCAGATCGCCATCGGCGCCATCGACCACGTGCCACGTCATGTGCAGCATCAGCCCCAGCAACGCGCCCCACGGCCAGACCAGCCCCCAGGCCGACCCCTGCCAATAGACCAGCCCCGCCGCCACCACGAACAGCCCGCCGGCCACCGACACCATGTTGGGCGTGACAGGGGTGGGCGCAAGCGCGCGCGCCAGCCGCCAGGCCAGCGGGTGATAGAGATAGTGATTGAGCGAATCCTGCAATTCGCGCGGGCGGCGCGGCCGTTCGCGGGATGCTGTCGCCATGGTGTGGTGCTCTTTGCCTTTTCAAAGGAGTTTGGGCCAAAGGGGGGGGCCGGCGCAAAAGCACCTGCCGCACTGCATAGGCGGACTTTGCCCACCACGCCACCGCGCTTTGCGGGTGACCCGCCCGACACGTGCGGCGAAGTGCCAGATTTGTGCGCCGCAGCGCCATCGTTTCGGGCCCGAAACGGCACGGTTTTCCGGGCTTGCTTGACTGCCGGGGGATTCCGCTTGCAATCCGGCACAATTTCGCAAACTAAGGCACTTTGATGACAGCACCCCGTACCGGTGCCTGTCGAAGAGGACGTGCTTACATGAAGCCAATCAAGGTCGCGGTGATCGGCGTGGGCAACTGCGCCAGCTCGCTTGTCCAGGGAGTGTACTTTTACCGTCAGAACAATTCGGCCGGTGGGCTGATCCATGACCGGATCGGTGGCTATGGCGCGGGTGATGTGGAATTCGTGCTCGGCGTTGATGTCGATGCGCGCAAAGTGGGCAAGGATCTGGGTGAGGCGATCTTCGCCGGCCCCAATTGCACCGCCGTGTTCCATGCCGACGTGCCGCAGACCGGCAACAAGGTGATCATGGGCTGCATCCTTGACGGGGTGGCCGATCATATGACCGGAATGGGCGATCGCGGCTTCATCGTTGCCGATGCCCCTGAAGCGACGCACGACAGCATGGTTGCCGCGCTGAAGACGTCGGGCGCCGAGGTGCTGTTGAACTTCCTGCCCGTCGGATCGCAGACCGCCACCGAATTCTACATGGAATGCGCGCTCGAAGCCGGCGTTGCGGTGGTCAACTGCATGCCCGTGTTCATCGCCAGCACCCCGGAATGGGAAGCCCGGTTCCGCGCCAAGCGGCTGCCGATCGTGGGCGATGACATCAAGGCGCAAGTGGGCGCCACCATCGTCCATCGCGTGCTGTCCAGCCTGTTTGGCGCGCGCGGCGTAACGGTGGAAAAAACCTACCAGCTGAACACCGGCGGCAATACCGATTTCATGAACATGCTCGACCGCCAGCGGCTGGGCAGCAAGAAGGAATCGAAGACCGAGGCGGTGCAGGCCATGCTCGCGCAGCGTCTTGCGGATGAAAACATCCATGTCGGCCCGTCGGACTATGTTCCCTGGCAAAAAGACAACAAGCTGTGCTTCCTTCGTCTGGAAGGCACGCAGTGGGGCAATGTTCCGATGAACCTGGAACTGCGCCTGTCGGTCGAAGACAGCCCGAATTCGGCGGCCTGCGTGATGGATGCGATCCGTTGCTGCAAGGTTGCGCTGGAACGCGGCGAAGGCGGGGCACTGATCGGCCCGTCGGCCTATTTCTGCAAGCATCCGCCACAGCAGTTCAGCGATGATGTCGCCGCGCAGCTGGTCGAAGAATATATTACCGAACCGGCCCTCGCGGCCGAATAATCCGGTTTCTTTTCGGCGTTTCGGGCGGCGTTGGCATCTGGCTGGCGCCGCCCTTTTTCGCCGAGGGGGCCGGCTTGCACAGAAATGGTGCCGCCGGACAAGGACAGAATGGTGTTGGGGAAAGCACACGCATGGATGCGTTGATCATCGCCGCCGGCTATGGCAGCCGGCTGGCCGCGCTATCGCCGTCAAAGCCGCTGACGCCGGTGTGCGGCGTTCCGATCATCGAGCTGTCGATTCGCCAGGCCGTGCTTGCCGGGGTGACCCGCGTGGTGGTCGTGACCGGGCACGAGGCCGATCGGCTGGAACGGTTTCTGGCCGAGTTGTCGCTCCGGCTGGCCATCCCGATCGTGCCGGTGCGGCTGACCGACTGGTCAACACCCAACGGGCATTCGGTGATTGCCGGCGCCACCCGCTGCGATGGCAATTACCTGCTGATGATGGCCGACCATCTGTTCGATGTGGAAATCCTGGCGCGGCTGATGGCCGAATCGCGCCCCGATTGCGGGCTGACGCTGGCGATCGACCGCCGGCTGGACAATCCGCTGATCGATCCGGAGGATGCGACCTGGGTGGAAACCGATGACCGCGGCATGATCCGCGCCATTGGCAAGACCATCCGCACGTATGATGCTGTCGATTGCGGCGCGTTTCTGGTCACGCCCGAACTGGCCCCGGCAATCCGCGCGGCCATCGCCAGCGGCAAAGCCGGTTCGCTGTCCGAAGGGGTGCAGGCGCTGGCCGCCTATGATCGCGCCGCCACGCTCGATATCGAGGATGCCTGGTGGATCGATATCGATGATCCGCATTATCACGCGCTGGCCGAAGAAACCGCGCTCTGGCATTTTGCCCAGGCACTGGCCGAAGTGGGAAAACCCCCGGTTATCTGAGCAAGTGCCGCGTTTCGGGCACCGGGGTCAGTGGGCCGCGCCCCGCAAACCACGAAGCCAGGTTGTCCACCATCATCTGCCCCATGGCCTGGCGCGTCAGTTCCGATGCCGAACCGACATGCGGCAGCAACACCGCGTTGTCGCAGGCGATCAGCGCAGCAGGCACATGCGGTTCGCGTTCGAACACATCCAGCCCCGCGGCCAGGATCGTGCGCTGTTGCAGCGCGGTGATCAGCGCTGCTTCGTCCACCACGCTGCCGCGTGACACATTTATCAACACGCCATCGGGCCCCAGCGCGGAAAGCACCGGCGCATCGATCATGTGCCGCGTGGCAGGGCCGCCGGGCACGATCACGATCAGCACATCGCTGTCCTGCGCCAGCGCCAGCAGCGATGGCGCCCGGCGATAGCCGATTTCGGGCTGCAGCGTGCGGCCATACCAGGCAATATCGACCGCAAAGCCATGCAGCCGGCGCGCCACCGCCTTGCCGATGCCGCCCAGCCCGACAATCCCGACACGGCGCCCGCGCAGCGATGGCGACAGGGGAAAGCTGCCGTGTTGCCAATGCCCGTCGCGCAGGAACCGTTCGGCCGCGGGCAACCGCCGCAGCGTGGCAAGCACCAGGCCCAATGTCAGATCGGCAACTTCTTCATCCAGCACGCCCGCCGTGTTGGTGACCACCAGGCCGCGCCGCACGGCCGCGGCAATATCGATATTGTCATAGCCGACGCCGAAATTGGCGATCAGTTCCAGTGCCGGGCAACGGGCAAACAGATCTTCGCCGATGCCTTGCGCCAGAGTGCTGGCCGCAATGCCGCGCACTGTGGCCAGATCGGCATCGGCCACGCCCTGCCACAGGCAATGGACCGTAAAGGCGCGTTCCAGCGCGGCCATGGTCACCGCCGGCAACGGCGCGGCGACGAGAACCGGTGCCAAAGGCGCCGAGCGTTCGCGATCGGTCATGCCGCAACCGCCCGGTCAGGGATATTTCAGATGGATGGTCGTGGCCAGATTGGTGCGCGGAATGTTCAGCCGCACCGAACGGAACGTGGGCAGGCTGGCCAGCGTGGGCGGATTGTTGGAAAACCCGAAGCCTTCGGTGGGAATGCCCAGCACACCCGATCGGTTGATCGTGCCCGAATTGTCCTCATCATGATAGATCGCGATGGCGTAGACGCCGACTTGCGGCACGAATACGCAGTATTTCGTCACGCCCGCCACCGCAGGTGTGCGCACGACATAGAGCGATCCGTTCTTGACCAGAAACCGCTCCGGCGCATCGGCATAGACCGTGGTCGCGATCTGCCCTTCGGCATTGCGCACGCCATCGACCGAAATCGTGATCCAGGTGCTGCTGGCCGGGCCCAGACAGGGTGGCGCGGCATGCGCCGGAGTGCCGCACGCCAAAGCGCCATACACCAGCAAAGGCGCGGCAAAAACCGCCAGCGAGCGCATGGAATTGGCGCAAACGCTGCGCCAGGGCATCACGAACCGGTCGATCAAACGCATGCAAGGTTTCGCCCGAAAGCTTCCGATCATTGCGCCTTGCGCCAAACGCACGCCCTGCGCAAGACCGCGCCGCAGTGGGAAAGTGTCGCACCGCAGTGACAGATGCACCGGTGCAGGCACAGTCCGCTGCAACCTTTGCTGCCCAAACCCGTCGGAAATGGCGTCAATCGCGACAGAGCGTGTGGAAAACGCGCGCAATACCGCTTGTGGCCCCATCCCCCCGTGGGTATCGCCTGAACACGGGCAGTTCTGACCGGCCTGCGCCGCATGCGCAGCCGCGATTGGCCGCCCCCAAGCCGCTCTCTGCGGCGCTACAAATGATGCCGCGCTCTGCGGCGCTACAAATGGTGCCGCTCCCTGCGGCGCTACGAATGGACCGGGTTGCCGCAATGACCGTGCCACTGATTTCCCCGTCGATCCTGTCCGCCGATTTTGCCCGGCTGGGTGAAGAGGTTCGCGCCATCGACGCGGCGGGCGCCGACTGGATTCATGTCGACGTGATGGACGGCCATTTTGTGCCGAACCTGACCATCGGGCCCGGCGTGGTCAAGGCGCTGCGCCCGCACACGGCCAAGCCGTTTGACGTGCACCTGATGATTTCGCCGGTCGACGGGTTCCTTGAAGCGTTTGCCGCCGCCGGCGCCGACATCATCACCGTTCACCCCGAAGCCGGGCCCCACACCCACCGCACGATCCAGGCGATCAAGGCGCTGGGCAAGAAAGCCGGCATTTCGCTCAATCCCGCAACCCCGGCCAAGATGCTCGATTATCTGATCGACGATATCGACCTGGTGCTGGTGATGAGCGTGAACCCCGGATTTGGCGGGCAAAGCTTCATCACCAGCCAATTGCGCAAGATCGAAGCGATCCGGCGGATGATCGACAAGACCGGGCGGCAAATCCATCTGGAAGTCGATGGCGGGGTAGACCGCACCACTGCCGCATCCTGCATATCTGCCGGCGCCGATGTGCTGGTGGCGGGCACGGCCACATTCCGCGGCGGGCCCGATCACTATGCCGCCAACATCGCCGCGCTGAAGGGGGCCGTTTGAAGCCTATGGCCCGTCGCGGCACGTTTACCGACCTCACACTGGCGCGCGGCGTGGCCGGCCGGAATGATGCCGACGATTTGCCGGCCATGGCCATCCCGCTGGGCCCGGGGCGCGATCACCATGTCGAGCTGGCGGCGCCCGCCTTCGCCGGCGAAGCGGCGGGGCTGACGCCACCAGGTCTGCCTGGGATGCATTCCGCCGGGCCTGATGAGCCTGAACGCGATTTGATCGATCGCGATTTGATAGAACCGGGCATGATAGAACCGGGCAGGGCCCTCGCGCTGGCAGATTTTTCGCCGCCGCAAGTGAACACCGGCGAACGGCTGATCCGGCTGGCCTATCGCCTGGGGTTCGGATCGCGGTCGCTCAATCCGCTGTCCAAGCGCACCCCGCCGCGGCTCACCGCCACCGTGGCCAATCCGCTGCCAGGCGATGCATCTGCCGGAACCGCGCTGCGCGCCGGGCATTTCCTGCTGCACGGGCTGAAGGCGCCGATTGCCGATATCGAATTTTCCGGCCCCCGGCTGGCGCCGCCACTGGAACGGCTGGTCCACGGGTTCGGCTGGCTGGGTGATCTGGAATCATGCGCGGCACGGCCGCAATGCACCGCCGTGGCAGAACGCATCCTGGGGCGCTGGCTCACCGCCAATCCGCGCCCCGATGCCACCCCGGCGTGGGATGTTGGCAATGTCGCACATCGTGTGCTGGGCTGGCTGATCCATGCGCCGCTGATTCTGTCAGGCCAGGATCGCAAATTTCGCAGCCGCGCGCTCCACGCGCTGGAAACGACGTGCAGCTGGCTGGACCGCAATGTCGGCCGCGCCGAAGACAAGCTGGCCGAAGTGGCCGGGTGGACCGCGATCACCGCCGCCGGCCTGCTGCTGGCCGATGGTCGCGCGCGGCGCCTGTATGGCGAAGCGGGCCTGGTGCGTGCGCTGGGCGATCTGGTGGGCGATGATGGCGGCGTGCTGTCGCGCAGCCCGCTGTGCCAGATCGAAGCGATCGAGCTGCTGGTGCGGCTGCACGCCTGTTATGGGGCGGTGCGTGCCGAGCCGCCGGTGCAGATCGAAACGATCATGACCTTGCTCGTGCCGCCGCTGCTGGCGGTGCTGCATGGGGATGGCGCGCTGGCCGGATGGCAGGGCGCGCATGCGATGTCGGCCACGCGCATCGCCGCGCTGATCCGCGCGACGGGCGTACGCACCCGGCCGCTGCGCGATGCACGGCAATGGGGCTATCAACGCGTGGCCGCGCAGCGTTCGATCCTGATGTTCGATGCCGCGCCGCCGCCGGTTTCGCGCCATGCGCGCGATGGCTGCGCCTCTACGCTGGCGTTTGAATTCAGCCACGGCGGCGAACGGATCATTGTCAATTGCGGTGGCGGTGCCTGCGCCGGCGGGCTGATCCCGGTGCGCCTGGCGCAGGGCCTGCGCGCGACCGCGGCGCATTCCACGCTGACCATCGATGATTTCAATTCGACCGCGGTGCTGATCAACGGCAAGCTCGGCACCGGCGTGTCGGAAGTGGATATTGACCGCCGCACGCTCAATGGCGAAGGCCCTGGCGCCGGCGCAACCCGGCTGGAGGCGAGCCACAACGGCTATGCCTCGCGCTATGGACTGACCCATCGCCGCATAATGATCCTGCGCGATGATGGCAGCGAACTGCGCGGCGAAGATTGCCTGGTGCCGACCGGGCGCAAGGGCAAACGCGGCACGATCGCGGTCAACTTGCGCTTTCACCTGGGCCCGCACATCGAACTGGCGCAGGGCCGCGACGGGTTGGGCGTCACGCTGGCGCTGCCCGATGGCAGCCTGTGGCAATTCCGTTCGGGCCGCGACGCGGTGACCATCGAGGAAAGCCTGTGGGCCGATGCGCAGGGCCGCCCGGTCGCCACGCGCCAGCTGGTGATCAGCGCCAAAGTGCCGCGTAGTGGCGAAAGCTTTTCCTGGCTGCTGAAGAAGATGCGCTGAGCCCCCGTTTTTTTGCGCGGCGCATGTTTTTTGATGGTCGCGCCGCTTTTCGCAAAAAACCGGTTCCCACCCTTCGACTTCGCTCAGGGCATGCTTTTTTGCGCGGCGCATGTTTTTTGGTGGTCGCGCCGCTTTTCGCAAAAAACCGGTTCCCACTTTTTTGCGCGGCGCTCTAAGGCACACCCCATAGTCAGCTGCAATTCGGGACAATGGCATTGGGTACAGTGAAAATCGCGAGGGCATTGCTTTCCGTGTCCGACAAGGCCGGCCTGGTCGAACTGGGCCAGGCGCTGGTGGCGCATGGGGTTGAGCTGGTTTCGACAGGCGGCACGGCAAAGGCCCTGCGTGAGGCGGGGCTGGCGGTGCGCGACATTTCCGACCTCACCGGGTTTCCCGAAATGATGGACGGCCGGGTCAAGACGCTGCACCCGATGGTCCACGGCGGCCTGCTCGCGGTGCGTGACAATCCCGACCATGCCGCGGCCATGGCCACACATGCCATCGGTGCGATCGATCTGGTGGTGGTCAATCTCTATCCGTTCGAGGCCACCGTGGCGCGCGGCGCGGATCGCGATGAAACCATCGAAAACATCGATATCGGCGGCCCGGCGATGGTCCGTTCCGCTGCCAAGAACCATGATTTCGTCGCGATCGTGACCGATCCGGCCGATTATGGCGCGCTTATCGATGAACTGACCGCCAGCGGCGGCGCCACCTCGCTCGCGTTCCGCCGGCGCCTTGCGGCAAAGGCCTATGCGGCCACCGCGGCCTATGACTCGGCGATTGCGGCATGGTTCGCACGGGTCGATCAGGGCCAGCATTTTCCCGAAACGCTGACGCAGGCGCACACGCTGGTGAGCACGCTGCGCTATGGCGAAAATCCGCACCAGGCGGCGGCGCTTTATGTGCCGCGCGGCGGCTCCGGATCGGGCCTGCCCCAGGCCGAGCAGGTGCAGGGCAAGGAGCTGTCGTACAACAATTACAACGACGCCAATGCGGCGATCGAACTGATTGCCGAATTCCGCGAGGCCGGGCCGACCGTGGTGATCGTAAAGCACGCGAACCCTTGCGGCGTGGCCACCGCGGCCACGCTGGTTGAAGCGTGGCAGGCCGCGCTGGCCTGCGATTCGGTATCCGCATTTGGCGGCATCGTGGCCACCAACGTGCCGCTCGATGGCCCGACGGCCGAGGCGATCACCGCGATCTTTACCGAAGTGGTGGTGGCGCCGGGCGCAGACGAAGCCGCGCGCGCGGTGTTTGCGCACAAAAAGAACCTGCGCCTGCTGATTTTGCCCGCACTGCCCGATGCGGCGCGTGACGCGCTGATCACCGTGCCGATTGCCGGCGGCCTGCTGGTACAGGATCGCGACAATGGCCGGATCGATCCCGCCGAACTGAAAGTCGTGACCCGCCGCGCCCCCACCCCGCAGGAACTGGCCGACGCCCTGTTTGCCTGGACTGTGGCCAAGCATGTGAAATCGAACGCAATCGTTTATGCGCGCGATGGCGTCACCGCCGGGATCGGCGCCGGCCAGATGAACCGCCGCGATTCATCGCGCATCGCCGCGGCCAAAGCGCGTGAGGCGGCTGAAACGCACGGCTGGGATGGCCCGCGCACGATCGGATCGGCGGTTGCCTCTGACGCGTTCTTTCCTTTTGCCGATGGCCTGCTTGCCGCGGTCGAGGCCGGCGCGACTTGCGTGATCCAGCCGGGCGGATCGATCCGCGATGAAGACGTGATCCGCGCCGCCGATGAAGCCGGGCTGGCCATGGTCTTCACCGGCATGCGCCATTTCCGCCACTGATACCAACGCGCAGTGCGCTTGACTCACTGCGCGTTGGTATCAGCCCGCGCGGCGATTGCGCGTCACGTTGTGCGATGCGTTCCACCCATCGCACATCCGTATGAGGGACGGCATGGCACATCCAGGGCATTTCTATGACTGCGACGGGGGCCGCTTTGTTCCCACGAAGCTCGCGCAGGGATATTGGCAGCCGGATACGTTGAGCGGTGCGGCGGCGGCATCGCTGCTGGGCCATGCGATCGAACGCGATTGGCTGGAACCTGATTGGGTGCCGGTGCGGCTGTCGGTCGACATGCTGCGCATGCCCCCGGCGGCGGCGCTCTCCGTGGAAACCGAAATGCTGCACGAAAGCCGGCGGCTGCGGCTGATCGAGGCGCGGCTGATCGCGGATGGACGCGTGCATACGCGCGCGCTGTGCCAGATCGTGCGGCGCGGCAGCCAGCCGGCCAATCCGGTGTGGCAAAGCCCGCCCTGGCCCGCACCGCACCCCGATACCCTGCCCGCAGGGCCACGCACAATGCGCTGGGAAATGCGCGCCATTCCCGCCGATCATGATCGTTTCGCCCGCAGCGCCCCGGCGCACGACGCGCCGGCCGGGGGAAATCCCCCGGTGCTGGGGCAACTGGCGCCGGCCGCCGCGCGCCAGGCCTGGATCAGCACCACCATGGCCGTGGTCGCCGGTCACCCGGTCAGCCCCTGGCTGGCGCTGGTGCTGACGGCCGATTTTGCCAGCCCGCTGGCACACAGCAGCGAATCCGGCATCGATTTCGTCAACACCGATTTCACCATCCACTTGCACCGCCTGCCGCAGGGCCGGTGGATCGGCTATGAACTGACCGGGCACACATCGAGCGACGGCGTGGCCGTTGGCCAGACCGCGATCCACGATACCGCCGGGCCGCTGGGCGTGATCGTGGTTTCGGCGATGGCGCAAAGCCGCCGACGCTGAATCGAAAAGGGCCGCCGCATCGTTGGATGCAGCGGCCCCGGTTCGACGAAATTCGTCAAACAGCGTCAGCGATAGAACACATGGTTATCGATGCGCGCGACGCGGGCTTTGCCGGCAACCGGGCCGACCCGCGCGGCGTGGAAGAACAGCGCGCCTTCGGCCGGGCTTTTCCATGCACCGCGATCGGCAATCAGCGCGATCTTGACCGCCTGGCGCCAAGCGCGGCTGGACCGGTCAATCGACGGCATCGCACCACCGCGCACAAACGAAAACTGCGCGTGCTGGAACACGACACCGCAATAGGAACTGGGGAAATGCCCCGAAGCCGTGCGCGCGACAATCACGCGGCCGACAGCGAGCTGCCCGGCCAGGCTTTCGCTTTTGGCTTCGAAATAGATCGCACCGGCCAGGCACGTGATGTCCTTGGGCAGATCGGCGGGCACTTGCACCGCATCGACCATTTCGGCGAGCGAAGCGGCGGGCGAGATAGCCGGATCGGCATCGGAGGCCCCAGTGTTGCCAGCCCCAGTGTTGCCAGCCCCGGTGTTGCCAATCGTGGCGTCAGCGGATGGGCCATCACGCAAGATCTGCACTTCACCGTTCGGAAGCACGTTTGCGGGGCTGATCTGTTGGGGGGTAACGGTCGTAACCGCACCTGATGATGCTGTCTGGGCATCATTGACCCGAATTTGCGGGTCCTGGGGGCGGGCTTTGGCACCGGTCGTGCCGAGCACCGCAAGTGTCAGAGACAGGGCAATGCTGATCGCACTGGCCAATCGAAGGGATATGCTCACTCTCTATCCAAACCGGGCGGTGGACATCGGGGCAAGGTTGCATGGCGGATCGATCGGGCGCAAAATGCAGCCCGGAAAACCGATCCGACCCGAATACCAGGCCGTCTGCCCCCCGTCTGCGTGCCTGTGCGAACGACCCTCGTGTCGTGCGTCACCGCCTGCGCATTCGTAGGACGGTCGCCTTTATGGCCCCGCACGGCAGAGTCAACCCATTGCCGCGTCGGTCAGGCCGGGTTCAGGATGGACCGTTCAACATCTGCGATGGTCAGTTCGATGATCCACAGGTCGGGATCGCGCTGCACGCGCCGATCAAGGTAATCGTCAAACGCCTGGCGCTCGGCAGGGTTCTGTGCGCGCACCTGCTGCCAGCGGCCTGGCCGCCGTTCGGGAAAATCGGGATCAGGCAGCCGTTCATAAAGCGTGCCGAGTCCTTCGCGATCAACCGCAACCACCAGGATCGCCCCACTGTCGGCATCGCCTTTGTGCAGCACCATGCCGAATCCGCCGTTGGACTGAGTCTGGCGCAACAACGCGGTGACTTCGAGTGCGGCGGGCATTCGGGGCGAATCCATCACCGCAAACGGGGTCAGGCCGCGTCGCGATCGATCACGTTGACCAGAAGGCCATAAAGCGCATCGGCATCGGGCGCAGCCAGCAGGCGCGCATGCATCCGGTCATCACGCATCAGCCGTGAAATCCCGGCCAGCGCCTGCAGATGGACCGCGCCAGCCTGATCGGGCGACAGCAGGCCAAACACGCAGTCAACCGGCATGCCGTCGGCCGACGCGAAGTCCACCGGGCGCTGCAGCCGCAAAAACACCGCCACCGGCCGCGTCAGCCCGGCAATCCGCGCGTGGGGGATCGCCACGCCGCGGCCGAATCCGGTGCTGCCCAGCGCTTCGCGTTCCGACAGGCGTTCATGGACGTAATCCGGGTCAAGCCCGTAGACTGCACCAAAGCAGTCGGCAAGGATCGCCATGATCTGCGCCTTGGATTCAGCGCCGATCTGCCGAACTGCCTGTTGATCAATCGAAAAGAGCGCGGTCATCGCAAATTGCATACCATCGGCCCGATAAAGGCACAGTCATCTTGGGCCGCGCAATGCGCCTGATTTGGGCCGGGCGCAAGGGTCGATTGGCGTAGATGGTCCCGGGCATTTGCCGCGCGGTTCCGCCCCGTCCCGCCCTTTGGGCAGGCGGGAACGGAACAACACCAGCAGCAAATTCGGTTATTTGCGCGGTTCGACCCAGCCGATTGACCCATCGCCCCGGCGATAGACCATGTTGTGCACGCCGGTACCGGCATTCTTGAACAACAGCGCGTTGGTGTTGCGCAAATCGAGCATCATCACCGCATCGGACACGGTCGCCGTGGGCACGTCGACACGCGTTTCGGCGATCACCAGCGGGGCATCGGCGGGTTCTTCATCCTGGCCCGGTTCGGCAAACAGCGTGTAGGTGGCATCTTCCACCGTTGCGACGAGGCCTTCGTCCCCCGGGCTGAACCGCGCATCGTCAAGCCGGCGGGCGTGGACCGCGCTTTCATGCCGGTCTTTGATCCGTCGTTTGTAGCGGCTGAGCTGACGATCGATCTTTTCGGCCGACTGGTCGAGCGCCTGGTGCGCATCCTGCGCAACCGAGCTGCCCTTCAGGATCAGCCCTTGCGCCACATGAGTGACGATATCGCAGCGAAACCCGCCATGCGGCGCCTTGCCCAGCGTGACATGCGATGACAACGCGCGCGAAAAGTATTTGTCGACGATAACGGCCAGCCGCTGCTGGGCGTGGGCTTCGAAGGCGGCGCCAGTGTCCACCTGATGTCCCGAAACGCGAATGTCCATGATCGTTCTCCTTTACTTTTCAGGCCGAGAGGCACCGTGGGCGCGATCCGGTCAGGATCGGTTCCACAGCGGATCTCCAAACCCCGCCATGAATGCGCTGTGGCGGGTCAGTTCCGCTTCGCTCGCCCGGTGCGGGCGCGCGGCACGAATGGGTCGCACCGGGCCGGGTGTGAGCGCAGAGCCGGCGGGCGCAGGCGCCCCGCCAGCCTGCGATGCCCCCTGGGCGGCAGCATCGGCGGCCAGTTCCAGCCCGATCTGGCGGCCACCGAGCAATTCAACATAAAGCTGGGCCAGCAATTCGGCATCGAGCAGCGCGCCGTGTTTGGTACGATGGCTGCGATCGATGCCATAGCGCGAACACAGCGCATCGAGGCTGAGTTTGGCGCCGGGATGTTTGCGCCGGGCAATCGCGATCGTGTCGATCATGCGATCGAGCGAGACATCGCCGAGCCCGCTTGTCGCCAGTTCGGCATTGAGAAAGCCGAAATCGAACGCCGCATTGTGCGCGATCAGCGGCGCATCGCCCAGAAACGCGATCAGGTCTTCGGCGCGGTCGGCAAAACGGGGCTTGCCCGTCAAAAATCCGATCGACAGGCCGTGGACCGCCTCGGCCTCGGCCGGCATGTCGCGTTCCGGATCGAAATATTCGTGGAACACCGCGCCCGAGGGCACGCGGTTGATCAGTTCAATGCAGCCTATTTCGACGATGCGATGGCCGCCCTTGGGATCGAACCCCGTCGTTTCGGTATCGAAAACAATTTCGCGCATTGGCCGGACGATGAACCTGCAAAGCCGCGCTGACAAGAGTTCGGCGCAAAATTCCGGATGCCACAGACCGCACACCCGTGATTTGCGTCCGGTCAAGCCGGTGGCCGCAAACAGGTGCCAATCCGGCGGTTTTTTCAGCGGTTTTTTCTGTGCCTTGCCGCGCGCGGTCCGGACACCAGGCTGGCCACCAGCGCGGCCACCGCACATTCGGTTTCGGCGATGGGCACGCCAGTATCGATTACGTAATCGGCACGCGCGCGTTTTTCGGCATCGGGCACCTGCAGCGCAAGGATTTTCGCAAAGCGGTCTTCGCTCATCCCCGGCCGTGCCAGCACCCTGTCGCGCTGCATAGCCGCCGGCGCCGACACCACGGCAATCGCATCGAGCGCGCTGCCACCTTCGAGCCGGTCGGCGCCCTTTTCGAACAACAGCGGAATATCGAACACGATCAGCGGCGCATCGGCATGATCGGCCACAAAAGCTTCGCGCAAGCCGGCGACCGCCGGGTGCATGATCGCCTCCAGCCGGGCCAGCGCCGCCGGATCACCGAACACGCGGGCGCCCAGGTCCTGCCGGCGCACCCCTTCGGACCCGGTGGTGCCGGGAAATTCGGCTTCGATCTGCGCCAGCAGCGGGCTGCCGGGGGCCTGAAGGCGGTGCACCGCGGCATCGGCATCGAACACCGGCACGCCGGCCGCGCGCAGCATCGCCGCAACCGCCGATTTGCCCATGCCGATTGATCCGGTCAGACCCAGAACAAATGGCCGGTTCATGCCATCAACCGGGCGCGCAGGGCCAGATCGGCCTCACCACGCGGGGGCAAAGCGCCAAAAAACCGGCGAAAGGCGTGATCGGCCTGGCCGATCAGCATCGACAACCCGTCCACCACGGGAAACCCGGCATCACGCGCCGCGCGCAACAGCGTGGTATCGAGCGGACTGGTGACAATGTCATAGAACACCGAGCCTGGCGGGGCATGGGTCAGATCAAACAGCAAGGGCGCGTGGCCGGCCATGCCCAGCGATGTGGCATTGACCACCAGATCGAAGCAGCCCTGGCGATCGTCAAAGACAAAATCGGTGGGCGCGGCAAAATGCGCCAGATCGGCAACGTGGTGTTCGCCCGCGGGATCAAGCTCGTCCAGCAGCGCGCGGGCCTTGCCCGGATCGCGCCCGGCCACCACCAGCACCATGCCCTGACCGGAAAGCGCGGTGATCACCGCGCGCGCGGCGCCGCCGGTGCCAAGCACGCGCGCCATGCGAAACAGGTGCCGCTGATCGAGCCAGGGCCGCAAAGGTTCCAGAAACCCCGGCACATCGGTGTTGTATCCCACCAGATCGCCGCCTTCGGGAACAATCGTGTTGACCGCGCCCACCTGCGCGGCAAGCGGATCGAGCCGGTCGATCAACGCGATGACGGCCTGTTTGTGGGGCATTGTCACATTGCACCCGCGCCAGTGCGGATCGGCCCGGCGCGCCGCAATATAGGCGGGCAAATCCCCTGGCGTGACATGCGTGGCGCGATAATTGCCGGCCAGACCCAGCTGGTCCAGCCAATAGCCGTGGATCGCTGGCGATTTCGACTGCCGGATGGGATCGCCGATCACTTCGGCATAGGCGCTGTCCGGCAGGGTCATGCGGGCAAATGTCCGCAAGCGCGCAAGCGGCCCAGCACCGCGAGCAATGGCATGCCCAGCACGGTGAAATGGCTGCCCTCAATCGTTTCGAACAGTTGCACGCCCCGTGCCTCGATCCGGAACACCCCGACGCAGGCCCCCACCGCCGGCCATTCGCTGGCAAGATAGCTGTCGATGAAAGCCGGTGACAGCGTGCGCACTTTCAACCGCGCGGTTTCGACATGACGCCAGACCACCGCGCCATCGCGCGCCAGCACCACCGCCGATGACAGCGCCATGGTCTGGCCCGAAAAGAACGCCAGGTGTTCTGCCGCAACGGCGCGGCTCGACGGTTTGTCAAACTGTCGGCCGGCAACCTCCACCAGGGAATCACCGCCCAGCACCAGGCGCCCGGGCGCCGCCATCGAAACGGACAGCGCCTTGGCTTCGGCCAGGATCATCGCCACGTCGGGGCCGGGAACCCCGATCAGTTCGCGTTTCAGTTCGGCCTCGTCCAGATCGGCGGCGCGCGCTTCGAACGGCACGCCCGCGGCCTCCAGCATCGCCTTGCGCGAGGCGCTTTGCGAGGCGAGCATGAGCGGCGGCGTCATTGGGCGGATCCTTTGCGGCTTTCGCTCCAGCTCTGGTCATCGCGGGCGATGTCGGCCCCGCTGGAGGCACGGATATTGTGGCGTTCGTTATAAAGGTTGATCACCGCAGCGGCGGTTTCCTCGATCGAGCGGCGGCTGACATCGATCACCGGCCAGCCGTTGTCGGCAAACATGCGCCGGGCATATTGCACCTCGCGCGAAACATGGTCGCTGTCGACATAGCTGGTTTCGGGCGCCTGGTTGAGCGACAGCAGGCGATTGCGCCGCACCTGGATCAGCCGTTCGGGGCTGGTGGTCAGCCCGACAATCAGCGGCCGGCGCACTGCAAACAGCGATGGCGGCGGCGGGCTTTCCACCACAATCGGGATATTGGCCACACGAAATCCCCGGTTGGCGAGATAGATCGAGGTTGGCGTCTTGGAACTGCGCGAAACGCCGGCCAGGATGATGTCGGCCTGTTCCCAGTTTTCCGCGGAGATGCCGTCGTCATGCGCAATGGTGAACTGGATCGCATCTACGCGGCGGAAATAGGCATCGTCCATCATGTGCTGGCGCCCGGGGCGGCCTTTGGCCTGCTGGCCGAGCAGCGTTTCCAGCGCATCGGTCACCGTATCGAGCGCGGCCACGCTGCGCAGGCCCAGCGCCGTGCAGCGCTGTTCCAGCCGCGCGCGGATTTCGGTGCTGACCACCGTGAACATGACCAGCCCGGGATTTGCGCTGATTTCGGCCATGATCCGGTCAAGATGCTGCTGCGATCGCACCATCGGCCAGAAATGCCGCACAACATCGGCATCTTCGAATTGCGCCAGCGCCGCCTTGGCGACCATTTCGAGCGTCTCGCCGGTGGAATCCGACAGGAGATGGAGATGAAGACGCTGCATGGACCCTTTTTCGTCGCTATCCACCGGGCAAAGCCAATGGCGATGCGGGGCGGGATGCATCTGTGGACAGGCACCGGATAAACCACGGGATGAAAGCCGGGACAAGCGCGAGGCACGATTCCATACCCATGATCCCGCAACGCCGCGGTGTTTTCGCCACAGGCGGGTGGGGTTTACCCACAGCATGTGGACAACGCGGACAAGTTTTGCTTGCACCGCTGTCACTGCAGAGTCGCGGGTGAAACATTTTTGTAGGCTTGGTGGATCAATTGGGGCAGGACGCGTTCATCCCCGATATCCACAGGACCAACAGAGTCCTACATCCAGATTCAAATAAGACTCTTTTTAGTTTTTGAATGGACGACCACGCGATGCCCGGCCCTTTGCTCGAGACACTTTTCGGTTCCAATCTTGCCCGGCGTCCGGTCTGGCTCATGCGGCAGGCGGGCCGTTACCTCCCCGAATATCGCGCCTTGCGCGCGGAAAAGGGCGGCTTTCTCGATCTCGTCTATGACAGCGAGGCCGCAGCCGAGATTACGCTTCAGCCGGTGCGGCGGTTCGGCTTTGACGGGGCGATCCTGTTCAGCGATATCCTGATCGTGCCCCATGCCATGGGACAGACGCTGGAATTCCTTGTCGGCGAAGGGCCGCGTCTGTCGCCCCAGTTGCTCGATACCGCGCTTGAGACGCTGGTGGCGGTGCCAGAGCGCCTGGCGATCATCTATGACACCGTGGCCAGGGTACGGGCCGCTTTGGGCCCTGAAACCACCCTGCTGGGCTTTGCCGGCAGCCCCTGGACCGTGGCGACCTACATGGTGGCGGGCGAAGGCAGCCGCGATCAGCATGAAACACGCGCGCTGGCCTATCGCGATCCGGCCGCGTTCCAGGCGATCATCGATGCGATCAGCACGGTGACCGTGGAATACTTGTGCGGGCAGATCGCCGCCGGGGCCGAAGCGGTGCAACTGTTCGATTCGTGGTCGGGAAGCCTTGCCCCGCAGGAATTCGAACGCTGGGTGATCGCACCCACCGCGCGCATTGTCGCAGAACTTGCCGCGCGCCACCCGGGCGTGCCGGTAATCGGGTTTCCCAAGGGTGCGGGCGAAAAGCTTGCCGCCTATGCCCGCGAAACCGGGGTGGGTGCCGTGGGCGTCGATGAAACGATCGACCCGCTGTGGGCCGCGAAAACTTTGCCCGACGGTCTGCCGGTGCAGGGCAATCTTGATCCCTTGCTGCTGTTGGCCGGCGGCGATCGGCTGGAAGAGCGCACCCGCGCGGTGCTCGATGCCTTTGCCGGGCGGCCGCATGTGTTCAACCTGGGGCACGGCATCGGCCAGTTCACCCCGATCGACCATGTCGAGCGTCTGCTGGCGATTGTCAGGGAATGGCGCCCCGCCTGAGCGCGCGAATCATCAGGTGTATGGCCGGGTGATCAGTATCCAGCCATTGCCGATGCGGATCATCCGGCCCGATGCGATGGCATAGCCCGACCGGCGCAGGCCGGTGATCACGGCCTGCGCCGTCGGGTGCTGTTCCGAGGCATGTTCGGTCCAGAACACCGTGGGGCACCGTGCTGAAACCCGATGCCCCGGCGCGATGACAAAGCCAAAGCGCTGTGCCACGAAATCATAGGAAAAGGGCATGACGTCGCGATTGTCGCGTGGTGGCAGCGTCAACGGCATCGCGTTCCAGCGCAAATCGGGATGGATCGCGGTATCGGGGCAGGTGCGGACCAGCGCGGCAAGTGCACGGCCGGTGCCATCCCACGACGGCTGGGCAATCGTGGCAGCCAGATTGGTTCCTATCGCCAGTACCGATCCGGCGAGAACCGCAACATCGAACGCAGCGCACAGACGCAGGGCCATTGGCTGTCGCAGACGCAGTACCATCGCCTGTCGCAGGCGTTCGGCGGCGACCGCCACGATCAGCGCCAGCACCGGATCGACGGCCACGAGATAGCGCGTGATCAGCATCGGCCGGTGCAAATGCACCGCCACGAGCAGTCCTAGCGCCAGCGCCAATCCGCCGCCCAGCGTGGCGATCAGCGTTAGCGCCTGGCGGGATCGTCGATCCCCGCGTGCGGCTTCGGCCAGGATCAGTGCGGTTCCGCCCAGGGCCAGCAAGCCGAGCACTGGATTGGCGGTGAGCGCGCCCAGCGTTTCGGTTTCGATCGCCCAGCGTGCGGCATTGAGCCCGGGCGGAATCCAGAATACGCGCGTATTGGCCTCGATCGTGGCCAGTTGCAGCGCCATCGTCACGGCAAAGGGAAGCAGCGCCAGCGCGGCAATGATCGCCAGCACCATCGCATCGCGCCACCGCCGGCCCACCACCAGAGCAACCATGCAGGCAAACACCACGCCCGCCAGAATGACCGTTGTGACAAGGTGCAGGCTGAACCCCAGCAGCAAGAGCAGGGCCAGCAGGGCATTGTCATTCCGGCCGGCATGATCATCCCGCAGTCGCCGCGCGAGCAGGGGCAGGATCACCGCAGCCAGCGCAAACGACAGGAAATAGGACCGCAACTGGTCAATCCGGTCGATGGCCGGCGCGGTTGCGGCCAGCGCGGCGCAATCATACCAGACCACGCGGCGAAACCAGGCATCGGTGCGGGCGATGTGCCACAGCAATGGCACGGCCACGCCCAGCACTGCCAGATTGACCGTGCGCGATGCCTCCACAGTGCCCGCCAGGCCAAACATGCCCAGAAATCGCGTCCAGAGCCATGCCACAGCATAAAACAGGGGCGGGTGGTTATCCCGCAGCCATGCAGGCACAAGCACGCTGAGCGGGGCATCGGGACGCACCAGGTAGAACGAGTAGAATTCATCGTACCACGGGCCGCGGTGGACGATCGCGCTTACCGATGCCGCCACAAAAACCGCGATGAGCAGCCCGGGCAGCAGCCCGGGCATGAGCGCCTGGACAAGGATTGATCGGGGATTGCGGCCAGGGGCTTGCAAGGGTCGTCGGGACACGGACGTGGACAGGTTCGTTTCCTTTTGCGAAACGGGCGACACCGAAACCGGCGACACGGGGCAATTGCTGCGTCCGGGTGCGCAGCGGTGCCCTGATCGCGCCGACAGCGGGCATGATACGGCACAGTGGATTTTGCGCAGTCGATTTTGCACAGTCGATTTTGCACAGTCGATTTTGCGCAATCGAGACAGTGGGGACGATGCGGACCAGACTGCGGATTTGCAAGGAAAAGGTGCGGTTTGCCGATCATGCCGCAGCGTTGGCGGTGGCGGCAGTGCACGGCTATCGCGTGCGGCCCTATTGCTGCGACCGGTGCGGATCATTCCACTTGTCGGGCCGGCTCAAGGGCAAGCGGATACCGCGGCCTTCATCCCCTTCGCTGAAGTAATACCAATGTGCAGTGAGCTTGACTTGACGCACATTGGTATAAGCCCGCGCGGCGCCTGAGCGTCACGTTGTGCGATGCGTTCCACTCATCGCACATCCGTATATGCGCCACAAAGGACGGCTTGCAATGGATCGGCCCTTCCGGCAGCGGTCATAGCGGACTATCGTCGTTTGATGCTGCAGGTGATCACAATGCTCTATCTTTGGCTCAAGGCCGGCCACGTGATTTTCGTGGTGTTCTGGATGGCAGGGCTGTTCATGCTGCCCCGGTTCTTTGTCTATCATCAGGAGCTGCCCGCGGATGCGGCGGAAAACGCGCTGTGGATCGATCGTGAGGCGCGGCTGCTGAAAATCATCCTGTGGCCTTCGCTGGTCGTGGTCTGGGTGCTGGGTCTTGCGCTGGCGGTGAGTGGCGGCTGGTTCACGCAAGGGTGGTTCCATGCCAAGCTGGCAGTGGTGCTGGTGCTGAGCGGCTATCACGTGTGGATGGCCGATTATGCGCGCCATCTCGCAGTCGGGCGACGCAAACTGACCGGCCGGCAATTGCGGCTGGCCAATGAAGTGCCGGGCGTGGCCGCAGCGATCATCATCATTCTGGTGATCGTGAAGCCCTTCTGAACGCGCGCGCCGGCCCGCGGCTGTCTGGCCAGGCTTTCTGGCCCGGCTGACTGGCGTGGTTGTCTGGCGTGGTTGTCTGGCCAGGCTGTCTGGCGTGGTTGCAGTTGTCGCCGATTGACGCGGCGGGCCTGCGCCGATAAGGGCAAGTCCACCTTCCGGATTTTTCTGTTGCGGGCCCTGCGGCCTGCACACGGTCTGCTTTCTCCAAGCCCGATGACCGTCCGGCCGGCACACTCCCTTGCTGGAATATACCCATGCATCTGAAAGAATTGAAGAAAAAGAAGCCGGCAGAGCTGGTTGCAATGGCCGAAGAGCTGGGCGTCGAAGGCGCCAGCACGATGCGCCGCCAGGACCTGATGTTTGCCATCCTGAAGGAAATGGCCGAAGACGGCGAAGAAATCCTGGGCATCGGCACCATCGAGGTCATGCCCGACGGGTTCGGTTTCCTGCGCAGCCCCGAAGCGAATTATCTCGCCGGGCCCGACGACATCTATGTATCCCCGAATCAGGTCCGCAAATGGGGCCTGCGCACCGGCGATACGGTGGAAGGCGAAATTCGCGAGCCCAAGGATGGCGAACGCTATTTCGCGATTACCCGGCTGATCAAGGTCAATTTCGACGATCCCGATGCGGTGCGCCACCGCGTCAATTTCGACAACCTGACCCCGCTCTATCCCAATGAACGCCTGCGTCTCGATACGCTGGACCCCACCGTCAAGGACAAGTCGGCACGCGTGATCGATCTGGTCAGCCCGCAGGGCAAAGGCCAGCGCGCGCTGATCGTGGCGCCGCCGCGCACCGGCAAGACCGTGCTGCTGCAGAACATTGCCAAGGCGATTACCGACAACCACCCCGAAGTGTTCCTGATCGTGCTGCTGATCGACGAACGCCCGGAAGAAGTGACCGACATGCAGCGGTCCGTGAATGGTGAAGTCATTTCGTCGACGTTTGACGAACCTGCCACCCGCCACGTCCAGGTTGCCGAAATGGTGATCGAAAAGGCAAAGCGGCTGGTGGAACACAAGCGCGATGTGGTGATTCTGCTCGATTCGATTACGCGCCTCGGTCGTGCCTACAACACCGTGGTGCCCAGCTCGGGCAAAGTGCTGACCGGTGGTGTGGATGCCAACGCGCTGCAGCGCCCGAAACGCTTCTTTGGCGCCGCGCGCAACATCGAGGAAGGTGGTTCGCTTTCCATCATCGCCACCGCGCTGATCGATACCGGCAGCCGGATGGACGAAGTGATCTTTGAAGAATTCAAGGGCACCGGCAATTCGGAAATCGTGCTCGACCGCAAGGTCGCGGACAAGCGCATTTTCCCCGCGCTTGACGTTGGCAAGAGCGGCACGCGCAAGGAAGAGCTGCTTGTCGCGCGCGACCAGCTATCCAAGATGTGGGTGCTCCGCCGTATCCTGATGCAGATGGGCACTGTCGATGCGATGGAATTCCTTCTCGGCAAGATGAAGGATTCCAAAACCAACGAAGATTTCTTTGCGACGATGAACCAGTAAACACATTCGGGCGGCAAAGGTTTTATCTTGCCGCCCGAATTGTTTTACACACTGTGATTCGGTTTGCGTCAGGGCTGTTCAAGCTGCGCGGCCATCATGCCCCACAATTTGTTGATGGCCTTCAGCGGGCGGACCATGACTTTGAAATCGACAATCCGGCCTTCGAGATCGAAGCGGATCAGATCGATGCCGTTGATCAGGATACCATCGATTTCGGTTTCAAACTCGAGCAGCGCCTCTGGCCCGTCGACCAGTTCGCGGACGTAGCGAAAGGCGTCGTTGCCCAGAACTTTGCCGGCAGCGTGCAGATAAAGCAGCACTTTGGCCTTGCCCGCTTGCGGTGTGTGGACAACGGGCGAATGGAACACCGCATCGTCCGCGATGAGCTCGTCAAGCAGGCCGGGATCGTTCCCGAGCATGTAGCGGTGCCACGCGGCCAAGCCCAATTGCATTTCTGCGCCCTCCTGGTTTGATCAACGCCCTGTCGGCCAAGGCCCTGGCAGATCACGGTGCAATGTACCGGACCTTGTCCCGCCGAGTCCAGTGACACCAATCCGGGGCCGGCTGCATTGATCCCGGCCAAGCTTCAGATGGTGCCAAGATTCGGATGGTGCCAAGGCTCTGAGAGGTGTTGGTCCCTATGCCAGCAGTGTTTGGTCGATCGTCGATTGGCCACGCGAAAATGCAGCGCAGAGCGTTGGCATGGACAGGCGTGATCTGCCGTGACAGTCTTGCGGGGCACGACCGGTGACGCGCTGTTGCACGCCAATCGCGGGAAAGGACCACCGATGAAAGTCAATTTTGAAATCGACTGCACTCCGGAAGAGGCGCGCCGTTTCCTGGGGCTGCCCGATGTGTCGAAAGCGAACGACGCCTATGTCGAGGCCGTGGTCAAGGCGATGAAGGGCGAAAGCTCGCTGGAACAGATCAGTGGATATGCGCGGCAGATGGCGCCCATGGGTGAAATGGGGCTGAAGATGTTTCAGCAGCTTTTCGAACAGGGCGCCGGCGCGGCGATGGCCGGGTTCAAGTCCGGCATGACGGGTGGCAGCAAGGCCGACCCCAAACCGGAATAGCGCCGAAACCGGGTGCCGCGATGCAGCATTTCGGATAAGGGCGCGGCATGGCGATCGACACGATATTTGCACTGAGTTCCGGGCAATTGCCGGCTGCGCTTGGCGTGATCCGGATCAGCGGCCCGGCGGCGGCCGAAGCGTTGGGCCGGCTTTGCGTGGCGCTGCCCAAGCCACGCCGCGCGAGCTTGCGCGTGCTGCGCGATCCACGCGATGGTGGCGAACTCGATCGGGCTTTGGTGCTGTGGTTTCCCACGCCGGCCAGTGCCACGGGTGAGGACTGCGCAGAGCTTCATTGCCATGGGGGCCGTGCGGTTGCGGCCGCAATCGCCGGGGCATTGACGGCGATTGGGCTACGTCAGGCCGAGCCCGGGGAATTCACCCGGCGCGCCTTTGCCAATGGCCGGCTCGATCTGGCTGAGGTCGAGGGCCTGGCTGATCTGCTGACCGCTGAAACCGAGCTCCAGAGGCGCAGCGCCCAGGCCATGGCCGGCGGCGCCCTGTCGCGCGCGGCCGAAGGCTGGCGCGTGGCTGTGCTGATGCTTTCAGCGCGGCTGGAGGCAACGCTCGATTTTGCCGACGATGACGATGTGGCAGGTGAGGGCACGGCGTTGCCACCGGGGTTTGCCACGGAGTGCAGGGCGCTGGCAGACAGCCTGACCGCCTGGCTCGATCGCCCGCGGGCAGAGCCCCTGCGCGAGGGGTTTCGGGTGGTCCTGGCCGGGCCGCCCAATGCGGGCAAGTCAACGATGTTCAACGCACTGATCGAGAGCGAAGGCGCGATTGTGGCGCCCGAACCCGGCACCACGCGCGATGTGCTGGTGCAAGCGGTCGCGATCGACGGTGTGCCATTCAGCATTGTCGATACGGCGGGCTTGCGCGAAGAGGGCGCCGGAGCAATCGAGGCGATCGGGATTGCGCGGGCCCGTGCCGAGGCGGAGCGGGCCGATCTGGTGCTATGGCTCGGGCCCGAAGGGGCAGGGCCGGTTGATCGCCCGGTGCTGGAAATTTCGGCGCAGTGCGATCGTGCCGATGCCGTGGGGAAGTCAGCCACCGCACTTTCAGTGTCGGCTCATAGTGGGGCCGGGATGGACACCCTGCGCGGGGCACTCGTGGAGGCCGCGCGCGTGGCCCTGCCGGTGCCAGGACAGGCTGCGCTCAATCGGCGGCAGGCTGTGTGCCTTGAGAATGTACGCAACGGCCTGCGTGCGGCTGTAGATCAGCGCGATGGCTTGCTGGCTGCAGAAAATTTGCGGGTGGCCCGGCGCGCGCTTGATGCGTTGATCGGGCGCACGGACGTCGAAGCGATGCTCGATGCGCTGTTCGGGCGGTTCTGCATCGGCAAATAGGCCAATGTTTCACGTGAAACACGGAACGGCTTTCTGAGGCTCGTCGTTGCATGTGTTTCACGTGAAACATCGCGTCCGGTGTTTTTGACCTCGGCAGTGGAATGCGGTATCGCGCCACCATGCACCAGTTCGATGTCATCGTGGTTGGCGGCGGGCATGCCGGCGTCGAGGCGGCCACCGTTGCCGCGCGGATGGGCGCGCGCACTGCGCTTGTCTCGTTTGATCCGGCGGCGATTGGGGCGATGAGTTGCAACCCGGCGATTGGCGGGCTCGGCAAGGGCCATCTTGTGCGCGAAGTCGATGCCTTTGACGGTGTCCTGGCGCGCGCGGCGGATGCCGGGGCGATCCATTACCGGATGCTCAACCGGTCCAAGGGCAGCGCGGTGCAGGGGCCACGTATTCAGGCCGACAGGAAGCGGTTTCGCGCTGCAGTCCAGGCCGTCGTTGCCGGGCAAGCGGGTCTGACGGTCGTTGGCGGCGAAGCGGCTGCGCTACGGCTCAATGGTGGGCGTGTTTGCGGGGTTGATCTGGCCGACGGGACTGCGCTGGCAGCCTCCGCAGTGGTGCTGTGCACGGGGACATTTCTCGGTGGGCGGCTGTATCGCGGTGAAGAGCGAATGGAGGGCGGGCGTATCGGTGAAAACGCCGCACATCGCCTCGCGGCGCAGTTGCGTGCGGCCGATTTGCCAATGGCCCGGTTGAAAACCGGCACCCCGCCCCGGCTGGACGGACGCACGATCGATTGGGCGCGCTTGCCCGAACAGCCAAGCGACGCTGAACCCTGGACGATGTCGCCGCTCAGCCGGGGCCGCGCCTTGCCCCAGGTGTTCTGCGCGATCGCGCGCACCAATGCGCAAACACACGATATCATCCGCGCCGGGCTCGATCGGTCACCACTGTTCACCGGCGCGATCGGGGCTCAGGGGCCGCGCTATTGCCCGTCCATTGAAGACAAGATCCACCGCTTTGGCGATCGCGACGGGCACCAGATTTTTCTTGAGCCCGAGGGTCTCGATGACCATGCGGTCTATCCCAATGGCGTATCGACTTCGCTGCCCACCGACGTCCAGATCGCGATGATGCGCAGCATCGAAGGGCTGGAGCAGGTGGCGATAACCGTGCCCGGCTATGCGGTGGAATACGATCACATCGATCCGCGCGCCCTGCGGGCAAGCCTTGAGCTGCGCGCAATTCCCGGACTTTATTGCGCTGGGCAGATCAACGGCACCACCGGTTACGAAGAGGCCGCCGCGCAAGGGTTGGTTGCCGGGCTGAATGCCGCTGCAATTGTGCTCGGCCGTGAAGCTCCGCACCTCGATCGTGCCAACAGCTACATCGCGGTGATGATCGACGACCTGACACTGCACGGCGTGAGCGAACCCTATCGCATGCTGACTGCGCGCGCGGAATACCGGCTGCGGCTTCGCGCGAACAATGCCATGGCCCGCTTGACGCCGCTGGCGATTGCGGCGGGATGCATCGGGTCGGAACGTCGTACCTGGTTTGAACGGCGGCAGGCGGAGCGGGGCGTAATCGAGAACGCCTTGTCCCGCCAGGTAACGGCCAACGATCTTGCGCAGGCGGGCCTGCCCATCCGCGCCGATGGTGCCTGGCGCACGTTGGGCGAATGGCTGCGGTTTCCCGAGATGACGCTCGCGGGGGTTTTGCCCTGGCTTGATGGTCTGGCAATCGATCCATGGTTGGCCGAGGAGATCGAGGAGGATGCCGCCTATGCGCCCTATCTGGCGCGGCAGGAGGCGGAATTGCGCGACTTGCGCGCGAGTGACGGCGTGGTGCTTGGTGATGACTTTCCCTTTGCTGCCGTGCCTGGTCTTTCGCGTGAAATGGTGGAGCGGTTGACCCAGGCCCGGCCCGAGACGCTGGCAGTGGCCGGGCGCGTGCCGGGGATTACTCCCGCGGCTTTGGCAAGCCTGCTGGTGCACGCGCGCCGCCGGGCAGCATGATGACATCTGCCACCCCCGCGCTGGAGTCCGAAGATGCTGCGCGTGCCTGGTTGTGCGAACATTTCGGATCGGACGCTGCGGCACTCGACCGGTTGGCGCGGCTGGCGGACTTGCTTGTGGATGAAAATGGCCGGCAGAATCTGGTTGCCCGGTCCAGTCTCGATACCGTGTGGCAGCGCCACATTGTCGACAGCGCCCAATTGCTGACTGTTTCACGTGGAACATTGCCAGGTGGGTCCTGGCTCGATCTCGGAACGGGGGCGGGCTTTCCTGGCCTGGTGATTGCTGCGCTCCAGCCCGATCGCCCGGTGGTTCTGGTTGATTCGCGGCGGTTGCGAACCGAATGGTTGCAGCGCGTGGTTGATTCGCTGGGTCTGCATCGGGTCAGTGTGGTACTGGCGCGTGTAGAAGATTTGCCAGCGCAGACGCACGCGGTAATTTCGGCGCGTGCATTTGCTCCGTTGGAACGATTGCTCGATCTATCCGCACGGTTTTCCACACCGCAGACACTTTGGTTGTTGCCCAAGGGGGCCAAGGCCCGGCATGAATTGCAGGACTTGGCGAAAGGGTGGCGGCATACGTTCCACGTGGAACAATCGCTGACCGATTCGTCGGCCGGGGTTCTGGTCGGACATCTGCTCGAAACACCGTCGGGCCAGACTGACGTAGCAAATCAGCCCCGAATCCAAGGCCAATCAGCCAGAAAAGGCGCGCACCGATGATCACGATCGCGATTGCCAATCAGAAGGGCGGCGTGGGCAAGACCACCACCGCCATCAATGTCGCCACGGCGCTGGCGGCGACCGGGTCGAAAGTGCTGCTGATTGATCTTGATCCCCAGGGCAATGCCTCCACCGGGCTCGGCATTGGCACTGCCGACCGCGAACGGTCATCCTATGAATTGCTGATCGATCAGGTGCCGGTGGCCGAATGCCATATGGCCACACGCATTCCCGGGCTCGATCTTGTTCCCGCCACGGTCGATCTGTCAGGCGCAGAGGTTGAACTGGTCTCGGTCGACAATCGCACCGAACGGCTGCGTCGCGCGCTCGCGAACGATTCTGGGCATGACATCTGCCTGATTGATTGCCCGCCCTCGCTCGGGCTGCTCACGCTCAATGCACTCAGCGCGGCCGATACGCTTCTTGTGCCGCTGCAATGCGAATTTTTCGCGCTGGAGGGGTTGAGCCAGTTGTTGCAGACGGTCGAGCGCGTGCAGGAACGCTTCAACGCCGATCTTGGCATCCTGGGCATCGTGCTGACGATGTATGACCGCCGCAACCGGCTTACCGACCAGGTGGCGGAAGACGTGCGGTCGTGCCTGAACGATCTGGTCTTCGAATCGGTGATCCCGCGCAATGTCCGCCTGTCCGAAGCGCCCAGCCACGGCTTGCCCGCGCTGATCTATGACCACGCCTGTGTCGGATCGCAGGCCTATATCAAGCTGGCCCGCGAAATCATCGCGCGCCTCCCCGCAAAGAGGAAAGCGGCATGAGCGGCGATGTGACCGGAACCCAACCTGCGGCAAAGGTGGCCACTGCCCGCCGCCCGGCACTGGGCCGGGGCCTTGGCGCGCTGCTGGGCGAAACCCGCCGCGAAGAAGCAGTGGTGGCGCAGCCGGCCGAGGGCCCGGCAGCACCCGCCGGCGCCGAGGCGCGCGTGCTGTCGGGCACGGCCAACGGCGGCCTGATGCTTTTGCCCGTGGCGCAGATCGAACCCCACCCTGATCAGCCGCGCCGCCATTTCGATGAAACCGCGCTGGATGAACTGGCCGCGTCAATCGCGGCGCGCGGCGTGATTCAGCCGGTGGTCGTGCGGCCACTGGGTGGAGATCGCTATCAGCTCGTAGCGGGTGAGCGGCGCTGGCGCGCATCGCAGCGCGCGCGCATTCACGAAATCCCGGCGATCGTGCGCCAGCTTGACGAACGCGAAGTGACCGCGCTGGCGCTGATCGAAAACCTGCAGCGCGAAGATCTCAACCCTGTGGAAGAGGCGCGCGCCTATCAAAAGCTGTCTGAACGCGACGGGCTGACACAGCAGGACATTGCGCGCTTTGTCGACAAATCACGCAGCCATGTCGCCAATATCATGCGCCTGCTGGGCTTGCCGGATGAAGTGCTCGGCCTGATTGAGCGCAACGAGCTGTCGATGGGCCATGCCCGCGCGCTGGCAACGCTGCCTGATCCGGCGGCGGCGGCGCGCGATGTGGTGGCGCGGGGCCTGTCGGTGCGCGAAACCGAAAAGCTGGCCAAGCGCATCGGCCGGCCGGAAGCTGCGGCGCCGCGCCGCGCGCGCGCCGATCGGTCACCTGGCGAATCCGCCGATATCGCCGCGGTCCAGGCTCATCTGGAGGAATTTCTGGGGCTCAAGGTGGCGATCAACGCCGATACGGACCCGCGCACCGGGTCCGTCACGATTCGCTACAAGACACTCGACCAGCTGGATCTGATTTGCCAGCGCCTTACCGGGGGCGCGATCTGACTTGCAAAGATCGCGCCTGCCCAGGGGACAGGCCTTTAATCGCTTGATTAATTTCGATTGACCGCACTCCGCGACTTGGCTTACGTCAGCGTAAACCAACCAAACCCCGGAGAGACGAAGCCATGTCGCTCGACCTGATCCCCCGCTCGGCCTACAACGAAGACCACGAGGCGTTCCGCCACACCGTGCGCCGATTTCTCCAGGAAGAAATCGAGCCGAACGGTGCGAAATGGGCCGAGGACGGCATTGTCCCCAAATCGATCTGGCCAAAGGCCGGCGAGCTGGGCATGCTGTGCCCCACCGTTCCCGAAGAATTCGGCGGGCTGGGGCTCGATTTCGGCTATAACGCGATCGTTGACGAAGAAAGCGCCTATTACGGCCGCGTCACCACCGGGTTTTCGCTGCAATCCGATATCGTGGTCAATTATCTGATCACCTATGGCTCTGACGAGCAAAAGCGCAAATGGCTGCCGAAAATGGTGTCGGGTGAGGTGGTTACGGCCATCGCCATGACCGAGCCGGGCACCGGGTCCGACCTTCAGAGCATGCGCACCACTGCAAAGAAAGATGGCAACCATTACGTGATCAACGGGTCCAAGACCTATATCACCAATGGCCAGAACGCCGATCTGATCCTGGTCTGCTGCAAGACCGATACCGACGTGCAGCCGGCGTGGAAGGGCGTTTCTATCGTGCTGGTCGAAGGCGATCGCGAAGGGTTTCAGCGCGGCCGCAATCTCGACAAGATCGGCCAGGATGAAGCCGATACGTCGGAACTGTTTTTCAACGATGTGCGCGTGCCGATCACCAATTGCCTGGGCGAAGAGGGCAAGGGCTTCATCTATCTGATGAGCGAACTGCCGCAGGAACGCCTGTCGATCGCGATCAGCGCGCAGGCCTCGGCGCAGCGCGCGTTTGACGATACGGTGGCCTTTACCCGCGATCGCAAGGCCTTTGGCAAACCGGTGATCGATTTTCAGAACACGCGCTTCACGCTCGCCGATCTGAAGACCAAGCTGCAAGTCGGCTGGGCCCATCTTGATTGGGCGCTGGCCCGCCATCTTAAGCGCGAACTCACCCCGGAGGAAGGCGCCGCGGCAAAGCTGTGGCATACCGAATTGCAGTGGGAAGTGATGGACAAATGCCTGCAACTGCATGGCGGCGCTGGCTATATGAACGAATATGCCATTGCCCGCGCCTGGCGCGGTGCGCGCGTCACGCGCATCTTTGGCGGCACCAACGAGATCATGAAGGAGCTGATCGGGCGCAAACTGTGACCCGCAGTTGATCCTGGCCGCTTTGAGATGGGCCGCTCTGAGATGGGCCCCGCCAGCCGCTGGCGGGGCCCGGTTCGTTTCAATCGGGCGGCAGGATCGGCCGGCGCGACCCGTCATCATCGACAATCGCGCGAATCGTGATCAATGTCTTGAAGGCATAGACGCCCTCATCCTCGCTCAGCGCACGGCGGGTGAAACGGTCGTATTCCTCGATCGACCCCACTTGCACTTTCAGCACGAAATCATCGTCACCGGTCACGTCCCAGGCCCCGGTCACTTCGCGATAGCGGGTAAGGCTGCGGGCAAAGCCATCCATGGCACTCGCGCCCGCCTGCTTCATCTTGATCAGCACATGCATGGTCAGTGCTGATCCGGTCAGCGCGGGATCGACCACTGCGCGATCGGCCACGATCACCCGATCTTCGCGCAATCGCCGCAATCGG
The DNA here is from genome assembly GCA_903832325.1 of uncultured Sphingomonadales bacterium. GTDB lineage: Bacteria > Pseudomonadota > Alphaproteobacteria > Sphingomonadales > Sphingomonadaceae > Novosphingobium. The sequence goes on along the minus strand of CAILBC010000012.1, from coordinate 133,489 downwards.
CGCAGCACCGCCGAGACCGAAAGCCCCACCGTGTCGGCCAGGACGCGCGCGGGTTGCTGGTTGTCGCGCCGGACTTCTTCGAGCAGGCGCAAATCGAAATCATCCAGATCGACGGTTTTTCGCATAATGATGGCCAATATGATCAAATTATGCATATCTCCACCCAAATTCGGCGCCAATCCCTGCCGGCATCAGGATATTTCCCCCGCATCGACCGATCACAGGAGAAACCCGATGCCCCGCAACGACCAGGCCACCCGCTTTCCGACCCGCCTGCTGATGCTCGCCCGCGATACGTTCGAAGCCAGCGTGGCAATCCACTATGACGCCCCCTGGGCCCGCGCGCATGCGCCTGCCAGAACCCGCGACACTACACCGGCTGCCTGATCCGGTGATGTCCACCGGCCGCCACCCAGCGCTTGCAACGCCAGGCCCCTATCTTGCGCTGTTTGGTGCGATGCTGCTGATCTCGGTTGGCACTTCGCTTGCCAAAGGCTTGTTTGCCGCCGTCGGGGCCGAAGGCACCTCGCTTTATCGCGCGGTGTTTTCGGCGCTGGTGCTGGTGGCGCTCACCCGGCCGTGGCGCCGGCGCTGGACCAGGCGCGAACTGACCGATCTTGCGCTTTATGGCGGGTCGCTCGGCGCCATGAACCTGGCGTTTTACAAGGCGCTGACGACAATCCCGCTGGGGCTGGCGATGGCGATCGAATTTCTCGGGCCGCTGTGCGTGTCGCTGATCCATTCACGCCGCCCGGCCGATTTTGCGTGGATCGCGCTTGCCGTTGCGGGCCTTGCCCTGCTGTTGCCGATTGCCGGTCCGGTCCAGGCGCTTGATCCGGCGGGTGTGGGCCTGGCGCTGCTCGCCGCGCTGTTCTGGGCGCTGTATATCGTGTTCGGGCAACGCGGCGGGCAGGTCGATCCCGGCCAGGCGGTGGCGCTGGGCATGACCGTGGCCGCGCTGGTGATCGCGCCGGCGGGAATTGCCCGGGCCGGGTCACATCTGCTCGATCCGCATGTCATGACGCTGGGCCTGGGGGTTGCGATGGTTTCGGGCGCGGCGCCATTCTGGCTTGAACGCATTGCGCTCAAGGGGATTGAGCGGCGCGCATTCGGCGTGCTGATCGCGGCCGAACCGGCGGTAGGCGCGCTGGCGGCAAGCATGCTGCTGGGCGAAACGCTCAGCGCGCGGCAATGGGTTGCCATCGCCTGTGTCATTGCCGCCGGCGCGGGATCGGTGCTGTGGCGCGGTGCCGCGCCGAATGGCATGCCCCGCGCCGAGCCCGATCAGCTGCCGGTATAGACCCGCTTTTCCTTGCGCCGCGGTGCGACTGCATGCGGTTTTGCGCGCATCAGACGATGGCGCGGGGCGTCGACATATTCGGTGGTGACCGTTTTGGTTTCCACGCAGGGCGCCTGTGGGGCTTGCGGGATCTGGCCCCCCTGCTGCACCGGCATCATCATGTAGCCTGCCGGGGCCATGGGCATGGTGGCATAAGTTCCCGTGGCATAGGCCATCGGCACGCCATAAGTCATCGGTACGCCATAGGCCATTGGTACGCCTGCGGCACCGGGCTGCGGCGGAACCCCGGGGGGCGGGCCATAGGCCGCGCCACCGGGGGCATAGTCGGGATGGTCGGCAAAAAATGCCTCGCACTCGCGATCACGCCGGCGCTTTCCGGCATGGTCGATGGCCCCACCGGCCACCGCGCCCAGTGCCGCGCCGCCCAGGGTGCCGGCCACCCGGTCACCGCTCACCACGCGGTTGCCGACCACGCCGCCAACGATCCCGCCAACCACTGCGCCGGCCACACCGCTGTCATGGCGATAATCGCGGCAACGGTCGATCATGCGCTGCATGTCGGCGTCAATCACCCGGGGCGGCACATAGGTGCCCGCCGGGCCATAGGCGGCGCCAGACATTCCGGGGCCAGACATACCGGGGCCAGACATACCGGGGCCAGACATACCGGGGCCAGACATACCGGGGCCTGGCACCCACTGGCCATACCAGCGCCCATCCTGCCAGGTGCCCTGCCACACCCAGCCCGGCGGAGGTGAGGCCATCGGCGCCTGCTGCGCCTGGGCGGCACTGCCGGCCAGTGTGCACGAAGCGACGGCGCATGACGCCAGGGCAATTGAAGGCAGGGCAATCAACCCAAGGCGGCGCAAGGTTTCAAACGATCGATACGGACGCATCTGGACAATCCCCGGCAACAGCACCCGGCCTGCGAACGGTCGCAGAACGGCGTTAACCCGGAATTTACCACGCAGTTCCGCCAAAGACCAAGCGACCTGCGGCGCCTGTCCCGATTCGGACCACTATCGTATTGGAAATCAGATAACCGGCGCGATGGCCTTGGCCAGGGCGATGATTCCGGCGGTGTCGTCGGCATCGAAACGGGCGGGTGAGGGGCTGTCGAGATCGATCACCGCGATCACCGCGCCATCGCGCAGCACCGGCACGACCAGTTCCGACCGACTGTTTGCATCGCAGGCAATATGCCCGGGAAAAGCATGGACATCGGCGACGCACTGGCTGGTCCGCGTGGCAGCGGCAGTGCCGCACACCCCGGTGCCAAGCGCAATGCGGATACAGGCCGGTTTGCCGATGAACGGACCCAGCACGAGCTCGTCGCTGCCCGCAGGCAGGCGATAGAATCCCGCCCAGTTGAGATCGGGCAGAAATGTCCAGATCAGCGCGGCCAGATTGGCCATATTGGCCACGCCATCGGCCTCTCCGGCGGTCAGCGCCTGCGCCGCTTCGACGAGATCGCGATAGAGTTCGGGCTTGTCGGCATGGGCCGCGGGGGAAAAGGCAAACATGCTCCGCTCCATAGGCCAATTGTCCGTTGCTGTCGCCCCGTTGCGCGCCTAGTTTCGCCGCCATGACCAAACTCAGGACTTTTCTCATCGGCCTTGGCGCCGTTGTCGTTGTGGGCGGCGGCGCCGTCACCTGGCTGCTGCAGCCCGATCCGGCGCAAGTGCCGTTTGTGGAAACCACCGGCCCGCATCCGAAGATAACCGAGCCGCGCCCGCAATCCTTTCCCACTATCGGCATTGCCAAACCGGTGGGCTGGAAGGCTGGCGAAGCGCCGCAGGCTGCCGCCGGGCTGACCGTCACCCGCTTTGCCGATGGGCTCAACCATCCGCGCACGCTGACCGTGCTGCCCAATGGCGACATTCTGGCCGCGCAGACCAATTCGCCGCCGCGCGCATCGGGCGGCGGGCTGTCGGGGCTGGTCGCCAGCTATCTGTTCAAGGCTGCCGGGGCGGGCGAACCATCGCCCAACACGATTGTCGTGCTGCGTGACAGCAAGGGCACCGGCCATGCCGACCAACGCTTTGTCATGTCCAATCCGGCGCTCAATTCGCCGTTCGGCATGGTGCTGCGCGATGGGCGGCTTTATGTTGCCAACACCGATGCGGTGGTGTCGTGGCCGTTTCAGCCCGGGCAGACCAGCCTGACCGGCAAACCCGAAAAGCTGATGGACCTGGTCGGCGGCGGCAACCATTGGGCGCGCAACCTGATTCTCAGCGCCGATGGAACGCGGCTGTATGTGACTGTCGGATCGTCCAGCAACATCGCCGATGACGGCATCGAGCACGAAAAAGATCGCGCCGCGATTTTCGAATATGATTTCACCAAACATGCCGCGCGCCAGTTTGCCAGTGGCTTGCGCAATCCCAACGGGATGGATTTCAATCCGCGCAGCGGCGAACTGTGGACCGTGGTCAACGAACGCGACATGCTCGGGTCGGATCTCGTGCCCGATTATCTGACCAATGTGCCGCTGGGTGCACATTATGGCTGGCCCTGGCTCTATTGGAAAAAATATCCCGATTGGCGGGTGCAGGCGCCGATGCCCCAATACCTGACCGATTATGTGCGAAAGCCCGAATATGCGCTTGGCGTGCATGTGGCCCCGCTGGGGCTGGCCTTTGCGCGCGGCGGCAATCTGATGGGCGAAAAATTTGCCAGTGGCGCGTTCATTGCCAACCACGGATCGTGGAATCGCAAGCCGATGAGCGGTTATGACGTCGTGTTTGTCGGTTTTGACGATCGCGGCAATGTGCTGCCCGCCCCCCCCGTGCCGGTGTTGACCGGGTTCATGGATGCCAAGGGCCAGGCGCGGGGCCGCCCGGCGTGGGTGGCTTTTGCCGCCGATGGCGCCCTGCTGATCAGCGACGATGTCGGCGGCATTGTCTGGCGCGTGACTGCCCCGGGGGCAAAGCCGGCCGCGGCGATCATCCCGCTGCCCACGCGTGTGGCACCGCCGATCGGCGCGATGCCGCAACACTATACCATCCGCAAAGACGAGAATTCCGACCTGAACAAGCCGCAGCAGTAGGCGCCCCGATCAGGCCCCCGGATCAGGTATTCAGATGATCCGGGCGCTGCGCCCGGCCAGTTCGGTCACATAGTGCCAGGCGACACGGCCCGATCGGCTGCCGCGCCGTTTCGACCATTCCAGCGCGTCGGCCGCATCGAATTGCAGCGCATGATGCGCGGCATAGCCGGCCACGATCGCCAGGTAATCGTCTTGCGAACAGGCGTGAAAGCCCAGGCTCAGTCCAAAGCGGTCGGCCAGCGCCAGTTGATCATCAACCACATCGCGCGGATTGATCGGATCGTCCTGTTCGCGCATGTGGCGTTCCACAATCGCGCGGCGGTTCGATGTTACCGCCAGCCGCACATTGGCGGGGCGCGCTTCCACCCCGCCTTCCAGCCATGATCGCAGCCGGCGCGGGCCTTCGCTGTCGCCATCGTCAAAGCCGAGATCGTCGATGAACACCAGATAGCTGCGCGCATGCCCGCGCAACGTCGCAAACAGCGCTGCCAGCCCGGCATCGGCGGTGGCCTGCACCAAGGCAATCCGCCCCGGGTGCGCGGCGGCAGCAGCGGCCACACTGGCGCGCAACAGCGCCGATTTGCCCATGCCGCGTGCACCCCACAGCAGCATGTCGTGCGCCGCGGCCCCTGCGGCCAGCCGCAGGACATTGCCCACCACCGCGGCCTTTTGCGCATCAATGCCGCGGATCAGATCGAGCGACGGCGCCTCCAGCACGGGCACCGCGCGGGTGGTCGCCCCCTGCCAGACATAGGCGGGGTGCACCATCCAGTCGATGGCGGCGGGTACGGGCGGGGCCAGGCGATCCAGCGCATCGGCAATACGCCGCAAAATCGCGATCTGATCGGTCATGGTCCCGGCTCAGCCAACCAGCGCAGCGGTATCAAGATCATAAAGCAGCGCCGCGCCGGCCATCGCCGCCGCGCCCAGCCCGCGCGCCTCGGGCGCGATCGTGCGGTTGAAAAAGCGTGTGATCGAAGCCTTTTCCTCCGATCCGGTGGCATGAACCTGGCGCACCAGTTGCCAGCCGGCCACCGCCACCGCGCACATCGTGGTGAACGGCACCGATCCGGCCAGTTTGTCATCCAGGCTGGCATCGCCGCTGGCCATCCAGCTGGCAATCGCGGCCGCATCGCGCGCCAGCGCGGCCAATTCCGGGCTTTCCGCGCAATCGGCCAGAATGTCGGCGATCAGCGCCTGCAGCACCCCGCCATTGTCCAGCCCCAGCTTTCGCGTAACCAGATCGGCGGCCTGGATGCCGTTGGTGCCTTCATAAATCGGCGCGATCCGCGCATCGCGATAGAACTGCGCCGCGCCGGTTTCCTCGACAAAGCCCATGCCGCCGTGGATCTGCACGCCCAGGCTGGCCACTTCGCAGCCGACATCGGTGCCCCAGGCCTTCAGCATCGGCACCAGCACTTCGGCGCGGGCCTGCGCTGCGGCATCGCCCAGCGCGCCGCGATCGACCTGGCCGGCGGTGTAATAGAGCAGCGCGCGCGAGGCCTCGGTCATCGCGCGCATGCGCAGCAGCATGCGCCGCACATCGGGGTGTTCGATAATTGCCACCGGTGTCTTGTCGGCGCTGCTGGCCCGGGCCGACTGGATGCGATCGCGCGCATAATCGCGGGCCTTTTGCAGCGCCGCTTCGGCAATCTGCACGCCCTGGCTGCCAACATTGATCCGCGCCGAATTCATCATCGTGAACATCGCGCGCAGCCCGCCGAACTCATGCCCGACCAGCTCGCCAATGCAGGCGTCGTTATCGCCATAGACCATCACGCATGTGGGTGAGGCGTTGATCCCCAGCTTGTGTTCGATCGAGGCGCAGCGCACATCGTTGCGCGCACCCGGCGCGCCATCCGGCCCGACATGATATTTGGGCACGACAAACAGCGAAATTCCGCGTGATCCGGCTGGTGCACCGGGGGTGCGTGCCAGCACCAGATGGATGATATTGTCGGCCAGATCGTGCTCGCCCCAGGTGATGTAGATCTTGGTGCCCTTGATCAGGTATTTGCCGGCGTGTTCGCCGCTGGCAACAGGGGTCGCCGTGGTGCGCAGCGCGCCCACATCCGATCCCGCCTGCGGCTCGGTCAGGTTCATCGTGCCCGACCATTCGCCCGACACCAGCTTGTCCAGATACATCGCCTTTTGCGCATCGCTGCCGTGATGATCCAGCGCCTCGATCGCGCCCACGGTCAGAATCGGCAGCAGCGCAAAGCCCATGTTCGCCGCGCCCAGCGTTTCCAGCACGCAAGTCGCCAGCGTGAACGGCAGGCCCTGCCCGCCATGATCGACCGGCCCGGCCACGCTGTTCCAGCCCTGTTCGACATAGCCGCGATAGGCCTCGGCAAAACCGTCGGGCAGGTGCACCGTGCCCTGGTCCCACCGCGCGCCGCGCGTATCGCCAATACGGTTGAGCGGGGCCCATTCCCCGGCGGCAAGCTGGCCGATGCCTTCGACAATCGCGGCCACCAGATCGGGCGTCGCGGCGGAAAAGCGGTCGTGCTGCGCCAGCTCTTCAATCCCGGCGTTGACCGTTATGGCAAGAACCTGGTCGGCGGTCGGCGCAGTGAAAGTCATCGTTCGGTTTTCCTTGGCAAGCCTCTTGTGCGTCCTATAGCCAAGCGCAATGCCCGCGACAAAGTCCAACTGTCTCTTGGCGCAAGGTGATGCGCTTGGCCCGGCGATTGCCCGCGCGGCAGAGGTCATCCGCGCCGGCGGCACGGTCGCCGTGCCCACTGAAACGGTCTATGGCCTGGCTGCGCGCGCCGATAGCGATGATGCCGTGGCGGCAATCTATCGCGCCAAGGGGCGCCCCGATTTCAACCCGCTGATCGTCCATGTTGCCGATCAGTGGAGTGCGTCGGGGTTGGCCTTTTTCGATCGCGATGCGCGAAAACTGGCCAGCGAATTCTGGCCCGGGCCGCTGACACTCGTGTTGCCGCGCCATGAACGCGCCGGGTTGAGCGCGGCCGTTTCGGCGGGGTTGCCCACAATTGCCGTGCGCTGCCCGGCCCATCCCGTGATGCGAGCGCTGTTGGCAGCGACCGGCCTGCCGCTGGCGGCGCCGTCGGCCAACCGCAGCGGCGGGGTCAGCCCGACAACCGCTGGCCATGTGTTCGATTCGCTGGGGAACAGGGTCGATTTGATTCTGGACGGTGGCCGGTGCGCGCGGGGCATTGAATCAACGATTGTCGCTGTCCGGCAAAACAGCGGCTGCATTGTCGGCTGGTCGTTGCTTCGCCCGGGACCGATCAGCGCGGAGGCAATCGCAGCGGTTTTGGGCAGCGCACCGATGCCGACAGCGGGTTCCGGAATCGAAGCGCCGGGCCAGCTTGCCAGCCACTATGCCCCCGGAAAACCGGTCCGGCTGGGTGCAGAGCGCCCCGCCGCCGATGAATTCATGATCGGCTTTGGACCCGTGCCGGGCGATGTCACGCTGTCGGCCGACGGCGATCTGGCCGAGGCGGCGGCACGGCTTTATGCCTGCCTTCATGCGGGTGCCGCCGCTGCACAGCCGCGCCTTGCCATCGCGCCGATCCCCGATCACGATATCGGCCTGGCGATCAACGACCGCTTGCGCCGCGCCGCAGCCTGATTGCGCGCCAGAAGATCATAAGGGGCAGATCAGAACGGGCAGATCATAAGGGGCAGGCCAGAAGGGCCAGATCAGGGGGTGCAGGTCACTTTGCCCGATCCGGCAATGCTGACATCGCAATGCGCCTTGCCGTGCACGGTGATCGTGCCCGATCCGGCCACTGTTCCCGTGACCGGGCCATCACTGGCAAGGTCGGCCGTGCCCGATCCGGCCACGTCGATTGCCGCCTCGTCGGCTTTCAGCTGCGCCAGGTCGACTTCGCCGCTGCCCGCCAGCGACAGATCGAGCTTGCCCGCATGGCCGCTGCCGGTGAACGATCCCGATCCCATCACTGACAAATCCAGCCGCGCGGTTTCGATTCGCGCGGTCACCACATGGCCCGACCCGCCAATGGTTACGCCCACCGCTTTGCCCGTCAGCCGGTCGCTCGACATCGTGCCCGATCCGGCCATGTTCAACTGGTCAATCGCCGGGGTGGTAACGGTTACCGTGGCCGCGCCGGTGCCGGGCCCGGCCAGCGGATCGCGCCCGATGCCCAGCTTGCCATCGCCAAGCACAAAGCGCAGCGCTGCCTTGGCCGCGGCATCGCCTTCCACTTTGATCGCCAGCCGGTCACCATGCACGATATGCACCGTGTCCGACCCCAGCAGCGTCACGGCGCGCACTTTCTGATTGGTCAGATCGATCTGGGCAAAGGGCACGCCGACGTGGCCATCGATCGCCATCCTGGGCGTATCGCAGCCGCCGGGAATAGCTGCGAGCAGGGCCAGCAGACCGGGCGAAACCCTGTGCAACGGCGAAACGGACAAACTGGCCATGGCGCGCTCCGATGGTGGCAGGCGGCGACGTTTCGTCGCAACCGCGCACCCCTGATATCCGGGGTGCGGCGGGATTTCCATGGCTCGATTGGTCCACAAACGGGTCACCTGCGCAAGGTTCCCGTCTGAAGATCGAAAAAAGGCGGTCGCACAGCGTGCCGCATAACGCAAAACGGGCCGCCGGAATGCCGGCGGCCCGTTTTGTTGGCCTGGACCAGATGCGGGTCAGGCGGTTTCGTAGTACTTCGGTGCGTGCTCGTTCAGGATCGCGAGGATCTTCTTGAGCGCGGCGGGTTCGTCGGTCTTTTCCATCGCCGCCAGTTCGCGCGCGAGGCGCGATGAGGCCGCTTCGAAAATCTGGCGTTCCGAATAGGACTGTTCGGGCTGATCGTCGGCGCGAAACAGGTCGCGCGTGACTTCGGCGATCGACACGAGGTCACCCGAATTGATCTTGGCTTCGTATTCCTGCGCGCGACGCGACCACATCGTGCGCTTCACCTTGGGCTTGCCCTTCAGCGTGTCGAGCGCTTCGCGCAGGGTCTTGTCCGAAGACAGCTTGCGCATGCCGATCGCTTCGACCTTGTTCACCGGCACGCGCAGGGTCATGCGTTCCTTTTCAAAGCGGAGCACATAAAGCTCCAGCTTCATTCCCGCGATTTCCTCGTTCTGCAGTTCTACCACACGGCCCACGCCGTGCTTTGGATAAACGACATAATCCCCAACATCGAAGGCAAGAGCCTTGGCTGCCATTGCATATCCTTTCGACGCAGCAGGACAGAAACGGGGACGGATACGGGGCCGTTCGCACATGTCTGCGACAAGACATCTGCGAATGTGCACGATTGCATTTTTGCAAGGTGCGATCCGGGCCCTTTGGGGAGTGGTCCGGCAAACGACCGTCTTATCCGCGGTCGAGCAAAGCCCAGCGTTCCGTTTGCCGTCTATCCTGCCTGTTTCGTGTTGCAGCACGCCGGACCAAAGAACAGGTTTCCGGCGTCTGTCTGCGGATATAGCAAGTCTGTGACAAAAATTCCAGTGCTCTGCGCCCGGAATCTGGCCAAAAACGGTGCATTCCCCGTATCCGCATGGATACGGGGGGCAATCCGGGTGCAAAATCGCCCCCAATCATGACCGCCACTGGCTGACCCGCGGCTGCCCGGTGGCTATCTGGCGCCTGTCCGGCGCCTGTCCGCAGGTCGCGCAGAGGCCGGAACGGCGCTCAGTCGCCCTGGCCGGGCTCTGCCGAAAAGTACTTGTCGAACTTGCCGTCTTCGCCCTTGTGATCGTCGGCATCGGCCGGGGCATCTTTCTTGGCGGTGATGTTCGGCCAATCGGCAGAAAACCTGGCATTCAGCTCAAGCCACTGTTCCAGACCGCTTTCGGTGTCGGGCAGGATGGCTTCGGCCGGGCATTCGGGCTCGCACACGCCGCAATCGATGCATTCGCTGGGGTTGATCACCAGCATGTTTTCGCCTTCGTAGAAGCAGTCGACGGGGCAGACCTCGACGCAGTCCATGAACTTGCACTTGATGCAGGCTTCGGTGACGACATAGGTCATGGTGGCGATTGTTCCTCGGATCTCTGGGCGGACATTGAAGCCAAAGTGCTAGAGGCGTCTGGGCCTGCCCGTCAACCCTTACTGTGCCCGTTACCGGCCTGCTATCCGCCTTGGTCGGGCGATTCGCCCGCCGCGGCGTCAGGCCCTGCCCGGTCCGGGCCGGGGTCTTGCGCCGGAATTGCGGCCCGCGCATCGACATAGCGATAACAGGCCTGCGCTTCGGGTGCGGGGCCGCGCCGCGCGGGGATGGCCAGAACTTCGATCACGCGCACCCCGCCGTGCAGCGGCAGCACCAGCATGTCGCCCGCGCGCACTGCCGCGCTGGGCCGTTCGACGCGGCGCCCGTTCAGCCGGATATGCCCTGTGCACGCCCATTCCTGCGCATGGCTGCGCGTGGCGGCCAGCCGCAGAAACCACAGCAGTTTGTCGATGCGCAGTCCAGGCTGCAGCGCCGGCGCAGTTGGCACGGGCCGGGCGGGCGAGGGCACCGCCGCCATCAGCGCAGCAATTCGGCCAGTGCGGCAAAGGCGCCCGTGGCGGGCCGCGCCGGTGTGGTCCGCTTGGTCGAGGGCGGTGGCAGCGGCGCGTGCCAATCCCACAGCGGTGGTGCCGCCGGGCCGAATGCCCCTTCGGGCAGGGGCCGGGGCATGGTCACGCGAAACCCGGCCAATCGCAGCAGCGCCGCATAGGCGGCAGTGGACAGGCCCATCGACCGTGCCCGCGCGGGATCGAGAAACACCCGCCGGCCGGGCGCGGCAATCCGGCAGCGATGCGCCTCTTGCAGCAGGCGATCGGCCAGATCGACGCGCAGCGCCTCTTTGCCCAGCCGGCGATAGCCCTGGGGCGCAATTTTTGTCACGACAGTGGCGGGCAGCGCATCGGGCGGGGCAACCGGGGGAACCGCGCGCAACGCCGCGAGCCGCAGCCACAGCCGCATTGCCGCCGGGCGCAGCATCGCCGGCACAAACAGATCGAGCCCGCCAATGCGCAGGCCCAGCCGGCGCAAGACGTCGCGCTGGCGCGAATCAAGCAAGTCCAGCCCGGACCCTTCGCGCGCCAGAACGCCGCCGCCATCGACCAGCCGCAGCAGCAGCCCGCGCAGATCGGGCCCTGATTCGGGCGCAACCGCGGCCTCGGCCAGCGCCTGCAACGGGGCCAGCACGCGCGCCACCTGGCCATCGAACCAGCCGCGCAGCGCATCGCGCACGCGATCGCGCAAAACCGGCGACAGGCGATCGAGCGCCGGGTCCAGCCGCAGCCGCGGATCGAGCAGGCTGCGCCCCGGTTCCAGCCGCGCCACCACGCCCTCGTCCCAGACCAGACCCTGATCCGTGAAAGTCAGCCCCTCGGGCGTGGCCGCCGCAGCAATCAACAGCGCCGCGCGCGCCGCCAGCAGGCCAGGCAGATGGCGCTCGGCCGCCGCCAGCAGCAGCTTGCGATCGGCGGCGCGGGCCAGCGGATCGACGCGAAACCGAAACCCGTCGAGATGGCCGATCGGTTCGTCATCGACCAGCACCGCCCCCGCCTCTGACACGCGCACGGGCAGCATCAGCGCATCGCCGCCGGCCTTGCGCATCAGCACGGTGGTCCGCCGGTTGACAAAGCGTTCGGTCAGCCGCGCGTGCAGCGCATCGGACAGCCGCGTTTCCACCGCGCGCGCGCGCCCCGCCATTTCCTCGCGTGCCAGCACCCAATCGGGCCGCTGCGCGATATAGGCCCAGCTGCGGATTGCGGCTATGCGCCCCTGCAGCGCGTGAATATCGCCCGCCGGATTGTCCAGCTGCGCGATGGCCTGCGCCACATAATCCGCGCCCAGATAGCCATGGCGCAGATCCTGCCACAGGCGGCCGACAAAGCGGGCGTGGGTTTCGGCACCCTGCTGGCGGAAGTCGGGCAGGCAGCACGCCTGCCAGAATCGCCGCACTGCGCCTTCGCCGCGCACCGATCCGGCAATGTCGGCATCGTCCGACAGCAGCCGCAGCACGGCCAGGTCAATCGCTTCGGGCGGGCTGGCCAGTTCGGCCCGCGGCGGCGGACACGACAGATCACCCAGCAGCGTCTCGATCGATCCGAAGCGCAGATCGGCCTCACGCCAGAACAGCCGGGTCAGCGGGGGAAAGCGGTGTTCCTCGATGGCATAGACTTCATCGTCGGTGAGTTCGGCACCCTGCGCGCCAAGCCCGGCCAGCGTGCCAAACGTGCCGTCGCGGTGGTGGCGGCCGGCGCGCCCGGCAATCTGCGCCATTTCGGCAGTGGTCAGCCGCCGCTGGCGATGCCCGTCATATTTGCCCAGCCCCGCAAAGGCGACATGGTGCACATCCAGGTTCAGCCCCATGCCGATGGCGTCGGTCGCCACCAGATAATCGACTTCGCCCGCCTGATACATTGCCACCTGGGCATTGCGCGTCTGCGGGCTCAGCGCGCCCATCACCACCGCTGCGCCGCCGCGAAACCGCCGCAGCATTTCGGCCATGGCATAGACCTGTTCGGCGCTGAACGCGACAATTGCGCTGCGCGGCGGAATGCGTGACAGCTTGCGCGCGCCGACATGGCTGAGTGTGGAAAAGCGCGGCCGGCTGACAATCTCGGCCTCGGGCACCAGCGCGCGAATCATCGGTTCGAGCGTGGCAGAGCCCAGAATCATTGTCTCTTCGCGCCCGCGGGTGTGCAGCAGGCGGTCGGTAAATACGTGGCCGCGTTCGGGATCGGCGGAAAGCTGCGCTTCATCGATGGCGACAAAGGCCAGGTCGGGGCGCTGCGGCATGGCCTCGGCCGTGCATAGCAGCCAGCGTGCGTTCTTCGGTTCGATCCGTTCCTCGCCGGTAATCAGCGCAACCTGATCCGGTCCTTTCAGCGCGACCACCCGGTCATAGACTTCGCGCGCCAGCAGCCGCAGCGGAAAGCCGATTGCACCCGACGAATGCGCGCAAAGCCGTTCGATCGCCAGGTGCGTCTTGCCGGTATTGGTGGGCCCCAGCACGGCACGCACGGCGCCGCGTCCCTGGTCGGAACGGACACCCCGCAAGGATAGCTGGCTGACCATGTGCGCGAATGTGGCGGCGGGCCCGGCCAAGCGCAAGCGGGCGCACGGGGATTATCCCCGGCGCCGCGTTTCTGGTCTTGTGATTGGCCCCCTCAGGCAATGGCCGGGGGCCCATATGCGGGGGCCATGTGCGGGGACAATATGCGGGCGCGCCAAAGCGCGCCCGGTGGATCAGCCGTCGTAATCGGCGCCCAGCGAGGTGTTGCGCACCGGCGCGGCGGCGGTGATGCGCAGCGCTTCGGCCGATTGCGACAGCGAACCGATTTCATCGACCTGATCATCGTCATCGGGCAGCACGCGCTGCAGCGACTGGATCACGTTTTCTTTCAGGATCGCGGGAATCACGGTTTCTTCGGCGATTTCGCGCAAGGCGACCACCGGATTCTTGTCGCGATCGCGATCGACCGTCAGTTCGGCCCCGCCCGAAATTGCACGGGCACGCTCTGCGGCCAGCAGCACGAGATCGAACCGATTGGAAACCTTGTCGACGCAATCTTCGACGGTAACGCGCGCCATCAGGGCACTCCGTAAAACAGACCGGGAGGGTGGAATAAGCAGCCGCCACTAGGCCCTGCTGCCCAGCGAGTCAAGGTTTACGCCCTAATCATCGCGCAAGTCGGCGATGAGGTCGGCAATCCAGATATACAGCGCATTGTCCTCGCTGGTGACAAAGCGGCGCAGCAGGTCGGCCGTGATGATCGCCCCGGCCAGTGTGATCGCCAGCGTCCACCACCCGTCGAACGCGCCCGCCGCCAGATGCCACAGGCCCGGCACCACGATCGGAAAGACGGCCAGCGCCAGCGCCAGCCGCACCGGAAACAGATTGGCCACCGCATAGAACGCCGCAGCCGCGACGACAAAGCCGGCAAGCCCGGCCAGGACCGGGTGCCAGCCTGCGCCTTGCGCCAGAGTCAAACCGGCCGCCAGTCCGGCAGCCAGCGCCGGGATCAGCAGCAGAAACGGGGTCAGCAGCCGTCCCGCCAGCCCGATCACCAGGATCATGCCAAGCACGATCGCCCCGGCGGGCGCCTGGCCGACCATGGTCACCCAGCCGTGCACCCCGGGCGCCAGCCGATCGACCGCGTGAAGCAAATATTCCACCCCAGACCCCCAACACCGTCTGCCGATTGCCTTATCCGGTCAGGCCACCCCGGCGCCAGACCGTCCCGCACCGCAATGAACCCATCTGTTGCGGATCAGTCATCGCCATAGGCATTGGCGCCCATCGCATCGGGCGCCAGATCGGAAAAGCGGGTGATTCGCGGTTCGAACCGCAGGCGCACTTTGCCGGTGGAGCCATGGCGCTGTTTCGCGACGATCAGTTCGGCCAGGCCATAGACCCGCTCCATGTCGGCGGCCCAGGCCGAATGCGCCTCATGGATTTTGGAATCGTCGCCATCGACCGGTCGCTTGGGCTCGCGCGAGGCGACGTAATAGTCTTCGCGGAACACGAACCAGACCATGTCGGCGTCCTGTTCGATCGACCCCGATTCGCGCAAGTCCGACAGCATCGGGCGCTTGTCATCCCGTTGTTCGACCGCGCGCGACAGCTGCGACAGCGCGATCACCGGCACCGACAGCTCTTTGGCCAGAGTCTTGAGCCCCCGGCTGATTTCCGAAATTTCGTTCACGCGGTTGTCGGTGCGGCCCGTTCCCTGCAGCAGCTGCAGGTAATCGACCACGATCAACCCGACATCGTGCCGCCGTTTCAGCCGCCGCGCCCGCGCCCGCAACGCGCCGATCGACAGCGCCGGCGTATCATCGATGAACAGCGGCAATTCGGCCAGGCGCTGGCTGGCAAATGACAGTTGCTGAAAATCCTCGCGGCTGATCCGCCCCATGCGCAGCGCTTCGGAACTGATCCCCGACTGTTCGGCCAGAATACGCGTCGCCAGCTGGTCCGCGCTCATTTCCAGGCTGAAAAAGGCAACCGCCGCGCCCACCGATTCCTTGGCGGGAATGCCGTCGACCATATCGCGGCGCAACCGGTCGGCGGCATTGAACGCGATATTGGTCACCAGGCTGGTCTTGCCCATGCCCGGCCGCCCGGCGAGGATGATAAGGTCGGAATCGTGCAGGCCGCCGATCTTTTCGTTGACCGAGGTCAGCCCGGTGGTCTTGCCCGAAATGTGCCCGCCCGACAGCAGCGCCTTTTCGATCATTTCCAGCGAGGCGCGCGTGGCGACGGAAAAACTTTGCGCCTCGCTGCCGGTCTGCGCGCCTTCGGCCACGGCATAGAGCGCCGATTCGGCGGCTTCGATCTGGCCCAGCGGCGAAACGCTTTCGCTGGTGTCCATCGCCTGTTCGACCAGGGTGCGGCCGACCGTGATCAGTTCGCGCAGCAGTGCCAGATCATAGATCTGCTGCGCCAGCTCGCGCGGCGCGAGCAGGCCCTGCCCGTCGGCGGTCAGCCGCGCCAGATAGGCGGTGCCGCCAAGCTCCTTCAGCCCCTCGTCGGTTTCGAAATAGGGCTTGAGCGTGACCGGGGTGACCACCGCCTTGCGATCGATCAGCGCGGCGATTCGCGCAAAGACGCGGCCGTGCACCGGGGCAAAGAAATGGTCCGCGGTCAGCGGGCAGGTCATTTCCTCCAGGATGCGGTTGTCGATCAGCACCGCCCCGAGAAAGGCGGCCTCGGCCTCGACATTGGCGGGCAGCGCGCGCGCCGGTTCGGTTTCGCGCGAAAGGATCGATGTGGTTACAGACATCGCGTTACTGTGCCCCAGTCCCTGCCGTGCGACAAGCGCGTGGCCCCATCTCTACCCCGCAGAAAGCGGGATGGGCCTGTGGAAAGCGGGGAGGGCTTGCCGATGACGCAGCGCCTGTGCAAAGACTTGGGGCAATCATGGCGGACCCGCGAATTGCCCATATCGAACTCGACGAGGCGACGATCATCTGGCGCAACGCCGATATCGAGCAGGAACGTCGCATCGCGATTTTCGATCTGATCGAAGAAAACAGCTTCAAACCGTTGCGCGCGGCCGCTGCGGGGCATCTGGGCCCCTATCGCCTGCGCCTTTCGGTTGAAGATGGCCGTCTGGTGCTGATCGTATCGGATGGCGATGCGCAACATCTGGAAACGGTGATTCTGGGGCTGGGGCGGTTCCGCCGGCCGATCCGCGATTATTTCGCGATCTGCGAATCGTATTATCAGGCGATTCGCCGCGCCACCGCGCAGGAAATTGAAACGATCGACATGGCCCGGCGCGGGGTTCACAACGATGCCGCGATGATGCTGCTGGAAAAACTTGAAGGCAAGATCGAGACCGATTTTGCCACCGCGCGGCGCCTGTTCACTCTGATCTGCGTGCTGCACATCAAGGGTTAGACCCTTATGCGCCCATCCTGTATGCGCGCATCCTGCTTGTGCCGATCCTGCGCCCGCGCAAGTCGGCACTGACCGGCATGTGGCCGATCCGGGGGAAACGTGATTCTGGCAATATTGCGGTCCAAACGCTGGCTGCTGATTCCGGCCCTGGCGATCGTGCTGGCGCTGGCGGCGCTGGCCGCGTGGTATTGGGCAATCCATTGGGCGCCCGATCGCACACGCTATGCGGTGCAGGGGCTGTGGCTTGATGCCGGCGATGGTGCGGTGGAATGGCCCACGCTGAAGGCCACCGGGCCGGGCGGCCATGGCGCCGATTTTGTCTATCTTACGGCCAGCAGCGGCGCTGCGGTGCGCGATCCGGCTTTTGCCCGGTCGCTCGATGCGGCGCGCGCGGCCGGATTGCAGGTGGGCGCAGTGCACGTTTACGATCTGTGCGTGGCCGCCGATGTGCAGGCGAGCAATTTCGTCACCACCGTGCCGCGTGATCGGCATTTGCTGCCCGCGGCCATCGCGCTCGATCTTGATCCGCAACATTGCCCCGATCCGCCGGGGCAGGCGGTGATCGACAGCGAACTGACCACGTTTCTCAACGAGATCGAGCGCCATCTCGGCCGCCCGGTGGTGCTGATGCCCTCCCCCGCGCTGGAGGCGCGCTATCACCTCGCGGCGCGGATCGATCGCAATGTCTGGGTCAGCGGCGATTTCCGCCCGCCCACCTATGTCGCACGGCCCTGGGTGCTGTGGACGGCAACGCACCGCCTGCGGCTGGCGGGGGTGGGCGGGCCGGTGCGCTGGGTGGTGGTGCAGCCATGACGCCAATCCTGCCTGATGATCGCGCGGAGCTGCCCGAAGATCGTGCGGAGCTTATCGCCGCGGCGCGTGCGGCGATGGCGGGGGCCTATGCGCCCTATTCGGGGTTTCAGGTCGGCGCGGCGCTGCGCTTTGCCGATGGCACCGTGGTGACCGGCAGCAATTTCGAAAATGCCAGTTATGGCCTGTCGCTTTGCGCCGAAACGGTGGCGGCGGCGCTGGCCAGCCAGCAAGGCCATCGCGCCGGTCTGGTTGCGGTGGCGATTGCCGGCGGGCCGGGCGGTGTGCCGGGCGCAGTGGTCACCCCTTGCGGGCGATGCCGCCAGGTGCTGCACGAACTGGCGGCGCTGGGCGGTACCGATCCGCTGGTTATTGCCACCGGCGCGCAGGAAACCGTGGACATGCGGCTGAGCGCACTCTTGCCACTGGCGTTCGGCCCGGCCAATCTGGAACCCTGATTTCGCAAACCTGGAAAGGCACCACTTGGCCATTCTCTCCGACCGCTGGATCCGCGAAAAAGCGCTGTCCGACGGCATGATCGAACCTTTTGTCGAAAGCCAGCGGCGCGATGGCTGCATCAGCTATGGCCTGTCGTCCTATGGCTATGACGCGCGCGTGGCCGATGAATTCAAGATTTTCACCAATGTCGATTCGGCGGTGGTGGACCCCAAGAATTTTGACGCCAATTCGTTTGTCGATCGCAAGACCGATGTCTGCGTGATCCCGCCCAACAGCTTTGCCCTGGCGCGCACGGTCGAATATTTCCGCGTGCCGCGCGATGTGCTGGTGATCTGCCTGGGCAAATCGACGTATGCGCGTTGCGGCATCATCGTGAATGTCACCCCGCTGGAACCCGGCTGGGAAGGCCATGTCACGCTGGAATTTTCGAACACCACGCCGCTGCCGGCGCGGATCTATGCCAACGAAGGCGCGTGCCAGTTCCTGTTCCTGCAGGGCAATGAACCGTGCGAAATCAGCTATGCCGACCGCGCGGGCAAATACATGGGGCAAAAGGGCGTCACGCTGCCCCGGATCTGATCTGCGCCCAATGCATATTGCCGATTGCCCGCCCCTCCTTTAATCATGCGTTTAAACACGCATGAAGGGATGAGGGCATGGCACGGACTTACGATCTGATCGTCTATGGCGCCACCGGCTATACCGGGCGGCTGGTGGCGGAATACCTGGCGCGCCAACACGGCGGATCGGGGCTGAGCTGGGCCATGGCCGGGCGCAGCCTGGAAAAGCTGGCGCAAGTGCGCGATCTGATCGGCGCGCCCGCCGACACCCCGCTGGTCGTGGCCGATAGCGATGATCCCGCATCTTTGGCCGCCATGGCGCAGTCGACGCATGTCGTTGTCACCACCGTCGGCCCCTATCAGCTTTATGGCACCCCGGTGCTGGAGGCCTGCGTGGCAGCGGGCACGCATTATGCCGATCTGTGCGGCGAACCGGTGTGGATGCGCCAGATGATCGACCAGTTTGATGCGCAGGCCCGTGCCACCGGCGCGCGCATCGCGTTTTCATCGGGGTTTGATTCGATCCCGTTCGATCTGGGCGTGCTGTCGCTTCAGGCCGAAGCGCTTGCCCGTTTCGGCAGCCCCGCACCGCGCGTCAAATGCCGGGTGCGCACCATGAACGGCGGCTTCTCCGGCGGCACCGCCTACAGCCTCAAGGCGACACTGGCGGCGATCGCGCGCGAACCCGCGCTGGCGCAGATCATGGTCAGCCCGTTCGGCCTGACCCCGGGGTTCACCGGCCCCGACCAGCCCCCGGCCAACACCCCGCTGTATGAAGACGAAACCGGCAGCTGGGCCGCCCCGTTCATCATGGCGGTGATCAACACCAAGAATGTGCACCGCACCAATCTGCTGCTCGGGCACCCCTATGGCAGCGATTTTGTCTATGACGAGATGATCCTGACCGGCCCCGGCGATCAGGGCCAGGCGATTGCCAACCATATCGCCACGACACCGATGATCGGCACCCCCAACGATCCCAAGCCGGGCGATGGCCCCAGCGCCGAAGACCGTGCCAACGGGTCCTACGATGTCCTGTTCATCGGCGAATGGCCCGATGGGCGAACGCTGCGCTTTGGCGTCAAGGGCCGCTATGATCCGGGCTATGGCTCGACCAGCCGGATGATCGCGGAAACCGGGATTGCCTTGCGCGAAAGCGATGCGCCGGGCGGCATCGGCACGCCGGGTTCGATTCTGGGTGCCGCGCTGGTCCGCCGCCTGCAGGACAACGCCGAAATCACGTTCGGTGTAGAAGATTTGAGCCTGATGGCATGAGATTGAATCAGGTCATCAGGCGCTAAGCCCGCGCGGCGCTTGAGCGTTGCTGATGCCTTTGTTGAAGCTTGCTTCAACCTGAAGTCATCTCGCTCTAGTACTTCCGCAGCGCCGCGATGCAGGCCGCACGGTCGACATCGCGGCCATCGCCGCGCCGCGTGTCGACAAAGGTTGCCTGCGGCCGGCCGCCATGGTCGCCGGGATAAAGATAGGCGTCCATGATGCACGCCGTGCCCGACCATTGCAGCTTGCGCGCATCGCCATCGTGAATATCCAGCCGGGGTGTGCCGAACTGGCGGATCAGGCCCTCGGCATCGGCACCGATCACCCCGGACAGGCCGGTTTCGCGCGGGGCGGCATGGTGCGGCAGGTGGGTTTCGGGCTGGCTGATGGCCGCCGGTGGCGGGGCAATGCCATCGCCACCACAGGCGGACAGCAAAAGCACGGGCGGCAGGGCAAGCAGAAAACGCACCGCGCAGCCATCGCGCCGCGCCCCCGGTGTGTCAATCGGCACCACTCCGCCTGGGCGCGGCCCCGCGGCGGCTTGCCGCAGCGATCCAGAACGATTAGGCGCAAAGCCCTCAACCACCATCTGGAGCTTGCCGGGTGCCGCAATCCGCCACTACGCCGTCTGCAATCGATCACCCGCGCTTTGATGTGGTGGCCATCGGCAATGCCATTGTCGATGTCATGGCCCCGGCCAGCGACGATGACATTGTGCGGCTGGGCCTGGCCAAAGGCGGGATGACGCTGGTCGACGAGGGCCAGGCCCACGCGCTTTATGCCGCGATGGGCCCCGCGCGCGAAATTTCGGGCGGGTCGGCGGCCAACACCCTGGCGGGCCTCGCGGCGCTGGGCGCACGCTGCGGGTTTATCGGGCAAGTTGCCGAAGATCAGCTGGGCGATGTCTTTGCCCATGACATTCGCGCCGGCGGAATCGATTTTGCCACCCCGGCGCGCAATGGCCAGCCTGCCACTGCCCGCTGCCTGATTTTTGTCACGCCCGATGGTCAGCGCACGATGAACACCTTTCTGGGTGCGTCGCAGTTCCTGCCCGCCGACGCGCTGGACGAAACGGTGATCGCCGATGCCGCGGTGCTCTATCTCGAAGGCTATTTGTGGGATCCGGAGGAACCGCGCCGCGCGATGCGCCGCGCCATCGCCACGGCCCGCGCCGCGGGGCGCAAGGTGGCCTTCACGCTGTCCGATTCGTTTGTGATTTCACGCCATGGCGATGATTTCCGCGCGCTGATCGATGCCGGCGAAATCGATATCCTGTTCGCCAACGAACACGAACTGGCCGCCCTGACCGGCAAGGATGATTTCCATGAAGGGATCGCCGCGCTGGCCCCGCAGATCCCGACGCTGGTGGTCACGCGCAGCGAAAAGGGCGCCCATGCGGTCAGCGGCGGCGAACACGCGATGGTCGCCGCCTCGCCCGTGGCGCAAGTGGTCGATACGACCGGCGCGGGCGATCTGTTTGCCGCCGGGTTCCTGTTTGGCCACGCGCGCGGCGCACCGCTGGAAACCTGCCTGGGGCTTGGCGCGATCTGCGCCGCCGAAGTGATTTCGCACTATGGCGCCCGGCCAGAGGCCGATCTGAAGGCGCTGGTGGCCCCGCTTCTGGCCCCGCTTTTGGGCTGAAACGCCGCCCATGAATAGGTCTGCAAGGCTTTGCAGGCCAATGCCTTTTCGATACCGCCAGGCCCTTGGGTGGGGTATCTGACGGGCATGACAGGCTTTGATCCGCTCGATCATCCGCACCGCCGGCGCAATCTGCTGACCGGCCGGTGGGTGCTGGTATCCCCGCATCGCGCCAAACGCCCGTGGCAGGGCGATGTGGGCGAAACCGCGCCGCGCGGCGGCCCGGCGCACGATCCGGCGTGCCATCTGTGCCCGGGCAACCACCGCGCCGGCGGGCAGACCAACCCCGCCTATGATGCGACGTATGTCTTCGCCAACGATTTTCCCGCGCTGCTGGCCGACACGCCCGCGCCGCCTGCCGATGATGATGTGTTCGTTGCCGCAGCAGCGCGCGGCACCGCGCGGGTGATCTGCTATTCGCCCGATCACGGCAAGACGCTGGCCGATCTCGACACTCCGGCGGTGCGCGCGCTGGTCGATACCTGGGCTGACCAGTCTGCCGAGCTTGGCGCGATCTACGGCTATGTCCAGGTGTTCGAAAACAAGGGCGCGATGATGGGCTGTTCCAGCCCGCACCCCCACGGGCAGATCTGGGCGAGCGATTTCGTGCCCAGCGAACTGGCGGACGAAGATCGCGAACAGGCGGCGTGGCATCGCGATCATGGCGCGACCTTGCTCGATACGGTGGCGGCGCGCGAACTGGCAGCAGGCGATCGTGTTCTTGCGCAAAATGATCATTGGCTGGCGGTCGTGCCGTTCTGGGCGGCCTGGCCGTTCGAAGTGCTGCTGATCGCGCGCGATGCGGTCGCGCGGCTGGATGATCTGGACGATGCCGCGCGCGATGCGCTGGCGCGGATGCTGCGCGTGATCACCGGGCACTACGATGCGCTGTTCGATTGTTCGATGCCCTATTCGATGGGCTGGCACCAGGCGCCGGGCCAAGGGCCGGCACCGCATTGGCGGCTGCATGCGCATTTCTATCCGCCGTTGCTGCGATCGGCGACCGTGCGCAAATTCATGGTCGGTTATGAAATGCTGGCCGAACCGCAGCGCGATCTCACGCCCGAAGTGGCTGCCGCACGGCTGCGCGCGTGCGCGCCGGGCAACGGGGCCACGGCATGATCGCCGCGCGCGCGCCGGGCCGGGTCAACCTCATCGGCGAACACACCGATTACAATGATGGCTTTGCCATGCCGATGGCGATCGGTGCGGAAACACGCGTGAATTTTGCGCCCGACCCCGGCGCGGTCCTGCACGTTGCGGCGCTCGACCTGGTACAGGATGACCGGTTCGACCCCGCCACCGTAGCCGCCTTGCCGGGGGGCGGCTGGCGCAATTATGTGCGCGGGGTGGTTGATGAACTGATCCGCGCGGGGGTTGCCGTGCCGGGCGGTACGCTGACGCTCACCGGCACCATTCCCCAGGGCACCGGCCTGTCGTCCTCCGCCAGCCTTGAGGTTGCGCTGGCCCATGCCTTGCTCGCCGCTGCCGGGGTCGCATGGTCGGCGCTCGATATTGCGCTGCTGGCCCAGCGCGCCGAATGCGGCTTTCCCGGGGTGCGCTGCGGCAATCTCGATCAGATCGCCTGTGCCGCCACGCGTGGCGGTCATGCCCTGCTGATCGATTGCCGGTCGCTGGCATTGCGGCAGATCGCGCTGCCCGACGATCTGGCGGTGATGATCGTGCAATCGGGCGTGCGGCGCGGGCTGGTCGATGGCGAATACAACACCCGGCGCGCCGAATGCGAACGCGCCGCCGCGGTGATCGGCGTGCCGGCGCTGCGCGATGCCGATGATGGCATGCTGGCGGGGGTGCGCGGCCGGCTGGACGATGTGGCCTGGCACCGCGCGCGCCATGTGATCAGCGAAAACCGCCGCACCTGCGATGCGGCCGAGGCCCTTGCCGCGGGCGATCTGGTGGCGACCGGGCGGCTGATGCGCGAATCGCACCAGTCTCAGGCGCACGATTTCGGCATTACCGTGCCCCCGACCGACCGGCTGGCGGGGCTGCTGGATCACGCGATCGGCGCAGAGGGCGGCGCGCGGCAAACCGGTGGCGGATTTGGCGGCGCGGTGGTGGCGGTGATGCGTGCAGGGCATGTCGCGGCAGTGCGCGATGCGGTCAACGCCGGCTATCGCACGCCCGATGGCGCGCTGCCGCTGATCAGCGTGGAAACCCCGGCCGACGGGGCGGGGATCATCGCACGGTGAAGCGCACGCGGTCGATCACCCGCCCGCCCGCTTCGATCAGCGTCAGCACATGCACCCCGGGCACCAGCGGCATCTGCATCGCCGCGGCGGCCGGGCCCAGATCGTGATCGTCCAGCCGCAGCCGCAGCCCGGCGACATCGCCGCGCACCACCACGCCGATCGCCTGGTGCCCGCCGGGAATGTCCGGGTCCCACGCATAGACCGCGCCCGAAACGGGATTGGCAATGTGCTGGCGCTGCGCGAATTCGGGTTCGGCGCGGATCACGCCCTGGGTGGTCCCGGCCAGGAACCATTCGGGCCGCGTGCCTTCGCTGCCGGTCTGGAAATGCACGGTCAGAGGGCTGATCCCGGCGGGGCGCGGCGGCTGGCGGCCGGGCCGGTCCTGGTGCAGCGCCAGCATGACATCGCGCCACACCGGCGCCGCGCCACTGGTGCCCGATACCGCGCGCATCGGGTCGCCCTCCAGATTGCCGACCCACACCGCCACGGTAAAGCGGTCGGAAAACCCGATGCACCAGTTATCGCGCATGGCCTTTGATGTGCCGGTCTTGGCCGCTGCCCAGAATGGCAGGCGCAGCGCCGAATCGACCCCGAACGTGCCCGCGCGTGCGCCCGCGTCAGACAGGATATCCCCCACGATCCACGCCGCGCGCGGGTCGATCACCTGGCGGCTGTCCCCCGCCGGTGCATCGCGCCGCAGCCGCAACGCTGACCAACGGCCCAGATTGGCGAGCGTGCGATAGGCATTGGCCTGGTCCAGCAGCGTCACTTCGGCCGATCCCAGCGCCAGTGAATAGCCGTAAAAGCTGCCGTCGCTGTCCAGCCCGGCATACCCGAGGTCTGCCAGCCGGTCGCGAAAATCCTGCACCCCGTCGAGCAGCAGCGCGCGCACCGCCGGCACGTTCAGCGAATTGGCCAGCGCACGGCGCACCGAAACCGGGCCCATGAATGCCTTGTCGTAATTCTGCGGCACATAAAGCCCCGATGCCGTGTCGAGCTGCACTGGCGAATCGTCCAGAATCGATGCCGCAGTCAGCCATTTGCGCTCGATCAGTTGGGCATAAAGGTGCGGTTTCAGCGTCGATCCGGCCTGGCGCGGCGCCGATGCGCCATCCACTGCCGCAGCAGTCGATCCCAGCCCCACCCCGCCCACATAGGCCAGCACGCGCCCATCGGCGTTGTCGATCACCACCACCGCACCATCGCGCGCGCGCCGGGGGCCCAGCCCCTGCAACTGGTGGCGCAGCGCGGTGGCCGCCATGTCCTGTACCGCAGCATCGATCGTGGTTGTCACGCGCATGCCCGGCCGGGTGAGCAGATGCACGGCCAGATGCGGGGCAAGCCCCGGGTCCATCCCGCGCAGCCCCGAATCGGCGGTGGCCGCCTGCGCCAGCGGCAACAGCACCGGGCAATCGGCCGCCGCCACCAGCCGGCACGCACGATGCGCCAGATCGCCCGACGATCCCGCCGGATTGCGCAGCAGCGTGACCATGATCGCCGCCTCGCGCCGGTCAATTGCCGCCGGCGTCTTGGCAAACAGCGCCGCCGCGCCGGCTGCCACCCCTTGGGTTTCGCCGCGAAACGGCGCGAGGTTGAGATAGGCCTCCAGAATCTGCGGCTTGGTCCAGCGGCTTTCGATCGCCCAGGCGGCGCGCATCTGGCGCAGTTTGTCCCACGCCGATCGCCGGCCCGGGCGGCCGATTTCGGGCCACAGGAACCCGGCCAGCTGCATGGTCAGTGTGGATGCGCCGCGGGGATGATGCCCGGTGATCCGGTCGCGCAGCGCCGCCGCCAGCGCCACCCAGTCAACCCCGCCGTGATAGGCAAAGCGCCGGTCTTCGGCGGCAATCAACGCATGCGGCAGCGCCGGACCGATGTCCCCCAGCCGCTCCCAGCCCAGCCGGCGCACCGTGTAATCAACCCGGGTTTCGTCAAGCAGCCGCCCGTTGCGGTCATAAAGCCAGGCCTCGCTCGGCGCCCATTGCGCGCGCTGTAGAACAAAGTCCGGCACTGCCGGGGGCGTCGTGCGCCATGCTGCCCAACCTGCCATGGCCAGCGCGACTGCCAGCAGGCCCCACAGTGCAATCCGTCGCGCATCCGGCGCCATGGGTCACCGGCTCGTTACCGTAACCGGGGCATTGGGCAGCGAGGCCTGGATGGCCGGCGCATACATCGCCTCGATATGCGATGGCGGCAGCGTGAATTGCCCCGCACTGTTCAGCCGCACGGTATATTCCACCACACTGTGCCCTTGCGGCAGCCAGGCGAAATAGGCGCGCCAGGTCGCCCGCGTGCCCTCCACCCAGGCCGGCGCGATCGTGTCGTTGCGCCCCGTGCCCTGTTGCAGCAGTTGCGATTGGCCGCCCAGCGATGACATCACCACCGCGCCCGGCGGCAAGGGATCGCCCAGCGCAACCCAGGTGCGCCCGGCATCGGCATCGATTTCCAGCCGCACGCGCAGCACGTCGCCCTGGCTCAGCCGGCCCGGCTGGCGCGCCGAAACCACGCTGACCGTGCGGGTCAGGCGATATCCGGCAAACAGCGGGCTGGTCAGCCGCACCGCAGCATGAACGCTCACCGTTGCCCAGGGCCCGGACCCGCCGGTTTGCGCCAGTGTCATCGACCCCGCCGCCAGTGGCAGGCGCAGCGGCGCACTGTCGCCGTGGCGCGGCCAGGACACATCGGCCGCATGCCCGGCCAGCGCGACATGGGTCGTGCCGGCGATCGCGCCGGGCGGATAGGCCGTGGCAAAGCGGTGCGACACGATGGTGCCCCAGGCATTGGCCGGGGTGGTGTCCCACGCCCCGTGCAGCTGCCGCGCGGCAACGCCTGCCATCATCCGTGGCACTTCGGCGGCCCAGTCGGGCCGGCCAATCACGGCATCCAGCGCATGGATCGCCATGTCGTCGGCGCTGACCATCATCCACCACGGGGCACGGTCTTTGTCCGCCAGATCGAGCCGGGTGCCCGCCCAGACCAGCCGGCGGCGCAGTTCGCCCGCCGCCGCGGCGCGCAAAGTGGCGGCATTGGCCACGCCCGGCACGCGATCGAGCGCCACCATCCAATCGGCCAGCGCGCCGGTCGGAATGTCTGCGGGCACCATGTCGATCCGCGCGACCATGCCGGCATCGGCAGCGCCCGCGCGCGCCAGCGCGGCCAGCGCCGCCAGCCGCAGCGGCCGGTCATCGATCTGGTACGGGCGATCGCGCCGCAATTGCCCGGTTACCACGCGTTGCAGCGCGGCAATCATCTTGCGCCGCGCATCATCGGGCAGGCCCAGCCCCGCCGCGCTGGTTGTCGCCATCACATAGGCGGTCAGTTCGGGCAAACCGGGCATCCCCGCATCGGGCCAATAGCGGGCCAGGCCATCGGCATCGATATAAGTCGGCAGGCTGGCCACCAGCGTGGTCCACGATGCACTGTCGCCATTGGCCACGATCCGCGACAGCCGTTGTTCCAGGCAATTGTAGGGATAGTCGGTCATATAGCGGCGCACCCCGTCGAGCGGCGCCGCCAGCGTGTCGGACAATACCACGCCCACCCATCCGCCGGGCAGTGCGCCCTGCGGAATGGCGATCATCGGCGGCGGATCGCCGACGCGCATCAGGCTGGCCATCATCACCGTTTCGGGCACTGCCGGCACCACGTCCTGGTGCGCGGTCACGCTGTCATGCGCGTGGCCGTCGCTGCTCCGTGCGTTCAGCGTCCAGGTCAGCGTGCCCGGATTGGCCGGTGCGGTCAGGCCCCAGCGCATGCGCCCCGCCGCGCCTGCCGGAATGGTCAGCGTCAGCGGCCCGGCGTGCGCCACCGCCGGGCTGATGGTCGGTTGCGCGGTCACCGTCATCGGGTGATCCGATCCGTTTTTCAGCGTGAACACCGCGTCATAGCGATCGCCGCTGCGCACCACATCGGGCAGCCCGGGATAGATCGAAAGGTCCTGCGCGGTGCGCACGCTGGTCTGCCCGGTGCCGAACAATTGCGCGCCATCGGTCGCCACCGCCACGATCCGGAACCGCGACAGCGCATCGGACAGCGGCACGTCAACATGCGCCTGCCCCGCTGCATCCAGCGGCACATGCCCGCGCCACAGCAGCACCGGCTGGAAATTTTCGCGATTGACCCCCGATGCATCGCCGCCGCCGCCGCCTGCGGCCACCGCCTTGCGCCCGTAATGGCGTTTGCCGACCACCTGCATCTGCGCGGTGGAGGTAACGACTTCCAGATTGCGCTCGCCCATCATCGCGCCCAGCACGTCCCAGCTGTGATTGGGCATCAGCTGCAGCAGCGCCTCGTCCACGGCCACCAGCGTGACATCGGCGCCGGCGGCAGGCGTGCCATCGGGCCGCTTGATCGCCAGCGCAATGCGCGCCTGGTCGCGCACGCGATAGCGTTCGTGATCGGCGCTGACCGCCACCGCCAGGCGGTGCGTTTCCCAGCCGACATGCACTTGCGCCACGCCCAGGCGATAGCTGGGCTTGGCCAGATCGACCGTCGCGGTGGGCGCAGCGGCATCGGCCTGGAAAAACGGCAAGTGCCAGCGCCGCGCAAGGTCAGACATCCACAGCGTCCAGCCGCCCACGCGCCCGCGCACCGCCATCACCGACACATAGACATTGGGCGCATAGCTGCCGGGCATCGGCACCTCGACCACCGGATCATTGCCCGACAATGTGGTGACAAAGCTCGACAGCACGCCTTCGCGTTCCACGGTGACCAGCGCGGTCGCCTCGCGGAACGGCATGCGCACCTGGAACCGCGCGGTTTCGCCGGCGCGATATTCGGTCGCTTCGGGAATCACGTCCATGCGGTCGCCATTGTCGCCGCCAAACCACCAGGCATCCTTGCCCGCCAGCCACACATCGCGCACCGCGCGGGTTTCGTGCCCGGCGGCATCGGTCACCCGCGCCACTGCGATCACCTGGCCCGAAATCCCGGGCGCCAGCTTGCATTCCGCGCGTCCGGTGCTGTCGCTGGTGGTTGTGCAGCCGCCTGCCAGATGCGAGACTTTTTCCTGGTTGTCATAGGCATAAAAGCCGCCGATCAGCCGCCGCCGCGCAGTGATCGTTTCGCGCGTATAAAGGTCGATGTGCACCGTTGTGCCCGAAACCGGCTTGTCGGAAAGATCCAGCACGACCATCTGCAGCCGCAGATCATCATCGCGCATCATCCACCCGTCGGTTTTGATCCCCACCTGCAGTGCCGCCGGAAACAGCCGCAAAATGCGCGAGGCCGTCATCGTCTGGCCATTGGCATCGGGGTAATCCATTTCCACCGTCAGCCCCAGCGGCCGGGTGATCGCGCGCCCCACCGTCACATCGGCATGCGCGGTGCCATCGGCGCCAAGCGTTGCGGGCAGCGTCTGGGCATAGGGCAGGCCGGCCCCGTCTTCGTCTCCGCCATCCTCACCGCCATCCCGGCCGCCGCCCAGCGGGCGCGTGCCTTCCGCCACGGCATCGCCGCCAAAGCTGTAGGCATCCCACCCTTTCGGGCTGACAAACCAGGTGCTGAACTGGCTGCGCAGCGTGACCGGCAATTGGCCCGCCCCGCCGCCCGACAGATAGCCGACAAACAGCGACAATGGCACAGAAGCCGGCTGCACCATGGCCTCGGCCTGGCCGGGGCCGGTGATTGTGGCGCGCATCGTCGGCAGCTTGTATTCGTCGACCCGGATGGTCTGTCCGGTCTCGATGGTCTTGCCCCCGGTTTCAAAGCTCAGCGCATAATCGCCGAGCGGGGCGCCCTGCGGCACGGTCCATTCGCCATCGCCCCCGGTGGCGCCGTTGATCGTCACGTTTTGGGTAAAGCGCGTGTCCGACCCCTGGTGCGCGAGCACCAGCGTGCCCGAAAATCCCTGGCCAAAGGCAAAGCCACCGCCGCCCGGGTGGCGCATGATGTGGCGGAAATGCACGGTTTCGCCAATGCGCACCAGCGTGCGGTCAAACACCGTGTGGATCACGTCGCGCTGGTCAGCCTGGCCAAACGGCAGGTCGAAATCATAAGGTGCGATGCCCTTGTCCCAGCTCGACAGGGCAAAGCTCATGTCACCATCGGCGCGCGCCGAAACCATCAGCGGATGGTCGTCGCCATTGCTGCAGCCCTCGCCCATCGTCGGCACGGGCAATGCGCCATGCACTGCCATGCGCCCGCTGGCATCGGACTGCCCCGCGGCAAGCTGGCGCCCGTTGCACGAATCGCTGATGCGGATCGCGGCGTGGCCCACCGGCTGCCCGGTGGACAGGCGCGTGACCCACACCAGGCTGCTTTCGCGGCCCCATTTGAAATGGACCGCCATGTCGGTCACCAGCGCACCGGCGGCAACATAGCGCGGCACTTTGCGCCCCAGCAGCGCAGCACCGAGCGCGGGGCTGGCCACTTCAACCAGATGAAACCCCTTGCCGCCCAGCGGAATGCCGACCACTTCGAAATCGCGCCCTTTGCCCGGCAGGCCCAGCCGCAACGGCGTGCCCGATTGCAGGATCGGTTTTTCCCCGGTGTGGTTGATTGTCACCGTTTCGCCGCCCGGTTTGCTGCCGGGCTTGTCGATCGTTTCGAAATCATCTTCGTTGGCCTTGGCCACTTTGCGCAGCGCCTCGGCGATCGATCGGTCATCATCGGCGATGCGGCTGCTCATCGCGCCGATCGAGGTGACATGCCCGGCCAGCGCCGGCTCTACCGCGCGCACCGTTACCGGCAGGCTGCTGCCTTCGTTGGCTTCGATAATCCCGAAGGGCGCGGCAAATTTCACCAGCGGCGGGGCCGGGTCGAAATGGACGGTCAGCGGAAACCGCCCGGCATTGGCCAGCGGCCGGCCCGAAAGATCGCGAATGCCGTCGGGCAGCACCAGATGCGCATCGCTGTCGGCCGGAAAGGGGCCGGCAAAATTCAGATTGGTAATCTGCGCCGCGTTGCGCTGATCATCATCCAGCGTCGGGCTGCGTTCGCTGCCATCGGCCAGCTTCATCCGCACCGCCAGCGCAGCCGCACGATCGATCCCCGTGGCAAAGACCAGTTGCGCCGGGGTAATCGGGTTGCACCCCGCCTTGCCATTGATCCGGCTGCATTCGAACCGCGCCTCGAACGCGGCGCGCACGGTAAAATCAAACCGCTGGTCGCGCCCGGCGGGCACCCCGTGCGGATCGGTGACATTATGCGGCCAGACCAGCGCCATGCCGTGGTTGGGCGGCAGCGGCCGCCGGCATTTCAGCGCCAGTATTGTGTCGAGCGCATGGCCGCCACCGGTCTGCGCGGTGGCCCCGGCCGGAACCCCGGCGTTGGACAGGAAATTGCTGCTGCGCCAATCATTCGCGCCCAGCCCGCCCAGCACTTTGGCGGCGGTGCCCTGCGGCAGCACGTCCACCGCCACCGCCTCGCCCAATCCGTCGATCGCGCAGGAAGCATGCGCCACCACAGAGCCGATATCGGCCGGGCCGTTGGTGGCGACCAGAAACACCTGGTCTTCATCGATATCGCCCGATTCGCCCGGCGCCAGCACCGCGCGCACCGAAGGGCCGGCGGTGTCGATGGCAAAATCCTTCAGCCCGATGATCCGCGATCCGGCCAGCGTCGCCAGCCCGTCGCGCAATGTTACCGCGCAGCGCGTGGCAGGCGGCAGGCTGGCCGAAAATTCCAGCACCCAGGTCTGCGCATCGACCCAGCGGCCTGCACCGGCGCCCGGGCACGTGCTGGTGGCGGGCGCAGTCGCGCGCGGATCACCCAGCGCGACCATCGCTTCGGAAAAACGCAAGGTGAAACGGTCAATCGTGCCGCCGGCCTGCCCGCTGCTGCCGGGCGTGGCCATGGAAACCTGCGGCGGCAGATCGCCGCGCGCGGCCAGCGGCAGGGCCGCCAGCAAGACCAGCACGATATTGCCGGACCATCGCGACCAGAACAAGTTTGGCATGCCGTGTCCCCCAGCGAGTCCGCGGCTGCAATGGTCGCGTCAATACACAGTCTTGTCCATGGTGAACTGGTCCATCACGTGCCGGTTTCTGCCGTGGGGCCAGCGCCCCGGGTCAGCCCGATGCGCGTCAGCCCGATGCGCCAGCGCCCAAGGGGCCGGCGTCAGAAATGAAAGCCCAGGCCGGCGGTCCACGTGTGGAAATGATGCGCCTGGACAGTGCTGAAAATCAGGCGGACCACATCGCGGAATTGTTTTGGGGTGTCTTCACGGCCGCGGACACCCAGCGACAGCGTCGCTTCGTGAAAATTGTTGTTGTACAATTTGTCGCCCGCAAAGGTGGTATAAACATAGCTGGCACGAACCGACATCAGATGCTGTGAAACCCGCATTTTCAGCGGCAATTCATAAGCCAGACCGTTGCGAAAGCCCCAGTTCTTGATGTCGGGGTTGAGGTCGAGGCTGCCCGGTGTCTTGAGCGTCCCGCCATAGCTGACCATGTTGCCGATGGTCAGGACGCCACGGCCGATGTGGCCGATTGCATAGCGACTGGCAATGGAACCTTGCGCAATGTGCCCGACCGATCCCTGATCAGCCGAATACACCAGGCCATAGGACAGGCGCGGTTCGATCGACCAGTTGGGCTTTACCGGCAGTTCCAACGCCAGGCCGACTTGCCCGGTATAGGCAACGGCGCCCTTGATGCGCGTAAAATTGAACGGCAGGTCAAGTTTCAGTCGCGCCCGGCTGCCGGCAAAAACACGCCAGCCCTTGGCGATGCGCGCTTCGATCCGGGTCAGGTCATAACGGTCTGCCGTTCCGCCGGCATAGGCTCCCCCGATCACCCAGGAATCACCCGCCGAATTGGCACCGTTTCCTGCCGCAGACCTTTCCGCAAGCGAATCACCGCTGGTCAGATCAAGCCCCGCGCGCACCATTGTGCCTTGCAGGGAATAGGGGTTTCCTACCAGGGGATCGACCGGCGAAAAATTTGCCCAGGCGCGGCCAAGGCATTGCAGCATGCGCCGCGCGGTCGCCGTATTGCCATCGCTGGTGTCGGCATCGAACTGGGCATAGGACTGGCTCCGGTTCGCGCCGTTATAGGTAAAGCTGCAGGGCTGCCCCGCGCTGTCGGTCAGTGTCAGATACGTGGCGCCGGGTATACTGATGACTGCGGGAGCAGCGACCGGATTGACGAACCGCACTGTCAGAACGGGGCTGTTTGCCGCATAACCGGCCAGCACTGGAACGCCGCGCAGATCGAACACACCGTTGACTTGCCCTTGCTGGGCATAGATCGAAGTTGACAGGGGCTGATTGAGATAGGCCGCGATCTCGGCCGGATCGACAAATCGGGTAATATCATTGATGGTCGTCTGCTCAAATGCGGCAGCGCGCGTGGGAAGCCCGAACAACGGAGCCGAAAGCTCGATTCCGATCCGGAAATTGCCATCGAGGCTTTGGTAATTGCCGTAATTCGGCGGTGCGGTCTGAGCGGCGACATTTCCGGAAAACGCAAATGATGCAAGGCACGCAATCAGCGTACCGGCCAAAACCTTGTTCATGTTGCCCCCACGACAATGAATTACCCAATCTTGCGCCGGTCAAGCACGCAAGCCCGCGTTTATCGTAGGGGTAAACTTCATGATGACAAGTGATTCGCCGGATTGCTCATGTCCAAAGCAGGAGTATCGCTGAAAAAAAGAATTTTTACAATTATAAGGCCAAATTTTACATTGGCATTACTGACTGGCTTGTCAGTGTCTGACCCGAAACTCCGTTTCGGGAAGTCGGTACCGGCCCGCTCCCCCGCATCGCAGAGTCGAAGCGGCGGCGCCTGTAGTTGATCATTCCGCCTCGCGCGCGATTTCGCGCCAGCCGATGTCGCGGCGGCAGAACCCTTGCGGAAAATCGATCGCGTCGACCGCGCGATAGGCGGCATCGCGCGCCGCGCGCACGCTGGGCGCGCAGACCGATACCGCAAGCACGCGGCCGCCGCTGGCGCGCAGCACGCCCTGATCATCGCGCAGCGTTCCGGCATGAAACACTTTGGCCCCATCGCGTTCGGCATCGGCCAGCCCGGCGATCATCCCGCCCTTTTGCGGCGTGCCCGGATAGCCGTTTGCGGCCATCACCACGGTCAGCGCCGGCTGCGGCGAAAACACCGGCGGGGCAATCGCCGCCAGCCAGCTGTCGGCCACGGCCGACAGCACTTCGATCAGATCGCTTTCCAGCCGCAGCATCAGCACCTGGCATTCGGGATCGCCAAAGCGGCAATTGTATTCGATCAGCCTTGGCCCCTCGGCGGTCAGCATCAGCCCGGCATAAAGCACCCCGGAATAGGCCATGCCGGCATCGGCCATCGCCTGCACCGTGGGCGCGATGATCCGGGTCAGCACTTCGCTTTCCAGATCAGGGGTCAGCACGCGCGCCGGGCTATAGGCGCCCATGCCGCCGGTGTTGGGCCCGCTATCGCCATCGCCCACGCGCTTGTGATCTTGCGCCGAACCGAATGGGACGATGGTGGCGCCATCGGTCAGCGCGAAAAAGCTGGCCTCTTCGCCGGTCATGAATTCCTCGATCACCACTTCGGCGCCGGCCCCGCCGAACTGGCCGCCGA
Organism: uncultured Sphingomonadales bacterium; assembly: GCA_903832325.1. Taxonomy (GTDB): domain Bacteria; phylum Pseudomonadota; class Alphaproteobacteria; order Sphingomonadales; family Sphingomonadaceae; genus Novosphingobium. Next base: position 99,317 of record CAILBC010000012.1, on the reverse strand, counting down.
ACTGGCCGCCAAACATGTCGGCAATCGCGGCGCGCGCGTCATCGGTGGTTTCGGCAATCACCACGCCTTTGCCCGCGGCCAGGCCATCGGCCTTGATCACCACCGGCAGGCCGAACCGGCCCAGTGCCGACAGCGCCTCGTCGCGGCTGGCGGTGCGCAGATAGGCGGCGGTGGGAATGCCCGCGCGGGCGCACAGATCCTTGGTAAAGCCCTTGGACCCTTCCAGCTGTGCCGCGGCCTGCGAAGGCCCGAACACGCTGATGCCGGACCCGCGCAAAGTGTCGGCCAGACCGTCGACCAGCGGTGCCTCGGGCCCGATCACCACCAGGTCGATGCGTTCCTCATCGCACAGCGCGATCACCGCGTCGTGATCAGTCAGGTCGATCGCGTGGCACAGGGCGTGTTCGGCAATGCCCGGATTGCCGGGTACCGCATGAAGCTTGCCGAGCCGGGGGCTTTGCGCCAGTTTCCACGCCAGCGCATGTTCGCGCCCACCGCCCCCGAGCAACAGGATATTCATGAGTACTCCTTTCGCGAGCGACGATGACGCTCCCTCCGCGCTGTTAGCGAGCGAAACCGCGGGCGACAACGCCCCGGCGCTGTCGATTTCCGAACTGTCGCAACTGCTCAAGCGCACGGTGGAGGATCGTTTCGGCTATGTCCGCGTGCGCGGCGAGCTGTCGGGGGTGAAACGCGCCGCCTCGGGGCATCTCTATTGCAGCCTGAAGGACGATGCCGCGCGGCTGGACGGGGTGATGTGGCGCGGTTCGGTGCAGCGGCTGGGATTTCAGCCCGCCGACGGGGTCGAAGTGATCGCCACGGGCAAGCTGACGACTTATCCCGGCCGGTCGAATTACCAGATCGTGATCGAACGGATGGAAATTGCCGGCGAAGGCGCCCTGCTCGCCCTGCTGGAAAAGACCAAGGCGCGGCTGGCTGCCGAAGGGCTGTTCGATGCCGCGCGCAAACGGCCGATCCCCTATCTGCCGCGCGTGATCGGCGTGGTGACGTCGCCCACCGGGGCGGTGATCCGCGATATCCTGCATCGGCTGCGCGATCGTTTTCCCAGCCATGTCGTGGTCTGGCCGGTGCTGGTGCAGGGGCAGGGTGCGGCCGCGCAAGTGGCGGCGGCGGTGCGCGGCTTTTCCGATCTGCCGCCCGATGGACCGGTTCCCCGGCCCGATCTGGTAATCGTGGCGCGGGGCGGCGGATCGATCGAGGATCTGTGGGCGTTCAACGAGGAAGTGGTGGTGCGCGCGATTGCCGGCTCGACCATTCCGGTGATCAGCGCCGTGGGGCACGAAACCGATACCACGCTGGCCGATTTCGCAGCCGACCGGCGTGCGCCGACGCCAACGGCCGCGGCCGAAATGGCAGTGCCGGTGCGCGCTGACCTGGCGACGGCGCTTTCCGAATTTGCGGCGCGGCGTCAGCGCGCAATCGGCCGGCAGATGGCGCAGGCGCGCGAACGGCTCGATCTGCGCGCGCGGCGCCTGCCCCAGCCGCAGGCGCTGCTCGCCGCGCAGGCGCAGCGGCTTGATGATCTGGGTGACCGCTTGCGCCGGTCGCTGGGCCATCGCACCGATCTGGCCGCCGCGCAGCTGGCGCGCCACGGCGGCGCGCTGCGCCCCGCGCTGTTGCAGGCGCGGCTGCGCCGGGAAAGCGACCGGCTGGCGGCACAGCGCCTGCGGCCCGATCTGTTGCTGCAACGCATCGCCCAGGCGCGGCGCACGGTCGATGCGCTTGATCGGCTGCGTCGCTCGCTCGATCCCGAGGCGCCGCTGCAGCGCGGCTATGTGCTGGTGACCGATCCGGCCGGGCGCGTGGTGAAGACGCGTGCCGCAGCGGCGGGTCTGGGTGATCTGGTGCTGAAATTTGCCGATGGTCCGCTGGCGGTTGTTCCCGCGGGGGACTCTGGCGCGCCAAAGCCGCGACCGCGCAGCGGTGCGCCCGAAAAACCGGTGACAGACCGCGCCGGGCAACAGCCGAAATTGCTTTGACCGGCAAATCCGCCTAGGTGATGGCCATGCTTTCTCCCCCTGTCGGTCGCCTGGCGCGGCTTCATTATCTTCCCGGCACGTTTCGCCAGCTTTCGGCGGGCGATCATGTGCTTTGCGCGGTGACCGGCGCGCCGATCCCGCTCGATCTGCTGCGGTACTGGAGCGCGGAACGGCAGGAAGCCTATGCCAGCTGCGCCATCGCCACGCGGCGCCTGCTCGGCCAGGAATGATCGCGGCCTGCACCCGGCGACACCTGCTGTTCGCCGCCGGGGCGCTCGCCACCCTTGGGTCACGCGCCGCACATGCGGCGGATGACCGTTTTGCGCTGACCGGGCAGCCCACGCAGGGCGGTTGGCTGCGCGGGCATCTGCCACCGGGCGCCAGCGGCTTGCGGCTGGATGATCGCGATCTGGCCCATGCCCCCGATGGCGTGTTCCTGCTGGCGTTTGACCGTGATTCGCCGCCACAGGCGGTGCTATCCGCGCAAGCTGCTGCCGGCCCGATCAGCCAGATCATCGCCGTGGCCCCGCGCGCCTGGCAGATCGAACATGTCAACACGCCGATGCACCCGCCGGGCATGGCCGATGCCGAATTTGCGCGGCGGCGCAGTGCCGAACTGGCGCAGATCGGCGCGGCGCGGCGGCACGATACCGGCGCGCAGGGCTGGCGGCAGATGATGATGCGCCCCGCGCATGGGCCGCTGTCGGGGCGGTTTGGCGCGCAGCGCGTGTTTCGCGGGGTGCCGGCGGCCTATCACGGCGGGCTCGATCTGGCCGCGCCCGCCGGATCGGCGATTCTGGCGCCCGCCGACGGGGTGGTGGTGCTTGCCGCGGCCGGCGAACCCTTCACGCTGGAAGGCCACCTGGTGATCGTCGATCATGGCATGGGGCTGAACAGCGCGATGCTCCACGCCCGCGCGCTCCATGTGACCGAAGGCACCGTTCTGCGCCAGGGGGACACGATCGGCGAAGTGGGCATGACCGGGCGCGCGACCGGGCCCCACTTGCACTGGGCGCTGAACTGGCACGGGCGAAAGCTGGACCCGCTGCTGTTTCTCGCCGCCTGATCAGGCCCCGGATTCAACGATTAAGTATCGGTAATCCGTGATCCAGGATCCGGTAACGTTCCGGCCCTGCACCGGGGCGCGCCGTGCAAAAATCATGCTGTTGCGCGTTGATCCTGTTGCAATTCGGTTACAGCGACACTCAAAATCCCGTGATGTCCATTTGGGCAATTTACGCCGTCCGCCCGGCGCTGCCAGAGCGCGCGCCTTGGTCTGACCGCGACCATGCCAGGGCCGCAATCTGCGCCTTTGGGCAGTCCGGGTGGGCCGATCGCGTGTTTGCCACAAGAACCGGCCGGTCTCAGGCCACCCGAATGCCTCCAACATCAAGGGTCCGCACAACCATGAAGCACCTGACACAGCTCCACGCCGGCGTTGCCGGTGCCGCGCTCGGCCTTGCCCTGATTGCCGCACCGGCGCTTGCGCAAAGCGCGCCCGCCACCCCGGCAAAAGATGCTGCGCCTGCGCCTGAAATCGTCGTCACCGGATCGTCGATCAAGCGCATCAACACCGAAACGGCCAGCCCGCTCACGCTGATCGATGCCAAGCAGCTGGCTACGACCGGGTATGACAACCTCGCCACCGTGCTGTCGAACCTGACGTCGAACGGCGCCGGCACACTGTCCAACAGCAATTCCGAAGCTTTTGCCGGTGGCGCCTCGGGCATCGCGCTGCGCGGCCTGTCGGTCGGCGCGACGCTGGTGCTGGTCGATGGGCACCGTCTGTCGCCCTATCCGCTGTCGGACGATGGCGAACGCCAGTTCACCGATGTCCAGTCGATCCCGCTGTTCGCGGTGGAACGCGTCGAAGTGCTGAAGGATGGCGCCTCGGCCATTTACGGCTCCGATGCGATTGCCGGCGTGGTCAACGTGATTCTGAAAAAGCAGATCACCGGGGCCGAAGCGCAATTCGATGTCGGCAATTCCGAACATGGCGGCGGCGCCACGCGCCATGTCGCGCTGGCGCTGGGCAAGGGCGATCTTGGCCACGACGGCTACAATTTCTACGTCACCGCCGAATTCCACGATCAGGATTCGATCCTGCTGGCGCAGCGCGCGGGCTATGCGCCCTGGGGCAATCTCAACTTTTCGCGCTTTGGCGGCAATGACATGCGCCCCGGCGCGGTCAATTTCACCAATGCCGGCCAGCCGGCCACGCAGACGCCCTATCTGGTGAATGCCAACAACACGCTGACTTTCCTCAATTCCAATTGCAACGCCGGCGCGCTCGCGGCCAGCCTGTGCACGTATACCTCGCCGCAAAAGCTGCTGTCGCCCACGCGCAATGCCAACCTGCTGATCGGGTTCACCAAGGATTTCGGTGCCGGCTGGCAGGTCAAAGTGCGCGCATCCCTGTTTGATAGCGAAGGCCAGCAGACCGGCACCGGTTACAACACCTATCCCGGCGGGTCGTTCGCGGGCAACGTGTCCAACCCGATCGGCAGCCTGCCGGTTCCGGCAATCGGGCTGATTTCGAACTTTACCGTTCCCGCCAATTTCATGGGCATGGGCAATGGTGCCGGGTCCTATCTGCAGGGCGTGATTGCCGATATCGGCCTGCCGACGATCGATATCGACAGCAAGACCTGGCGCGCCGCGATCGATCTGACCGGTACGATCGCCGGCTGGGATTTTGCCAGCGCGATCGGCGGCAGCTATGTCGTCACCACTGAAAAATTCAGCAACTATGTGAATTATAACAGTCTGTTCGCAGCGCTGAACACGGTCGATGGGTCGGACAACCCGAAATTCAACCCGCTGGGCGGCAATACCCCTGCGGTGATCAACGCGATTGCGCCGCGGTTCCGCAACCTGGCCACCGACCAGCTGCTCTATGCCGAAGCCCATGCCAGCAAGAAAATCGCCACGCTGCCCGGCGGTGATCTGTCGGTCGCGCTGGGTGCCAGCGTGGTCAACAAGGATCTGTACAACCCCGGCCCGGCGCCGGTGCTGTCGGGCGCGATCGGCGGCACGTTCAGCACGTATGCCATCGGCCGCGAAACCGACATTGCGGAATATGTGGAAGTCGATGCGCGCATTTTCGACACGGTCGAATTCAACGGTGCGCTGCGCGATGACTATTACACCAGCTATGGCAACTCGATCACGCCCAAGGCCGGCCTGACGTGGAAGGCGCAGCCCTGGATTTTGCTGCGCGGCACGTTCTCAAAGGGGTTCCGTGCGCCGTCACCGGCGGAATACGGCACGTCGCAGACCATCTTTGGCCTGGGCGGCTTTGTCGATCCGGTGCTGTGCCCCAATGGTGCGGGCGGTCCGTTCCCGGCCGGCACGGTTCCGGCCACCTGTTCGGAACAAGTCGGCTTTGCGCAGACCACGTCGAAGGGCCTGCGGCCTGAAAAGTCGACCTCGTTCACGGCGGGCGCGGTGGTCGAGCCGATCAAGGGCTGGTCGACCACGTTCGATTACTACCACATCAAGATCAACAACCAGATCGTTTCGGCCTCGCAGCTGCCCAGCTATGCCTTCGATTCGACCAATTGCGTGCGTTCGCCCGCGATTCCGATCGCCGGGGTGCAGGATGGCAACGGCAACCAGATCCCCGGGGCCTCGCTGCCGATTGCCGGGCCGCTGGCCGCCTGCTTTGCCGGCTATGTCAATGCGCAGTCGACCACGACCAGCGGGATCGACATCAACAGCGAATATCGCTTCAAGCTGGCCAATGCCTCGATCCGCGCGCGGATCGACTGGACGCACACGTTCAACTATGACCTCACCGCGCCCAATGGTTCGGTCTATCATCTGGCCGGAACGCATGGTCCGTCGGGCGTGTCGGGCGATACCGGCAACCCGCGCGATCGCATCAATGCGTCGCTGTTTGTCGAAAAAGGCCCGCTCAGCCTCGGTCTGAGCGGATACTGGATCAGTTCGTTCAGCGTGACCGACCCGAGCGTTGCCGGTGGTTCGCAGTCCACTTGCGCCGGCGCGTGGAACGGGGCCTATGTGCTCGCCACGGCCACGCCGGGCGCGCAGAATTCGCAGTTCTGCAAAGTGGCCTCGTTCACGTCGATCAACCTGGTTTCGGGCTATCAGCTTACGCCCAAGATCAAGGTCAGCTTTGATGTCGACAACCTGTTCGATACCAAGGCGCCGGTCGATGCGGAAACCTATGGCGGCGCGTTCATCCCGGTGAACCCGGCGATGCACATGGACGGCATCATCGGCCGCTATTTCCGCCTGACGCTGAACGTGAAGTACTGACAGGGAACGTGAAGTGCTGGCAGGGAACGTAAAGTGCCGGCCGGGCGGTTGACCCCTTTCGGGGCTGCCTGATCCGGTTGCAAAGGGGGCGGTCTGTGCGCAGGCCGCCCCTTTTTTGCGCCCCGCGCAATTTTGTGTCGCGGCTGCGCCCCATTGCAGAAAATATTGGCGGCTGGGCCGGGTTATCGTAACATAACGTTGCAGAAACCCCACACCATTGCGAACGTTTGCCGGATTTTCGGGCGGATTACCGTCATATTTTACAGCGGCCCAAGTGTGGCAAATAAGTTACATTCTGGCTGTAACTGGTCGCTGCCGATACCAGCCTGCTTTACTTTGCCCCGTCCGATGCGCCAACCGGTTCCCATTCGCCAGGCTGATGGCGCCGGGCCACCTCCACGGCCCGACGCGTCGCCCACTCGATCCACAGACCGGCGCCGGGGAAACCCGTGCCGTGTTACAGGGGCATTTTTCATGACCAAGCTTCCTTCGATGAAGGGCAGTGTCGCTTGCGCGGCGTTGGCCCTTGGCTTGTTTTCGGGCACGGCCTTTGCTGCCGATGCACCAGCCACCCCCGCCGCGCCCGATGCGGCTGCGGCTGAAACCATTGTCGTTACCGGCTCGCGCATTGCGCGCCCCGACCTGAAGGCAACGGTGCCGATTTCGGTCATTTCCAACGACAAGCTGACTTCGACCGGCGCGACCAACGTTTCCGACTTGCTCAACACCCTGCCTGAAGTGGGCCAGGGCATCAGCCGGTCGAGCTCGAACTTTTCGAACACCGGCAACGGTGAAGCCACTGTCAACTTGCGCAACCTCGGTTCGTCGCGCACGCTGGTGCTGATCAACGGCCGCCGCACCGTCGGCATCGCCGGATCGTCGGCTGCCGATCTGAACAACCTTCCCGAAGAACTGGTTGATCGCGTTGAAATCGTGACCGGCGGCGCCTCGGCGGTCTATGGTTCGGAAGCAATCGCGGGCGTGGTCAACTTTGTGACCAAGCGCAACTTTGAAGGCCTGCAGCTGCACGCGCAGGGCGGCATTTCGGACAAGGGTGATGCCGGCCGCCAATACATTTCGCTGCTCGCCGGGCACAACTTCGCCGGTGGCCGCGGCAACATCACGATCGTCGGCAGCTATGACAACGATCGCGGTCTGTCTTCGGCCAACCGCACGTTCTCGGCGCACGACCATCCCAACCAGAGCTCCTATGCCGCGCAGGGCCTGTTCAGCGTGGCCAATGGCGATCAGGCCGCGTTTTCGCCGGCCAACGGCCTGACCTACACCTTTGACGGCAACAACGCGGTCAAGGGCTATCAGGGCGCAAACGTCGATGGCTACAACCGGAACCCGCACCGCTATCTGGCGCTGCCGGTGGAACGCTATGCGCTCAGCGCGCTGACGCATTATGATTTCGGTGCGGCCGATCTCTATGCCGAAGGCACATATACCAAGACCCGGTCGAACGCCGGGCTCGAAGCGCTGGCCGTTGCCAACAGCGGCCCGGGTGCGGCGCTCAACTTTGACGGTTCGGCCTATGCCGGTATCCCGATCAGCAGCCCCTATGTGCCCGCCGCGATCCGCGCCGCGGCCATTGCCAACGGCGTTGACGTGATCCAGTTCCGTCGTCGCTCGGTCGATATCTTCAGCCGCAGCAACAAGAACGACCGCGATTATTTCCGCGGCGTGCTGGGCCTGAAGGGCGATATCGCGCCCAAGTGGAAGTTCGACGTTTATTACGAACATTCGCAGAGCCGCGATTTCACCACCGCAGGCGGCATCTATGCGCCCAACTATGGCGCGGCGCTGTCGAACACCGTGGGCGCCAACGGCGCCGTGGTCTGTTCGGACCCGGCCGCCCAGGCGGCTGGCTGCGTGCCGATCAACATCTTCGGCTTCAACACCGTCACTCCGGCGGCGGCGAAGTTCCTGCAGACCTACACCGGCCCGACCAAGGATATTGTTGCGCCCGACGGGTCGACCGTGCACGTCAACACGGGTGACTCGGCGGCATACCGCTACCTTGCCAAAGTCTATCAGGACGTGGCTTCGGCGCAGATCAACGGCGAACTGTTCTCGCTGTGGGCCGGCCCGATCGCGGTTGCTGCAGGGGCAGAATACCGCAAGGAACGCAGCTCTGAAACGTTCGATCCGTTCACCCAGCTGGGCCTGTCTTCGGGCAACCAGATCTCGAACACGGTCGGCAGCTTCAACGTGAAGGAAGGCTTCGTCGAAGTCGTCGCGCCGATCATCGCCGATCGTCCGCTGGTGAAATCGCTGAGCATCGAAGGCGCCTATCGCTACGCCGACTATTCGACGGTGGGCGGGGTTTCCAGCTGGAAGGCGGGCGCCAACTACGCCCCCAGCAGCGACATCCGTTTCAGCGCCATGTTCGCCCGCGCCACCCGCGCGCCGAACATCGGGGAACTGTATTCGGCCGTCAGCCAGACCTTCCCCGCCATCGTCGACCCGTGCGACCAGGGCGGCGGCAATGGCGACGGTGCTGCGCTGTCGGCACTGCCGGCGGCTTGCTCCTCGATCGCGGGCATTGCCAACACGGTCAAGAACCGTGGCGCCTTTGCCTATACCACCTCGCAGTTGCAGACCGTTGACGGCCTGCTCGGCGGCAACCTCAACCTGAAGGCGGAAACCGCCGACACCCTGACCGCCAGTGTGGTCGCCACCCCCAGCTTCATCCGCAACCTGCTGCTGAAAGTCGATTACTACAGCATCAAGGTGAAGAACGCGGTGGGCATCATCGGCCAGCAGGTTTCGGTCGACGAATGCTTTGCTTCGGGCAACCCGGTGTTCTGCAACAACGTCATCCGCGATCCCAACACCGGGTTCATCACGCGGGTCAACGCGCTGAACCTCAACACCGGTTCGTACAAAGTGTCGGGCCTCGACACGAAGTTCGACTACAAGGTGCCGGTGCGTTTCCTCGGCACGGGTGGCGGGTTCGGTGCGAACGTGCAGTGGAACCACAGCTTTTCGCAAGCGCAGACCCCTTATCCGGGCGGCGCGGTGCAGAACGAACTGGGCCAGGCTGACTGCTATTCGTGCGGCCGTCTGGGTTCGGGCTTCAAGGATCGCGTGAACGCGGTGCTCACGGCGCAGAACCAGACCGTCAGCGTTGCATGGACGGTCCAGTACCTCGGCCCGCTCTATGACACGCTGGGTGGCAACCACATCGATGCGGTGTGGTACCATGGCGTGAAGGGCCAGATCTTTGTCGGCGCGGACAAGAAGTTCACGCTTTATGGCGGGATCAACAACATCTTCGACAAAACTCCGCCGACCTTCAACGACACCAATCCGGTGGTCTGGCCGGGCACTGCCACAGTGGCCGATACCTACGACCTCTATGGCCGGATGCTCTATGTCGGTCTGACGGCAAAGTTCTGATCAAGCCGATCTGAACTTGCGGACTTCGGGAAAGGGGCGGCCCCGCGCGGGCTGCCCCTTTTTTGCGGCCATATGCCGGCGCATAAACCGCCTTTGCGCCGGGGCCCCGCGTCCGGTATAGGGGCGCCATGTCTTCCATACGCCCCTGGCGCGATATCGCGCGTCGTCAAAGCCGCCAGATCATGGTCGGCGCGGTTCCCGTTGGCGGTGATGCCCCGATCACCGTGCAAACCATGACCAACACCCCCACGGCCGATGCTGTGGCGACGATCGACCAGATCCGCCGCTGTGAAGACGCCGGGGCCGATCTGATTCGCGTGTCGTGCCCGGATGAGGCGAGCACTGCCGCGTTCCGCCAGATTGCGCGGGCGGCGCGGGTGCCGCTGATCGCGGATATCCATTTCCACTACAAACGCGCGCTTGAAGCTGCCGACGCGGGCGCTGCGTGCCTGCGCATCAATCCGGGCAATATCGGCAGCAGCGACCGGGTTGCAGAAGTGGTGCGCGCGGCCAAGGCCAACGGCTGTGCGATCCGGATCGGGGTCAATGGCGGCAGCCTGGAAAAGGACTTGCTGGAAAAATACGGCGAACCCTGTCCCGAGGCGCTGATCGAATCCGCGCTCGATCATATCAAGCTGTTGCAGGATCACGATTTCCACCAATTCAAGGTCGCCGTGAAGGCGTCTGACGTGTTCCTGGCGGTTGCGGCCTATATGGGCCTGGCCGAAGCGGTCGATTGCCCGCTGCACCTTGGCATTACCGAGGCCGGCGGGCTGATCGGCGGCACGGTCAAATCCTCGATCGGACTTGGCAATCTGCTGTGGGCCGGGATCGGCGATACGTTGCGGGTATCCTTGTCGGCCGAACCCGAAGAGGAAGTGCGCGTCGGCTTTGAAATCCTCAAAAGCCTGGGGCTGCGCACCCGGGGCGTGCGCGTGGTGTCATGTCCGTCGTGCGCGCGGCAGGGGTTTGACGTGATCCGCACGGTCGAGGCGCTCGAGGTACGGTTGCAGCATATCAAGACGCCGATTTCGCTGTCGGTGCTCGGTTGCGTGGTCAACGGGCCGGGCGAAGCGCGCGAAACCGATATCGGCATTACCGGCGGCGGCAATGGCAAACACATGGTCTATCTGTCGGGCGTGACCGACCACCATGTGCAATCGGCCGACATGCTGGACCACATCGTTTCGCTGGTCGAAGCCAAAGTGGCCGAAATCGAAGCGCGCGAAGCCGAACCGGTCGGCTGATCCCGGCCATTTGCGCACCAGATCCGATGCAGCGCTATCTCATCTTTGTCATCGGCATTCTGGTGCTGGTGGTCGTGCTGGCACCTTCGCTGGGCACTTTTGCCAATACAGCGGCAGGAACCCCGGGCGAAACCGCGCAGGGTGCGCCTGGCGATGGCGCGGGCCTGCCGATGTTGGCTACACCGGGGGTTGCTACACCGGGGGTTGCAAAGCCGGGGGCGCCCGGTTTTGCCGGTGCGCCAGTGGCGGGCGGCGGCGCGCTGGTGCTGATGCGCGATCCCGGGGGGCAGTTCCGTGGCGATGCCTCGGTCAATGACCAGCCGGTGCGTTTCGTCATCGATACCGGCGCAGACGGCGTTGCGCTGAGCGAGGCCGACGCGCGCGGGGTCGGGGTTCTGCCCGATCCTGCGACATATCGCCAGGTGGTGACGACGGCATCGGGCCCGGGCTATGGCGCGCATGTCCGGATCGACCGGTTGCAGATCGGCGGCCATGTGCTGCACGATATTGACGCGGTGGTCGTGCGCGGTCTGGGTACAAGCCTGCTGGGCCAGACGGCCCTGCGCCAGCTGGGCCCGGTCACCATCGTCGGCGACCGGATGACGATCGGAGACTAGGCCGTTCCCGCTCGACACTGGGCGCGGAGCTTGGCATTCCTGCTGCCATGATCCAGGCATCAAAGACCAGCATCCGCCCGGCAAACCCTGCCGACCTGCCGTTGATTGCCGCGCTGATCCGCGAACTGGCCGCTTATGAAGACCTGTCGCACGAGGTGCGACTGGATGACGCAGCGCTGGGCCGGCATCTGTTTGGCCCGCGACCCCACGCCGAAGTGGTGATCGGCGAAGCCGACGGCGTGGCGCAAGGAATGGCGCTGTTCTTTCACAATTTTTCGACATTCGAAGGGCGCCCGGGGATCTACCTTGAGGATCTGTTCGTGCGTCCGGCGGCGCGCGGCGCGGGGCTGGGCAAGGCCTTGCTGGCGCATCTGGCGGCTCTGGCGATTGAACGCGACTGTGCGCGGCTGGAATGGGCGGTGCTCGATTGGAATGCGCCGGCGATCGGGTTCTATCGCGCACTGGGCGCACGGCCGATGGACGAATGGACGGTGATGCGGGTTGATGGCGGCACGCTGACGGCGCTGGCGGCACAATGACGCTGACCCGCCGCACCGTGCTGACCGGGGCGGCTGCCGCGCTGGTGCCGGGCCGCGTCTTTGCGCAAGGCTACCGCATAACGGAACAGCACCGGCGTATCCTGACCGCAGCGCGTGATCGGCTGGACCGGGTGCAGTCTTTGGTGTGGCGCAGCGATGTTGTCGGCCTGGCCGATTTTGCGCTGCCTTCGGCGCTGCCCCGGCTCCATTTCGCCGATCTTGAGGCGGGGCAGGTCCATTCGTTTCTGGTGGCCCACGGCAAAGGGTCAGACCCGGATCACGACGGCTTTCTGAAACGCTTTTCAAACGAGCCGAACAGCGAGGCAACCTCGCGCGGGGCCTATGTCACCTGCCAGTGGTATGATGGCAAATATGGCGCTTCGATCCGCCTTGCCGGGCTTGAACCCGACAATTCCAACGCCGGGGCGCGCGCCATCGTGATGCACCCGGCCTGGTATGCCGATCCGGCGATGTTGCAGAAATGGGGCCGCCTGGGGCGCAGCGACGGCTGTTTCGCAATGGCGCCGGGCGATTTCGGCAATGCGCTGTGGCACCTTGCCGCCGGCCGCCTGCTGTTCGCCGACCGGCTGGGGCTGGGATAGGCTTCCGGTACGGAGTCAGTGCCAGCCCGCTCCGCGAAATGCAGTTCCGGGCCAGACAATCACAGCGGATTATCCAGCTTGATGATCGCCTCGTTGCTTTTGCGCTGGGTGGTGTGCAGCGCGCGCGGCTGGGCAAAGCTGGCCAGCACCGCAGGATCGCGGCCATAGATATCGGGAAAGCTGCGCATCAGCCCGTTCACATCGCGCGCCACGGTAAAATAGGCGATGTAGACCGGGAACGGCTTGGCCATCGGCACCTTGGTATATTTGCCTGACAGCGAATATTCGATTGCAGTTTCGGGCGGCAGCTCTGCGCCCAGAATGGCCATGGTCATGGCCAGTTCGGTGGCATGTTCGGCACGCACGCAGCCATGGCTCAGCGCGCGCGCGGGCAGCGCGAACAGCCCGCGATTGGGCGTGTCGTGGATATAGATCGCGTGTTCGTTGGGCATGTCGAGCTTGGCCCGGCCCAGCGAATTGGTATCGCCCGGCTGCTGCACCACGGTGATCGTGCCATCGGCGTTTTCGGTGGCGACATAGCCTTCGCGCTTGGCCTTGGCCGGGTTGCCGATCAGGCTCTTGCCCAGCCCTTCGCCCACCACGATCGATTGCGGCACGGTCCAGGTGGGGTTGAACACCACATTCTTGACTTGTTCGGCCAATTGCGGGGTGGCGGTCTTGCCCGGGCGGCCGACAATCGCGCGATAGGTGTGGATGATCTTGTTGTTCACCGTCAGCCGCAGCATCTGTTCGGGCACGTTGATCATCAGGTATTGCAGCCCCAGATCGCGGCCCAGCCAGCGCCAGCGATCGAGATTGGCGCGGATCATCGCGATCTGGCGCGGGTCCTTGGCCTTGGCCAGCATGTCCTTCAGCAGGGCATAATCGGGATGCGTGGGGATCAGCGAGGCCAGCACGCCCGGCACATCGTGCAGTTCGGTCGCTTCGGCCAGCAGTTGCGAATTGGGGTGCAGATCCTGATCGGGGTCCACCGCAAACCACTGTTCGCGCGCCGGCATCGGCGTGCGGCCATCGCGCAGGTCTTCGGCCAGCCAGACAAACACGTGGCTGGCCAGCGTGTCGAGATCGGGGCTTTCGCCCGCGGCAATCTGCGTGGCCAGCGCCACGGGCTGATAATCGCGGGGAAACAGCCCTTCGGCGCCGACATTGCGGATCGCGGTGAGCAGCGCCCTGGCATCATCGATCGTCCAGTGCGCCACCGGCAGCGATTCGGGCTGTTCCACTTCGAACGCGCTGTCGGCAGCGGCCGCTGCCGCGCCGGCGGCGGGCACGGTACCGGTCTGCGTGGTGCCTTTGGCCGGGGCCACGGCCGCTTTCTTCACGGCTGGCTTTATCGCCGGTTTTGCCGTCGCATTGGCGGTCGCAACTCCGGGCGTCCTGAGCTTCGGTTTTGGCGGTGTGGCCACGGCGCGGGCTTGCGGTGTCAGGTCGGTGGGGCCCTGCTGCGCCGGCGCGGCGCCGATCGGTGCGGCAAACAGGCCGGCCACCAGCAACCAGGCCCCTGGCAGGACAAAAATGGAGGTCCTGTGGCGTGCGCGCATGGCTGGATAATCCCTGCCGAATAAGAGGCCGAATAAGCGAACGGGGGGCGCTGCGGCGCGCCATGACACGCCGTTGCCCTGCTGGTTCCCTGCCCCAGCCGTGGCCCGCAATCAAGCGCCAGACCGGCAAAAGTCCCACGCCGCAAACGAAAAACCGGCGCTCGGGCCTTTGCCAGCCTGGCTTTTGCGCCAGACCGTTTATCGGTGTCGTTTTTGCAGGGTCGTTTTGCCAGGGGGGAACGTTGTGGCTATGGCAACGGCCATGCGCGCGCGTCAGGCTCTTTTTCCGATCGGCATGACCCTGGCGGGGCTCGCCAGTTTCAGCGTGATGGACGGGGTGATGAAGGCCGCGGCGATCGCGGTGGGCGCCTATGCCGCGCTGTTCTGGCGCAATGTGTTTGGCGCCCTGTTGATGACCCCGGTGTGGGTCACCGTGCGCCGGCGCCAGGGCGGTGGCTGGCTGCCCCGCGCGGCGATCCTGCGGCTGCATCTGGCGCGCTCGGCGCTGGCCGGGGTCATGGCGACGCTGTTTTTCTGGGGCACCGTCCATACTCCGCTGGCCGAGGCGATGGCGCTGTCGTTCATTGCGCCGCTGATCGCGCTGTTTCTGGCGGCCGCGTTTCTGGGTGAAAGCATTGCGCGCCGCGCCATCGGCGGGTCGGTCATGGCGCTGGCCGGCGTGGGCGTGATTGCCGCGGGCAAATTCGGCGCGCACCATTCGGCCGCGGCCGTGCAGGGCATGATCGCGATTCTGGTTTCGGCAGTGCTCTATGCGATGAACCTCGTGCTGCAACGGCGGCAGGCCCAAGTTGCCGGGCCCGACGAAATCGCGTTTTTCCAAAGCCTGTTCATCGCGCTGCTGTTTGCGCCGGGGGCCTGGTGGCTGGGGATCTGGCCCGATCGCGATCAGGCCGCGCTGATCGGGGTGGGGGCGGTGCTGGCGGTCGTGTCGCTGATGCTGATCGGCTGGGCCTATGCCCGGGCCGAGGCGCAAGTGCTGGTCCCGCTGGAATATACCGCGTTCATCTGGGCGGCGCTGGTCGGCTGGCTGATGTTTGGCGAAGCGGTGACCTGGCGCACGCTGGCAGGCGTGGTGCTGATCGTGGCGGGCTGCCTGGTGGCGATCAGCACGCGCACTGTGCCGGGTGACAATGGGCAGCCCACACCGGCCTGACCGACGGACGCACGCCGCACCGGTTTTTTGCAAATGATACGCAATAGTCAATTCCGCCGCGTTGCAATCGCCGCGATCGATCGCAATCGGCCACATTAGCGCTTTGTCGGCCTTGACGTGGCCACGCCAAACGCGCATCGCGCGAACCGCTTCGCAAGGCATGTCTTGTCTCGCGCTCCGGGCCCTGCTGATGTGCCCGCCTTGTGCCAAACGGCCGGGCGGCGCGCGGTATGGCCCGATTTCCCGGGCGGTGCGGCAGGGTGTGCAGACCTCTGAATACAGGAATCCGCATCGCCATGACCCAAGTCGGACAGGACACGCTCGGCACCCGCAGCACGATGACAGTCGGCGGGCAGACAGTCGCCTATTACTCGCTGGCCAAGGCGGCGGCACAGTATGGTGATATTTCGCGCCTGCCGTTTTCGATGAAAGTGCTGCTGGAAAACCTGCTGCGCTTTGAAGATGGCGGCTTCACCGTTTCCACTGACGATATCAAGGCGCTGATCGACTGGCAAAAGCACCCCGTCGAATCGTCCAGCGAAATCCAGTATCGCCCCGCGCGGGTGCTGCTGCAGGATTTCACCGGCGTGCCCTGCGTGGTCGATCTGGCGGCGATGCGCGATGCCATTGCCAAGCTGGGCGGCGATACGGGAAAGATCAATCCGCTGGTCCCGGTCAATCTGGTGATCGACCATTCGGTGATGGTCGATGAATTCGGCACGCCCAAGGCATTCGAACAGAATGTCGAAATCGAATATCAGCGCAATTTCGAACGCTATGACTTCCTCAAGTGGGGGTCGAAGAGCCTGGCCAATTTCTATGCCGTGCCCCCGGGCACCGGCATCTGCCACCAGGTCAATCTGGAAAACATCGCCAGGACGGTGTGGACCAGCACCGATCAGTCCGGCGCGATCGTCGCCTATCCCGATACTTGCGTCGGCACCGACAGCCACACCACTATGGTCAATGGCCTGGGGGTGCTCGGCTGGGGCGTCGGCGGGATCGAGGCAGAGGCCGCGATGCTGGGGCAGCCGGTGTCGATGCTGATTCCCGAAGTGGTCGGGTTCAAATTCGTCGGCGAACTGAAGGAAGGCGTGACCGCCACCGATCTGGTGCTGACCGCGACCAACCTGCTGCGCAAGCACGGCGTGGTCGGGCGGTTCGTGGAATATTACGGGCCGGGCCTTGCGGGTCTCACACTGGCCGATCGCGCCACGCTGGCCAACATGGCCCCCGAATATGGCGCCACCTGCGGCTTTTTCGGGATCGATGACAAGACGCTGGATTACTTGCGCCTCACCGGCCGCGAAGAACACCAGATCGCGCTGGTCGAAGCCTATGCCAGGGAACAGGGTTTCTGGATCGATCCCTCGGTCGAACCGATCTTTTCCTCGACGCTGGAACTCGATCTGTCGACCGTTGTCCCCTCGCTTGCCGGGCCCAAGCGCCCGCAGGACAAAGTGTCGCTGCCCGACGTGGATGACGTGTTCAACAAGGACCTGTCGGACGTCTACAAGAAGGTCCAGACGCGCGTTCCCGTCGATGGCAAGGGCCACGATATCGGCGATGGCGATGTCGTGATCGCGGCGATCACCAGCTGCACCAACACGTCGAACCCCGGCGTGCTGATCGCCGCCGGCCTCGTCGCGCAAAAGGCCGATGCTTATGGTCTGAAGCCGAAACCGTGGGTCAAAACCTCGCTCGCGCCGGGCTCGCAAGTCGTCACCGATTATCTGATCAAGGCCGGGCTGCAGCAGCATCTCGACAATATCGGGTTCAATCTGGTCGGCTATGGCTGCACCACCTGCATCGGCAATTCGGGCCCGCTGGCCGAACCGATCAGCAAGGCGATCAACGAAAACGGCATCGTTGCCGCCTCGGTGATTTCGGGCAATCGCAATTTCGAAGGCCGGGTCAGCCCCGATGTGCGCGCCAATTTCCTCGCCAGCCCGCCGCTGGTCGTCGCCTATGCGCTGAAGGGCACGGTGATCGAGGATTTCACCACCACCCCGATCGGCCAGGCGACCGACGGCACCGATGTCTATTTGCGCGATATCTGGCCGACCAATGCCGAAGTTGCCCAGGTGATGGCCGGCGCGCTTGATCGCGCGATGTTCCAGGCGCGCTATGCCGATGTCTACAAGGGCGATCATCACTGGCAGGCGATCAATGTGACCGGATCGGAAACCTATCAGTGGCGCGCGGGTTCGACGTATGTGGCCAACCCGCCCTATTTCGACGGCATGTCGATGACGCCGGAAGCGGTGGGCGACATCGTGGCGGCCAAGCCGCTGCTGATCCTGGGCGATTCGATCACCACCGATCACATCAGCCCCGCCGGTAATATCAAGGCCGACAGCCCCGCGGGCCAGTGGCTGATGGAACACCAGGTGGCGAAGGCCGATTTCAACTCGTACGGCGCGCGCCGTGGCCATCACGAAGTGATGATGCGCGGCACTTTTGCCAATATCCGCATCAAGAACGAAATGGTCCCCGGCACCGAAGGCGGCCTGTCGCGCCATGGCCAGGACGTCGGCTCGGTCTATGACGTGGCGATGCAGCACAAGGCCGATGGCGTGGCCACGGTGGTGATCGCGGGCAAGGAATATGGCACCGGATCGTCGCGCGACTGGGCGGCCAAGGGCACCAAGCTGCTGGGCGTGCGCGCGGTGATCGTTGAAAGCTTTGAACGCATCCACCGGTCGAATCTGGTCGGCATGGGCGTGCTGCCGCTGCAGTTCAAGGACGGCGATACCCGCCTGTCGCTGGGCCTGACCGGCGATGACACGTTCACCATCACCGGCGTTGCCAGCCTGAAACCGCGCCAGGATGTCGACGTGCTGGTGACCCGGCCCGATGGCACCAGCTTTACCTTCACCGCGCTGTGCCGCATCGATACCGCCAACGAAATCGAATATTTCAACAACGGCGGCATCCTGCAGTACGTGCTGCGCAAGCTGGCGGCCTGATCCTGCAAAGCGAACAGAGGGGGCGGTGCCACGCGGCGCCGCCCCCTTTATTCGTACATGCTGCGCTTCGGCGCCAGCCTGCCGGATGTTCAGCCGAAAAACGGCGTCCAGGGCTTGGCTTTCACATCGTCGGCGCAGGCATTGACAATGGCGGACCAGGCGTTGCGATCGAGCGCCTGATCATACGCGCGCGACGGGTCGAACACGGCGCGAAAGGCCAGCGCCCGGGCGAACGGATCGGGATGGCTGTCCAGATAGGCGGCAATGCCCATCTGCGGTCCGCCGTTTTCGGATTCGAGCGAGGCGAGAAAGCCCGCGGTGGGCAGCGGTGACAGGTTCGCCGCGGCCAGCCGCGCGCGCGACCAGCTATCGGCATCGGTTTCGGCTTCGCGGGTAAAGCGCAGCGCGGTCATCTGGCCCATCGCGCTGGTCACATTCGACCGGTATCCGCCCAGCAGCAGCGACAGGCCATATTGGCGCAGCACCGCCTGCATCACGTGGTGCAGCCGGACATGGCCGATTTCGTGGCCGATCACCCCTGCCAGCGCGTCGGGTGACCGGATCTGGTGGAGCAGGCCATCGAACACCAGCACCCGGCCACCGGGCAGCGCCACCGCGTTGACCAGATCGAGCTTCAGCAGTTCAACATGGACCGGGGGCAGGTGCTGCGCGGCAGCATCGCGATCAAGCCGCGCGACGAGGCTGGCCAGCGCGGCGTCGCTTGCCGGGGTGTGGCACGTGTTTTCCGCAAGGTCGCCCACCGCATCATCGCTCATGCCGTTTTCCCACGCCGTGGGGATATGCGGGGCCAGCCAGCCGGGCGCCTTGATCACTGCCGCCACGATCAGGCTGCTGGCCAGCGCCAGGCAGGCGAGCGATTTGAAATAGCCGAAGCGGTCTATCAGCCGGCCAAACCGGGGCTGGCGCGGCAGCCGGTCCAGGATCGCCGCCGGTGCATCCAGCGGCAGTTTGAGCCGCCACCCCGGCCGGCCGCTGCGGCCCAGCAGAATGGCATCGGGCCAGGTGTCAATCCGTTCGATGGCCGACCAGGCGACAGTCGCCGCGATGGCATCCGGGCCATCGATAATCAGCGCAGCGGCATCGCCGCGCACCATGACCCCATGGCGGCGGGCACTGGCGCCATCGAACACTTCGGCAGGGCAGACACCGGCACTGTCCGTACGCGGATCGCCGGAAAGCGGTTCGGTTGGCGGTTCGGGCAGCGGTTCGGTCACAGGGCCCCCATG
Organism: uncultured Sphingomonadales bacterium; assembly: GCA_903832325.1. GTDB lineage: Bacteria > Pseudomonadota > Alphaproteobacteria > Sphingomonadales > Sphingomonadaceae > Novosphingobium. The sequence goes on along the minus strand of CAILBC010000012.1, from coordinate 79,674 downwards.
TCGAACGCATCCAGCAACCCTTCGCCCTGCGCCGGCGCGGGGGTGGTTGACTGGTTCAGGTCATCGGTATCGATCTGCCCGTCGATCTGGAAAAAACGGATATGGAACGTCCAGTGGCGATAGCTGAGGAACATCGAACCCAGCCCCAGCGTCACCACCATCAGCAGCACATCGCCGAGAAACAGTTCCATCCAGTCGATTGCGCTGGCGTTGAAACGGAACCGCATGCCGCCCAGCGCCATGTTCGAAACCATCTGGCGGAAAAAGCTGGCGTAATAGGCTGTCATGATCAGCGCGATCACGAACAGGAAAGCGAACGCGGCAGGCAGCCGGATCAGGATCCATTCCAGCGGGGTGCGCGGTTCATAGCCGAAATAGGTCAGCGTCATCCCTGACCAGATCAGCAGCGCGACCATGCCGATCGCGATCACCGGCGCCAGATAGCATAGCAGAAATGGCAGCCCCAGGCCGCGCGCGCGGCCATGGGCCGAAAATTGCAACGATCCAAAGCTCATCGCGCGCCAGCGCTGGTTCCACAGGCTGACCATCGCCCAGGGCAGGGCAATCCCCAGCGTCACCATTGCGAGCGCGTTCTTCCAGGCATAGGCGAGGCCAAAGCGCACCCCGGGATCGACGCTGCCCCCGCGAATGCCGCGCCATTGCGTGCGCGACAGGCGATAGCGCAACGCGCGCATCACCGCCGCCCCGACCAACGCGTAAAACACCAGCAATTCGGCAACTGACAGCGCCACCGCCACCCAGCGGTATCCGTGCAGCGCGATCTGGCGGATGGCGAAATTGGCGAGCGAAATCGGCACCAGCACAAGGATCAGCGCCGCCAGCGCGCCCAGGAACAGTTCACGGCCGGTGCCGGTCCATTCCAGTCGATCGCCCATGAATATCGTGCGCGACCACAAATAACGGCGGATCCGGGTGGTGTTCCAGAAACGGTACAGGCCCAGCGTGGCGACCGTCAAAATAAATCCTGGCAGGACAACAGCGGTATAGGCCTTCAGACTGCCGTCGAATTCAAAATCAATCGCCTGATCCGCCATGATCGCCCCCGCGTCCGGAGGCTATACAGCGCACAATAGCCTGACAAGCGCCTTGATTCGCCATTGTTCTGCCACGCTTGCAGACCGATCGGACGCGCACCGGCGCAACGCCGCTGCGGCGTTTCAGCCCTGCTGAAGCGCCTTGCCGCGCCGCTGACGCACCATCAGCGCCGCAGCGCCCATGCCGAACAGGATCACCATCGACGGTTCGGGCACATCGGTGTGGCCGTTGCTCGACGTGCTGGTGGTGGTCGAAGTTGCGCCGTTCGACGACGAATTGCCCGATGTGCTGGTGGACGTGCTGGTCGATGAACTGCCCGAGCTCGACGTGGAGGATGATGTCGATGACGAGGTAGAGGTCGAAGAACTCGTGCTGCTGCTGGTCGACGAACTGGTGGTCACGTTGCCCGAACTTGTCGAAACGTTGCCCGAGCTCGTGGACACATTGCCCGAGCTGGTCGAGACATTCCCCGAGCTCGTGGACACATTGCCCGAACTGGTCGAGACATTCCCCGAACTCGTCGAAATGTTGCCCGACGACGTGGATGTCGAAGTTGACCCACCCGAGGTGGAGGTCGAACCGCCCGAACTTGATGTGGAGCCGCCCGACGTCGATGTGGACCCGGTGCTGGTCGACGAGACAACGATGTTGCCACCGCCGCCACCGCCGCCGCCGCCGAAAAAGCCGCCGAAGAAGCCGCCGCCAAAGCCGCCGCCGCCGCCGCCTTCAACCACCACCGGCGCGCCGCCGCTGCCGCCATAGGCCATGCCCTGCGGCGGCATCGGCGCCATATAGGGCACGGGCGCCATCGCCACTTGCTGCGGCGCCTGGCACGAACGGGTGATCGTGGTGCGCACGATGCGGCGCGCATGATGCGTGGCATGGGGCGCAGCGCGGCGCACGATGCGCGTGGCATGGGCCTGTTTGACCTGCTTGATCTTGATCGGCTTCACATGATGGATTTCAGCCTTCGACGGGGCCTCGGCCGTGTGCACGGCCCCGCCGCCAAGGATGGCTCCGCCCGCTGCGACCGCTGCCAGTTTTGCCAATGCCATCCGAACTGACATGATTGCCGCCTATGCCTCCATTCATGCGTGGTTTCGCCGGCGATATACCGCAATCCACGCAAGCGGGATGATTGTCCCGTTGCAGACAAACGCAGATCGAACCGGCAAGGGCAACGGACTTAACCACTTTTGGCCGCTGCAATTGGTCCAATAACGGGTTCCTGTGGCCGAACGGTTAACTCTGTGCCAGTTCGGGACCGAATTTTGTGCTCCGGTTACTGTGGCGAACCAGATGCACGCCCCGCGACCGCACCATGGCTGCTGATCATGATTCGGAGTCGAACAGGTCCCCAGCCAATCGATCGGGCAATCGATCGTCCAGTCGATCGGGCACGCTGGCCGTTATGCTGCCCGGCGTGGGCATGGCCATCCCCAGGTGTTGCCAGGCGCGATCGTTGAGGCAGCGGCCACGCGCGGTGCGTGCCACCATGCCCAGCTGGATCAGATAAGGCTCGATCACTTCCTCGATCGTGTCGCGTGGTTCGGACAGGCCAGCGGCCAATGTTTCCACCCCCACCGGCCCGCCTTTGTAGATGTCGGCAATCATCAGCAGATAGCGGCGATCCTGAAGGTCCAGCCCCAGCGAATCGACTTCCAGCCGGGTCAGCGCCGAATCCGCCAGCGCGCGGGTGATCGTCTCGTCGCCGGCCACTTGCGCAAAATCGCGCACCCGGCGCAGCAACCGCCCGGCCACGCGCGGCGTGCCGCGCGCGCGGCGGGCAATTTCGCGCGCGCCATCGGGGTGGATGCCAATGCCCATCAGCCCGGCGCCGCGCGTGACCACGCGTTCCAGTTCTGCCTCGCTATAGAATTGCAGCCGCACGGGGATGCCAAACCGGTCGCGCAGCGGGGTTTGCAACAGCCCGGCGCGCGTGGTTGCGCCGATCAGCGTGAACGGCGGCAGATCGATCCGCACCGATCGCGCCGAAGGCCCTTCGCCGATGATCAGATCGAGCGCGCGGTCCTCCATCGCGGGGTAAAGCACTTCTTCGACCTGGGGGTTGAGCCGGTGAATTTCGTCGATGAACAGCACATCGCCCGATTCCAGATTGGTCAGCAGCGCGGCCAGGTCGCCCGCCTTGGCAATCACCGGGCCCGATGTGGCGCGGAAATTCACCCCCAGTTCGCGGGCGATGATCTGCGCCAGCGTGGTCTTGCCCAGCCCCGGCGGGCCAAAGAAAAGCACATGGTCCATTGCCTCGCGCCGCGCTTTGGCACTGGCGATGAACACTTTCAGGTTTTCGCGCGCTGCCTCCTGCCCCACGAATTCGGCCAGCGTCTTGGGCCGCATCGCCGCATCGGCGTCTTCGATCTGCGCTTGGGGCGAAAGGATCGGGTTGTCTGTCATGCCGTTGCCCGTTTCAGCGCATTGCGCACGACATCGCCCAGCGGTGCCTCATCGCCCAGCTGCTCGATCGCGCCGGCGACCGCTGTTGCCGCAACGCCCGGTTTGAAACCCAGGTTCTGCAACGCCGATATGGCATCGCCGCTGATCGATCCGGGGCTGACGTAATTTGGTTCGGCGGTGATGCCCGCGCCACCGGTCATCCCGGCCAGAGTGCCGGCCTTGTCCTTCAATTCGTTGACGATCCGGCTGGCCAGTTTTGGCCCCACGCCATTGGCGCGCGCCACCATCGCCGCATCGCCGCCGGCGCAGGCGCGTTGCAATTCGTCCACGGTCAGTGCCGAAAGGATCGCCAGCGCGACTTTCGATCCCACCCCCTGCACCACGGTGAGCATGCGAAACCACGCGCGTTCGCCCGCGCTGGCAAAGCCGATCAGGCGCATGTCGCTTTCGCTTACCTGCATTTCGGTGTGGACCACGACGCGATCGCCGCGATTGCCCAGGTGTGTCAGCGTGCGCGCCGATGCCTGGACCAGATAGCCCACGCCGCCGACATCGATCACCGCCCAATCGGGGCCAAAGTCATCGAGAATGCCGGTCAGCTTTGCGATCATGGTTTGTTCTCTAATCGCAAACCGCGCGGGATGCCAGAAGGATCAGACGGGCCCGATCAGCCCAGGAAACTGGTCAGCAGCCCGGCGCGGATCGACCAGCCCAGAAACCCGGCCAGCCCCATGATCAGGCCAAACGCGCCAAACACCCAGGCCGTCCACAGCAACAGCACGGTTTCCATCAGCGCCGCCACCGCCGCCAGCGAGATTGCCGTGCCGATTGCCGCATCGGCCGCATTGAACTGATCGTGGCGAAACCGCAGGCGGTCATATTCGGCCTCGTGCTCGCGCGCTTTGGCGGTCAGCACCGGGGCCTCGGCTTTGTAACGCGCGATATCGCCGTTCAGCCCGGCCAAAGCGGCATCCACTTTGCCCGGCTGGCCCAGCAGGCTGAGCTGGGTGCGCGTGCCTTCGGCCACATGCAGCTTGGTGCGGCTGGCCTGGTATTCGTTCCAGGTGTCGATGGCGTGCGCTTCGTTGCGCTCCATCCCCTGCACGGTGTTTTCATCCTTGATGTGGCACAGCCCGACAAACACCGAGAGTGCAACGACGGTAATGGCAATCTGGCGGTTCAGCCGCTTGTCCTTGGCTTCGGCACTGACTTCAAGTTCCACGAACGACCTCTTTCCTGTTCACCGGTGGCTGCCCAGCATGTTGGCATGGGTGATGGCCACGGCCAGCGCATCTGCGGCATCTTCGCCGGCCAGATGCACGCCGGGCAATAGCACTTTCACCATCGCCTGCACCTGCTGTTTGGCCGCGCCGCCGGTTCCGACCAGCGCTTTTTTCACCACTTTTGATGGATATTCGGCCACCGGCATGCCCGCGCGCGCCAATGCGACCATGGCCACGCCGCGCGCCTGGCCCAGTTTCAGCGTCGATTGCGGATTGACGTTGACGAACACTTCTTCAACCGCGCCGGAATCGGGATTGTGCGCCAGGATCACGTCGGTCAGCACGCGATCGAGCTGGACCAGCCGTTCGGCCATGGATTGCGTGATGTCGGTGCGGATCTGGCCATTGGCCACATGGCTCAGCCGGCTGCCTGCCTTGGCAATCACGCCCCAGCCAGTGCAGGTAAGGCCGGGATCGAGCCCGATGATGATCACGCCATCAATACCATGCGTCGAACGGGCCGTCCTGCACGCCCCCGTCCTGTATCTGCCGCAATCAAGGCGAGGCCGGTGACCGGGCGGGCCAGCGTCACCCCAGCTTTTCCATCACGTCGTCGGGAATTTCGTAATTGCCCCATACCGTCTGCACGTCGTCGTCATCGTCCAGCGTGTCGATCAGTTTCAGCAGCGTGGCGGCGGTATCGACATCGACCGCGGTCTTCAGCGAAGGGCGCCAGGCCAGCTTCACGCCTTCGGCTTCGCCCAGCGCCTTTTCCAGTTCGCGCGCGACCGGGTGCAGATTTTCCACCGAAACCCAGATCTGGTGCGAATCCTCGTCGCTTTCCACATCTTCGGCGCCGGCCTCGATCGCGGCCTCCAGCACTTTTTCCTCGTCGCCCGCCTTGCCCGGATATTCGATCAGGCCCAGCCGTTCGAACCCGTGGCTCACTGCGCCCGATGCGCCCAGATTGCCGCCATTTTTGGCAAAGGCGGTGCGCACATTGGTGGCGGTGCGGTTGCGGTTGTCGGTCAGCGCCTCGACAATGATGGCCACGCCGCCCGGGCCATAGCCTTCGTAGCGCACTTCTTCATAATTATCGCCATCACCCTTCGATGCCTTGTCGACCGCGCGCTGGATGTTGTCCTTGGGCATCGATTGTGCCTTGGCCGCGTTGATCGCGGCGCGCAGGCGCGGGTTCATGTCGGGGTCGGGCATGCCCATCTTGGCCGCAACGGTGATTTCGCGCGACAGTTTGGAAAACATCGCGGAGCGCTTTTTGTCCTGCGCGCCCTTGCGGTGCATGATGTTCTTGAATTTGGAATGGCCTGCCATGGTCGTGCTTCTTGCCGGATTTTCTGCCTCGGGACCCGCCTTTTGCGCGGAATTCTGGCGCCCTAGCGGTTTGCGCCGGCTTGGGCAATGTTTGGCGCGGCAAACGCGGTTTTAACCGGTGGGGTGGCAGGGATGGCGCGTGATGATCCGCACCGCCCTCACCGAAATTGCCGAATTCGCCGAATTCGCCGCCTATTGCGCCGCGCCGCGCCTGATTGCGCCCTCGCCCCTGCATCTTGGCAGGCGGCGCGAAGGATGGCGCCGCTGGGGGATCATGGTCGCGCTCTATTGCGCAGGGCTGGCCGTGATCGGTCCGTTGATTGCAGTGTGGGGGCGCGCCTTTCATCTGTCGGCAGCGGCATCGTTCAGCGGCTTTTCCCCGCTGGTGCTTGTTCCTGCCGTGGTGCTGGTCTTTCCCCTGCTCGAAGAAGCGTTGTTCCGCGGCTGGCTGACCGGCCGGCCGCGCGCGCTGTGGCTGCTCGCCATGGCCGTGCTGGGCGCAGCGCTGCTGGGTGCCGTGTCGCTGCACTGGCAGGAAACCGCGGCCAGCCTGGGGGCGGTCGCCACGGTGCCGGCGGCGCTGGCCGGCTGGTTCGTGCTGCGCCGCCGCACCGATCCGCCGCGCTGGTTCGCGGCGGCTTTTGGTGCGTGGTTCTATCTGTCGGTCCTGGTCTTTGGCCTGATGCACATGGCCAATTACCACTCAGCCTCACTGATCGTGCTGCCGATGGTGCTGCCGCAGCTGTGGGCGGGGCTGGTGTTTGGTTATCTGCGCATGCGCCATGGCCTCATCGCGTCGGCTCTGGCCCATGCGGCGGGCAACGCGGCGACACTGGCCGCAGCGCTGCACATCGGCGGGTAAAGCCGATGTGCAGTGCGCGTGTTTCACTGCACATCGGGATAAGCCCGCGCGGCGTTTGAGCGGCCCGTTGTGCAATGCGTTTCTCGCATCGCACATCCGCACAAGCCGGTTCAGTCGATTCCGAGCGCGTTCTTGTACGTTTCCAGAATCGCTTCCATCTCGCGCCGGTCGTCGGGCTTCATCTTGCGCAGGCGGACGATCTGGCGAATGATCTTGGCGTCATAGCCGGTGGCCTTGGCCTCGCTGTAAACGTCCTTGATATCGTCGCCGATGCCCTTCTTTTCTTCTTCCAGGCGTTCGATACGTTCAATCAGCAGGCGCAGGCGGTCGTCGGCGGAATCGGCCATCGGGATATGCTCCGGGTAAAGTCAGAAAGAGCCGGGCCTTAGGCCGGATCGGCTGATTCGTGCAAAATCGAACCTGTGGAAAGTGTCGGGGGGGCTGCGGTCAGCGAGGGCCCTCCTCCGCCCTGCCCTTGAACCCTTGCGCGATCACGTACCATTCCGACGAATCCTTGCGGCTGGCGGGAGGCTTGGCGTGCTTCACCGTGGCAAAATTGCGCTTCAGCAGCGCCAGCAACGTGGTGTCGGTGCCGCCGGCAAAAACTTTGCCGACAAACGCCCCGCCCGGCGCCAGATGGGTGATCGCAAAATCCACCGCGGTTTCGACCAGGCCCATCGTGCGCAAATGGTCGGTCTGTTTGTGCCCCACGGTGTTTGCCGCCATGTCCGACAGCACCAGATCGGGCGCGCCGTCCAGCGCCTGGGCCAGCGCGGCGGGCGCGGCATCGTCCATGAAATCCATTTCGAAAATCGTCACGCCTTCGATCGGGTCGGTGGGCAACAGGTCGATCCCCACCACTTTGGCCGCGGGCGTCATCTGCCGCACGACCTGGCTCCACCCGCCCGGCGCAATGCCCAGATCGACCACGCGCCGCGCGCCGCGCAACAGCGTGAATTTCTCGTCGAGTTCGATCAGTTTGAACGCGGCGCGGCTGCGCCAGCCATCGGCGCGCGCCTTTTGCACATAGGGATCGTTCAGTTGCCGCTTCAGCCAGCGCGTCGATGATGCGGTGCGGCCTTTGGCGGTTTTCAGGCGGGTGCCGGGGTCGCGGCCGGATCGGGTCATCGGGTGTCCTTTGCGGCGTGTGGGCCGCCATCGCGGCGCCGCGCCGCAAGCCGGGTCTTTTCCGCGTCGCTGGCCGTGGCCATCAGGCTGCGCAGGATGCCTTCACGAATGCCGCGGTCGGCAATGCCCAGCCGTTCGGCGGGCCATATGTCGAGAATCGTTTCCAGGATGGCGCAGCCCGCCACCACCAGATCGGCGCGTTCGCGGCCGATGCACGGCACCGCAATGCGCTCTGCCGGCGAATAATAGGCCAGGCGCCGGCTGATCGCGCGCATCGATTCCGCCGGTACGATCACCCCGTCGACCGCGCTGCGATCATATTGCGGCAGGGCCAGGTGCAGGCTGGCCAATGTGGTCACCGTGCCGCTGGTGCCCAGCAGGCGGATCGCCGCGGGGCTGTCGTGCGCGGCGTGTTCGGCGGCCACGCGGTCGGCAAACCCGGCAAAGCCTTCACCCACCAGCCGGCGCATTTCGGCATAGGCAGCGTGGCGCGCGGGCTCGCTGTCGGCCACCGGACCGATCACTTCGGTCAACGAAACCACGCCCAACGGCACCGATTGCCAATCGAGGATGCGCGGCACCGGATCGGTGGTGTCGACCAGCACCATTTCGGTCGATCCGCCGCCGATGTCGAAAATCATTGCCGGCCCGTCGCCGTGTTCCAGCAGGATGTGGCAGCCCAGCACCGCCAGCCGCGCCTCTTCCTGCGCGGTGATCACGTCCAGCCGGATGCCGGTTTCGGCATAGACGCGTTCGATGAATTCGGCGCCGTTGCTGGCGCGGCGGCAGGCTTCGGTCGCGACTGAACGCGCCAGGTGGACATTGCGCTTGCGCAGTTTGTCGGCGCAGATGTTCAGCGCGGCCAGCGCGCGGTCCATCGCCGCATCCGACAGGCGGCCCGATTGCGCAAGTCCCTCACCCAGCCGGACCACGCGGCTGAACGCATCGATCACCACGAAATGGTCGCCCGATGGACGCGCGATCAGCAGGCGGCAGTTGTTGGTGCCCAGATCGATCGCGGCATAAGCCTGGCGTTGAAAGGGCGCGGCGCGGTGGAATCCGTTCGGGCGCGGCCCAGCCCCGGCTGCCTCTGACTCCGGCCCCGGGTTTGACTGGTCGTCGGCGCCCTGCGGCACGGCCGGCACTGCATCCGGCGCCGGCCCGGCAATCGGGCCCTGCACGGGCAGATCGGTCGTGTCGGCGCGTGCGGGTCCTGCGCCGGGTCCGACAGGGGCAGCGGGCATCCGTGTCGCGGTTGCCCTGGCGCGGGCAGGCTTTCGCCGCCGTTTCCGCCCGGGCCGCTTGCCCGCGTGTCCTGCCGACGTATTGGTGTCGGCCATTGTGTTTTGCATTCGCTTATCATTATCCCACGCCGGAGAATGCCGGCCGGGTACTTGCGCCAAGTTGTAGCGCCGGACTGCCCCACCTGCAAGGCATCCCGCCGCCCTTGCGGGACTGCCCGTCTTGACACCCGCAGACCCCGCGTTTAGACGCGCGCCCTCACTGCCCCGTCGTCTAAAGGTAAGACAACGGATTCTGATTCCGTTTATCGAGGTTCGAATCCTCGCGGGGCATCCATTTTCAGTGCCGTCGCGTCACCCCTCCTGCCCGCAGGTCTCGGTGGTCAGGCAAAATTATCGTCGTTCCGGAGAAAACCCGTGTTGGAACTTTATTGCATAATGGGCTCTGCGCCCGTGCTGTTCCAGCCTTTCTCGTAAGCGTCCCGCAGACGCTGCGACGGGGCTGACCACCAGCTTCGTTGCGCATTCCAGCCTTTGTGCCGGCCTTTGTGCCAGCCTTTGTGAATGAACGGCCGATGGCGCGCGCCTGCATGCGCGCGCCTGGCCCACGCGGGACGTGTCATGGACGAATTTTCGATTGTCCGCAGCCTTGCGCTGCGGATCGGGCAGGGGCTTCCTGCCAAGGGCGCCCTGGCGTTCGCACTGGCCGAATGGGCCGGCAAGAATCTGGTCTGGCTGCTGGGCGATGCGGCGCAGGATGACGCCGATTGGGCTGCCATCTGCCCCAGGCTGCTGGCAAGCAAGCCCTGCCGGGGCGACGAACGCCCGCTCGCGCTTGCAATCGGTGCCGAATTGGCTGGCCTGCTGGGCTTTGCCGAATTCGACACACGGCTGTTGCAGGTGATGATTGCCGCCGATCGGTTGCCGCGTGTGCGCACGCTGGTGGAAATCGCCGCGCGCCACGGGCATGACCTGCCGGGGCTGCTGGGGGCCATGGCCGGCGCGCAAAGCGGCGCAGCCGAAGTCGCGGTGCGGCAAAGCCCGGTTTTGCGTATGGGGCTGGCCGGATTCGAGCTGGGCCGTGACGGGCTGTTGCAGCTCGATTTGCGCTGGCAGCTTGAACGGCTGCTCAATCGGGCCCCCGCGTCGGGCGAAGACCTGCTGGCGTTGCTGGTCGGTGCCCGACTGCAGCCGCGGCTCGGGTTGGCGGATTTTGACCATGTGGCCGATGCGGATCTGCTGCGCCGGCTGCTGGCCGGCGCGCTGGCCGAACGCACCGCGGGGATCAACATCCTGATTCACGGACCGCCGGGAACCGGCAAGACCGAGCTTGCGCTGGCGCTGGCCGCTGCGGCCGGCGCGCCGCTGCATGCGATTGGCGAAGCTGATAATGATGGCGATGAACCCACCCGCTGGGACCGGGTCCAGGCCATGCATCTGGCCCAGCGCGCGCTGGCCGGGCAGGCGCGCCCGGCAATCTTGTTGTTTGACGAAATGGAGGACCTGATCGGCGACGCGCAGCGCAGCCAGGGTGACTGGATGAACCGGCGCGAAGGCAGCAAGGTGTTCATCAACCGGATGCTGGAAACCAATCCCCTGCCGGTGCTCTGGACCACCAATGCGCTGGGCAACATGGATGACGCGATTCTGCGCCGGATGAGCTTTGTCCTGCGTATGGCGCATCCGCCGCGCAGCGTCGCGCTGCGGATGGCTGATCGCATTGCCTGTGATGAAGGCGTGGCAGCAGGTGATGCGTTGACTGCGCTGATCGATGTTGCGCCCGAAACGGCCAGCGTGTTGCGCGTTTCGGCGCGGGTGGCGCGGCTGGCGGGTGAAGCCGATGGCGGCGCGCGTGCCGCCGGGTCGCTGGTACAGGCCTTGCGCGGTGGTCCGATGCCCTTGCCTGTGGACGATGTGATCGATCTTGATCTGTTTGAAACCGACCGGCCATTGGCGCCTTTGCTCGATGCAATGGCGCAGGGCGGGGCCAACGATGTCTCGCTGTTGCTGTCGGGCCCGCCAGGCACCGGCAAGACGGCGCTGGCGCATCACTTTGCCCGCGCGCTCGATCGCCCTTTGCTGGTCAGGCGTGCATCGGACCTCCTGTCCAAATGGGTGGGCGATACCGAAAAGGCGATTGCCGAAGCGTTTGAAGAAGCGCGCCGGCGCGATTGCGTACTGCTGTTTGACGAGGCGGATTCGCTGCTGTTTGACCGGCGACAGGCCCAGGCATCGTGGGAAGTGGGCCAAGTCAATGAATTGCTGACCTGGCTTGACCGGCATCCCCTGCCGGTGGTGGCCGCCACCAACCATCCCGATCAGCTGGACCCGGCAAGCTTGCGGCGGTTCGTGTTCAAGCTGAAGCTGCAACCGCTGGGGCCCGATCGGCTGATCCGCGCGTTTCGTCAGCGGTTCGGCATGGAACCACCCGCTGCGCTGACCAGCTTGCGCAATCTCACGCCGGGGGATTTTGCCGTAGTGGCGCGGCAATTGCGCCACGCCCCCGCGCGCGATTGCGCCGAAATCGTTGCCCGCCTGCGCGAAGAAAGCGAGGCCAAGGGCAGCGGGGGCGGACGTATGGGGTTCTGATCGACGTGCGATGCCCGGACAATACGCCCGTCAGATTCCCAGCCATTCCAGCCCGCCGGGCAAAGTGTCGGCGCTGAAATCCACTTGCAGGATGCGGCGGCGCGCAGGTTCGGTGGCGGCGTCGGAAGCGTGCAGGATCGGGGTGGCACAGGCCCAGACGTCGCCGGCGCGGGCAAGGCAGGCCATGCTGCCGTATTCGGCAACCACAGACGCCACCTCGTCCACCGGCACGCGGCCGCGCCGGTGTGATCCCGGTGCGATCAGCAGCGGGGCGTTGGTGGCCGGCACATCATCAAAATGCACGCGCAAGGTCACCATGCGCGCCAGCAGGTCAAACGGCGGGGCGACATGGTGCAGCCCGGCCTTGATCGACCACGGGCCGAAACCGGGCGTGTCCACACGGTCACGCACGCAGATGGTGCGGTCCTGGTGCCAGCCCAGCGCCCAGTTGGTGGTTGCCGTCTTGTCGAACAGGATCGCGCGGACGGGCCGTACTGCTGCCCCGCGCGCATGGCTGGCCAAGGCGCCGATGGGACCGGTCGGCGCCAGCCAGACGCCCAGGCCGGGCAGGGCGTTTATCCGCACCCCCGCCTGATCGGCCGGGAGCCCGGCCAGGATATCGAGCAGGTGGGCGCGGTATGCCAAAGCCGCTCCGCGCCAGACTTGCGCGCCGTGTGTCGCCAGATCGAGCGAATCGGGCGCAACCGGCGCGGCGCTCCGGCGTTCCGCCTGCGATGCTTCCCGGCGCATGGGTCGGTTCAGCCATTCACCGCGTTGACCAGCGCACCGGCGCTGGCGGTCAGCGCGGGGGCGCCGGCGATCGGGTCGGCGATTGTGGCGACCACCGCTGTGGCGGTGTTGACCACCGCGGCGATGATCTGCGCGGCGCGGTTGGCATCCGCGATGTCGGTGATTGCGGCCTTGGCATCGGCGGTGGCCGTGCCGATCTGCGCCAGGGTATCGTCGAGCCCGGCCAGTTTTTCCCGGGCATAGGCCGCGTCGATCTCGGTTGCGGCGGCCTCCAGCGCGTTGATCTGGTCGTCCAGCGTGCCGAGTTCTGCCCTCCATTGCGCATAGCCGGGGGCTGTGGGCGGCAGATTGCGGCTTTGCTGCTGCGCGCTGCGCGTGGTCAGCATGTCGGACAGCGCGATGAAATCCTGCGCAAGATCATGAAGGTCGGGCATCGGCAGTCCTCAGGATGTCTTGGCGGTGGAAAAGGCCTGCTGCACGGCCTGGGCCTGCACGGCCACCGTGTGCGCCTGCGCCAGAAAATGCGCGACCACGGCGCCATCTTTCAGCCGCGCCCGGTTGGCGTCAAGATCGGTCAGCGCCGCGACAAGCTGGCCTGCAGACACGTCAAAGGCCTGCAGCGCGGTCTGCCGCGCGGTGATCGCCGCGCACTGGTTGGCATAGAAGGCTTCGAATTGCACCTGCTGCCAGTTCGACAGCGCCGGGCGCGGGCTGGTCCAGATCACGCCGCCTGCGGCACAAGGCGGCAGCGGCAGTGCAATCCCCACGTCCGCAGCGGCATGCTGCATCGATTGCGCCCATTTGTTCGCCTCAAGCTTCAGGCTGTCGGCATAGACGGTGTCAAACACGCCCTGCAGCGTCGTGACCACCCGGGCGGCGTTGTGCGCCTGGTCGATCAGCCGGTCCATGGCCCTGGCGCGGATGTGTCCGACCACGATGCCGGCCACCGCGCTGGCGATTGCCTGCACCGCGTCCACATCATTGCCATTGGCGCCGGCCTGCTTTGCCGAAGCGCCCAGCGCGCCCAGCCCGCCATCCACGGCAAAATTGCCATCGCTGGCCACCGCCCCCAGCGCCCCGAAATAGCCATCGAGCACGGTGAGCCGTGTGGCAATCTGGCCCTGCAGATCGTCGAGCGCGTCGCACTGGTGCGCCAGCGGGCCGCTTTCGCCGTCGATCACCAGCCGCCGGTGGCACGAAGCGCCCAGATCATCGACAAACGGCTGCCACGTGGCGAGCGAGGCCTGCATCGAAACCGACAGGTGGCCCACCGCCGGATAGTCCAGGCATCCACCCAGACATCCCGGCAAGATCAGCACCATCGCGATTCGTGCCCGTGCCACCCTTGGTTTGCGCACTGCGTGTTTCCCCTTATCCCGCCAAACCGTCCCACCGGCCCTGCGAACGCATCGCGGGCCCTTGCTTATAGGCAGGATTGCCCGGGCATGGCGCCTTCTTTGGCCATTTGCCGGGGTTTTTGCGCGGATTTGGCGCAATACACCGGGCAAATATTTGATTTTTGTAATTTTCGCTGGGGTCTGGCGGTGGCGCCCGGTGCAGCCTCGTGTTCTGCCCCGTGCAGCGGCCAATCGCCGGGTGGCTCCGGAATCGCCCCGGAATCGACGCGCCGGACCTCGTCAAGACCGCATAAATATCTGATTTAAATGGTAAAAAATTTGCGGACCTAAGGTCGCTTTCACCGGTGCCGTCGCTTCACGGTTGCCCGGGTTGGGGGCCTGTCAATCCTTCCGCTGCGGCCGGGCAGGGCCCATTGGGGCAGGACTGGTCCGGAGGCGCTGTCATATCCCTGTCGTGAAACACTGCAAGGCGCGGTCATCGAAGAACGGCCTGGTTCGCACTGGATCAGAGCCAATGTCTGACAACGGTTCTCAGGGGGCCACCATGGCAATCAAATCGCATCACCTTCTTTCCGCCTCGCTGCTGGCGATGGCTGTGTTCGCGCCGCATGCTGCGTTTGCCGCAGAAACGGCCGCAAAGGCCTCTGCGCCGGAAACCGCAGCCGACGAAGCTGCCGAGAAAAACAGCACGATCGTCGTCACCGCCACCCGGCAGGAAGACACATCGCGCAACACGCAAAAGATCGCCCCGGTCCTGGTCAACATCCAGTCGATCGAAACGATCAAGAAGTACCCCGATTTCAACGCGGCCGAAGCGCTGGGCCGCATTCCCGGCGTTTCGCTGTCCACCGACACCGGCGAAGGCCGCTTTGTGAACATCCGCGGGATCGATTCGAACCTGAACGGCGCGACGTATGGCGGCGTGGTTCTGGTCGGCACGCACCCGGCGAACACCGTGGCATCGGGCACCGGCCGCGCGGTGGAATTCGACACCGTGCCCACCGGCGCGATCGATGGCCTGGTGGTCTACAAGACGCTGTCGCCCGATCGTGAAGCCGAAGGGCTGGGCGGTTCGGTCGACATCACCCCGCGTACGGCCAAGGGCGTGACCAAGCCGTTCATCGAAATGGAACTGGGCGCCGGCTACGAACCCGAACACAAGAAAGCCGGGCCTTACACCGCCAGCATCGCCGCCGGGGCAAAGCTGGGCGATCTGTCGTTCGTGTTCACCGCCTCGCGCAAGGATGACCGCCGCGCGATCGACGATATCGAACCCAGCTATACCTCCAGCACGGGCCGCGATTTCGACCGCGTCGATTTCCGCCACTATGATTACAGCCGCCGCCGTTTTGGCTATGGCGGTGAACTGGATTACACGCCCAGCAACGATCACAAGTATTATGCGCGCCTGAACATCGCCGGCTATACCGAAGGGCAGTACAAACAGCACTTCTATGCCCAGTTCGATGGCGCACCTTCGGCTGCCGATGGCAAGGGGTATCAGACCGATGGCTTCCAGCCGCAGGTCGATGCGGTCAACACGCAGGAAACGTTCCGCAACACGATGGCGGCCATCGGCGGTGAAGACCATTTCGGCGATCTGGTGATCGATTACCGGGCCAGCTTTGTGCAGGGCACCTACAATCAGGATTACTATACCGAAGCGCGTTTCTATGGCGCCGATATCTACACCGGCACCTACAACAACAGCAATCCGAACCGGTACTATTTCAACTTGTTCAAGGATGCGGCGCTGACCACGCCGTTCCAATCGTATGACGCCACGCAATACGGCGGCGCCAACGGCAAAGTGAAGCTGGCATCGTATGGCGAACATGACAACGACCACGAATATGCCGGCGTGTTCAACGCCCGCTATCCGGTGGCGCTGTTTGGCGGCGAAGGCCAGATCAAGGCCGGTGTCAGCATCCGCCGCCGCACCAAGAGCGTTGATGATTTTGGCGCCGGCACGACGTTTGCCAAGGGGTCGAGCATCGTCCTTTCCAACTATGCCGCGAGCACACCGCAGCCGGACAATTACTACTTCGGCCGCTATCCCACCGCGCCGGTGATCAATCTGGGCGCGATCCGGAATCTGGTGAACCAGTCGCTCCCCACGCTGACCCCGACACTCAGCCGCGATTTCCGTGACAAGGAAAACGTGACCGCCGGCTACCTGATGTACACCGGCGAATTCGGCAAGCTGAACGTGCTGACCGGGGTGCGCATCGAAGCCACCGACGCGACGTATGGGAACTATCTGACCACGACCGATGCGGCGGGCAATTCGACGACCGCTTTTGTCAACAACGGCAAAAAATACACCGACGTGTTCCCGACGCTGCAGCTGAAATATGAATTCAGCAACGATCTGCTGCTGCGCGCGACTTATTCGACCGGCATCGCCCGCCCCGGGTTCAACCAGGCCGGCGGCAACGCGGGCGTGGATTTCACGACCTCGCCGCGCCCGGTCTACTCCGCCGGCAACCCCAATCTGAAGCCGACCACGGGCAACAACTTTGATCTGGATCTGGAATATTACCTGCCCCACGGCGGGATCGTCCAGATCGGCGTGTTCGACAAGGAATTCAAGAACTACATCTTTGCCAACGTGCTGATCAATCAGGACAATCCGATCTTTAACGGGGTCAAGGGCGATTACGTTACTTATGTGAACGAAGGCGCTTATGCCCGCGGGATCGAAATGGCCTATCAGCAGAAGCTGACGTTCCTGCCCGGCCTGCTGGGCGGCCTGGGCGTCGAAGGCAACCTGACGCTGGTGAAATCGCACTTCCTCGAATACAGCGCGACGACCAACGGCACAGACCAGTATGGCAGCCTGCCGGGCACTTCGAACGTGACGTGGAACCTGGCCGGGTCGTATGAACGCGGCCCCGTCCGCCTGCGTCTGGCGGCACAATATGTCAGCTCCAGCCTGTTCTCGTATGGCGGGGATCGCAGCACGGACAATATCCAGGCGGCGCGCACCACGATGGACCTGACCGGCAGCTATCGGTTCAGCAAGGGTTACGAGCTGTATTTTTCGGCCAAGAACCTGCTCAATACCCCGCTGCGCTATAACTTTGGCGATGCCTCGCGCCCGCAGCAGATCGAATATTACGGCGTCACCTATGAAGCCGGTGTCCGCCTGAAGTTCTGATCGGTTTTTCCCGCCATTTCGCTTGGCGGGGTGTTATACCAATGTGCAGTGAGCTCCGCTCATTGCACATTGGTATAAGCCCGCGCGGCGCTTGAGCGTCACGTTGTGCGATGAGTTCCACTCATCGCACATCCGTATTACGCACCAAACCGGAACCCCGGGCGGCCAGCACAGGCTGCCCGGGGTTTTGTCGTTGTGCAGGCGGGCAAGGTGGGCAATCGGGGGGGGCGGCAGCAGCAAACACCGAAATTGACACGCCCCGGCCCGCGCCATAGCCTCAGCATCAGGTGATTGGGGGGAAGCGCGTGCAACTGGGGCGAAGGGTCGGGCGCGTTTCGGGCCTTGTTGTGCTTGGGCTTGCCATGATCGGGGCACCGTTCGCTGCCGTCGCGGCAGAGCCTGCACCGCTGGCGACGTATGGCCACTTGCCCGATTTCGAAATGGCCTCGATCTCGCCTTCGGGCGATCATATCGCGATCCTGGCGAATGTTGGCGGGTTGCGCCGGCTGGTGGTGCTGGATGCCAAACGCCAACCCACCTTTCAGACCGTGATCGATCCCACCGACAAAGTGCGCGGCCTGACCTGGGCGGGGGACCAGGCGGTGCTGATCGATTACACCCAGACGGTAAAGCTGGGTGCCAATTTCACCACCGACAAGGCGGAGCTGGGCTCTGTGCTGGTGCTGCCGCTCGATACCGGCAAGCCCTGGGCCATGTTCGCCGGGGATGAGGATATCATCGGCGGGGTGTGGAGCACGTATGGCGTGGTGCAGAAAAATGGCCGGTGGTTCGGCTATTTCGGCGGCGTTACGCTGAAAAGCGGCGGGCTCGGCTTTGACAAATATCTGCCCGACGGAGCGATGCACCCCGATCTGTACGAGGTCGATCTGCAAAATCGCCGCCACCGCAAGATTGCCAACCATATCGAAGGCGATCATTCGTGGCGCAGCTGGTTGATCGATGACAAAGGCGCGATCGGCGCGGTGCTCGATTTGGACCGCGATCATGGGGATTGGAAACTGTTTGGCGCAAATGGCCAGAAACTGGCTTCGGGCAATGACAAGCTGGGATCGGTGCACCTGATCGGCTTTGCGCCCGATGGCACCGGCGTGGTCTATGGCCTGCGCGATGCGGATGGCGAACGCGATGCCTGGTTCAACGTGCCGCTGAACGGCGGGGCGCCGCAGCCCTATCTCGACACTATAGAGATCGACCGCGTGTTTCACGACAATGGCCACCGCCTGATCGGCTATATCGAACGCAGCACCACCGGCGCCGGGCATTTTTTCGACGCGCGGCACGACAAGATCTACCAGGCCAGCCGCCGTGCATTTCCCGATGCAACCGTCGCGTTGACCGATGCCAACGATGCGTTTGACCGGCTGCTGGTGAAAACAGAAGGGCCGGGCGATCCCGAAACCTGGTGGCTGGTCGATATCACCACCCACCATGCCGATCCGCTGGGCTATTCCTATGATCTGCAGCCGGACAGTGTGGGCCCTGTGAAAATGGTGTCCTACACGGCGGCCGATGGCCTGAAGATGGAGGGCGTGCTCACCCTGCCGCCCGGCCGGCCGGCCAGGGGGCTGCCGGCGATCATCCTGCCCCACGGCGGCCCGGCGTCCTATGACACGATCCGGTTTGACTGGATCGCGCAGGCCTTTGCCTCACGCGGGTATGCCGTGTTTCAGCCCAATTTCCGCGGATCGACCGGCTATGGCGTGGCGTTTGAAAACGCGGGCAGCGGCGAATGGGGCCGCAAGATGCAGACCGATCTGTCCGATGGCCTGGCCGAACTGGCGCGGCAGGGCGTGGTCAACCCGGCGCGGGTGTGCATCGTCGGGGCCAGCTATGGCGGCTATGCCGCGCTGGCCGGGGTGACGCTGCAGCACGGCCTCTATCGCTGCGCGGTGGCCATTGCCGGAATCGGCGATCTGACGCGCATGGTCAACGGCGATATCGCGGACAGCGGCGACGATCCCACGCTGACCCGCAATCTGCGGCGCGAAATCGGCGCGGGGCGCGATCTGAAGGCGGTCTCGCCGATCCGGTTTGTCGACAAAGTCGATGTTCCGGTCCTGCTGATCCACGGCAAGGACGATACTGTGGTGAAATTCGAACAAAGCAGCGACATGGCCGATGCGCTGCGCCGCGCGGGCAAGCCGGTGGAATTCGTGACGCTGAAAGCCGAAGACCACTGGCTGTCGAAAAGCGAAACGCGGCTGCAGATGCTGGAGGCTTCGGTCAATTTCGTGCTGCGGCATAACCCGCCCGATGCGGCGCCGGCCGCTGCCCCCGCCACAAAGGTGCCGTGACACGCCCCGTTTGCCGGCATTCGACATTGCGGCGCAGCACGAGAACGCGCTAGGTCTGTGGCCATGATCAAGGCCGGCCTGCACCACCTCACCCGATATGACTATGCCCGTCCGGTGCGGCTGGGCCCGCAGGTGATCCGGCTGCGCCCGGCGCCGCACAGCCGCACCGCGGTGCCCAACTATGCGCTGAAGATCAGCCCGGCGAACCATTTCATCAATTGGCAGCAGGACCCGCTGGGCAATTGGCAGGCGCGCGTGGTGTTTCCCGATCCGGTCGATCATTTCGCGATCGAGGTCGATCTGCTGGCCGAACTGGCGGTGATCAATCCCTTCGATTTCTTTGTCGAGGAATACGCCGAAACCTATCCTTTTGCCTATGACGCGGCGCTGGCCGAGGATCTGACCCCCTATTTCGAAATCGAACCGCAAGGCGCGCTGTTTGATGCGCTGCATGACCGGTTTCGCAATCATCAGGGCCGCACGATCGATTTTCTGGTGGCGATCAACCAGGCGGTGAATGCGGCAATAGGCTATATCATCCGCATGGAACCGGGGGTGCAGACGCCCGAGGAAACGCTGACCGTGGCGCAGGGATCGTGCCGCGATTCGGCCTGGCTGATGGTCCAGTTGCTGCGCCGGCTGGGTTTTGCGGCGCGGTTCGTATCGGGCTATTCGATCCAGCTGACCCCGGATGTGGCCGCGGTCGATGGCCCGCGCGGGGTGGCGCAGGATGTTTGCGATCTGCACGCCTGGACCGAAGTCTATATTCCCGGCGCGGGCTGGCTGGGGCTGGATGCCACCTGGGGGCTGTTTGCCGGCGAAGGGCACATTCCGCTTTGCGCCACGCCGCATTACCGCTCCGCCGCGCCGATCGACGGCACGGTGATGGAACAGGTCCACGCCGATTTCCGTTTTGAAATGCAGGTTTCGCGCATTGCCGAGGCGGTGCGCATTACCCGGCCGTTCACCGATGATCGCTGGGATGCGGTCATGGCACTGGGCGATGCGGTCGATGCCGATCTGGTGGCGGGCGACGTGCGGCTGACCATGGGCGGCGAACCGACCTTTGTGCGCGATGGCGATTTCGAGGCGCCGGAATGGAATGCCGACGCTGTCGGGCCGACCAAGGCGGCCTTTGCCGACCGGTTGATCCGCAACTTGCGCGACCGGTTCGCGCCCGGCTCGCTGCTCCATCACGGGCAGGGCAAATGGTATCCGGGCGAAAGCCTGCCGCGCTGGGGCTATTCGATCTATTGGCGCAAGGATGGCGTGCCGGTGTGGAACGATGGCGCGCTGATTGCCGCCAGCACGATACCGGGGGCAGCTTCGGCAGATCCTGCCAAAACAGACACCGTCGATGCGGCCGATGCCGAACGGTTTTTGCACGAAGTTGCCGTCACGCTTGGCGTCGATGCCGATTTTGCGCACCCCGTTTATGAAGATGCGATCGAATGGATCGTGCGTGAGGCGCAATTGCCCGCCAACACCACGCCCACCGATCCGCAGATCGAAGATCCCGAAGAACGCGCGCGGATCATGCGCACGTTTCAGCGCGGGCTGACCCGCCCGGTGGGCTATGTCCTGCCGATTCAGGCCTGGTGGCAGGCCAGCCAGCGCCACCCGGCGCGGCACTGGCGGTCGGAACGGTGGAAAGTGCGGCGCGGCGTGCTGTTTGCGGTGCCGGGCGATTCGGCGCTGGGCTATCGCCTGCCGCTGGGTTCGCTGCCGCATGTGCCGCCGGCGGCCTATCCCTATATCCACCCGCGCGATCCGGCCGAACCACGCGGAGACCTGCCCGATCTGCGCGCCGAGGCGCAGGCGCGGGCGCAAATCGGGCGCGCCGCGAACCAGCAGCACGCCGATCAGGCCCACCAGCGCGTTGCCACCGATCCGGGCCAGGCCGAGCCGCAGGCGGGCGGGCAGGGCTATGTCGAACAAGTGCTGATCGAAGGCGCGGTGCGCACCGCGATCACGGTCGAACCGCGCGGCGATCACTTGTGCGTGTTCATCCCGCCGGTCGAAACGCTGGAGGACTATCTCGATCTGGTTGCCAGCGTGGAGGTCGTGGCCGAACAGACCGGCCTGCCGGTGCGCATCGAAGGCTATCCCCCGCCGCCCGATCCCCGGCTGATGGTGCTGAAAGTCACCCCCGATCCCGGCGTGATCGAGGTGAACATCCAGCCCGCGGCATCGTGGCGCGAACAAGTCGCGATTACCGAAACACTGTACGAAGTCGCGCGCGACGTCGGGCTGACCGCCGACAAGTTCAT
This sequence comes from uncultured Sphingomonadales bacterium, assembly GCA_903832325.1. Lineage (GTDB taxonomy): Bacteria > Pseudomonadota > Alphaproteobacteria > Sphingomonadales > Sphingomonadaceae > Novosphingobium. The sequence goes on along the minus strand of CAILBC010000012.1, from coordinate 57,975 downwards.
GATCGATGGCGGCGCCACGGGCACCGGCGGGGGCAACCATATCGTGCTGGGCGGGCCGACCCTGCTCGATTCGCCGTTCATCCGCCGGCCCGATCTGCTGAAATCGTTCCTGATCTACTGGCAGCGCCATCCTTCGCTCAGCTATCTGTTTTCGGGGCTGTTCATCGGCCCGACCAGCCAGGCGCCGCGTATTGACGAAGCGCGCCATGATGCGCTGTACGAGCTGGAAATCGCGCTGGCGCAAGTGCCCGGCCCTTCGGCGCCGCAGCCGCCGGCCTGGGTGGTCGATCGGCTGTTTCGCAATCTGCTGGTCGATGTGACGGGCAACACCCACCGCACCGAAATCTGCATCGACAAGCTGTTTTCGCCCGATGGCCCGACCGGGCGGCTGGGCCTGGTTGAATTCCGCGGCTTTGAAATGCCGCCGGAACCGCGCATGGCGCTGGCGCAGCAGTTGCTCATCCGCGCGTTGACTGCGTGGTTCTGGCGCGAACCGCAGGATGGGCCGCTGGTGCGCTGGGGCACGCGGCTGCATGACCGGTTCATGCTGGGGCATTGGGTCTGGGCCGATTTCCTCGATGTGCTGGCCGATCTGCGCGGCGGCGGATACCATTTCGATCCCGTCTGGTTCGAAGCGCAGCGGCAGTTCCGCTTTCCCGTGCATGGCACAGTCGATGCGGGCGGGGTCACGCTGGAAATCAGCCATGCGCTCGAACCATGGAACGTGCTGGGCGAAACCGGCGCGATCGGCGGCACGGTGCGCTATGTCGATGCTTCGACCGAACGGTTGCAGGTGCGTGCCACCGGCCTGGTCGACGGGCGCCACGTGGTCACCTGCAATGGCCGCCGCGTGCCGATGGTGCCAACCGTCGGCACGGGCGGGGTTCCGGGCGAAGGCGTGGGCGCTGTGCGGTACAAGGCGTGGATGCCCGCCAATTGCCTTCATCCGCAGATGCCGCCGCATGCGCCGCTGACGTTCGATGTGCTCGATACCTGGTCGGGCCGGTCGCTGGGTGGCTGCGTCTATCATGTCGCGCATCCGGGCGGGCGCAATTACGATACCGTGCCGGTGAATGCCTATGAAGCCGAAGCGCGCCGGCTTGCCCGATTCCAGTCGCACGGCCATAGTCCCGGAAAGCTGGCGCCACCGCCGGCCGAACACCCGGGGGAATTTGCCATGACACTCGATCTGCGCCGCCCGGCCTGGCTGGCCTGAACGGGTGGCAACGCGGCCTGCATCGCCGCCGGCACGGGCGTCCAAAGCCCAGGCAGCAAAGGCACAGGCGGCTGCAGCAGAACCGCGCGCCCGGCTGAAGGACTACGCCCCTGCCGCCGATGCGCTCGATCTGTATCGGCTGGCCGGTCCCGATGTCGCGGCGCAATGGCAGGCGCTGGCCAAAGGGCTGACCGCGCTGCGTGAAGATGCCGGGGGTTCGGTGGCCGAGCTGGTGGCGCGGCAGATCCAGGAATTCGGCCTCAGCTTTCGCATGACCGGCGATTCGGAGGAACGCGCCTGGCCGCTGTCGCCGATGCCGCTGGTGATCGGCGCGGCGCAATGGAGCGAAATCGAACGCGGCCTGATTCAGCGGGCAGAACTGATCGAGGCGGTAACCGCCGATATCTATGGGCCGCAGCGGCTGATCGCCGAGGGCCACCTGCCCGCCACTTTGGTTGCCGGCAGCCGGTTTTTTGCACGCAATGTGGTGCGCGCGCGCGCCGCACGGCTGGCAGAGGCACGGCACACTGAAGCGAAAGCGCCGGAAAATGGCGCGCAAGTGCCCTTCGTGTCGGTCTATGCGGCCGATCTGGTGTGCGGGCCGGGTGGGCAATGGCGCGTGCTGGGTGATCGGCTGCGGCTGGCCAACGGCGTGGGCTATGCACTGGAAAACCGGCTGGCGCTGTCGCGCAGCACCGGCGCACTGCTGGGCGATGTGCATGTGCGGCGGCTGGCGGGGTTCTTTGCCGAACTGCGCAGCGGCATGGCGCGGGTCTGTTCGCGCGAATCGCCGCGCATCGCGCTGCTGACCCCGGGGCGGCTCAACCAGTCCTATCCCGAACAGGCGCATCTGGCGCGCTATCTGGGGTTTCCGCTGGTCGAAGGGCGCGATCTGACGGTCAGCGATGATCGGCTCTATGTGCGCACAATCGCCGGGCCGAAACGGATCGACGCGCTGTGGCGGTGGATCGATACCAATGCGCTCGATCCGCTGGCGTTCGATTCGCGCAGCGAAATCGGCGTGCCCGACGGGTTTGAGGCATGGCTGCGCGGCGGGGTCGAGCTGATCAATGCGCCCGGCGCCGAAGTGCTTGAATCGCCGGCCTTTGCCGCGTTTCTGCCCCATCTGTGCGGGGTCCTGCGCGGCGAAGACCCGATTTTGCCCAATGTCGCCACCTGGTGGTGCGGCCAGGCCGATCAGGCCGCGGCGGTGCGCGAACGGCTGGACGAACTGGTGATGACCTCTGCCTTCGGGCGTAAGGTCGAAGGCCTGCCGGCGGGGCGCGGCCTGGCCGGCGGCACGCTGTCACGGGTCAGCCGCGACAATCTGCTGGCCGCGATGGAGCGCCGGCCGCTCGATTATTGCGGGCAGGAAATCGTGCGGCTGGCGACCACGCCGGCGCTGGTGGATGAACGGTTCGTGCCGCGCGCCTTTACCTTGCGCGCGTTTGTGGCGCGCGGTGCCGATGGCGCGTGGCAGGTCATGCCCGGCGGCTTTGCCCGGCTTTCGCCATCGGATGACATGCAAAGCGGCTGGATGGGCGAAGGCGACCTTTCCGCCGATGTGTGCATTGTCGATCGTGCGCCGCCGGCTTCGCCGGTGGCGACGCGCCTGGATGAAACGCCCAAAGTGCGGCGCGGCGGAGGCATCCTCGCCAGCCAGGCCGCAGACAACCTCTATTGGTTTGCGCGCTATGGCGAACGCGCCGAAATGACGCTGCGCGTGATTCGCGCGGTGCTGGGCAGCATGATCGAAGTGGACGCTTCGGCCGGCAACAACCCCGAGACGGTTCGCGCGCTGCTGGGCCTGCTGGTGGAATGGGGTGCGATTTCGCGCGCCACGGCGCGGCTGCCGATTGCGCAAGTGGCGCGCGCGGCGTTGTCGGAAATGGCGCTGCCGGGCGGGGTGGGCACGATCCTGTCGCGCTTTCGCGCCGCCGGGTTGACTTTGCGCGACCGGTTGACGCCTGATTTCTGGAGGATTGTCAGCCGCCCGCTGCCGCAATTCGATTCGCATCGCACCGGCGCGCTGTTGCGCATCGCGCGCGAACTGATCGAACGGTTGAGCGCGCTGTCGGGCCTGCTGGCGGAAAACTTCAACCGCGGCCCGTCGTGGCGGTTTCTCGATCTTGGCCGGCGGCTGGAACGCGCGCTGGGGATCTGCGCCACGGTCGCCGCGCTGGGCGATGCCGATCATGCCGAATCGCTGGGCGTGCTGCTCGATCTGTCGGACAGCCAGATCACCTATCGCGCGCGCTATCTGACCGGGCCGCGCCGCGATCCGGTGCTCGATCTGCTGCTGCTCGATCCCGACAATCCGCGCAGCCTGATGTTTCAGGTCAACGCGATCTGCGATCACGTGGCCGCGCTGCCCAGCCTGGGCGAAGACATGATGCCCGAAGCCCCCTTGCGCGAGGCGCAGGCGCTGCAGGGCCCGCTGCGCGCGGTGACGATCGAGGAATTTGACATCGCCTTGCTGGAGGAAACCGAACGGCGGCTGCTCGCGCTGTCAGACACGATCGCCGCGCGCTATTTCCTGCAATACGAAAAAAGCCGGAAAGCCACCGGCGACAACCTGCTGGCGTGACGGAAATCCGGTGCTCTACGATATCCGCCATGTGACCACGGTCCGCTATGCCAGCCCGGTTCGGCTGGCGCGGTTCAATCTGCGGCTGCGTCCGGCGCCCTGGCCGGGGCAAATGCTGGAAAGCTTTCGCCTCACGATCGATCCGGTGCCGTGGTCGATCCAGGACGAAGCCGGGCCCTTTGTGGTCAATCGCAGCCGCCTGATCATCCGCCAGCCGCTGTCGCGCCTGCGCATAGAAAGCCGGTTTCGCGTCGACGTATCGGAACCGACGCTGATCGCGGCGATGTATGCGCCCGATGCGCCTTTGCCGCTGGCCGATGACTACGGGGGAGAGGCCGGAGCGATGGGCGGGCCGACCGTGGCGCAAGTGCGCACCCGCGCCGGGGCCAGCCGCGATCTTGCCGCGATGGGCCCGGCCAGCTATCTCTATCCCTCTCCCATGGCGCCCAGTTCGCCGGCGATTGCGGCCTGGGCGGCGCGGTTTTTCCCCACGCAGCAGGGCGTTCTGGCGGCGGGCAGCGCGCTGATGCGCGCGATCCACGAAGAATTCGCGTATGATGGCGCCGCCACCACCACCGAAACCCTGCCCGAGGCGGCGTTTCATGCGCGGCACGGGGTGTGCCAGGATTTTGCGCATGTGATGATCGTGGCCGCGCGCGCGCACGGCATTCCGGCTGCCTATGTCAGCGGCTATTTGCGCACGATCCCCCCGCCGGGGCAGCCGCGGCTGGTGGGGGCCGATGCCACCCACGCCTGGGCCTGCCTGTGGTGCGGCGATGAACTGGGCTGGATCGGGTTTGATCCGACCAACGATACGCTGGCGCGATCGGATCACATCTTTACCGCGATGGGGCGCGATTATGCCGATGTTGCCCCGTTGGACGGGGTGTTCCACGGCGGCGCCGGGCAGACGATGACGGTGTCGGTGGATGTTGCCCCCGTGGGGGCGGCATAATCAGGATTTCACGCGCCAGAATTTCAGGTTGCTGCCGGGCGCCAGGTCGACCGGCTCCAGCCAGGCCGGGGTTTTGCCCCGCAGCAGTTGCGCCATGAACCCGTCGGGCGCGTAATACCGGTAATTGGCCGGCTCCGGAATGTCCGGGCAGATCGCGATCATCGTGGCATGGCGGCGGCGCACGATGGCGTGCGCCTGGTCCGGCGTGCCCAGAAACGCGGCAATCACATCGCGCATGCCCGCGGCACCGCGATGATGGCCGGTGGCCACCACGCGCTGGTGCGTGCGCACCAGAATGTCGGGGCCGATATCCAGCGGCAGGAACAGGTCGGTTGCGGGTAGGGCATTCAGCGCCCGCGCCGCCACGCGGTATTTGCATTGCGATGACAGCGGCATGTCGGCCGAAACCGTGCGCGCGCCGGTGTGATCGGGAATCAGCGCGCGGGCCCGTTCAAATGCGATCACCGGCAAGGGCGGCATCAGCAGCACCAGAATGCCGATATAGCCGGCGGTGCGGCGCAGCGGCGCCACCGTGCGCAAGGCGATGATCGCGCGCAGCACTGCCGCGCCGGTGGGAATGGCCGCCAGCGCACAGGCGGTGGCCGATGCCCGCGCCACGCAGCCGCCGATCAGCAGCGCACCGGCGAGCACCAGCGCATGATCGCGCCACCAGGCCCGCTGTGCGGCGTCAGCGGCATCGAACCACAGCACCGCCAGCGATGCCAGCCCGACCAGCGGCACGCCCACCGTTTCGATCGCGATGGCCAGCGGCAGGTGCCAGAACGGCATGCCTTCGGCGACGCCTTCGTACCAGTAGTGATAGACCATCGGGTCCAGCGCGACGAACGCGCCGCCCCGGCATTGCGGGGCCACGCCCAGATAGAGCGCAGCCGTGGCTGCAACCGTTGCCCCCAGCATGCCCAGCGCCAGCGCCATGCGCTGCGGCCGCAGCACCGCGATCGCGCTGCATCCGGCCATGATCACGGCAAACAGCGCAATGTGGATCGGCGAAATCTGGTCGCAATGCGTGGCCAGATCGCCCAGACCGCGCGTGCCCAGGAAAATCGCCAGGCTGGCCCCTGCCAGCGCCGTGCTGGCCGCGGCCAGTCCAGTGTAGCCTGCGGCGGGCAGTCCAGTGTAGCCTGCGGCGGCCGGTCCTTTATAGCCTGCGGCAGGCAGTCCAGTGTAGCCTGCGGCAGCTTGGCCGTCCGGCCTTAGCCCGCGCAACGCGAGCACCGCCAGAAACACCGCGGTGATCGGCAGACCCTCGATCGAAATCGCCAGCAGTGCCGCCAGCGCCGCGCCGATCACCAGCCCGCCGCGCAGCGCATCGCGCGCGGCCAGGCCATTGAGCGCAACCAGTGCGAGCACGACCTGCCAGCCGTGATGATCGATCCGCATCGGCGTCATCTGAAACAGCAGCGGCCCGCCGATTCCGGTAACGAGGCAGGCAATGCCCACGGTTTCGGTATCGAAGAATTTGGCGGTCATCCGCCCCACCAGCATCAGCGTGGCCAGCAGGGTAAGCAGCGGCACCGCGACCACGGTCACGGTTTCGGCCCAGGCCATGCCCACCAGCGGGCGCAGCGCCAGAATCATCGCCGCCAACGGAATATCGACCAGCCGGGACCAGTGCATCGGCACGCCTTCGGGGGCGGCAATGCGGTATTGATGAAGATCGAACCAGCTTTGCCCGGCGATCAGATCGCGCACTTCCATCAGGCGCAGCGCATCATCGGGATCGCCAAAGCGGCCCACCGCAATCTGCGGCGCGTCGATCGCCAGCAGCATGAGCACCAGCACCAGCCACATGATCACCACGCGCAGCTGCCAAGAGGCGCCGGCCTTTTCGGCGATCCGGGCGATTGCGCCGACTTGCGGCACCGGATTCGCGAGATTGAGCGAGATGTCAGCCATCAGCCGATTGCCATTGTCCTGCGCGCCGCGCACCAGGCGTCGTCCGGTGCGGTTGTCCTGGGATCGAGGGGCCGGTTCCGGCCCCGGGGTGCGGGAAAGGCGCTGCGCCGGGCCCGTTCCGGCCCGGCGCATGCCTTCTCCGGCAAGTCAGGCAGCCTTGCGGCCACCTTTGACAATCCGTTCCGGAACCGCCCGCACCGAATCGAGTGCGGCCTGGCTATCGGCGCTTACTTCGCGGCGACCCGGCGCGGTGGGCAGGGCCTTGGTATCGCCCTCGTTGCCCGCTTCGTGGTATTCGGCGTCTTCGTTGACGCACCAGATGTCATAGACGCGTTCGCCGGCCATGATGTTTTCCACCGAAAGCATGGCGGTCATCATCGCATGATCCTGGTTGTTGTAGCGATGCATGCCGTTGCGGCCGACCATGTGCAGCGTCGGATAGGCCGCTTCCAGCTCGGTGCGCATCGCGGCAACATTGGCGGCATATTCGTCGTCATAGACCGGATAGGCCTTTTCCTGACGCACCACCGCGCCGCCGATCACCTGTTCCGGACGGACCAGCCCCAGGATCGCCATTTCCTTCGTCGCCAATTCGACCAGCGCATCGTCGGTCGATGCCCACAGGTCATCACCTTCAAAGCAGAAGTATTCGAGGCCGACACAGGCAACGTCCGAATCGGGCACCATTTCGGGCGACCACGAGCGGAAATTCTGGATGCGGCCCACGCGCACTTTGCTGTCGTGGATATAGATCCAGTTGTCGGGGAACAGATCGTCCGAACGGATCTTCAGCGCAACCGTCAGAAAGTCGCGATAGCGCAGACGGCTGGCTTCGAGCGTGGTCTGCGGCAGCGGGTGAATCCGTGCCGCCAGTTCGCGCATCGGCGCAGAGCTGATCGCATGGGCCGCGCGGATCACGGTTTCGCCGCCATCGGCGCGCGTGGCCGTCATCCTCCAGCCGGTCTGGCCGTCACCGGCCAGTTGCTTGAGCGAATGGCCCATCAGCACCATGCTGCCGGCTTCAACGATGCGGTCGCGCGCGGCATCCCACATCATGCCGGGCCCGAGTCGCGGATAGCGGAAGGTTTCGAGCAGCGTCTTGGTCGCCATGCCGTTGTTGGGGCGCTTGTTCAGCCCCAGGCTGCGCTTCAGCCCGTCGATCACTGCCGCGCCCAGCGACAGCCCCTTGATGCGCTGCGCGGCCCAGTCGGCGCTCATTTCGTCGCAGGGCATGCCCCAGACCTTTTCGGTGTAGGTCTTGAAAAAGATCGAATAGAGCTTTTTGCCGAACTGGTTGCTGGTCCAGTCTTCAAAGCTGCGGACCTCCTTGATCGGGAACAGCCGCGACCAGGCATAGCTCGCCATGCACGCCGTCGAGCGCAGGATGCCCAGATTGTTCAGCGCTTCGAACGCGCGCAGCGGATAGGAATAGAATTTGCCCTCGTAATAGATCCGGCTCATCCGCGGACGCTGGATGAAATCGTCGGGCAAAATTTCGTTCCACAAGTCCACGACCTGCTGCGATTTCGAAAAGAACCGGTGCCCGCCGATGTCGAAGCGATAGCCTTCGTGTTCGACCGTGCGGCTGATGCCGCCGACATAGTGCTGATCTTTTTCGATGATCGCAACTTTGTACCCCTGGCGCGACAGCAGATAGCCGGCGGTCAGCCCTGCCGGGCCCGCACCGATGATTGCCACGTCCACATCATATTGCGCATCGGCAGCGGTTTTCGCTGATTGCTGCGTCTCGATTTCGAAAGCCATCCCTAGCCCCTTGCAGTGTGCCTGTGCAGGCTGATTGCCGCCCGAACCGAGGTGAACGAAATTGGATAAAGGATGGTTAACGCTGCGCGGGTGATCGGCGAAAATTCGCGAAAGCGGCACGGAAAGGCATTTTACCGGTTTGCGCGCTTTCATGACGTTCGGCGAGGCAATGTCTGCGCCAAATTCGCCAAACCCGCGTTAACCGGCCCTAAGCATGATTCGCATGGGCGCCGGTGCGATGGGGTTCTGGCGGGGGCGGGGCATCATATGGATGGGCGATGAGCCAAGCTCACCCCACGTTGGTATCAGTTGCTGCCCGTCACGCGCCGTGGCGGTGCAGGACTTTGCATGTGCGCACCCGAAACCGGGGCCGCCGGCCCGGGCAGGCCATTGCAGCGGTGCGCCAGGTCTTCAAGCTTGAAGGTCTGTTCAAAAGTCACGCCATAGCGCGGATGATCGCGCCAGCGCACTTTGGCATAGATCGGCGGCAGCACGGTGGTCTCGATTTTCACAAGCTCGTTCAGCAGCAGCCATTTTTCGCTGTCGAACGAGGCGCCTTGTTGGGAAATGTTGCGAAACCGCACCGCAATTGCCTCACCACCCGAATGCAGCACGCCGTCGAGCATGATGCGCAGCCGCGCATAGCGCCGCTGCCCGGCCCCTTTGGCTTCATCGAGCAGCCGTTCCAGCGCGATCGGTTCGTCAAACTGCAGGCCGGCATGATCGTTGGCCATCCACACGCATTTGGCGCTGTGACGATCGCCATTGGCCAGTTCCACTGCCAGTTCGGCATGCGCCGGCAGTGGCACAAACAGGCGCACTTTCAGCCCCGTGGTCGAGGCATCGCGAATCACGCAAAAAATCTCGCGCCCGTCGACCACCAGCTTGGCCACGCGCAACAGCAGGGTAAAGCGGGGCGCACCGCGCAAGTCGGCGCCCGAGTGCACGCCAGCCTCTGCATCGGGCAAACCCGATCCAGCCGGCCGTTCGGGGCCTTCGCTGTGCATTGACACTGCCACCGCCCTTTCCACTGCGCCCGGCCACACCCTGCCCCGGGTGCACATCGAGTCTGCGGATTGGTTATACGCGCGGTATCCTTGCCACTCTGTTACCGATTCCTGAAGGCAATCGTTACCAATTTCCCCTATCAAGCATCAGTATGCGGGTCAGTGTTCGCTGACCAGGCTATTCAGTTGCTTGCGATATTCGGCGGTATTTGCCGGAACAAACCCCTGATGGCGGAACCGCATCTTGCCCTTGCGGTCGAAAATCAGCGTTGCGGGCAGCTCGTTTACCGCCCAGGGCCGCGCCACCGCCCCGTCGCCATCCCAGACCACCGGCAAAGTTGACTTGACCTGGCGCAGAAACGCTTCGCCCGGCGCGCGCTGGCGTTCTTCGTTCACCGTGATCACCACCAGATCGGCCGGGCGATACTGACGCGAAAGCTCGGCCATGAACGGGAAAGCCTGTTTGCACGGCCCGCACCACGATGCCCAGAAATCGAGATAGACCACTTTGCCGCGATATTTTGCCAGATCGAGCGCGGCCGGCTCCGCCCGCGCCACGCCGGCAGTGGCGGCGATCAGCATCGTCGCCAGCAACGCGATGCGGCGCACAGTGTTTCGACGCAGGGCTGAAGCGGGGGTGTCAGATGCAATCATGTGCGCAAGCTCCTGTCAGATCCGGCCGAGGTGCGGGGCCGGGTCGTCGTGTTTCGCCATCACAGCGGCACTGCCATCATGATTTCGGGATCGATGTGGTCACCCACGCGAAAGGTGATGTCGGCGATCTTGACCAGGCCAAACCGCGCATAGAACCGGTGCGCATCGGGATTGTCGGCATAGACCGATAGCTGCAATTCGTCCGCGCCCACGCGCCGCGCTTCGTCAATCGCCCAGGTCATCAGCCGCGCGCCGAGCCCGCGCCCGATGAGATCGGGATCGGTATAGAGCTGTTTCACTTCGGCCGGGCGCTGCGCCGCGCTGTGGCGGGGCATCGTGCTGGCATGGGCCACTTTGCAGAACGCGGCAATCGCGCCACCGGCCTCGATCACTGCCACCACCATGCCAGGATCGGCCAGTTCGCGTGCCACTTTGGCGGGCACATGCGTGTCGTCAAGGAACGCGGCGAGATCGTGCGGGGCATATAGCGGGCCGAACTTGGCAATGAACGCACGGCGGCCCAGATCGGCCAGCGCATTGATATCGGCAGGGGTGGCAAGGCGCAAAGTCATGCGCCGGTGCCTAACCAATCCGCGCCCGGTCCGCCAGCCCGGTCGTGGCTGGCGCGAATCGGTTTCAATCAGCAGGCCGGTTTCAGCGGGCCGGCTTGACCTTGGGCGGGCGGGCATAAGGCACGAACTTGTCCAGCCCGACAAACCCGCGCCAGAATCCGCTCGACCGGTCATGCAGCTGCACGGTGTCGATGCTGCACAGTTCCGAACTGGTCAGCCGCGTTACCAGCACATCGTCGCGATCGAGCGATTCGGCGCCGATGCGGGGCCGCTGCACATAATACGTGCTGCCCGATTGATAGACGATCGCGGTCTTGTCGATCACTTGCGAAGACGAAACCATCGGCAGGTTGATGCAATCCACGGGTTTGCCGGCCACGCGGTCTTTCAGCAGCTCGGCCAGTTCCTGCTCGCCGGTCAGCCGCGGGCGGGCGTGGGCAACCGCGGCACCGGCAATCACTGCGGCGGTGGCGGCAAGGGTCAGTGCAATCTTGTGTCCCGATCGCAGCATGGCACGGTTCCTTGTTGTCCGGGTGGGTTTTTCCAGGCGCTTTTTTCAGCCTGGCGCACTCTCTCATCCCTGACAATGGCACGCCGATTCTGAATGGGCGATGACTGTGGCCGGATCACGCGCTCCCGGATCACGTGCGGCCGGATCACGCGGGGCCGGATCACACTTGGGGGGGGGTGGGGGGCCGGATCAGCCGGTGCCGCCCACGGTCAACCCTTCGAGCAGCAGCGTCGGCTGGCCCACGCCGGCGGGCACGCTCTGTCCGCCTTTGCCGCAGATGCCGATGCCCTCGTCGATCGCCATGTCGTTGCCGATGCCGCCTATACGGGTCAGCGCGGTCGGGCCGTCGCCGATCAGCGTTGCGCCCTTGATCGGCGCGCCGATCCGGCCGTTTTCCACGCGATAGGCCTCGGTGCAGGTGAACACGAATTTGCCGCTGGTGATGTCGACCTGGCCGCCGCCGAACGATCTGGCAAAGATGCCCTGCTTCACGCGTGACAGCAATTCCGCCGGATCATCGTTGCCCGACCGCATGAACGTGTTGGTCATGCGCGGCATCGGCGCATGGGCATAGCTTTCGCGCCGGCCATTGCCGGTGGCCGCCACGCCCATCAGCCGCGCGTTAAGCCGGTCCTGCATATAGCATTTCAGAATGCCATCTTCGATCAGCACGTTTTCCTGCGTCGGGGTGCCTTCGTCATCGATCGACAGCGAACCGCGCCGCGCGCCGCCGCTTTCATTGGCCAGCGTGCCGTCATCGACCACGGTCACCCCGGCGGCGGCCACGCGCTGGCCGATCCGGCCGGAAAAGGCGCTGGTGCCCTTGCGGTTGAAATCGCCTTCCAGCCCGTGCCCCACCGCTTCGTGCAGCAGCACGCCGGGCCAGCCGGGCCCGACAAGCACGGTCATTTCGCCCGCCGGCGCGGCCACCGCCTCCAGATTGACCAGCGCCTGCGCCAGGGCCTGGTCTATCCCCCGTTGCCAGGTCGCAGGCAGAAACAGGTCATCATAAAGCCGCCGGCCGCCCATGCCAAAGCTGCCGGTTTCGCGACGGCCGTTCGATTCGACCACGATTCCGACATTCAGCCGGACCAGCGGGCGGATATCGGCGGCGACAAAGCCGTCGGCGCGGACGATTTCGATTACCGACCAGCTCGCAGCCAGCGATGCGGACACTTGCACCACCCGCGGATCGCGCGCGCGCGCCGCGGCATCGATCGATTCCAGCAGGCGCACTTTGGCCTCGAACGGCACCGCGTCGAGCGGCGAGGCATCGGTATAGAGGTGGCGGTTGCTGGCGCGCGGCGGCGGTGCCGCGGCCCCTCGCGCCGGATCGAGCAGGGTCAGTGTTTCGCCGGCGCGCGCGATGGCGGCGGCGGAAATTTCGTTGGCATGGGCAAAGCCGGTCATTTCGCCCGACACGCCGCGCAGGCCGAACCCGGCATCGCGCGAATAGTCGGCCGTTTTCAGCCGTCCATCATCAAAGCCGAAACTTTCGCTGGCGATGAATTGCAGAAACAGCTCACCATCATCACACCGGCCCAGCGCAGCGGCGGTCAGGCGCAAGGCATCATCCGGGGTGAGCATGCCGGGGCGATAAAGCAGCGAACGGGCGTCGGTCGTGTTGATCATCACCCTGCTATAGGGCGCGATGATGCCCTGCGCTACTGGCTACACTTCAGGCCCTGGGCGCAAGTTCAGACGACGCAAGTTCAGGCGCCACAATCTTAGGCGCCACAATCTCAGGCTGCAGCTGAATCCGTGTCGGCCGGGCCGCCGTGCAACACAAAGCGCCGGTCGCAATAGCCGCAATCGGCATAGCCGCGCTCATCGATTTCCAGCCAGACCCGCGGATGGCCCAGTGCCGAAGGCTGAAACCCGCCGGTCGTGCGGATTGCCGCGGCGCCATCGCACCAGACGCGGGTTGACGTGGTCATGCTGGTTTCGGGGGCTTTGTTCATGGCCTGCGCGGGTAGCAAAGGACACGGCCGGCGACAAGTCGCGGCGGACAAGGTTGGCCCATCTTGGCCCTTTACGCGGCCGGTCGGGCGGGGCAGGGAGTGTTGCATGGAACCGACCCCCGCCATCCGCATCCGTGATCTGGTCAAACGCTATGCCCCTGCCGGCAAATCCGCGGGCGAAGCCGAAGGCAAACTGGCGCTGGGCGGTGTCAGCTTCGATGTGCCGCGCGGGCAGGTTTTCGGGCTGCTGGGCCCCAATGGCGCGGGCAAATCGACGCTGATCAACACGCTGGCCGGGCTGGTGACCAAGACCGATGGCACAATCGAAATCTGGGGCCACGACATCGATCACGACCGGCGCAATGCCAAGGCATCGATCGGGATCGTGCCGCAAGAGGTGGTGTTCGATCCGTTTTTCACCCCGATCGAAGTGCTGGATATCCAGGCCGGGCTTTATGGCGTGCCGCGCGCGCGGCGCCGGTCGATGGAACTGCTCGAGGCGGTGCATCTGGGGGACAAGGCGAACGCCTATGCCCGGTCGTTGTCGGGCGGCATGCGACGGCGCCTGCTGATTGCCAAGGCCATGGTCCACGCGCCGCCGGTGCTCGTGCTCGACGAACCGACTGCCGGGGTCGATGTCGAACTGCGGCGCCAGCTGTGGGATCTGGTTCGCGAACTCAATGCCGGCGGGGTAACCGTGGTGCTGACCACGCATTACCTCGAAGAAGCCGAGGAATTGTGCGACCGCATCGCGATCATCAACCATGGCCGCCTGATTGCGAACAAGCCGACTCGCGAACTGGTCAACATGGCGCGGGAAAAGGTGGTCGTGCTGACTTTGGACGCGCCGATCGATCATGCGCCGCAACATCCGCTGTTCCGCCGCAGCACCGTTATGGGCGAACGGCAGATCGAAATTTCTTATGACAAGGACATGACCAGCGCCGGCCAGGTTCTGGCGCTGGTGCAAGAGCTCGGCTGGGGCATCGTCGATTTTACAACGCGCGAAGCCGATCTTGAAGATGTGTTTGTTGCCTTGACCAGTTCCAGTGCCGGCAATGATGAAATCCTGGAGGAAGCCTGAAAAGGCCGCGAATCGATGCGATTTTTTGTTTCCTGTTATTCAGCCTTTTGGCCGGGAAGCGCCGCCCAGCCACCGCGATCGCGCCGCTTTATTTCCCGGCCGCACGATTCGCACTGGCTACGGTAATGCGAACCGTTCCAATGGACAGCTTTGCGCACAGGTCTGTGGCGATTGAAGAGGCATGAAAGCCGCCCAAAATGCATGAAGCGTTCCTAACAGATTTTGACCCAGTTTATGGGGGCTTACGTATCATTATGCAGGTGCGAAGGCGACCGGAAACTTTGGTTAAGCAAGATTAATATGATTGTTTTATCAGGGCATAGTGCCCGCGGTGCACTGATCGCCGTTTCCCCTTGATCAAGGCCGGATAGCCGTGAACGAACAGGATGTGTTGATTATCGGGTCGGGCGCGGCGGGGCTGACTGCCGCGCTGGTCCTGGCCGAGCGGCTGAAGGTGCTGGTTCTGGCCAAAGGGCCGCTCGATGGCGGGTCGACCGCCTGGGCGCAGGGCGGTATCGCCGCCGTGCTCGACGAAGGTGACACGTTCGAGGACCATATCCGCGACACGATGGTTGCCGGTGGTGGCCTCAACCGCCGCGATTCGGTTGAATTCGTCATCGAAAACGCGCCACAGGCGATCGCCCGGCTGGCTGATCTGGGTGTGCCGTTCAACGAGGAATCGGGCGCCCTGCACCTGACCCGTGAAGGCGGCCATTCGCACCGGCGAATCGTCCATGTCGACGATGCCACCGGCTATGCCGTGCAGGAGGCGCTGATCAAGGCGGCGCGCGCGCACCCCAACATCACTTTGCGCCCCGACATGGTGGCAATCGACCTGGTGACCGACCGGCACCGTGATGCCGCAGACGGCCGCCGCAACGAAGCAGGGGTTGCAGTGGCCGGCGGGCGCCAGGTCTGGGGCGTCTATGCGCTCGACGCCGCAACCGGCCGGGTCGAATGCTTTGCCGCGCGGTCAACGATTCTGGCCACCGGGGGCGCCGGGCGGACGTATTTGTTCAGCACCGCGCCGCGCGGCGCGACCGGTGACGGCATCGCCATGGCCTGGCGCGCCGGCGCGCGCGTGTCCAACATGGAATTCATGCAGTTCCACCCGACCTGCCTGTACAATCTTGATGTCAAGAACCTGCTCATCACCGAGGCGGTGCGCGGCGAAGGCGGGCACCTGTTGCTGCCCACCACCGGCGAACGCTTCATGCCGCGGTTCGATCCGCGCGGCGAACTGGCGCCGCGCGATATCGTCGCCCGCGCCATCGACCACGAAATCAAGCGGCTGGGGCTGGACTATGTCCATCTCGATATCAGCCACAAGGACCCCGACTTTGTTCGCGGCCATTTCCCCAACATTCACGAACGGTTGCTGGCGCTGGGCATCGATATGACCCGCCAGCCGATCCCGGTGGTTCCCGCGCAGCACTATACGTGTGGCGGGGTGCTGGTCGATCTGGCCGGGCGGACCGATCTGCCGGGGCTCTATGCCATTGGCGAATGTTCGGAAAGCGGGCTGCATGGGGCCAACCGGCTGGCATCGAACAGCTTGCTCGAATGCTTTGTGTTCGGCGATGCCGCGGCGCGCGATATTCTGGCGCGGTGGGACGGATTTGCCCCGCCGCCGGTGATCCGGCCGTGGGATGCCAGCCGGGTGACCGATTCGGACGAGGAAGTGGTGATCAAGCAGAACTGGACCGAATTGCGCCGGTTCATGTGGAACTATGTCGGCATCGTGCGCACCAACAAACGGCTGGAACGCGCCGCGCACCGGATCAAGCTGCTGAAAAACGAAGTGAACGAATATTACGGCAATTTCCGCGTGACCGCCGATCTGATCGAGCTGCGCAACCTGCTCCAGACGGCGGAACTGATCGTCAAGAGCGCCCGCGCCCGGCGTGAAAGCCGCGGGCTGCATTACAACCAGGATTACCCCGCCACGCACCCTGCGGCGCGGGATACGGTTCTGGTTCCCTGATCGGCCAGACCGGCTGCGAATTTACCGGCTGCGAATTTCGCTTTTTCGCGAATTTTCAGAAATGCCGGCCGATGAAGATCAGCAGCATCGCGCCCAGCACCGAGGCGATGCAGCCGGCGCGGCTGAACCCTTCGCTCCACGGGCGCCCTTCGCGCGCACTTGCCGCCAGCCCGGCCAGCAGCGACCCGCCGATTCCCAGCAGGATCGTGTGCCCCAGCCCCATGTGCACGCTGCCGGGATAGAGCCAGCGTGCCGCCAGCCCGGTGATCAGCCCGCCCAGGATCATCGACAGCAGATTGAACATGCCCGTTTCCGTCCTCATCACTGCCAGAGTCGCTGCCAGAGCCACAGGTGGCGTCGCAGATGGCACCCCTCTTGGTCTGTTACCCGCTCCACGGTGGATAAGCCAATGGTGTGGTCTGGACAGCGCGCTTGTCCACAGGATCGTCGTGGTGGCGAAAATTTAGTTT
The DNA here is from genome assembly GCA_903832325.1 of uncultured Sphingomonadales bacterium. GTDB lineage: Bacteria > Pseudomonadota > Alphaproteobacteria > Sphingomonadales > Sphingomonadaceae > Novosphingobium. The sequence goes on along the minus strand of CAILBC010000012.1, from coordinate 41,293 downwards.
CCGATGCTCGTATTTCCGCTTGAACTGCCGCTTGGTCCACGCGTCGCTGCACTGCACAATGGCTGTCATCACGATGAAACGAATCGTACGTGCGACGAACCGAATCGGTAAGACCGTGTTTACACTCTTGTCTCTGGCGGTGGTTGGGGCACTATAGGTAGTGGTTGTCATGACCAGGGACCTCAAGACCTAGTTGCAGACCGCGCGGACCCGTTCGGGCCGTGACACGACGCCAGCATGTCCATGCCGGCGCCGGGGGGCTTTGTCGGCCGTTGGTCGTGGTGGTCATGGCGCCGCAAATTGATTCACGGTTTGTTCCGAACGGCGCTATCATGGCGTTGCCTCGCGGCAAAGTGTGAGTCGGACCGGATATGGCGGCGGGCGATGCCCGATGCCGTGGTCGGGGGGTGATTTCAAACGCGTGGGGCAGGCCGGTAGTACGCCGGCCCGGTGCAGCGACTGGCAAGGATTTTTGGCGTGGATTTCAGAACGGGTGACGGCGTGGACAGCTTGGTCGAAACACTGATCGGCGATGCGGTTGCAGCGCTGGCAGGTACGGAAAAGGCGGTTGGCATGACGGCGCAGGATCAGGGCAGCGAAGCGCTGGTGGCAAAGCCATCGCGCGTGCACGAAGAAGATTCGAAGGCCGTGCACCCGCGCCGGTTCGATGTGCGCACCGATCCTTCGCGCGATGCGCTGCTGACCGCGTTCGGCAAGGAAACGCTCGACGATCGCTATCTGCTCCCGGGCGAAAGCTATCAGGATCTGTTTGCCCGCGTGGCCGATGCCTATGCCGATAATGCCGAACACGCGCAGCGGCTGTATGATTACATCTCGCGCCTGTGGTTCATGCCGGCCACTCCCGTGCTGTCCAACGGCGGCACCGGCCGCGGCCTGCCGATCTCGTGCTATCTCAATTCGGTCGAAGACAGCCTGGAAGGGATCGTTTCGACCTGGAACGAAAACGTCTGGCTGGCCGCGCGCGGCGGCGGCATCGGCACGTATTGGGGCAAAGTGCGCGGCATCGGCGAAAATGTCGGGCTGAATGGCAAGACCAGCGGGATCATCCCCTTTGTGCGGGTGATGGACAGCCTGACGCTGGCGATTTCGCAAGGGTCGCTGCGGCGCGGATCGGCCGCCTGCTATCTCGACGTGTCGCACCCGGAAATCGAGGAGTTCCTCGAAATCCGCAAACCCAGCGGCGATTTCAACCGCAAGGCGCTCAATCTGCACCACGGCGTGCTGCTGACCGACGATTTCATGGAAGCGGTGCGCGATGGCCGCGAATTCGAACTGAAAAGCCCCAAGGACGGCGCCGTGCGCGGCAAAGTCGATGCGCGCAGCCTGTTCCAGAAACTGGTCGAAGTGCGTCTTGCCACGGGCGAGCCCTATATCGTGTTTTCCGACACGGTGAACCGCACCATGCCCAAGCATCACCGCGATCTGGGGCTGAAAGTGTCGACTTCGAACCTCTGTTCGGAAATCACCCTGCCCACCGGGCGCGATCACCTGGGCAACGACCGCACCGCGGTCTGCTGCCTGTCGTCGCTCAATCTCGAAACCTGGGACGAATGGCACGACGATCGGCACTTCATCGGCGACGTGCTGAGCTTCCTCGACAACGTGCTGCAGGATTTCATCGATCGCGCGCCCGACGAGATGGCCCGCGCCAAATATTCCGCCGCACGCGAACGTTCGGTCGGGATGGGGGTCATGGGCTTCCATTCGTTCCTGCAGATGAAGGGCATCGCCTTTGAAAGCGCGATGGCCAAGGCGTGGAACCTGAAAATGTTCCGCCATGTTGCCGCGCGCGCCGATGAAGCCTCGCTGCTGCTGGCGCAGGAACGCGGGCCCTGCCCCGATGCCGCCGACATGGGCGTGATGCAGCGGTTTTCGTGCAAGATGGCGATCGCGCCCACCGCGTCGATCTCGATCATCTGTGGCGGCACTTCGGCCTGCATCGAACCGATCCCGGCGAATATCTATACGCACAAGACGCTGTCGGGCTCGTTCGTGGTGAAGAACCCCTATCTGGAAAAGCTGCTTCAGGCCAAATCGAAGGATTCCACCAATGTATGGAATTCAATTCTCGAACGCGGCGGCTCGGTTCAGCACCTCGATTTCCTCAGCCCCGAGGAAAAGGCGGTCTATAAGACCAGCTTTGAAATCGATCAGCGCTGGCTGCTCGAATTCGCCGGCGATCGCACCCCCTATATCGACCAGGCGCAGTCGCTGAACCTGTATATCCCTGCCGATGTCGACAAGTGGGACTTGCTCATGCTGCACTATCAGGCGTGGGAAAAGGGCATCAAGTCGCTCTATTACCTCCGCTCGAAATCGGTGCAGCGCGCCGGGTTCGCCGGCGGGGTAGAAGCCGACAACACCGCCAGCGCGCCGGTCATCGAATTGCAGGCAGAGCACACCGATTACGAGGAATGCCTCGCCTGCCAGTAATGGCAGCGGGCCCCCGGCAGCCTACCTTCGATATGGAGATATTTTCATGCGCAAGTGGCACCGTTGGCTTTCGACAGTCTTTGCCCTGTTTCTGCTGTGGATCGCCGTGACCGGGGTGCTCAGCCAGATCGTCCCGCTGTTCGGGGGGGAAGAAGATCATCAAAAGCCCGTCGCCGCCAGCACCGGCCCAACCCCCGGCACAACCTCGGGCACAACCCCGGCATTCGCCTGCCCGCCGGATTATACCTGCCGGCCCAAGGCGAAGGCCGGCGGGGCAAAGGCCCTGGTCGGATTGCTGCACCATCTCCATTCCGGGGAAAGCTTTGGTCCGGCCGGGGTGGTCATTGCCACCCTGTCCGGCTTTGCCATGGTCTTCTTCGCGTTTTCAGGCCTGTGGATGTATGTTCAGATGTGGCGCAATCGACAGCGCCGCGCGCTGGCGCCACGCTGGTTCTGGAAATGACCTGCCCCTGCAGGCAATCCGGTTGACCCCGTTTTTGCCCACCCGTGCGCTTCGCCCTGGCGCACTCCCGATGTACCGTTATCCTCGCAATTTGCCCTGATCGTTCCCGGAGTTCGTCCCCATGCCCCTTCTTGAAGCCCGCAAGACCTACAAGCCGTTCGAATATCCCTGGGCCTATGAATTCTGGAAGCGCCAGCAGCAGGTCCACTGGATGCCCGAAGAAGTGCCGCTGGGCGAAGATTGCCGCGACTGGGCGCAAAAGATCAGCGAACACGAACGCAATCTGCTCACCCAGATCTTCCGCTTCTTCACCCAGGCCGACGTCGAGGTGCAGGATTGCTATCACGACAAATATGGCCGCGTGTTCAAACCGACCGAAATCAAGATGATGCTCGCCGCGTTTTCCAACATGGAAACCGTGCACATCGCCGCCTACTCGCACCTGCTCGATACCATCGGCATGCCCGAATCCGAATACGGCATGTTCTTTGAATACGAGGAAATGAAGGCCAAGCACGATTATCTGCAGCAGTTCGGCGTCGATACCGACGAAGACATTGCGCGCACGCTGGCCATGTTCGGCGGCTTTACCGAAGGCCTCCAGCTGTTTGCCTCGTTCGCGATGCTGATGAATTTCCCCCGCTTCAACAAGATGAAGGGCATGGGGCAGATCGTGTCGTGGTCGGTGCGCGATGAAACGCTGCACTGCGAAGGCATCACCCGCCTGTTCCACGCCTTTGTCCAGGAACGCGGCTGCCTGACCAAGGCGGTGAAGGAAGACATCATCGATTGCTGCCAGAAAACCGTCCGGCTGGAAGACGCCTTCATCGATCTGGCCTTTGAACAGGGGCCCGTGCCCGGCATGAGCGCCAAGGAAATCAAGCGCTACATCCGCTACATCGCCGACTGGCGCCTGGGCCAGCTGGGCTTTCAGCCGATCTACATGATCGAAGATCACCCGCTGCCCTGGCTGGCCCCGCTGCTCAACGGTGTCGAACACGCCAACTTCTTTGAAACCCGCGCCACCGAATATTCCAAAGCCGCCACCCGTGGCAGCTGGAACGACGTGTGGACCTCGTTCGACAGCCGCCGCAAGGCGCGGACCGCCAGCTCCATCGGCCTGGTCGAAGAAACCTCGCTCGACATGTTCGGCGCTGCGGGAATCGCCGCGGAATAAGGGCTTTCGGCCAAGGTCAGACAAAAAGGCCCGGCTTGCGATCACGCAAGCCGGGCCTTTTTTCGCCTGCGGTGGGGCCCCGAATCATACCGATGTGCGATGAGTGGAACGCTTCGCACACCGTGGCGCCCAGGCGCCGCGCGGGCTTGTACCGTGGTGCGGTGAGTCAAGCACACCGCACTACGGTATCAGTCCTTGTGGCGGCGATGTTCCCCCTTCACCCAGCGCACGGTGCCGGAACTCGCGCGCATCACCACGCTTTCGGTGGTCATCACGCCCGATTTGTGGTGCTTCACCCCGGCCAGCAGCGAACCGTCAGTCACGCCGGTGGCGGCAAAGATGCAGTCGCCTTTGGCCAGTTCGATCAGGTCGTATTGCTTGTTGAGGTCGGTGATACCCCATTTGCGGGCGCGGCCGCGTTCATCGTCGTTGCGGAACACCAGGCGGGCTTTCATCTGTCCGCCGACACAACGCAACGCGGCGGCGGCCAGCACGCCTTCGGGGGCGCCGCCCTGGCCCATGTACATGTCGATCCCGGTGTCTTCGTTGGTCACCGCAATCACGCCGGCGACATCGCCATCGGGGATCAGCGTGATGCCGCAACCCAGGCTGCGCAATTCGGCGATGATGTCGTTGTGGCGGGTGCGATCGAGCACGCAGACGGTGATATCGCCCGGTTCCACACCTTTGGCGCGGGCCACGGCGGTCACGTTTTCGGTAACGGACTTGTCCAGATCGATGATGCCCTCGGGATAGCCTGGGCCCACGGCAAGCTTGTCCATATAGACATCGGGAGCGTTCAGCAGGCCGCCTTCTTCGGCCACGGCAAGCACGGCGAGCGCGTTGGGTCCGGCCTTGGCGGTGATCGTCGTGCCTTCGAGCGGATCGAGCGCGATATCGATCTTTGGCCCTTTGCCGGGGGCCAGGCCGACCTTTTCGCCGATGAACAGCATCGGTGCCTCGTCGCGTTCGCCTTCACCGATCACCACGGTGCCATCCATGTACAGCTCGTTCAGCGCAGCGCGCATCGCTTCGACCGCGGCGTGGTCGGCAGCCTTTTCGTCGCCGCGCCCGATCAGCTTTGACGCGCCGATCGCGGCGGCTTCGGTCACGCGGACCATTTCGAGCACGAGCACGCGATCGAGAACCTGGGACGCGGCGGGTTGTGCAATGGACTGGGTCACGGTAATTCCCTGTGATGATGGGCGTGCAGACGTATGCATGGCCCTAGACTGAGGAACACGGCTTTGTCGAGAGCAGCTCTCGCCCTGATCGCCGCGGCCGTGCTTGCCGCAACGGGAGCGCCAGCCCAGGCCCAGACCGCCGCGCCCGCAATTCCGGCACGCAACGCAGACCATGTCCCGACGCCGTCGCTGCCCCTAACCGATGCGAATGACAGTTCAAAGGACGTGCCGAACCTGGCCGAGCGGGTTCTGCTTTCGCCCCGCGAACCGCGCTGTGCCGAAGAGGATGCGGTGGGCGGGATCACCGTGTGCGGCAAGAAAAAGGACAATTCTAGGGATCGCCTGCCGATTCCCGCAGAGCTGAAATCGGCCACCGATCTCAACGATGGCGTGCCGCGCGGCCCCGATGTGATGCACAACCGGATCACCGGGCACAGCATCGGGCTGGGCTGCGGGCTGGGCGGGTGCCCGCAGGCGATGCTGCCGGATATCAATTTCCGCCTGCTGCCGGCGGCGCCTGCCGGATCGGATGCCGATCTGATCGGCCGGGGCGAAATCCGCGGGAACTGACCGCGCGAGCGTCCGGCCGGCGCGGCGGAACGTCATTCCTCCAGCAGATACATCACCAGCGGCGGCTCGGCCAGGTTGGGCGAGCCATCGAGCAGGCGCACGGCCTCGGCAATCGCGCTTTCGGGGCCGTGGTGGGTGACCAGAGAGACCAGCGCGCGGCTTTCTCCATCCACATCGACGCGGCCTTTCTGGATCAGGCTTTCGATCGAAACCCCGGCATCGCGCATCGCTGCAGCGATTTCGGCGAGCGTCCCCGGGCGGTCGGCCACGGTGAAGCGCAGATAGGCCTTGCCGGTGCGATGGCCGCTGTCGGCATGCGCGGCCTGTTCCAGCTCGGCGGCGGGAATCGAGAACGGCGCGCCGATATCGCCGCGCGCAATGTCGATCAGATCGGCCACAACCGCGCTGGCGGTGGGGCCATCGCCGGCGCCGGCGCCCTGGAACAGCAGGCGGCCGACAAAATCGCCTTCGGCCACAACGGCGTTGGTCGCGCCGTCGACATGGGCCAGCGGATGATCGCGGTGCACCAGGTGCGGGTGCACGCGCTGAAACAGGCGGCGTTTGCCCGCGGCGTCGGTTTCGATCTGCGCCATGCCGATCAGGCGGATGTAATAGCCCAGGGCATCGGCCTGCGCGATATCGGCAGCCAGCACGCGGCGGATGCCGGTGATCGCCACTGCGCCGAAATCGAGCGCGGTGCCGAACGCGATCGATGAAAGGATCGACAGCTTGTGCGCGGCATCGACACCATCGATGTCGAAACTGGGGTCGGCTTCGGCAAAACCGCGGCTTTGCGCCTCGGCCAGCACATCGGCAAAATCGCGCCCGGTGTCTTCCATGGTCGACAGGATGTAATTGCAGGTGCCGTTGAGGATGCCATAGACGCGGTGGATGTAATTGGCCGCCGCGCCTTCTTTCAGCCCCTTGATCACCGGGATGCCGCCGGCCACTGCCGCTTCGAAACGGAAGGCGCAGCGCGCCGCCTCGGCGCGTTTGGCCAGTTCCAGCCCGTGATGGGCGATCATCGCCTTGTTGGCGGTCACCAGTGCCTTGCCGGCTTCGAACGTGGTGCGTGCCAGCGCGAGCGCCGGGCCATCGGCGCCGCCGACCAGTTCGACCACGACATCGACGTCATCGCGTTCGCCCAGGATCACCATATCGTCTTCCCAGGCATAGCGCGCGGCATCAAAACCGCGATTCTTGCCACGGTTGCGCGCGCTGATCGCGGTTATCACGATCGGCCGCCCGGCGCGGCGCGCAATCAGATCGGCATTGGCCTCGATCAGCCGGACCACCCCGGCCCCGACCGTGCCCAATCCTGCCAGCGCGATGCGCAAAGGTTCGCTCATGTCATCCCCACGTGGGCGCACCCGATGCGACACTGCGCACCGGCGGGGCCGCCGCGGCCCCTTCGCCCTCGGATCGGCCTTAAGCCAATGCGCGATGCAGAGGGAACCGGTTTTTTGTTCTCTCCTGTTGCCGGGGCATCAGCCGCCGCGGCGGTTGCGCCGGCATGCGCCCAGCGATTCGCGCACCAGGCGATAATCCTCATCGGCGATGCGCTTGTCGGCCTCGGTTGCCGATATCGCCGCCTTGTCGGGCACCGCCTGCGGCAGCGAGCAGGCCAGACGATACCACGCCAGCGTTTCGGGCGCGGGCGGCTGCGCCGCCTGATCGACGATTTCGGTGAAGCTCACGCCCCACCGGGTCGGTTCGCCGGGGCGGCGCACCACGGTGATCGACATCGGCCTGGCATTGTCGGTGGCAAAGAAGAACTGGGTCTCGCCCTCACCCACCAGGTTGCCTGGCACGTGCAGCGCCTCGCGCAGGGCGGTGATTCGGGGCGGTGCATCGGGGCTGACCAGTTCGGTCAGGATGGCGCGCACGCGGGCATCGAGGGCGGCGGTCCATGGCAACATCGTGTCGGATGCTGTCAGCAAAAGCTCACCCGGCTTGCCCGGAACGGTCGCGCCAAACAGCAGGACCGGGGATTTGGACAGCTTTGGCACTTTGCCCGCGGCATCGAGCGGCACATCGGCAAGATAGCGAAGCGATTCGCCCAGCACCGGCCCGACAAGCAGCGCGGCGGTATCGGCCTCAATATAAAGTCGGGCATAACCGGCGGCGAGGCCCGGTGATACCTCGGGCTTCAGGCGTGTCTGGCGGTGCACCACGGCCTTAACCACGACCGGGCTCGACAGCGCCAGATCGACCAGATCGGCATACGTCTGTGCGGGTGCCGCGGCGGGTGCCGTAACCCCGGAATCGATCATCCCGACGGGCCCCTGAACGATGCTCGCAGGCGCGGAATCCGGCGCATTCCGGGCCGTGGCGGGCAGGGCCACCGCCATCGCCGAAATGACCAGCGCAAGCCTTGCGGCAATGGGGCAAAGGGGGTGGAAAACGGGGTTGGGCATGCTCGCGTCCTGTGGCGTTGCAGGGCCTTCGCAGCGTGCTGCAAGCGCTGTCAATAAGGGAATGAAACGTGAATCTGATATGAACCGATAAAGGAATTGCGTGGCCATGCCTTCGACGTTAAAGCTTGCCCCAGATCGGGCAAACTATAAACCAACGCTTGATTGATGCCGCCGCCGGGTCGTTCGCGCCCGATGTCGGTGGACCGGGTTGCCGGCAGGGTGGAATGAAATCGCTGGATTGGCCAATCGGGTGGGACGGTGATTCCGCTCGAGGCTCCGTCATGGTTCCTGTCTTGGGGTAGTACCTTCTGACAGGGTCAGAGGGAAGATCATGGAGTTAAGAAGCTGAATGGCTTACGCTGACCAACAGATGAGCGGTAACAAGATCACCGCGCTCATCGTCGTTGCTCTTCTTCATGTTGTTGTCGGCTACGCGCTGATCTCCGGACTCGCGTATTCGGCCTTTAAGAAGATCAAGGAAGTGGCAACCGCGGTCAAGATTGACCCGGACAAGCCGCCGCCACCGCCGCCGCCACCTCCGAAGACGGATACACCTCCGCCTCCGCCGATTGTGGCGCCGCCTCCACCCATCCAACTGAACTTTGCGCCGCCGCCGATTCAGGCTGTGTCGACACCGCCGCCGCCGACTCCGGCGCCGCCGCCGTTTGTCGCCACGCCTGCGCCGCCTGCGCCGCCCCCGCCGCGTTTCACGCCGAAGGGCGCGACACCGAAGGGACGCCCGGGTGACTGGGCTTCGGACAACGACTACCCGACGCGTGCGCTACAGCTTGGCCAGGAAGGCATTACCGGCTTCCGGCTGACGCTTGGCGGCGACGGGAAAGTGACGAACTGCGAAATCACCAAGTCCAGCGGCAGCCCCGAACTGGACAAGACAACCTGCGACCTGATGCGGCGCCGTGCGCGCTTCACTCCGGCCACAGACGGTGATGGCAATCCGACTTCGGGTTCCTACGTCAGTTCGGTCCGCTGGCAGATTCCGAAGGATTGATCGGGCCCCGCGCCCCAATCCTTCGGCTCTGCCGGACCAAAAGCCCATTTATCCCGTTTCATCCCTTTGTATGAATTCTTGAGAGGAAGTTCTCCAATGCTCATTCAGACGCTCGCAGCAGCTGCGGCCAGTGCAGCGCCGCAGAACAAGTTTGGTCTCGTCGAAGTCCTGTTCCCCGGCGGCAAGCCGAACTGGATTCCGCTTGCCACGTTCTCGATCCTGGCGATCATGTCGTTCGGCTCGTTCTTCATCCTGTTCACCAAGTATGCCGAACAGGTTAAGATCTTTGGCCAGTACAAGAACGGCGTTGCCAATTTCTGGCGCGCAGCCACGCTGAAGGAAGGCGTGTCGAAGCTCGAAAAGAACAGCGCATGGCGCCAGATCGTCGACGACGGCATCCTGGCCGAAGACCAGACCACCAAGCTGGTTGACCAGACCGAAGCCCATGACTGGCTGCACGGTTCGCTCGCCCGCTCGGAAAATTCGATCAATGCCAAGCTGGCCGGTGGCCTGCCGTTCCTGGCAACCGTGGGTGCAACCGCACCGTTCATCGGTCTGTTCGGCACCGTGGTCGGGATCTATGGCGCGCTGATCAACATCGGTCTGGCAGGGTCTGCCTCGATCGACAAGGTTGCGGGCCCGGTCGGTGAAGCGCTGATCATGACCGCGCTCGGTCTGCTCGTCGCGGTTCCCGCGGTGCTGTCGTACAACTATCTGCAGGCGCGCAACAAGCGCATTGCCGAACTGCTGACCAGCTTCAGCACCGACGTGCTGGCGAACATCGCTTCGCACGGTGCGGTGAAGCCGGTTGTGCCGGCCGCTGCGCCCAAGCCGGCTGCGCCGGCCACTGCGCCCAAGAAGTAAGCTGGAACATCGGGGTCGGCCCGATCGGGCCGACCCTGTCCGGAAACGCGCGTGGAACCCCAGGTTTTCGTCGGTTCCATGCGGTCAGACTCGGATAGGATTTAACCAATGGCAATGTCTGTAGGCGGCGGCGGAGAAGAACGCCCGATGTCGGACATCAATACCACGCCGCTCGTGGACGTGATGCTCGTGCTGCTGATCATCTTCCTCATTGCGGTTCCGGTGGCGATCCAGACCGTCGAAAAGCTCAAGGTTCCCGTCCTCAAGTCCGAAGAAACCCAGGACAAGGTGGAAAACCTGCAGCTTGCGGTGGTCTCGACCGACGCGGCCGGCCGCAGCCCCAAGCAGCCCGGGTATCAGGGTTCTTCGCCAACCGGCGAATGCCGGATCTATGTCAACAACACCACACCGGTCGACAGCAAAGAGCTGTATGATGCGGCGTTCGCCCGGCTCGACGCGATCGTGAAGCGCGAAGGTGGTGCAGCCAACATGGACCCGGAAAAGATTCCCGAAGTTCACATCCGCGGCGACGTCCACGTTCCGTGGAAGTGCATCGCGGGGGCGATCTACAACGTGCAGATTGCGGGTTATCCCAAGGTCGGCTTCATCTCTACCCCGGTCGATCCGAACGGTTAAGCGCAAGGCTTTCAAGCCCGGGCTTGACCCGACCGGTTGAGATCAAACTGATCTAAAGATTCAAGGAGTACCACCCATGGCAATGAGCGGCGGCAAGGACGATGGTTCGCCGATGATGGAAATGAACACGACGCCGTTGATCGACGTCATGCTCGTTCTCCTCATCATGTTCATCATCACGATCCCCGTGGCCACCCACTCGGTGAACATGAACCTGCCCCAGGCGACCCCGCCGGACAACAAGGTCCATGTTGATCCGATCAAGAACAAGCTGGTCTTGACCGCGACCAACACGATCATGTGGAACGGTGCGCCGGTTACCCAGGGCAATCTGGTCTCGCTGCTTCAGGCAACGAAGGCCATGGCGGTCGAGCCGGAACTCCAGTTTCAGCCCGAAGCCTATGCCAACTACGAAGTGGCCAACCAGATCCTCAAGATGATCACCGATCTGAAGCTGACGAAATTCGGCTTTGTCGGTAACGAAAACTACGCCGGCTTCACCAAAGCCCAGTAGATCAGAGCCCAATAACCGGAACTGGTGCTAAGGCGCCGGATAGTCCCGGTTGGCCGGACGGAATCATGGGGGTCGGACGCAAGTCCGGCCCTCTTTTTTCGCCAGTTTGGGGCAAATCCGGATCAGCCGGGCCGCATGGCCATGGCACCCAGGCTCTCCGCCTCGATCAGCAGGTCTTCGTCGGCGGCACCCAGCGGCAGGCTTTCGCGCCCGATCATCACCATCAGCGGCACCGCCATCGGGCTCACCCGGTTGAGCACAACATGCACCAGCTGCGCCGCCGCGCGATCGAGCAGCGCGGTCAGCCGGCCCAGATCGGTCAACCGGGCGCGCGCGTCGGCCCAGGCCGCGCCGATCAGCACATGATCGGGCTCATACTTGCGTAGCACATCATAAATCAGGTCGGTCGAAAACGTCACTTGCCGCCCGGTCTTGCGCTGTCCGGGCAATTGCCGCTCGACCAGCCCCGAAATCACCGCGACCTCGCGAAAGGCGCGGCGCAGCAGATAGGAATTCTGCACCCAGTCGGCAAATTCGTCAGTCAGGATATCGGGCGACAGCAGCGGCGCGGGGTCGTCCACCGGCTTCAGCCCCCAAACCGCCAGCGCATAATCGTTGGCAACAAAGCCCATCGGCGACAGCCCGGCGCTTTCCATCCGGCGGGTCAGCAGCATGCCCAGCGACTGGTTCGCATTCCATCCTTCGAACGTGTAAAACGCGGTATAGGCGCGCCCGCCGTGGGGAAAGCTTTCCACCAGCAACTGGTTCGGCCCGGGCAGCCGGCTGCGCCAATCCTGCATTTCCAGCCATTCGCGCACATCGTCGGGCATCCGCGCCCACCCGGCGCGATCGACCATCAGCGCGCGCACGCGTTCGGCCAGATGCGTGGTCAGCGGCATGCGCGCGCCCATATAGCTTGGGATCTGCCCCGCCCTGGTCGCGGCGCGCACAATCACCGCGCCGTCGCGCAGCGATTCCACTTCGAGGTCCATCCCGGCAAAGCGGAACGAATTGCCCGGCGACAGCTGCGCGCCAAAACTTTCCTCCACTTTGCCCAGCGACCGGCCGTTGCGAAACCGCACTTCCAGCATTTCCGAATCGATGATGATCCCGGCGTTGATCCGGTGGCGCGCGGCGTGGGCCGGGTCGGTCAGGCGCCACATTCCGGTGCGATCGCGCACGATGCGGCGAAACCGGTCATAGGCGCGCAGCGCATAGCCCCCCGTCGCCACGAATTCGAGCACGCGCTGCCAGCTTTCGGCATCGAGCCAGCGATAGGACCACGATCCGCGCACTTCAGCCAGCAGCGCGGCCTCGTCAAACGGGCCGGCGCAGGCGCAGCCGATCACGTGCTGGGCCAGCACGTCGAACGCGCCAGGGCGGAATTCGTCGGCATCGCGCTGGCCTTCGGCCACGGCATCGCACGCGGCCAGTGCTTCGATGAATTCAAAGCGGTTGCCCGGCACCAGCACCGCGCGGCTGGGGCAATCGAGCCGGTGATTGGCGCGGCCGATTCGCTGCAACAGGCGCGATGATCCCTTTGGCGCACCCATTTGCACCACCAGGTCGATATCGCCCCAATCGACTCCGAGATCGAGGCTGGCGGTGCAGACCAGCGCGCGCAATTTGCCCTGCGCCATCGCGCCTTCCACTTTGGCGCGCGCCTCGCGGCTCAACGATCCGTGGTGGATGCCGATCGGCAGCGTATCCTCGTTCACATCCCAGAGTTGCTGAAACAGATATTCGGCCAGAAACCGCGTGTTGGTGAAAATCAGCGTGGTGCGATGCCGCCGGATCAGATCATAGACCTGCGGCACCGCCCAGCTGCCGGCATGCCCGCCCCAGGGCACCCTGGCATCGACCGGTTCCAGAATTTCGACCACTGGCGGCGCGCCACGCTCTCCTTCCACCAGGGCCACGCGCGCCGCATCGCCCTCTGGCGCCAACCAGGTGCGAAACGCCTGGGGATCGCCGAGCGTGGCGGACAATGCGACGCGCCGCAGCCCGGGGCTGAACGTTTGCAACCGCGCCAGCGCCAGGGCCAGCAGATCGCCGCGCTTGGTTGTGGCAAAGGCATGCACTTCGTCGATCACCACGCGCCGCAGCCCGGCAAACAGATCGGCACTTTCGGGATAGCTGAGCAACAGCGACAGCGATTCGGGCGTGGTCAGCAGGATATGCGGCGGGCGCACGCGCTGGCGCGCCTTGCGATCGCTCGGCGTGTCGCCGCTGCGCGTTTCGATGCGGATATTCAGGCCAATCTCCTCGACCGGAGTCAGCAGATTGCGCTTCACATCGTGCGCCAGCGCCTTCAACGGCGAAATGTACAGCGTGTGCAGCCCCTCGGGCGGTGCAGCCCCATTCAGCCGGGACGGTGCGAAATCGGCCAGCGTCGGCAAAAACCCGGCCAGCGTCTTGCCCGCCCCGGTATCGGCCACCAGCAGCGCATGATCCCCCCGCGCCGCCGCCGCCAGCATATCCGCCTGGTGCCCCCGCACCCGCCAGCCGCGCGCGGCGAACCACGCGCCAATTTCGGGGGGCAGGTCGGTTGCCATCAGCCGTTATTCAACCCGCAGGATCGCATCGCCGGCCGGGCCAGCCAGATGCAACGCCTGCCTGATCAACGCCCGATGCACTGCGCACTGTGCGCTGTCGGGGCCGCTGTGGTGAAGCGCTGCCCCCACGGCCTTTTCGGAAAGGCCGGTTTTTGCCATCACTGCGCCAATCACAGCGCCCGGGATCGCAGCGTTCAGCGGCTCGCCATGCGCATCATTGCCGAACAGGCCGGTTCCGGCAATCGCACGCACCTGTTCCACCGCCGCGATTTTGACCGGATCGGGCAGCGTGATCGCGTTATCCAGCATCGCGCGCTTCAGGAAATCGACACAAGCCGCGGGATCGACCTTCGCCGCCGCATCGAGCGCCTCGGCACGCACCCGCTGCACTGCGCGCAGCCGCATCGGATCAATGTGCGGAACAGCAATCGCCAAAGCCTCGAACACCGCGTCGCGCATGGCCGTGTCTGCCGCCGCCGGGTCGGTCGTGCCGGCTGCATTGGCCGCCGCCAGCCGGCCGATTTCGGGCGCCAGGCGGCCAAGCGCGGCAAAATCGGCCTGCGGTCCAAACCAGTGCCGGGCAGCCCCGTCCAGCGCGATCACATTGGCATCAGGCGTGGCGACGGCGGCGGGTGGTGGCGGCGGTTCCTGATGATCAAACAGCAGGTGACGGTACATGAATGCCATCCGCAGCGCGCCAATCGCCAGAATGATGCCGAGGTTGCGCTGGCTGAGCACGTCCTGGAACCCGCCGCGATCGAGCGAGCCGGGGTAAAGCCTGGCTTCCCACGCCCCGATGCGCTGTGGATCAAACCGGGCCTCAAGATCAGGGTAATCCTGCCTGATACCCTCCAGCAGCGTGCGTATGTCATCGGTTCTGACAAACCAGCCGCGCCGATATCCCCGCCGCGACAATTCAATCCACGCCTTGTGGAGCGGATGGCCGGGCACAGTGACCAGGCGGACAAAGTCATCGCCGGTCATTGTGCCCTCGGGAACTTTGGTGAACCGGACATGGCAGCATCATTTCAGCCGTGATCATGCCCATACGACCCCGGCCTTGCCAAGCCGGGCCGCCAGGTCTGCGCGTGACCGCGAAAGCCCTGCGGCGGTCAGGCTTTCCACCCGTGCGGTCAAAACGGTTTCGGTGTTGGATACGCGCAGCAGCCACCACCCATATGGCAGGGTTACGCGGGCGCCGTCGGTGGCGTCGAATGCGACGCCTTCGGAACAAAGCTGGCCCAGCACCGCATCGACCACTGCGCGCGGATCACGCCCCGGCACGGCAAAGCGCAATTCGGGCGTGGCATGGGTTTCGGGCATGGCATCGCGCAGCGCGGTGATCGATGCGCCGAGTCGCACCGAGGCTGCCAGCACCCGCAGCGCGCCATAGAGGGCATCATCGTGCCCATAGAAATCATCGGCGAAAAACAGATGCCCGGTCATTTCTCCGGCGAGCAGTGCGCCTGTTCGCTTCATTCCGGATTTGATCAGCGAATGGCCGGTCGGCGCCATTAGCGGGGTTCCGCCAAGCGCCGTGATCGCGTCAAACACCACCTGGCTGGTCTTCACATCGGCCATGATCCGCGCGCCTGGGCGCCGTTTCAGCAGGTCCTGCGCCAGGATCAGCAGGATCTGATCGCCCCAGACAATCCGCCCGCGGCCGTCAACCAGCCCCAGCCGATCCCCATCCCCGTCAAAGGCAAATCCGAAGTCGATCTTTCCCGCCGCGACAGCCCCGATCAGGTCGCGCAGGTTTTCCGGGATGCTGGGATCAGGATGGTGGTGCGGAAAATGGCCGTCTACAGCCGTGTGAAACAGGACATGGGTGCCGGGCAGATGCCCGACCAGCCGTTCGACCAGCGGCCCGGCGGCGCCATTGCCCGTATCCCAGCCGATTCGCATGCGCGCGATCGCGGCGCGGTCTATCCCGTCCAGCGCTTTGAGGATGCGGGCGATATAGGCCTTGGCCAGATCCACCTCGGCCAGATCCACGTCGGCCAGATCCACGTCGACCAGATCCACGTCGACCAGATCCACCTGGCACACACTCCCGACGCCCGTGAAGTCTGCGGCAGCGGGCCCCATCCAGTCGCCGGTGGCAGCGATGCGCCCCAGTTCGACTATGTCCTGGCCAAAGAATGGCTGACCCCCCAGATCCATTTTGAAGCCATTGTGATCTTTGGGATTGTGGCTGCCGGTTATCTCTATGCCGCCGTGCACCTGTTCGGCTGAGGCGACCGCGTAATACATCAGCGGGGTGGGGCACAGCCCGATCCGCCGCACCGCGATCCCGCCATCGCACAGCCCCTGCACCACGGCCTGTTCCAGCGCGGGCGAACTGATCCGGCCATCGCGGCCGACCGCCACACACGAACCGCCGGCGCGGCGCACCACGGTGGCAAAACTGCGCCCCACGGCATAGCCATCGCGCGCCGACAGCGTTTCACCCCAGACTCCGCGCATGTCATATTCGCGCAGAACACTGGCATCAAACCGGTGCGACCGGGAAGGCTGGTCGGGCAGGGCGCCTTCAGCCAAGGTTTTTGGGGCCCAGCCGTTCCAGCAGCAGGTCGCGCGCGGCGTTGGCTTCGAACACCGCGTCGCTGGTGCCGCCGCGATCGGGGTGCACTTGCGCAATCAGGCGGCGGTGGGCATCGATGATTTCTTCACGCGGGGCGGCGGGCCGCACGCCCAGCAGCACGCGCGCCTGCCGTTCGCGCCGGCGTGCTTCGCCGCCATCACCCAGCCCGGCCATGATCCACGGCCAGCGTTCCCACGGCCATTGCCCGGTCAGAAAACGCAGCACCAGGCCGGCCAGCACCGCCAGCTCGACCAGCCGCAGGATCATGCCACGCCTTCAAGCGCCAGCTGGCCGTTTCCCGCCGCTGCCGGCAGGTTCAGCCCGGCGATCAGCGTGCGCAGTTCCTGCCGCGCGACCAGGTGGCTGGTGCCCAGTTCGCCCAGATGGCCCTTGTCGAGCAAAGTCAGCCCGCTGGGAAACAGTTCGCGATAGATCACGCGTTCGGACAGGCCGCTGGCAATGCGGAACCCCACGCGTTTCGACAGTTCGGTCAGCGCCTGATCAATGCGGCGCTGGTTGCGCGCTTCGGTATAGCCGGTGCGGTTGCGCACCACGACCCAGTCCATGTTGCGCCGTGCATCGCGGATCGTGGACATCGCGCGCTTTTTGCGCGCTTCCCAGATCAGCTCGGCATAAAACGACAGGCGGCGCACGCGAAAGGTTTCGGAATCGACCTGGCCGATCAGATCGAAATCGACAAAGCTGTCGTTCAGCGGGGTCACCAGCGTGTCGGCGCGGGTGGCGACATGGCGCGCCAGCGGGTCATCGCGGCCGGGGGTATCAAACACGATGAAATCGGCATTGGCGCCCATCGTTTCGGTCAGCGCATCCAGATCTTCGATGCTGTCGCCGCCGTGGACCGTGAAATTGGCAGTGGGCAGCGCGATCTGGCGGCGGCGCGCGGTTTCGGCGCGGTTTTCCAGATAGCGGTGCAGCGTGCGCTGGCGGCTGTCGAGATCGATCGCGGCCACGCGCGCGCCCTGATAGGCCAGCGCAATCGCCACGTGAACGGCGGTGGTCGATTTGCCCGTGCCCCCTTTTTCGTTGGCAAAGACGATGCGGTGTGGGCCGTTCGACACAGTCGATTCCTTCCAGAACGATTGAACCCGGCCAGTCTCCTGGCCGTGGCCGCGCTTGAACATTGCCAGCAGCACGGGCGGGTGCACAGGCGGGTGCACGGGCGGGTGCACGGGCAAGTGCAAGGGCGGGCCCGTTTCGGCTATAGTGTCAAAGGCCGGACCACAACCCTTGTCCGGGCCTTTACCACAGGCCCGAACCAGCGTGACCTGCCCCGGACCCGGGGCGTTGCAATTTCCCGGAGGATGGTAAAGGAGAGACATACGCCATGCAAACCGTCTCGACCCGCGCCGATCTGGCAAATGCCCTCACCCTGCTCAAAAGCGGGGGAAAAACGCTTGCCCTCGTGCCCACGATGGGCGCGCTTCATGAAGGCCATCTGACGCTGGTGCGCCAGGCGCGCGCCCATGCCGACCGGGTGGTCGTTTCGATCTTCGTGAATCCCCGGCAATTCGGCGCCAACGAGGATCTGGCCGCCTATCCGCGCCAATTGGCGCAAGACAGCGACCTGCTGCGCGCTGCGGGGGTGGATCTGCTGTGGGCGCCGACGGTGGGCGCGGTCTATCCCGATGGCTATGTCACCACGGTGTCGGTGCCGGGGCTGGATACGATGCTGTGCGGGATGCAGCGGACGGGGCATTTCGACGGCGTGGCCACGGTCGTGCTCAAACTGTTCAACCAGGTGCGCCCCGATGTCGCGCTGTTTGGCGAAAAGGACTGGCAGCAGCTGACGATCATCCGCCGCATGGCGCGCGATCTGGATCTGGCCTTTCCGGCAGCCGGCGCGATTATCGGCGTGCCCACCGTGCGCGAAGCCGATGGCCTGGCGATGAGCAGCCGCAACCGCTATCTCAGCGCAGACGAACGCCGCCGCGCTGCCGTGCTGAACCAGGCGATGCGGCGGTGCATCGGCGCGATTCTGGCCGGCGACGCGGCCGGGCCGGCGCTCGATATGCTGCGCCGCTCGATTCTGACCGCCGGATTTGACCGTATCGACTATGCCGAACTGCGCGATGCCGATACGCTGGCCGCCGCAGTGACACATGCCGATGGCCGGCTGCAGTCCGATCGGGCGACGCGGCTGCTGGTGGCGGCGCATATCGGCCGCGCCCGGCTGATCGACAACATGGCGGTCGAACCGGCGATGGCCACTTTGCCCGAACCGGCAACCGCCCCATAAGCCAACACCCCATAAGCCAACACCCCATAAGCCAACACCCGGGCCGCCAAAGGCCGGGGCAACCAAGGAGACAGATGCCATGGCCACGCAGATCCGCCCCAACATCGCCTGCAGCGACAGTGAATGGGAAGCGCGCCAGGAACTGGCCGCGTGCTATCGCATCTTTGATCTGCTGGGCTGGTCCGAATCGGTCTACAACCACATCTCGGTCAAAGTGCCCGATCAGGATGGCGCCTTTCTGATCAACCCTTATGGCCTGCTCTATAGCGAAGTGACCGCCAGCAATCTGGTGAAGATCGATATCGATGGCAACAACATCGGCGCCAGCCAGTACCCGGTGAACAAGGCCGGGTTTACCCAGCACGCGCTGTTCCACCGCACGCTGCACTGGGCCAATGCCATCTGCCACGTGCACACCACCGCCTCGATGGCGGTGTGCAGCCTGGAACAAGGGCTGATGCCGATCAATTTCTATGCCTGCAATTTCATCGGGCGGCTGGCCTATCACGATTTCGAAGGCGTGACGGTTCGCGCCGAAGAGGGCGAGCGGCTGCTGGCCAATCTGGGTGACAAAAACATTCTGATGCTGCGCAACCACGGACCGGTGGTGCTGGCGCCCACGCTGCCGTCGATGTTCCTGCAAATGTGGGCGCTGCAACGCGCCTGCGAAATCCAGATGGCTGCGCTGTCGATGGGGCAGCCGGTGATTCGCATTTCCGACGAAGTGGTCGCGGTGCACCAGCGCGATCTGCGCCAGGTGGCGGTGCCGGGCAGCGCGCCGGGCGCCACCGATTTTTCGGCCTGGGTGCGCCGCATCGATCAGGTCGATCGCAGCTGGCGGGATTGAACCGCACGCCATGGCGCGCCTGACCGTCAACAACCAGCCGGTGGAATTCCGCATCGATGGCGAAACCCCGCTGTTGTGGGCGCTGCGCGATGCCGCCAATCTTACCGGCACCAAATATGGCTGCGGCACGGGCGAATGCGGCGCCTGTCTGGTGATTGTCGATGGTCAGGCCATGCCCAGTTGCACGCTGTCGCTGGGCGAGGCCGATGGCCGCACGGTCACCACGATCGAGGGGCTGGCAGCGTGGGGCGGCGCGCCTGATCGCAACCATCCGGTGCAACAGGCGTTCGTGGCGGATCAGGCGGTACAGTGCGGGTTCTGCACCCCCGGGCTGATTGTGGCGGCGGCCGCGCTGTTGGCGCGCAACACCGATCCGACCGAGGCGGACATTGCTGCCGCGGTCACCAATATCTGCCGCTGCGGGGTCTATCCGCGGCTGGTGCGCACGATCCAGCGCGCCGGGCGGATTATGCGCGGGGAAGAGGCGGGGGTTCCGGTTCCGGCCCCGGCCATGGCGACTACACCAGGCCTATAGGCCGGGATTACAGGCCAGAATTACAGCTTGGGATTGCCCGGTGGTTTACAGCGGCAGGAAACGGCCAGCGGCAATCAGCGCGCCCGCGCAGCCGCTGACGATTGCAAAGCGCAAGGCTTCGTGAAAGCAGGCGGCCGGGTGTGGCCAGGCGACAGGGTGGCGGAGCGCGAAGTGCATCCCCGCGATCTGCACCCGAACCGGTTAACAAATCGTAAATCCATCAACCTTGCAGCCATTCATGCAGCGATTGCAGGCAGGCATGGGCAAGCAGCATCGATCGTTCCGGGCTCCACCCCTGTGCCGGGCAGGGCAGATCATCGTTGTCCTTGAACGGCATTTCCAGGGTCATGGCCACCGCGCCAAACCGTTCTGCCACCTGATTGGTCGACATTGTCAGGTTGGCGGTGCCGGGCCGCGCCGCGGGATAGCCGCGCCGGGTCTGGAAATCGGGCGTTCGCCGTTCCAGGATCGCGCGATAGCGGCGATACCCCTCACCCTGGTCTTCGCGCCACGACGGGATGCCCTCGAACCCGGCAACGAACACGTGCGGGATCGCTTCATCGCCGTGCACGTCGATCGCGAAATCCACCCCGGTGGCGTCCATCGCGTTGCGGATGGCCAGCACTTCGGGTGATCGTTCGGCATCGGGCGCGTGCCATTCGCGATTCAGGTTCACCCCTGCGGCATTGGTGCGCAGATGCCCGCGGATCGATCCGTCGGGGTTGGCATTGGGCACCAGGTGAAACGTGCAGGCCTGGCGCAGCGCGCGCGCATGGGGGTCGGCCGGGTCGGTCAGCATGGCCAGCGCGCCCTCCATCCACCATTCGGCCATCGATTCGCCGGGATGCTGGCGCGCATAGAGCCACACCTGCCGCGCGCCATCCCCCAGCGTCAGGCAATCGATCGGCTGGCCTTCGATCGATTGGCCCAGCACGCTGTGGGCAACGCCCGGCTGGCCGGCGCTGCGCGCCACCAGATCGGCATGGCGTTCCCACGAATAGGGCGCGAAATAGGCAAACCAGCACAAGTCGCCCGCCGGCCGGTGGCGGATGATCAGCGTGCCGCCTTCCAGCGCGGGATCATATTCGGTTTCGGCCCGCAGCCACAGCGCGCGATCGTGCGACACCGCCGCGCGATAGCCGCGCCAGCCATCGGGATAGGCCGCTGCGGCCAGCCCGGTCAGCCGCAGTTCCAGGCTGCGCCCCGCAGCGCCTGCGACACGGAAATGGAACCACTGGAAAAACGGCGAATGGGCATCGCGGCGGATCGCCAGCCGCGCCACGGTGCCCTCGATGGACAGGACCTCGATATTGCCGCTGTCAAAGGCGGCATCGATGGCGATTGGCGAATGGGTCTGGTCCGGGTTCATTTGACGGTGATAGTCTCACCCGAGCGTCCGGGAAAGCCCGTGAACACCGCTTGCGCCAGACGGGGTGCGGCAACATCCACCCCGCCGCGCCGGCCGCGCGCGTTTTCGGTGTTTTCGGCGCGCGCCTCCCACAGCGGGCGGCCACTGGCGCGATCGCGCAGCGTTACCACGAAGTGCGTCGTCACCAGATCGCGCGGGCCCCCGCCCAGCGAAAAACCGATGCCCAGGCCGAAGCCCGAATGCCCAAAACCGGAATACCCCGATCCGGTTTCGCCGGACATGCCCACCGAAACCGGCGGACGGGTGCGGTCGATATGTTCGGTTTGCCGATCGACGCGCACTTCGGCCACCAGATCGGGCGGCGGCGCATCGGCCGTGGTGGCCACGGCCGGGGCAAAGCCCCTGGCCGCCAGTTCGCGGGCCACCGCATCAATCCACGGCCGCCATTCCAGCGCAGCAGGATCGACCCCTGCGGGGGTGGTGACCGCAAACGTTCCATGGGGCGGCACCAGCGCGGCATCGGCGGCCATGAAGCGCGTAACGGTAACCGGTTCGGCATGGGCCGGCATCATGGCAACGGCCAGCATCAACAGGGGGGCAAGCGAAAGACGGGCGATTGGAATGGGGGCGATTCGGGTCATGCCTGGCACTATGGCGCGTTGCGGCGCGCGCGCAATGTCACTCGGCGCCCGCTTCGGCCGGGTTCAGCCCCCCCGCGCCTAACTCCCCCGTGCCCGGCACCACCGTGCCTTCGGGAAAGCGGGCGAACAGCGCGGTGGCCAGTCGCCCGGCGATGCGCGCGGTATCGCCGCCTTCGTCCGTGGCGCGCGCCTGGCCCTGGGCATGCCCTTCCCACAGCACGCGGCGGGTCCTGCTGTCGCGGATGCGCACATCCAGCTGCGTGGCAATGATCGCCTTGCGCGGTTTGGTCAGGTCTATCGCGATCGCCATGCCATAGCCCATGCCGCGATTGCTGACGCCCACGCTCATTTCGCCGCTCACCGGCTTGTGCGGCGCTTCTTCGGGGATCACGACATCGCGGCTGACCGCGATTTCCACCACCTGGCCGGGATCATCGGCATGCGCCACGTCATACCCCTTGCCCGCCAGCTGGTCGATCACTGCCGCCTCATAGACCGGCATCCTGGCGGTGATATCGGCATCGGGACCGTCCGCCGGTGCGCCGCCGTCGGTTACGACAATGCGCCCGTGGCCCAGCAGGCCCGGCGCATCGGCAGCGCGAAAGGTTTCGACATCGATGTGGCGCGATGGTTCGGCGCCCGATTGCGTCGCCACGCGATCGTCATGCCAGGATCGGTCGCCCCAGCCGCCACCATAGGGCCGGCCAAACCCGCCCGGGCCATGCTGCGCCAGCACCGGGGCGGCGCAAGACAGCGCGGAGGTGGCGCAAATCAGCAGGCAGACGCGAAATGGGGGCATGATCGGGATATCCTGAGGGCGCGCGGCTTGGTATCGGCGCTTGGTGTGGCGGGTGCCGGGGCTTGCCCTCTGAAAACGGATGCTTAGGGAAAAACCCTCTACACCGTTTCGCGTCAGGTCCCGATTCCCGCGATCCAACAAGGGTGATTCGTCACGATGAGCAAGGTTCCCGTTCTGGTCACCGGCGGCGCCGGCTATATCGGCAGCCATGCGGTGCTCGCGCTCAAGGACGCAGGCTGGCCTGTGGCGGTGATCGACAGCCTTGTCACCGGGTTTCGCTTTGCCGTGCCCGATGGCGTGCCGTTTTATGAAGGCGATATTGCCGACGAGGCGCTGCTCGCGCGCATCTTTGCCGAGCAGGGCACGCGCGCGGTGATGCATTTTGCCGGTTCGATCATCGTGCCCGAATCGGTCGAAAATCCGCTGAAATATTACCACAACAACACCGCCAAAAGCCGCAGCCTGATCGCCGCCGCAGTGGCGGCCGGGGTGCCGCATTTCATTTTCAGCTCCACCGCGGCGACTTATGGCATTCCCGAAGTCTCTCCGGTGACCGAAGACAGCCCGAAGCTGCCGATCAACCCCTATGGCATGTCCAAGCTGATGACCGAGATCATGCTGGGCGATACCGCGCGCGCGCATCCGATCAATTTCTGCGCGCTGCGGTATTTCAACGTGGCCGGCGCCGATCCGCAGGCGCGCACCGGGCAATCGACCGCGGGCGCGACGCATCTGATCAAGGTTGCCGTCGAGGCGGCGCTGGGCAAGCGTGATCATGTCGGCGTGTTCGGCACCGATTATGCCACGCCCGATGGCACCGGGGTGCGCGACTATATCCATGTCAGCGATCTGGCCGCCGCGCATGTTCTGGCGCTGGAGGCCTTGATTGCCGATCCGGCGCGCTCGCTGACGATGAATTGCGGCTATGGCCGCGGGTTTTCGGTGCTCGAAGTGCTGAATGCGGTCGACCGGGTGACCAATGCCAGGATCGAACGCCGGCTGGAAGGGCGCCGCGCGGGCGATCCCGATTCGCTGATTTCCGACAACCGGCGGATCAAGGCGACGCTGCCGTGGGTGCCGCAATATGCCGATCTTGATGTGATCGTGAACCACGCATTGGCGTGGGAACGGCGCCTGACTGAAATTCGCGCGACCGAAATCCCCGGGGCCGGTTGACTTTCGACTGCGCCGCCTATACCCGCCCGTTTCTGTTTTTGGCCCGGTCGCATCGGGCAAAGGGATTCGTCATGAAGATTCGCAACAGCCTGAAGTCGCTCAAGGACCGCCACCGCGACAACCGCGTGATCCGTCGTCGCGGCCGGACCTATGTGATCAACAAGACCCAGCGCCGGTTCAAGGCCCGCCAGGGCTGATCGACGGCGCCGCGCAAGCGGCGCATTCCCGTCGGACAAGGTTGCTGCCCCCGCCCGCAATGGCGGGGGTTCGCGCGTCTATGGGCTGCTGACATCGCAAGGTGAAGATGATGGCCGGTATCGATGCCGTGGTGTGGGATATCGGCCGCGTGCTGGTGACGTGGGATTTTCCCGCGATCTGGCGTGATGTGATCCCCGATCCGGCAGAGCTTGCCGCGTTCACCACCACGGTGGTCAGCGAGGCCTGGCATGCCCGCCACGATGAAGGCGTGTCGATGGCCGATCTCGTGGCCGAACGCTGCGCCGCGCATCCCGACCATTGCGCCCTGATCGAACGCTATCGCACCCACTGGCTGCTGTCGGTACCGGGGCCGGTCAATGGCACGCATGCGCTGGTCACGCGCCTAGCCGCGCGCGGCGTGCCGCAGTTTTCGATCACCAATTTCGGTGCGGATGCCTTCGCGATGTTCCGCCCGACTTTCCCGATTCTCGACCATATGGGCGATATCGTGGTGTCGGGCACCGAACGCCTGATCAAACCTGATGCGGCAATCTTTGATCTCGCCGCCGCGCGCTTTGGCCATGATCCTGCGCGCATGCTGTTCATCGACGACAACGCGGCCAATATTGCCGCCGCGGCAAAGCTGGGCTGGCACGTACACCATTTCACGGGCGATGCCGCTGCGCTGGAAGCCGACCTGACGGATCGCGGCCTGCTGTAACCCATCCTCTCCGTGCCGGGGATGATCCGGGGGGTTGGCGGTATGGGCTCGGCGTGCGAATTGGGCTGCGCCCAAAAGGACTCTGCCATGCCAAAGATCGATCCCGTCACCGCGCCCTCGCGCCGCGGTTCGGCCTATCCCGCGCCGCATGATGCGCCTTGCGCCGACCGGTTGCGCCACAGGCTTGGCGATGCCGGCGGGCTGACCGCATTCGGCGTCAATCTCATGCATCTGCCGCCGGGAGCCTGGTCCAGCCAGCGGCACTGGCACAGCCATGAGGACGAATTTGTCCACATCCTGTCGGGCGAAGTCGTTCTGGTGGAAGACGGCGGCGAAACCGTGCTGATCGCGGGGGATTGCGCCGCCTTTCCCGCCGGCAGCGGCAATGGGCACCACCTGATCAACCGCAGCGATGCGATCGCAACGTTTCTGGAAGTGGGATCGCGCGATGACCGGGATTGCACCACATATTCCGACATCGACATGAAAACCGGCGCCGACGGGGCCTATGTGCGCAAGGATGGCAGCCCGATCAGCGCGATTTCCCGGCCATAGCCCGGCTCGCACCGGTGGGTGGCGCGGCGAAAGGAAAAGAAGCGGGTGGCCTGCGCGTATGTATCCTCGCCCAGCAGGCCGATCGTGCCAATGCCCGCCGCGCGCAGCCGTGCGGCGACATAGCCTTCCAGATCGAACCAACTGTGCCCGGCGCGGCCGGCGCGAAACAGGCCGGCATTGGCCGGGTCTGCGGTGACAAAGCGCGCTTCGAACGCATCATCGACTTCATAGCTTTTCTGCGCGATGCACGGGCCGACAACGGCGGCGATATCGCTGCGCCGCGCGCCCAGCGCCTCCATCGCGGCAATCGTCGCGTCGGTCACGCCATCCAGCGCGCCTTTCCACCCGGCATGCGCGGCGCCGATCACGCCCTTGCGCGAATCGCAAAACAGCACCGGCGCGCAATCGGCGGTCAGCACGCCCAGCAGCAATCCCGGCCGGTCGGTCACCAGCGCATCGGCGTGCGGGCGATCGGCCTCGTCCCACGGTTCGGTCACGGTCACCACATCGGCTGAATGGACCTGGTAGGCGCAGACCAGCCGTGCGCCGGGCAGCACCGCGCCGACTGCCCGCGCCCGGTTTTCGGCGGTCGCTGCAGGATCGTCCTCGCTGCCCCAGCCCACGTTCAGCCCGGCGTGCAGCCCGGTGCTGACCCCGCCGCGCCGGCCCAGAAAGCCATGGGCGGCCCCGGCCAGCGCGGGGTGGGTCAACACTTCGATCGGTTCGGTCATCCGGCCAGGCTCTTGCTGACTTGTTCGCGCACATCGCGCGACAAACCGCTTTGCGCGGCGATCCGCTCAAGTTCGGCGCGCATCAGCGCGGCGCGGCCCGGTTCGATCCGCCGCCAGCGGCCCAGTGGCGGGACAAACCGCGCCGCGACATTCCCGTTGATCGGGTCGAGCGCCAGAATCAGATCGGCAATCATGCGATAGCCCGCCCCGTCGGGCGCGTGGAACCCGGCGGTGTTGGCGGCAAAGGCCATATACAGCGCGCGCACCCGGTTGGGGTTGGTCAGCGTAAAATCGGCGTGATCGGCCAGCGCGCGCACATGGTCGATCACCGCAGGGTTCAGCGATCCGGCCTGGAGCGAAAACCATTTGTCGATCACCAGCGCATTGTCGGCAAAGCGGTGGTGGAAATCGGCCAGCGCCGCTTCCCGCTCGGGGGTGTCCATCCCGCACAGCACCATCAGCGCGCCCTGCCGGTCGGTCATGTTGTCGGCAGCGGTATATTGCGCAGCGGCGCGGCGAATGGCTTCGTCCGGGTCCGCCGCGGCAAGATAGACCAGCGCCTGCGTCTTCAGCTTGCGCGCGCCGCGTGCCGCCGCATCCAGGCTGAACGGCACCGCGCAAGTGCGGTCGTGGAGCAGGGCCCACGCATCGGCCAGCCGCGTGCCCAGCCAGGCTTTCAGCGCTTCGCGTTCGGCGCGCACCCGGTCGGGATCGACCGGGTTGAGCTGTTCGCCCAGGTACGCTTCGCCGGGCAGGATCACCAACTCGCCGCGCATCAGGTCATCGAGCGCGGGATCGGTCAGCACCGCGGCCAGCGCATCGCCGATTGCCACGCGCCCGGCATCGCGCGCTGCCTCGCCCAGTGCACCGGTTACGCAGGCGACCAGATGCTGCACCACCAGCTGCTGCATCGCTTCGTAGCGGGCAAAGGGATCGTCATCGTGCGCCGCCAGAAACACCAGATCGGCGTCGGGCACAGGGTGGTTGATCGCGACCGGCGCGGAAAAGCCGCGGTTGATTGACAGCACCGGCGCCGTGGCATGGCCGGTGAACGCAAACGTCTGTTCCGCCTCGGTCAGCACCACCAGATGTTCGCCGTCATGGCGCCCGGTGGCGCGATCGAACAGCGCGGTGCGCAAGGGGATGACCATCGGCTGCTTGTCGGGCTGGCCGGGGGTGGGCGGCACGGTCTGGCGCAGAGTCAGCGTGACGGTGTCGCCGGCCTGGGCCAGCGCGACATCGACGCGCGGGGTGCCCGCCTGTTCGTACCAGCGGCGGAATTGCGTCAGGTCCAGCCCGGCGCCATCCTCGATCGCGCGCACGAAATCCTCGCAAGTCGCGGCTTCGCCGTCGTGGCGGTCGAAATAGAGATCGGTGCCCTGGCGGAACCGTTCGGGCCCGGCCATGACCGTCATCATGCGGATCACCTCGGCCCCTTTGTTATAGACCGTGGCGGTGTAGAAATTGCTGATTTCCTGATAGGAATCGGGCCGGATCGGGTGCGCCAGCGGGCCGGAATCCTCAGGATACTGCGCCGCGCGCAAAATCCGCACATCCTCTATCCGCTTTACCGGGGCCGATCCGCGATCGGCGCTGAACTGCTGATCGCGCAGCACGGTAAAGCCTTCCTTCAGCGACAGCTGGAACCAGTCGCGGCAGGTCACCCGGTTGCCCGACCAGTTGTGGAAATATTCGTGCGCCACCACGCCTTCGATCGCGTCATAATCGCCGTCGTTGGCGGTTTCCGGATCGGCCAGGATATAGCGGGTGTTGAACACGTTCAGCCCCTTGTTCTCCATCGCGCCGGCGTTGAAATCCGCCACGGCAACGATGTTGAACAAGTCGAGATCATATTCGCGGCCATAGACGTCTTCATCCCAGGCCATCGATGCGATCAGGCTGCGCATGGCATGCCGGGTGCGGGTTTCATCGCCGGGGCGCACCCAGATCGCCAGATCGACCGCGCGGCCCGATCGCGTGGTGAACCGGTCGCGCGTGGCAACCAGATCGCCCGCGACCAGCGCAAACAGATAGGCCGGCTTTGGCCAGGGATCGTCCCATTGTGCCCAATGCGCGCCATCGCCGGCATCGCCTGCAGCAATCGGATTGCCGTTGGACAGCAGCACCGGAAACTGCGCCTTGTCGCCCGCCATGCGCACGCGATAGCGGCTGAGCACATCGGGCCGGTCGGGGAAAAAGGTGATGCGGCGAAACCCTTCGGCCTCGCACTGCGTGCACAGCATCCCGCCCGAGGCATAGAGCCCCGATAGCTGCGTGTTGGCCACGGGGTTGATCACGGTTTCGATGGTCACGCGGTGGGCATCGCCGGGCAGCGTGATCACCAGATCATTGCCATCCATTTCCCACGCGTTGTGCGCCTGGCCATCGACGCTGAGCGTGGCAACGGCCAGGCCATCGCCGTTCAGCCGCAGCGGCGCCTGCGCCACGGCGCGCGTGACGTCCAGCGTCGATCGCACCCGCGTGCTATCCAGCGACAGCGCAAAATCCAGCTCGATCGTCGGCACCAGCCATTCGGGTGGCTGGTAATCGAGCCGCCGGATAACCTTTGGCTGATCGGCGGAATGGGCATCTGCGGGGGCGGCGGGCGCGCTGGACATGTCGTTCATCGGTGCAATGTAGGGGGTCGCGGCGCCGTGGCCAATGGCAATCATGGTGTTCGCAGGGCCTTTCCTGCGGGCAAGTGCCGCGGGCGTTCGCTTTTGGCTTGACGCAATCGGTCCGGCTTGCGCAACCCATGCGCCAGTCGGGACGTGATCGGGCAGGATGCAATCGGTCAGGACGCAAACGGGGGGTCGCCATGGCCGGCGCAGGCTTTGCTGGTAAACGTGTGATCGCCGGGATCGGCATGGCGGGGGCAATCATGCCGGGTGTGGCGCGGGCGGCGGCGTTCGATGTCGATCATGCCGCGGCGCGTTATCTGGCGCTGCTGTCGCCTGAGGCGCGGGCGCGGTCCGATGCCTATTTCGACGGGCAGCAGTGGCTGGGCGTGGTCTCGTCGCTGATCACGGTGGTGCTGTGCTGGCTGGTGCTGCGCAGCGGGCTGCTGGTCCGCTTGCGCGATGCGATGCGCCGGCAGGGGTGGCGCCCCTGGGTGATCATGGTCGCGGTTTCGGCCACGTTTCTGGCCTGCCTGCTGGTGCTGGAGCTGCCTTGGTCGATTTATGTCGATTATTGGCGCGAGCGCCGGTTTGGCCTGATGAACCTGGGCTTTGGCGGGTGGCTGTCGGAACAGGCGATTGCGGCACTGATCACGCTGCTGGTGGGGCCGCTGGTGCTGACGGTGATCAATGCGGTGATGCGCGGCTTTCCCCGCCTGTGGTGGCTGGTCGGGGCCGGTGCGGTGGGCGTGATGATCGCGCTGTTCAGCCTGGTCGCGCCGGTGTTCATCCTGCCGCTGTTCAATTCCTCGCACGATCTGGCGCCCGGGCCCTTGCGCAATCGCATTGTCGCGATGGCCAATGCGCAGCACATTCCGGCCGACCATATCGACGTGTTTGATGCCTCGCGGCAGAGCGACCGGATTTCCGCGCATGTCGCGGGGCTGGGGCCCACGGTGCGGATCAGCCTGACCGACAATCTGGTCAACCGCACCGGCCCGGCCGAAACCGTGGCGGTGGTTGGGCACGAAATGGGCCATTACGTCCTGCATCATGTGTGGCGTATGATCGGGTTCATGACGCTGCTGGCGGGATTGCAGTTCTGGCTGATCACGCGGCTGGCGCCGATGGCGATTGCACTGGGCGGGCGGCGGCACGGGGTGCGCGGGCTGGATGATCCGGCGGCCTTGCCGGTGCTGGTCGGGCTGTTCAGCGCGATTTCGCTGCTGTTTCTGCCGGTGACCAACACGTATGTGCGCAGCGCAGAAAACGAGGCCGATGTTTTCGGGCTCGATCTGGCGCGCGAACCCGATGGTTTTGCCCGCGCGGCGATGCAGGTGGCGACGTTTCGCAAGATCGCACCGCCCGCCTGGGAAGAGGCGCTGTTTTATGATCACCCCTCTGGCCGCACCCGCGTGACCCGCGCGATGCAGTGGAAAAAGGACCATGTGCCCGACGCGACCGAGGTGCAGCCCGCGCCGCTGCCCGCTGCGCAGCCTTCGGCGCGGTAAACGCGATGCGGCTGTTCGTGTTTGGCCTGGGATATAGCGCCGGGGTGCTGGCGCGGCATCTGCGCGGCGATGGCTGGCAGGTTGATGGCACCGGGCGTGGCGGGGCGATCGCGTTTGATGATCGCGCTGCGGTCCATGCCGCACTCGCCCAGGCCAGCCACGTGCTGTCGAGCGTGCCGCCGGGGCGCGACGGGCGCGATCCGGTGCTGGATGCTTATGGCGCGGCGCTGGGCGCGCGGTGGATCGGCTATCTGTCGTCCACCGGGGTCTATGGCGATTGCGGCGGGGCCTTTGTCGATGAAACCGCGCCGATCGGCCATGGCCGGCGCAACGCGCGCAGCCATGCCGATGCCGCGTGGCAGGCGCTGGGTGCGCGGGTGTTTCGCCTGCCGGGCATTTATGGCCCGGGGCGCAGTGCGTTTGACCGGCTGCGCGATGGCACGGCGCGGCGGCTGATCGCGCCGGGGCAGGTGTTCAGCCGCATCCATGTTGCCGATATTGCCGGCGGGGTGATTGCCGGGCTGGCCGGACCTGCCGGGGTTTACAACCTGGCCGATGACGAACCGTGCGATGCCAATGCCGTGATCGAAGAGGCGGCGCGGCTGGCCGGGGTTGCGCCGCCGCCGCTGCAACCGCTGGCCGATGCCGGCCTGTCACCGATGGCGCTGGCGTTTTATGCCGAAAACCGCCGCGTCGCCAATGGCAAGGCAAAGCGCGTGCTCGGCTGGCGCCCGCGGTTTCCCACTTACCGCGAAGGCCTGCGCGATTGCAGCGCAACGATCAGCCCGATCAGCGACAGCGCCGCCCCGGTCAGGTTGAACACCGACCAGCGATACTGTTCGAACGCGGTGGACAGCAGCATCGCGACGACCGGTACCAGCACCCCGTTATAGGCCGCACGCCCCGGCCCCATCTGGCGCAACAGCAGATTGTACAGCGGAAACGTCAGCACCGATCCGATCAGCGACAGATAGGCGACGCTGCCCAGGTATGCCGGTGACCAGTCGAACACCGGCGGGCCCGACAGCACCCAGGCCACCGCAAAATCGGCCACCGCGCCAAACAGAAAGGCCCAGGCGAGCAGCATCGCCGCCGGCACGGTGCGCGCCACTTGCGCGGCCTGCAACACATTGCCGGTAGAGGCAAACATCAGCGCCAGAACGGTCATCGCAGCGCCCAGCGGCACATCGCTGCCCGCCGCCGCGGCGCGATATTCGCTGATCATCAGCAGCACGATCCCGCCCAGCGCGATCAGCGATCCGCCCACGAACCCGCGCGTGACCGGCGTACCCAGGAAAATCCGGCTGAACACGGCATTGGGCACCATCAGCAGCGCAAATACCACCGCGACCAGCCCCGAAGTCAGATGCGTTTCGGCGCGATAGACAAACTGGAAATTGGCGCAGAACAGGCTGACCCCGATCAGCGCGGCGTGGATCAGCACGCGGCGTTCGGGCACGGCTGCGCGCAGCGGGATTTCACCGCGCACCAGGCCCAGCGCAAACATGCCCACGGCCGCCCCGACAAACCGCCAGGTGACCGACCAGCTTGGTGGCACCGGGCCAATCTGCCCCTTGATCACCAGCCAGGTCGATCCCCAGACCAGCGCGGTGATGACAAAGGCGGCGATGACCCGCGGATCGACTTTGGTACCCGGTTCCGCCGGCTGCTGCGGTGGCGTCACAGCGCCGCGATCGCGCGCGCCAGTGCGGCAACATGCGCCGGATTGCTGTTCCAGCACGTGACCAGCCGCGCCGCGCCGGGCGTGCCGGCGGGCGCCGTCCAGTCGTAGAAATCGAACCCAGCCGTGCGCAGCGCCGCCGCTTCGGCCGGGCTGACCACCAGAAACACCTCGTCGGCCTCCACCGGATGGATCAGCCGGTCGCCGGCGGCGGCCGCCAGCTCGGCCGCGGCGGCATTGGCCGCACGTGCATTGTCCAGCCACAGATCACCGTCCAGCAGGGCAAGGATCTGCGCGGCCAGATAGCGGCCCTTTGATTGCAGATGCCCGGCGCGCTTGCGCGCGCGGTGCACGCTGTCGATCAGGGCCGGGTCGCGCGCTTCGCCAAAGAACACGATCGCTTCGGCGCCCATGCCGCCGTTTTTCACAAAGCCAAAGCTTAGCGCATCGACCCCGGCATCCACCGTTACCGCCGCAGGCGTGCACCCCAGATGCGCCACGGCATTGGCAAAGCGGGCGCCGTCCATGTGCAGCCAAAGATCGCGTGCGCGCGCCAGATCGCCGATCGCGGTAACCGCCTCGGGGGAATAGACGCGGCCATATTCGGTCGATTGGGTGATCGAAATGGCGTGCGGCTGCACACGGTGCACATCATCGCGAATCGGCGCGACCGCGGCGGTGATCGTTTCGGGCGTCAGCATCGCCGCATCGCCTTCGGCCAGGATCAGCTTGGCCCCGTGGGTGTAAAACCCCGGCGCGCCGCCTTCGTCGGTTTCGATATGCGCCTCGCGGTGGCAGACCACCCCGCCAAACGGCGGCACCATCGCGCTCAGCGCCAGGCAATTGGCGGCCGTGCCGGTCGCCACCCACAAGGCGGTGGCGGGCTGGCCAAACAGCGCGGAAAACGCATCGTCCAGCCGGCGCGACAGCGCATCGCCATCATAACCGGTGTCGGGCGCATCGGCCGATTGCAGGGCGGCCCACACACGCGGGTGGACCGAAGCGGCGTTGTCGGAAAAGAATTTCATGGCGCGCCCCGCATGCGGCGCCTTCGCGCGCGGGTCAAGCGGCCGGAAAGGGCGCCGGGGTCACGGCCAGGCTTTGACGGGATCACAGGGCAGGAAATGGTGCTGCTGGGGAGGATTGAACTCCCGACCTCAGCCTTACCAAGGATGCGCTCTACCACTGAGCTACAGCAGCACACCATTTCCCGCTGGCCCCGGTGCCGCCAAAGGCATGCCGGTGGGGCAGGCGCGCCCTTTGGCTGGGGGGGGCGGCTTTGTCAAGCAGGGCTTGCGCGCGCGCGTGCCATTCGCCACAGCGGGTGCGATGACCGACCGTGTTCCGACCGACCCTGCCGCTGCGAGGGACGAAAAGCAGGCTCGCCTGGCTGAACAGCTGCG
This sequence comes from uncultured Sphingomonadales bacterium, assembly GCA_903832325.1. Lineage (GTDB taxonomy): Bacteria > Pseudomonadota > Alphaproteobacteria > Sphingomonadales > Sphingomonadaceae > Novosphingobium. The sequence goes on along the minus strand of CAILBC010000012.1, from coordinate 7,824 downwards.
CGCCAATTTGCGCCGGCGCAAGGCACAGGCACGGGCGATGGCCACCCCCGATTCTGCCACCCCCGAACCTGCCGCGAACAGTGATCTTTCCAAATCCTGACCAAGCCGCTACGGCGCGCACTTGCTTTTTCGTGCAGCAGGAACCCCGATGCCCCGTCTGATCCTTGTCCGCCACGGCCAGTCACAGTGGAATCTGGAAAACCGCTTTACCGGGTGGTGGGATGTCGATGTGACCGAACTCGGCGCGGCCGAGGCCACGGCCGCCGGCGTGCTGTTGAAAGACAAGGGCGTGCTGCCCACGATCGCCTTCACCTCGGTGCAGACCCGCGCGATCAAGACGCTGCACCTCGTGCTCGAAGCGGCTGGCCGGCTGTGGGTGCCCGAAACCAAGGACTGGCGGCTGAACGAACGCCACTATGGCGGGCTGACCGGGCTGAACAAGGCCGAAACCGCCGCGCGGCATGGCGAAGACCAGGTGAAAGTCTGGCGCCGCAGCTTTGACGTGCCGCCGCCGCCGATGGAGCCGGGCAGCGCATTCGATCTGTCGGCCGATCCGCGCTATGCCGGGATCGCCGTGCCCGCGACCGAAAGCCTGAAGGACACGATCGCGCGGGTATTGCCCTATTACGAGGCGCAGATCGCCCCGGCGCTGCGCGCGGGCGAAACCGTGATCGTGTCGGCGCACGGCAATTCGCTGCGCGCGCTGGTCAAGCACTTGTCGGGCATTTCGGATGCAGACATCACCGGTCTGGAAATCCCGACCGGGCAGCCGATCATTTATGATCTGGACGATACGCTGGCGGCGATCGACCGCTATTACCTGTCCGAACGCTGATCGATCTGGGGAGACACCGGCGATGACTGCACTTGTGCCGGTTGCCATCGTTATGGGCAGCCAGTCCGATTGGGAAACGATGCAAAACGCCGCGGCGGTGCTGAACCGGCTGGGCGTGGCGCACGATTGCCGCATCGTTTCGGCGCACCGCACCCCCGATCGGCTGGTTGAATTCGCCAAATCGGCGCACCTGCAGGGCTTTCGCGTGATCATTGCGGGCGCAGGCGGCGCGGCGCATCTGCCGGGCATGGTCGCGGCGATGACCCATCTGCCGGTGCTGGGCGTGCCGGTACAGTCAAAGGCGCTGTCGGGGCTCGACAGCCTGTTGTCGATTGTCCAGATGCCCGGCGGCATTCCCGTGGCCACGCTGGCGATCGGCACGGCGGGCGCGACCAATGCCGGGATTCTCGCGGCCTCGATTCTGGCCACGTCCGATCCGGCGCTGGCCGACCGGTTGATCGCGTTTCGCGCCGAACAGACCGCGTCCGTGGCAGAGCGGCCAGCCTGAATGCGGCGCAGGGCATGATTCCTCCGGGCGAAACGATCGGCATTCTGGGCGGTGGCCAGCTGGGGCGGATGATTGCGCTGGCCGCGGCGCAATTGGGCTATCGCTGCCACATTTACGCGCCAGAGGCCGATCCCATCGCCGCCGATGTGGCCGCGCGGTTCACCCGTGGCACTTATGACGATATGGCCGCGCTGGCGCAGTTTGCCGAAACCTGCGCGGTGGTCACCTACGAATTCGAAAATGTTGCCGCTGCGCCGCTCGCCGCGATCGTGCCGCATGCGCCGCTGCACCCGCCGGCACGCGCGCTGCAGGTGGCGCAGGACCGGGTGAATGAAAAAGGCTTTGTCGAAACGCTGGGCGGGCATCCCGCGCCCTGGGCCCAGGTTGACAGCCGCGCCGATCTCGATGCCGCGATTGCGCGCATCGGCACGCCCGGCATCCTCAAGACCCGGAGCGATGGCTATGACGGCAAGGGCCAGTGGCGGATCATGACCGCGGCCGATGCCGCCGCGATCAATCTGCCCGCGGTGCCGCTGATCTACGAAGGGTTCGTGCACTTTTTCGGCGAATTTTCGGTGATTCTGGCGCGCGGGGTCGATGGCGCCATCGCGTTCTGGGATTCGGCGCAGAACGAACACCAGGACGGCATTCTGGCGCGTTCGACCGTGCCCGCGCCGCCGCAGATCGAGGCCCAGGTGGCCGAGGCGCGCGCACTGGCGGGCAAAGTGGCGCAGGCGCTGGACTATGTCGGCGTGCTGACGCTGGAATTCTTTGCCACCGATGCTGGCCCGGTGTTCAACGAGATGGCACCGCGCGTGCACAATTCGGGGCACTGGACGATCGAAGGCGCGCTTACCAGCCAGTTCGAAAACCATGTGCGCGCGATCTGCGGCCTGCCGCTGGGGGCTACGGCGCTCGCGGCACGCGGCGCGGTGATGGACAACCTGATCGGCGATGCCGCGCGCGACTGGGCGGCGATCCTGTCGGACCCGGCCAACCACCTGCACCTTTATGGCAAGGCGGCGGTGCTGCCCGGGCGCAAGATGGGCCATGTCACCCGGCTGGAGCTGTGAACGCCATCGTGCCGGAATTGACCATCATTGTTGCCCGGGCCAGCGATGGCACCATCGGGCATGGCGGGCGCCTGGCCTGGCACTTGCCCGCCGATCTGCGCCGGTTCAAGGCGCTGACCATGGGCAAGGCCATGATCATGGGGCGCAAAACCTTTGAATCGCTGCCCGGGCTGCTGCCCGGCCGCCGCCACATCGTGCTCACGCGCGATGCCGGCTGGCAGCGCGACGGGGCAGAAACCGCGCATTCTGTGGCAGAAGCGCTGGCTCGGGCAGGCGAAGGCGCGGCAGTGATCGGCGGCGCCGAAGTGATCGCCGCGATGGAAGGCCACGCCACGCGGATGGAACTGACCGAAGTGCACCGTGCCTATCACGGCGATACGGTCATGCCCGCGCCCGGGCCGACCTGGCGCGAAGTGGCGCGCATCGCGCACCCGGCGGCAGACGATCTGCCGGCCTATGATTTCGTGACATTGGAACGGGTTGGCGGCTGATGCGGTTCGATGCACGACAGGCCCTGCCCGATGGCTGGCGCGGCGCGGTAATCGCGCTGGGCAATTTTGACGGGTTTCACCTGGGCCACCAGGCCGTGGCGCGCGCCGCAGTCGACTGGGCGCGGGCCGAAGGGCGCCCGGCGATCATCGCCACGTTCGATCCGCATCCGGTGCGCCATTTTCAGCCCGATGCCCCGCCGTTCCGCCTGACCACGCTCGATCAGCGCGAAGAACTGTTCGCCGCGGCCGGCGCCGATGCCATGCTGGTCTTTCCGTTCGATGCGGTGCTGGCCGGCACCAGCGCGGAAAGCTTCGTTGCCGATCTGCTGGTTGGCCGGCTGGGTGCGGCGGGCGTCGTTACGGGCGAAGATTTCACTTTTGGCAAAGGGCGCGGCGGCAATGTTGCCGTGCTGGAACAGCTTGGCGCGACGCTGGGCCTGCGCACCCGCGCGATCGGCCCGGTGGAAACCGGCGGCGAAGTGGTTTCGTCCAGCCGCATCCGCGATGCGCTGGCCGCAGGCGATTGCGAAACCGCAGGCCGGCTGATGACGCGGCCGTTCGCGGTGTGCGGGCCGGTGCTGCATGGCGACAAAGTGGGGCGCACGATCGGTTTCCCCACGGCCAATCTGCTGATGGGGCATTATCTGCGCCCGCGTTACGGCATTTATGCAGTGACCGGGCGGCTGCCCGACGGGCGCGTGTTGAAGGGCGCGGCCAATCTGGGCATCCGCCCCACGTTCGATCCGCCCAAGGAACTGCTGGAGCCGCATTTTTTCGATTTTTCCGGCGATCTGTATGGGCAGGAGATCGAGGTCGTGTTTCACCATTTCCTGCGCGGCGAATGGAAATTCGACACGATGGATGCGATGATGGACCAGATCGCGAAAGACTGTGACACGGCGCGGGGTCTGCTCGCCGCGTTATAATCGCTACCCCCTCCTCAATTGCAGGATCGCTGCAAGCCCGCTAAGGGCCAAGGCGCATGACCCAAGAGCGCGATTACCGTCCGACCGTCTTCCTGCCGAAGACCGAGTTCCCGATGAAGGCCGGCCTGCCGCAGAAAGAGCCGGGGATTCTTGCGCGCTGGCAGGATGAAGGGCTTTATCGTGCGCTGCGCGATGCCCGCGCCGGCCGCGAAAAGTTCATTCTTCACGATGGCCCGCCTTATGCCAATGGCGACATGCACATTGGCCACGCGCTGAACCACATCCTGAAGGACATGGTGGTGCGCACCCAGTCGCTGCTGGGCAAGGACGCGCCTTATGTGCCCGGCTGGGATTGCCACGGCCTGCCCATCGAATGGAAAGTCGAAGAGCTGTATCGCAAGAAAAAGCGCAACAAGGACGAAGTGCCCGCGCGCGAATTTCGCGCTGAATGCCGCGCCTATGCGCGCGATTGGGTGGATGTGCAGCGCGATCAGCTCAAACGGCTGGGCATCAACGGCGATTGGGACAACCCCTATCTGACAATGGATGCCAGCGCCGAGGCAACGATCGTGCGCGAATTGCTGCGCTTTGCCGAATCTGGCCAGCTTTACCGCGGGGCCAAGCCGGTGATGTGGAGCCCGGTTGAAAAGACCGCGCTGGCCGAGGCCGAAATCGAATACGAAGACATCACCTCGACCCAGATCGACGTGGCGTTTGAAATCATCGAAAGCGCCGATCCGGATCTGGTCGGCGCCTTTGCGGTGATCTGGACCACCACGCCTTGGACCATACCCGCCAACCAGGCGATCGCCTATGGCGCGCATATCGATTACCACCTGATCGAAAGCGGCGGGCGGCGCTATCTCGTGGCCGAACCGCTGGTTGATGCGTTCGTTCGCCGGGTCGGAGCCGAATCCGGCACGATGCAGTTCTACATCAAGGGCGCCGCGCTCGAAGGCACTGTGGCGCGCCACCCGATGCATGCGCTGGGCGGGTTCTTTGCGCGGCCGCGGCCGTTTCTGGCCGGCGATTTCGTCACCACCGATTCGGGCACCGGCCTGGTGCACATGGCGCCGGATCATGGCGAAGACGATTTCCTGCTGTGCAAGGCGCATGGCATCGAACCGGTGTTTGCGGTGGAAGCCGATGGCAAATATCGCGCCGACTGGGCCTGGCTGCCGGGCGAAGGCAGCGTGATCAATCCGCGCTTCAACGCGCCCGACGGCCCGGTCTGCACCGCGCTGACCGAAGTGGGCGCGCTGGTTGCGGCCAGCGCCGACTATCGCCATTCCTATCCGCATTCGTGGCGGTCAAAGGCCAAAGTGATCTTTCGCTGCACGCCGCAATGGTTCGTGCCGATGGACAAGCAGGTCCCGCCGATCCTGCCGCCGGGCGCCGATGATCTTGATGCGATGCTGGCCCCGCGCACCTTGCGCGAACGCGCGGTGAAGGCGATTGCCGAAACCCGCTTCGTGCCCGAAAAAGGCCGCAACCGGCTGGGCGCGATGGTCGAAGGCCGGCCCGATTGGGTGCTGTCGCGCCAGCGCGCCTGGGGCGTGCCGCTGACGCTGTTCGTCCACCGCGCCACCGGCGATGTGCTGGTCGATGCGGCGGTCAATGCGCGGATTGTCGCGGCCGTGGCGATTGACGGTGTCGATGCCTGGGACGAAGCGCGCAGCGCCGAATTCCTGGGCCCGGACCATGCGGTGGACGATTACGAGCGGGTCACCGACATTCTCGATGTCTGGTTCGATTCGGGCTCGACCCATGCTTTTGTGCTGGAAAGCGGGCGCTGGCCCGACCTGACCCGGCCCCCGGGCCATGTCGGCCCGCTCGCCGATCTCTATCTCGAAGGGTCGGACCAGCATCGCGGCTGGTTCCAGTCGTCGCTGCTCGAAGCCTGCGCCACGCGCGGCCATGCCCCCTACAAGGCGGTGCTGACTCACGGGTTCACGATGGACGCCAAGGGCATGAAAATGTCCAAATCGCTGGGCAACACGATCAGCCCGATCGATCTGATGCGCGATTATGGCGCGGATATCCTGCGGCTCTGGGCGCTGTCGGTCGATTTCACCGAAGACCACCGCATCGGCAAGGAAATCCTGGCGGGCGTGGCCGACCAGTATCGCAAGCTGCGCAACACCTTCCGCTATCTGCTTGGCGCGCTCGACGGGTTTGATGAGGCCGAGCGGCTTCCCGTGGACCAGATGCCGGAGCTTGAACGCTATGTGCTGGCGCGGCTGGGTGCGCTGGACGCAACCTTGCGCACGGCGGTCGATGATTTCGATTTCAACACTTATGTCCGCGCGCTGGCCGATTTCTGCAACGAGGATCTGTCGGCATTCTTTTTCGATATCCGCAAAGACAGCCTCTATTGCGATGCGCCGGGCTCGGTCTCGCGCCGCGCCTGCCGCACGGTGATGGACGTGCTGTTCCACGCGCTGGTGCGCTATGCCGCGCCGGTGCTGGTGTTCACGGCCGAAGAAGTCTGGGGCACGCGTTATCCCGCGGGCGGAAGCGTGCATCTGCTCGAATGGCCGGTGATCCCGGCGAGCGATCACAACGCCGATCTGTGGACCGCGCTGATCGCACTGCGCCGCACGGTGAACGAAGCGATCGAGCCGTTGCGTCGCGAAAAAGTGCTGGGTTCGGGGCTGGAGGCGCGGGTGACTGTGCCGGCGCAGGCGCCGCTGCCGCAAGGCGGGCTGGCGGGCCTGGCCGAACTGCTGATCACCGGGGTGGTTGAACACGGTGATGGCGACACGATTGCCGTGATCCGCACGGATGATCACAAATGTGGCCGCTGCTGGCGGCATTTGCCCGAAGTGGCAGAGGATGGCGCGTTGTGCGCCCGTTGTGAGGATGTGGTGACCCAGATCGACAGGACTATCGACAGGATGGGCGCATGAGCGCCACGCGCCCCACGCGGGCAGAAGCGCGCGCGTTCGAAGTGTGGACGCGGCGTGCCTTTGGCTATGGCCTGGCACTGCTGGTATTCGCAATCGATCGCGGGCTGAAAGCGCTGCTGACCGGCCCGGTCGCGCTGCCGTCGGTTGAAGCGATCCGCCTGTTGCCGGTGTTCGATTTGCGCTTCACCCGCAATTTCGGCGTGTCGCTGGGCCTGTTCACCGCAACATCGGACCAGATGCGGCTCATCCTGATCGCGGTTACCGGGGTGATCGCGCTGGCCGTGGCGGTGTGGCTGCTGTTCGAACGGCGGCGGTCCGATGTGATCGGTCTGGCGCTCGTGCTGGGCGGGGCGCTTGGCAATATCTATGACCGTTCGGTCCATGGTTTCGTGATCGACTATGCCGATCTGCATATTGGCGCCTGGCGCCCGTTTCTGATTTTCAACCTGGCCGATGCGGCGATCACCATCGGCGTGCTGATACTGCTTGCCCGTTCGCTGCTTTCCGGCGAAAAGCGCCGGCACGACGGTCCACAGCCCCCTACGGAGAATTTGTAATGCGCAAGACCGCCCTATTTCCCCTTGCCGGTGGCGTGGTGGCGCTTGCCGGCCTTCTGGGCGGGTGCAGTTCGCATTCCTCGCTGTTCAACCGCGTGCGACCGGATGAATTCGCGGTGACGCGGCAGGCCCCGCTGGCCGTGCCGCCCGATTTTTCGCTGACCCCGCCCAACCCGGGCGCACCGCGTCCGCAGGATGTCGATTCCAGCCGCCAGGCGCTTGATGCGCTGTTTGGCGGATCGGCCCCGCGCAGCGCGGTTGAAACCGATGCCCTGGGCCGCGCCGGCGCCTCATCGCCCGCGATCCGCAGCACCGTGGGCGATCCCAAGACGCAGACCGTGCCCAAGGGCGCGGGCGTGAACGACATCGTCAAGGCCCCGGAAAGCAGCGGCGCCGCGGCGCAGACGTCCACGGGCCACTAAGTGTCTGACTCGAAACTCGCGAAAGGGCGAGTTTCGAAGTCGGTACCGGCCCGCTCCCCCACCCGACCACCCACGTAATTGTACGGTATTGGGTGGTCGGGTG
>CAILBC010000011.1 GCA_903832325.1 uncultured Sphingomonadales bacterium | reverse complement strand
GGCCAGCTCTGCCGACCCCAGACCCAGAAAGGGATAAACCCAGACCTTGACCATGGCCGTCACCGGCCGCACATATCCCATACCCACCCGGGTCAATTCTCGATGAAAATCCCGGGTCAATTCTCAGCGCAACTCAACAGGCCAAGGTCTTCTGTTTGTTGGCAAATCGGTAATTCATTCGCCAAAGCCGACCGCCGGTTGGCGTAACAAGCAGATACAGACCGAGCTCGTCGGTCAGCTTGTAGGCCTTAGGCCTTGGTTTTGCGGCATTAATTGCGGTTGCTGTAAGGGTCATGATGGTATCGCATTGTTGGTATTTGGTGCGTACCATCAACGATACCATCAATTTGTCCGGCTGCAACCGGCTCCCACCGGCCGACCGCGGAGCGACGGTCGAAGAAATTGTCGGAATTCAGCCATTTGTTGGACGTCTATGGAGCTGTCTGGATGCCTCGATAGGGGCCAATGGTGCCCGGGGACGGAATCGAACCGCCGACACCGTGATTTTCAGACATCAGTGTCTGTCGCCCAGTGTCAGTCAGAGTCCGCTTATGTCACTTTCGGCAGCGAAAATGTTCATTAAAACTCAACATTTTAGCGGTTTCAGTGGACAGTCAGGGACAACACTGGACTTTAAGTGACTCCCTCCTGCTGACCCTAATCAGGAAATTTTACTCACGTTGTCTTACTTGAGATCGACCATCTATCTTGGGCTAAAGCTCCGCTGTCAAAAAATAAATGACATAAAATCAGTATTTTATGTAAAATATGGGGGATTTTAGACAACGTGACGGAAGATCACGTTGTCCGAACGACCTGAGTTGGAGAGCTTTGAATTGCGATTGTTAGCTAAACTCAACCGATGATGGTCTCAGCGATCTGAAAGCGTTGGAGGAGTTCTGGTTCGCGCTTTCGCCGCCATCATTTCGGTGAGTGGCCCCATTCGGAGCGCTCGACACGCAGGTGGCATGGCTGTAGGAAATTTCCTATTTTGTACTTTTCCGATACTTTGTGGCGGTCTTCGGAAAAAATTTTTAGCCCAAAAGGCTAGATTTTGAGCCAAACCTACTTGACGGAAATTATTTTTATATGTAGCGAATTTTCGCTACATATAAAGCCTAAATTTCTCAGTCGTATAGACTTTTCAACCTTTTTGCCCACATCATCATGGCATGGCTGTGCGAAGCAAATCTGATGAACTAGGCCTGTCGGTCACCTCACTCGTTCGGGAGCGTTTTCCGAATGAGGCAATCGAACGTGTCATAGTCACCAGAGACTTTGATGCATCGGGTGAACCGATTGTTGAGGTCATGGTGATCTTTCGCGTTCGCCCGACAGCTTCAGATATTAAGGGGCTTGCTCGCAGCATCTGGAACTCGCTTAGTGACGAAGAGGGCATTCCTGTTTTGTCGTTCAGGAGCGCTGCTGAGCAGTTAAAATTGACGCGTGAAGCCGCATAGCCTGCTAGCGACAGCCGAATGCTTGCTTATTGCGAGCGGCAAAAAGCCATCGCAATCAAGCCTAAAGCGGGCTCATAGCACCGTTTACTATGCACTGTTTCATTGTCTAGCCCGCGACGCTGCGGACACTTTGATCGGTAGTCGTGGCTCGGCACGGAGTAAAAAAGCTTGGGTGCAGGTTTATAGAGCGTTGCAGCACAACAAGGCGTGGGATCGTTGCAAGGATGTCAAAGATCTAGATTTTCCTGATAGCGTCAAAGATTTCGCTTTGGCGTTTAGGCAAATGCAGCACAAGCGCGAACAAGCTGATTATGATCCAAATTCACGACTCACAAAACAGCAAGTCGAGATAGATATAGATTTCGTAAAGCAGGTTATTGATGATTATAAAGAAGAAGATTTAAAGCACCGTAGGGCTTTTTCAGCTTATATTTTGTTGGAAAAACGAAAAGACAAGGCGCCCTAGGATTGATTTATTGCGGTAAATGCTTTTAATTTACTTGGCATTAAATTGCGCTTGCTCATAGTGGCGAGCCTGCTTTCACTCTTTTCCGATCACGGTGTCATAAAGGCCGTAATGCGTAAGGTCCGCATGGGTCTCAATGCCGGTGTAAGCGAGCGATGCATCTTCGTAGCGTCGGAAGGCAAAGACAGCCTGATTCATGCGCTCGGTGTTAAACACCTTCAACCGTACCAGCAAGTGGAAGTCAGCCACGGTAAGGCCCGTGACTGTGAGGAAAAGCTCAGGCTCAAGCTTTGTGATAACGTCCTGTAGTGTGTTTTCGCGGAAATCAGTCAGGTACATGAACGCCGGAATGCGGGTCGCAAATTTGATGAGCTTTTCCTGCACAAGCTTCCGCTTAGATTTGTATTCCTTCTCCTCCTCGCTCAGTTCCTTTTTTTCCTTCGCAGTGAGTCCGCCATCCTTCTGCTTGGCTTTCAGGTCTTTGATCTTTTCGCTCTTGTTGATGATCGTCTCGATCACGTTGTCGCCGAGTGCCCGCCAACCCTCGATGCGCTCGACAGCGGCCAAAGCCTCTGGGTTATCCAAAACGCGACGCAGGGTGTCATTATCCACATTTACCAGCAGCGCGGATTCCCATTTGCGCGCTAGTAGCGTCCCAGAGGTACCCGCCATTGCGATGTCGAGGATGCCGCCCGCATCGATCTGCGTCATGTTTGCGCCGTCGTAGGCCAAGACCGGTAGGAACGAGACAAGCTCTTTGACCGCGTCCTCAGGGTTCGCTTCGCCGGGCGAAAGGCCGATGCCGTAGTCGGACAACTGTCGCAGCGCTCGGGTCGGCGCAAAATCGAAAACGAAGCAAACAGGCTTTAGCACTTCCTCTTCATTCGGATTGTCGCCGTTGGGATTTTTGATGGACCATGGCGATTGGACTCGGAACGCCGCCTGAAAGTAAGTTTCCGGCGACTTGAGATTGCGCAACATCAAGATCGACGACCATTGCGGGATCGTTACGCCTGTCGTGAGCTTGCCGCATGACAGCGTGATGGTGCTTGTATCGAACCCGCTGCCAATCGCCTTTCGAACCGGCGGAACGGCATCAAGGCCAATCCCAGCCGCCGATCCCGCCGCGACGATAACCTTGTACGTATGCCAAAACGTGTTGTGCCGTTCGGTCAAAAGGTTCGCCATGGCATGGCAGGCGGCGACATTGGGCAGAAACCAAAACGAATGTTGGAGATACGGGAGTAACCGAGTGTCGGAATACGGGAATGGCGGCCGGGAGCCCGTGCGGAGGCTATCCACCGTCTGCGGCACATAGGACCCGCGAATGATATCGAGCCACTTCTGCACGTCATCCTTGTGCGCAAATGTGGCCTTGCTGCCTGATCCTTTGGCAGAAAAAAACTCGTTCAAATCAAATTCGTCGAATTCCCCGGCACTGGCGATCGCAAGGAGTTCGTCTGGCATTTGATAAGTCAGCAGACGCATCGAAGGCAACGCCGCATAGGGATTGCGCTCGCCAGGATTTTTGGCGGCAAATTCCGCCTTGGCCCGCTGTTCATCGGTGTAGGTCCAATTGAAGATTTGTTCTTCGATGAACTCGCCCGTGGCTAGCGCTTTGAATGGTGTGCCTGACAGGTAGAGGTATGATCGGGTAGTGATCGGGAGAAACGCATCTTCCACTGAGATTTCATCGAGTTGCTCGTTAACAAGGCCCAAGCCACCATCGTATTCGCGTTTGGCCTCGTCGCTGGCGTCGTCCTCCCCTTCAAACAACTCCTTGGCGGTGTCACGCCAAGCACCAAAGTGGTATTCGTCAAACACCACGAGGTCCCAGTTTATGGCGTGCAGCCATTCATTCCGCGCCTTGATCGCGCCGGAAGCCCGATCCCGCCCCAACAAATCCTGAAATGAACCGAAATAAACGACCGGCCGATCGGATTCGATCGCGGTGGGGTCCCGGCCAGAATTTCGAGATAGGTACTGCCAGCCCTCAAAATCGACATGCGATTCTAGGTCTGATTGCCAAGCATCCTCTACCGCAGGCTTGAATGTCAGCACGAGCACCCGCTTCGCGCTGAGCTTCTTGGCCAGTTGATAGCTGGTGAAGGTTTTGCCAAACCGCATTTTGGCGTTCCAGAGGAATCGTGGAACGGCATTTGCATCCTCGCTCCATATGCTGTGAAAATACTCATAGGTCTTTTCGACGGCATCCGACTGCTCGCGCCGAGGTGGGAATGTCTCGTGGTGGGCGCCTGACAGTGCCCGGCCGGTTCGAAGCTCGGTTAGCGCTGTTCGCACATCGGCGACCGTGCAGCGCATCCATTCCAGCGTGGGATTCTCGAACCCCTTTTTAAGTAGCGCCGCACGAACCGCGAAATCTGTGATCGTGCTTCCGTCGTCCCGCGACGCGGGTTCATCGAGTTCAATCCGAAACGATACGGCGGCCGTTTTGACTTGCTCAGCTACGCGCTGCTGCACACGACGTGTCGTCTGGCCGATCTTTAGCAGCCCCACATGGGTGTGAGCATCGATCGCGTACGCGTAAATTCGCGGCTCCGCTTCCGGTTTGGGTGCTAGAATTTCGTCAATAGACGGCTTAATCAACGCCCGTCTCCATCGGGCGAATTGTCCCTTCTATCAACGCTATTTCATCCTCGCTCAGACCGTATTTGCCATAAAGATCCTCATCAGACCACTTTTGCGAAAAATCTTGTAACGGCACAAAAGAATAAGCGATCCGAGGTAGGTCTTGCGCTGAAGCTCTTGCCGCCACCAGAAAACGAAAAAACTTTGTTGTCGCGTATGAAAAGCAGTTACGTGCCTCAATCTCAGTATCGTAGGCTCCGAGTAAAACATAAGTTTCTGTAACAACCGAACCTGGCGGAATTACGCCGGAAAGTGAAAGAACTTTTCTCATTCCATTTTTATCAACCTGACCTGCATGTTCAGATGATGACTTGGAGGTGAAAACCTTCCATTTGTCGATGAGAATCGTACCCTCGCTGATTTCGGAGCGTGCTGTCCATGCCCGGCCTCCACTTTGAAGTACAATTACATCATCAGGATTTCGTTTCGTCGCGTATCCACGAAAGAAGGTGCGAAGACCGAAGGGCTTTTGGCCACTCACCTGCTGATCAAAGCGAAGGTTCGTTGGAAGTATAACACCGTTTGCGCCGGTTTCTTTAAATACGATTTTCTTAAGAATGGCGATATGTTCGTTGTTTCGAATGAAGATGTCACAGCCGGGTTCGAGCAATGGACGGACACTTGTCGATTCCTCACCACCGAAGAGGTGGCTTACCACCTCGCAAGTGCCGTGATCGTCGCGGTTCCAGAGAAAATAGCAGATGCCTCCAGCGACATCGACGTTCGCGAAACATTGGCGGCTATCCGGAAAATCGACAATTTTGCGGATGCCGTTGTCTTCAAGCATTGAACGGCGAAAAGCATCCAGGCCACGCCCGCCAAAAAACCAGCGTGCTGGGATCACCATCGATAAGAATCGTGGTTCGAGCGCCTTCGCCTGCTCGACAAACTTATTGTAAATAGGGACGGCGCTGGCGCCCTGACCGCCATCAGAAAGCTGATACGGCGGATTTCCAATAATTACATCGAACTGCATCTCATCTCCAAAAAACTCAGCCACGAGCGCCTTGATGTCGTCAGTATGAATGAACGCATAGGCGTATGTTTCCATGTCGCCGCCACGGTCCAACGTGGTTTGGCTTGCGCTGCAAAAACTGCATTTTCCGTTGTCCCAGCGATGCTCAGTCCGCTCAAACCAGATGTTGCCGTCGTCGCTGGTAAACCCTTTAACAACCGAGTGCTCACCACTAGCATGTTTGGAGCAATAGACGCTCCGCCTAGCCAGCAAACTGGTCAGTCGCGTAATTCCGATGCCATAGATTTGTCGGGTCAGGATGTGATCGACCCGAGTTTGCAGGTCAGGAATTTCGGAAGCGAGCCCTTGTATCAAGCGGGTAGCAATCTCGCGAAGGAACACGCCTGATTTTGTGCAGGGGTCAAGGAATTTGACCGAGCTATCGGCCCAGAGGTTCGCGCCGCCATTTCCCGCCGCCCACGCGTCGGCCAGTGTGTCCAGCATCCGGTTTGCAAATTCTGGGGGCGTAAACACCTCATCGTTCGATAAGTTGGCGATGCAGGTCAACACATCGGGGTTTCGCCCCCGAAGTGCAAAACTTGCCTGATCGCTCATGTGGTTCCTCCCAAACCATTACCCATCCCAGCCAGATCAACTATGGTCATTGGCGGATAGGACTTTGTTGGTCTGAAAATCTCATGTTTTCCAAGAGATGAAAAGAGCGAATCCTCGGCACTGAAACTGGCCATGCCGGTCAATACGTCCAGCCGAAAGTCGCGCCGCTGAAATTTGCCTTTCCCAAGATAGCCCCACTCGACCACATTGATGGGTGAGCCGTCTATGCCGAGCATCGTCATGGCGTCGCCATGAACGAGGTTGAGCGACAGCACGACGACAGCGGCGTGATAGAGATCGTCTCCCTCATCTAGCGCCAAATAGTCCGCGAAAACATCGAGCATGTTTGCCCGACACTCTGCGATATTATCTTCAAGCAATTCGACGCCGTAAGCACACATCAAGCCGTACAAGGCGTAGTGACGTTTTTCGAACTCGGATTTGGCAAATTTAAGCTCAACCGCAGCAAGCTTGCGTTGAAGGATCGGGACGAGAAAGTTTCCGCTGCCGCAAGCGGGTTCGAGAAAGCGAGAATCGATCCGCTCGGTCTCCCCCTGCACGAGGTCGAGCATCTTCTCCACCAACCATTGGGGTGTAAAAACTTCGCCATGATCGGCGACCCGCTTCTTGGATTTGATCAAATTCATTCGTGCTTCGCGGAACGTGCCCGCACTCCCTGATTGCCGCGATGATAGGGCGGCGGAGCTAGGACTGCAAATTCCCTGCGGCTAAAAACTTTGGCTGATTTTCTGCAAGAGGGCGTGCCGCATGGGCGTCAAGAAGTTGGAAGCCGTCCAAATACCATATCATCTGGCTGCGCTGTTCCCGGCTCACGGGTGAACGGCAAAATCAGAGTTTAACTTGCAGAGCAAAAAATTTCATTGAAAATGTAAACGAATCATATATGATTGCGACATCTTGCACTGATAAGATGCCTATTGTAACAATACACAGGTTCAAAAAGGACAGCGGAGTTATTAGCAGGTTACACTGAGGTTGGGTTAAAGTGGTAAATAGTCACTTTGAATTTGCAATTTTCCTGAATTGTATATTTAAAGTAACGGAATGGATGGTTGATTCAAAATCAACTTCTCCTGCTGACTTACTGCTGACCCCAGAAATGCGATTAGATCACGTTGTCTGGGGTTTTGCGGGAGAATTTACCCGCTAAGCAGTTGATTTCTATGAGGAAAAAAGTGGTGCCCGGGGACGGAATCGAACCGCCGACACCGTGATTTTCAGTCACGTGCTCTACCAACTGAGCTACCCGGGCCTGGGTCCTGCGCGGTGCGGCGCCTGGTGGCGCCTGCGCGATGGAAGCGCGCCTATGGCGAAGCGCGGGGGGCTTGTCCAGCCCCATCATGACAGTTTTTTCAGCCTTCGTCGTCGTCGAACGCTTCGCGCGCGTCGGTGCCATCGGGGCCGGTGGTGCTGGCCGGGCGGCCGGGAATGGCATAGCCATCGTCCAGCCAGCGCATCAGATCGCGATCGCGGCAGCGTGACGAACAAAACGGCGCAACGTCTGCGTTTCGCGGCTTTCCGCAGATCGGGCAGGGGCGGGGCGGGCGCGCCGGGTCTTGCGCGCTTCCGGAATTGGCGGGGGGCATGTCGGTCGGGCTCATGGCGATATCGCCTGCGCGAAAGCGGCGTGATGGGCAAGCCCTGCGCGCGGTTCGCGGCGGATTGTGCGGCCGCTGCGGCGGGCGAGTTCGGCCTCCATCGTCGGGTCGATCGCTGCGAGCACCGCGGGATGCGCCACCAGCAGCAATGCGCCCGGTTCGCCCACGCGCTCGGCCTGGCGCAGCAGCGCATGCGCCGCCGCGCGCGCCGGACTGTGCGCCAGGCGTGCGATCAGCGATGGGCGTTCCAGCCGGCTGACCAGCTGGACCAGGCCAAATCCATTCATCCCGGTGCGTTCGCCGCGCCAGCCGTGCTGATCAAGCGCGGCGCCCAGCGTCTGGTCCACCGCCTGGCGTTCGCCGCGCCCGTCGAGCCCGGGAAAATCGATGCCCACCGATCCGCCGATATCCAGCCGCGCCAGCGCGCCGGCCACCGCAGGCGCCGCCGCGAGCGCCAGCGGCAGCAGCGGTGGCGGCCCGTCGATATCGATCAGCGTCATCGCCGGGGTGGGGCTGATTGTCAGGCTGCCGCCGGGAAAATCGATCTGGCCCAGGCGCGCTTCGGCCCAGAGATCATTCCAGCCGGCGTGATCGAGGCTGCGGTCAAAGACATCGAGCCGGCGCACCGGGTGCCCGGTTTCGGCCAGGGCCTCGGCCAGCGGCGGCGCGGCGGCGGGGGAGGCGGGGGAGGCGGGGGAGGCGGCATCGCCCGCCGGGCGGCATTGCACCGCCTTGAACCGGCCGGTTTCGGCAAGCGCCGGGCGGGTGATCCGCACCATCAGCGTGGCCCCGGAGGATAGCCCGGGGGGCAAGGCATCGATCAGCGCAGGCGTGCCATCGGGCAGCAGCACCGCGCCGCGCCGCGTGCCGGCATGGCGATGATCCAGCCGCGCCGGGCTGACCGCGCCCGCACGCCAGCGTTCGCGCCAGCACAGCCGCGCGGCCAATATCCGGGGCGCATCACAATCGCTGTCAATCCGCGCGCCGGGAGGGCCAGCCACCAGAACCGCGCGATCTTCGCCGATTCCCGTTTCAACCAGCCATTCAGGCAAGCGGGCGTTCCCCAGTGTTGAGGTGGCCTGCAGCGTTCAGGTGGCCCGCAGCGCGCAGCAGCCGGCCGGTTTCATACAGCGGCAGCCCGACCACGCCCGAATGGCTGCCCGAAAGCCACAGGCAAAATCCTTCGGCGCTGCCCTGGATGGCATAGCCGCCCGCCTTGCCGTGCCATTCACCGCCGGCGAGATAGGCTGCGATTTCGGCCTGGGTCAGCCGTTTGAACCGCACGATGGTTTCGCTCAACGCCTCGCGCAGCACGCCATCGGGTGTGATCACCGCCACGCCCGAATAGACGCGGTGGCGCCGACCCGACAGCAACGCCAGGCACTGCCGCGCGGTCGCTTCGTCTTCGGCTTTGGGCAGGATGCGCGCCCCCACCCCGACCACGGTATCGCCCGCCAGCACCACGGCATCGGGGCGCAGCAGCGCCGCGGCGCGCGCCTTTTGCGCGGCCAGGCGCACCGCATGGGCGCGCGGGCTTTCACCACGCAGCGGGGTTTCGTCGATATCGGCAGGGATGATCGCATCGGGCACCACGCCGATGCGGGCCAGCAATTCGCGCCGGCGCGGGCTGGCCGATGCCAGCACCAGCGGCGCGCGCAGGCCGCCGGCCACAGGGTCAGTCATGGGAAAGCGGGATCAGAATCCGCCCGGCCCGGGCCCGCTGCGCCCCGGCATGAAGCGATAAGTGATCCGCCCCTTGGTCAGGTCATAGGGGGTCAGTTCGACCAGCACTTCGTCGCCCACCAGCACGCGGATGCGGTTCTTGCGCATCTTTCCGGCGGTGTGGCCAAGAATCTCGTGATCGTTTTCGAGACGTACGCGGAACATCGCGTTGGGCAGCAGTTCGACCACCGAGCCGCGCATTTCCAGGAGTTCTTCTTTCGCCATCGGCGGGGTCGGTTGCCTTGTGCTGGTACCGATCAGGGCGTGCAAAAGGGCCCGTTTCGGTAAAAAGGAACGATAGTTTGCGAACGAAATGGTGCGAACGAACTGCGGAACAACACGCTGCGCGTGGCGCCCATAACGGGAAAAAGGCGGAAAGGAAAGCCTGCTGCGTATCGCTCCGCCGGGCCGGCCATTCCCGGCCACAGGCGTGCCATCTCGCCCCGTCGGCGTGCAAAAAGGGCAGACGACAAAATGATACGATTTCGCCATTGCCGATTGGCCGCGCATTTCGCAAGCGCACAACGGGCTGCACCGGGCAATGGGCCCGGTCCGGTCAGGATGATTGTCGCATCATGATCCCGCGTTATGGCCTGTCCCGTGCTGCCGTGCTGGTTTCGCTGCTTGTCGCAGGCGGTCTGCCGGGCGTGGCTGGCGCGCAAGTGCAGCAGGCGCCGCCACCGGCTGTCCCTGCAGAGCCGGCTTCCCCAGCAAAGCCGGCAGGCCCCGCAGAGCCGGCTTCCCCGGCAAAGCCGGCAGGCCCTGCAGAAGAGATTTCGGTCAACGGCGAACCGATCGAACAGGCCGATGCGCGCGGGCTGGACCGGCAGGGTGATATCCTGGTGGTGGCGCACCGCATCAAGGGCCAGGTTGAGGCCGACCAGCCCCCGATCATCACGCTGGATGAAGAAGATATCGCATCCTACGGCGTATCCTCGCTGCAGCAGCTGGTGGCCGCGCTGGCGCCGCAGACCGGCAGCGGGCGCGGGCGCGGCGATGGTGCGCCGGTGTTTTTGATGAACGGCATGCGCGTGTCGAATTTCCGCGAAATCCGCGGCCTGCCGCCCGAAGCGATCCGCCGGGTGGAAGTGCTGCCCGAAGAAGTCGCGCTGAAATTCGGGTTCCGCCCCGATCAGCGCGTGGTCAATTTCATTCTCAAGGACAGCTTTCACAGCGTGCTTGATGAATTGCAGCATTCCGCGCCGACGCGCGGCGGCTATTCCGCCTGGCACGACGAAGCGACGCTGGTGCGCATCGCCAAGGGCGCCCGGCTGAACGTGACCGGCAGCTATGACGTGCAAAGCCCCGAAACCGAAGCGGCGCGCGCGATCATCCAGCAGGTGCCGCCCGGCCCCGGCCTGATCAAATCGGCCACGCCCAATTTGGCCGCGCCCGATCCTGCGGCATATCGCACGCTGCTGCCCGGCACCAGCAGCGCGTCGCTGAACGGCACGATGGCGCGGCCGCTGGGCATTGGCGCGGGCGTGACGATCAATGCGCTGATCCAGCGCGATTCAAGCGATGCGCTGAACGGCCTGCGCGCGACCGATACCGATCTGGCGCTGCTGACTGCCACGCGCACCACCACCGCCTCGATCGGGCTGGGGCTGAACCTGCCGGTGCATGGCTGGCTGCTGTCGGCCACGCTCGATGGCAGCCATGTGCAGGCCGCCAGCACGATCGACCTGGCCACTGCGGCCTTGCCCGAAATGGCCGGCACGACCAGCGACAGCGCCACCACGCTGGCCACGCTGGCGGGCACGCCGCGGCATCTGCCCGCAGGCGATGTGGCGTTGACCATGAAAACCGGCCTGGCGTTCAGCCAGATTGCCAGCGCGGAAAGCCGCGAGGGGATCGATACGCGGCTGCGGCGGGGCGATGCGCAGATCGGGTTCAGCCTGGATCTGCCGCTGACCAGCCGCAAAAACCATGTTGCCGGCGCGCTGGGCGATCTGTCGCTCAACATGAATGGCGAAGCGCGCCATGTTTCGGATTTCGGCGGGCTGGTCGATCTGGGGCTGGGCCTTACCTGGAAACCGACCACCCGCCTGACGCTGGTGGCCACCACCATCGGCACCGAAGTCGCGCCCACGCTGTCCAACCTGGCCGCGCCGGCCACGCTCACCCCGGCGGTTGCGGTGTTTGACTTCGTGCGCGGGCAGACCGTGCTGGCCACGGTGCTGACCGGCGGCAATCCGCTGCTCGCCCGCGAACGGCAGCACGATCTGAAGCTGGCGGGATACTGGACGCTGCCGTTCGGCGGCGGCAACGACAACCTGGTGGTGGAATATTTCCGCAATCACGCGGATGATCCGGTCAATCCCTTTCCGTTGCTGTCGGGCGCGGTGCAAACGGCCTTTGCCGACCGCATCACGCGCGGCAGTGCGGGGCAGATCGTGGCGATCGACGAACGGCCGGTCACGCTGGGCGCAACCCGCAGCGCGCGGCTGCGCACCACGTTCAATCTGGGCGGCGCGTTTGGCAAGCCTGATCCGGCGCTGGCCGGGCGGCGTGCCGGCGGCGGCGGGGGCGGGGGCTTCGGCGGCAGAGGTTCGGGTGGCGGAGCGGGAGGCGGGCCGGGTGGGTTCGGTCGCGGAATGGGTGCCGCTCCGGGTGCCGCTCCGGGGAGGGGCCCCGGCGGCTTTGGTGGGCCGCCGCCGGGCGACGGGCGCGGGCGGTGGAACATTTCGGTCAGTTACAGCTATGAACTGGTCAATACCGCGCAATTGTCGCCGGGCGGGGCGGTGTTCGACCAGTTGCGCGGCGATGCGCTGACCGGAACCGGGGTGGCGCGGCATACCGCCAATCTGGATGGCGGGGCATTCTATCGCGGGCTGGGGCTGCGCGTGAATGGCAGCTTTGCCGGCCCCACGCATATTTCCGCCAGCGGCGTGCCCGGGTCCTTGCCGCTTGATTTCGGATCACTGGCCACGCTGAACCTGCGGCTGTTCCTCGATCTGGGGCGCATGCCCGGCCTCGTCAAAAAGGTGCCCGTGGCCAGGGGCACGCGGCTGGAACTGGGTGTGACCAACCTGTTCGATGGCCAGCAGAAAGTGACCGATTCCACTGGCGCGACCCCGTTGCGCTATCAGGCGGGCTATCTCGATCCCGCCGGGCGGGTGATCAGGGTCGAACTGCGCAAGCAGTTTTAGAGCGTGATGGCAAAAAGTGGGAACCGGTTTTTGCCAAAAAATCACGCGACAACGAAAGCCGAGACTGTGATGATGTTTCAACGAAACGTCATCACAGTCTGGTTTCGGGTCAAACCGAACCGGTTGCCGTGATCAGAAGACGCGGCGGCCTTGCACAAAATCGCGCGCGCGGCGGCGGCGGGTTTCGTTTTCCAGCGATTCATAATGATCGTGGATCGCGCGCAGGCGCACCACATCCTGCTTTGGCACCGCTTCGTCAAAACACAGGCCAAACCGTGTGCCGCTCCGCCAGACCACTTCGCCAAAGGCTTCCACCCCGTTGACCATCAGCACGGCCGAATCACCCACCGCCGGCGCATCGTGGCGCACCGATACGCTGGCACCGGTCTGCGACAGGTCATCGAGCTGGCACGGTTCATGGCCGGTCACGAAAATAACCTTTCCCGGCAAGGACAAACGCACCCGCGCCGCCTGACGGCGGCCGGGGGTGTGGCCCACTTGTCCGAAATGAAAGGGTTCAACATTCATGCGGCTGGTCGCTACGCTGGATGGGTGTGGCTCTTATGAACAAGGTATAAGGTGAATCCCTTAGGCCGAAATCTTAAGGCAATCGTTAACGGCACCTCTTCCGGTTGCGATTGCGGTTGCGGGTGGGGCCCCCGACAGGGCTGCTGGCCAACCGCGCGGTGAAGGCTTATCTGGGCGGCAATGGCCCGTTCCCGATCTTCCGACCCGCATTCCGCTGCAGAGCCCCCTTCATCGGGCCGCACCCCGGCCGGAACCGTGCCCACGCCGCACGGCGCAGACCGGTTCAACGAGGACAAGGCGACGTATGCGCTGCGCGGCGCGGACCAGCCCGATCTTGATGGCGGGGTCGCGGTGATCCGCGAAGTTGTCGCCACGTTGAAGCCACTGCCCGGGGTCTATCGCATGATCGATGCGCGCGGCGATGTACTTTATGTGGGCAAGGCGCGCGCGCTGAAAAACCGCGTGGCGAACTATGTGCAGGTCGATCGCCTGCCCAACCGGCTGCGCCGCATGGTCAGCCTGACCCGGTCGATGACGATTGTCACCACCAATTCCGAGGCCGAGGCGCTGCTGCTGGAGGCGCAGCTGATCAAGCGCTATCGCCCGGCGTACAACGTGCTGCTGCGCGATGACAAATCGTTTCCGTTCATCCTGTTGCGGTCCGATCACGCCTATCCGCGGATCATGAAGCATCGCGGCGCGCGGCGGGCCAAGGGCAATTATTATGGCCCCTTTGCCAGCGCGGGATCGGTCAACACCACATTGAACGCGATGCAGAAACTGTTTCTGCTGCGCAGTTGCAACGATGGCTTCATGGCGCGGCGCGACCGGCCCTGTCTGCTCTATCAGATCAAGCGGTGCAGCGCGCCCTGCGTCGGGCGCATTGCCGAAACCGATTATGCCGATCTGGTGCGCCAGGCGCGCGATTTTCTGGGCGGGAAGTCGCAGGCGGTGCAGCGCGAGATTGAAACGCAGATGGCCGCCGCCGCCGAGGCGCTGGATTTCGAACGCGCCGCGCTGCTGCGCGACCGGCTGCGCGCGGCGACGTTCATCCAGGGCAGCCAGGCGATCAATGCCGAAGGCGTGGGCAATGCCGATGTCTTTGCCATTGCCGTGCAGGGCGGGGTGGTGGCGATTCAGGCGTTTTTCATCCGCGGCGGGCAAAACTGGGGCCATCGCGCGTTTTTCCCCAGCCATGCCGAAGGGCACGATCCGGCCGAAGTGATGACGCAGTTCCTCGCCCAGTTTTACGAGGATGTGCCGCCACCCCGGCTGATTCTGGTCGATCGTGATCTGCCCGAGGCCGCGCTGCTGGCCGAGGCGCTGCACGATGCGGCGGGCGGCAAGATCGAGATTTCGGTGCCGCAGCGCGGCGATCGCCGCCGGCTGATGGAGCAGGCGCAGCGCAATGCGGACGAGGCGCTGGAACGCCGCCAGGCCGAAACCGGCACACGCGCGCGCATCTTTCGCGATCTGGCCGAATTTCTTGAGCTGGGCGAAGCGCCCGACCGCGTTGAAATCTATGACAACAGCCACATCATGGGCACCAATGCCGTGGGCGGCATGGTCGTGGCCGGGCCCGAAGGGTTCCGCAAAGGGCAATATCGCAAATTCAACATCAAACGCCCCGAAACCGCGCCCGGTGACGATTTTGCAATGATGCGCGAGGTCATGGCGCGCCGGTTCGCCCGCGTGCAGGACGAAGATCCCGAACGCACGCGCGGCATGTGGCCCGATCTGGTGCTGATCGATGGCGGCAAGGGGCAGATGACTGCGGTGCGCGAAACGCTGGACGAACTGGGCATCGAGGATGTGCCGCTGGTCGCGGTGTCAAAGGGCCCCGATCGCAACGCCGGGCGCGAAGTGTTCCATTTTCCCGACGGGCGCGAAAAGATGCTGCCGCTCAATTCGCCGTTGCTGTTCCACTTGCAGCAATTGCGCGACGAGGCGCACCGCTTTGCCATCGGCGCGCACCGGTCAAAGCGCAGCCGCGCGATCAGCGCCAGCCCGCTCGATGAAATCGCCGGGATCGGCCCCGCGCGCAAACGCGCGTTGCTGCTGCATTTCGGCACCGCCGGCAAAGTGCGTGCCGCCAGCCTGGAGGATCTGCAACGCGCCCCCGGGGTGAGCGCCGCCGTGGCGCAGGCGGTCTATGATTTCTATCACCCCGCCGGGTGATACGCCGATCGATCGGTGCGGGGCAACGCCCGGCGCGTCAAAGTTTTGCCGGCGCGATTCGACGCCCGCGCCGATCTTGCGCCTTTTTTGGGCATCGCGCGACAGACCGCCCTTGATGCGGGACCAGTCGTGATCCGATTAACACGCAGGTAACTGACATCTTTCAACCGCTTGATACCATGCTGGTATAGCTTTCGTGGTGGATGGGTGGAATGATCGCTGTGGTGGCGATCTGCCGGTGGTCTCGCGGTGTGGTCGCGAAGGGGGTTTCAATGCCTGGCGCAGGGTTCGCAATGCGTGCATGCCTGATCCGGACGGCCGTTCTGGCCGGTGGCGTTGCCATGGCCATGGTCGTGCCCGGCGCGATCGCGCCGTCGCGCGCGCAGGCGGTCGTGGCCACCGGGGTCGGCACGCCGTTCGAACTGGCGTTCTGGCAATCGATCGACAGCAGCAACGATCCCTCGCTGTATGAATCCTATCTGGTGCGTTTTCCCAACGGCACGTTCAGCGAAATCGCCCGGGCCAAGATCATCACGCTGCGCGGCCGGATGGTTGCCCAGCCCGCCCCGGCAACGCCGCCGGGCACAGTGCCGGTGGCCCCGCCGCCGCCGACTTTCGGTCCGGCCCCGGCGGTGACTTATCCGGTGGCTGTTCCGGCCACCCCGGCGCCCCCTCTTGCCCCCGCTCCCGTGCCAGCGCCGGTCGTGACGCCCGCGGTGCAGCAGCCCATGCCCGCGCCTGCCGTGCAGGCGGCCCCCGCGCCGCAACCGGCGGTGATGACGCCGGTTTCAATGCCGGTTCCGGCACCAGCCCCAATGCAGCCTGCACAAATTCAGGCCACCCCAGTTCAGGCACCCGCCATCCAGGCTGCTCCCGCCGTGGTGACCCCCGCGCCGGCTCCTGCCGTGGCCAGCACTGCTGTCGCCTCGGCCAGCACATTGGGCCAATTGCTGGCGGCCCTGGCCAACAGCCAGGCCGGTGGCGCCCCGGCGCTGCTATCCGCATCGGCACCTGCGCCCACCGGTGCGGGGCATGCTGCAACCCAGCCCGGTACTGCCAACTCCCCCGGACCTGCCAACTCTAGCGGTGCTGCCAATCTGGTCGTGGCACCCTCTGCTCCGGTTTCGGGATCGCGCACGCTGGCCGCCGGGTTCGCGGTTCCCCCGCAGCCGGTGCTCGCTGCGGTGCCGTCGGTGGCGCTGCCGCCCAGTTTCTGTTCGGCCGAAGCGCGCAACGCGTTTCACGATGCGGTCTATGCGCCATCGGTCAATGTCGCGAAGCAGAACAACGATGCCGCCGCCGCCTACCTGCGCCAGTTGCAGGCAATGTATGACGAGTATCAGCTGAGCCACGATCCCGACACGATGAATGCCATCGTTGCCGCCGCGCGCGGCTATCAGCCCGTGGCGCAGACCACGTTTTCCACGCAGGCGGCGCTGGTGCGGCAATTTACCGCGCTGATGGCGGTGCCGGTGGTGCCCTGTTCGCAACCGGGCCAGCCGCCGGCGACAACGCTTGCCAAATAGGCGCAAGCGGCCAATGCGGGCGGGCACGCTGATCGCGGCGATGTTGGCCGTGACCGGCGCACAGGCTGCGCGCGCCGCCTGTATCGAGGAACCGGTGGCCAATGCCGCGCGGCTGCACGAATTCGGCACGCTGATGATGGACGTTTCGCTGCGGTGCGGGCTGATGGGCGTGACGATGCAGCCCCATTATGAAGACATGGTCCACGCGCACCAGGCGCAGTTTGACGATGCGGTGCGGCGGCTGCAGCACTTTTTTGCGACCAGCCCGGCTGGCGGCGCCGAAGCGCGCCATGGCGGTCTGTATGATCGCTATGCCACGCTCATTGCCAACCGCTATGGCGGGGGCAACACCAGCCTCGATTCCTGCCACCTGCTCGATGGCATTGCGGTGGAACTGGCGCGCGCCGGCGATGGCGGGCGCATGCTCGGCGCCGTGGCCCAGGCGATGATCGCGCATCCGGTGCTGGAACAGGCGACCTGTCCCAAACAGCCTTAGGCCCCAAAACCTTGGGTCCAGAACCGGCGCAAATTCGCGTGCCTAACCCTTTGGCGTGATCGGGCGGATCAGCCCTTCTTGCGCCACACTCGCCACCAGGCGCCCGTCACGGCTATAGATCCGGCCCCGGTTGAACCCGCGCGCGCCACCGGCCCAGGGGCTGTCGCAGGCATAGAGCAGCCAGTCATCGGCGCGGAAATCATCGTGAAACCAGATCGCGTGGTCCAGGCTGACCCCCATCACATTGCCCAGAATCCAGCTCAGCCCGTGGGGCAGCGTGCACGTGCCCAGCAGGCTCATGTCGCTGGCATAGGCCAGCACCGCGCGGTGCACGCGCGGATCATCGGGCAGGGCGGCCGCCGTGCGGAACCAGGTGTGTGACAGCGCGGCGCGCGGGGTGGGGTTCATCCAGTGGCGATTTTCCGCCGGGCGCAACTCGATCGGGCGCGGGCGCAGCATCATCGCGCGTTTTTCGGGTGGCAGGCTGTCGGCAAACTGCGCGCGCAGATCGGCTTCGCTCGGCAGGTCTTCGGGTGCAGGCACGGCAGGCATCGGATCGGCATGATACGCGCCCGTTTCACGCACGTGAAACGAGGAAACCATGGTCAGGATCGGCCGGTTCTGCTGGCTGGCGACCACGCGGCGGTTGGCAAAGCTGCCGCCATCCAGATCGCGCAGCACGTCGAGCGTGATCCCGTCGGCTTCGTTGCCGCCGCGCAGGAAATAGGCGTGCAGCGAATGGATCGGGCGGTTTTCGGCCACGGTGCGTTCTGCCGCAACCATCGCCTGCGCGATCACCTGGCCGCCAAACATGCGGCCCTGTCCGCCGGGGCGGTTGTGGCCGGCAAATTTGTCCTCCTCCCCGCCGGAGAGATCGAGCAGGCAAACGAGGCCGTTGACTAGGGTCTGGGGATCGTTGGTCATGGATTTGCCCCTGTGGGGGAAGGGGTTTGGCGTCAATGGGCTTTTTATGGCTCCGGCGGGCCTCTTCTGCCTCCGGCGGGTAAGGGCGGGGCCCTTGCATCCCGGTTGTTCGACTTTTATGTGCATTCTGCCGGGGAATTTATGACAACTGATAATAAAAAGAAATGTTTGTGACATGATTTGAAAATTATGCCAAGAATAGACATTAGACGATACTTGTGAAATATCCGGTGAATATAACGCTAGATGGCCCGCTGAGTCTGCCTGCCGCGATCCGCAAGCATTTGGGGATTGCTGGTGGCAGAACCTTGGTGATCGAAGTGACGCCCGATGGCGTGATCCTGCGCACGGTGGCGCAATCGATCGCCAGTGCGCAGGCGCTGGCGCGCAACTATGCGGGGCATTCGGCAGCCTCGGTCAATCCCATGTTTCACCTGCCGGCGATCGCAGCGATCCCGGCCGACGTGGAACTGGCACGCATCACAGGCAGCATGCGTGCCGTGACTGCACAAGCCGGCCTTCTGAAGCAAGATGCGTTTCAGATCAGACGCATCCCGCCGTATACCAAGCCGCACTGACGTGCCGTCTGGTATTATACCGAGGTGCGGTGAGTCTGACCCCTGAGGATTTCTATTCCCGTTCTCCGGCGAGAAGGAGCGGTGAAGGCGATGTGGGTCATCAGCCAGCCGCTCCCAGGAAGTCCAGCGGGCGGAAATGGAAACCCTGCGGGTGGCTTATGGCCGCCCACATCAGCGTCGCACGCTCGGAACGATGACCCGCATCGTCCCTTCGCCTGCTTCTCGCTATGAACCGCCAGAAGCCTGCCTCATGGGTCAGATTCACCGCACCTTGGTATTAGCGCTTTTTGCACCAGCTCACGACGGTATTGTACGCTGTCGTCGGCCCCGGAATGCGCAAGGTTCGTGTTTCGCCACCTCGCAATAGGATGTTTTGGCCGCCGATCGCGATAGTGAAGAATTCCAGATCGTAATCGACTTCAGCATTGATGAACGATGAGTTTCTCGATGCATTATCTCCGTTGGAATCTGTCAGTGTCAGCATGGTGCTGAGATTGATTTGCACCCAGTTGGACCCCCAACCAGTGATCTGAACGCTGCGGCTGCCGCATCGTTCTTCAGCATAGGCCGGGGTCGAGAGTGATGCCATGATTCCAATCGCGCCGAGCAATGATAAGTGAAATTTGAATTTCATCGCAAAAAAATCCTTTCATTGCAATTATTTAAATTATAAAAAAGGTGGCACAAAATATAAATGTCGACATGATCAGCAAGCTGAGACGAAATTTGCATTTGGATTGATTGGTGCACATGTCCCGGTCGTTTGGCTTGGCACAGGTTTTGGCGGCGGCGCCGGGCTTATGTAGTAGGGCTTGGGCTGAGGTGTTTGCGCTGGCGGTGTTGCTGCCGGCGTTGCTGATGGAGGCTTCAACTGTTCCTGGCCGGCTCGGGTGATTTGAGAACTGCTCGCAGCGTTGTTGACAAATGTGCCATAGGCCTGGGTGGTCGCCCGCTCGGCCGCCCGGGTGTACGAGCTGCTGCCTTCGCTGATCGCTTCGCTGGAACTCCGGATAAGGTCGGGATTGGCGGTCGTGTTGTTGTCGAGCGGGTTGCCCATTTTCGCGGACGCATTCTGCACCATGGCATCGACATCGATTTCCGATGAGTGGTTGCCTACCGGAACCGGCCCTAAAATCGTCTCAGCTGCACGAGTGGCGTTGCCATCCGTGTCGGCCGCAGGAAATTCCTTTTCGGATTGAGTCCTTTGTGCACCGGTTGCAGCATTGCTTTTGGGAAGATACGCATTCTGGTCCGGTTCATCGTCGTCCGGGTTCAGAAGATAGCTCGAAGATTTGTGGTCGTCTTTGCCCTTGTCATCTTGAACCAGGCCCTGCTTATCGGCTTGAGGTCCGGCTTCGTTTTGGAAACGCTCGGTAATGCAAGAAAGCGGCGCAAGGCCGGTTTCGACATACAATTGAGCGCCAGAAAATATTTCGCCAAATGAGGGGTATGCAACTATTGGCGCATCGGTGAAAGGCTTCCTCATGCGACTGTAAATCGTGCCGAAAATCGATTTTCCACCAGTGGTGATAATTTTATTTACTGTAGATGGGCAATGAATTTTTTGATCAGATTCTTCATCAGCCCACGAATATGATGTTACAAAAACAAGATTCAATAATATAAAAAAATATAGAAAAAATAAATTTTCCCATATTTTTCGAAAAAAATATTTTTTTTAAGTTGGCTTTCATGACAAAAAATCATCAACGAATATTTTGATTTTTTTGGAGATTTCCCACTGCTTTGCGGAATTTTTCACGCAAATCTGCGACGTTTTTGGCGCGGATCAATTCGCCATTACCGATATCGACTTCGATTCCGTTTGCCGATAAGTCGACGTTTTCACTGGCAAGCGCTAATTGCTCCATCGACGCTGCGTTTGCCTTTTCAGCGGACATTCCCACAATTGCCATGTCCTGGGCCATGGCGGCATTGGCAGAGACGGCTGTGGCGGTGCCGGCGCCTGCCATGCCGGCCGAGGCAGCATTCAGGCCTCCCATGATCGCGCCCAAAATCATCATGGTGTTCGCGGCATTCTGACGCCGGATCGCGTCGTCGCGCTCTTTCGCCACAGCCTTTACTGAAATGGCGTAGTCACTATCCTTGAGGTAATGCGCGAGATCAACGCTCAATTTGCTTCTGAATTTGGTTTCGCCAGTAAGAAATTTCTTGGTTAAAATGAATTCATTATCGAAAATTGGATCGATATTCAAAATGGTCCTATAGTATGAATACGCTGCATCATTATTGTCTTTATCACCGTTTATTTCTTTGGTCTGAAGATCAATGAACTTGTCGAAAAATTTCACGTGGAGGTATTCCGGGCGCTTTGCAGACGGACCCATGGCAAGGTCAAAGGTTGGCGTATCGACCTTGCCCGATTGGAGGTGTTTTCCCGCCTCGTTCACAGAATTGATGAAATCCTTCCAGGTCAGCACGCTCTCTGGCATGATGCCGGAGGAGATTGAGGGGAAGATCGGGCTGAGGTAATGACCGATCGAATAAGGCTGGCCGCCATAGGGATTTTCATACGCAACGAAAAAGTACCGATGCTTCGCCAGTTTTGTCTCTGCCCCGCCTTTCAGAAAGAGATTTCCATCCTTGTCTATCGAAACGAAAACAGGATCGAGAATTACGGACCCTTTGCCAAATTGCTTTTCAAGCTGTTCAAAATAGTATGGCGCCCACAGCGCTGAATTTACGATCAAATCATGGAAGGTATTTGTATCAACCTGTCCATTGCTGCGGGTCTTGCCAAGATCGCAAGCAAGATATTCTTGTTCGGCACGGGTCCGTGCGGCATTTTCCGCACCAGCAATGAAGCTGAGAATGGCCAGGGGTTGGGTTGCTGGCGGAATCACCAGTTCCGCCTTCTGCTCGGTGCGGGCATAGCCGCTTTCCGGAACGGCTGTAAAAAAGCCCAATGTGGAGGTTGCCGAGAGCAAAATCAGCTTTTGAAGTCCGAATTTCATTGAGATTCCCTCGTTATTTACCAAAATATTGAAAAATATCAATTATTTTTTAGCAAAGTATCGAGAGTGTTCGGCGGTTTCATCCCTCATTTGGGGGATGGGTTCGATGAATTTCATGCGGTGTTTGAGCCACGCTGCCGAGAGCATTGTGCAAAAACGTGGGTACCTGTCTTTTGCGAATTAGAGCGCTTTCCGACCAATCTGGGTCACCGTGACAGAGCCGATTTTGGCTCAGCGCAAGGAGCGAGGAAGGAGCAATGCGGACCCATTGTGACGGACGAGCGACGTAGCGATGGGCCAAAAGCGGCCCGCCCCGACGGGGTTGCGTCAGGACACCCGGTGGACAGCGTTGCGATGCTTGCAGGGGCAACCTCCGCGGCGCACCGCGCCTCGCCACCGGGCGTCCTGACGCAATCACGGTGATCCAGATTGGTCGGAAAGCGCTCTATCGATGCGAAAATGGGGAATGCTGAAGCGTGATACGTTTCAGATCAAACGCATCACGCTTCAGACCGACCGGATTGGTGGAATGCGGGCCACGGCAACGGCAATCGCGGACTGCCGGCTAACCCCGATCTT
Organism: uncultured Sphingomonadales bacterium; assembly: GCA_903832325.1. GTDB lineage: Bacteria > Pseudomonadota > Alphaproteobacteria > Sphingomonadales > Sphingomonadaceae > Novosphingobium. Next base: position 24,214 of record CAILBC010000011.1, on the reverse strand, counting down.
CGCGGCAATCGCCTTGATCTGGCCGCGCACCGTCGCTTCGCTTGCGCCGCGATGTTCGGCGATCTGTGCGGTCGAATGCCCCTTTGAAAGGGCGATCGCGATCTTGGCTTCTGCCCTGGTCAATCCAAAAAATCGCTGCAATTCCAGGTAGTGTCCCGGAAGAACCGCGGCCGGATCGCGAAAGACAAGAAGGGCGCCCGATATTCCCTGGCTGGCCAGCGGGGTAACCGAGATGAAGTAGGGCTCGGTCACTTCGTCACTTGTCGTAAATCTGTTGAGGGTCACATTTGCGGTTGCCGGTTGGGTGCGCAACGTGGCGTTGTGCACGGCCGCGTTCAGTCTGCTTTGGCCTTCGGCATCCCTTGCGGTCAGCAAACCCATGCTGATTTTCATGGCATCGCCCAAGGTGATGATGCTTTCGGCCGCAGCGTTGAGGTACAAGACCCGCATATTGGCGGTGATCACCAATGCAGCGGTTGCAAAGGCATCGAGGATGCCGTGCAAAAGTGCAGTGGAACGGCGCAGACCCGACAATTCGCCGCGCACCATCAGCACGTTCCGGATGTTGTGGGCATAGGCAGCCAGGGCCGAGACTTCATTGCGGGTGAAGGGGCCCGCCCGTTCGGCGCGGTTGAGCCCGACTGCTCCCATGCCCCAAGGCGTGGAAAAGCCTCCGCCCATACAATGGAACGTATCATCACCGATGGATTTGATGAGGTCGACGTAAACGGGGCTGCGTCGAAACGCGCTTTGCGGAACTTCGTCCTCCGCGCTGAATATCGTATTGATGCGGTGTGGAAAAAAGGCGCACTGTTGCCAAGGATCAGTCTTCACAAAGCGTGCGGCATAAGGGCCGAGGAATTCGTGAGTGAAATAGCTGTGGGCCAGGTTCTCGATATTTCCGGCTGAGCTGGTCCAGTTTATCAATCCGGACCTTGCACCAAATTGACTGGCCAGCGTGTTGGGAAGCGCTGAAAAGGCATCGTCGTCGAACAACGCCTCGTAGATTTCCTCATTTCGCAGCATTATTTCCTCATTTCGCAGCATTATTGCTCGGCCCTGTCGCTGACTTTGGACAGTCCCCCTGCGGAATGATGGGTATCGCGCGCGCAGAAGGCAATCAGGGTCATTGACCATTTGCTAAAAGGACTCGCTCCGGCACTGAAACCTTGGCAAAAATCCGGTTCAAATTGTTCTGTGCCAAAAGCTTTGGTTCGCCCGTCCGCGCTGCAGGCAAAAGAAAACCCCGCCCAGGCCAGAGCCCGGACGGGGTTTTGCAATTGCCGATGGTTCAGCAGGTTATGACAAGCCGTGGCCGGCCAGCGCCGCCAGCAGCAGCAGCGCGACGATGTTGGTGATCTTGATCATCGGATTGACCGCAGGGCCTGCGGTATCCTTGTAGGGATCGCCAACGGTGTCGCCGGTCACTGCCGCCTTGTGCGCGTCAGAGCCTTTGCCGCCGTGGTGGCCGTCTTCGATATACTTCTTGGCGTTGTCCCACGCCCCGCCGCCCGATGTCATCGACAGCGCGACAAACAGCCCGCTGACAATCACACCCAGCAGCAGCGCGCCGAGCGCGGCAAAGCCGTTGGTTGGCCCCGCCACCAGCGAGATCACGAAATAGACCACCACCGGTGCCAGCACCGGCAGCAGCGAAGGAATGATCATTTCGCGGATCGCCGCCTTGGTCACCAGATCGACCGTCCGGGCATAATCCGGACGGCTGGTGCCGGCCATGATCCCCGGATTGTTGGCAAACTGGTCACGCACATCGATCACCACGTCACCCGCGGCGCGACCGACCGCGGTCATGCCCATGGCGCCGAACAGATAGGGCAACAGCGCACCCAGCAGCAGGCCGACGATGACATAGGGATTTTCCAGGCTGAAATCGACTTTCAGCGTGGGGAAAAATTCCCGCAAGTCGGTGGTATAGGCGGCAAACAGCACCAGCGCGGCAAGCCCTGCCGAACCGATGGCATAGCCCTTGGTCACGGCCTTGGTGGTGTTGCCCACGGCATCGAGCGCATCGGTTTTTTCGCGCACGCTGTCGTCCAGCCCCGCCATTTCGGCAATGCCGCCGGCATTGTCGGTAACCGGGCCATAGGCATCAAGCGCCACGACCATCCCGGCCAGCGCCAGCATCGCGGTTGCGCCATAGGCAATGCCCAGTGGCCCGGCCAGTTTGAACGTGACAACCATCGCGGTCACGATGGCCAGCGCGGGAAGGGCGGTCGCCTCCATGCTGATCGCCAGACCCTGGATGACATTGGTGCCATGCCCGGTTTCCGACGATTTGGCGATCGACCGCACCGGGCGATATTGGGTGCCGGTGTAATATTCGGTGATCCAGATGATCAGACCGGTCAGCACCAGCCCGACCAGACCGGCATAGAACAGCAGACGCCCGGAAAAGACATAGTCATGGTCGAACGCCCGGTAGGCAGTGACCGCTTCCATGTCGCCCAGCGCATACTGGATGGCAAACCAGATCGCCGGGATCGACAGCACCGCGGTGACAAGGAAGCCCTTGTACATCGCGCCCATGATGTTGTTCGATTTGCCCAGCTTCACGAAATAGGTGCCGATGATCGAGGTGACGATGCACACCCCGCCGATCAGCAGCGGAACGCTCATCAGCGCCAGCAGGTTGGTCGATGTTTTGACCAGCAGCGCGGTCATGATCATCGTCGCACCAATGGTGACGACATACGTTTCGAACAAGTCGGCGGCCATGCCGGCGCAATCGCCAACATTGTCGCCCACGTTGTCGGCAATCACCGCCGGGTTGCGTGGGTCATCTTCCGGGATGCCGGCTTCGACTTTGCCGACCAGATCGGCGCCGACGTCGGCGGCCTTGGTAAAGATCCCGCCACCAAGACGCGCAAAGATCGATACCAGCGATGCGCCCAGCGCCAGCGTGGTCAACGCGGTGACCACATTGCGCGATTCCGGCGCATAGCCACCGGGCCCGATCAGGTACCAGAAGAAGCAGGCAATCGCGAGCAGCGCCAGACCGGCGACCAGCATGCCGGTGATCGCACCGGCGCGAAACGCCAGCGTCAGACCGGCCTGCAGCCCGTTCTGCGCGGCAGCGGCGGTGCGCACATTGGCGCGCACCGAAACGTTCATGCCGATAAAGCCGGCCGCGCCCGACAGCGCCGCGCCGATCACGAACCCGGTGGCCGCAATCGGGCCCAAAAACCACAGAACGATGGCCGCGACGACCACGCCGACAATCGCGATCGCGGTATATTGGCGCTTCAGATAGGCCTGCGCGCCTTCCTGGATCGCGCCGGCAATGTCCTGCATGGTCTGGTTGCCTGCCGATGCACCCAGCACCTGGCGGCTGGTGACAAAGCCATAGACAATCGCCAGCAATCCCAGACCGATTGAAATTTCAACAAGATTCACGTTGGCATCCCCCTATTCTGTCCTGCCCGCGCCGGCCGGTCCGGCATGCCAATGGTGCGTGCCATTTGAGCGACGCGAGGCGGATCCCCGTGTGTGGAGAAGCGGTGAAGGCTAGGGATTTATTCGTGGTCGGCAAGCCTTTCCTTGCGCCCGGTCAACCGGGGTCGGCAATCCCGGGCTCGTCGTGCCAATATCCCAGCCGCCCCTGCGGCGCTGCACCGTCCAGCAACAGGCTGTGACCACGGTATTCCTCCACCCGCCCTATTGCATGTGCGAGACAGGGCGGGGCGATGTCCGGGGGCAGGGTGAACAGCAGTTCGTAATCATCGCCCCAGGTCATCGCCGCGTGCCGGCGGTCTTCTGCTGCGGCATCGGCCTGCAGGGATTCGGCGATCGGCACGGCCGCCGATTGCAGCGCCAGCGTGACCCCGCTGGCCCGCGCCATGCGCTGCGCATCGATCAGCAGGCCGTCGGACACGTCCATCATCGCCCCGACCAGCGGCGCCAGCGCGATGCCTTCGGCCAGGCGCGGGACCGGGCGGCGGAACGCGCGCGTTGTGGCATCGGGTACGGTTTCAGTGCGGATGGCACCGCCAAGCACCTCGAACCCCAGCATCGCCGCGCCAACCGGGCCGGTGATCCACACCCTGTCGCCCACGCGCGCGCCGTTGCGCCCCGGCACCGGGCGGTGTGTCGCCCGGCCCAGCGCGGTCAGCCCGTGGCTGCGCGCGCCATGCCCCGCCGATACCGTATCACCGCCCAGCAGCGGCACCGCGAAGGCGGCCAGCGCTTCGCCCAGCCCTTGTGCAAACCGCGCATCATCGGGCCCCAGCGTATAGCCCAGCAGCACCCCGATCGGCTGCGCGCCTTTGGCGGCGAGGTCCGACAGGTTGGTCGCGACCAGTTTCCAGGCAATGTCGGCCTCATCCTGCCCGGGCAGCCAGTGCACCCCTTCGACCATCATGTCGTGCGTGATCACCAGCGTTTCGCTACCGAAATCGACCACCGCGGCATCATCGCCCAGCGCGCGCGCCGCCGGATCGCAGGCCAGCGCGCGCATCATGCCGATGAAGCGTTCCTCGCGCGATTCGGCCATATGTGGGCCCCCTAAATCAGGCACCGGTAACGCATCAGGCACCGGTAAAATGCGGCGGACGTTTTTCCAGGATCGCGGCGACGGCTTCGGCATGGTCCTGCGTTTCGTGCACGATCGCCTGATACGCGGCGGACAGTTCCAGCACATCGTGCGCGCGGCCGTGCTGGGCCTCGCGCAGCAGTTTCTTGGTCAGGCGCAGCGCGCGCGGCGGGTTGGCGGCAATTTCCTGCGCGATGCCCAGCGCGGCCGGCAACAAGTCGTCCAACGGCACCACGCGGCCGACCAGCCCGATGGCCTGCGCATAGGCCGCGTCAAAGCTGCGCCCGGTCAGGAACAGTTCGGCCGCCAGCGAATAGCCGACAATGCGTTGCAGCGACCAGGCCCCGCCATCGCCCGGCACGATGCCGACCTTGATGAAGCTGGCCGCCATTTTCGCGCTGTCGGCGGCCAGGCGGATATCGCACAGGCAGGCCAGATCCAGCCCCAGCCCGATGGCGTGGCCATTGATTGCCGCGATCATCGGCACTTCGCAATCGAGCATCGCACGCACCGCGCGCTGCACCCCGCGGCGGTAATTGGCGCGGGTCGAATCCGGCTGATCGAGCACGCCGATCCCGGTGCGCTGCTGCATGCCTTTGACATTGCCGCCGCTGGAAAAGGCGCGGCCCGACCCGGTCAGCACGATTGCAGAGACCGACCGGTCGTTACCCAGGGCGAAAAACGTGTCGACGATGCAATCGCAATCCTCGATCGTGCCGATCGCGTTCAGCGCCTCGGGCCGGTTCATCGTCAGCACGGCCACGCGGCCATGGCGTTCGACAGCAAGGAAGGGCGGGGTGGTCATGGCGGGCCTTTCGTTCGGATCAGGGGCAAGCCGTGCCACAGCCGGCGCCGCCGCGCAAATGGTGGCGCCGAACGGGTTCCGGCCGGATTGGCAATGCCGTGCGCCAATCTGCCTGAACAAACTGGGCAATCATTCTGGCCAATCAACGGGCTTGACTCGCAAATGGCATCGGGCAACTTTTGCCACAGGAATTGGCGCACCGGTTTATCCGCGAAAGCGCCTTTGGTCGCATCGCAAGTCTCTTTTTTGCCCGGTGCCGCCGGTGCTGCGATCTGATTTGCTCAAGCCAGCCAACCTTTTCAAATCAACCAGCCGGAGGATCGAAATCGTGATGAGGACAACACTTGCGCTGGCCGCCATGCTGTGTGCCAGTGCCGCGCAGGCGGCCACGCCGGGATCGGTCGGCCTGACCCCGGCCTGCCAGGCCGCTACGCAGCACATTCCCGCGGTGTGCGGCAGGCCTGGCGGCCATGCTGCGGGCTTTACTGCCGCGCAGTCGCTCTGCTATCAGCGCGAAGCTGCCAAGGCCCAGCAAGTTTGCGGCATGAAAGACGGCCGTATCGTCGATCGCAGCAAACTGGGCGCCACCATCCCGCCAGACCTGCATTACAAAAGCAACCGTCACCACTAGGTGGCGTGCAGGGCCCGCTGCGAAATCACCGGCGCCCGCTTGACCAAGCCTGCCAAGCTCCTTAATCGAGCAATTAAACATGCTTGAGAGACAGGAGTCGTAACGGAAATGGCCAGGGCCTATATCGTGGATGCGGTGCGGACCGCCGGCGGGCGGCGCAATGGCCGGCTGGCCGGGGTCCATCCGGTCGATCTGTCGGCGATCACGCTCGATGCCATTGTCCGTCGCACCGGCATTGATCCGGCCGCGATCGAGGACGTGATCATGGGCTGCGTCAGCCAGGGTGGCCAACAGGCCGGCCAGGTCGGCCGCAATGCGGTGCTCGCGGCAAAGCTGCTGCCCCAATCGACCCCGGCAGTGACCATCGACCGCCAGTGCGGATCATCGCAGCAGGCGATCCAGTTCGCCGCGCAGGCGGTGATGTCGGGCACGCAGGATGTGGTGATTGCCGCGGGCGTGGAAAGCATGACGCGCGTGCCGATGGGCAGCACGGCGGTGTTCCACATGAAAGAGGGCCTGGGCAATTACAAATCGCCGGGGCTTGAGGCGAAATATCCCGGAGTGAACTGGTCTCAGTTCATGGGCGCCGAAATGATCGTGAAAAAGCACGGCTTTACCAAGGATCAGCTCGATCAGTTTGCGCTGACCAGCCATCTCAAGGCGATTGCCGCGACCAAGGCCGGGGCCTTTGCCAACGAAGTGGTGCCGGTGGATATCGAAACCGCCGAAGGACCGGCGCAGCACACGGTGGACGAAGGCATTCGCTTTGACGCGACGATCGAAAGCATCGCCGGGGTCAAACTGCTGAGCCCCGACGGCGCGTTGACCGCGGCCAGTGCCAGCCAGATCTGCGATGGCGCCAGCGCCGCGCTGATCGTGTCGGAAGAGGCGCTGAAACGCTACAACCTGACCCCGCTCGCCGCGATCCACACGATGGTGGTGACCGCCGGCGATCCGGTGATCATGCTCGAAGAACCGCTGTTCGCCACGGACAAGGCGCTGGCGCGTGCCGGGCTGACGATCGGCGATATCGACTTGTACGAAGTCAATGAGGCTTTTGCCTCGGTGCCGATGGCCTGGCTGAAGCACACCGGGGCCGATCCCGAGCGGCTGAATGTCAATGGCGGGGCGATCGCGCTGGGCCATCCGCTGGGCGCATCGGGTACCAAGCTGATGTCCACGCTGCTCAACGCGCTGAAGGCGCGCGGGCTGAAATATGGCCTGCAGACGATGTGCGAAGGCGGCGGCGTGGCCAATGTAACCATCGTCGAGCTGCTTTGAAAAAATTCAAACCAAGAGGATTTGTACATGAAGCTTGATTCCAGCGTTTCCGCGGTTGTTACCGGCGGCGCCTCGGGCCTTGGCGCGGCAACAGCGCGCGCCCTGGCGGCCAAGGGCGTGAAAGTCGCCATTTTCGACATGAACAAGGACAAGGGCGAAGCAGTCGCCGCCGAAATCGGCGGGGTGTTCTGCGAAGTCAATGTAACCAGCGAAGAAAGCGTCGATGCCGGCTTTGCCAAAGCGCGCGAGGCCATCGGGCAGGAACGCATCCTGGTCAATTGCGCGGGCACCGGCAATGCGATCAAGACCGCAAGCCGCGCCAAGGAAACCGGCGCCATCAAGCATTTCCCGCTCGATGCCTTCAACGCGATCATCCAGATCAACCTGGTTGGCACATTCCGTTGCATCGCCAAGTCGGCCGCCGGCATGCTCACGCTCGATCCGGCCGATGAATTCGGCGAACGCGGCGCGATCGTCAACACCGCCTCGGTCGCGGCCGAAGACGGGCAGATGGGCCAGGCCGCCTATTCCGCATCAAAGGGTGGCGTTGTCGGCATGACTCTGCCGATCGCCCGCGACCTGATGAGCGAAGGCATCCGCGTCAACACGATCCTGCCGGGCATTTTCAACACCCCGCTGCTCCAGGGTGCGCCCGACAATGTGAAGGCGGCGCTGGCCGCGTCGGTGCCGTTTCCCAAGCGCCTTGGCATGCCCGAAGAATATGCCGCGCTGGCGCTGTGCATGATCGAAACCGGATATTTCAACGGCGAAGACGTGCGGCTTGATGGCGCCATCCGCATGGCCCCGCGTTGATCGTTACCCCGCGTTGATCGTGAAAACGGGGGGCTGCGCCTGGGCGCCCCCCCGCCAGGCCGGGAGAGCATCGTGACCGAATTTACCCAGATCCTGTTCGATGTGGCCGATGGCATCGCCACGATCACGCTGCATCGTCCCGACAAGATGAACGCGTTCACCGGCACGATGATGGCCGAACTGTGCCAGGCGTTCGATCTGACCGATGCCGATGATGCGGTGCGCGCGGTGATCGTGACCGGCCACGGGCCGCGCGCGTTCTGCGCGGGCGCCGATCTGACCCCGGAAGACGGACGGCAGATCTTTTCCAGCGGCGATGCTGTCGATGATCTGTCCGATCCGCGCGTGCGCGATTCCGGTGGCCGGCTGACTTTGCGCATCCATGCCTCGAAAAAGCCGGTGATCGGTGCGATCAACGGCGCGGCGGTCGGCATTGGCGCGACCATGCAATTGCCGATGGACATGCGCCTGGCCAGCCGCACCGCGCGGTTCGGCTTTGTCTTTGCGCGGCGCGGGATTGTGCCGGAGGCGGCGTCGAGCTGGTTTCTGCCCCGCCTGGTCGGACTGCCGCAGGCGCTGGAATGGTGCATGACCGGCCGCGTGTTCGATGCCGAAGAGGCGCTGCGCGGCGGGCTGGTGCGATCGCTGCACGAACCGGATGATCTGCTGCCCGCGGCGCGTGCGCTGGCGCGTGAAATTGCCGACAACACCAGCGCGGTGGCCGTTTCAATGACCCGCGCGATGCTGTGGCACAATCCGCAGTTCGACCATCCGATGCAGGCGCACCATGTCGACAGCCGCGCGATCTATACGCTGTCACGCGGGCCCGATGCCAAAGAAGGCATTGCCAGCTTTCTGGAAAAACGCGCACCCCGCTACCCGGCACGGGTTTCTTCGGATATGCCCGGATTTTACCCATGGTGGAAGGAACCGGATTGGGAATGACCGAAACCGACAAGATCACGCCGCAGGCAACACCTGTTGCGGCTGTGGAAGCGCCCGCCGAACAACAGGGCGCGCGCGAGCTGCTGCTGGAAACCGCATCGCAGATCATGCGCGAAGGCGATCAGGTCGATATTTCACTGTCCGAACTGTCGTTGCGATCAGGGCTGAATTCGGCGCTGGTCAAATACTATTTCGGCAACAAGGCGGGCATGCTCAAGGCGCTGCTCGATCGGGACATGGTGTCGATCATCCGCTCGGTCGATGCGCTGGTGGTAAAAGACAGCATGTCGCCCGAGGCAAAGCTGCGCCGCCACATCGGCAAATGCATCGATACCTATTATGCCTATCCCTATCTCAACCGCCTGCTGATGCGGCTGGTGCGCGACAGCGACGATGCCGAAGCGCGCAGCATTGCCGACCGGTATCTCACCCCGCTCGGCGTCGCCTATGACCGGCTGATCACCGCCGGGGTGAAAACCGGGATATTCCGCGCGGTCGATCCGCAACTGTTCTATTTCACGGTAACGGGCGCGGCAGACCGGTTCTTTTCGGCACGGCTGGTGCTGCGCCATTGCTATGGCCAGGATACGCTGACCGAAGAACTGCGCGACCGCTATCGCGAACACACGGTCGATTTCATCATGGCCGGCATTCTGGCGCGCTGAACGCGCCGCTTGCGACCGCAGATGCGCTGACCCGGTGTCAGGACATCCGGGATCAGCCCATCTTGCGGTGCAGGAAGTTGTCGGAGATCGAACAGGCCGCCGGCGCCAGAATGACCACGAACAGCGTGGGCAGAATGAACAGGATCAGCGGCACGGTCATGATCGCGGGCAGGCGCGCGGCCTTTTCTTCGGCGCGCATCATGCGTTCGTTGCGGAATTCGGCCGAGAGCACGCGCAACGCCGATGCCAGCGGCGTGCCATAGCGTTCGGTCTGGATCATCGTCGTGGTGACCCCGCGCATCGCCTCCAGCTTTACGCGATAGGCCAGGTTTTCAAAGGCCATGCGCCGGTCGGTCAGGAACGACAGTTCGATCGCGGTCAGCGCGAATTCGTCGCCCAGTTCCGGATAGGCGCGGCCCAGTTCGCGCGCCACGCGGGAAAACGCGGCGTCGATCGTCAGGCCGGCTTCGGCGCAGATCACCAGCAGGTCGAGCGCATCGGGCAGGCCCTTGCGCAGTTCGCCGGTGCGCTTGCTGACCAGGTTCGACACCCAGATGTCGGGCAGCTTGTAGCCAAATACCAGCATCGCGGCAAAGGCGCCAAACCGCTTGTAATCGGGCCAGGTCGGGAAATAGTTCAGGCCATAGATCAGCGTTGCAGCCAGCCCGCCGATGACGATCGGGCAGATCATCCGGCCCAGGATGATCGCGACACCCCATTCCTTTTTGCGGATGCCGGCCTGCGCCAGTTTCTGCTGCGCCACTTTCAACTGGCTGTCCTGCAGCACGCTCAGGCTCTGCAGGAAACCGCGGATGCGGTCGGTGGTGTCGTTGCGCCGGATGATGCTGGCGCGTTTGCGGCTGGCCGAAACAACAATCCCGGCTTTCAGCTGTTCGCGCCGTTCGTTCAGCGCCTTGACCCGCTTGACCATCGGATCGCGAACGGTCAGCGCGGCATAGATCGCCAGCAGCACCGCGAGCGCTGCCAACCCCGCCAGCACCGAGCCGACGAAAATGACATCGATGCCCATCAGCGTGGGATGGGGCGTGGTCGGGGCGTTGGAAAATGCGCTCATGGTTGCGCTCTCAAATTTCGAAGTTGATCATCTGGCGCATGATGAATGCGCCGATCGACAGCCAGACGCCCGCACCGATCAGGGCGATGATGCAGCGTTCGTCAGTAAAGAACTTGCCCATGTAATAGGGGTTGATCGAATAGATCAGGAAGAACACGATGAACGGCAGGGACCCGATGATATAGGCCGAAGCCTTTGATTCCGAGCTCATCGCGCTGATCTTCAGCTTCATCGCGGCGCGTTTGCGCAGCACGTCGGCCAGGTTGCCCAGCGTTTCGGCCAGGTTGCCCCCGGTTTCGCGCTGAATCGCCAGGGTGATGCAGAAAAAGCTGAATTCGGCCAGATTGAGCCGTTCGGCGGTATCGGTCAGCGATTCTTCCATCGTCCGGCCCAGCCGGATACGATCGGTCACCAGCTTGAATTCCTCGGCCACGGGCCCGGGCAATTCGCTGGCGACCACGCCCAGCGTTTCACTGATCGGCAGACCCGAACGCAGCCCGCGCACGAGCAGTTCCAGCGCATCGGGAAAACGGGTGATGAACGCCTTCGTCCGGCCGCCGATCGCCCAGTTGACGGCCATGTGCGGCACCCCGGCGCCGATGATCACGCCCGCGGCCAGCGCCAGCCCGATCGATCCGCTTTTCACGAACACCAGCAGGAACGTCGCCACGGTCAGCCCCAGCGTGGCATAGATATATTGTGACACCGTCCAGCCTTTGCCGGTGCGGTGCAGCCGCAGCGTCAGCGCCTGGATGCGGGTCTGCGATCCGGAGCTTTTGTAGGCGGTCGGTTTGCGCGCGGCGACAGCCTTGCGGTACTGCGCCTCCACTTTGTCGACCGCATTGTCCGAATGGCGCAACCGCACCGCCTGCAACCGGCGCGACCCTTCGCGTGACGGGCTGGGGCCGGTAAAGGCGATCGCCAGCAAGCCCAGCATGAAGGTCACGCCAAAGACCAGGATCATGAGGGGCAAGGTTTGCATGGCGGGACCTGCTGAGGTTGAAAAAACGAAAGGTGCGAATGCGAAAGACTGCCGGCCGGATTGCTCCGGTCAGGCAGAGGCCCCCGACTTGGCTTTGGACGGCAGCAGTTTCTTGAGATCGAACCGGCCGAGCAGCGAACCCGATCCGCCCGCGGCCTGATCGCCCGCAGCGGCCGGCTTGCCGCCTTTGCCACCCTTGCCGCCTTTGGCCACTTTGCTGGTGGTTGCAGGTTCACGTTCGCCATCGGTGGCGATGATCGCCTCGGCAATGGCGCGCAGGGCCTGTGCCGCCTTTGACGACCGGTTGGCGCCGATGAAAGTCTGGCCCAGCTTGGCCGCGTTGGTGGCGGCCTTGGCATCGAGCGGCACGACGAAGTTCACCTTGCGCTCGATCGAGGTTTCGAAATCGCCGCGGCTGATTTCACCCACGCCGCCGGCCGCCTTGTTGGCAATCATCAGCACGGTGGTGTGCGGCGCGTTCGATTTCAGCCACGACAGGATGCGAATCCCGTCGCGTGCGCCCGCCAGCGTCAATTCGGTCACCACCACCACGACATGCATGTTGGCCAGCAATCGCGGGAAATTGATCAGCATGTTGCGCGGCAGATCGACCACCGTCGCCTCAAAGGCGTGGCGGAATTCCTCGATCAGCTGCACAAACGCGGTGCCATCGGTCAGCAGCGGTGCGCTGATCGGCGCTTCGGCCGACAGGATCGCCAGATTGTCGTTGGCGCGGATCATCGCGCGTTCGATGAACAGCCCGTCGATGCGGCTGGGGTTGTCGATCGCATCGGTCAGCCCGCGGCCCGGCTCCAGATCGAGCGTCAGCGCACCGGTGCCGAAATGGACATCGAGATCGAGCAGCGCGGTCGGCATCTTGTGATCCGAACTGAGCATCCACGCCAGCGACGTCGCCACGGTAGAGGCCCCGACGCCGCCGCGCGTGCCCACCACGGCCGTGGCGATGTGGCGCTTGGTTGCGGCGCCGTCACCGCTGCGCGGTGCGGCAAAGATCGCCTGCGCCTGCACCAGCGTATCGCGCAGATGGGCCGGCGACAGCGGCTTCAGCAGATAGTCCTGAATGCCCGATGCAACCAGATCGCGGTACAGCCGCACATCGTTGACCTGGCCCACCGCAATCACCACCGTGCCGGGCTCGCACACTTCGGCCAGCGCGTTGATATCGTTCAGCGGATCGCCGCTTTCCGACAAGTCGACCATCAGGATCGCCGGGCTGGCGGTGATCGCCAGCGACTGCGTGGCATTGCGCAGGCCGCCCTTCATCACCTTTTCCGGCGGCCACCCCATGTCGATGGCGACCGCACGAAGCGTGTCGAGCGTGGCATCGTCGCAGACATAGGCCGCGAACATGTCCCGATTGCCGGATTTCCAGGGCGCGTTCATCGCGTGACTTCCTCGTGTGCTTGCGGACAGGTGGGCAGGGTGCCCATTGGGATTGAGACGGCCTGTGCCAATTATCTGTTGGCCAATGCGTTATTGCGTCGATTGTTGCTTGAGCTGGGTGGCACCGGTCGCCGGTTTCAGACGATAGGCCTCGATCGCCTTGGTGTTGGTGGCGACCACGGTGTTGCCCGCGCCATCCTGGCCGTGAACCAGATCTTCCTTGTTGGCGACCATTTCGGCCAGGTTGCTGCTGATGGCGCAGCCATAATTGCGCGAGGTGCCATTGGTGTAGTTGGCATCGGACCGGCCCGACCAATCGGGGCAGCCGGGCACGCTGGCAAAGGCGCGCGATACCACCACGCGCGCGGTGCCGGCGGGGATCGCGCCTTCGGTAACCGGGGCCACCACATCGAGGATCAGGCCGAACCGGCCAGCCACGGTTTCCACCGCCGCATGGGTCGCGCCCGATTGCGCCGGATCATCCAACGAAACGTGATCGCCATATTTCAGCCCCAGCGCGCCAAACCATTCGGTCAGCCGGTGTTGCTGCATCGGATCGACGCCGCCTTCGGGCATCGTCACCAGGTCGATTGTGAAATTGGTGTGTTCGACCACCGGCTGGTGGATGTTGTCGAGCGTGCGGTTGGTCGGCATGCCGCCGCATCCGGCCAGCATCAGGCCCAGCCCCAGCGCAACGGCGCTGGCGGCAAGCCGGAAGGGACGGGGGCCCCGGTTGGCCAGATCAACTGGAGCCGACTGAACAAGAGCTGACTGGACAAGAGCCGACTGAACAAGAGATGGGCAAACTTGGCTGTGGGTCATGACGGTTTCCCCTTTCACTTGATGCTGAAGCCGGGCTGCGCGTCGGCGCTCGCCTGTTTGGCAGGCTTGCGCGGCCGGTCTGCGGTGCCGGTCGATGCAGCACCTGTCGATGCGTCGCCGACCGGGCCCGGGGTTGCCGGATTGGCCGATTGGGGCGTGGTCGATTGGGTTGCCGGCTTTTCGGTCGGCAGCACTTTTTTGATGCCCTTGCCCCCGTCGCTTTCGACATTGCCCAGGATCTGCTGAAGGGCATCGGCGTTCTTGAAGCCGTCGGTGGGCAGGTGGATCTTGGCGGCATCGACCGGCTGGACCAGATATGGCGTCACCACGATAACCAGTTCGGTTTCACCCTTCTTGAACGCGGTCGAACGGAACAGCGATCCCAGCACCGGGATATCGCCTGCGCCCGGCATCTTGGTGATCGTGTTCTGGCTGCTGTTCTTCAGCAGGCCGGCGATCATGAAGCTTTGCCCCGAACCCAGTTCCACGGTGGTTTCCGCGCGGCGCACGGTCAGCCCCGGGATCGCCAGTCCGTTGATCGTCACCGATCCTTCGCTGGTCAGTTCCGACACTTCCGGCCGCACGCGCAGCGAAATGCGCCCGTTGGCCAGCACGGTGGGGGTATACGACAGGCTGACGCCGTATTTCTTGAATTCGACCGACGTCGCGCCCAGCCCGGTGTTGATCGGGATGGGATATTCGCCGCCTGCCAGGAATTCGGCAGTTTCGCCCGACAGCGCGGTCAGGTTCGGTTCGGCCAGCGTGTTCACCAGGCCGATCGTTTCGCCCAGATCGAGCGCGCCCAGCAGATCCAGCCCGAACACTTTGCCCATGCCGGCCAGCGCCGTGCCGATCGTCGGCGGATTGACGGTGATGCCCGTGGTCTTGACCAGGCCCAGCGGATTGAGCGCGGTCACGGCGGTGGGATCATACTGGAACGTGGAGGGCGTGTTGCCCACCCCCAGCGACGAACTGCTGCCGCTCTGGAAAAAGCCGTTGCCCTGGCCGATGCCGTATTTGAAGCCGTTGGCGGTCGATACGCTGGTCAGGTTCGAACTGATGTTGCGCGTCAGCGATCGGCTGACTTCGGCGATCTTCACGCTCAGGTTCACCTGCAGCGGGGTCGCCATCTTCAGGCGGCTGATCACGTTGGTCTTGTCACCGACAAACGCCTTGACCAGGCGTTCGGCCTCGGCCGCATCCTCGGGCGCGGCCACGGTGCCGGTCAACAGCACGGTGCCGTTCATCGTCGCCGCCGAAATATGTGCATCGGGCATGGCCAGATGCATCATCTGGTCGATATTGTCGAGATTGGCGCCCACTCGCACATTGGCCGACCACACCACTTCGCCATGCGCGTTGCTGGCATAGATGGTGGTTTCACCGGCCGCTTTGCCGAACACGTAAAGCTGGTTGCCCGATTTCACCTGCACGTCGGCCACGGTGTCGTTGGCCACGAACACATCCGCCATCGCGGCGGGCAGGGTGACCAACTGGCCACGGCCAATGCCCAGCGCCAGCGACCGTGCCGGTGCGGTAACACCGGGGGTAACGCGCAGCGGCATCGGCGGTTCGATCCCGGCATGCTTCTGCGGAAACGCGGCGGCATGCGCCGGGGCATGATGGTGCGGGTGCACCGCCTTGGCCGCGATCAGCGGGCTGGTCAGCGCGGCGGTCGCCACAAGGGCGAACACCGAAGTCGCCGAAGTCACCAAACGCAGTTTCATCGTCTTGCCTTTCACGCCGGCATTGGTCCGGGCATCATCCTGGCAGTGGGGATTTTGGCCGTGAGGATTTTGGCCCTGGGAATTGTGCCCGTCTGGATCAGTCGCCCCAAGGCTTGCGGGGGCCGGATTGCGCGAACCCATCTCAGAACACTCCCATCGGGCCGACCGGAACGATCGTCGGCATCGGCACCACCGGCACTTCCACGGTTTCCTTGCCGCGGGTCACCCGCACCGTTCCGCCATGACGGACGGCAACCGGGGGGGCACCGGCCGGGGCGGGCGCACCTGCACCCGTGCCGCCGCCGCTGTGCGCCGAAATGTTCTGGTTCACGCCGTTGATCGCATTGGCCGAAGGCATCGTCTTGCGCTGGAACCGCGATACGTCGCCACCGGTGACAAACGTGTTGGTCTTGTCCACGGGCCTTGCCATCGCGGATTTCAGCAGGCGGTCTTCTTCCTGCTTGCTGGCGCCATGCGGCACCTTCACCTGGCCCGAGGCGACCACTTGTTCCAGCTCGGCCGAATTGTCGGCGATGGACCGCAGCGACAGGCTGATCGTACCGATCGATTCGGCAACCGACAGCTCTTCGGCAATCTTGGGCGTGGTTTCGACCGTAACCAGGCTGAAGCCCTTGACGCGGGTTTTGCCTTCAACCGTTTCCTGATCGGTCGACTGGTCGGTGGCGAGCACGCGCAGGTTCTTCAAAATGGTTTCGGTGGCGCGCAGCGGCTGCGATTCGCCTTCGCCCTTCACCGTCTGGGTCAGCAGCAGGTCAACATGGTCACCCGGAAACACGAACCCGGCAACACCGGTGCGGCTGCTGACCGGAATGGTCACCGCGCGCATCCCGGCGCCCAGCGCCGCCGCCAGAAAACCGCGGTCACCCGGCGCCACCAGCGATCCGGTGGTGACCGGCTGGCCGGCGGTGATCGGGTTCTTCACCACGGTGCCCAGCAGTTTCTGCATGTCGGTCTTGTCCTGCAGGAAATAGGCATCCTGCACGAGATCCTTGGGCCAGGGCTGAAACGTCATCGAATCGGCCGTGATGATCGTGCCGATCGGCAAGGCGCGCTGGGCAACGAGCACTTTTGGCCCGTCCAGCACTTTGGCCGCGGCCGCCGCCTGCGGCGCAGAGCCGCCGGCCAGCAGGGCGCGTGCCGCCAGGCTCGTGGCGATCGCCACAACCAAGGCACCCAGCAACAAAAACAGCTTTTTCCTGTCCATGGCTTAACTTCCCGCCCTGTCCGTCATTAAAATGCCCGTACTCGTGTCGCGCAATTTTGCGGTTATCCGCAAAATTGGTTAATATTGGCCTAGGCGTCGCACTTGTGCGGTGCCCGGGGAAAAATGGTGAACATGCTACTTGTCCGGCGTCGCTGCCGGCAGGCCGGGAAACCCGGCCGGCGGCTGCGCGGCAACGCCTGGCGCGTGAACCGAAATGGCAAAGTGGCCGGCCGCATTGGGGGCCGCGGCATCATGCCAATGCGTCACATCGGTGCTGCCCAGCGTCCACAGCCCGGCCAGCGCGATCGCCACGCCATAAGGAATCTTCAGCCGGTCCTTGCGGCGGCGGCTGATGTGCCACATGCCCAGGCCGACAGTCAGCACACCGCCCAGCAGCGCCATCACGATCAGCAGGCGCAGAAACAGCATGCCCGGCAGCCACAGCGCCAGCGCGGTCAGCAGCTTGACATCGCCGCCGCCCATCGCGCGCAGCGCAAACAGCCCCGCCAGCACCGCAAACGTGGCCACCGCCCCGGCGATCTGGATGGCAACCCCCGGCCACAGCGACAGGCCGCTGGCCCACCAGAACACGGGCGCGCCCAGCGCAACTGCGGCGTTCAGCCAGTTGTCGATCTGGCGGCGACGGATATCGGTGAAGGCGGCAACCAGCAGCGCGATTGCCAAGCCCGTGACCAGTCCGTAAATGATCAATGTCCCTTGCATGGCGTGCCTTATGCGGGACAATCACTTACCAAACGGTAACCAAGATCGGCCGCAGGGTCATGGCCACAAGGACAGCAACGGTGGAACCTTCCGGCCCCGCGATTTTGCCGCTTCGCGCGCCCCATCCTGCACGCCGGGCAATCCCGCCACAGGCTGCCGAATCAGTCTGGACCGGTCCCGCCGGGGCCCGGTTGCGCCGCATCGACTGGCCCGGCCATACCGATGACGCAGGCGCGCCGCGTGGATCGATCCTGTTTCTGCCCGGCCGTGCCGATTTCTATGAAAAGTATTTGGAAACGCTCGATGGCTGGCATGCGCAGGGCTGGCGCGTGACCGCGCTCGATTGGCGCTGGCAGGCCGGATCGGGGCGCTATTACAGCGATCCGCGCGTGGGGGGCGTGCAAGATTTTTCAATATGGATCAACGATTTGGAAAATTTCTGGGGCGATTGGGCGGCGGCGCGGCAGGGGCCGTGCGTGCTGATCGGCCATTCGATGGGCGGGCATCTGGCCTTGCGCGCGGTGGCCGAAGCGCGCGTGCGCCCCACGGCGCTGGTGCTTACCGCGCCGATGCTCGGCTTTGTCACGCCGATCCCGGAATGGCTGCAACCGGCCTTTGCCAGGCTGATGTGCGCGGTGGGCGATCCGGCGCGGATGGCCTGGCGCGATGGCGAACGCCCGGGTGACAGCGCGACCACGCGCGGCCTGTCGCTGACCCACGATGTGGACCGTTATGCCGATGAAGGCTGGTGGCGCCGGCACCGCCCCGAACTCGATCTGGGCCCCGCAAGCTGGGACTGGGTGCGCAAGGCCGGCGAATCGATTCGCGGCCTGGCGCGGCCCGGCCTGCTGGAATCGGTGGATATTCCGGTGCAGATTCACGCCGCGCGGCATGATCTGCTGGTATCCTGGCCGGCGATTCGCCGCGCCGCCGCGCGCCTGCCCCACTGCGACCTGGTTGAATTCGGCCGCGAAGCCGCGCACGAACTGCTGCGAGAGGCCGATCCGGTGCGCGACCGCGTGCTGAATGCGATCACCGGCTTTCTTGGCCGCGCCGCGCCCCCGCAATCCTGATCTTTTGCCCGGAACAGCCCACCCGATGACCGACCTTCCCGCCGCCACCGCCGATGATCTTGCCGCTGCCTTCGATATCGTGATTGTCGGCGCGGGCATGGCCGGCGCCAGCCTGGCCGCCGAATGCGCCGCCCACGCGCGCGTGCTGGTGATCGAAGCCGAAGATGCCCCCGGCTATCACACCACCGGTCGCTCGGCCGCCTTCTGGGAAGAAAGCTATGGCGGGCCGGGCGTGGTGCCGCTCACGCTCGCCAGCCACGGGTTTCTCGATGGCCTGGGCCTGCTTTCCCCCCGCGCCGGGCTGACCATCGGCCGCGCTGCCGATCTCGACCGGATCATGGCCTTTGTCGATCGCTTTGCCGCGCTGGGGGTCGATATCCGGCCGATGGACCGCGCGCAGATGGTGGAACAGGTGCCCGGCCTGCGCGCCGAATGGTGCCACGGCGCCTATGAAGCGCGCGGCGCGGATATCGATGTGGCGGGCCTGCACCAGCATTACCTGGCCCAGGCGCGCCGCGCGGGCAGCGTGCTGCGCCTGCGCGCGCGGATCGATCATGCCGAACGCGATGGCACGGGCTGGCGCCTGCACTGGGCCGGGGGAACGGTTCGCGGCGGCGTGCTGGCCAATGCCGCCGGCGCCTGGGCCGATGGCCTGGCCACGCTCGCCGGCGCCGCGCCGCTGGGCATCACCCCCTTGCGCCGCACGATCGTGCAAGTGCGCACCGATCCACTGCCGCCGGCCGACATGCCGCTGACCTTCGGCATCGATGAAGATTTCTATTTCAAACCGCAAAGCGGCCGCCTGCTGGTTTCCCCCCACGACGAAACCCCCGATGTGGCCCACGATGTCGCCCCCGAAGAACTCGATGTCGCCATCGCCATCGATCGGCTGGAACACGCGGTAGACTGGCGCGTGGCCGCGCTCGAACGCCGCTGGGCCGGCCTGCGCAGCTTTGCCCCCGATCGCCTGCCGGTCTATGGCTTTGATCCGGCAGTGCCCGGCCTGTTCTGGTTCGCCGGCCAGGGCGGCTTCGGCATCCAGACCGCCCCCGCCGCCGCACGCCTGGCCGCACAACTGCTGCTCGGGCTGCCGCGCGATGCGATGACCGCGGCGCTGGATGCAGGCAAATATGCACCCGCGCGGTTTGCAGGCGGGTAAGGGCAGGGGTTTATTTGCCTCCGGCGGCAGGACATATGCCTCCGGCGGCAGGACTTTATTCGCCTCCGGCGGCTCAGGGCCATCGCCCTGAGAACCCGGGTGTTTCAGCTTGCGCGCCGTTCCAGCGTTGCGCGGCTTTCGCCGCCCGACGAAGTACCAGGCTCCCGATCCGCGCAGCGATCCCCCCCAGCGTCACCCCGGGCCTGACCCGGGGTCCAGCTTTCTTTGCGCAGGGATGATACAGGATGGCATCATGGAACAGCTATTTCGTATACTGTCCCCGGAATTCCTCCCCTGTCCCCGGAATTCCTCCCCGGAATTCCTCCGTCGCCCTGAGAACCCGGGTGTTTCAGCTTGCGCGCCGTTCCAGCGTTGCGCGGCTTTCGCCGCCCGACGAAGTACCAGGCTCCCGATCCGCGCAGCCATCCCCCCCAGCGTCACCCCGGGCCTGACCCGGGGTCCAGCTTTCTTTGCGCAGCGGGGGAATTTCGGGGACAGGGGGAATTTCGTGGACAGTATACGAGGAATTTCGGGGAATTTCGGGGACAGTATACGAAATAGCTGTTCCAGCAGGGGGAATTTCGGGGACAGTATACGAAATAGCTGTTCCAGCAGGGAATTCCGGGGAATTCCGGGGACAGTATACTAAATTGGGTCCGGTGGGAATTCCGGGGGCATAATACTTAATTGGTGGTCGCATCCCACTATCCTGCACTCATCACAGAAGAACAGCAGCGGGACCCCGGGTCAGGCCCGGGGTGACGCCGGGGGAGATGGCGGGCCGGACCCGGAAAATGGTCCTTTGTCGGGCGGCGAAACCCGCGCAACGCCGGAACGGAGCGCAAGCTGAAACACCCGGGTTCTTAGGGCCATGGCCCTAAGCCGCCGGAGGCCCTTCTTCAGGCCCTGATCGCCGCATCGCTTGCCAGTTTGTCGACGCGTTCATTCTCCACGTGGCCGTCGTGGCCTTTCACCCAGATCCATTCGATCCGGTGCGGGCGTGCGGCTTCGGTCAGGGCGCGCCACAGGTCTTCGTTTTTTACCGGTTTGTTGTCGGCGGTTTTCCAGCCTTTTTTGATCCAGCCGAACATCCATTTGGTCATGCCGTCGATCACGTAGCGGCTGTCGGTGTGCAGGCGCACCACGCTGGGGCTTTTCAGCGCCTCCAGCGCGCGCAGCACGGCGGTCATTTCCATGCGGTTGTTGGTGGTGGCGGGGTCTGAACCCGACAGTTCCTTTTCGTGTTCGCCGGCGCGCAGCAGCACGCCCCAGCCGCCTTTGCCGGGGTTGCCCTTGCACGCGCCGTCGGTGAAGATTTCGACTGTTTTCATGCAAATACGCCCGGGTTGTCGCGATAGAATTGCAAGCGGCGGGCCATCGGCATCGGGTCCTTACGGGTTACCAGCGCATCGGCCGGGGTGTTGATCCAGTCAAAGGCGCGGCTCATCATGAAGCGCATCGCCGCGCCCTGCGCCAGCAGCGGCAGCGCGCTGCGTTCGGCAGGCGACAGCGGCCGCACATCGGCATAGCCGGCGATCAGCGCGCGCGACAGATCATCGCGATAGGTCCCGGCGGCGGCATCCCAGCACCAGGCGAGGTGGGTGATCGCCAGATCGTAGGCGGTGATATCGTTGCAGGCGAAATAGAAATCGATCATCCCGCTGATCGCATCACCCAGCACCAGCACGTTGTCGGGAAACAGATCGGCGTGGATCACCCCGCGCGGCAGGGTACCGGGCCATTGCGCGGCGATGCGCGGCAGATCGTCGGCAACGGTGCGTGCGCAGGCCGGGTCGATTGCGGCCAGCGCCGCATCGCCGCAGGCCTGCGCCAGGCGGTACCATTCGGCGATGCCCATGGCATTGGCGCGGCTGGCGGGAAAATCGGCCGCCGCCAGGTGCAGCCGCGCCAGTTCCGCGCCCACGGCGCGCGCCTGCGCCGGGGTGGGCGCGCTGACCGAAACGCCGGGCAGGAATTCGATCAGCGCCACCGCCTTTGGCCCGATCATGCGATAGAGCGCCCCATCGGCATCGTGGATTGTGCGCGGCACGGGGCAACCGCGCGCGGCGAGGTGATCGAGCAGCGACAGGAAATAGGGCAGATCATCCAGTTCGATGCGGAATTCGTACATCGTCAGGATATGCCGCGCGCCGGCGCCATCGCGCCCGGTGGTTTCGATCAGCCAGTTGCTGTTCGATACGCCTTCGGCAATGCCTTTGGCGGAAACCAGCGTGCCAGTGTCATAGGCGGCGATCAGCGCGGCCATGTCCTCCGCGCCGAGGTGGGTATAAACAGCCATGGCGGAGTGTCCGGATCAGTCGGCCAGCTGGCGCGGCAGTTTGAACACCATGTGTTCTTCGGTGGTGGTTACCGTTTGCGACGAAATCGCGCGCAATTCGCCCAGCCGGTCGATCACTTCGCGCACCAGCACTTCGGGGGCGGAGGCGCCGGCGGTTACGCCGATGGTGTCGATATCATTCAGCCATTCGGGGGCGATTTCGGCGGCGCGCTGGATCAGGCGCGCGCGCGCGCCGCTGCGTTCGGCCACTTCGACCAGGCGCAACGAATTGGAGCTGTTGGGCGCGCCGATCACCAGCACCAGATCGCATTCGCCGGCGATGGCCTTCACCGATTCCTGCCGGTTTGATGTGGCATAGCAGATGTCTTCGGCGCGCGGCCCGTAAATGCCCGGAAACCGGGCACGCAGCGCGGCGACAATCGCGGCGGTATCATCGACCGACAGCGTGGTCTGCGTCAGAAAGGCCAGCGGCACCCCTTCCGGCAGGTCGACCGTGGCGACATCGTCGACCGTTTCTACCAGGGTGATCGTGCCTTCGGGCACCTGGCCCATCGTGCCGATCACTTCGGGATGGCCGCGATGGCCGACAAACAGGATGTGGCGCCCGGCTTCAACCTGGCGTTCGGCCTGGCGGTGCACTTTGCTGACCAGGGGGCAGGTCGCATCCAGCCAGTCGAGGCCGCGCGTCATCGCCTCGGCCGGCACGGCCTTGGGCACGCCATGTGCGGAAAACACCACCGGCGCGCCATCGGGCACCTGGTCCAGTTCTTCCACGAAAACCGCGCCCTTGGTCTTCAGCCCTTCGACAACATAGCGGTTGTGCACGATTTCGTGGCGCACATAGACCGGCGCGCCATAGCGGGCGATCGCGCGTTCAACGATTTCGATGGCGCGATCGACCCCGGCGCAGAACCCGCGCGGCGCGGCGATCAGCACGCGCATCGGGCGCAGCGCCGCGGGGGCGGAATCGGGGGAAGGGCTGGTGGCAGAAGCGGGCGCGGCAATGGTCATGGCCATGATCCTTAGCAGCGAGGCCCCGATCCCACAAATCGAACCTTGCCGTATCGGCCTTCGCCGCATCGAACGTCTGCGCAAGGGGCCAACGCGACAAACCGTGCAACCGGCGCATTGCCCTAACCCGCCGGGCTGGCTAGAGAGAGGCGCCGGCGCCTGTGGTTTGCCGGTATCGACCCTGCCCGGCAGACTTGCCGTGCAGTTTTTAAGGACCCCGCGCCGCAATGTCAGCCATGCCCACCCAATTTGCCCGCCGGGGCGCAACGCTTGTCCTGCCGATGCCGATGCTGACGATGCCAATGCTGGCGATCGGCCTGCTCGCGCTGGCCGGCTGCACCAAAACCCACGGCGAACTGGTGGTGGATGATACCGTCGGGGTGACCGCGCTGCGCAGCCCGTGCCCGCTGGTCGGCGTGCCCGAAATGACCGGCGATGTGACGCTGCTGGCCCCCGGGCGCAGCGATTCCGGCGCGATCGATGCCGTGGCGGCGATCACCAATGTGCGCAGCACCTGCAACGATGCGGCGCGGCTGGCACAGCTTTCCACCCGGGTCGATTTCGACGTGATGGCGCGGCGCACCGATACGCACGGCGCGCGCCACATCGAATTTCCATTCTTTTCGGTGGTCGAACGCGGCGGATCGACCATCGTGGCCAAGAAAATCGGCACGGTTGCAGTCGATTTTGCCGATGGGCAGGATCGCGCGCAGGGCCATGGCTTGGCCACCACCCTGGTCGATCGCAACGAAGCCTCTTTGCCCGCGCCGATCCGCGCGCGGCTGACGCGCAAGCGCAAGGCGGGAGATACCGACGCGGCGGTCGATCCGCTGTCGCTGCCCGATGTGAAGGCCGCGCTGTCAAAGGCGACGTTTGAAGTGCTGATCGGGTTTCAGCTGACCGACCGGCAACTGGCCTATAACGCCACGCGCTAAGTGTCTGACCCGAAACTCCGTTTCGGGAAGTCGGTACCGGCCCGCTCCCCCACCCGACCACCCAATACCGTACGATTACGTGGGTGGTCG
>CAILBC010000010.1 GCA_903832325.1 uncultured Sphingomonadales bacterium | reverse complement strand
TCCGACGCTGGTATTATCGCGACAAGATTCCGATCCGAGATATCAGTCGGCGGACAGGGTTGTCGCGCAATACGATCCGTAAATATGTGCGCGCTGACACGGTGGAGCCGATCTTCAAGGTTCCCAAGCGGCCGAGCAAACTCGACGCATTTGCCGAGAAGCTGACAGCGTGGCTGCGCGTTGAATCCGGCAAGTCACGCAAGCAGAAGCGGACAGCCAAGCAACTGTATTCCGATCTGGCGGCGCTCGGGTACGAGGGATCATACGCCCGGGTTGCGGCCTTTGCGCGGGCCTGGAAGCGCGAGCGGCAGTACGAGCAGCAAACCAGTGGGCGCGGAACATTCGTGCCGCTAGCATTTCAGCCTGGCGAAGCCTTTCAGTTCGACTGGAGCGAGGATTACGCGCTTGTTGCTGGCAAGCAGACCAAGCTGCAGGTTGCCCACACCAAGCTGGCCCACAGCCGGGCTTTCATTGTGCGCGCTTATCCGCTCCAGACACACGAGATGCTGTTCGACGCGCTGACGCAGGCATTCCGGGTGCTGGGCGGTGTGCCGCGGCGTGGGATCTTCGACAACATGAAGACCGCGGTCGACCGGATCGGAACTGGCAAGGCCCGGCAGGTCAACGCGCGGTTCGCAGCTCTGGCCAGCCACTATCTGTTCGAGACAGATTTCTGCAATCCGGCCTCAGGTTGGGAGAAAGGGCAGGTCGAGAAGAACGTTCAGGATGCGCGGCGAAGACTATGGCAGCCGGCGCCCAGCTTCCCGGACCTTGATGCCCTCAATGCCTGGCTGGAGGGGCAGTGTGTCGCGCAATGGGAAGAAATCCAGCACGGCGTCCTGCCCGGCACCGTTGCCGATGTACATGCTGCAGAAGTCGCCAGCCTGATGCCGATGGGGCGGCCATTCGATGGCTTTGTCGAACAGACCAAGCGCGTATCGCCAACCTGCCTGATCGCCTTCGAGCGCAACCGCTACAGTGTACCAGCCTCGTTCGCCAATCGGCCGGTCAGCCTGCGGGTCTACCCTGACCGGTTGGCGGTCGCTGCCGAGGGGAACATCCTGTGCGAGCATGCGCGGATTATCGATCGTTCGCATCACAAGCCGGGGCGCACCATTTATGACTGGCGACACTATCTGGCCGTTGTTCAGCGCAAGCCCGGTGCATTGCGCAATGGCGCACCGTTCCTGGAGATGCCCGAAGCGTTCCGGCAATTGCAGGGACATCTGCTCAAGCGGATCGGCGGTGACAGGGAGATGGTCGAGATCCTGTCATTGGTCTTGCACCATGACGAACAAGTTGTGCTGCAGGCCGTAGAACTGGCGTTGGAAGCCGGGGTGGCCACCAAAACCCATGTTCTCAATGTCCTGCACCGCCTGATCGACGGCAAAGCCCCGCCAGCCCCACCGATCGACGCCCCTCAGGCTTTGAGCCTTGTCCAGGAGCCAGTTGCTGACGTCGATCGCTACGATACGCTGCGGGAGATGCGTCATGCGTCATGATCCCGCAAGCGCCGCTGTGGTCGTCATGCTGCGCGGCCTCAAGATGTACGGCATGGCTCAGGCTGTCGGTGAATTGATCGAACAGGGCGCACCGGCCTTCGAAGCCAGTGTGCCCATGCTGTCCCAATTGCTAAAGGCAGAGATGCCCGAACGCGAAGTTCGTTCGATCGCCTATCAGATCAAAGCCGCCCGTTTCCCGGCCTACAAGGATCTGGCCAGCTTCGATTTTGCGGCCAGCGAGATCAACGAAGCTCTTGTGCGCCAGCTCCACCGCGGTGACTTCATGGACAGCGCCGACAACGTCGTGCTGATTGGCGGGCCTGGCACCGGCAAAAGCCATATTGCCACCGCCCTTGGCGTTCAGGCTGTCGAGCATCATCGCAGAAAAGTGCGGTTCTTTGCCACGGTCGATCTGGTCAATGCACTGGAGCAGGAAAAGGCTGCCAACAAAGCCGGTCAGCTTGCCGAGCGCCTGCTCAAGCTCGATCTCATAATCCTGGATGAGTTGGGCTATCTGCCATTCAGCCCGTCAGGCGGGGCTATGCTGTTCCAT
>CAILBC010000009.1 GCA_903832325.1 uncultured Sphingomonadales bacterium | reverse complement strand
GGGCCAGCTCTGCCGACCCCAGACCCAGAAAGGGATAAACCCAGACCTTGACCATGGCCGTCACCGGCCGCACATATCCCATACCCACCCGGGTCAATTCTCGATGAAAATCCCGGGTCAATTCTCAGCGCAACTCAACACGATCACCGTAGCACAAACGGGAGTATCGACGGAGATCGCGCCCAACGGGTTTGCATTGGTGACGCTTGGAACATGGCTGGCTACCCCTTCGCCCAAACAAGGTGTGCTCGCCCCATCCCCAAACGATCGGCCGACACCCGCATCGGCAAAAAAAGGCAGTAAAATTAACAGCTATCGGCGCGCAATTTTTCTAGAGCAAGTTCGCGATGCCGAACAACGCTATGCCCTTCCGGCAGGGCTACTCGACGCACTGATCTGGGCGGAATCGCGGTACAATCCAATGGCGCTGAGCAAGGCAGGCGCAGCAGGATTAGGCCAACTCATGCCTGCCACCGCATCGTCAATTGGAGTTGCAAACCGTTATGATCCGCGAGCGAATATATTGGGCGCCGCTCGCAACCTACGCTTGATGCTAGACCAATTTGGCGCAATTAATCTCGCAGTTGCCGCCTACAATGCGGGGCCTGGTGCCGTCCGGGCGGCTGGCGGTATTCCATCGAACGATGAAACACCGGGTTACGTCAGAAGCGTGTTGGTTTTTTGGCGGAAGTTCGCCGAATAGAAAATTTCATACGATAAAATTATTTTTCTACCGATTATCATAATAATTATTATCAATCTTGCGTGGTGTAAGTTGGTGGATTCTATCTGGAAGTGCAAATTTTGAGGATTCCCGGGGAACCCATGCCCCACTCAAAAGGACGCACAATGCCACGAAACTACCATCATTTGAGCAACGCCGATCGCGATACGATCATGCGCATGCGCGACAGGCGCATCCCAGTCGGCAAGATCGCAGCCGAACTCGGACGGCATCCAGCGACGATCTACCGTGAGCTGCGGGACGCAGACGTGTCGAGCAGTCGCTTCTGATCACGCCCGCTGATAAGCCGCCCTCACGATAGCGCTGCCGGGAACGAAGGATCGAGGGTTAAAACAACAGATTTCTCAGTCGCAAATAAGGCTGAAAGGAGACGATGATGAGGGGTGCGATTTTGCTCGCCGCGTGGGAGACATCGCAGAATATTGTCGTAAACG
Organism: uncultured Sphingomonadales bacterium; assembly: GCA_903832325.1. Lineage (GTDB taxonomy): Bacteria > Pseudomonadota > Alphaproteobacteria > Sphingomonadales > Sphingomonadaceae > Novosphingobium. Next base: position 15,348 of record CAILBC010000009.1, on the reverse strand, counting down.
TACACTAAGCGAATTCGGGGAGCTTCGCCGACACGGTTTCAGAGCGGGGCCCGCATTTGCCGCGCGTGATCGGCTATCTCGAACGGCAAACATGGGGTGGAAATCCGCCGGCCCTTGGAAGGATGGACAGCTGAAGATGTCACAGTTCACATAAGAGCAGATTATCGGCGTTCTGAAGGAAGCGGAGGGCGGCGCGAAGACCGCCCAGCTTGCGGCACGCGCACGTGATTTGCGAGCTCTGGCCAAGGCGGCGACCAACAGCCGCCGTTCGCCTGATCCGGGCATCACTAATTGCGATATCTGCCATTGGGCGAATGGACTTTGCCCGATGACTGCTGCTTCCTAGGCTCTTCAGCCAAGGCAGTGCGAAAAACCGCACGCGTTTGGTGATTTGCGAGAGGACGCCATGTACCCGTTCAAGACTAACAGGACCTTGGTCCGCGACCGCTGGTATATCGCTGCTTTTTCGCACGAGATCGATCGTACCCCGATGGAGCGTACGATCCTTGGCTTGCCGGTTGTGTTCTACCGCACCGAGGCGGGAAAGCCGGTCGCTATGCACGGCATCTGCCCGCACCGCTATTACCCCCTCGCAAAAGGCACATTGCGAGGCGATGCGATCGTATGCGGCTATCACGGATTTGCCTTTGCGCAGGACGGGAAATGCGTCGACATTCCTTCCCAGGGGACAGCGTCTGGGTTTTGCCAGCCCACCTATCCGATCGAGGAACGTGGGCCGCTATGCTGGATCTGGATGGGCGATGCCGCGCGCTGCGATCCGGAGCTGATCCCGCCATATGGCGATTTTGGCATGGACCAGCCGGGCTGGCGTACCAGTTCGCTCAACTATTTCCACTTGCGCGGGCGGTACCAGTTGCTGATCGACAACCTGATGGATCTAACCCACCTGCCCCACGTGCACAGTCACATTCCGGGCGGCGAGGCGATGAGCCGCATGGCATTGCGCGAAATCGACGACAATGGTCCCTACCAGCTCGTGCGCGAAGGCAAGCTACCCTGGACACCGTTTTCCGACCTGATGTGGGGGCCCGACACTCGCTATGACGGCCTGGCCACGTTCGAATCGCACACGGCATTTTACGGTCCCGAACTGATCCGGACCGGGATGCCGATCTTCACTGCGATCGAAGGACACGACCGCGTCCCCCCTGAACTCGGTGTCCTGCACATCATGCACGGCATTACCCCGGAAACAGCGACCACGACTCACTATTTCGGCTTTTCCACGCGCAATTTCAGGCTCGATGACGAAACGCTGGACGAGTTCCAACTGAATTCGGACCGCCATATCCGCCAGCAGGATGCCGATGCGATCAACGCAGTAGAGGAACGGCTGGAAACAGCCGTCGCATTTCAGCGCGAATTGCTGGTCCGCGCCGATGCACCGGCGGTCAAAATCCGCCAGAAAGTGCAAGCCATGCTCGACGCCGAAGGCGCACGGGCATGACCGACGCGATTTCCCGCTGCGGGCACGAGCGTGAGCCGATCCCGGTCGTGCAGCGCGGCCGGCACCTCGTGGTCGATATCCATTGCCACCTCAACATTGCGGCGGCCGAAACCTGGGTGCGATCGCAGATCGCCGATCCACCCAATCCGCTGGCGTTCATGTCGCCGGCCTCGATGGCGGTCAATGGCCGGTTGTTTGCGGAAATCGGGCCGAAGCTCAATGGCGTGGACATCCGGATCGGCGACATGGACCGGCTGGGTATCGACGTGCAGGCAATCAGCCCGTCGCCCGGGCAATACTATTATTTCGCCCCGCCCGAAGTCGGGCGCGAGGCTGCGCGCATTGTCAACGACGGCATCGCCCAGGCCGTGGCCAGCCATCCCGACCGCCTGGTCGGGATGGGCACCGTGCCGTTGCAGGACCCGCAGATGGCCATTGCCGAAATGCGCCGATGCGTCACGCAGTTGGGGCTTCGCGGCATCGAGATAAGTACCAATGTCGATGGCCGCGAACTGTCGGACCCGCGGCTCCGGCCCTTTTTTGCTGCCGCCGAAGAACTTGGCGTGTTGCTGTTCATGCATCCGCTGGGCTTTACGCACGGCCAGCGACTGGCCGACCACTACCTCGACAACATCATCGGCAATCCGCTGGAATCGACGATTGCGCTTAGCCATCTGATTTTTGGCGGCGTGCTCGAAGATCACCCCGGCCTGAAACTGTGCGTGGCGCACGGTGGCGGCTATCTACCCGGCTATTGGGGCAGGATGGACCATGCCTGGCGCGCACGCGACGATTGCCGCCAGCACATCGGGCGCGCGCCGTCGTCTTATCTGCGCCAGATCTGGCTCGATACACTGGTGTTCGATCAGGACGAGCTCGATGCCCTTGTCCGCACCCATGGCGCGGCCCGGCTTTGCCTGGGCAGCGATTATCCCTTCGACATGGCAGAACCCGATCCGGTCGGGTTTCACGCCAGGCTGGATGACGATGCCAGGGCGCGCATTCTCGGTTTGAACGCGGCCGAACTGCTTGGTCTTGCGGCATGCACACGGGCACAGCCGTGATTGCATGATGGCTTGCCGGCACGAGCCATCACCTGCGCAAATGGCATCAACCCGCCCTATCGATTGGACGGCACGGTCCCGAGACACCTAGACAGTCAATACAAGTCCGAAACAATCGGGCGCATTTGGTATCTGGCACCTGCGGGCAAGCCGGAACCGGGGGAGAGACACCATGAAATCAGTTTTGTTGCGTTCGACGTGCGTCGCCGGCCTGGCTTGCCTCACACAGCCCGCATTTGCGCAATCGGCAAGTCCGGCCAACAATCCCCAGACCAGCACGGCCGCCGCCCCGGCCCCGGGAACCGGGCTTCAGGAAATCATCGTCACCGCGCAACGCCGCTCGGAAAACCTGCAAAAGGCGGCGATGGCCGTTTCTGCGGTTACCGGCGATGCACTTGCTGCAGCCGGCGTCACGCACCCCACCGAATTGACCTCGCTGTTTCCATCGCTCCAGGTCGCGCCGTCCGCAGGCCCTTATAATCTGTTCTATTTGCGCGGCGTCGGCAATTTCAACGCCAACGCGTTTTCCGATTCCGCGATCGCGTTCAATGTCGATGGCGTCTATGTCGGGCGCCCGTCGTCTGCCACCGGGTTCTTCTACGATCTGGAACGCGTCGAAGTGGTCAAGGGGCCGCAGGGCACGTTGTACGGGCGCAATGCCACAGGCGGCGCGATCAACGCGATCAGCAAGAAACCCCAACTCGGCACACTGAGCGCGGATGCCTCGATCGACGTGGGCAATTACAACGCGGTACGGCTCGACGGCAACATCAATGTGCCGATCGGTGACAACGCCGCGTTGCGTGTCGCCGCAATTCGGGTCAAGCACGATGGCTATATGAACGACGGGACGGACGACGAGGACGATTGGGGCGCCCGCGCTTCGCTCCGGGTCGAACCGTCGAGCACCTTGCACATCAATATCGTTGCCGACTATTTTCACCAGGGCGGCATGGGTGTGGGCGCCACGCCGTTGCTAGCGCCGGGCGGCGAGGCGACACCATCGACGTTCAGCGTCAAGGATCGCATCGGGTTCTTCTCGCCCGAGGGCCAGGCGTTTTATACCAGCCAGCCGGCTGGAACGTTGGGCCGCAATTTCAGCCCATTTCCCGGCGGTTTCGAGCAGAACCAGAGCAACCACTGGTGGGGCATCAGCGCCAATCTCGAATGGCAGAACCAGATCGGCACGTTGACCGTTGTCCCCGCCTATCGCGAAGGCAACCTCGACTATCTGAGTTATACGCCCGGATTCGAGGTCGATCAGGTCGAACACAGCAACCAGAAAAGCGTCGAAGCGCGCTTTGCGACCAATCAGGATTACCCGCTGCGCGGCCTGATTGGCGGCTATTACTTCAAGGAAAACACCAGCGATCCGGTCGAATCCTATGTCAGCAACTGGAATGGCCAATTTGACAATTCGATGCGGCTCTCCACCGAGAGCAAGGCCATTTTCGGCCGGCTGACTTATGCGGTAACTCCGGAAATCCGGTTCAATGTCGGGGCCCGGCAGACCTGGGAAGACAAGAGCTTTTCAGGCCAGCGGATTTCGCTGACCGAACTGTGCGGGCTGCCACCGACGCAAAGTTGCCCTGCGGGCGTAGGCCTGCCCTATGGCACGACACCGCTTGCCCTGACCGGCCCCGGACAGGTGATTGTGCCGCCGTTCGGCCAGGCGCCCTATGGCGGGTTTCCCGATGTGATCAACACCCCGCAGCAGGTCCAGACGGCGGTGGTGATCAACCAGAACGACCAGGCCCAGTTCAAGAAACTGACCTGGCATGCTGGCGCCGAATGGGACGTCACCAATCGCAATCTGCTGTATGCAAGCTATGAAACCGGGTTCAAGGCGGGCGGATTCTATTTCTCGCCGGAAGCGGGCACCTTTCAACCTGAATCGATCAACGCATTTACGGTGGGATCCAAAAACCGGTTTTTCGACAACAAACTGCAGTTCAATGTCGAATTGTTCTATTGGCGATATTCGAACCAGCAGATCAACCATCTGATTACGATCGACACGGTGCCGACATTTGCCACCGACAACGTCGGGCGTGCAAATTTCAAGGGGTTCGAAATCGAAACCAAGCTGGCGGCCACTGCGCACACCACACTTTCGGCCGATATCCAGTACCTCGATGCGAAATACAACCAGTTCACGTATCAGGAGACGAACTCCAATGGCGGGTTTTTCAACGGCACCGGGTGTCCCAGCCAGTCCGTCTCGGCCACCGCCTACACTGTCGATTGCAGCGGCCGCCGCCCGCCCAATGCACCGGAATGGACGATAAACCTTAGCGGTCAGCAGCAGATCCCCGTCTCGTTCGGCGAATTCGTGATCGATGCCCGCACCCATTTTCAGACGCAGACGTTGGTCGGGCTGGATTTTTCCCCGGTTGAATACAACAATGCCTACTGGCAGGTAGATGCGGCATTGACGTACTATGCGCCCAAGCGACGTTTCTTCATCGGCGCCTATGTCAACAACATGTTCAATGTTACGGTCATGTCGCAGATATTCCCGACGCCGGGCACCAATTTCTATTCCGCAACCTTGCGCCCGCCCCGGACTTTCGGTGTGCGCGCTGGCGTAAAGTTCTAGGAGCGGACAGATCGTTTATCCGTGCAAGTGGGGGAATACATCGTGCCCTATCTGAAAAATGCCTGGTACGCAGCATCGTGGGAGCAGGATCTCGGCGCCGCGCCCGTCGCCGTTACCATGCTCGATGAACCGATCGTGCTGTTCCGCGATACCGGGGGCAAGGTGAACGCGCTGCAGGATACCTGCCCGCACCGCTTTGCCCCGCTCAGCCGGGGCCAGGTGCGCGGTGATGTCATCGTCTGCGGCTATCACGGGCTGGAATTTGCCGGCAATGGCCTATGCGTGCGCAACCCGCATGGCAAAGGGGTCATTCCCAATGCCCTGCATATCCGCACATATCCCGTTGCCCATCATTGCGGCATGATCTGGGTGTGGATGGGCCGCCCCGATCGTGCCGATCCGGCGCTTTTGCCCTCGTTCCCCGATCTGGCAGGGGACCGGTTCACCTGGGTTCATGGCCAGTTGGATGTTGCCGCCAATTATGAACTGATAATCGACAATCTGCTCGATCTCAGCCATGTCGAATTCCTTCATCCGTTCCTGGCTTCGCCGGGCAATTCCGAACGCACCCGCTATCGCGCGGAACAGCGCGGCGACCAGGTAAGCGCCTATTACGATGTTGAAAACGAACCCATAAGTGGGCTGTTCCAGCTGCTGTGGACCGGAGATGCGCAAGTCGCCAACCTGATCGCCTATATGCACTGGCAGGCGCCGACCAACCTGTCTCTCGACAACGGGATGAGCACAAGCGCGGTGGTCGGTGAAGATGATCCGCGCGTGCAGGTGATCCACCTGCTGACACCGCAATCCGAGGGCAAGACCCGCTATTTCTGGGCAGCGGGCCGCAACTGCGCGCACGGCAATGACCAGATTTCACAGATGCTGCGGTTCGGCACCCAGAATGCGTTCGAGAACGAAGACGAGCCGATGATCCAGGCGGTGCGCAGCCGGATGCATTCCAACGACCTGTTTGCGCACAAGCCCGCGCTGATCGCGACGGACGAAGCCGGCGTTCGTGCGCGTCGGGTTCTTGCCAGGCTGATTGCGGAGGAACAGGCCGGGGAACTAGAAGCGCGGCGCGCTCGCGATGTCCTTGAGGCGTGAGACCACCCAGGCGATCGCCGGATCGTTCGAATTGCGCGCGGACCACTGGGCCATTTCCCTGACTTTGGGGAATTCGAACGGCAATTGGTGAACGTCGAGCGGCAACGTGTCCTTGAGCTGGCTGGCAAGCCGCTCGTGGATCGTGGCGATCCGGTTGGTGCCCACGACAATCCGCGCAACCGAAGTATAGCTTGGCGCATAGATTTCGACCCGGCGTTCTATGCCCAGCCGGCGCAGCGCGGTTTCGTCGAAACCCGGCACCTGTCGCCCCATCATCACGCAGACATGACCGGCCGCGACATAGGCTTCGCGGGTGAGCGGGCCGTTCAGCTCGGTATTGCCCTTCCAGCTGATCGCTACGAACCGCTCATCATACAGCCATTCGCTGGGGTGTTCGGTCGACAGGATATAATCCAGGCTGACGATGATATCCGTCGCACCACGCTGCAGCATCGCGACCGGATCGCTGCTCAGGGGATCGATCCGCAGCCGCATGTTCGGCGCCTCTGTGGCAAAGATGGTGATTGCCTGCGCCAACAGCACCTGCACCACGTAATCGATCGCGGTGATCGTTATCGTCCGGTCCGACAGTTTGGGATCGAAAGTCTGCGGTGTCAGGATCGTGTCGCGGATATTGTCGAGCGCGGCGCGGACCGGTTTGATCAACTTGTCCGCGCGCGGCGTCGTATTCATGGTCCGGCCCGTCGGCACCAGCAGGTCGTCCTCGAAAAACTCGCGCAGCCGCGCCAGCGCGGCACTGGCGCCGGACTGGCTCAGATTGAGCCGTTCAGCGGCCGCCGAGACGCTTTTTTCGTGAAGCAAGGCGTCAAGCACGACCAGCAGGTTGAGATCGAGTTTTTCGAACCGCATTATGCGCAGATGCCTAACAGCCGCGCATCGATGCGTCCAGACGCCCCGGACGCCGCCATCCCGAATGTCATGCGCGATCGGGCCATTCGGTCAGGAACGGTCCGTATGTCGGCTTGCGATTGCCCGCATCCTCGGCATGGACCCGGTTGCGTTGCCGCCCCAGGAAAGTGATCTCGCTGTCGATAACATCGCCGGGCCGCAGCCAGCGATTGCCGTGCATCGCGCCGTTGCCCGGCGGCGAGCCGGTGATCAGCAGATCGCCCGGGACCAGCCGGATACGCTCCGAAGCAAAGGCCAGAATCTGTTCGGGCGAAAAGATCATGTCGCTGATCGGCCAGTCCTGCATGACCTGTCCGCTGACGCTCAGTCTGATGCGGACCTGCGACCGATCGACGAACTGCTTGGGCACAGCGAACGGACCGCAGGGCTTGAAATTGGGCTGATGCTTGCTGACCCAGTCATGGCCCCATCGCACGTCGATCCGCCGAAATTCATCCACAGTTCCGATATCGTTGACCATCACGAACGCAGCGATCAGATCGCCCGCCGCTTCGGGCGGGACATAGCGGCCGGTCGATTTGATGATCGCGCCGAACTCCAGTTCCCAATCCGGGTGCTCGCCGACCAGCGGCAGCGGAATATCGTCGTTCGCTCCGCACAATGACGAATGCAACCCGGTCCAGAAAAACGGCATGCCTTCGCGCGCCCGGCGATCGACTTCGGCCAGATTGCGCGCGAAGAACGATTCATCGCTTTCCCCGGGCAACCGCTGGTCCTGGTTGAACTTGTTGTGAGTCATCATTTCGGCGACATGCTGCCGATAGTTTGACCCCGCACACATCATGTTGGGGTGCGCGACGACCTGCAACGGACGCAATTCGTCAAAGCGCTGTTCGGGCCGGTCGCGCTTGTGTGCCAGATCGTTCATCCAGTCGAGCGCAGCATCCCAGTCTGCAAAAATGGCATGGGTGTCGACATAGCGATCCGACAGATCGGCCACCCCGCCGTCGGGCAGAACGAGACCGGGAAAGTTCTTCCCCGATGCCGGCTGGTAGGTGCCCACGCCAAAGCTGCCTTCGGCAAGGCCGGTGGCGGAATTGAAACTGGTCAAATCTGATCTCCCATGATCTTTTTTTCATTGCGGTCGCAACCGGCGGCCATGGCCGAAGTGTCAGGCGAAATAGCGCTCGGGTGAATCCGAACTCCACATGTCCATATCCTGGGTGTGGACATCGTAATGGCCCGGCTCGTGATTGCAGTTCACCACATCGGTGTCGGAAAAGGTTTCGAAGCGATAGCGATCCGGATCGAACCAGACGTCGAACACGTGACTGCCCAGCGGATGCCGCCCGACGCCCCAATTGGGTTCCCAGCCCTGCTTTTCGAGCCAGCGATGCGCGCGGAACTGCGCTTCATAATCCTGCACTTCGAACGAGATGTGATGGGCATCGGTCCTGTCGCTCTGGCCCAGGAACAGGGTATGATGATCGACCCAATCGGCGCCGTGATCGAGCCGGTAGAACCCGACAATCGTCACGGCCGGATTGCCGGGATGCAGCGAGTCGCTTCGCTTCATGCCCAGAACAGTCTCGAACCAGGCGGCCGACGCTGCATAATCGCTGAGGAACAGGCCGATGTGGCCAAGGCGGAACAGCGTAGCGGGCCCCAGTTCGCGGTGGCTTTGCGGCACAGCCAGTCGCGAGCGTTCGCCGGGTTCGTTGAGCCTGAGGCCAGGCGCCGGGTCGCCGGCCTGTTCGCCGCGAATGCCGGTGACCAGATCGATTTTCAGTCCTGCGGGCGACGTCAGCGTGACGCCCAGCCCCCCGCCCGGGGTATCGAGGGTTCGTATCGGCGTCGCGCCGTGCCGTTCGACGGCTTCGGCAAGGTCGTCTTCGCTCTCGACGGCAAAACCAAACCCGAGGAACGCACGGGCATCGGCCTGTTCGGCGCGATAGCACCACGCATCGCCGCCAGACGTGCGCATGAACAGCCGTTGCCCGTCGTCGCTGACCGTGTGCAGGCCAAAATCCTGCGCAAAGCGGCGGGTCTGCGCAAGGTTCGTCACGGCAAACGAGACGTGGTGGAGCGATTTGACGCGCATCGGAAACCTTTTCTGAAAGACCATCCTCGCCCGGCATTCGGTACCGGCGCTTGTGGCCTCAAGCTTTCAGCCGGGATCGATGGCCGATCAAATTTTTGGTGCGCATATCATCTATTGGCCAGAGCGATGGCTCGCCCGGCACCTTGCGCATGCAGCGCATCCCGGATCGGCAATACGTTGGTTCATAGGCACTTGATCTGGGGCGCTCGCTCCCGGGATCAACCGGAGTGATAGCAAGGTATAAACAGAGCCACGTTCTGCCCCGGCCCGCGCGCTGCTAATCCTTCGTCCAGGAGAGCATGCGTGAACGAAAAGATTTATGATATCCTGATCGTCGGTGGCGGCATCGGCGGCCTGACCGCCGCGATCGCGCTGGGCAAGCACGGCCATCGCCTGACGGTCGCGGAAAAAGACCCGACCTGGTCGGTCTATGGCGTCGGCATCATCCAGCAGGCGAACGTGGTGCGCGCAATGGCGCAACTCGGCATCATCGAAGACTATGTCGATGCAGGGTTCGGCTTTGACCAGGTCGACGTCTATCTGCCGAGCGGCGCAAGGGCGGCCAGGATTCCGGTTCCGCGGCTCGTCGAGGGATATCCCGCAAACCTGGGTATCGGCAGGCGCGCGCTGCACGAAGTGCTGGGCCGCCGGGCGCAGCAGGCAGGCGCAGCGATCCGCCTGGGCATCGAAGTCGATCGCCTCGACGATCGCGGCGGCGCCGGGGAAGACGGTGTCAACGTGACGTTTTCGGATGGTTCGACCGCGCGGTTCGATATGGTGATCGGCGCTGACGGGCTGTATTCCAAAACCCGCTCGCAGCTGTTTCCCGATGCGCCCGGCCCCGAATTCACCGGCCAGGCGGTATGGCGCTACAATTTTCCGCGCCCGGCCGACATCGAATGCATCCAGGCTTATGACGGCAAGGTCGGTGTCGGCCTCGTGCCGCTGTCGGACACGCTGATGTACATGTTCGTCACCACGCCCGAACCGGGCAATCCGCGCTATCCGCTCGACGGGCTGGCCGCGGCAATGCGGGCAAAGCTGGTCGATGCAGCGCCGGGCATCAGGTCGCTTGCCGAAACAATCGTGGACGATGCTGAAGTGGTCTACAAACCGCTCGAATGGTTGTTTCTGGAAGGCGACTGGCACAAGGGGCGTACCGTGCTGCTGGGCGATGCAGTCCACGCTACCACGCCGCACCTGGGACAGGGTGCGGGCATGGCGATCGAGGACGCGCTCGTCCTGGCCGAAGAGATCGCGCGCCACGATACGCCGCAAGCCGCGTTCACCGCCTATCACCGGCGCCGCGAAGACCGGTGCCGATACATCGTCGAGCGCTCGCTCGCCTTGTGCCGCGGACAACTCGGCCAAGGCCCCCTGCTGCAAAACGCGGTCGAGATGGGCGCCATGTTCGACGTGGTTTCGCAACCCATCTGAAACGGAAAACCAGCATCATGAGCACAGTTACCGAAATCCGCTATGTCGGATATGGCACCAGCGATCTCGCGACCGAGACCGCATTCTACCGCGATGTCTGGGGCCTGATCCCGGTGCCCGCCACGGACGGAATGCACTATTTCAAGACCATGGGGCATGACGAACATCATGTCGTGCGCCTGCGGCAGACCGATGCCAACCGGGTCGACGTGATCGCGCTTGCGGCCGCATCGCGCGCGGACGTCGATGCGCTGGCCGCCCGGGTCACAGCCTCGGGCGCGACCATCATCCACGCCCCGCGTGAATTGACGGGGCCCGGTGGCGGCTATGGCTTCCGCTTTTTCACCCCCGACGGACTGCCGTTCGAAGTGTCTGCCGATGTCGCGCGCGGTGCCGGCGGCGATGTTGCACGCTGGGACGGGGTTCCGGTCAAGATCAGCCACATCGTGCTGCATTCACCCGATCACAAGGCGCTCGCCGCCTGGTTTGTCGATGTCCTTGGCTTCAGGGTCAGTGACTGGCTGGGCGATTTCATGTGTTTCCTGCGCTGCAATTCGGCGCATCACCGGATTGCCATCCTGCCGGGGCCGCCATGCCTGAACCATGTCGCCTATGACATGCAAGGCGTCGACGGCATGATGCGCGGTATTCACCAGGTCAAGCAGGCGGGCGTCGACATCGCCTGGGGGCCCGGGCGCCACACGGCGGGCAACAATACGTTCAGCTATTTCGTCACGCCCAATGGATTTGCAGTCGAATACACCTCGGAACTCGAAGAGGTCAGCGAAGACTGGCGGCCACAGGTCTATACGCCCGCGCCGATGGTGATGGACCAGTGGGGCATCGGCGTCGGTGGCCCGCACACGATGCCCCATCCCGAGCCCGATGCCGGCCTGTTTCAACCGGCGGGGGTCTGAACCATGGCGCTGTTTGAATATTTTCCGAACTACGTCTGGAACCTGTCGGTTTCGATCGCGATGGAAAGCGGCGCGCAGATCGGCGAGATCATCGACATGTGCGCACCGATCCGCGACAAGGCGGGCAAAGGCGAGGACGCCGGCACGCTGGATTTCATGGCCGAATGGGTCAACAAGGCCGAAACGCTGATCGCGCTGGCCGGGGAGGACGAAACCCGCGGCCGCGGTTTTTCCGCCTCGGCCAAGCTGCAACGCGCCGCGCTCTACCTGTTCACCGCCGAACGCATGCAGGGACACGGCCATCCCGGCCGCGCGGCCACATATGCGCGCGCGCGGATGTGCTTCGACGAAGCCATGGCGCTGGGCAAGGAAAACTGCGAGCGGGTCGAAGTGCCGATTGCCGGCGGCACCATGCCCGCGCTCTATACGCGCGGTATTGGCGAGGGACGCAGGCCGGTCGTCGTCTATTGCAACGGGCTCGACAGCTGCAAGGAACTGTTGTTCTGGTCGAAACTGCCACAGGCGCTGGCCCGGCGCGGTATCTCCACGCTGTGCGTGGACCAGCCGGGCACGGGCGAAACGCTGCGCCTGCAGAACATGCCGGCGACCCCGTATGCCGAACGCTGGGCATCGAAAGCGGTCGACTGGCTGATCCGGCAGTCCGATGTCGATCCCGCCCGGATCGGCATGACCGGGATCTCGCTGGGCGGCCATTTCGCGCCGCGTGCCGTCGCATTCGAGCCGCGATTTACGTGCGGCGCGGTCTGGGGCGCCAACCACAACTGGGCCGAAGTGCAGCAGAAACGCCTGCGCCGCGAAGGTGAAAATCCGGTGCCGCATTATTGGGCGCATGTGATGTGGGTGTTCGGCGCCAGCGACATGGACGATTTCCACACCAGGACTGCCGACATGCATCTGAACGGCACGATGGAGCGCATAAAAGTCCCCTTCCTTGTGACCCACGGCGAAAAGGACCGGCAGATCAGCGTCGACTACGCTCAGCAGAGCTATGACCAGTTGACCGGCAGCCCTCGCCGCGAACTGAAGATATTCACCGCGCGCGAGGGCGGGGTCGAACATGTCGGCGCGGACAACATGGCGTTTGGCCGGGACTATATTGCCGACTGGTTTGCCGATTGCCTGGGAGGGCACACTGCATGAACCAACCCGTTGCGCATGATGTCGCCAGGCCACGCTGGCAGGCGCCGACCCCGCGCGAACATCGCAATTATCCCTACAACTGCTGGTGGGTGGCGGCTTCATCGGCGGAACTGGGCCGCGAATTGCTTGGCCGCTGGCTGCTCGACACCCCGGTCCTGCTCTATCGCCGCGAAAGCGGCGAAGCGGTGGCGATCGAAAACCGCTGCCCCCACCGTGCCGCACCGTTGTCGCTTGGCTGCCTGAAAGGCGACAATGTGCAATGCGGCTATCACGGCTTCACTTTTGCGCCCGACGGCGCCTGCGTGAATGTACCGTCGACCGGCGCGGGGCTGCCGGCGGCGCGCATCCGCGCGTTTCCGGTGATCGAACAGGCGCCGTTCGTGTGGATCTATCTGGGCGACCCCGACTGCATCGATCAGGTGCCGCCTCCGCATGACCTCGAATGGGCGCGCGATGACAGTTTTCGGTACGTGCACGGCATGATGCCGATCAAGGCCAATTACATGCTGCTGAAGGAAAACGTGCTCGACCTTACCCATTTTGGCTATGTCCACGCCAAAAGTTTCGGGATCAGCGACTGGGTCGATCCGCCGCGTTCGACGACGCAGGGCGATACGACCAGCTATCATCAAAGCTTTGACCGAAGCCCCCTGCCCCCGGTCTTTGCAGCGCCGCTCGGTCTTGCGCCCGGCACCGCCTATAACCGCGAGAATTACGGCTCGTTCGTATCCCCCGCGCTGCAGATCGCGGCGGTCGATTTCGTCGAGCCCGACAGCGGCACGATCACCGGCCGATTTCGCGTCAGCCATGCGACCACCCCGATCGATGCCAGCCGCATGCTCTATTTCTATGTGATCGGACGCGATCATGGCACTTCGCCCGAAGAAATGGACGGCTTGCTCAAGGGTTCGGAAACCGGCTTTGCCGAAGACGAAGCGATGATCGAAGCGGTGCAGGACATGGTGCTGTGCGATCCGCGCGGCGCCGGCGCGCCGGAAATCAGCGTGAAGGCCGACGCGCCCGGCATCCAGGCGCGGCGCATCGTCGAACGCTGGATGGCAAGGGAGAGCGGATAATGCTGGCACGCAAACAGGCCTCGGCGATCGTCGAGGCGGCGCTTGGTCATGGCGAAAATGCGGGATTCGCCCCGCTTTGTGTGGTCGTGCTCGATGCCGGCGGCCATGCGCTGGCGCTGGGCCGTGACGAGCGCGCCTCGATTTCCCGGCCCGAAATAGCCACGGCCAAAGCCGCAGGATGCCTGGGCATGGGCTTTGGCGGGCGCGAAATCGCCCGCCGGGCCGCAGCCGTTCCCAATTTCATCGCGGCGCTCAACACGATCTTTCCCAAAGGCATCCTGCCGGTGCCGGGCGGCGTGTTGATCCGCGACGGCGCGGGCGTCCTGCTCGGCGCGGTCGGGATCAGCGGCGACACGTCGGACAACGACGAGATCTGTGCGGTTGCGGGCATTGCGGCGGCGGGCCTGGTTGCGGATACCGGGGCATGAGCGCGCTGGTCTTTGCCGATGTGCGGGTGTTCGACGGCACCGGCAAGCCATCGTTTCCCGGCGAAGTGCGCATCGAAGGCGAACATATCGTAGCGGTTGCACGCGGCGACGAACGCGTCGACCACGACGGCGCAGAAACGATCGATTGCCAGGGCAAGACGCTGATGCCCGGCATGGTCGAAGCCCATGCGCACCTGACCTGGCCGTCATCGGTCGAGCGCATGGTCAACACCATGAAGCTGCCGCTCGAAGAACACGTTCTGGTCACCGCGCAAAACGCGCGGATCACGATCGACCATGGCTTTACCAGCGCCTATTCGGCCGGCACCCTGGGTGAAAACATCGAGCCCAAGTTGCGCGACATGATCGATGCCGGGTTCCTGCCGGGCCCGCGCCTGCGCGCTTCGTCGCTGGAAAAGGGCGCCGAAGGCGTGATGGGCGTGCCGGCCGGCCACGATCCGACGCATGACCGGTCGATCCCCGGGCTGCGCACGTATGTCCAAGACATGAAGGCGCGGGGTTGCGACACGATAAAGTTCCTGCTGTCGAGCGATGAAGGCTTTGCACCGGGCGGATCGCAAGTCCTGATGTATTCGGAGGAAGAGGCCCGCGCAATCGGCGAAGCCGCGCGCGAGGCCGGGATCTGGCTGGCATGCCATGCCCAGGCGGCCGAAGCGATCAAGCGCGCGGTGCGCGCAGGATTTCGCGCGATCTATCATTGCACATATGCCGACGAAGAAGCGCTGGACCTGCTAGAAGCGGCGAGGGACCGGGTGTTCATGGCTCCTGCGCCAGGCCTGCTTTATGCGCGCTGCCACGAGGCGGCCGATTTCGGCATCGGACCGGACCAGGCCGCCGCAATGGGGGCGACATCGGGCCTGGAACTGATGGCAGACGTCATCCCCAGGATGCGCAAGCGCGGCATCCGCGTGCTGCCCGGCGGCGATTACGGATTTCCCTACAATCCGGTGGGACGCAACGCGCGCGATCTCGATCTGTTTGTCACCCTCTTCGGCTTTTCCCCGCTCGATGCGCTGGCCGCCGCGACCGGGTTGGGCGGCGAACTGATGGATATGCCGCTTGGCCAGATCCGCCCCGGTTATCTCGCCGATATCCTGATCGT
>CAILBC010000008.1 GCA_903832325.1 uncultured Sphingomonadales bacterium | reverse complement strand
TTAGGCTCAGGACCTATTAAAAGCCTTGCATAACCGACGATTGATTGATTCAATGGTGGCGCAAGGAGGCGTTGCCATGAGCGATTTGATTTGGTTGTCAGACGCGCAAATGCAGGAGATTGCACCATATTTCCCGTTGTCGCACGGGGTGCCCAGGGTGGATGATCGGCGGATTGTCAGCGGGATCATCTTCGTGATCAGGAATGGCTTGCGCTGGCGTGATGCACCCAAGGATTATGGTCCGCACAAGACGATCTACAACCGGTTTATCCGCTGGAGTCGGATGGGCGTGTTCGACAAGATCTTCGCAGCACTCGCCGCCAAAGGCGGCAAGCCCAACCAGCTCATGATCGACGCTACCCATTTGAAGGCGCATCGCACGGCGGCCAGCCTTTTAAAAAAGGGCCTGTTCCCCGTCGTATCGGGCGAACCAAAGGCGGTCTGAATTCAAAGCTGCATGCCGTCTGCGATGGTCGTGGCCGACCGCTGATCCTGTTGCTAAGCGAAGGACAAATGAGCGATTTCAAAGGCGCAGCGCTGATGATCGGGTCATTTCCCAAAGCAAAGGCGTTGCTTGGAGACAAAGGCTATGACGCCGACTGGTTCCGCGCCGCCCTGGCTACACGCAAGATCGAAGCCTGCATCCCGTCAAAAGCCAACCGCAAAATCACGATCCCCCACGACACCGTACTCTACCGTCAGCGCCACAAAATCGAAAATATGTTTGGCAAGCTGAAGGATTGGCGCCGCATCCACACCCGCTACGACCGATGCGCCCACACCTTCATGTCCGCAATCTGCATCGCCGCAATCGTGCTCTTCTGGTTGTGATCAATGAGTCCTGAGCATAGTCTTGGCGATCAAGGAGCATAAAAAATTGGATATGGTCAAGCGGCTGGCGCAATAAACAACAATCGGCATCGCTATTAATAACGGGCTCCGGTTTTCAGGGCTTGCCCAGTGTCAGGCAATCAGAGTGCCACCATCCAGGCCGTCCAGCACTGCTACACTCAGCGCAACAGTTCGCTAACCAGCGACGGCTTCTTGGCGATCATCGCCAGCAACACCTGGGCAGGGCCGGTGGGCTGCCTGCGGCCATGTTCCCAGTTGAGCAGCGTGCCCTTGGCAACGCCGATGCTGCGCGCAAAGGCGCTTTGGGAAAGGCCCGTGCTTGCCCGGATCGCGGCAACATCCACAGCGGGCACTGCGATCTGGTGCACGATGGCATTGGTCTTTTCGCCGCGCGCAAACGCCACCGCCTCGGTCAGTCCGTCCATCAGGCTGTTGTAAACTTCGCTCATGGCCGTTCTCCATAGGTTGCGATCAACTGCTTGCTCAGGGCAACTGCCGCCGCCTGCTCGGCCGGAGACAGATTGCCCTGTTCATTCTTGGCAAACACCGTCAGCAGAAACAGGGGCATATTCGCGCCACCGAACACATAGATGGTACGATAGCCGCCGCTTTTGCCGCCGCCTTCGCGGGCAATGCGCACTTTGCGCAGACCTCCGCCCAGCGAAACACCGGCGCCCGGGTTGGCTGCCAGAAAAGTGACAATCCCCAAGCGTTCCTCGTCGGACATGATCGCCCGCGCACGCTTGAGGAAGGATTCCAACTCCACGACGGTCTGCAAAGTTGCCATGGAATCGCATTATGCGTCATTGGCGCATAGGTCAACGGCGCATAGGTCAGCGGCGTATGGAATGGGCAGGCGGCGCGCGCCTTGCCCGATCTTCACCCGCTGACCGTATAGCCCCCATCCACCGCCAGCGTCTGGCCGGTGATCCAGCTTGCCGCCGGGCTGGCGAGGAACAGCAC
Organism: uncultured Sphingomonadales bacterium; assembly: GCA_903832325.1. Classification (GTDB taxonomy): domain Bacteria; phylum Pseudomonadota; class Alphaproteobacteria; order Sphingomonadales; family Sphingomonadaceae; genus Novosphingobium. The sequence continues at coordinate 126,256 of CAILBC010000008.1, read as the reverse complement.
TGCGCCGGCGATATCTTCCGCTTCGCCCAGGCGGCCGAGCGGGGTGCGGGCCAGTGTCGGTGCGGTCCAGGCGTCTTGCGCAAAGGTGCCGGCGGTCATGCGGCTGCGGGTCAGGCCGGCGGCCACCGCATTGGCGCGCACGCCGCGCGGGCCCCAGTGCACCGCCATGGTGCGTGTCAGCCCGACCAGCCCGGTCTTGGCCGCGCCATAGCCGGGCACGATCGGTATGCCGAAATAGCTGCTCATCGAGGCGATGCCGATCACCGAACCGCCGCCGGGGATCGGGCTTTGCGCCAGCAGATCGACACTGCGCCGCGCCATGCGAAAGGCCGCGTTGAGCAGCATTGCCACCGCGCGGTCAAACACATCGGGTTCCCATTCGTCCAGGCCGATTGATGGCAGCGCAAACCCGGCATTGTTGACCAGCACATCGAGCCGGGGCAGCGCAGCGGCCAGCGCATCGATCTGATCGGGCACCTCGATATCGAGCCGGTGATAGGCATAGCCGGACAAGTCATGATCATAATCCGCCGGCGATCCGCGCGTGCCGGTGATTGTTACATGCGCGCCCGCCTCGCGAAACGCCGCCGCACAGGCCGCACCAATCCCGCTGGTGCCGCCCGTAACCAGCACGTGCGCGCCAGAAAAATCGTGTTTTGGGGAAAAATCGTGTTTGGGCCCCATCATGCCGCCTCCACCTGAATCCACTGCCCCGCCGCCGCCGAAGCGCGCGCGGCATCGAGCACGGCCTGCCCCGCAGCGGCATCGGCAAAATCCGCGGGCGGATCGGGCAGGGGATCGGGCAGGCCCAGAATGCGCGCACGGGCCTGCGCAAACAGTTTGGCATAAGGCGCCACGTCAAACCCCTGCGTGTGCCAGCGATCCATTTCGGACTGGATCAAGTCGGCCACGGGAAACGGTTCGGGCGCCGGATTGGCCAGTTCGGCCGGCATTGGCACCATCCGCGCGCCGTCGGCATCCTGCACCCACACTTGTTCCGGTTCGCCAAACGCCGCGCCCGACTGGATCCATGCCGCGCCCCGCGTACCGGCCACGCGCGTGCCCATCGTGAACGGCCCCGGCAGGCACATCGCCGCCTCGATCACCACCGCGCAGCCATTGGCGCATCGCATCTGCACATTGTAATAATCGTCGGACGTCATCGCCGGCCGCCCGGTCGCCAGCTTGCGCAGGATCGCGCTGACGCTGGTGATTGCGCCCACGGTTGCGCGCACCTGGTCGATCATGTGCGTGCCAAATGCGCCCAGAAAGCCGCCGCCCTGATCGGCATCGATCCACCAGTCGGCCAGCGGCGCGGTCTGGTCGCCCGGCTGCTGATAGATGCGGTGAAACAGCAGCGGATCGCCGATCGCGCCTGATTTCACCACCCGCGCCAGCAGCGCCTGCGCGCTGTCATAGCGGAATTCGGCACCCAGCAGCGCCACCACGCCGGCCTTTTGCGCGGCGGCCACCATGTCCCGCGCCTGCGCCAGATCGCGGGCAAACGGCTTTTCGCTCACCACATGGCGCCCCGCGGCCAGCGCCTGCAACACCGGCGCGGCATGGGCATGCGGCGGGGTGGCCACAGTAACCAGCGCAATTGCCGGATCATCGGCCAGCAGCGCGGGCAGATCATCGCTGACGCGCGGGATGGACAGCGGCGCGGCGCGGGCGCGCGTCTTTTCCAGATCGCGCCCGACAATCGCGCGCACCTCAAACCCTGCGAGGCGCAGCGCCCGCACATGGGTAAACAGGCCAAATCCGGTGCCAACCACGGCCGCGCCAAGGGGGGTATTGTTCATCGGGGGCTCCTTGCGGTGGTCATCACCGCCTCAGTGGTGGTCGCCCAGTCGCGCGCGGTGTGGGCCAGCGTCTGTTCGGCCTGGCGCGCATGGAACACTTCCACGCCGGTGGGCGCGGTGCAGCCTATGGCATCCAGCGTGGCGATCAGCGCGCCCAGATCGATCACCCCTTCGCCGGGCAGCAGGCGCTGCGTCATCAGTTCGGCCCAGGGATCGGCCATCGGATGGCGCAGGGCATCGCACAATTGCACCGCATGCACCCGGTCGCCGGGCACCGCACGCAGGGCATCCAGCGTCGACCCGCTGCGGTGGAAATGCCAGGCATCGACCGTGATCCCGCCATTGGCACGGCCCGCGGCGTTCACGATTGCCATGGCCTGATCCAGCGTGCGGATGCCGCCCACCGCCAGAAATTCGATATGCGCCTTCAGCCCGTGATCGGCGGCGCGGTCGCACAATCGGGCAAAGGCTTCGGCCGCGTGGTCGATCGGCGCAGGATCGGGCCCCATGTCGATCACCGCCACCGATGGCGCGCCCAGCCGCGCGGCGGTATCGATCACGGCATCGGGCGTCATTGTGCGCAGCATCCGTGCCAGATCGTCATCGCCGCCGCGATCGTGCGGGGGCATCCAGCACGCCACACATTCCATTTCCGCAAGGGCAAGGCCGGCATCGCCGATGCGCGCGGCAATTTCGCGCGCGGGCATGCCCTGCGCCTCCAACGCCCAGACATCGCCGACATTGACCGACATCGCGCCAAACCCCGCCGCACGCACTGGCGCCAGCCGGTCCAGCAGCGGCACATGCAGAAACGGCGCGCAGCAAAAGCTCAAGGTTTCGGGGCCCATCGCGCTCAATCCACAAACTGGCCGGTCAGCACTGCGCTGGCGGGGGTTAACGCCTTGTCATTCAGCCCGGCCAGCGGCAGCCGCCACAGATGCACCGGCACGGTCTGCGTGGTCTGCACCAGCCGCAGGCCCCAGATGCCGCGTTCGTGGCCATGGGAATCGATCCAGTTGCCGCCAATGCCGGGGTCGCGTTCGGCAATCACCACGCGCACGCGGCCATCGGGTTCGGCCAGGTGGCGGCTGTTGTTGATCCAGCCATTGCCATCTTCAAACGTGTCGAGATTTTCCTGCCAGATGTTGCACAGCTGAAAATTCCAGTATTCGCAGGGCGGCGGCGTGAATTCCAGCACCAGCGCCTCGTCCAGCCGCTTTTCCCACCCGCCAAACGCCACATGCCGATCGGGCACGCCGCCGTTTGAAAGGTATTGCGCGCGGCTGTAATCCAGCCGGTTCAATCGTGCGGCAAAGTTCCCCTGCGATCCCTGCCACCAGTTGCGCACCAGCTCGGCATAGCCCAGCACGGCCTGCGCGGTCCACGCCAGGCCATCGGCGATCTGCGCCGGGGTCACCGGTTCGGGCGGTGCCTGGTCGATCCGCGCGATCTGCATCGCCGGCGCCACATCGGCGCTGCGGTTGCGCCAGGTCAGGCGGATCAGGATGCAATTGGTTTCCGGCGTCAGGCGCAGCCAGGCTTTGCCCGGCCCGGGATCATCCTGTGACAGGATCACTTCGAACGTGCCATCGGCGGCCACCGGAATCCGCTGGCTGGCCAGGAACCCGGTGGTTTTCAGATTGCTCGGATCGAACCGGGAAAGGCCGTCCAGCCCCTGCGGCGCCCAGTCTTCGGCGCCAGGCGTGTCGGGCGCGGGGCAAGTCAGCACCGCCATCACGAAATAGGGGATTGTGCCGCGCGTGCCCGTAATCCGGTAATCGCGCGCGGCGTCAAACTGGCACATCAGGTGGTCCTGATCGACCGTCTGCACATTGATCGACTGGCGCCAGACCATGTCGCGCAGCCGCGGCCGCGTCGGTTCGGCATTTTCGATCAGCCGCTCCATGCTCGATCGCGCCAGCCGGGTCATGAACCGGTACCATTCGGCACGATCAAGGTCTGACAGCGGGCCATCGACCGCGCGGATGTGCTGCCCGGCCAGTTTCAGCGTGTCGCAGAAATCATCCCACGCCGCGCCGGAATTCAGCCGTTCGCGCGCGATTGCCGATCGGTCCATTGTCTAGGCCTCCTGCGCCACGGGGAAACGGTCGTAATAAAACGCAAACCGGCGGCGCAGTTCGGCCAGGTCGACGCCGAACGTGCGCTCCAGATCATAGATCACCCGCCCGTGGCCGTGGCGCGGGTTCTCCGCGAGATAGCCCATCAGCCGTGCATCCACGTCGGGCGTCAGCGCCAGCCCGGCGCGCGCATAGATCGCGCGCGCCATGCCCGGCTGATCGGCCATGTAATCGTGAAACAGCACATCGATCGACCGGTCGGCAGGCCACTGGTCGCGCTCTGCCACGCAGGCGCGCAGCAGCCGCTCGATCCGGTCGATCCAGTGCCGGGCGAGGCCCTGCGGGTCGGTCGGCTGGCGGCGGATGCGGTCGGAATAGCCCAGCATCGTGGTCAGCGACCGCAGCACATCCACCGGATCGCGATGGGTGATCACCATCGTCGCATCGGGAAACACCGTGCGGATCGCGGCCAGGTTTTCCATGTGCTGCGGCGATTTCAGCAGCCAGCGCCGCCGCCCGCCATCCCCGCGCGTCCAGGCCAGCACCTGCAGCACCTTTTTCTCGTAGGCATAGGACCCGGTGCGGTCGTGCGCAAAATAATGGTCGATCCACCGTGGCAACCGCGCCTGGAATTCCCAGCTGTAGCAATTGAGGTCCGGAAACATCAGCTCGTTATCTTCATGGATGCCGGTCGCCGCCATTTCGTGCATCGCCGCCATGTGCGGCAGCAATGCGCCAAACGCCGCCCACACTTGCGCCGATCGTTCCAGCCGCGGATCAACCTCTCCGGGCGGGACAGCCACCGCCGGCACCGGTTCTTCGGATTCCCACAGGGTCAGCGCGTTCAGCCGGTCATCGCGCGCCAGCCAGTTGACCAGATGCGTGGTGCCCGATCGCGGCAGGCCGGCGATGAATATGGGCCGCTCGATCGGGATATCGCGGATTTCCGGATGGCGCCGCACCAGATCATCCACGCGCAGCCGGTTGGCCATCGCGCGCACCGCATTGCCGATGATCGTGATGCGCCCGCCGCGCGTCAGCCCTGCATCCTCGTACAGCGATTGCAAGGTCACGCGCAGCCGTTCGAACAGGCCCGGCGCGCCGTCATCCTCGGCGATATGGTGCAGCCCGGTTTCGGCCATGGCGCGGTCGATCACGGCCTGCGCGGTCAGGTGGTCATCGGCATCGGCCGGCCCTTCGCGCGCGGCGATCAGCCCTGGCGTCAGCACCGGGTCGGCCATATCGGAAATGACGATATCGGTCATGCCACGTCCCCGGGAAAAGTCAGCATCACTTTGGCCGCCTGCGCCGCATCGGCCGCCATCGCCAGCGCCGCGTCGAACGCATCAAAGGCAAAATGGTGGCTGATCAGCGGGGCCAGATTGGCGGCGCGGCTGGCAATCATGGTCAGCGCGGCGCCGAATTCCTCTGCGCGATCATCGGCAATTGCGCCGGCCAGCGTGATCTCGTTGGCCATCAGGTGAAACAGATCGATCGGCAGCGGCGCCTTGTGCAGCGCGATCACTGCAACGCGCGCGCCCTTTTTGGCCACGCCGATCGCCTCGGCCAGCGCCGCGCCCGATCCCGCGGCATCGACAAACACATCGGTTTCCACATAGGGCACGCCAAACCGCGTGCCGCTGCCGTGAAACCGCGCCAAGGCCGCGGGCAGGCTTTCGCCCGAAACGTTCACCGCCACGTTCACTGCCAGGTCCGCCCCCAGCGCGCGGGCACGCGCCAGCCGGCTGTCCACGGTATCGAAAATCGCGATGCGGCGCGCGCCCATGCTGTGCAACATCGCCACCGCGCTCAGCCCGATCGGCCCCGCGCCGATGATCGCCACACGGTCGCCGGCGCCGGTGCGCACTCTGCGCAGGCCATGCAACGCCACCGAAAGCGGCTCGGCCAGCGCCGCCTCGGCAAAGCTGACATGATCGGGCAGGGGAAACAGCGTGTCACCGATCCGCGCGCCGGTAACGCGCAGATAGGGCGCCATCGCGCCTTCGGCACCGCCCCCGCCGATATAGCCGCGATCGGGATTGATGGCCACGCGCCGGCCCGGCGCAATTGCTCCCAAATGCGCCCCCCCAAAGCCTGACCCAGGCACATCGGCCCCAACCGCCACCACCGTGCCGGCGCATTCGTGCCCGATCGGCAGGGGCGCGGCCAGCGGGTGCACACCATCCAGGCTGCCTTTGGCAATATAGCCCAGATCGCTGCCGCAAATGCCGCAGGCGCCAATGCGCACCACCACTTCGCCCGGCCCCGCCACGGGCACCGGCACCCTATCGCGCCGCACATCGCCCGGGCCATGCACGCGCGCGGCGGGCATGGTTGTGGCAGTCGCTGGAAAGGCCCCGTCCATCCTTTGTCCCCGCTAACGGCGTGCCTCTGATCGGCACGCCTTTGCGCGGACAATAGCAATGATTCGCCGGAAATCACCGCAAATCGTCATGGCAAAGGCACTTTGGCCTTTTATTTGCGTAACGAAACACCATTGGCTACAATGCAGCCTGCGATCGGGCCGGGCCACGGCAGCACGACGGGAGAGACCAATGCCATCCACAATCGAGGATCTTGCCACCCGCCTTGCCGCGCTGGAAGACAAAGAGGCGATCCGCCTGCTAAAGGCGCGATATCTGCGCGCCTGCGATCTGAAACTGGTCGATCAGGTGCGTGATTGCTTCCTGCCCACGGGCGTGCGCATCGCCTATCAGAACTTTCCCGAATTTTCTGACCGCGATGCCTTTGTCGCGGTGTATGAACAGATGGCCTGCAACGGCGGCGTCTATGATCTGCACCACGCCACCAACTGGGACATCGCGCTGACCGGACCCGACACGGCCAAGGGCCTGTGGTCGCTCAATTTCCGCACGATCCTGACGGGCCCGCGCCAGATCGTGCGGCTGGCCGTGGAATACGAAGATGTCTATATCCGCGCCGAAGGCCGCTGGTGGATCGCCGAAACCGTAAGCCGCGTCACCTCAATGCTCACCGAACAAATCGGCGAAGACGGCAGCGTGACCGTGCTGGCCCTGGCGGAGCCACCTGCAGGCTGAGGTGCTGGCTTGAAGAGCGGCGTGCAGATTCAGGCCCAGGCGGTGGGGTCTGGCTGCGGGATGTAATTCGATTCCCCCTTGAGGCCGTAAGTGCCCTGCAACCCCGAAAATCCGGCACCAAAAGCGCTGGACAGGCCGATATCGCCGTCGAAATCAAACAGGGTATCAGGGCCGATAGTGGCCATCATATTGGTCTGCCCAACATTTATGGCAACGCCAACCCCGGCATTGCCGATCGCGCCGGTGGCTCCGTTCAGTTCCCAGATGCAGAATGGCCGCGCGCAGGGTATCGATGTCCATGAATCCGGCAGGATGCCCGGCAGGGACCAGCCGCCCAGATTCCCGCCCGCGCCAAAGCCGATCCCGTAAAAGCGAAAACGCGCCGACGTATCAGCGCTGACCGTCGGGCTGTAAAACGTCATGAAATAGGCACCGGCAGCCACCACAAAGCCGGCGCCCACTGTCGCCACGAGGCTAACTTGCCAATCCGAAGCCTTGATCGAAAAATCCATGGAAACCTCCAACGCACACCATTGCCGCACAGAATGCAGCAATAACGACAACCACAGCACCACCGCTTTCGATGGTTTGCATTGAACTGTCTTGGCGTACCCGAAGTTTCCCGGATGGCCCCCCTGAAAAAGGCCGATCAAGGACAATATTGCCGCGTTGGGCGCCATTGCGCAACCAGAATTTAGCGAGTATTTTCAGGGCAGATATCGATATTATCCTATCCTCGTTCGATATCCCGTGTGATAAAATGCAAGGCCGCCCAGTCAGTGGCGTAGTAAATCGGAATTTGATATGACTTAACCGGAATTACCCTCGGTAGAGTCGTGCGGCAAGACGTTGGGCGTAGCGCTCGTAGGATTATTTCGGCGCTACTTGGAGGTTTTCGGACATGTCATGGTAATTCACGAAATTTCAACGGGAGATTGAACGAGGAGGGAGATAATTATGTATACTGTCCCCGAAATCTGCTACTTCCGTCACCCCGGGCTTGACCCGGGGTCCCGCTGCTGTTCTTTTGTGAAGAGCCCAGGATAGTGGGATGCGACTACCAATTAGTATGCTGTCCCCGGAATTTGCTGTCCCCGGAATTTGCCCCTGTCCCCGGAATTTGCCCCGGAATTTGTATACTGTCCCCGGAATTGCCTTGAAGCAAAGGCGGCAGCTCTACCTTGAGGCGCGGTAGGCGCCATCCTGGGAGCCGTTCGGAGCGACACCACCGAGCGATCGCCCCCACCGCCGTTCACCTCGAAACGGGCAACCACGCTCGCCAGTTCGCTGGCTTCGTCGGCCAAAGAACGTGCGGCGGCGCTCGTTTCCTCAACCATGGCGGCATTCTGCTGGGTGACACGATCCATGTCGCCGGCGGTCGCGTTCACTTGTTGCAAGGCGGTCGATTGGTCGTGTGCGCTGGTGGCTATGCTCGCGACGAGGCCGTTTACTTCGCCAACACGCGTGACGATCTGTTGAAGCAGTGTTCCCACTTGAGCGACAAGGGCCACGCCTGAGTTCACCTGCTGGGTGCTGGTAGTGATCAGGGCCTTGATATCCGTCGAGGCGGCAGCCGATCGTTGGGCGAGCGCGCGTATTTCACTGGCTACCACCGCGAAGCCCTTGCCGGCGTCGCCGGCACGAGCAGCTTCGACGCCGGCATTCAGCGCGAGCAGGTTGGTCTGAAAGGTGATTCCGTCGATCAGGGTAATGATTTGGCTGATTTCGTGCGAGGTGCGCTCGATCCGGTCCATCGCTTCGACCGCGCTCTTCACCGATTCTCCACCCGCCGTTGCCTCGGCGTGCGCCAACGAAGCTGCTTTCTCTCCGTCTGATGCCATGCGGGCTGAGTGCGTGACACCCTGAGTCACCGTGTTGAGCGCCGCTGTGGTTTCTTCGAGCGAAGCTGCCTGCATCTCGTTGCGTTGCGCCAGATCAGCGGCGGCCGTGTGGATCTCCGATGAGCCGGTCAGCACCGAATCGGCGCTGTGGCGCACGGTACAAATGGCCTCAGCAAGTGACGACGTTGCCCGGTTGAAGTCTGTGCGGAGTTCCTCATATGACGCCGGAAAAGCGGTATCGATTTGCTGGCCGAGCCGATTGTCCGCGAGCTTCTTCAGCGCGCTGCTCAACGACTGCACGACTACCTGTTGTTCAGCTTGACTACGCTCGATTTCGAGCACGTTGCCGCGGCACTTGACCATTGCACGGGCCAATCGGCCAACGCAGTCGCCGTACTCGGTAAAGTCGATTGGTGTTGCCGTATCGCCTGCGACGAGGGCCTCGATCCGGACGACTATGTTCACATAGGGATCGCAGATGAGTCGGCCGGCTGTGAGCAGGATCGCCAGCAGGCTGAGCGATATCGCGCCGGAGATTGCGATCGCTACCGAACCGGAAACCCACCCCGCAGAGAGCCCGCATGTTGCCAGCAGCGCGACCATTCCCAGCACGACGACTGCGATGGTCAAGGCGCGAAATTTGGCCCTGATAGGCGCAACGGTCTTGAACCATTTTAGCATTTTAGCTTCCCCCCACGCAGCGTCCCAATCGGCGCCAAACCGAACTTTGTCCGAACCTTGCCAGTTAACGATGGCTTGCGGATTATCCTTCAATGGGGGGGTAGGTGGAGGTGCGTAGCTTGGCGCGGAAAATTACTTCAGCCGCTCTCCTCTGGCCGACGGAACATGCACAGCTGAGAAAGTCCGTCATCTGGGGATCAAAGCAGGGCACCCGAATTGCAACTCGTCTAAGCCGACATTTCCCAGATGGCCCCCAAGAGAAGGCCGATTGAGGGCAAGATTGCCGTCATGAATTCCGGGGACAGTGAATTCCGGGGACAGTATACTAAATTCCCTCCCCAGCCCGCTTTGGCTTCGGTCCACGCTTTTGAGGGGGCAGATGCCTGAATGGAGAATTCCGGGGCCAGTATACGATGGAGAATTCCGGAGCCAGTATACGAAATAGCTGTACCGTGGCGCCATCCTATATCATTCCTGCGGGAAGAAAAGCGGGACCCCGGGTCAGGCCCGGGGCGACGATTGGGGGGATGGCGGCCAAGGGCCGCAGCCTGACCCATGATCCGAAGGCAAAATCCACGCAACGCCAGAACAGCGCCGGGCGGCTTGATGCCTTGACTTGATCCCGGGGCCGGGTGGGGCAATGGCGTGCCTTCAGGGGGCGTTGGACACCCCCACCCAACCCTGCCCCTGAGGGGTATGGCGAACTTCGCCCTGGGTGTGATGGCGATGCGACGCGCAAGTCTGGCCAAAGTCATGGGTTCAAAGGGCAATGGCCCTTTGCCGCCGGAGGCAACTCATTGGCCCTTCCACGGGAAATTTGCGGACGGCGGCTACCTGTGCAAGGCTAACCGGGATCAGCCATTCCGCAACCGGCCCAATCCCGGTCATTGCATTGTCCGGATGAGAGAGCCGCTTTTCGCCGCCTTCGCCGGGGCACGCTGCGATCCGCGCACGACTTTGCCTGGCCGGGCGCCGGTGGGCAGATCGTGGCGGCGGATTACCTGGCCGTTGACCACGGTTGCGACATAGCCGCTGGCGGTCTGGTCCAGTCGGCGGCTGGCGCCGGGCAGGTCAAAGCGCACCACCGGGGCGTGCAGGGCCAGCGTGTCGAGATCGATCACGTTCACATCGGCCTTGTATCCGGGTGCCAGAATGCCGCGATCGTTCAGCCCCATCACCGCGGCCGGTTTGGCGGCCAGCGCGTGCACCGCCTCGGCCAGGCTCAGCCGTTCGCCTGCGCGGTCGCGCACCCAGTAAGTCAGCAGGAACGTGGGATAGCTGGCATCGCAGATTGCCGCGTAATGCGCGCCGCCATCGCCAAGGCCCATCACCGTATCGGCGCGGCGGATCAGCGGCAGCAGCGCATCCAGCCGGCCTTCGTGGAAATTGCCCAGCGTGTTCAGGATCAGGCCCTGGCCATCGCGCGCCATCATCGCGTCATAGGCGACCTGTTCGGGGCTGCGGCCTTGCGCGCGGGCCAGTGCGGCAATGCTGGTGTCGCGCGCCGGTTCGTAAACCGGCGGGTCGCCAAACGGAAACATCCAGTCCCAATTGCGCGTCAGCATCGCCAGCGGGTGGCCTTCGCTGGGCATTTCGGCAATCACCGCGGCGCGAAATGCCGGATCGCGCAGGTGCGGCAATTGTTCGGCCAGCGGCAGGTGGGCAATCGGCTGATACGTCGGGCACAGGCAGAACGCGTGGGTCGATAGCGCCCAGCCCGATACCATGCCGATCGGGCGCGGCAGGATCTGCGGGTGGATGCGTGCGCCGCGCGCGTTTGCCGCATCGACCACGGCCAGCGCATCGTGCCAGATTTCCGGGCCGCTGTTGTTGGTCGCCAGCGTGAAGGTGGCCGGGCGGCCGGCATCTTCGGCCACTGCCACCAGCTTGGCCAGTTCTTCGCCCCAGGTGGCAAACGGCGCATCGAGCACCGCCTGCAACACGCCGGTCCCGGCATCGCGCAACGCGCCGGCAATCGCCTTCCACTCGGCCAGATCGGCGCCATAAGTCGGGATCAGGTCGCCCGCCTTGGTGCGGTGGATGTTGAGCCGCGACGTGGCAAAGCCGATGGCGCCGGCGGCCATCGCCTCGCTCGCGATGCGGCCCATTTCCGCCAGATCTTCTGCCGTGGCCGGCTCGCGCGCAATCGCCCGATCGCCCATCACCCACACGCGCAAGGGGCTGTGCGGCAGCAGGCAGGCCACATCGATATCGCGCGCGCGGGCATCGAGCGCGGCCAGATATTCGGGAAAAGTCTGCCAATCCCACGGCAATCCTTGCGCCATGACCACGCCGGGAATGTCTTCCACCCCTTCCATCAGGCGGATCAGCGCGTCGTGGTCTTCGGGCCGGCACGGGGCAAAGCCCACCCCGCAATTGCCCATCACCACGGTCGTCACCCCGTGGCTGGAACTGGGCGACAGTTCCTCGCCCCAGATCGCCTGCCCGTCATAATGGGTGTGGATGTCGACAAAGCCGGGCGTGACCACGCAGCCGGTGGCGTCGATGGTTTCGCGCGCGGAGCCGGAAAAGCCCGGTCCGGCATGGACAATCCGGCCGCCGACAAGCGCCACATCGCCGGCGAAGGGCGCGGCGCCCGTGCCATCGACAATCAGGCCGCCGGTGATCAGCAGGTCTGCCATGGTGAGGTCTGCCCCGGGGAGATTTGCCATTTCGAGGTCGTTTGGCATCACAGGGGCTCCATTTGTGGCACGGGGCTGGGCAGGGGGCCGCGCTCTGCCCAAAATGCGCCGGCGGCATCGGTATCGACATCGACCGCGCCGCGCACGCCCAGCGCGGCGCGCGCTTCGTTCAGCGGCAGGTGAAAATAATCCTCAAGCCTGGCCATGAACAGCGCATCGCTTTCCTGGCCCACGCGCATGCCGCGCTGGATCGCGTTGACGCAGACCGGCCAGATTTGCGGATAGTGCAGCATGGTGCGCACGGTATAGCGCAGCGATCCGAAAATCTGGATCATGCTCAATTCCGCCGCGAGCTCGGGATTGTGGATGAATTTGAACACATTGGTCAGCCGGTACCAATAGGGCACCAGCTCTCCCATGAAATTGAATCCGCCGCCGGTCAGGATATGTTCGAAATCGTGCGTCTGGCCCGATCGCAGATTGAAAAACTGCAATTGCGTTGTCGGCTCGCTCCACGGCACGATCTGCAGCTCGTAATTGCCGCCGGTCATCTGCGCATGAAGGATGCCGCCCAGCGATCCGGGGGCATATTGCGCAAAATCGGCAATCTTGTAATTCGATACGAAGCCTTCGGAAAACCACGCGTCGAGCGCGGGATTGATCCGCCGTTCCTCGGTAAACATCGCCTCGATCCGGCCATGATCGCGCAAGGCATCGAGAATCGGCAGAAATGCATACATTTCCGCCGGCGGGGGCATGTCGGGCCCGTTGCGGCGCAGCAGGATCATCGCCAGCCAATCGCGCAAGGCCGGATTGTCGAGGTATTTCGAAGACGAAACCAGCACGCTCGATGGCGTTTCCACCGGCATCCAGCCACGCGCGAGATAGGGGGTGTCAACCAAGGTGCAGCGCTCCTGTCCCGAAAAATTGGCGCAGGTGCCGCGTGCGGCCCTCGCTTCGATCCTGCAAAGCTACCCCAGGTAGCGCGCGCGATCAACCGTGTGCGTTGAAAAACCTTGCCCGTTAAATGCCTTGGCGGCCTAAAACGCCAAAGTTGTGACAGTATGCGTAGAAAGAATTGGTTGGGTTTACGAAAAAGCCGCAAAATACCGGGCGCATGGCAATTTCCCCTGCGCCCGGTCACCCTGCGCGGCAAGGGGATGGTGCGCGATGCGGCGCGATGTTTCGCAATAGGGGGTGAAAATCCGCCATTGACCTGCATTTGCGTCACAGACTAATCTGCTATTTACGAAAAATATTGGAGAGGATTCGTGGGCATGATCGATTACGGGCTGGGCGGCAAAGTCGCGCTGGTTACCGGCGGCGGGGGCGGCATCGGCCGCGCCACGGCGTTGACATTTGCGCGATCGGGCGCGGCGGTGCTGGTGGCCGATGTGAACACCGCAGGCGGCGATGAAACCGTGGCCATGATCGAGGCGGCCGGCGGCAAGGCAATCTTTTTCCGCTGCGATGTGGCCAATGCCGATGATGTGCGCGCGATGGTTGCGGCGGCGGTTGACCGGTTGGGCGGGCTGGACTGCGCGTTCAACAATGCCGGGCTCAATCGGCTGGGCGATGATGAATACGATGATTCAATCTGGGAACGCAATATCGGCATCAACCTGTCGGGCGTGATGCGCTGCATGCGTGAAGAGGCGGCGGTGATGCTGCCGCGCGGCGGCGGGGCGATCGTCAACACCGCATCGATCAACGGCCTGGTCGGCAATCCCGGGCAGCCGGCCTATGTCGCGGCCAAGCACGGCGTGGTCGGCCTTGCCCGCCACGGCGCGCTGCGCTGGGCCCAGGCCGGAATCCGGGTGAATGCGATCTGCCCCGGCGTGATCGAAACCCCGATGACCGCGCCGCTGGTCGCCGATCCGGCGATGAAGGCGCTGATCGACGGGATGACGCCGATGGGCCGCATGGGCACCGCGCAGGAAATTGCCGAGGCCGTGGTCTGGCTGTGTTCGCCCGCCGCCAGCTTTGTTACCGGCCACGCGATGGTGGTCGATGGCGGCGCCACGGCGTTTTGATGCACGGGTTTGGCCCCTCTCCTTTGGGGGAGGGGCCAGGCATGCCCAATCAGCCAAACGCCGCTTTCAGCTTTGCGCCTGCTGCAGCGATATGCGGCAGGGCATCGGGCACAAATTCGAACATCGAAAAAAAGCCGTGGATCATCCCCGGCGCCACGCTGCTGTGCACCGAATTGCCCGCCGCGGCCAACGCCTCGGCATAGGCCAGGCCTTCATCGCGCAGCGGGTCATATTCGGCCATGATCACGGTCGCGGGCGGCAGATTGGCCAGGTTCGCGGTCTGCAGCACGGTCGCGCCTTCGACATGGGAGTTGGCGATATCGGCAACATACTGTTTCCAGAACCATTCCATCATCGCGGTGGACAGGAAATAGTTGCCCGCGCCATTCTGTGCATAGGATTCGCGGCTGAAATCGGCATCGGTAACGGGATAGATCAGCAATTGGTGGCGCAGCACCGGGCCGCCCAGATCGCGCAGGCGGATCGCCACCGCCGCAGCCAGATTGCCCCCTGCGCTGTCGCCCGCCACTGCCAGCCGTGATCCATCGATGCCCAGATCGGCGGCGTGTTCATGCGCCCACACCAGCGCATCGTGGCAATCATCGAGCGGCCCGGGAAACGGCGTTTCGGGCGCCAGCCGATACCCGACCGACAGCACCGCCGCGCCGCTCGCCCGCGCCAGCGCGCGGCACGTGCCATCATGCGTGTCCAGCGTGCCCAGCACCCAGCCGCCGCCGTGGTAATAGACCACCAGCGGCGGATTTGTGCCGGCATCGGCGGGGATATACAGCCGCGCCGCCAGCGTGCGGCCATCCGGAGCGCCATCCAGAGCAATCGACACCTCGCGCACTTCGGCCACTTCGGGCGGAGGGCCCATCGCAATCGGCCGGTCGTTTGCCTCGCGCAATTGCGGTGCAGTCACCGTGGCCAGGTCGGGCGCCGGCATCTGCGCGAAAAAACCGAGCAAAGCCTCGACTTGCGGATTCAGTGTCATGGATTGTCCTCTTTGTCCCTGGCCGGCTTGTCCGGGTTTCAGCCGAATTGCGCGGCGACATCGCGCACCGCATTGGCCACATCGTGGCGATGATAGCCCAGCAGCGCGGTTTCGCCAGCATCGGGTTCATAGCGGATGAAATTTCCCCGCCCTTGCGGAATTGCCACATCAGGCAGCAGCGGCAATTCCTGATCGAGCGCCTCGATAATCACGTCGCTGCGCCCCACAGCGTTGAAAAACAGCTGAAAATACTGCGCGAAAGACAGGTTTTCATCCCCCACCAGATAGGCATGCCCCGGCACCCCGCGCAGCAGCGCCCCCTCGATCGCTTCGGACAAGGACCGGAACGACATGAAATTGGTGCCGCCCGTCGGCGCATAGGCGGGAATCGGGATCAGCCCTTTGGCCCATTGCACATAAGGATCGAAAATCGCCGAGGGCAGGCCGGGCACGCTGCCGACCATGAACGGCGCATTCACGCTCACCACGTCGAACCCGGGCCGCCCTTCGGCGCGCGCGCCTTCGCAGGCGGCCAGGCGCGACTGGATATAGACATTGCCGGCAATCAGATCGGGCGCGGCCTGGGCATAGAAACTGCCCAATTGCACCGCGCGGGTCACCCCGGCTTCGCGCGCGGCGGCAAACACCGCGGGCAGCGCAACATGGTTGGCCCTGATCAGCCATTCGCCAAAATCTTCGCCCTGCGGCACGTGGCGCGGATCGTTGCCGGCGGCAAACACCAGCCAGTCAAACCCGCGCAACCGCTCCACGGTGAAATCGCCCGCCACATAATCGCCGCGCAGATAGCCCAGCGCGGCCAGCGGCGTATCGGGATGCGCGCCTGCTCCACGCCCGGTAATCGTTACATCGTGGCCTTGTGCAGCCAGATGCAGCGCGGCGTGGCCGCCCAGCGCGCCGGTGCCGCCGATGACAAGAACTTTCATGGTCAGGTTTCCTGATAGTGGGGGTTGGCGAAAGGCAGCGGCGCCAGATCGGGGCTGCGCCGCAACAGATTGCCGCCATCGACGGCGATGCATTGCCCGGTGATCCAGGCGCTTTCCGGCCCGGCCAGAAACCGCACCGCGCCTGCCATGTCGTGCGCTTCGCCCAGCCGGCCCAGCGGATATTCGGGCAGAAACGCGGGCGTTGCGCCGCCATCAAACAGGCCTTGTGTCGCGCCCGACCGGGTCAGCCCCGGGCGGATCGCGTTCACCCGGATGCCCGAAGCGCCCAGTTCGTCCGCCGCCATGCGCACCAGCCCCTCGAGCGCGGCCTTGGCCACGTGATAGGCGGTGAGGTGGCGAAACGTCAGCTGCGCCGCCCCCGATGACAGGCACACGATCGAACCGCCCGGCCGCATCAGCGGCGCGGCCTGCGCGATCACGTGAAACGCCGAAACCACATTCATGTCGAACGCATCGCGCAGATCCTGCGCCGTATGCGCGATCAACGGCTTGAACCCGCCGCCGCCCACCGTGGCAAACGCGCTGTCCAGCCGGCCGGCCAGGGCATGCGCCGCCTGCAGGGCCTCGCCCACCGCATCCTGGTCCATCGCATCGCCGACAAACCCGTGCACTTGCGCCCCCGGCACCGCATCGCACAGGCGCGCGATCACCGCGTCAAGCCCCTCGGCCCGCCGCGCCATCAGCATGACCCGCGCGCCGTCGCGCACCAGTTGCGCGGCGCAGGCTTCGGCAATCGCGCCGGTCGCGCCGGTAACGAACGCGGTGTGCCCGGCCAGTGTCATGCGCCGCCCCCCACATTGCGCACCGGGCGCAGTTCTTCCCAATCGACCACCAGATCGCGGCGGACAAAGCGCCAGCGATCGCCATCGCGCCGCCATTCATCCTGATACCGGATCGCCCAGACCAGCAGCATGTCGCCCTCTGCCCCGGCGATGCGGTGTTCGGCGGTGCAGCGGGTTTCGCCGCGGGCCGTATCGCCCGCGATCACCGCATCGATATCGTGCACCACATGCCGCGTGGCGACAAAGGCCTGCGTCAGGTGGTCAATCGATCCCAGATTGGCCTCGATCCCGGAAATGGCAAAGCCCGGCCCGGTAATCGTGATGTCATCGGCCAGCACCGCGCGCCACGCCGCCTTGTCCCGCCGATCGGCACCGCGCGCATAGATATCTGCGGCTTCGCGCAAGCCGGCGATCATGCGGCCGACCCCGGAATGACCAGGCCATTGCCGGTAATCAGCGGCACATTCGACCATTCGCCCTGTGGCGTGCGATACCACCCTGCGGCCGCCAGCGCCCCGCCATCGACATGGATCGCCGTGCCCGTAACCCAGGCGGCCAGCGGGCTGGCAAGATAGAGCGCCGCGCCCGCGCAATCATCCGGGCGGCCAAACCGGCCCAGCGGAATCCAGCGTTCTTCATGCGCGCGGTTTTCGGGCGGGATCATGTAATCCAGCGCCACTTGCGGCGTGTCGGTGGTTTCGGGCGCAATATCGTTGATGCGGATGCCTTCTGGCCCCAGTTCCAGCGCCAGGCTTTTGGTCAGGCCGGTAATCCCCGCCTTTGCCGCGGCATAGACCGCGCAATTGGGAATGCCGCGAAACGCCTCGATCGAGCTGATGTTGATGATCGACGATCCCGGCGCCGCCTTGCGCAACAGCGGGATCATCGCGCGCGTCATGCGCAGCAATTGGCCCAGGTTGATGTCCAGCACGCCATCGATTTCGTCTTCGTCCATCGCGGCAAACGGCTTTGCGTGCAGGAAATGGCCAACATTGTTGATCAGCACGTCCAGCCGCCCGGTTTCCCCCGCGATCCGTTCGGCCAGCATTGCCGGCACCCCGCGTTTCAGCACGTCGCAGCGGATCACCCGCGCGGTGGGCAGCGCTGCCTCCACCGCGTCGGCGCGCGCCGGGTCCACTTCGGCAATCACCAGGTGCGCGTCCGCGTCGGCAAAGGCCTGGGCAATGGCGCGGCCGATGCCGACCCCGCCACCGGTAACCAGCACCGTCTTGCCGGTAAAATCGAGCGCATGGTGCAGGGGCGCCACCTGGTCACCGGCCATGTCAGTACACCGCCGCCGGGTTTTTCGCGCGCGGGCTGCCCAGCATCGCGCGGTGCGATGGCGGCTGCTTGCCGCGGTCGGTCACGCCCAGCTCCTGCGCGATTTCCGCCACCACCAGCGTTTCGCCCGACAATGCATCGCGATTGGGCGCGGCATCGATCGCCGCCAGCACATGCGCGGAAAATTCCGGGTTTTCCGCCATGGCGAGGAACCCTTCATACTGTTCGGGGTTGGTTCCGGCGGCAATCTGCGACCGCTCGGTCACTTGCATGCCCAGCCACAGCGACACCGCGATCACCCCGGTGCCGCGCAGATCGTGCTCCATATCGTGCGCCAGCTTGTCCAGCCCGGCCTTTTGCGCGCCATAGGCGGGCCCGTGCATATAGCAGCTCGCGCCAAACGAGCTGGTCATGGCGATCACGCCAGACCCCTGCGGCACCATGATCTTCGCCGCGTGCCAGCTTGCCACATAGGCCGAACGCAGCCCCACATCGAGGATCTTCTGCGCGTCCAGGTCCTTTTCCCAGAACGGTTTTTTCTCGATCAGCTGGTCATGGATAAACGCCGCATTGTTCACCAGAACGTCCAGCCGCCCGGCCTCGGCGCGGATCTGGTCAAACAGCCGCGCCACGGCTGCATCGTCGGCATGGTCGCACACCACGGGGATGCCTTTGCCGCCCAGCGCGGTTACTTTCGCTGCGGTTTCGGCCACCGTGCCCGGCAATACCGATCCGTCCCACCCGCGCGCATCGCCCGGGGTGATCGTGCGGCCGGTCACATAAACGGTATAGCCCATTTCCCCGAATCCGCGGGCAATCCCGGCTCCGGCGCCCCGGCTGGCCCCGGTAACAAGCGCGACTTTTGCTTGGCTCATGCTCGTATCCTCTTGAATTAATGGGTGGTCATCGGCAGGCCCGGCTGATCGGCGCCGCGCTGGCGAAAGGCCAGCGGGGTCAGCCCGGTCGATCGCCGGAATGCCCGGGCAAAGCTGTTGGCATGGGCAAAACCGCACACTTGCGCGATGGTCTTGATCGTGTGGTCGCGCGCGCACAGCAGCCGCTTGGCCTGCTCGATCCGCGCGTTTTCAATGTAATCAGCCACGGTCGCCCCGGTCAGTGCAAGAAACTGGCGGTGCAGATGGCGCACGCTGATCCCGCACAGCGCGGCCAGGTCCGCCACGCCGGGCACCGGGCCCGGTTCGGCCAGGCGTTCGCGGATGCGGCGGAATTGCCACGCCGCCAGCCGCCCGGTTGCCCCGCGCTCGCCCGCCCTGCGCCCCGTCGCCCCGGCCTCACCCGCCGGCGCGATCAAGCGGCCGAATTCTATGGCGATCAGATCGGTCAGTGCGGCCAGCGCCGCGTCCGACCGGTCCACCGGGTTGGCCAGTTCGCGCCGCAGCATATGCATCAGCGACCGCAGCGTATCATTGCGGATCGCCAGCAGTGCCTTCACCAATGCGGGCGAGGGCGCCGGCTGCATCGCCAGCATCGCGCGCGCCCGATCTGGCGCAAAAATGCAGCGCACCACGCGGATATGCCCGCCTTCGGATCGGCCGCTCACCGTCACCCCGGGCCAGCGCGCAAACAGCGAACCCATCGCACAGCGCCGTACCGGGTCCAGATCGGGCAGGCAGGCCGATGCCTCCGCCGCCATCGGCGGCAGCGCCATTTCCAGCATCAGGTCATCCTGCGCCTGGGCAAAATCGACCATCGCCGGCCAGTGCCATTCCACCAGTTCCGCCCGCGCCGCCGGCGTGTGCACCCGCGCCAGCACGGCGGGCGTAAAATCTGCGACCGGGCCGATAACCGTCGCCACCATGGCCCCGCTCACCCGCCGCACCCGTCGCGATATGCCCCATCACGATACGCCAGATCAAACTGGCTGGTTGGGATGATGTCCACCCGCGCAAAATCGATGAACGCCTGGCAACTGTCCATCATCGCCGCCAGGTTCGCCGCAAACTTTTCGCCATTGCCCACCGCATCAAAAAACACGTCCGGCACGGTCAGCGCTTCCAGCGGAAAGCATTCCTCCACAAACGCGTCATAGGCCGGGGCATCGTCGGTCAGCGGCCGCACGATCAGGTTCTGCACATATTCGAAATTCGATTGCGTCTCGATCGCCACGCGGGTGTGGTGCCCGTGCCAGTGCGCAATCGCCTGGCCGCGCGGAATATCGGGGCGAAACGTGATGAAACTCGCCTGGCTCCATCCCCAGGTGCGCGCCCCCGGTTCCACCGGATGCGCCACATTGGCGATGATTGTCGATTCCGCCACCAGCCACAGCGCAAACCGCGCACCATGCGCCGCCAGCGCGGCATCGATGCCGGCCCGAAACCGCGCATTGGCCGATGGCAGCCAGAATTGCGCAATCGCTGCGGGCTGCGGGTCTTGCCAGCGCTGCACCAGCCCGTCGCCCGGCCGCACCGCCGCATCGCGCAGATTCAGCCGCAGCCTGCGCGCCCCTGCCGCAATCAACGCATCGGGCAGGGTGGCCAGCACGCGCGCGCCAAACGCCTCACGCGGTTCGCCATCCGGGGCCCATAACGCAGCGATGACCTTTTCCATGCGCCGGTCCTCAATCGAAATTGGCCTGGCCGCCATCCAGCGGGATCGTCGCCCCGGTCAGATAGGCCAGATCGCTGCTGCACAGCGCCACCAGCGCGCCGCCGATGTCCTGTTCCAGCGAACCCACGCGGCCCAGCGGGATCGTGCGGAAAAACGCCTGCGCCTCTTCGGGGTTGTTTTCGATCCACCATTTCAGCCCGGGCG
Source organism: uncultured Sphingomonadales bacterium (assembly GCA_903832325.1). GTDB lineage: Bacteria > Pseudomonadota > Alphaproteobacteria > Sphingomonadales > Sphingomonadaceae > Novosphingobium. The sequence goes on along the minus strand of CAILBC010000008.1, from coordinate 105,326 downwards.
ATTCGGCATGCGGCGCAATCGTCAGCACGCGAATGTCCTGGCCGCCCCATTCGGCCGCCGCCGCGCGGGTCAGCGCGCGGATCGCCTGCTTCACCGCGGCATAGGCGCCATAGCCGGTCATGTCCCAGCGGATGCCCGCCGACGAACAGAAATTGAAAATCGTGCCGCCCCCGCGCGCCGCCAGATGCGGCCGCACCAGCTTCATCAGCCGCATCGTTGCCAGCGGCCCGGATTCAAACCCCGCCACAAAGGCTTCGTCGGTCACATCGTCCAGCTTGCCCAGCGGCACTTCCTGCGCATTGTTGACCAGCACGTCGATCCCGCCGAATTCGGCCACCGTGCGGTCAACCACGGCGGCCAGATCGGCCGCATTCTTCACATCGCAGGCCAGCGCCAGCGCCGTGCCGCCGCGTTCGCGCACCATCGCCGCGGTCGCCTCCACTTTGGCCAGCGTGCGCCCGGTCACGGCCACTGCCGCGCCTGCGCCGGCCATGGCCAGCGCCGTGCCCTGTCCGATGCCTTGCCCTGCGCCGGTGATAAGCGCTACTTTGCCCGCAAGCACAGCCATGACTCTCCCATCGTATTGTTCGTAGATTATTTGCGACCATTCTACGCATGGAGTTGACATAATGGCAAGCACAGGCGAATTTTGCGTTGAAAAAATGGGAGCGGCGGTTCCTAAATGGCGCATTGCCGCCAGGGATCGCCAATTGGCGGGAAAAACATGAACAGCACCTGGGATAAAGAGGTCGATGTGGTCGTTGTCGGATCGGGCGCGGGCGGTCTGCTCACTGCGCTGATCGCGGCAAAAAACCGTGCCGAGGTGCTGATTATCGAAAAGGCCGCGCAATGGGGCGGCACCAGCGCCACGTCGGGCGGCGGCATCTGGATTCCGGGCAGCGATCAGGCCCGCGCCGCCGGGTTTGAAGACAATCTGGATGATGCGTTCACCTATGTGCGTGCACTGTCGGCGCCCAATGTGCCCGATGCCAATATCCGCGCCTATGTCGATAATGCTGCATCGATGCTGCGCTGGGTCACGGCCAACACACCGGTGGTCTATACCGCGCAGCCCTATCCCGATTATCATGCCGAAAACCCCGGCGGCTCGGTCACCGGCTTTCGCACCCATTTGCCCGAAATGTTCGATGGCACGCTGCTGGGTGAAGATCTGAAAACGCAGCGCTTTCCCTCGCCCGCGGCCAGCCTGTTCGGCTATCTCAACTGGACTTTCGCTGAAACCTATCTGCTGCTTTATCGCAGCAAGGGCTGGGCCACGGGTCTTGCCCGCATCATGGCCAAATACTGGCTGGACTGGCCGCTGCGCTTTACCTCGCGCAAGGATCGGCGGCTCACGCTGGGCAATGCGCTCACCGGGGGCTTGCGCGTCGCCCTCAACGAGGTGGGCGTGCCGCTGTGGCTGTCCACCCCGATGCAGGATCTGGTGCGCGAAAACGGGCGCGTTGTCGGGCTTGAGGTTCTGCGCGATGGCCGCCCCTATCGCATCCGCGCGCGCAAGGGTGTGGTGCTCGCCGCCGGCGGGTTCGATAAAAACCAGGCAATGCGCGATGCCAATGCCCCGCTCTATCGCAATGCGCTCTATTCGGGCGGCGTGACCAGCAACACCGGCGATTCCATCCGCGCGGGCCAGGCCGCCGGCGCCGCCACGCTCAATATGCAATCGGCCTGGGCCGCGCCCGTGTTCCATGTGCCGGGTGAAGATCGCGGCCGGCTGGTCACGATCGAGCGCGCGCTGCCCGGGTGCATCATGGTCAATCAAAAGGGGCAGCGCTATCTCAACGAAGCTGCGTCCTACCATATCGTCGGGCAGCAGATGGCGCGCCGCCATGCCGAATTCGGCGATGCCAGCCCCAGCTGGATGGTGTTCGATGCCCGCTATCGCCAGCAGTTCCCGATGGGCCCCTTGCTGCCGCTCGTGCCCGATTGGCTGCAATCGGCAGGGGTGCGCCAGATCGTGAAAAAGGGCCGCACCATTGCCGAACTGGCCGCCGCGATGAAGGTCGATCCGGCCACGCTCGCCGTCACCATAAACCGCTTCAACGCCGGCGCCGCCCAGGGCATGGACGAAGATTTCCACCGGGGCGAAGCCGCCTATGACCGCATGTATGGCGATTATCGCCACCAGCCCAATCCCTGCCTGCGCCCGCTGACCGATGCGCCGTTCTATGCCATGCCGATCTATCCCGGCGATATCGGCACCAACGGCGGCCTGCTGACCAACGCCCGCGCCCAGGTTGTCGATGATCACGGCCAGCCCATCGCCGGGCTCTATGCGGTGGGCAACAACGCGGCCTCGTCGATGGGCGAAAGCTACCCCGGCGCCGGCGTCACCATCGGCCCCGCCATGACTTTCGCCTATATCGCCGCAAGAGACCTCACCGGCGCCAACACCTGACCGCCAACCATAGCCCTCCCCTCAGGGCGTTCAGAGTCACCTGCCTCAGAACGCGGGTTGGGGAGGGGTGTCCAACGCCCGCTGAAGGCGCGCCATTGCCCCACCCGGCCCCGGGGATCAGGTCAAGGCATCAAGCCGTCCGGCGCTGTTATGGCGTTGCGTGGATTTTGCCTTCGGATCATGGGTCAGGCTGCGGGCCTTGGCCGCCATCCCCCCAATCGTCGCCCCGGGCCTGACCCGGGGTCCCGCTTTTCTTCCCGCAGGAATGATATAGGATGGCGCCACGGTACAGCTATTTCGTATACTGGCCCCGGAACTCTCGCCCCGGAACTCATCGCCGTCCGAGGCCAAGACCATCAATATGTCTGCACCCGATCGATCGGGTTATAGCGCTCCCGAAAGTTTGCGCCCTATTGCCGGCACTAAGTCATTCGGGTTAGGCAGTTGAGTACCAACAAGGCTAGAGAGCAAGCGATGTAATTCCGGGGACAGCGATGTAATTCCGGGGACAGTATACTAAATTACCTCCCCAGCCTGCTTCGGCTTCGGTCCGCGCTTTTGGGGGGGCAGATGCCTGCCAAGGGCGGCTTCCTGTTCGGCAATCCAATCCTCTGCGGCAAGCGGGCGGCCCGTGTTCAGTCTGGCCTCTATGGCCAGTGCGATAATTGTAATTCCGGGGACAGTATACTATGTAATTCCGGGGACAGTATACTAAATTACCTCCCCAGCCTGCTTCGGCTTCGGTCCGCGCTTTTGGGGGGCCAGATGCCTGCCAAGGGCGGCTTCCTGTTCGGCAATCCAATCCTCTGCGGCGAGTGGGCGGCCTGTGTTCAGTCTGGCCTCTATGGCCAGTGCGATGGCCTCACCTTCATCGGACACATCTCCGGCCTCAAGCCCGTGCCGCAGCATCGCCCGCCAGCGTGGAACGTGGTGGGTCAGGGCGGCAAGATCGGTCAATGGGTCATCTTTGGCGCGCTTGCCGGCGATGTGGCTGCGCGCGCTTGACCATTGCCAATCGCCGGCTTTGGCCACCAAACCCGCGGCAACCGGGTTTTGCTCGACATAGCGCACCGCCAGCATAAGATGACGATCGTCCATCGGATAACTGGCAAAGCGGGACTGGAACAGATGACCACGCCAGCCTTCGCGGAAATTGATCTGGCGAGTGTACCGACGATGTGCCTCGCCCAGCATGGCGCGCAAGCCATCCGCATCCTGTGGCACCAGCACCAGGTGCACATGGTTCGTCATCAGGCACCAGGCAAGGCACTGGGTGCCGGTGTCCTTCGCATAATCAGCCAGCAAGCCGAGATAATCCCGCCGATCCGCATCCGTGAAGAACACCGGCAACCGCCGGTTGCCGCGCTGCGTCACATGGTGCGCAACATGAGGGATCACGATTCTAGCAAGTCTGGCCATGGCCTGGCTGTAGCAGGAGAAGCGCAGTGGGGCAATTTAGTATACTGTCCCCGGAATTCTCCGCTGTCCCCGGAATTCTCTCCGGAATTGTGGGGCAATTTAGTATACTGTCCCCGGAATTCTCTCAGTGGGGCAATTTAGTATACTGTCCCCGGAATTCGTAGTATACTGTCCCCGGAATTCGTGCTCGACCGCATCGCCAAGGGCCACCCGATCAACCGGATCGGCGAACTCACCCCCTGGGCCATGGCTGAGGAATTGGCCCGGGTGGGAATTGCTCAGGCGGAATAGCGGTCAGTTCGGTCGTACCTTTCTTGCTATGCCCATCCGCAAATTGACACCGCCTCCAAGTTGCCAGCAGCAGGTGGCCACCCCTTGCCAAACCGCAAGATCCGCCGAGCGGATCATGCTTGAGAACGCCTAGATGGTGTCGCCACGGAGGATAGGACGATGAATGCGGCGCTTCAAAACTACCACACCAGAATGCAGCGCGCTCTGGATCACATAGACCAGAACCTTGGCGATGATCTGCATTTGGATGCGATGAGCGAAGTAGCCGCTTTTTCAAAATACCATTTTCACCGGCAGTTCTCGGCAACCTTCGGGTTGTCCCTGCATCGCTACGTCCAGCTTGCCCGTATGAAGCGCGCTTCGTACCGGCTTGCTTTCCGGGACGCCACAAGCGTCACCGACATCGCGATGGATGCCGGTTATGAAGCGCCAGACGCCTTCGCCCGCGCCTTTCGGCAACGGTTCGGACAGTCACCATCCGCGTTTCGAAAATCTCCCGATTGGGATTCGTGGCTTGTGGCCTTTGGGCCTCTCGATGATGCGAGGAGCAAGCTAATGCAGAAGACCTTTACCAGTGCCGACGTAACTATCCGCGACGTATCGACCACTCCGGTTGCCATCATGGAACATCACGGTGATCCCGCGACGATAGGCGTCACCATCCAGAGGTTCATTGCTTGGCGTCAGGCCACTGGCCTGACGCCAAAGGTCAGCTCGACCTTCAACGTATTCCATTCCGATCCGCGCACGACACCACCAGCAGAATATCGCATGGACCTTTGCGTTGGGACGGATAGGCCAGTCACAGCGATCGGCGAGCGAATTGAGACAGGTATTATCCCTGGCGGGCGTTGCGCCGTCCTGCGCGTGGTCGGTAACACCGACAATCTCGAACCCGCTGCCCTTTATCTATACCGCGACTGGTTGCCAGCTAGCGGCGAGGAAGCACGAGACTTTCCACTATACTGTCAGCGGCTCACATTCTTCCCGGAAGTACCGGAGCAGGAGGCCGTCGCCGAAATCTTCCTGCCGTTGAAATAGACTGACTACTTAACTGCGGCCTGTCCCCCTAACGCAGACCGTAACGGACAGGCCGCTGAACACGCTATACTACGTTTCAGCGAGCGCCAGTTGTCTTTCCACGTACCTGGCCGGACGCTTACGATGCACGCACAATCCCACCAGTCATCGCGGAAATCAAGGCGCAGCCGGCGTGGGCGGATGGGCCGGGCCTGAACGGGTCCGGCGCATTCTGGCAGCGGGGCGCGCCGGGCCACACCGGCGCCCAAAAATAAGGGCCGGGTCGCCCGTGGGCAGACCCGGCCCCTTCAGGTGCGGAAAACAGACCCGGTGGGTGAAACCGGGCCGTTCCGGGCCTCTTGATGGGACAAATGGGTTATGGGGCACATGGCGCAATGCCGGTGGCGCGCGAATTGCGCCACCGGCACGGGCTTAGAAGTGGAAACCCATTTCCACGCCGAATGTGCGGCCGCGGTCATAGGTGCCGGTGAACAGCAGCACCGGCGCGCCAAAGCTGATATAGCGTTTGTTGAACACGTTGTCGGCATAGGCGGAAATTGCCGCCTTTGCGCCGCCGATATCCACATCCATCAGCCCCAGGCGCCCGTTCACCACCCAATATCCCGGCTGGTGGTTCACGTCTTCCAGCGCGTTCTGCCCGGTCAGGATGTTCTTTTCGGGCGTGGATGTCAGGTAATAGGCGCTGCGATAGCGCCCTTCCACCAGCGCCGACACATGCGTGCCGCTGCCGCCGATATCGGGCGAATTGTAAATCGCCGCAACGCGCCCGGTCCAGTTCGAAAAATAGGTTGGCCGGGCAAAGGCGGCCACATCGGTGCCGTTCAGCACAAAGGTTTTATAGGTGAAATCGGTATAGGCCACGCTGCCCGACAGAGTGAGCCCGGTAATGATCGCCAGCTCGGTTTCCGCCTCGATCCCCTTGATGTCGGCCTTGCCCGCGTTGTCAAAGAACTGTTTGCCGTTGATGAAATTCTGCGTCTGCAGATCGGCATAGTTGTTGTAATATCCCGACACGTTCAGCCGCAGCCGGTTGTGGAAAAACTGCGTCTTTCCGCCCACTTCATAGGCAGTGAGGTTTTCCGGGCGATAGGGAATGCCGCTGAGAATGCCCCCCGCGACATAGCCGGAGGACACTTTGGCATAGAAATTCGCCGTCGGGTCCGGATGCCACGCGGCAATCGCGGTATATGTCGCGCGCGAATAGGCCAGGCGATAATCGCCCACGCCCAGCGAACCGCCCTGCGCGCCCGAAATCACGTCGATGCGCAAATGCCGTTTGTCAAACGTGCCGCGCAGGCCGCCGGTCAGATCGATTGTCGGGGTCAGGTGCCAGGTCAGCTGGCCATAGGCGGCCACCGAATAGTTCTGGCTATATGTGCGCGTAAGCCCGCTGCCGAACACATTGTCGAGCGGGCTGGGCACCAAAGTGCCCGATGGCGTCGGTTCGAGAATCCCCAGCACTTCGGTGCCCGGCGCCTTTTCCTCGAAATAGAACAGCCCCGCGGTCAACTGATAGGCATCGCGCGAAACCTGCACTTGCAATTCTTCGCTCAGCTGGTTCTGCCGGGTGGCGCGCGCGGTCAACAAGGGGAAGAAATAATCGTTCTGCCCCGGCAGGTTGGCCGGGTTGAACAGCACGCCCTGAATCTGCGCCGGGGTCAGTCCCGGGGTCAGGAACGCGCCCAGCTGCTGAAATGTAAAGCGCATGCCGCCGGCCGAACCCAGGTCGAAAATCACCGGGTCCTGGCGGAATTCGCGATAGGCGGTGATGCTTTTCACCGAAATGCCATCGGCCGCGTGCCAGTTCAGCGTCAGGCTGTGGCCCTGGGTTACGGTATGTTCGTTGCTGGTTGCCGCGGCCACTTGCGATAGCGGGCCATTGGTGCCGGGATTGACCGTGCCGCCCAGATAAGGCTGCAGCGCAACGATCGGCGCAAGCAACTGGCCCGAGGCATCGGGGATCACCCCCAGGGTCTGCATCGCGCGGCCGCTGGCGTTGGAATTGGTATAGTCAAAGCGATAGTCGGCGGTCACATTGCCGAAATCGCCGTGCACGGCGATCTGCCCGCCATCGACGCGGCGTTCGCCCAGCCGTTTGGCAAAGACCTGCGTGCCGAATTCCGGCGCGCGCAGCGCAATGTTCAGCCCCTGGCCGCCCATCGTGTTGGTCACATCGCCATCGATCGAATCATGCAGATAGGACAGGCGCACCGAAAACGGGCCGACTTTGGGCAGATCGACCGACAGTTTCGCGCGTGAAGCGTTGTAATTGCCGAACGACACGCTGCCGCGCGCCGACCATTCGCCCTTTGGCGCGGCGGTGGTGATCGAAATTGCGCCCGATGTGGCATTGCGGCCAAACAGCGTGCCCTGCGGCCCGCGCAGCACTTCCAGCCGCTGAATATCCGAAAAATCGAGCAGCGAGCCCACCGCGCGGCCAATATAGACGCCATCGATATAAATGCCGACTTTGGGATCGACCGAATTGCTCGACGTGCCGGAGGCCACGCCGCGGATGATGATCGTCGGGTTCGATTGCATGCCCTGCTGGTTCATCTGCAGGCTGGGCGCGAGCCCGGCAATGTCGCGGATGCTGTCCACGCGCAGCAGGTTCAGCGTTGCCGCATTGAGCGCGGTCACCGCCACCGGCACTTTCTGCAGGCTTTCTTCGCGCCGCTGCGCCGTCACGATGATTTCCTCGACGCTGGGCGCGGTCGTGGTCGTGGCGGGGGCATGGGCAGGGGCAGCCGGTGCAGCTTCTGCACGGGCCGTGGCCGCAAACGAAACGGCGCCAAGGCCGGCAACGGCCAGAGCAATCGTGGAGGCCCGCAGATGCGGAACGCGCAGGGCGCGGATGTTCATGGTCTGTTCTCTCCCATTGTTGATGGCATGTGGTGCTTTGGCACCTTGTATCCTCAGGCGTTTTTTTGTTTTTCAGAAATTCGGTTTTGCAATCAATCGTATGCCGCAGCGCGCCGGCGCGCCCCGCCCGGGGCGGAACGCGCCGGATCTGCGGGTCTTATTCGGCCGCTTCGCGCAGCGGCTCACCATATTCGGGGTGGTCTTCGTTGCACAGCCGGTTGGTATCGGCCCACAGCCCGTCGGCCGGCACCGGGGTGATGCCCAGTTCCGCGCGGATTTCGCTCATCGGGCGGTCGATCCAGTCGCGCCAGGGTGCCAGCATGATCGGATACGTCCAGTTGCGGCCCTGTTCGGCGCCGCGATATTCCGCCTCAAGGTTCAGCGCCATCGCTTCGGGATAGTGCAGACCATCCTTCATGATCGTCTTGGCCTTCAGGTAGATCGCGATGCGGTTGAAGAACGCGGCGAGCCCCGGCACGAAATAGCGCACTTTGGCATGCATGTTTGCAGTCAACAGCGCGACTTCGCCGCCATGGTTGGGGCCAAACCCGGTCACCATGTGTTCGATATCGTGGGTAAGCGCGGTCTGGCGCAGATAAAACGTCAGATCGTTGACCACCTGGATTTCGCGGTAGAAAATGTCGAGCTCATAGCCGCTGTTGACCATGAAATCATACAGCGCCGCGCCCAGCGTGCCGGGTGCGCAGTGCTTCACATCGTCCTTTTTGAAATCGGCCAGCTGCCGCTTGTCCAGCCATTCGCAAAACAGCGGCAGGCGCGCCTTTTCCGCTTCGAACAGCGCCATGATTTCGGAAAAATCCTCCATCATCATCAGGATCTGCGCGACTTCGGGAATATAGGCGGTGTTGGGCATGTCGGGCCCGTTGCGGCGCAGCATTTCCTGCGAAATCAGCCCGCGCAGCTCCGCATGGTTGAGGTATTTTGACGAGCTGACCAGTGTCGAGCTGGCCGTTTCGATCTTTTTGATACCGCCGTTGAAATAGGCGCGTTCGCCTTCTCCGACTTTCACTTCCATCATGGCGCTTACTCCGCAGCGATCGACAGGCTGATGTTTTCATTGGCCGGCGACAGGAATTCGCCGGGGGTGGCGCCGGTATAGGCGCCGTTTTCAAACGTCGGCACGCCGTTCACCAGCGTCAGCCGGGTGGGCATGGCCTGCCGCGTAAAGCGCCAGGTCGTGCCGCCGCGGCCATCGGGCACATCGTGCGCCTTTTCCATTTCGCGGCGCTGGATTTCGTCCATGTTGAACACCGCGATGTCACCACGTTTGCCCACCGCGATTTCGCCGCGATCGGTCAGGTTGAAATGCCCGGCCAGCTTTCCGGTCATCACATGGATCGCTTCTTCCAGCGTCAGATCCTTGTTTTCGCGCACATATTTGGTCAGCAGCAGGGCATTTTCGCCGCCGCCGCACAGCATCTGCAAATGCGCCCCGGCGTCGGAAATGTTGCCCACCGTGCGCGGATCGCGCATCAGTTCGATGGTCAGCGCCTCATCCTTGGGAAAGGGCGCCATGTGCACGGTTGATCGGGTGCCGTTTTTCAGAATCCAGTCGGCCATCGCATCGGACCGGTGCAGGCCCAGGCTGTCGGCATAATCTTTCAGCGTGATGCCGACAGGGCCCGCGCCGTTTTCGCTGTCGATCAGAAACAGCTCCTGCGGGTTTTTCAGCGGCGAATGGCCCCAGGCCTGCGTGTCCCAGCTTTCCCGCGCGCGCGCGCGCCAATCGGGATCGGCCAGCAGCCTGGCCTTTTCATGGTGATCGTCGGCCAGCACCACTTCGTGCCAGACATAATCGTTCGACTGCGCAAAAATCAGCGATTTGACCAGGCTGAGCGTCGAAGTGGGCGAAACATGGGCATAGCCCGGCCAAACATCCACGCCGGCCTCACGCATTTTGCGCACGCTTTCCTGCATGGCGGGCAGGATGCCCTTCTGGAATTCCAGCGTGGGCACGGCGCCGGCAATCTGCACTTTGATCGGTCGCCCGGCGAGCAGGCGCGACAGCCGTTCCAGATTGGCCGGGCCGGTCATGCGCATGAACGTATCGACAATCACCTGGTAGCAGCTGCCGGGATAGCGCTCCATCACGTCGAACAGCGCCTGGAATTCGGCGTCGCTCGCCTGCAGCGTGGGCACCGGCCGGTTCTTCCCGTCATGATCGTGCATGTTGTCCGACATGCCCAGCGCGCCCGCAGCCAGCGCATCGTCCAGCAATTCGGCCATGCGCGCGATTTCCGCCGGCGTTGCCTCACGGTCCCAGGCTTCCACGCCCATCGCGGCAAGGCGAATGGCGATATGGCCGACATAGGCGGCATAATTCAGCGGAACCCGCACATTGCGTTCGACCGAAGCGCGATATTCCGACCACAAGTTCCAGTCCCACGGCAGGTTCTGCATGAACGGCGCCTCTGGAATGTCTTCGAAAAACGAAAATATGCCGATCATTTCGCGCTGCGCCGGCATGTATTTGTGCAAAGGCGCGGGCGAAAAGCCGCAATTGCCCAGTATCATCGTCGTCGCGCCATAGCCGGGCAGCGGATCGAGATCGTTCTGCCACCACATCGTGCCATCATAATGCGTGTGGCTTTCGATAAAGCCGGGGGTGACGTGGCAGCCGGCGGCATCGAACACGCGTTCGCCCGCGGGGGCCAGGCCTTCGCCCACTTCGCTGATCACACCGCCGCGGATGCGCACATCGGCGCGAAAGGGTGCGGCGCCGGTGCCGTCGACAACTGTTCCGTTGATGATGAGCATGTCGCCCATTGTGGTGTCTCCCATATGGCATGGCCCGGTATTTCACCGGTGCGTCGGGGTGCAGCATATGCTGCAGCATCGATGCGGCGAAGCGGCCCCTTGCCAAGCGGATCATTCCGTTATCTGTTGCAGATCATCATGCGATACGAATCGACATCAACCGCCATGCTTGCCGTGCTGCGGCGCCATTTGCGCCAGGAAGGCTGGACCGTGGCGCGGCTGGCGCGCGAAATGGCAATTGGCGAGGCGACGGCCAAGCGCTGGCTGGCGGGCAAGGGGGTTACGCTCGATCGGCTCGATGCGCTGGCCAAACTGGTCGGGCTGACCCTGGGTGAACTCGCGCGTGAGGCAGAGGATGCGCCCAGCGGGCTGGCGCACGAACTGACCCTGGCGCAGGAAAAGGCGCTGTCGGCGAATATCTTCCTCTCGTTCCTGTTCATGGCCATGCTCAACGGGGTTCCTCCCGAAGAGATTGCGGCCGATTTCGCCATTCCGCCGCGCGCGATGGAGGCTTCGCTCGCCCGGCTGGAACGGCTCGCGCTGATCGACCGGTTGCGCGGCGGGCGGGTGCGCGCACGGGTCGATCGCGCGCTGGTGTTTCGCAAGCTGCCGCTGCGCAGCCTGTTCGACAAACACATGAAAACCGCCTTTTTCGAGCTCGATTATGGTGATCCGGCCACGGTCTATGTGTCGGGCGTGCACAAGCTGTCGCGCGTTGGCGCGGCGCAACTGGCCGAAATGATGGAACGGTACCGGCTGGAGGTGCAGGCGCTGGCGGACCGGGACCGCCAGGGGGCCGTGCTCGATCGCGATTGGTACGGCATGCTGATGGTCATGCGCACGCTCGACATGACCCAGGTCAGCCGCGCAAGTGCTGTGGAATGACCTCTCCCTCTTCCCCGCGCCGGGAAGCATGGGGCATCAGATAATCAGGCGGCCCTCGCCGAAAATCAGGCTGGCGGCGCGGTTGTCGCGCGCGCCCTGAAATCCGCGCACGCCCAGCTCGCGCCGGGCTTCGGCCGGGGTCAGGTGCAGCAGATCTTCCCAGCGCACCGTGAACAGGCAGGGCGATGCGCGGCCCACATCGTGCCCGTGACTGAAATTGTCCCAGAATGTGGGCCAGACCGCCGGATAATGCAGGATCGTGCGCATCATCCAGGGGAACGTCACAAACGTGTTGGTGGTCATCAGCGCGCCCGCCAGATCGGGCGCAACATGGGCAAACATGTTGCCGGTGCGAAGGCCGGCGGGAAACACTTCGCCGATCACGTCAAACCCGGATTCGCCGATCAGATGATCGAAATCGTGAGTTTGACCGGTGCGCAGCGTATAATAGTCGAAATCGCTGTGCGGCGCCCAATCCGGATCGGCCTGGCGCTGTGGCAGCAATTCCAGCGTCAGATCGAGCGCCACCATGTGATCGTGCAGCAGTCGGCCCAGCGATCCTTCGCCATGGCGGCCCAGATCGGCCAGGGTATAAGTCGAAATGAACCGGTCATCGAACCAGCGATCGAGCGCCTTGTTGGTGCGGCGTTCCTGCTGGATCAGCGCATCGACTGCGGCCCGATCCCGCACCTGGTCCAGCGCGCCGACCAGCGGCGGAAAATCATCGAGCAGCCCGCGGCCCGGATCATTGCGGCGCAGGCTTTCGCTGCTGATCCAATTGCGCACGCGCGGATCGTTCAGCCATCGCGATGTCGTGTTGCGCGGTGCCTCCATCGGGGTTCAGCCCGCCGGATTCAGGATATAGCGTTCGCGATAGCTGGCAAAGGCGGCGGCAATCGTCGCCTCGTCCATCCCGAACCGGTCCAGCGAATAGGCATGGACCGGCCGCTGTTCGCGCGTGTTGCCGGCCATGAATTCGGCCAGCGCCGCCTCGATCCGCGCATCGACCGGAATGCCCATCCGCGCCAGCACGCGTTCGGCCTGGCGCAGCGGTTCGCGCGCCACTTCGCGATAATCGATATCGATGAAGCGGTCTTCGCCCAGCCGCGCGCGCGCCGCCTCGAACTGTTTCATCCACCCGGCCAGCCGCGGAAACCAGAACGCGGCGACTTCGGCATCGGAATGCTGCGAATTCAGCTTGTACAGCGCGCATTCCATCGAAATGTAGCTGGGCACCACATCCAGCGGATCGCGGTGCGTCATGATCAGCACGGCATCGGGAAAGGCGCGCGCCGCCACCTCGGTATAGGCGAGGTTTGACGGGCTTTTCAGGATCCATTTGCACCCGCGCCGGCCCTTGTCCTGCCATTGCAGGTATTTCAGGATCGTTTTCAGATCCTCGTGCCCGTGCGATTGGTCATATGTATCGAGCCAGGCCGCATACGTCGGCGCAAACGTCATTGCTTCGACCATGGTCGATACGAACATCTGCCCGATGATCAGGATTTCCTCGTCCGGCGCTTCGGAATCGAGCGGATGGATCGATGCGAGCTCGGGCGAAAGCTGCAGCCAGCCATCGATCATCGCCTGGGCATAGGCGCGACGGCCCACCGGATTGCCGGGTTCTTCATCGGGGAAGGGGGCATAATTCTGCGCTTCGAACCAGCGGATCGCGGTCATGCCCGGTGCGCTGGCCAGCAGGCGGTGAAAGATCGTGCTGCCGGTGCGCGGCAGGCCCAGGATGATCCCCGCCACTTCTACCGTTTCGTCCAGGATTTCGGGGTGGCGGCGGATATCTTCGACCATGCGCAGCCGGCTGGCCAGGCCTTTGACAATCACTTCGGTCTGTCCGGCAAACCCTTCGGGGGTCAGCCGCGCCTCGGCATTGGCGGCCGCGATGAACTGGTCCATCGGCTCGCAAAACCACAAGTCGCCAAAATCCGAAAGGCCGGTGCGATCGCGCGCCGCCTGCAACAGCGTTTCGCGATCGAACTGCGGAGTTTGTGTGGATGTGGCGGTCGCTTCGCTGGAATGCTGGGTCGTCATGGGGGTCCGTTCGTGGTTCAGGCGCTCGGCGCGGCTTCGAGGTGTGGCGTCAAGGTGCCCGGCCGGCCAACACTGGCAAGCCCGGCGACCATGGTATCGGCATCAGGAGGGAAATTCCTGCCCGAAAGAGCCCCGGAAACAGGTCCGAAAACAGGCATCACGAATGTCCTCTCCGTATGCGCATCTGTTCCAGTTTTGCGTAGTCATTGATTTGACGATGTGCGCAATTGTTGCCTTGGATGCCATTGCTGGCGTGTTTTTGCAAACAGGAAATGGAAAAGCTCTGCGCTGTGCGGCCCTGTGCTCCGGCCGGGCAAACGTGTTGAAACCGAACCCGCGCGCTCATGCCGGCGCCATGTCATCCGGCCCCCAGAACGCGCGCAGCGACAGGATGCGGCCATCGGCATCCAGCCGGAACGCATCGGCGCTGCGAATGCGCAGCCGGGGCGATCCCGGCGGGGTGAATTCAACATCGAACACCAGCAAGGCTTCGTCGCCATGGCTGCCCCGGATCGGCGCGACCGGGGTGATCCGGGTGCCAAAGGCCACAGTATCGGCAAACCAGGGGCCAAGATCCGCGCCCGATCGGGGCGGGCTGCCAATCGGATCTTCGATCACCGCATCGGGGGCAAACAGCGCCAGCACCCCGGCGGCGTCGCCGGCGTTGATCCGTTCGGCATAGGCGTTCAGCGTCGCCTCCATCAGTGCACGCGCAATCGGGCGCTCAATCGGATGGGGCATGTCCAGTTCCTGCCATGGTTGCGTAGCGTGATGGCCCATGCTGCGCGTGCTATGCCGCAACACGATTGCGCGCGTTGCCGGAAACGGTTGTTTCAGGCCGCGATCCGATTCGCAATTGCCTGTTCAAGGAACAGGATCAGCCGCTGCATCGCCGCCCCCGGTGGCGCCTTGGCGCGGTGGAGCAGCCACAACGGGCAATCGTGCCGCGGATCGGGTGGCGACAGCCGCTCCAGCGCGGGTTCGGCATCCCCGGCAAAGCACCACAGGCTGGCCCGGCCAAGGCCCGACAGCGTGGCGAGTTTCAGCTGCGGCCACGAATTGCAGGTGATCAGCCCCGCCGCCAGCGCGGCTTCGCCGATCGGATTGGCCGTGGTCCACGCCGCACCCGACAGCGCCGCCTCGAATTCCAGGCCCCAGCCGATCGGATCGAGCCGCGCCGCACCGCGCCGGCCATAGACCGCCTGGTGCAACACGCCGATTTCACGACCCGCCAGGCGCAGCGGCGGCGTGCGTACCAGCGTCAGCGCCAGATCGGCCCGGCGCTGGGTCAGCGCGTCGACCGGGTTCAGCTCGTCCAGGATCTCGATCGGGCAATCGGGGTTGGTGCTGCGAAACCGGGCCAGATCGGGCAGGAATTCGCTGACAATTCCGGCCGATCCGGCCAGCCGGATGGGCTCTGCGCCCAGATGCCAGCCGCCGATGTCATGATCCATCGCGGCAATTTCGCGCTCGATCGCTTCGGCCGCGGCCAGCACCCGCTGCCCGGCGCGGGTGGGGGCAGGGCCCAATGCGGAATATTCGAACAGCGCGATCCCCAGCGCACGCTCCAGCGCATCGACCCGCCGCCCGACCGTGGTACGGTTCACCCCTAGCTGGCGCCCGGCGGCAGTGTAGGACCCGCTGCGCACCGCGGCCAGAAAGACTTCGAGATCTGACCACTGGATCATCCGTGCATTTTTGCACAAATTATGTGCAACGCAAATTCTTTCGCAAATCGGGGTGCGGGCGCGTACGATCCCGCCAAATGCGCCGCCTGTGATCGTTCTGCAGTGACAATCGGGCGGCCCGGACAGGAGCAGATGCACGATGGCAACCTCTCGCGATTATGGCCTGGGTGATTTCGATTTTCCGCGCGGCTGGTTCATGATCGGATCGGCTGCGGATGCCACCCGCACCCCCGCCCCGATCCGCTATTTCGGCAAGGATCTGGTGCTGTATCGCGGTGAAAGCGGCACCGCCTATGTGGTTGATGCCTATTGCCCGCACATGGGCGCGCATCTGGCGAAAAACAGCACCTCGTACATCGTGCGCGATGGCGAGCATGTCGAAGGCGAATCGATCCGTTGCCCCTTTCACGGCTGGCGCTTTGGCCCCGATGGCGCGTGCAACCACATTCCCTATTCCGATTTCATTCCCAAGGCGGCCCGGCTGCAAACCTATCCCGTTATCGAACGCGCCGGAATCATCTGGATGTGGCATGATCCCGAAGGGCTGGAACCCGATGTGGAGCTCGCCGATTTCGGCGGCCATTATGGTGCGCCGGGCTGGGTGGAATGGAAGATCGACTATATGGGCGATCTGGGCTGCCACGGTATCGAAATCGTCGACAACATGGCCGATTTCGGCCATTTCATCCCGATCCACGGCGCCAAGGACTGGCAATATTTCGCCAACGAATTCATGGGGCACGCCCTGCACCAGTATTACAGCGCCGGCCACCGCACGCTGACCGCGGCCGAAGGCGATCAGCTCGTGCTCGATACCTGGTATGAAGGGCCGGGCTTTCTCCAGTCGGAAATGGCCGGCACGTTCGACAGCTTCATCATGATCGCCAACACCCCGGTCGAAGATGGCGTCAGCCGGTCATGGCACGCGCTGATGGTCAAAGTGCACGACGGATCGCGCGAAACCACCGCCGAAGACCGCGCCAACGCGCTGATGTATCAGGAAGGCAGCCGGCTTGCCTTTGCACAGGATGTCGAAATCTGGGCCAACAAGCGCGCCTGTCTCAACCCGCTGGCGATTCCCGCCGACGGCCCCTACGGCAAAGTGCGCACCTGGTACCGCCAGTTTTACAACCCGCGCGACAAGGCATCGGAATTCCAGGACCGGGTGAACGGTCTGACCGTCACGCTCGACAAGCGGCCCGGGTCAAAGGCCGCCTGAATCCGCGCCTGCCCCGTTCCTGCATTTCCCGTTGCGGGCCGGCCCAAGGCCTTGATCCATAACACCTGTTTCCCCTTTCATGGCCGCCGGAGACGATCCGGCGGCCATGCTGCATCTGCGCAAGGCCGATTTGCCGATGTGCAACTCCAGATTGGAAAGGGTTACGCAAAGATGGATGAAAATTCGATCTTGTGCACAGTTTGCGTAGTTGCTAGTATGGTTGCACAAACAAGAACGTTCCGGGCTGAGATTTTCTGAAAGCGCCATGTGGCGCGCGTGGCCTTGGCGCCGCGCGCGGCAGACCATGCCTTTATCTCGGTCACGGATGGCCCGCAGCAGCGGGTACGCGCAACCGGTCTGAGGAGAGGGAGATAATGGTGACTTTCAACCATAACGGGGGGCTTTCGCAGCACAATCCGCGCGTGACCACCACGCAGCGCGCGCTGATCGCGGCGCTGCTGGGCGGCGCAGCCATTTGCACCGGCATGATGCCGCAGACGGCCTTTGCCGCAGAAGCGGCGCCTGCCGACGCCGCGCCAGCCGCCGCCGCACCGGGTGTTCCCGAAATCATCGTGACCGCCAACCGCCGCGAAGAACGCGCGCAGGACGTGCCGATTTCGCTCACCGCCATTTCCGGCGCCGCGCTGGAAGCGCGCGGCGTAACCCAGCTTCAGGATCTGCAGGCCGCGGTGCCGTCGTTGGTGATCGGGCCCAACGGGCAGGCCTCTCGCGATGTGCAGTCGCCCTCGATCCGCGGGCAGAGCGCCTCGTTCGAAGGGTCGCCGGCGGTTGTCGTCTACTTCAACGAAGTGCCGCTGCCTTCGGCCTATACGCTGTCGAGCCAGGGCGGCCCGGGCAATTTCGTCGATCTGCAAAATCTGCAAGTGCTCGAAGGCGCGCAGGGCACGCTGTTCGGCCGCAACACCACCGGCGGCGCGATCCTGCTCAGCCCGGCCAAGCCCACCGACAAGTTCGAAGGCCATGTCCAGGCCGGTTTCGGCAATCACAACTTGTTTGAATCCGAAGCCGTGGTGAACCTGCCGATCAATGACAAGATCCGCCTGCGCCTGGTCGGCGCCTCGCGCGATCGCGACGGCTTCACCCACGATGTGGTGTGGAACAAGGATCGCGATGATCAGCACTGGCGCATGGGCCGCATCGGCCTGTGGCTGGAACCGTTCGAAGGCGTGACCAACTACACGATGGGGTATTATACCGAATCGCACAGCAACGGCACGGGCATCATCGGCGTTTCGATCAACACCGACCATCTGGTGAATGCGCTGGCACGGCGCCCGATCCCGGTCGGCGGCGGGGTGACTTATCCGCTGGGCGCACTCGCGCCGAATTACAACTTTTGCGGCGCGGGCACCGGCCCTGCCGATTGCAGCTTTTACAACAACATGGTCGCCGCGCAGCAGGCCCGTGGCATTCGCGCGACTGCGCACTTCGTCGATGATTTCACCAAGCTGTCCACCGGCGGTGTCGACAATACGACCGACATTGCCATCAATTCCAATCTGAAGCTGCGCAACATCATCAGCTTTTCGGAAATCAAATCGTATTACAGCGCCGACACCAGTGGTTTTCCGGCACCGCTCTATGGCACCGGCACCTCGGTTGAAAGCCGCACGGCACCCAGAGACTGGTACAAGCTGTTCACCGAAGAACTCCAGCTTCAGGGCAGCGCGCTTGACAAGAAGCTGACTTACGCCGTCGGCGGGTTCTATTTCAACCAGACCCCGGGCGGCACGATGCAGTCCTATTCGATCAACGTCTGCGCATCGCAGACGGCCGCCGGATGCCCGATCGGTACGTTCCAGGTGGCGACGTCCAACCAGTCAAAGGCGCTCTATGGCCAGGCCTCGCTCGATCTGGGCGCGGCAACGCCGGCGCTGGATCATGTGAAGCTCACCGGCGGCTTCCGCTACACGTGGGATTCGGTCGTCGGCAACACATCGTCCTGGTCTTATGTGCCGCTGCCCGGCGGCGGACAGTTCGTCACCGGCTGTTCGTGGAAGGGCGGGGCGCATGCCAATCCGCTGGTCGATTGCGCCTATGGCGCTTCGCTCAAAAGCTCGGCTCCAAACTGGACGATCGGCATCGATTATCGCCCCAACCGCGACATCATGGTCTATGCCAAGGCGACGCGCGGCTACAAGGCGGGCGGGTTCAACTCCTACGCCGTCTATGACAACACCCGCACGTTCGGCCCGGAAAAGGTCACCGATTACGAAGCCGGCTTCAAATCGAACTACACCGTGGGCGGGATACAGACCCGGTTCAACGCCAACGGCTTCTACATGGATTATTCGAACATCCAGCGCGCGGCCGGGGACTACAACAATGCCACCGGCGGCAATGGCGCGATCACGCTGAACAACGCTTCGGCAGTGATCAAGGGCCTCGAAGTCGAAGCAATGATCAAACCGGCCAAATATCTGGAAATCGGCGGCACTTACAGCCATCTCGAAGCGCACTACAAATCGTTCATCTTCAATTCGAATTCGGGCGTGTGGGATTGTTCGGCCACGTCGATCAATTCGCCCAAGGTCTTTGCCAATGCGAACATGACCTGCCGTCCGCTGCAGTACCTGTCGCCCAATATCGTGTCGGTCTATGGCCGGGTCACGCTGCCGACCCCGGAAAAGGTCGGCCAGGTCAGCCTGTCGCTGTCGTATGACTGGACCGATGCGCAGCCCACCGCCCCGTTCTCGACCGAAACCTTTGCGGACGGCACGAAGAACGAACCCGGCGTGCTGCTGCCCAGCTATGGCCTGCTCAATGGCTCGATCGAATGGAAGAATTTCCTCGGCATGCCGCTTGATCTGAACGTCTTTGCCTCAAACCTGACCAACAAGGCCTATCAGATCAGCAACTCCGGCGTCTATCAGACGATCGGCACGCAGGCGGTGATCTATGGCGAACCGCGTATGGTCGGGGTGCGCCTGAAATACCGCTTTGGCGGCTGACCGGGTCCGTCCCGATCGGTGGTGACAGTGCAAAAAGGCCGGGCCCTGGTGCCCGGCCTTTTTCATGGTCCGCACCGGCTTGTGATTCGTTTGAAAATCGGCCAGTGTGTTACGCATAAAATTGACAAATGTGCATGGCAGCCTTTGCATTCGTATTGTGCATGCAAATCGGCTTCGAACATGCGGGGGAGAGCGTCTGTGTTGTCCTTGCAGGAAATGTCTGACCGGCTGGAGATTCAGGATCTCTTTGCGCGGTACAGTTTTGCCATCGATGAACGCGATTGGGATGCGCTCGATGCGGTGTTCACCCCCGATGCGCGGATCGATTACACCGAAACCGGCGGCGCGGCGGGCACTTTTGCCGAAATCAAGGCCTGGCTGCCGGTTGCGCTGGAACGCTTTCCGATGTTTCAGCACATGGTCGCCACCACCAAACTGGTGATCGATGGCGATGCCGCGACCAGCCGCACGATCCTGTTCAACCCGATGACCCACCGCGCCGATGATGGCACCGAACAGGTGTTTTTCATCGGCCTGTGGTATCGTGACCGGCTGGTGCGCACCGCGCATGGCTGGCGCATTGCCGAACGCCATGAAGAAATGGCCTATACCCACAATGTGCCGCAGATGGGGCCAGCTCCTGATATTGCAGTTCCTGATATTGCGGCTCCTGACATTATGGCGCACGAATCGTGAGCGCAGCGCCCGCCGCGATTGACGGGGCAGGGGGCCTCGTGCCTGATCCGCGCCGCAATGCCATGGCGCTGCGTGCGTTCCTTTGCCAGAATGTGGCGATCGGATCGGCGTTCGGCTCATTCGGGGTGATCGTGCTCACGCTGCAGGCGCGGTTTGGCGTCGGGCGCGGGCTGGCAACGCTGGGCATTGCGCTTGCCGTGCTGATGATGGGCGTGGGATCGCCGATTGCCGCGCGGATGATCGCGCGGTGGGGCCTGCGCTCCACGATGCTGATCGGGATCGTGCTGTCGGGCTTTGGCAATCTGGTGCTGGCCTTTGCGCCGTCGTTCACGGTGGTGCTGCTGGCCTATGCCCTGCCGATCGGTCTGGGCCTGGCGATGTTCGGCCCGTTTCCGTCCAGCGTGCTGGTGGCGCGCTGGTTCCAGCCAAAGCCCGGCCCCGCGATCGGGTTTGTCAACATGCCGGTGCTGGTGGCGCTGGTGCCGCTGATGGTTACCCCGCTGGTGTTCCGTTACGGGCTGACCGGGCTGTTCTGCACGCTTGCGGCGATGCACGTGCTGCTGCTGCCGTTTGCCTGGGGCGTGGTCGATGCGCCGGCGGGCATGGTGCTGCCCGGCCCATCTGCTGAGTCAGGCCCCTCGGCTGCGTCAGGCCCGTCTGCGGCGCCCGGCCAGGCGGCACCTGGGCAGGGCCGCGTGCTGTCGCGGCCGCTGTTCTGGTTCATCGCCACGGGGTCGGGCGTGCTCCATGCTTCGGGCATTGCCGCATCGTCGCATATCGTCGCGCTGGGCATCGAATCCGGGCTGGGCGCCGGATCGGCCGCGCTGCTGCTGTCGGTCATGGGCACGGCCAGCATTGCCGGCGCATTCGGATCGGGCCTGCTTTGCGGGTGGATCGGCGCGCCGCTGACGCTCACGCTGATCGCGGCGACCACCGCGCTCGCCTGGGGGCTGCTGCCGGCAACGCACGCGCTGGCGGTGATGGTGCCGCTGACCGTGGTGCTGGGCGCGGGCGGGGCAGGGGTGTTCCCCTCGATCAATGTGCTGGTGGGCGAACGCTTTGGCCTGGGCGCCGCGGTGCGCACGATCGGGCTGCTCGGCCTTGCCACGCTGCCGTTCAATTTCGGCCTGCCGCCGATGGCCGGGGTGCTGCACGACCGTGCCGGAGGCTATGGCGTGGTCGGGCTGGCGGTGGCCGTGGGCTGCGGCGTGATCGCGCTGATGTTTCTGATGATGGCCCGGTTGCCCGCGCAAAATGCCGCGCCGCAGCCGGCATCAACCTGATTTCAAACGCATTACCAAAAGGATTTGAACGATGGGCAAACTTGACGGCAAAGTGGCGATCATCACCGGCGGTGCGCGCGGCATGGGCGAAGCGACCAGCCGCCGCTTTGTCGCCGAAGGCGCCAAAGTGGCGATTGCCGATGTGCTGGAAGATCGCGGCGCGGCGCTCGCCGCCGAACTGGGGGACAATGCCCGGTTCTGGAAACTCGACGTCACCAGCGAAGACGAATGGACCCGCGTCGTCGCCGAAGTGGAGGCGGCGTTTGGCTGCATCGACGTGCTGGTCAACAATGCCGGCATTCTGATGTTCAAATCGATCCTCGAAACCACCAAGGCCGATTACGAACGCGTGCTGGGGGTCAATCTGGTGGGCGAATTCCTGGGCGTGCGCTCGGTCGCGCCGGGGATGATCGCGCGTGGTCGCGGATCGATTGTCAACATTTCGTCGGTCGACGGGATGAAAGGTGCCAACAGCCTGGTCGCCTATGCCTCGTCGAAATGGGGCGTGCGCGGGCTGACCAAAGTTGCCGCGATGGAACTGGGGCACAAGGGCATCCGCGTCAATTCGGTGCACCCCGGCGGGGTCGATACGATCATGTCGAACCACAATGGCCGCGATCGCCAGGAACTCGACAAGACTTACGCCAACGTGCCGCTGCAACGCATCGCCGGGCCCGAAGAAGTCGCCGCTGCAAGCCTGTTTCTGGCCAGCGACGATGCCTCGTACATCAACGGCGCCGAAGTGATCGTCGATGGCGGGATGACCACTGGCACATACTATCTGGGTTTCCCCGGCGCACCCGGGGTCTGATCGAAAGGGGCCAATACGATGATCCGCATTGCCGTTCCCGATGCGCAGGCGCACGATCCCTATGGCTATGCCGCCGGCCATCACGCCACCGCAATCATGGCGGCGGCGGCCGGCTTTTCGCGCGCGGTCTATTGCGAAAGCGCGCTGTCCTTGCGCGAATTCGAAGGCGCGCGGATGCGCACTGCACAAATCAACGGCTGCGCGATCTGCCGCGATTTCCGCGCCGCCCGCGATGCGCCCGGGATGTTCAAAGTGGGCGGCGAAACCCCGCCGCGCATGGTCACCGACAATGGCCCCGCGCCGGATGAGGCATTTTATGACGCCGTGGCGCGCTGGCGCACTGCAGACGGCCTGTCGGACCGCGAACGGCTGGCGATCGAATTTGCCGAACGCTTTGCCGAACAACCCAAAGTGCTCAGCGCCGATGAACGGTTCTGGGGGCGGATGCACGGGGCCTTTGCCGATGGCGAAATCGTCGATCTGGCGCATTGCGTGGCGGCGTGGATCGGGCTGGGGCGGGTCGCGCATGTGCTGGGGTTTGATACCGTGTGCCTGACCGCCCCGCCGCAGCAGGAAGCCGCCGAATGAGCGGCACCATGCTGGCGGGCCGCGCGGCGGTCATCACCGGCGCCGCCGATGGCATTGGCCATGGCATCGCGCGGCGCTTTGTGCGCGAAGGCGCCGGCGTGATCGTGGCCGATTTCGACAGGGAACGCGGTGCGGCCGTTGCCGCAGAGCTGATCGCGCTGGGCGGCCGGGCACAGTTCGTCGCCTGCGATGTTACCCAACGCGATCAGGTCTTTGCCGCGGTGGATGCCTGCGTTGCGGCCTATGGCTCGGTCGATATCCTGGTCAACAATGCCTATTCGGGCGAGGGGCCGCTGCGCATCGAGCGCAAGACCGATGACCGGTTCGGCGCCGCGCTGACAATGTGCCTGTTTGCCACCAAATGGGCGATGGAGCGCGCGCTGCCGCACATGAAGGCGCGGGGCTGGGGCCGGGTGATCAACATGGCCTCGCTCAACGGGGTCAACGCCCATATGGGCAGCGCCGATTACAATATCGCCAAGGAGGCGGTGCGCGCCTATTCGCGCACCGCCGCGCGCGAATGGGCCGCCACCGGGATCTGCGTCAACGTGATCTGCCCCGCGGCGATCTCGGCCGCCTATCGCCGCTTTGCCGAAATGGCGCCCGAAGTCGCCGCCGGGGCCGCTGCGGCCAATCCGATGGGCCGCATGGGCGATCCAGAGGCGGATATTGGCGGCGTCGCGGCGTTTCTTGCCAGCGAAGACGCGCGCTATCTCACCGGCAACACGCTGTTTGTCGATGGCGGCGGCCATATCAACGGCGTGCCCTGGGCGCCCGATCTGGGCCCCGAATAAAACCCGTCCAGCCTTTTCGAAAGCGAACCGATGATGACCGAATATGCCTCTCGCCTGGCCAGCCCCGCCACCGGCGTCGTGATCACTGGCGGCGCCTCGGGCATCGGCCTTGCCGCGGCGCATGCGCTCGCCGCCGTGGGCCGCCCGGTCGCGCTGTGGGATATCAACGCCGCTGGCGTCCAGGCCGCTGCGGCGGCAATCGCCCGCGAATATGGCGTATCCGCCATCGGCCAGGTGGTGGATCTGCGCGATCCGCAGGCGGTCGCGCCTGCCGCGCTGGCCACTCGCGCCGCGCTTGGCCCTGTCGGCGGCATCGTCCATTGCGCCGGCACCGCGGTGCAGACAAATATCGGCGGCGTCACGCCCGACAATTTCGATGCCGGCATGGCGCTCCACGTGCGTGCGATCCTGCTGCTCACCCAGGCGTTCATGGATGATCTGAAGGCCAATCCGGGCAGCGCAATCGTCGCCATCGCCTCGATCAACGCCACGTTCGGCAACGGCATGATCCCGATCTACACCGCGGCCAAGGGCGCAGTGATCTCTCTCGTCCGCTCGATGGCCGACGAACTGGCGCAATCGGGCATTCGCATCAACGCATTGAGCCCCGGCATGATCGACACCCCGATCCTGGGCGATATGCGCGACATGATGGAACAGGTCTTTGGCCCGCGCATCTTCCTCGGCCGCTTTGGCGATCCTGCCGAAATCGGCCGCACCGTGCGCTTTTTGATGTCCGACGAAGCGAGCTACATCACCGCGACCGAAATTGTCGTGGACGGCGGCATTCTCCATTCGCAACGGCCCTGATCGATCAGCGCCTTGGCCCTGCCAGACAAGCACCGGCAGAGCCCGCAACCCACTCTAAGGACGGCGCGTTTTCCTGTGCGGCATTGCGGCCGCCTCCTCAACGGCTGCATCGCGTAAAAACGTGTTTGTTGTCACTGGACCTGCCGTGCATCCGGCAGTTGGGCCAGAGACACAGGCCGCCCACAAAACCTGCACGAGGACTGTGGGCAGAAGCGGGCCGGTATAGCCTTTGGGCAAAGCGATAGTCGTTTTTGCGGTGACAATAATCCTCGGCTGGTCTGGCTGACCGCCTGAAACCGGGGAAAGCGCGCCGATGGTTTGGCCATCCGCCCTCAGAAGATTGCCGGCACGATCAAAAACGCTGAAATTGGCGCCCAGCAATCCCAAGCCATCCTGATTGGAAACAATGCAGGCGAGAATATTGACCAGTCCACCGTCCGGAGATCGGACCATAGAGACATTCCGGATATTCGGATCTTTGTCGCCCGGTGGCAAGGGCGCCAGGCACGGTGCCGCCGGTTGCTCTGCACGGGCTGTTGCGCTTGCTGCTACCGAGCCAAGGCAGACCAAAATCTTAAAAAGGAACAGATGTTTACTATGAAACATAACCCCCCACGGATTTTTATGCGCTCAATTACCAATCGGGATTTTTTCAAAAGATCGCGGATAAATTATCACAAACCGAAAAGTCTGCAATCACGTCTGAAAATCTTCTGAAAAATCGGAATTTCTCTGAAAATACAGCCTGGATCATAATTTTGACATTCGCTCTTTGCTGTCAGCAGGCGAGGTCTATTTTTTGTGCGACGGTCCGGAGAATGTCCAGCCTACCCCAGATCCCCGCCCCCCGCCGCCAGGATCGCCGGATCGCCGTGGTGCATCTGCCAGCGCGCATCGCGGCGCACGATGCGCCAGCCTTCGGCCCGGTGTTCCCAGCGGTCGATATAGTCGCCGCTGGAATCGAACACCGCGCCCGCCGCATCGCCGATGCGCTGGTGCCGCGCCTGAACATAGGCGCGGCTGGTGGCCTGATCGCCCGTCACCGTCACCGCAATGCTGCCGATCAGATGCTGCGTGGGCCCGCAGGCGTCGAGAAACCGGCGCATGTTGGCGGTCAGCGCGGCGATCCCTGCGCTTTCGCCATTGCCATAATCGAATGTCAGATCGGGCGCGAAGACCGTGGTCAGCGCGGGCCAGTCTTTCGCGTCGATCACCCGGGCAAAGCGCGCCAGCCCCTCGCGCACCGCGCGTTCCGCCTGCAAATCCGCCAGCGCATCCTTGATCGGCGGCGGTGCGGGCACTTCATCCACCACCATCATCCGCGTGGCGGCGCGGTCAAACACCTGCTCTTCGTCTTCGGCAATTGTGCGGGCCACATCGGGTTCTGCCGCGCGCGCCAGAAACCGGTCATAGCTGGCGCGATCGGCAAAGCGCATTTCGGTCACGCTGTCGAAATCGATCGGCGCCGCCGCGCTGTCGAACGCGCCGCTGCGGTCAACATAATTGCGCGTATAGGCGACAATTTCGGGAAACAGCGACCGGATCAGCGGCGCGTGCCGCGTTTCGTAATAGGCCATGAATTCCGCCCGCGACAATCCGGCCCGGCAGCGCAGCAGCGCAATCGCCTTGATCATGCCCGTTCCTCCTGAAAGCTGACCACGCTGCGCACCGCTTCACCCGATGTCATCAGCGCAAACCCGCGATTGACTTCGGCCATCGGCAGCCGGTGCGTCACCAGATCGTCGAGATTGAGCCGCCCGGCGACATAGTGATCGAGCAGCGCCGGCAACTGGCTGCGCCCCTTGATATTGCCCATGAACGATCCCTTCACCGTGCGGCCAAGCTGGATCGCGAACGGCACCAGATCGAGCGTTTGTCCGTCGGGCGGCACGCCCAACACCACGGTGCAGCCCCAGCCCACGCGCGTGCAATCAAACGCCTGGCGCATCAATGCGGTGCTGCCGACGCATTCAAACGCGAAATCGGCGCCGCCCCCGGTCAGGGCCTGGATCGCGGCGACTGCATCGCCGGACGATCCGTTCACAAAGTCGGTCATCCCGAACCGTCGCCCTTGCGCATCCCGCGCGGGGTTGATGTCCACGCCGATGATCCGCCCTGCGCCGGCCAGCCGCGCGCCCTGAACCACGTTCAGCCCGATCCCGCCCAGGCCAAACACCGCCACGCTCGCGCCTGTGCCGACATGCGCGGTGTGCAGCACCGCGCCGACCCCGGTCGCGACCGAACAACCGATCGTGCAGGCCAGGTGAAACGGCACGTCCTTGCGGATTACCGCGCAATTGCGTTCGGGCACCACGACGTGTTCGGCCAGCGATCCCACCCCCGAATAAGCCGAAACCTTGCGCCCGTTCAGCGAAAACGGTGAAGGCTGGCTGGCGATTTCGCCCAGAAACACCGCGCACAGATTGGTCAGGCCCGATCGGCAATTGCCGCAAGTGCCGCATTCGCCAATGCCCAGCGGCACGACATGGTCGCCCACCGCAACCGAGGTTACCCCCGCGCCGATTTCGCGCACGACGCCGGCGCCTTCGTGCCCCACCACCACCGGAAAGGGATAGGGCGCGGCCGTGCCCTGCAGCTGGCTCAGGTCCGTGTGGCACAGCCCGCTCGCCATGATTTCAATGCGCACTTCGCCCGGCCCCGGCGGCGCCAGATCGACCCATTCCATCACCAGCGGCGCACCAGGCGCATGCGCCACCATCGCCCGTACTTTCATCGCAGATCCCGTTTTCATCACAGAGTTGGTTTTCAGCACAGGGTTGGTTTTCATCACAGCGCCCGTTTTCAACACAGGGTTTGGGCCGGATATTCCGGTTCGGGCGCCGGCCGCCCCAGAATCAGGTCGGCGGCCTTTTCCGCAATCATCGCCACCGGGATCGCCGTGTTGCCCCCGGGCAAGTGCGGCATGATCGAGGCATCGACCACGCGCAGGCCCTGCAGGCCGTGAACGCGCAACGCATCATCAACCACCGCCAGCGCGTCGCTGCCCATGCGCGCGGTGCTGGTGGAATGATAATCCGCCTCTGCCGTGGCGCGGATATAGGCATCGATCGCGCCATCGTCGTCGCTGGAAACCGCGGCGCCCGGCGCCAGTTCCTCGCCGCGCAGATCGTCAAACGCGGCCTGCCCGAAAATCCGCCGGGCAATGCGCACGCCTTCGCGCAGCGCGCGGCGGTCGCGTTCGCTGGCGTTGTAATTCTGGTCAATCACCGGCGGCAGGTCGGGATCGGGCCCCGCCAGCGTCACTGCCCCGCGCGAATCCGGCCGCGCCACGTTGATATGGGCATAAAACCCGTGCATCGGCACCAGCTGCTGCCCGTTGTTGGCAAACAGCGCGGATACCAGCAGCATCTTGATATCGGGCTCATCCAGCGCCGGGTCCGATCGGACAAGGCAAGCCACCGACATCCCCGGATCGGCCAGCGGACCGCTGCGCGCCAGCACATATTGCCCCATCGCCAGCGCCCCGCGCCACGGATTGAGGTAGCGCAGCATCGATAGCGGTTTGCTGGCGCGGTATTTCACATGCGCGGCCAGATGGTCCTGCAATCCCTGGCCCACCCCGGGCCGATCGGCAATGACCGCAATGCCATGGTCGGCCAGATGCGCCGCCGGCCCCACGCCCGACAGCATCAGCAGCTGCGGCGTGTTGATCGCGCCAGCGGAAAGGATCACTTCGCGGCGGGCGCGGGCGAACCGGTCCTGGCCTTTGCTGCGCCATTCCACCCCCGTGGCGCGCGTGCCGTCAAATCGCACGCGCCGGGTCTGCGCCCCGATCATCACCACGAGGTTCGGTCGTTTCAGCGCCGGGCGCAAATAGGCCGAGGCCGCGCTCGATCGCCGCCCTTTGCCCACGGTCAGGTCCACGGCGCCAAACCCGTCGCGCGTCGCCCCGTTCAGATCATCGCTCAACGGATAGCCCGCCGCCGCACCCGCCGCGACAAATGCCCGGGCAAAGGGATGGTCC
Source organism: uncultured Sphingomonadales bacterium (assembly GCA_903832325.1). Lineage (GTDB taxonomy): Bacteria > Pseudomonadota > Alphaproteobacteria > Sphingomonadales > Sphingomonadaceae > Novosphingobium. The sequence goes on along the minus strand of CAILBC010000008.1, from coordinate 76,742 downwards.
TGCCCCGCGCGCGTCACCTGGATCGGCCCGCCGCGGCCGTGCCAGGCGTTTTCTGCCGGCAGATAATTCTCCAGCCGGCGAAAATAGGGCAGCACTTCGGCAAACGACCAGCCGCGATTGCCCGCCTGCGCCCACTGGTCATAATCGGAATGGAACCCGCGATCATAAGCCATGCCGTTGACCGACGATCCGCCGCCCAGCACTTTGCCGCGCGGCAGATAGAGCATGCGATCATCCAGATGGCGCTGCGGCGCCGACATATAGCGCCAGACAAACGCGCCCGACATCATGATCGGCAACAGCCCGCCGGGCGCCGCGATCAACGGGCTGGAATCCGTGCCGCCGGCTTCCAGCAGCAGCACGCGCGTGGCCGGATCGGCAGACAGGCGGTTGGCCAGGATGCACCCGGCCACCCCCGCGCCGACAATGATGAAATCGAAATCCTGTGGCCCTGTCATCCTGCCGCTGATCGTGGCCTGTGCGGTGATGTTGCGCAACATATGCCGGGCAATGAAGGCAAAATCCGGCGCGGCGGGCTTGTTTTGGCTCTTGCGGCTCTGCCACGGCGCGTGGTTGGGCGCGGCAGGCGGGTTTCGGGCCGGGGCACGAGGCGGGGGTAACGGGACATCACCTTGATCGACAGGCGCCCGGCCCCGGCTACACGTGCGCAAGGCGGGCGATGGATCGTACCCGGGCCCCGGCCTGATTGGCGCAGGTCAATCGGGCCATCCGCCAAATGCGTAGCATATATGCAACAAATTTACGGATTATGCAGAAGATATTGCGCTACGCGTCAGCAAACCATATGATCCGCGCATAAATTGATACGCGATAGCGTGCCAGCCTTGATGGAGGGGATCAGATGACCAAGCTTCTTGCCGCGACGGCCTTGTCGAGCCTTGCCCTTTTTGCCGCACCCGCTTTTGCCGCCGAAGCGGCACCAGCGGCAGCGCCCGCTGCGCAGGCCACGGACAGCAATCCCGGCGTCGGCGAAATTGTCGTCACCGCGCAAAAGCGGTCGGAAAACATCCAGAACGTGCCGATCGCGATCTCGGCGGTATCGGGGCAGTTTCTTGAAGCGCGCGGCATCACCTCGATCGACAATCTGGGTGCGATCGCGCCCAACATGCAGATCACCCGCGCCCCTTCGAACAAGACGATCACCCAGATTTCGATTCGCGGTTCGGCCACGATCAACCCCGCTGTCACCTGGGAACCGGCGGTCGGGCTCTATCTCAACGGGGTCTACATCGCCAAGGCGCAAGGATCGGTGTTCGACGTGGCCGATCTGGAACGGATCGAAGTGCTGCGCGGGCCGCAGGGCACGCTTTATGGCCGCAATGCGCTGGCCGGCGCGATCAACCTGGTGCCCAAGGCGCCCAGCGGCAAATTCGATCTGGCCGCCGAAGCCTCCTATGGCAATTACAACTACTGGAAGGGCAAGATCGTGCTCGATCTGCCCGAATGGAACGGGTTTTCGGGCAAGGTTTCGGGCCAGATCGAAAAGCATGACGGCTTTACCAAAGTCACCGGAAACCCGGGCCTTGGCGCGATCAACGATCTCGACAGCAAAAGCGTGATGGTGCAACTGCGCTACAAACCGGCCGGATCGGCAGTCACCGCCGATTACATGTTCGATTATTCGAACCATGATCAAAAGCCTGATTATGCGCAGCTTTACAGCGTCTATACCGACCACGGCCCTTATGCGATTTTCGATCCGCAATCGGCCAGTTATGCGCATATTCCGCTGGCGCCATTCGCTTCGACCGTGCGGCAGAAAAGCGCGATGCTCGATGGCAATCCGCTTTACGAAAAATCGGAAACGTTTGGCCACGCGCTGACGATTTCGGTGCCGCTGGGCAATGCCACGCTGAAATCGACCACGTCCTACCGCTGGATGCACTGGCAGGATTCGCTCGATCTCGACGGGTCGCCGCTGTCGGTGGCCTTCACCGCGCGCAACACCCGGTTCCACAGCTTCAGCCAGGAATTGCAGGCCACCGGCAAAGCCGCGGATGACAAACTGAATTACGTTGCCGGGCTGTTCTATTATTCGGAATATGCCGGCACCGACAATCCGCAAAGCTTCTTCTTCGGATCGGCCAATTACCTGTCGGTCTATGGCTCGCACACCAAGGCCTTTGCCGCCTATGCCCAGGCCGATTACGCCTTTACCGACCAGTTCAAGCTGACACTCGGCGCGCGCTATACCCACGAACAGAAGGATGTGCGCAAACTGCTGGTGGCCAATGGCTTCACCGTGGCCGATATCCGGTTCGGCGCGGTGCCAGATGCCAAGTTTGACAGCTTCACCCCCGCGGTCACGTTCGATTACCAGGCAAACCGCAATATCAACCTCTATGCCCGGTATGCGCGCGGGTTCAAATCGGGCGGGTTCAACGGCGAAACCAATATCTTTTTCGATCCCTCGGCCCCGGCCGGGTGCCCGGCGGGCGCAACCGAATTGTGCACGCCGTACAAGCCCGAAACCGTCGACAGCTTCGAAATGGGCCTGAAAACGCGCCTGCTCGATGGCAAGATGATCCTGAACCTCGCCGCGTTCTGGGATGAGCACAAGAATATCCAGCTGTCGGTGTTCACCGCCACGGGCGCAGCCTCATCCGAAGTGCTCAATGCCGCCAAGGCGCGTGTGCGCGGGCTTGAGGCGGAACTGACGCTGCGTCCGATTGACGAAATCACGTTCCACGGCTCGGCCGCCTATCTCGATCCGAAGTATGAAAGCTATATCGACGGCGGCGTCGATGTGACCAACAACCGCGCGTTCCCCCATGCGCCGCATACCACCGCCTCGGCCAGCCTCGATGCGCGGCTGATGAAAGGCAACTGGGGCACGTTCTCGATCTCGGGCGATCTGAACTACATCTCCAGCTATTTCACTTATCCCTTTGCGCTGACCGGCGGCCAGCAGACCGCCTACAGCACCAAGGCGGATGACCAGGTTTTCGTCAATCTGCGCGCCACCGTGGCGCAGATTCCGCTGGGCGGCAGCACCGCGCAAGTTTCGGTCTGGGCAAAAAATCTGTTCGATTTCAAAAAGCCGTCGAACTTCATCGATTTCGGCACGTCGTTCGGCGGGCTGACCGTGGCCTATTTCCCCGATCCGCGCACTTATGGCGTGACTGTCGGCGTAAAGTTCTGAAACACGAAGCGGTGACGGCGTGACCCGTGACAGGTCACGCCGCCCGGGGGGAGACAAAGGGCATGCTGTTTCAGGGTAAACGCGCACTGATCACAGGGGCGGCATCGGGTATCGGCCGCGCCACGGCGATCCGCTTTGCGGCCGAAGGCGCGCAAGTGACGATTGGCGATCGCAACGAAGACGGCCTTCACGAAACCGCCGCGATGATGGCCTCTGTCCCGGTGATCCAGCCGTTTGACGCGATGGACAATGCCTCGTGCCGGCACCTGGTCGACGTGGCCGCTGCCGACGGGCTGGATATTGTCTGCAACATTTCGGGCATTCTGAAATGGGGCAGGTCCGAAGGTTTTTCGCTCGATGACTATGCCCAGGTCATGCAGGTCAACGCCAACAGCGTCTTTGCGATCATTCAGGCCGCCTTGCCGCACCTGATCAAAGCCAGGGGCAATGTGGTCAACACTGCATCGGCGGCGGGGCTGGTCGGCATTGCCTATTCGGCGGCCTATGTCGCATCGAAACACGCGGTGGTGGGCCTCACCAAAAGCCTGGCGCTGGAATATTCCAGCGTGGGCGTGCGGTTCAACGCCATCGCGCCCGGGCAAGTGAACACGCCGATGGTGCAGCAGACCGCCTTTCCCGAAGGGATCGATTATGCGCTGCTGATGCGCAGTGCGCCCAAATTGCTCGATGGCGCGTGCGAACCGTCCGATGTGGCCGAACTTTTCGCCTATCTGGCAAGCGATCGGGCGTCAAAGATCACCGGATCGATCGTGTCGATCGACGGCGGCCAGGTCGCCGGCTGAACACGCAAAGACGGAGTCAGGTCATGGCCGGGGTGGACAGCAGCACACGCGCCGCCTCGGTCCCGTCGAGCAGGGCATTGGCGCGGTGAACCACGCGCCAGCCCGCATCGCCTCGCACCAGGGTCCAGCGGTTGGCCGCGACACGGTGCGCGGCAAAGGTGCCCGCGGCATGGCGAAACACCACCGAATGCCCGCGCGCCACTGCGTGATCCCCGTTCAGCGTGATCGCGACCGGCCCCAGCAGATGCGCGCAGCCATCGGCCATGAGCGCGCGGTGCACCGGCCCGTCGATCAGCGCGGCAATCGCCGCATGGCCCCGGGCCACGGCAAACCCGATCACTTCGTATGCGCCGTCTTCGGCCCACAGCGCCGCCAGCGCCGCCGCATCGCCGCGATCGGCCAGCGGGCCATAATGTGCGATCAGATCGCGGATCGCCTCCCGGTCTTCCAGCGCGGCCAGCCGCTGTTCCAGCCTGTCGATCCTGTCCATCCCTGCCTTCCCCTCTCGCGCAAAGGCCACCTGCGATGAGCGAACCCGTAACCGATCCTGTCACCAATGTCGGCCATCTTGACCATGTCTGGCGCAAATTCTGCGCCGAACTGGCCGAAGCCGGCGCAGTGCTGGCGCGCCCGTCCACCCCGACCACCGCGCTCGATCAGGCCGAAGGGCTGCGCTATCTCAGCCGCCTGACGCGCACCGCGCTCAACATGCTGGTCGACAGTTCCGATCCCGATTTTCCGCGGCTGTTTCTGCTGTGCGATGACAAGATCAAGATCGGCGCCGACAATCCCGACAACTTGTACCAGCAATGCGTGGTGCGGCCCGATCGCGAATACCGCATCGTCGGAAAGCGCAACACCGTCCCCTATTTCTCGATCGGCAGCAAGGCCAACCGCTATGCCATCGACGGCACGATGGCCTCCACCGGCGAAATCGAATTTGCCCAGATGGAATTCGGCCCCGACGGCAGCTTTGACATCATCGTCAGCCGCACCCCGCATCCCGGCAACTGGCTGCCGATGGCCGATGACACTTCGCTGCTGATCGTGCGCCAGACGTTTGACAACAAGCACACCCAGGTCGCCGCCGATGTGCGCGTGGAACGCATCGGACCGGGCGCCAGCGTGCCCGCGCTGCTCGACCCTGCAACAATCGAGCGCCAGTTGCTGGGCGCGGCCGCCTGGGCGCGCGGCACGGCCAACACCTTTGCCACGTGGTCCGAATGGTTTCAGGGCCAGTCCAACCGCATCTATGATGGCGACCAGTCGGTGTTCTGGAAAGCGGGGGGCGATCCCAATATCTGGTACGGCCACTTCCACTATGACCTTGCCCCGGGCGAAGCGCTGGTGATCGAAACCCCGGTGCCCGAATGCCGCATGTGGAACGTGCAGATCGACAATTGGTGGATGGAATCGCTCGACCACGTCCGCCAGAAAGTGTGGATCAACAATTCGATGGCCAGATATGAACCCGATGGCAGCGTGGTGGTGGTCTGCGCCGACCACGATCCGGGCTGGGGCAACTGGGTCGATCTGGCCGGGCACCGCAGCGGCACCGGGCTGTGGCGCTGGATCAACGCAGCCGAAAATGTGGTGCCATCGCTGCGCGTGGTGAAACTGTGACGGATTTCCGCACCCGCCATGGCCCCGCGCGGCGCATGCGCGTTCCACATGGGCGATGCGTTCTAGGGTTTGTTGAGATTCAGGATTCTCCTCGAGTGTAGATTGTGATTCAAGCTCCGTGAAGGGAGCCTTGAATGACGCGCCTGTGCCTGACGGATCGCCAATGGTTATTGATCGAACCTCTTTGCCTTGGGAAACCGAGCGACCCAGGACGGAGCGGGATCCACAATCGGATGTTTATCGAGGCGATCTTGTGGATCGCGCGAACAGGCAGCCCTTGGCGTGACCTTCCTCCCGAGTTTGGCAAGTGGAATACGGTGTTTCGACGATATCGAGACTGGGTGAAAGCCGATGTTTTTGCATGGATTTTCGAGGCATTGTCCGGCGATCCCGACATGGAATACGCGATGATCGATGCGACTATCGTCAAGGTTCACCGTCACGGACAGGGCGCAAAAGGGGGACTCAAAATCAGGCTATAGGCCGCTCCAAGGGCGGCATGACCACAAAGATTCTCGCTTTGACCGATGCGTTGGGTAACCTCGTCCGGTTCGAGCTTCTGCCGGGAAATCGCTACGATACGGTTGGTGTTGAGCCGCTGATCGCGGGTATCGAGTTTGGCGCCTTGCTCGCCGACAAGGCTTTCGACAGCAATCCCATCATCGCCGAAGTTGATAAACGCGGTGCCAAGGTCGTAATTTCCCAGCACCCACGCCGCGCACAACCGCTCAAAATTGACGCCGAAATGTACAAATGGCGCCATCTCATCGAAAATTTCTTCGGCAAACTCAAAGAGTTCAAGCGCATCGCCATGCGCGTATGCAAAACAGATCAAAGCTTCGCGGCAATGATCCACCTCGTCGGGGCTATCATCAATTCACGTTAAATCTCATCCGGCCCTAAAACCAATCTTGCAATACACGTCCAATCTCGAACTGTTTGAAGATTTTTCACTCTTGCGAAGCATTTCAATTTGTGAAAATCAAAATGCATGAAAAAACCTGCGTCCGTGCTGATTGCGCTTTTGACAATGCCGGCCGTTGCAATGGCTCATTCCATTGATATACAGAAATTATACGATGCAGAAACAAAGAGGCGCTGCCCAAGCCATCATGTCGAATGGTTGGGCAACGGTGCCTACGACGAAATCACTAGCGCTTATGAAGCCAGGCTTTCGCCACATTTGCGGCAAAAGGTTTCACGAATTTCTAATGGTGGCCATAGGTGTTCGGACGAAGTTGCTGGCTTGTCTTGCGAGTGGGACGCCACCATTGAAGCGTATTGGAAGATTAACCGGTTAACGGACTTTGCAGCGTGGATGTGTAACCACGTCAAGTGCCAAGAGTCGGCACTTTGCAAATTCAAGTCTTGAATATAAATTTTTGATTTTTTAGCAAATTTCGGCGTCGAAATTGAGCACGATTATTACGAAATAGGCAGCCTAAGGCAGTGCTCGTAATCGCCGCTCTGCGGATTTTATCGTAGATGCCGTGAATGCAACGAAGTTGTTATTTCCCCCTCTATTTGAGTTTCCAGGATTAAATCTTGCGCGCACGAGAGCTTGGGCAAAAGCGGTCGGATTTGTGATACCTCGTACTGCATCGCCATATAAGGCTGCAAAAGCACGGCCAGAATCAAGAAAAGATCCGAACGATGCCATGTTTTTGTTTTTGCCATATGGGATGGAACCCTTTTGATATGGTAGACTTTAGGTTGAAGCAAGCTTCAACAAAGTCATCAGCAACGCTCAAGCGCCGCGCGGGCTTATCGCCTGATGACATGATTCAATATCATGTCATCAGGCTCTAGATCTCCACGACCGAAAGAATGTGGCTGTCGTGGCCCGGGAATACGTAATCGAATTCGAAAACCATGGCATCGCCCAGTTGCCCTGCGCGCACCAGATCGGTTTCGACAAAGACCTGCACCCCGGCGCTGCCATAGGCATAGCGCGTGGCCTGGCCAAACACCGGTGAGGCATCCAGCCGCGCATCGATCGCGGCATCGCCGCGCCGCGCGCGGTTCATGCCGATGGTCAGCCGGCCGGCAAAGGCCGGGTCGGTCGCCTCCAGGCGAGTGAGCGCCTGCACCAGCGCCTCCAGCTGTTCCAGCGCGGGCACGAGGAACCCGAAATGGAAACTGGCCTCGAAATCCTGCGCCATCATCGTGCGCCAGCCCTTTACCGCATCGTGTTCGCGGTCGGTGCCGATGTGCAGCGCGCTGTGGATCGCCGCGATCAGCCGCGCCTGCGGTTCGGGCAGGCACGACAGATAGACAATGCCGTCACCGCGCGCAAAGTGCCCGGGATTGGCGACAAAGCGATAGAAATTGCCATTGGGCAGGGGCAGCATTTGCGTTTCGATCAGCCCCATCACCTGCAGCAGGCGCGATGCCAGCGGGCCGTCATCGGGCGTGGCATAGTGCAAGGCCAGATGGCCCATGGTCAGGCTGCGGTCCGAAACCGGATGTGCGGTGCTGTCGCTGGCCGATGGTGCCATGGCGATCCCTCCTGTGCTGTGCGGGCGTGTTCTGGTTGCAGATGCAGCGTAACAGGCCGCCATGATCCGGGCAAGCGCATGTCAGTGTTCACTGACTTTGTATGCGTATGATGCTATGGGCAGGGAAACGCATATGGCGCCACGCCGTTGCCACAATGGCGAACTTGCGTATACATGACGGCTTTTCAGGAAGGTGCAACGGATGCGGCGGTTGTCGCTGGATCATCTGACCGTCGTCGATGCAACCCCGCTTGCGCTGATCGATCTGGCCAGGGCAACAGGCTGCGCCGGCGTTTGCCTGTTCATGGCGGCGATGGATGTCTTGCCGCTGATGCCCAGGTTTGATTGCCTTGCCGATCGGCCCTTGCGCGCGGCAATTCGGCAGGCGCTCGCTGGTCAGGCGCTGGCGGATCAGGCGATCACGCTCGATCTGGTCTATCCGTTCACGCTTACCGGCCGCACCGATCCGGCTGCACTGGTTCCGGCGCTGGATTGCGCCGCCGATCTGGGCGCGCGCGCGGTCAATGTGCTGATCTATGACCGGGACAGCGCGCGACGTGCCGAAAATTTCGGCAGGTTTTGCGATCTGGCGCTGGGTTTCGGGCTGAATGTTGCGGTCGAATTCTATCCGCCCAGCCAGATTGCCTCGCTGGGCGCGGGGCTCGATCTGGTCAATGCGGTTGGCCGGCCCGGACGTGTCGGGCTCAATGTCGATCTGCTGCATCTGATGCGGTCGGGCGGCACGCTGGATCAGGTTGCTGCGGCGCCGCCCGGCACGATCCTGTTCGGCCAGATTGCCGACGGCGGGCGTGAGGCTCCGGCAGACCCGGCGCACGAAGCTTCGTCGCATCGGCTGCGGCCGGGGGAAGGGGTCTGTGATATTGCCGGGTTTGTCCGCGCCTTGCCCGCATCCTGCCCGATCAGCATCGAAATCCCCCGTGATGATCTGGTGCCGCTGCTGCCAGCGCCGGACCGCGCGCGGCACGCCGTTGAAAGCGTGCGCGCGGCCCTGTGATCCGATCAGGCGTTACGTAACGATTCCCGGCGTGCCAGTGAAGGCATGCGCACGCTTTTGCGATCCGATCACGCGTTACGTAACAGCGCCAGTTCACCTGCCGACAGCACCAGCGCCGCGGCCTTGATGCTGTCTTCAACCTGGTCCGGGCTCGATCCGCCAAAGATAGGGATCGTCTGGTGTGGCTGGCTGGTCAGATAGGCCAGCACCACCGTGTTCAACGATACGCCATGCGCCGCAGCCAGATCCTGCGCCACCGCAAGCCGCCGGTCATTGGCCGGATTGGCATAGCGATCGCCCAGCGCGCCCAGATCGGCGCCGTTCGCCCGCTTGGTGAAATAGCCGCCCGATTGCGCGGCATAGGCCACGATCGGCTGCCCGGCGGCATGCAACGCCTCGTATTCGCCCTCGTAATAGTGCTGGTATCCTTGCGCGGCGGCAGCGGCCACATCGGGCAAGGCCAGGCCCCAGAACGTTTCCGACGCGGCAAAGCCCGCCTGTCCGATTGATGTGGCATAGGCATTGGCCGCGGAAATCCGCGCTGCTGACCAGTTCGACGCGGCAAAATGCCGGATACGCCCCGCATCGCGATGCGCGATCAAGCTGTCGATTATCGGCTCGACCGGTGCCGCGGGGTTGTCGAGGTGCAGGAAATAGAGGTCGATTGTCGCCACGCCCAGATGATCCAGGCTTTGGGTCAGGTCGGCGGTGATGTCTTCTGGCGTTACCCGGTTGCGCCAGTCGCCCACGCGCATGTCGAAAAAGCCGCCCTTGGTCGCAATCACGAAATCCTCGCGGCGGCGGGTTTTCAGCCATGCCCCCACCGCGCGCTCGCTTGCCCCCACCGGCGCCGTCGGCGCCCAATCGCCATAGGATCGCGCCGTATCGATGAAATTGCCTCCAAGCCCGGCAAACGTATCGAGAATCGCGTTCGACCGGCCCTGATCGAGCATCCAGCCCAGCATGTTGGTGCCATAGCACAGCCGGCTGACCGAAAGATCGGTCTGCCCCAGTTTCACCGTTGAAAGCATGGCGGATGGTTTCCTATTCGTCCCAATGGATCAGGTGGCTGATGTCGGTGCGTTCTTCGGGCTTGCGCCCGGTCGTGGCCAGTCGCTGGATGCTCACCCGGCCGCCCATCGTGCTGAATTTGGTCAGCACTTCGATCACGCGGTCGTAATAGGTCGCGCTGATTTTCCACACCCCGCCTTCGCGGCGGTACTGGTCGGTATAGATCGCGGTGCCGAATGTGTGATCGTCCTTTTCCAGATCGATGAACACGTCCTGCAACGACCACACCCCGGTGGCGCTGTTGTCCCCGGTCAGCACAATTTCGGGCATCAGCCCCATGTGCATCGCCACCGCCCCGGAATGGAATGAATTGGCCAGAAATTCCAGCATGTTGGCCCGGCCAGACAACGAAACTTTATAGGTCCCGCCGTTATAGGTCACCGCCACATCCTCGGTGAACAGCCCCGCCAGCAGCGCCGCATCCCCGGTGTCGATGCCCCGGAAATAACGGTGCTTCAGCACCTTGATCGCTTCGATGTCGGACAAATTCTGCAAAGTATGGCCCATGGCGGGTCAGGCTCCCTGTTCGGCGGCGTAAAGCGCTTCGGCGCGGGCCTTCAGCGCGCGGCCGCTGTCATCAAACGCGCGCTTGATCCACGGCCCGGCAAAGCGGAACACGTGGATGCCGTTGACCCCCAGAAACGCGTCGGTCGAAATATAGCGGCACGATGCTGCCCCCGTCGTTTCGATCACCTGGTCGCGCCGCGCCGGATAGGGCCAGAAATCGCTGTGCACCATTTCCCACGAAATCATCCGTTCGGGTTCGAACGCGCAGATATATTCGCAATTGGGCACCAGCGTGCCCGGCGCGGCATAGTTGACCAGCGTCATGTGCACGGCCGCGCCCATTTCCAGCGTCGATTGCGCGCGCACGCAGAACGGGTTCCATTCGTTATAGCGCGGCATGTCGCACAGCACCTGCCACACCACCCGCGCGGGCGCGGCAATCTCAACCCATTCGCTCACCGTCACGGCATCGGGGTCAAACCCCGATACCGGGTCCTGATCGAGCGTCGGGTGCTGTTTCATCCAGTCGTGCAGCATGACCCGTCTCCCCCGGAAATCTTAGGCCGCGACCCAGTCGCCGCCATTCACGTCGAGCATCGCGCCGGTAATTTCCGAGGCATAGTCCGACAGCAGGAAATAGACCGCCTTGGCGCATTCGGCATCCGGCGGGATATGGCCCACCGGCACTTCCGAACCGCGCTGTTTCAAAAATGCCGCGCCGGCCTCTGCGCCCATGCTGTCGGCAAAGCCCTGCAACGGCGCGCCCATCATCCAGCCCATCAGCGCGGTGTTCACGCGGATGCCGCTGCCGGCAAATTCCACCGCCAGATGGCGCGTCATGTGGTTCAGCGCGCCTTTGGCCATGCCATAGCCGCCTTCGCCGGGCATCGGCTTGCGCGTGCACAGCGTCGAAACGTTGACGATCGATCCCGATCCTTGCGCTTTCATCACCGGGTGCACCGCCATTGCCATGCGCAGCGCGCCCGCCGCGCCCACGTTGAACGCCTGCAGCACCTGGTCGATATCGTGTTCGATCAGCGGGCCCCAGTCGGGGTGGAAATAGGCCGAATTGACCAGCCCGTCGATGCGGCCCCAGGTGTCGGTCGCGGCCTTGGCGGCGGCGCGGCACTGGTCCATGTCGGTCACGTCGAGCGGCACCGCAATCGCTTCGCCACCGGCCGCGATGATGTCGTGCGCCACCGTCTCGATTGCCGCCTTTGACCGCGCGGTGACCACAATTTTGGCCCCTTCGCGCGCCGCGCCCCGGCAGGCCGCCTGGCCCATGCCCGGGCCAGCACCGGTCACGATCACCACTTTGTCCTTCAGGATCATCGTTTCTCTCCCGCTTGTTGCCAATTTTTTCGGCTTTTCAGTTTTTCAGTTGCGCCACCGCGCGGCCGGCCTGGCGGCCAAAGAATGTGCAATCCGCCAGGCTCATGCCCGAAGAATAGCCATGGCCCCAGGCCGGCAGCCCCGATGTGCAGCGCCCCGCGGCAAACAGCCCGGGGATCGGCACGCCGCCCCGGTTCAGCACTTCGCCCGCGGTGCCCGTTTTCAGCCCGCCAAGGGTGAAAAAGCTGAAATAGCTGGTTTCGAAATTGCATTCGAGCGCAACGAACGGCGCCTGATCGAGCGGCACCAGCATCGGCGCCTGCTTGTCAAACAGCGGATCGCGGCCCTGGTGCGCGTGGCGGTTGTAGAATGCCATGGTGGCCGAAAGCGTGCCTGCGGGCATGTCCAGTTCGCCCTCGACTTCCTCCCAGGTGTTGCCCGTGCCGGCAATGGTGATCCCCGCCAGATCGAGCGGCTGGCTGAAATGCGCGCTGTCGAGCAACAGATAGACTTTGCCCCCCGGCTGATCGACCGCGCAGCGGCTCACCCGGCCATGATAGCAATCTTCGTTGATGAAGCGCTGCCCCGCCACATTCACGAACACGCCGTGCGCCTGGTCGGCGGGAATGGTCCAGGGGCAGGTGGTAAAGAACTGGTCCATGTGGATGGCATCGCCGCCCACCGACTGGCCCAGTTCGATGCCGATGCCATCGTCCTTGTCGCCGATCGGGCTGTTCACGCGAAAGCTTTCGGGGCAATATTTGCGGCGCATCGCCTCGTTGAACACAAAGCCGCCGGTGGCCAGCACCACCCCGCGCGTGGCACGCACAAACCGGTCCCGGTTGTCGATCCGCATGACCACCCCGGCCACCCGATCACCGTCGGTGATCAGCGCCACGGCCCGCGCATCGACATGGATTTCGGCCCCGGCATCGCGCGCCCGCGCCTCAAGGATATCGACCAGCGGGCGCCCGCCGCCCCAGCCCACATGCTGGATCACATGGCCGCGCGGCGCGGGCCTGGCCGTCAGCCGGAACGGGGTTGCCGCCTCGCTGCCCGACCAGATCAGCGTGGAATCGTCGGTCGGCTCGATCACTTTGCCGGGCAGATAGTTGCCGCGATAGGGCACGCCCTGGTCCTTCAGCCACTGGTAATGCGCCAGCGCCTCACGGCCATAAAGCTCGCACTTCGCCTCATCGACGCAAGGGCCCCCGGCGAGCTTCAGATAGGCGGTGAAATCCTCGACCGTATCGGTGAACCCCGCCGCGATCTGCGCATCGGTGCCCCCGCCGATATAGATCTCCCCCCCCGACAGCGCCGAAGCGCCGCCGCTGCCGGATGAGCGTTCGAACAGCATGACCGCAGCGCCCGCCTTGCGCGCCTCGATCGCGGCGCAGGCGCCCGTCGCGCCAAAGCCGATGATCGCGACATCGGTGGTGAAATCCCAGTGCGGCACGTTCGCCAGCGCGAGCGGCTGATAATGGGAATAGGCGGGCATTGGCGGTCCTCTCTTGCGCGGGGTGCGCCCTGTTTCCGGGCGTCGGCCGCTTGGTGTCAGCGTGTTGGGGTGGCAGGGTGTCAGGTGGCAGGGTGTCAGGTGGCAGGGTGTCAGGTGGCAGGGTGTCAGGTGGCTTGGGCCTTCAGCATGTCGAGCGCGACATCGACGATCATGTCTTCCTGCCCGCCGACCATCTTGCGGCGGCCCAGTTCGACCAGGATCTCCCGGGTATCGAGGCCATACGTCTCCGCCGCCTTTTCGGCGTGGCGCAGAAAGCTGGAATAGACCCCGGCATAGCCCAGCGCGAGCGTTTCGCGGTCCACCCGCACCGGGCGGTCCTGCAACGGGCGCACCAGGTCTTCGGCCGCATCCATCAGCGCCATCACGTCGCAACCGTGGTTCCACCCCTTGCGATCGGCCGCGGCGATGAACACTTCGAGCGGGGCATTGCCCGCGCCCGCGCCCATGCCGGCCAGGCTCGCATCGATCCGTACCGCGCCGCATTGCGCGGCAACGATCGAATTGGCGACGCCCAGCGCCAGATTGTGGTGCGCATGCATGCCGCGCTGGGTTTCCGGCTTCAGCACGCGGTCATAGGCTTCGAACCGCGCGCGCACCCCGTCCATATCGAGCGCGCCGCCGCTGTCGGTCACATAGACGCAATGCGCGCCATAGCTTTCCATCAGCAGCGCCTGTTTCGCCAGCGCCTCTGGCTCGATCATGTGGCTCATCATCAGAAAGCCCGCCACGTCCATGCCCAGATCGCGCGCGATGCCGATATGCTGCTTCGACACGTCGGCTTCGGTGCAATGCGTTGCCACGCGCACCGATCGCACGCCCAGGCCATAGGCGCGGCGCAGTTCCTCCACCGTGCCAAGGCCGGGCAGGATCAGCGTGGTCAGCACGCTACGTTTCAGCACCGCGGCCACCGCCTCCAGCCATTCCCAATCGGTATGCGCGCCAAAGCCATAGTTGAAGCTGGTGCCCGACAGCCCGTCGCCATGCGCCACTTCGATCGCATCGACGCCTGCCGCATCGAGCGCGGCGGCAATCGCGGCAACGTGGTCCAGGCCATACATGTGGCGGATCGCATGCATGCCATCGCGCAGCGTGACATCCTGCACATAGATCTTGTCGCCGGCTTCGACCGAAAACGCGCCCATCATGCCACCTCTTTTGCCATGCGGCGCGCGGCCAGCAATTCACCCGTCGCCTTGGCCGCGGCGGTCATGATGTCGAGATTGCCCGAATAGGGCGGCAGGTAATCGCCGGCGCCTTCGACTTCGAGCAGGATCATCGTCTTCACGCCCGAAAATTCGCCCTGGCCCGGAATTTTCAGCCGGTTGTTGTCGCCAAACCGTTCAAATTGCACGTCCTGCTTCAGCCGGTATCCGGGCACATATTTCTGCACTTCGGCCACCATCGCCTTGACCGAGGAACGGATCGCATCCTCGTCGCCGCCTTCGGACAGGGTGAACACGGTATCGCGCATGATCATCGGCGGCTCGGCCGGATTGAGGATGATGATCGCCTTGCCCCGCGTGGCGCCGCCCACTTGTTCGATGGCGCGCGCGGTGGTGCGGGTGAATTCATCGATATTGGCGCGCGTGCCCGGCCCGGCCGATCGCGACGACACGCTGGCGACGATTTCGGCATAGTGCACTTTGGCCACGCGGCTGACCGCGGCGACCATCGGGATCGTCGCCTGCCCGCCGCACGTCACCATGTTGACATTGGGCGCGCCCAGATGGTCCTGCATGTTGACCGGGGGCACGATGAACGGGCCGATTGCCGCAGGCGTCAGATCGACCACCTGGATGCCGTCGGCACGCAGCGCTTCGTCATGCACTTTGTGCGCATAGGCGCTGGTCGCGTCGAACGCGATGCCGATTTCGGGATAGAGCGGATGGGCGCGCAGCCCGTCAAGCCCTTCATGCGTGGTGGCAATGCCGTGTTCGCGCGCCATGCGCAGCCCTTCGGAATCGGGATCGATGCCCACCACGATGGCCAGTTCCATGTTCTGCGGATATTTGATCATCTTGATCATCAGGTCGGTGCCGATATTGCCCGATCCGATGATTGCCGCCTTTACGCGTGCCATGTCGTGTCCTTCAGACAAAGTTTGCGACGCAGCGGCCGATCGGCCGCGCTCCGTCGCGCAGGGTCATTTCGAAACGGTCTCCGGCCACGGCCGGTGCCAGCGGGACCAGGCTGCCCGACAGGATCACGTCGCCGGCATCAAGCGTGACGCCATGCGCGCCCAGCGTGTTGGCCAGCCAGGCCACCGCCTGCGCCGGATGGCCCTGCACGGCGGCGCCCACCCCTTCGGACAGGGGCGCACCGTTTTTGGTAACGCTGACATGCAGCGCAGGCAGGTCCAGCCCCTGCGGGTCGATGCGTTCATCGCCAATCACGAACACCCCGCACGAGGCATTGTCGGCCACGGTGTCGACAATGCCGATGTTCCAGTCGCGGATGCGGCTGTCGACAATTTCAAAGCACGGCGCGATGCATGCGGTCGCCGCCAGCACGTCTTCGGCGGTGATCCCCGGGCCGTTGAGCGCGCTTTTCAGGAAAAACGCGATCTCCGCCTCGGCACGCGGGGCAATCAGCGCCTTGCCGGCGATGTCGATATCCCCCGTGATCCACATCCAGTCGGTCAGAAACCCGAAATCGGGCTGGTGCACGCCCAGCATGTCCTGCACCGCCTTGCTGGTCGCGCCGATCTTCTTGCCGACCACCTTTTCGCCCTCGGCCAGCCGCCGCGCCAGGAAATCGAGGCTGATCGCATAGGCATCGCCGACAGTCAGCGTGGCGTCCTGCTCGATCAACGGCGCCAGCGTGTGCCGCCCGCGCAGCGCGGCATGCAACGCAGCACCATATGCGGAAATTCTGTCAGCGGCGGGCATCGAGGAAATCGATCGCATAGGCGTTGAATTCGGCGGCGCGTTCCACCTGCACCCAGTGCCCGGTGCGGCCAAAGGTCATCGCGCGCACATCGGGGCAATTGTCGAGAAACAGGCGGGCGTGCGCTTCGGGGCAGAATTCGTCGTTCAGCCCCCACAGCACCAGGATCGGCTGCGCCACGTCACCCAGGCGCGGGCCCAGATCGGGGGTACGCATCCGCACCAGCACATCCTTGGGCTGGGTGCGCGCCACGGCAAAGCGTTCGGCCACCAGATCGTCGGAAATGTTCGGCGCGAAATCGGGGTGGACCAGGTTCGACACCAGCCGTTTCTGTTCCGCCAGATTGAAATCGGGCCCGCCGAAATTCGACACCATCTTGGCAATGCCCGGCATCACGAAATAGCTCTCGCGCGGCGCGACACAGCCCGGCGCCATCAGCACCAGATTGCGCGTGAATTCCGGGTGATCGAGCGTCAATTGCAGCGCGATCCCGCCGCCCAGCGAATTGCCGATCAGGCTCGCCCCGTTCACGCCATGCGCCAGCAGCGCCGCGTACACCGTGTCGGTGAACAGTTGCAGCGTATAGTCGATCCCTTCGGGCTTTGACGACGCGCCATAGCCGATCAGATCGGGGAGGATCACGCGATAGCCCGCGCCGACAAAAGCGGCGATGTTCTGCCGGAAATTCGATGCGCCCGATGCGCCCGGGCCGCTGCCATGCAGGAATACCAGCGGCGGCGCGGCCGGATCGCCGGCTTCCTGGATGTGGATGTCGTAGTCACCGTTGACGCGGTGCGTGGCAGAACGAAAGTCAGCCATGGGCAATGGGTCCAATCACAGAAAGGTAAATCCGGGCGCTTCGCCCAGCAGGCCGCCGACCAGATCCTGCGTGCGATTGGCCGGATCGTTGGCCACATGCGCGCGGCCGGCATGCAGATCGAGCCAGGGCTGGATGATCGCGCTGGACGTATAGATCGCCCGCCCGCCGAGCAATTGCATCATGCCATCCACCAGTTCGGCCAGGCGCCGCACCACGCTGGACGAATTGTAGGCATAGAGCGTGCGCTTGGCCATCGGGATCGGCTCCCCGCGTTCGGCATGGGCCATCAGATCGTCAAACGTCAGGCGCAGCGTCTGTTCCATTTCGATCACCTGGGCATGCGCCCTGGCGATCGCCGCCATCAGGAACGGATCGGTTTTCGATGCCTTGCCGGTGTTGGTGGAAACGCGGCTTTGCGCAATGTCGATCGCCGCGCTGATTGCCGCCCGCGCGCCGCCAAACGCCGCCGTCGAAACCGAGCGCATGAACACTTGCGCCCAGGGCAGGGTATAGAGCGGGCCCGGGTTGGTTTCCTGCCCGGGATTGGTGCACAGGAAACCGTCGACCGAACGGTGGGTGCGATATTCGGGCACGAACACGTCATCCACGATCACGTCATGGCTGCCGGTGCCCTGCAGGCCAAACACGTGCCAGGCATCGCGATCGATCGCATAATCGCGGCGCGGCAGCAGGAATGCGCGCATGTCGGGCGCACCGCCCGGTTCGGCAGGCGGCACCAGCGCGCCCAGCACGACCCATTGGCAATGCACCGATCCGGTGGAGAAACCCCAGCGGCCCGACAGGCGGAAACCGCCTTCGACCACGGTGACTTTGCCCACCGGCTGATAGCTTGAAGATACCAGCGTCGCAGGGTCATCGCCCCACACTTCGGCCTGCGCCGCTTCGTGAAACAGCGCGATTTCATAAGGGTGGCAGCCGACCACGCCATACATCCAGCCGGTCGACATGCAGCCTTCGGCCAGCGCCTTCTGCACGTCGTAAAAGGCGTTGGGATGCATTTCGTATCCGCCCCAGCGGCGCGGCTGCAGAATGCGGAAAAACCCCGCCGCCTGCATTTCGGCAATCGATTCTGCCGGCACATCGCGATCGGCCACGCAGCGCCCGGCGCGGGCGCGCAAGGCCGGGATCATCGCGCGGGCGCGGGCGGCCAATTCTTCTGCGGACGGTTCTTCTGCAGTTCGTACTTCTGCAGTCGGGGCACTGGTGCCGGCGGCGGCGCCGGCATCAATCAGGTGTGCACCAGCAGGGGGTGCCATTGCCAGGGTTGCCATTGGTGCCAGTCACTCCCTTGCATTGTCCGCAGGATCGACTCACTGCGGCGCACTTTTTTGCAATCATTCGTAAATTAAAATGTCACCAGATACGCAAATGGTCAATGCAAAAGCGCATTGGCTTTTGATTGTGCAGTTTCCTGTCAGGATTATCCGCATCGATCGGGGTGGCCGCCCGCCGCGATCCGCACCCCGTTCAAAATGTGCGCAATTGCCCGCCATCCACCATCAGCGTCTGCCCGGTCATATAACGCGACAGGCTGCTGGCCAGAAACACCGCCGCGCCGCCGATATCCTCTTCCGGATCGCCGATCCGGCGCAGCGGCACCCCGGCGATTTGCCCGGCATAGGCCTTGGGAAATTTTTCGCGCCAGGCTTCCACCCCGGGGGACAGCGCGAACGGGCAGATCACGTTGACCCGCACGCCTTCGGGCCCCCATTCGATCGCCGCGGTTTTGGAAAGCGACCGGATCGCCTCTTTCGCCGCGCCATAGGATGCCTGCGTCGGCATGCCCTGGATGCCCGCGCCGCTGCCGAAATTGATCACCGATCCGCCGGTTTTGACGAGATGCGGATAGGCCGCCTGCATCAGCAGGAATGTCGGCCAGAACCCGGTATCAAACGCAATCGCCATCGCCTCGGGCGTGGTCTCCATCAGCATCAGCTGTGCGGAGGCCTGCGCCGCATTGACCAGCGTATCGAGCCGGCCAAAACGGCGCACGGTTTCTTCGACAATGCCCGGCAGCGCGGCGCGATCGGCCAGTTCCGCCTTGATGAAATGCACCGGGCCCAGCGCGCCCAGTTCGGCCGCGGTGGCTTCGCCCAGTTCGGCCTCGCGGTCGACGATCACCACGCTGGCGCCGGCTTTGACAAAGGCGGTGGCCACGCCCTTGGCCACGCCCCGCGCGCCCCCGGTGACAATCGCGCAAGTGTCCTTCAGCAGCATGTCGTCATTCCCTTCAATTTGATGATTTGCGTTATGCAACGATCCTCAATCATCCCGTTTTATCGCGCAAGAGAATTGAAAGCCAATTTTTGCGCAGTTTTGGCGGGTGTGGATTGTTGCCCCATTGTTGCAGGATATGGCCGCGCCCGGTTGCGCTGTCCAGCCTTGGCGCGATGATGTCGATTTGTGTCCGTTTGGGCAGTTTTCGCGCATGTCGCGTAATTTCAAAAGCCGTAGGATACGCAAATCGTCAATTGAAATGGGTCTGCGCCTTCGATATATGCAAATTCGAATCCGGGCCATGATCGATCATCGGGGCCGATAATCGCTGCCGGGAAAGCCCGGCGCAGCAGGGAGAGTTCGCCCCGTCATGGGCACGACAGGCATCCACAGCGCGCTTCCCCCTGGCCTTGATCTTGGCGGCCGGGTTGCGATTGTCACCGGTGGCACGCGCGGTCTGGGGCTGCGCATCGCGCTGGCGCTGGCCGGTGCCGGGGCGAAAGTGGTGGTCTGCGGCCGCAATGCGCCCGATGATCTGCCCGCGCCGCTGGTGTTTCGCGCCGCCGATATCCGCGATCCCGATCAGGCCCGGGCGCTGGTCGATGGCGTAGCGGCGGATTTCGGCGGAATCGATATCCTGGTGAACAATGCCGGCGGTTCGCCGCAGGCCGCCGCAGCCGAAGCCTCGCCCCGGTTTTTCGATGCCATCCTGAAGCTCAATCTCCATGCCGCGATGTATATGGCGCAGGCCGCCTATCCGCATATGCAGGCCGGCGTTCGTGGGCGCGCGGGGGCGGGCATCATCAATATTGCCAGCGTCGCGGGCATTCGCCCTTCGCCGATGACATCGGCCTATGGCGCGGCAAAGGCCGGGTTGCTCAGCCTGACGCAAAGCCTGGCGCAGGAATGGGGCCCGGTGGGCATTCGCGTCAATGCGATCATCGTCGGCCTGGTGCAGACCGAAAATGCCGAAGCGACGTATGGCGATGCCGCGGCACAGGCTGCGGTTGGCCGGTCGATGCCGTTGCAGCGCATGGGCACCGGCGATGATGTCGCGGGTGCGGTGCTGTGGCTGGCGTCGGATCTGGCCAGCTGGGTCAGCGGCGCGCGGATCAATGTCGATGGCGGGGGCGAACGGCCCTATTTCCTCGATCTGGTGAAAGGAAGCTGAAGGCCATGGGGATCAAGGCGCTGGGCTATGTTGTCATCGAAACCGCCAAACCGGATGCGTGGGATCGGTTCCTGACCGAATTCGCCGGTGTGATGCGGGTTGCCGATGGTGCCGATGGGGCCGCGCTCTATCGCGTGGATGATCGCGTGTTCCGCATCGCGGTGGTGCCCGGCACGCGCGAATGGTTCACGGCGGCCGGTTATGAAGTGGCCGATCGCGCCGCGCTCGATGCGCTGGCGCTGGCGGTGGCTGCCGCCGGGCGCCCGGTTGCATGGGCCGATGCCGCCGGCGCCGCGGCGCGCGGGGCCGATGCGCTGTTCCGCACCAGCGATCCGGCGGGCAACGGGCTGGAACTGTATTGCGGCGATGCGCGCACGGCCGAACCGTTCGTATCGCCAATCGGCGTGCCCGGGTTCGTCACCGGCGCGATGGGCATGGGCCATGCGGTGTTTTCGGCGCCCAATTTCGATGAAACCGTGGCGTTTCATCGCGATGTGCTGGGTTTCCGTGAAACTGACATGCCCCGGTTCCAGCTGTTCGGGCCGGAAGGGCCATCGATGGGCTTTGCCTTTCTGCACGCCGATAATGGCCGCCACCATTCGATCGCCTTTGGCGAAGGCCCGGTGCCGCCTTCGGGCGCGGTGCACATCATGCTCGAATTGCCCAGCCTGATCGACGTGGGCAAGGCGCACGACCGCATGAAACACTTCGGCTATGCCGAAAGCGCAACGCTCGGCCGCCATGTGAATGACGAAACCACCGGGTTCTATGTCCAGACCCCGGGCGGGTTCGATCTGGAAATCGGCTGCGACAGCCTGGTCATCGATCCTGGCACCTGGGTCACCACCCGTCACGAAGCGATCAGCGTGTGGGGCCACGAATGGGCCTGGCAAAAAGCGATGAAAGAGCAACAGGCGGGAGCACCGGCGTGACCAGAATTACAGAAGGCACGCTCGACAAGCGGATGTCCGCGGCCGAAATCGTTGCGCAATTGTCCGACGGGATGACGCTGGGCATCGGCGGCTGGGGCCCGCGACGCAAGCCGATGGCGCTGGTGCGCGAAATCCTGCGCTCCGATCTGAAAGACCTCACCGTGGTTGCCTATGGCGGCGCCGATGTCGGCATGCTGTGCGCGGCGGGCAAAGTCAGAAAGCTGGTTTTTGCCTTCGTCTCGCTCGACATGATCCCGCTCGAACCGTGGTTTCGCAAAGCGCGCGAAGCCGGCGCGATCGAGGTGCTGGAACTGGATGAAGGCATGTTCCAGTGGGGGCTGAAGGCCGCCGCGTTCGGCCTGCCGTTTTTGCCCACGCGGGTTGGCCTGGGCACCGATCTGGCTGTGCTGGGCGGGCTGAAAACCGTGACCAGCCCTTATGCCGATGCCGAAACGCTGATCGCGATGCCCGCGCTGAAGCTCGATGCCGCGCTGCTCCATGTCAACCGCAGCGATTGGCGCGGCAATGTCCAGCTGTTTGGCGCGGACACTTATTACGACGAATGGTTCGCCAAGGCGGCGGCGCGCAGCTACGTCAGTTGCGAGGACCTGGTTGACCGGATCGAGGACCATTACCCCGACGACGCGCAGGCGCAGACTTTTGAACGCTGTTTCGTCACCGGCGTGGTCGAAATGCCCTGCGGCGCGCATCCGTCGTCGATGCCGCCGCTGTATGGCTGGGATGCCCGCGCGCTGAAGGCCTATGCCGATGCGGCGAAAGATCCGGGTGACTGGAGCGCGGTTGCCGATCGCTTCGTCGGCGCGGACGAGGCCGGCTATCTTGCATCTTTCGGCGGAAAGGAGGCGGTAGCGGCTTTGTCGCTGCCGATATTCTGATGACCCAGATAACGCTTGCAGAACTTTGCATTGTCGCCGCTGCCGAGGCGTTTCGCGGCAATGGCGAAGTGATCGCCACCGGCGTCGGCCCGATCCCGCGCCTGGGCGCGAGCCTGGCCAGGATGACGCACAGCCCCGAACTGATGATGACCGATGGCGAAGCCTATCTGGTCGAACAGCCGGTGCCGCTGGGCCCGCGCGGCTATGATGATCGCAAAAAGGCCGGCCACTTGCCGTTCAGCCGCTTTTTCGACAGCGCGGTGTGGACCGGGCGGCGCCACGCGATGGTCACGCCCACGCAGATCGACCGGTTCGGCCAGATCAACCTGTCGCGGCTCGGCGGCACGCACGAACAGCCCAAAACGCAGATGCTGGGCGTGCGCGGCTTTCCCGGCAACACGATCTATCACCCCAATTCGTTCTTTTTCCCGCAGCATTCGACGCGCGTGTTCGTGGCGGGCGAAGTCGACATGATTTCGGGCGTGGGCTACAATCCGGCGCGGCGCGTGCCGGGCGGCAATTACACCGGCGTCGATCTGCGGCGGATCATCACCAATCTGTGCGTGATGGATTTCGGCGGCACCGATCACGCCATGCGGGTCATTTCGCTGCACCCCGGCGTCACGTTCGATGCAGTGCAGGCCGCCACCGGCTTTGCGCTGGAACGGCTGGACGATCTGCCCGAAACCCCATTGCCCGATGACGCTGCGCTGGCAGTGATCGCCGCGATGGACCCGCACGGGGTGCGCGCCGGCGTGTTCCGCGACAATCCCCCGGCGCGTGCCGCCGCATGACCGCACAGGCAGGAAAGGCCGCAAGCATGAACGATCTGGTCGAACCCAAAGCCGTTGATCCGGCCTATGAAACCGATACGCCGATCCTTTACGAAGTGATCGACCACGTCGCGTGGATCACGATGAACCGGCCCCAGTTCAACAATGCGCAGAACGGGCAGATGACTTATGCGCTAGACGATGCGTTCATGCGCGCGACGCAGGATGATGATGTCCGCGCGATCGTGCTGGCGGGCACGGGCAAGCATTTTTCCGCCGGGCACGATATCGGCACCCCGGGGCGCGATCTGCATCACCAGTTCGAAAACCGGCTGATGGTGGCAAAACACGTCAACAAACCCGGCGCCGAATTGCTCTATACCCGCGAACAGGAACAATATCTCGGCATGTGCCGGCGCTGGCGCGATCTGCCCAAGCCGACGATCGCGATGGTGCAGGGCGCATGCATCGCCGGCGGGCTGATGCTGGCCTGGGTGTGCGATCTGATCGTGGCGAGCGAAGACGCGTTCTTTCAGGACCCGGTGGTGCGCATGGGCATTCCCGGCGTCGAATATTTTGCCCACGGGTTTGAATTGCCGCCGCGCGTGGCCAAGGAATTCCTGCTGCTGGGCGAACGCATGGGCGCCGAACGCGCATACCAGTTCGGCATGGTCAACAAAATCGTGCCGCGCGACCAATTGCGTGAGGCGACTGCGGCCTGGGCGGCGAAACTGGCCGCGCAGCCACGGCTGGGCAACTGGCTGACCAAGCAGGCGCTCAACCATGTGGAGGATTTGCGCGGCAAGCGCACGGCGATGGACGCAGTGTTCCACATGCACCATTTCGCCCATGCGCAGAACGATCTGGTCAGCGGCAATTCGCTGGGCGGGCTCGATGGCAAGGCGATGGCCGCCGGCAACAAGAAGCAGGCAGGCGAAAGCTGATGCATCCGGCGCTCCAGACCGTGCTGACCGAACGGCTGGGCTGCCGCGTTCCGGTGATCCAGACCGCCATGGGCTGGGTTGCCGAACCGTCGCTGGTCATCGCCAGTTCGAATGCCGGCGCCTTCGGCTTTCTGGGCGCGGCGGTGATGACGCCAGAGGAATGCCGGGCCAAGATCCTGGCCGTGCGCCAGGGCACGGATCGCGCGTTCGGGGTCAATTTCCATGCGTTTCAGCCCGGGGCAGAGGCGATTGTCGATCTGATTCTCGCCAATCGCGACCAGGTCCGCGCGGTCAGCTTCGGGCGCGGGCCCAATGCCAAAATGATCGGCCGGTTCCGCGATGCCGGCATCTTGTGCATGCCCACCGTGGGCGCGGTGAAACACGCGCAGAAAATGGTTGAACTGGGTGTCGACATGATCACCGTGCAGGGCGGTGAAGGCGGCGGACACACCGGATCGGTGCCCACCACCGTGCTGCTGCCGCAAGTGCTCGATGCGGTGCAGGTGCCGGTGATTGCCGCGGGCGGCTTTGCCGACGGGCGCGGGCTGGTCGCGGCGCTGGCTTATGGTGCGGTGGGCATCGCGATGGGCACGCGGTTTCTGCTCACGCGCGAAAGCCCGGTGCCCGATGCGGCCAAGGCCGCCTATCTGAAGGCCGGCACCGACCAGATCATTGTCACCACCCGGCTTGATGGCATTCCCCAGCGCATGGTGCGCACGCCGCTGCTCGATCGCATCGAACGTTCGGGCACGATCGGCATGTGGCTGCGCGCGTTTGAAGCGGGGCGCGACATGAAGCGCCAGACCGGCGCCTCGTGGATGGATTTCCTGCGTTCGGCGCGCGGCATGACAGCGCACGGCGCGATGCCGCTGCGCCAGGCGATGATGGCCGCCACCATGCCGATGCTGATTCAAAAGGCGGTGGTCGATGGCGATGTCGAACATGGCGTGATGGCCACCGGCGTGGTCGCCGGGCGCCTGGCCGAAGTGCCCGCCTGTGCCGATCTGATCGACCGCATCATTGCCGAAGCCGAAGCGCGGCTGGCCGCGCTGGGCCCCGCAATAGCATGATGCGTTCAATGCGGAACGCAGCATGCTTTCAGAAGCCTTTGTTTTCGAATTGTTTCTTGTTGAGGACCCCGCCATGCCGATTACCCTGACCGTGCAGGACCGCATCGCCGAAATCGTGTTCGACGTGCCCCCGGTCAACGCGTTTGACAGCGAAACCTGGATGTCGATCCCCGCGCTGATCCGCCAGGCCGCGGCCGATGCCGATGCCCATGTCATCCTGATCCGCGCCGCCTGTTCCGCGCGCGGGTTTTGCGGCGGGGTCGATATCAAGGAAATGCAGGCCCACCCCGAACGCATCACCGTGCTCAACCGGGGCAATTACCTGACGTTCAAGGCGATCCGCGATGCCGAAATCCCGGTGGTGGTTGCCGCGCACAAGTTCGTGATCGGCGGCGGCATCGGCATCTGCGGCGCCAGCGACGTGATCCTGGCTGCGGATGACGCGTACTTTTCGCTGCCAGAGGTCGATCGCGGTGCGATGGGCGGGGCCAGCCATTTGTCGCGCATGCTGCCGCTGCACAAAGTGCGCGCCGCGTTCTTCACCGGCGGCACGATCCCCGCGGCCGAGGCCTATCGCCTGGGCGCGGTCGAAAAGGTGGTGCCGCGCGCCGATCTCGTGGCCGAAGCGCGGGCCTTTTGCGGCGTGATCGCGGGCAAAAGCCGCAAGGCGCTGGTGATCGCCAAGGAGGCGCTGAACGGGCTGGAGCCACGCGATGTCGATCGCGGCTATCGCTGGGAACAGGGCTTTACGCTGGAAATGTACATGCACGAAGACAGCCAGCGCGCGCGCGATGCCTTTGTCGAAACCGGCAAGGCGGCCAGCTTCTGATGCGGCTGGCCTATACCCCCGAACAGATTGCCTTTCGCGCCGAAGTGCGCGCGTGGATGCAGGCGCACGTGCCGGCCACGCCGCTGGAACACTATGACGCCACGCGCGCCGGGTTCGAAGCCCACCGCGCGTGGGAGGCCACGCTGAAATCGGCCGATTGGGGCATGGTCACCTGGCCGGTCGAATATGGCGGGCGCGGGCTCGATCTGATCCAGTGGCTGATTTTCGAAGAGGAATACTATCGCGCCGGGGCGCCGGGCCGGGTCAACCAGAACGGCATTTTCCTGTTTGGCCCCACGCTGATGGAATTCGGCAGTCCTGAGCAAAAGGCGCGGTTTCTGCCGCCGATGGCCAGCGGTGCGGAGATCTGGGCGCAGGCCTGGTCCGAACCGCAGGCCGGGTCGGATCTGGCGGGAATTCGGGCCACGGCACGGCGCGATGGCGATGACTATGTGCTCAACGGGCACAAGATCTGGTCAAGCCGGGCGGTCTTTGCCGATTGGGCCTTTGGCCTGTTTCGCGAACCGGGCAGCGAACGGCACAAGGGCACCAGCCTGATCGTCTTTCCGCTGACCGCGCCGGGCGTCACGCGCAACCCGATCCGCAAGATCAACGGCCATGTCGGCTTTGCCGAAATCCTGCTGGAGGATGTGCGCGTGCCCGCGTTCAACCGCATCGGCGATGACGGGCAGGGCTGGCACATCTGCATGGCCACCGCAGGCTTTGAACGCGGGCTGATGCTGCGCAGCCCGGCGCGCTACCAGGTCGCCGCCGGCGCGCTCGCCGCGTTGTGGCAGGCGAGAAAATCCGGTGCCGACATTTCCGGATCTTCGGAAATTTACCCCCTGGACCCCGCGCTGGAGGCTGACGTCATTCGCGCGCATATCAACGCCGATGCTTATGCCCTGTCGATCTATCAGACCGCATCGCGCCTGATTGCGGGGGCAAAGATCGGCCCCGAAGCTTCGACCAACAAGATCTTCTGGTCGGAAATGGATATCCACCTGCACCGCACCGCGCTGGCGATCCTGGGGCCGGAGGCGGAACTGATCGTGCCGCCGGGCGCGCACGACTGGCTGGATGATTACATCTTTTCGCTGGCCGGGCCGATCTATGCCGGATCGAACGAGATCCAGCGCAACATCATTGCCGAGCGCATGCTCGGCCTGCCGCGCTGAGGAGGGGGCAATGGATTTCACCCTGAGCGACGAACAACTGATGGTGGCGGCAGCCGCGCGCACCCTGCTTTCCGATATATGCGGCCCCGATCACTGGCACCGCCTGATGCACGATGGCCGCGCGTTCGATCCGGCGCGCTGGGCCGCGCTGGTCGAAAACGGGCTGACCGCAGTCCTGATGCCCGAAACGGCCGGCGGGATGGGCCTGGCCGAGCTTGATTTTGCGCTTGTCGCAATCGAGGCCGGCTACGCCGCCCTGCCCGAACCGCTGACCGACAGCGCCGGCGTTGCCATGCCGATGCTGGCGCAGCTGGCCCCCGGGCACGCGCTGCTCGCCGATCCTGCCGCAATCATCGCGCTGGCCCCGGCGATCAACCCCTGGGTTGCCGCAGCCGATGTCGCGTCGGCGATTATGGTGGAGCGCGATGGCCGTGCGCTGCTGGTGCGGCGCGATGATGCCACGCTCACGCCGGTTGAAACGATCGATCCGTTGCGGCGCCTGTTCCGCCTGGAATTTGCCCGGGCTGAAGATCTGGGCCCGGCAGACTGGGATCTGGCCCTTGACCGCGCGGCCCTGTTTGCCGCGGCGCAAGGGCTGGGGCTGGCGCAACGCTCGGTCGATCTGGCGGTCGCTTATGCGCGCGATCGCATGCAGTTTGGCAAGCCGATCGGATCGTATCAGGCGGTCAAGCACCACCTTGCCTCTGCGCAAGTCGGAATCGAATTCGCGCGGCCGGTGGTGATCGCGGCGGCGGCCGATTGCCCGTCGCGCGATATCTATGCCCGCGCGCGCATTTCCGAGGCCAAACTGGTCGCGCTCGATGCCGCCGACAGCGCCGCGCGCGCTGCCATCCAGGTCCACGGCGCCATGGGCTATTCGTGGGAAGTCGATGTGCATTTGTTCCTGAAACGCGCGCTGGCCCTCACCAACGCCTGGGGCACGCCGCATTTCCACCGCCAGCGCGTCGCCGCGCGCGTGTTCACGCGCCCCACTGGCCCCGACACGACTTTTGCCCGCGACCCCCTCGAAAACGAGACCCCCCATGCCTGAAGCCTATATCATCGATGCCGTGCGCACCCCGGTCGGCCGCAAAAAGGGCACGCTCGCCGCGCTCCACCCCGCAGACCTTGCCGCGCACCCGATCCGCGAACTGATCGCGCGCACCGGGATCGATGCCGGGCTGGTCGATGATGTGGTCTGGGGCTGTTGCGACACGATCGGGCCGCAGGCGGGCGATATCGGCCGCACCGCCTGGCTGGTGGCGGGCATGCCCGAACACGTGCCCGGCGTGACGATCGATCGCCAGTGCGGATCA
This sequence comes from uncultured Sphingomonadales bacterium, assembly GCA_903832325.1. GTDB lineage: Bacteria > Pseudomonadota > Alphaproteobacteria > Sphingomonadales > Sphingomonadaceae > Novosphingobium. The sequence goes on along the minus strand of CAILBC010000008.1, from coordinate 48,158 downwards.
TCGCAGCAGGCGGTGCATTTCGCCGCGCAAGGCGTGATGAGCGGCACGCAGGATCTGGTCGTTGCCGGCGGCAGCCAGGCGATGAACGCCATTCCGATTTCCGCCGCGATGTTCGCCGGCCAGCCCTATGGGTTTGACAGCCCGTTCCAGGGTTCGCGCGGGTGGGACGCGCGGTATGGCAATGAAGAAGTCAACCAGATCCGTTCGGCCGAAATGATTGCCGAAAAATGGGGCATCACGCGCGAGGCGATGGAGGCCTTCAGCCTGGCCAGCCACAGCCGCGCTGCCGCCGCGTGGGATGCCGGCTGGTTCGATCGCGAAGTCGCCCCGATTGCAGGGCTGGACCGCGATGAAACGATCCGCCCCGGCACCACGCTTGAAGGGCTTGCCGCGCTGAAACTGATCCGCGAAGGCGGGGTGATCACCGCCGGGGTCGCCAGCCAGAATTGCGATGCGGCCGCCGCGATGCTGATCGCCAGTGAAAGTGCGGTGCAGCAATACGGCCTCAAACCCCGCGCGCGCATCCACCACATGTCGGTCCGCGCTGCCAATCCGGTGTGGATGCTTACCGGCCCGATCCCCGCCACGCAGCACGCGCTGGCCAAGGCGGGCATGACGGTCGATCAGATCGATCTGTTCGAATGCAACGAAGCCTTTGCCAGCGTGCCGATGGCCTGGATGAAGGAACTCGGCATTCCGCATGACAAAGTCAACGTGCAGGGCGGCGCGATCGCGCTGGGCCACCCGATCGGTGCCACCGGCGTGCGGCTGATGACCACGCTGCTTGGCGCGCTCGAACGCACCGGCGGCCGCTATGGCCTGCAGACGATGTGCGAAGGCGGCGGCCAGGCCAATGTCACCATCATCGAACGGCTGTGAGATGAGCCTGCTCCAGGGCCAATCGCACCACCAGAAAAGCCCATCCCCTGAAGGGGAGGGGGGCCGGCCCGTCCCCGCGATCCCGCGCACCACAAAGCCCATCCCCCCGATGCGGAGCGCCGCATGAGCCCCGAAAACCCTATCACCAACTTGCTCTATCGCTATGCCGAACTGATGGATGCCGGCGCGCTGGAACAGGTTGCGGCGCTGTTTGACCGGGCCACGGTAACCATGGGCGGCGGGCAGGTGGTGCACGGGTCGGCGCCGATGCTGGCGCAATGGCGCGCCTATGTGCGCATCCACCCCTGTGGCACGCCGCGCACCCGGCACGTGATCACCAATGCGATTGTCGATGTGGATGATGCCGCGGGCACCGCCACTTGCCGATCGTATTACACCGTGTTCCAGCAGACCGACGTTCTGCCGCTGCAGGCGATCTGCGCCGGGCGTTATCACGATACTTTTGTGCGCGAAGATGGCGCCTGGCGCTTTGCCACGCGCGATTATTCGCTGCTCGACATGGTCGGCGACGTTTCGCAGCACTTGCTGCTGCCCGTCCCCGGCGAACCCGCCTGACAGGAGAACACCGTGGGCCTTTGCGACAATCGCACTGTCATCATCACCGGCGCGGCGGGGGGCCTTGGCCGCGCCTATGCGCTGGGCTTTGCCGCCGAGGGCGCCAATGTCGTGGTCAACGATATCGGCACCTCGCTGGGCGGTGAAGGCCGCGATACCAGCGCCGCCGATGCCGTGGTTGCCGAAATCATCGCCGCCGGCGGCCAGGCCATCGCCAATTATGAAGACATCACCGACTGGGACGCGGCAAAGCGCATTGTCGATGCCGCCGTGGCCGCGTTTGGCGATCTGCATGTCGTGGTCAACAATGCCGGCATCGTGCGCGATCGCATGTTCGTTTCGGCCACGACCGACGAATGGGATGCCACGATGCATGTCCACCTGCGCGGCCATTTCTGCCTGTCGCGCCACGCGGTCGATTACTGGCGCGCCAAGCAAAAGGCCGGAGGCGCGCCCGACGCGCGGATCATCAACACTTCGTCCGGCGCCGGGCTGCAGGGGTCGATCGCGCAGGCCGCCTATTCCACCGCAAAAGGCGGAATTGCCGCGCTGACCCTGGTGCAGGCGGCGGAACTGGGCCGTTATGGCATTACCGCCAATGCGCTGGCCCCGTCGGCGCGCACGCGGATGACCGAACAGGCCTTTGCCGACAAGATGGCCACGCAAGGCGCCACGTTCGATGCGATGGACCCGGCCAATGTCGCGCCCACCGTGGTCTGGCTGGGCAGCAGCGCCAGCGCCGATGTCACCGGCTGCGTGTTCGAACTCGAAGGTGGCAAGATCATGCTCGAACAGGGCTGGCGCGAAGGGCCGTTCATCGATGCCGGTGCGCGCTGGAACCCGGCCGACGTGGGCGCCGCGGTCGAACGCCTGCTGGCCGAACGCGTACCGCCGCGCAAAGTGTGGGGGACTGCCTGACATGGAATTTGCATTTACCGACGAACAGCGGATGATCGGCGAAACCGTGCGCGGGTTCTTTGCCGAACACGCCACCAGCGCGCGCACGCGTGCAGCCATGGCCGCCGATGGCCTTGACCACGCGCTTTGGGCGGCCTTTGCCGGCGAACTGGGTCTGGCCGGGATTGCCCTGCCCGAAGACCGCGGCGGCGCGGGCCTTGGCATGGTCGAACTGGCGCAAGTGGCCGAAGCCGCCGGCGCGCATGTCGCCGCGCTGCCGCTGCTGGGCCACGCCATGCTGGGCCAGGCCATCGCGCGCGGTGGCAGCGACGAGCAAAAGGCCGAATGGCTGCCCCGCCTTGCCACAGGGGAACTGGTTTCGACCAGCGCGTGGCAGCCCGATGTGACCATCGCCGGCGGCCGCCTGTCGGGCCATTTCGCCCATGTGCCCCACGGCGCCGTGGCCGATCTGATGCTGGTGCACAGCGGCGACAACGCGTGGATCGTCGATCTGAAGGGGGAAGGCGTGGCGATAACCGCGCACATGACGATGGATCAGACGCGCCCGCTTGCCAGCATCACGCTCACCGCCGCCCCGGCCGAGGCGCTGGACAATCCCGATGCGGCCATTCCCGCCGCGCTTGCCGCCGGCTGGATCGTGCTTGCGGCAGAGGCGTTGGGCGGGGCGCAGGAAACGCTCGATCGCACGGTCGCCTATTCGCGTGACCGGGTGCAGTTCGGCCGGCAGATCGGGTCATTCCAGGCCTACAAGCACCGCCTGGCCGACATGATGATCGAAATCGAACAGGCGCGTTCGGCGGTCTATTGGGCGGCCTGCACCATCGATGAAAATTCCGACGAGGCGCCGATCGCGCTCCACGCCGCGAAAAGCCTTGCCGCCGATACCTACTTCATGTGCGCGGGCAACATGATCCAGCTTCACGGCGGCATCGGCTTTACCTGGGATCACGATGCGCATCTGTTCTTCAAACGCGCACGGTCGATCCAGACGCTGCTCGGCCATGGCGCCTGGCACCGCGAAGCGATTGCCACGATGATACTTGGACCCGCTTGTGAGGGAGCCGCCGCATGAAGCTGGGATTTTCCGCCGCCGACGAACAGTTTCGTGCCGAATGCGCCGATTGGCTGCAGGCGCAGATGGCCGGCCCGTTCCGCGATATTCGCGGCATCACCACGCTGACCGCCAAGGCCGAACGGCGCAAGGAATGGGAACAGCATCTGGGCGAACATGGCTGGTCGTGCATCGGCTGGCCGCGCGCCTGGGGCGGGCGCGATGCGACGCTGGCGCAGCAGGTGATCTTTGCCGAAGAATATGCGCGCGCCGGGGTGCCCGGGCGGGTCAACCATATTGGCGTGGAACTGGCCGGGCCGACGCTGCTCGCCTTTGGCAGTGAAGAGCAGAAGCGCCGTTTCCTGCCCGATATTGCCGCAGGCCGGACGATATTCTGCCAGGGCTTTTCCGAACCCAATGCCGGGTCAGACCTTGCTTCGGTGCGCACGCGCGGCCGGCTGGAAGGCGATGAATGGGTGGTCAACGGGCAAAAAGTGTGGACCAGCCTGGCGCACATTTCCGACTGGATCTTTGTCGTTACCCGCACCCAGGACGGGTCAAAGGGGCCAAAGGGCCTGACTTTCCTGATGATGCCGCTCGATCAGCCGGGCATCGAGGTCCGCCCGATCCGCCAGATCAACGGCGATGCCGAATTCAACGAGACTTTCTTCACCGATGCACGCTGCGCGGCTGACAGCCTGATCGGCGCGGTGGGCGATGGCTGGAAAATCGCGATGGGCCTGCTCGCGTTTGAACGCGGCGTGTCGACGCTGGGCCAGCAAATGGCGTTCCGCAACGAGCTGGATGCGGTGATCGCCGCCGCGCGGGCCAATGGCACCGCGCGCGATCCGCTGATCCGCCAGCGGCTGGCCAAGGCCGAAATCGGCCTGCGCCTGATGCGCTATGGCGCGCTGCGCATGCTGTCGAACACCGATCTGTCGCAAATCGACGGCGCCGCGCTGACGTACAAGATTCAGTGGGCCACGTGGCGTCGCACGCTGGGCGAACTGGCGATGGACGTGCTGGGCCAGGCCGGCGAAGTGACCGGCGGAGAGGCCTATGAATGGGATCTGCTGCCCAACCTGTTCCTGTTCAGCCGGTCCGACACGATTTACGGCGGCACCAATCAGATCCAGCGCAATCTGATTGCCGAACGCGGGCTGGGACTGCCCCGTGAGCCGCGAGGCGATCTCTGATGCACATTGAGCCGCGAGGCGATCTCTGATGCACATTGAGCCGCGAGGCGATCTTTGATGGACATTGAGCCGCGAGGCGATCTTTGATGGACATTGAGCCGCGAGGCGATCTCTGATGCACATTCAACCGAGGGGTGACCTGTGACCTTACCCGTTCCGCCATACCCCGCGCCGCTGGGCATGCTGAAAGGCAAAAGCCTGGTGATCACCGCCGCCGCCGGCACCGGGATCGGCTTTGCCGTGGCCAAACGCGCCGCCGAAGAGGGCGCGCGCCTGATGATCAGCGATTTTCACGAACGCCGCCTGGGTGAGGCCGCCGACCGCATCGCCGCCGAAGTCGGCTGCGAACGCCCCGCCACGGTGGTTTGCGATGTTACCAACGAGGCCGCGGTCCAGGGCCTGCGCGATGCCGCGCTGGCCGCGTTTGGCGGGGTTGACGTGCTGATCAACAATGCCGGCCTTGGCGGCGAAGTCGATGTCGTCGACATGACCGACGATCAGTGGAGCCGCGTGCTCGATGTCACGCTGACCAGCCTGTTCCGCATGACCCGCGCGTTTCTGCCCGCGATGTATGCGCGGCGGTCGGGCGTGATGGTCAACAATGCCTCGGTGCTGGGCTGGCGGGCGCAGCGCGGGCAGGCGCACTATGCCGCGGCAAAGGCCGGGGTCATGGCCTTTACCCGCTGCACCGCCCTGGAAGCAGCCGACCATGGCGTGCGGATCAATGCCGTCGCGCCCAGCCTTGCCATGCATCCGTTCCTCGCCAAAGTGACCACCGAAGAACGGCTGGCCGAACTGGTAAAGACCGAAGCCTATGGCCGCCCCGCCGAAGTGTGGGAGGTGGCCAATGTCATGCTGTTTCTCGCCAGTGACCTGTCATCGTACATGACTGGCGAAATCGTCTCCGTGTCGAGCCAGAGGGCCTAGGATGACGCGCATTTTTGATCGCCCGGCCGATCTGATCGGCGCCGAAGGCACCAGATTGGGCCCGACCGACTGGCTGACCATCGATCAGGACCGGGTGAACGGCTTTGCCGAAGTGACCGGTGATCACCAGTGGATTCATGTCGATGTCGAACGTGCCCGTCAGGGCCCGTTTGGCGGCACGATCGCGCATGGTTATCTGACGCTCAGCCTGGTCAACTTGTTCCTGCCAGACCTGATCGAAGTGCGCGGCTTTGCCCATGCGGTGAACGTGGGCGCCGATCGGCTGCGGTTTTTGAACCCGGTCCGCGTTGGCAGCCGCATCCGCGCCACCGGTGAAATCGTCGGCGCGGAAGACATCAAGGGCGCGATCCAGTCGGTCGTGCGCGTGACCATCGAAATCGAAGGTGAAACCAGGCCGGCCTGCGTGCTCGACACGATCAGCCGGTATTTTCCGGAGTGAGAGCAATGCCCGATCCAGCAGCGATGGAAGCCGCCGTCCACGAATATGTTGCCGCCTTTGCGGCGAACAGCCCCGAACGCGTGGCGGCGATTTTCGCCCCCGATGCCGCGGTGGAAGACCCCATCGGCACGCCCCCGCACGTGGGGCACGATGCCATCCTGGCGTTCTACACCGCATCGATGCAGACCGGCGCAAAGCTTGAGCTCACCGGCCCGGTGCGGCTGGCCGGCGAATACGCGGCGTTCGCCTTTTCGGTGCATCTGCACTGGGATGGCAGCGACAAGCGCGTCGACGTGATCGACACATTCCGGTTTAACGAAGACGGCAAAGTTACCGAAATGAAAGCCTATTTCGGGCCATCCAATTTCCACGGGTTTGGTTGAGAGGACCTGACATGCGCGAAGCCGCCATCGTTTCCACCGCACGCACCGGCGTGGGCAAAGCCTATCGCGGGGCATTCAACGATACCGAAGCGCCGGTGCTGACCGCGCATGTGGTCAACGCCGCGCTGGCGCGGGCCGGAATCGATCCGGCGCGGGTCGATGATGTCTATCTGGGCGTGGGCAACCACTGGAACACGCAAAGCTATAACCTTGGCCGCCTGACCGTCCACGCGTCGAACCTGCCCGATACCACCAGCGGCTTCACCATGGATCGCAAGTGTTCGTCCGGGCTCAACGCCGTGGCCTTTGCCGCGCGCGGGATCATCGCCAACGAAATCGACGTGGCCGTGGCAGGCGGGATGGAAAGCATCTCGCTTACGCTCAACAAGCACGCCCCGGCCTATCGCAACCGGTCGGAATTCGTCCGCGCGCATGATCCGCATGCCTATATGGCGATGATCGAAACCGCCGAAATCGTCGCCGAACGCTATGGCATCAGCCGCGAAGACCAGGACCATTTCGCCGCGCAATCGCAACAGCGCGCCGCCGCCGCGCAGGCCGCCGGCAGGTTCGATGATGAAATCGTGCCGATCACCGTGGCCAAGGCGCTGTTTGACAAGGAAGGCAACGAAACCGGCAAGCAGGACGTGACCATCGCCGCCGACGAAGGCGTGCGCGCGGGCACCACGTACGAGGCGCTGGCCGGGCTGAAACCGGTGTTCAAGGGCGGCGCGGTGATTGCCGAAGGGCGCAACATCACCGCCGGCAATGCCAGCCAGCTTTCCGATGGTGCCTCGGCCCAGGTGCTGATGGACCTGGCCATGGCGCAGCGCGAAGGGCTGCCGGTGCTGGGCATTTATCGCGGGTTTCAGGTGGCGGGCTGCGGCGCGGATGAAATGGGCATCGGCCCGGTGTTCGCCATTCCCAAACTGCTCGACCGCGCCGGGGTAAAGCTCCAGGATATCGGCCTGTTCGAAATCAACGAGGCCTTTGCCAGCCAGGCGATCTATTGCCAGCGCAAACTGGGCATCGATCCCGACCGGCTGAACGTCAATGGCGGCGGCATCGCCATCGGCCATCCGTTTGGCATGACCGGATCGCGGCTGGTCGGCCATGCGCTGATCGAGGGCAAGCGGCGCGGCGTGAAATATGTCGTGGTGTCGATGTGCGTGGCCGGCGGAATGGGTGCGGCCGGCCTGTTCGAAGTGGCCTGATCTGATGGCAGAGGCGCCGGGCGTCTGGCCTGCGACGATCCCCCTGGCGGCGGCACAGGCCGCCGCCACCTGGCCCGATGCGCCCGCACTGATCGCGGGGGCGCAAAGCTGGACTTTTGCGCAGCTGTGGGCCGATGCGCGCGCCTGCGCCTCGGCCATGCTGGCCGCCGGCGTGGGGCATGGGGATCGCATCGGCATCTGGGCGCCCAATTCGCGCGAATGGATTCTGGCCGCGCTGGGCGCGCAAAGCGTCGGCGCGGCGATCGTGCCGATGAACACGCGGTTCAAGGGCGCAGAGGCGGGCGATATCCTGCGCCGGGCCCGGGCCAGGCTGCTGTTCGCCCCGTCGCAGTTCCTGGGGCAGGACTATGCCGCGCTGATCGCCAGCGAAGACTTGCCCGATTTGCGCGAAGTGATCGCGATCGATCGGGGTTTCGCGGCCTTTGTGGCGCGCGGGCGCGGTGCGGCCGATCCGGCGGTCGATGCCGCGCTGGCCACGGTCGGCCCCGATGATATTTGCGACATCATTTTCACCTCCGGCACCACCGGCCGGCCCAAAGGCGCGCTCACCGCGCACCGGCAAGTGCCGCAAAGCTTTGGCGACTGGGCGGTGCGTGTCGATCTGCGCGCGGGCGATCGCTATCTCATCGTCAATCCGTTCTTTCACACGTTCGGCTACAAGGCGGGGTGGGTCGCCTGCCTGGTGCGCGGCGCGACGATGATCCCGCTGCCCGTGTTCGATGTGGCAGAAGTGGTGCGGCAGGTGCAGGTAAACCGCATTTCGTTCATCCCCGGCCCGCCGACGATCTATCAATCGCTGCTGCAGGAACTGGCCGGCGGGCAGGGGCACGATTTTTCGTCCTTGCGCGTTGCGGTCACGGGCGCGGCGCCGGTGCCGCCCGCGCTGGTCAAACGGATGCGCGCCGAACTCGGCATGCAGAACATCGTCAACGGCTATGGCATGACCGAATGCGGCGTGATCGCGATGACGCGGCAGGGCGATGATGCCGAAACCGTGGCGCACACTTGCGGCTATCCCATGCCCGGGATCGAGGTCCGCTGTGTCGATGATCAGGGGCAGGATCAGCCCCCCGGCACCGCGGGCGAACTGTGGGTGCGCGGCCATGCGGTAATGCGCGGCTATCTCGATGATCCCGCCGCCACGGCCGAAGCGGTCGATGCGCAGGGCTGGCTCCACACCGGCGATGTCGGCACGATCGATGCGCGCGGATACCTGGCGATCACCGACCGCAAGAAGGACTTGTTCATTTCCGGCGGGTTCAACGTCTATCCGGCCGAAGTGGAAAAGCTGCTCGCCGGCCATCCCGCGCTGGCGCAGGCGGCGGTGATCGGCGTGCCCGATGAACGCCTGGGCGAAGTGGGGCAGGCCTATGTGATGCTGCGCCCCGGCATGGCTGCCACCGAGGCTGATCTGATCGGCTGGAGCCGCACCAACATGGCCAATTACAAAGTGCCGCGCCGTTTCATCGTGGTGCCCGATTTTCCGCGCAACGCCGCGGGCAAAGTGTTGAAAACCGAATTGCGCAATCAGACAAGGGGATAACGGGGATGGCACGGTTTGCAGGCAAAGTGGCGCTGGTAACCGGCGGGGCATCGGGCATCGGCCGCGCCGCGGCGATCCGTTTCGCGCAGGAAGGCGCGACCGTGTTCGTGGCTGATCTCAACCTCGCCGGGGCCGAGGCGGTTGTCGCGGAAATCGGTGGGGGCGCGCACGCCGTCGCGGTCGATATTGCCGATGCCGCCAGCAACCGCGCCATGGTCGATGCGGTGATCGCGGGCGCCGGGCGGCTGGATATCGCGTTTCTCAATGCGGGCTATTATGGCGCGGCACAGGGGCTCGACACCGTGGACGAGGCGCTGTTCGACCGCCTGATCGCGATCAACCTGAAGGGCACGTTCAACGGGATCAAGGCGGTGCAGCCGGTGATCGCCCAGGGCGGCGCCGTGGTGGTAACCGCGTCGGCCGCCGGCGTGATCGGCCACCCCGACAATCCGGCCTATAGCGCGGCCAAGCACGGCATTGTCGGCCTGGTGAAATCCTGCGTTACCGCCTTTGCCGAAAAGGGCGCGCGGATCAACGCGATCTGCCCCGGCGGCGTGCTCACCCCGCTGATCGGCGTGGCCGATGTTGCCATCATCCCCCCCGGCGATCTCGCCCGCGTGCCCTTGCGCGGCATGGGCAGCGCCCAGCACGTCGCCGAAGTCGCGCTATGGCTCGCCAGCCCCGAAGCCGGCTTCGTCAACGGCCAGGCGCAAGTGCTTGACGCCGCCCTGCTGTCAACATTCGCCCCCGTGATGCTGCCTGTCGGGCCGTGACCTTTTGGGGGAGGGTGGGGGGTGTCGAAACCGCCCTGCTCTGCCTGAACGTCACGCTGTGCGATAAGTGCCACTCTGCGCGCGTGCCGCTGTTTCCCTGGCGCGGCTGATGGGCATATTCGCACCGGAATTTGCTTGAAGTCGGATGCTGGCACCGTCAGGTATGCCAGGTCCGCTGCAATACCGTGGGGGCAAGGAGGCGTTGCGATGATCGCGTTGATTTCGGCCATGGCCCTGGCCGCTGCCCCGGCGCCGCCGCATCATTATCACCTTGATACGATCCGGCTGGTGTCGTGGCAGGCATCCGATGTGGTGTGTGGTTCCGACACGGTAAAGCCCGTCCGCATGGAAGTTCCCGCCGCGGCCATTGTGCGCGGCGCTGATCCGGCCGAAGTGGCCGAGCCGGTCTATCAGTTCCGGATTGATGCCTATGGCCGGCCGTTGTCGATCCGTGCCGATGAGGCTTCGGTGTTTTACGGGCGGATTTCCAGCGAGGATTTCGAACCCGCGCTGGCCGGATCACGCTTTCCCACGGCACAGACCAGGGCGTCCTGCACGGTCCGCTATGTTTCGCGCCAGACACCGCTGCGCGATGCGGCAATCGCGCAGTTGCTGACGATCCCGCCCGATGGCGATCTGAGCTATAACGAATTTGCCGAGGTTTTGCACCGCCCCGAAGATACCTGCGGCACCAGCCCGACCCCGCGCAATCTTGTCTACCCCGCGTTTGACCAGTTGCCTGATCTGGTGGGCCATCTGGGCGGGGCGCTGGTGCGGTATGATGTCGATGCCGCAGGCGCGACCACCGGGATCGAACTGCTGGGCAGCAACGGGCCTGCCGAAATGGCGCCGATGGTGCTGCAGGCCGTAAAGGATTCGCGCTATGCCGCCGGGGCAAAGCATGGTTGCATCGCCGGTTTTCGCGTTCCGGGCCGCGCAACGCTAAAGCCCCCGCCAATCCCCGCCAATGATCCCTTCCTCGATCCAAAACATCGCTGCCCGCGCGATGGCAGCCGGCTGGTGCATGTGGAGGATGTGCCATTCCCGCCCCCGTTTCAGCGGCGCAACATAGAAGGCTGGGCAATGATCCGCTTTGATGTCGCCACCGACGGAACGCTGGAAAACCTGGAAACCGTCCGCGCCGAGCCCGCATCCGAATTTGGCGATCAGGCAAAGGGCGTGCTGCTCGCCGGCCATGCCGATCCCACGCCAACCCGCCTGATCGGGTGCATCGCCAACATCCGCTTCGCCCTGGACGACAACGCCCCGCTTGGCGTGACCGGCGGAAAGGCCGACAATTCAGGCGGGCAAAACCGGTAATGCAAGCACGCTGACCCAGGCGCCGCCGGATAATGGCGCACGGTAAACCCCCAAAACCGCACCCCAAAAAGCCCTCCCCCTCAGGGGCGGGGTTGGGTGGGGGTGTCCAACTCCCGATCAGATTTAGGACATTACCGGGCTACCCCCTGAATGCTCGCTTTCGGCAACGTCGACAATTTATCTGAACGACAGCCATTAGGACGCAAAGCCGCCAAACCCCCAATCGCCCGAAACCAGGCGCTTCCAGCCATACAGGCGTGCATCAAGCAGTAACCCGAACCCGTCCACACGGACCGGCACCTACCCCGCCAAACGCACAGTCCCCTTACCGCCACAGGGTATAGCACCCGTCTTCCGGCTGGCGGGTGGCGTTGAAGAAATCCACCAGGCGCCAGGGCCAGGACAAGAACACGCGGCCTTTGGCGTTGTTGTAATAGGAATTGGCGCGGGGGTGGGTCCAGATCATCCGGGGCATGCGTTCGTCCACTTTGCGGTTCCACGCGTCAAAGGCGTCTTGCGTCACTTCGAACGCGCGCGCGCCGCTGTCGGTCACGCGGTCGAGCGCTTCGATGATCCAGTTCACCTGCACTTCGGAAATCAGGTTCTGGCCGGCGGCGTGGTTGGGGGCGCTGTTCGGGCCGACGGTGTGGAAATAGTTTGGAAAGCCGGGCACGCACATCCCGAGATAGCTGCGCGGATCGTCCGCGCCCCATTGCTGGCCCAGATCGCGGCCGTGCGAACCCTTGATCGTCAGATTGCCGACCATCTGCGCCACATTGAATCCGGTGGCGCACACGATCACATCGCAGGCAAACACCTGTCCGTCGCGCGCTTCGATGCCGTGGGGCAGGATGCGGGCAATGCCCCGATCCTCCAGATGCACATTGGGCCGGGCCAGCGCGTCAAGCCAGCCATTGTCGAGGATGATCCGTTTGGAAAATATCGGGAAATCCGGCGTCAGCTTTTCGATCAGATCGGGCCGGTCGGCAAATTTCGCCGCAATCAGCGACAGCGCGTACTGCCGCGTCATGGCGTTGCCGGCAGAAACCGCCAGCATGTTGTCGGCCCAGGCCGGGTCCTTCACCACATTGGCAAACAGGCCATCGGCCGCCGCCCAATAGACGCGAAAGCGGAACCATTCCTTGAACGTCGGAATATGGGCCAGCGCCCATTTCATCCCCTCGTTCACTTCGTGCGCGATTTCGGGATTTACCAGCACCCAGTGCTTTGTGCGCTGATAGACGGTCAATTCCGCCACATCGGGCGCGATTGCCCCCACCAGTTGCGCCGCGCTCGCCCCGGTGCCGATCACCGCCACCCGCTTGCCTGCCAGATCGAGATCGGCCGGCCAGTTTGCGGTGTGCACCACCGGGCCGTCAAAGCTGTCGATTCCGGCAATATCGGGAAACTTGTAGCGATTGACCGGCCCGTGGCCATTGATCACCGCATTGACGATCAGATCTTCGCGCGTGCCATCGGGCCGCCGCACGGTCACCGTCCACAGCGCGGCGGCATCATCCCACACCAGCGTTTCCACCGTGGTATCAAACCGCATGTCGCGCCGCAGATCATGTTTGTCGGCCACCGCCAGCATATAGGTCTGCATGTCGGCGCCCTTGGGGTGGTAATGCTGCCAATCGGGCCAGATTTCCCAGCTGAAGCTGTAGAAATGGCTGGGCGTATCGACGCCGACCCCGGGATAGCGGTTTTCATACCAGGTGCCGCCCACATCGCCGTTCTTTTCGATCACGACAAAATCGTATCCCGCCTCGCGCAGCTTGGTCGCGGCGGCCATGCCGGTCATCCCGGCGCCGATTACCAGAACCTTGAACCCGGCGGGGCGGGGCGCGCGGCCGGGCAGGGCGCTGCGGTCGATCCACGGGCGAAATCCGCACTGGTCCTGCACCAGCGCGATGAATTCATCGTCCACCGGCTCCCCCACGGTGATCGACATGATCCGCTGCAACAGCGCATCCGATGGCGGTGCCGCCACCCGGCCTTTGCCCGTGGTCAGCAGCCGGCGCAGGCGCAGGCGCAAGTCATCGGCCAGATCGTCGGGAATGGCAGTCGGCGGCTGCGAATAGGCGGGCCGGATATGCGGGGCAAAACGTTCGAGAAAGGCGGCATCCTGCGACAGATGGCCATAAGCCGCCAGCAGCGTGGGCAGATTGGCATCGTCAAGCGCGCGCGCCAGTTCGGGGCAATCGTCGATCGGCGCGAATGCCGTGCCCAATGCCCCCGGATTTGCCCCTGAATGTGTTGCCATGACCGCCCGTCTCTCCCGCGCCGTATTTGTAAGTGTGCGCTTACATCACAAGCTGCGGGATGAAAAGCCAGTTCTCGTGCCGGGCTTTCTCGTGCCGGGCTTTCTCGTTCCGGGCTTTCCTGCGGGAAAAGGGATCGCGCCGCCGTGCGGAAAAGCCGCCCCCCGCGCAGCCTGCGCGCGGGGGGCGGGGGCGGGGTATTATTCCGCGGCCTCGGCCATGTGCGGCACATCGGGGCCGATATAATCGCCGGGGAAGGCGCCGGTATAGGCGCCGCGGTCGAATGTCGGCACGCCATTGACCATGGTCAGGCGCATCGGCGCGGCCTGGCGGGTGTAGCGATAGGTGCGGCCGCCTTCGCCATCGGGCACGTCCCAGGCCTTTTCTTCGGGCCGGCGCTCGATCTCGTTAAGGTCAAACACCACGATATCGGCCTTTTGCCCCACTTTCAGCGTGCCGCGATCGACCATGTTGAAATGGCGCGCGATCCGCCCGGTCAGGTATTCGATACCCTGTTCGATGCTCAGCTGCTGGCGATCGCGCACATAGCGGGTGAGAAACAGCACATTGTCGCCCACGCCGCAAAACATCTGCCCGTGCGCGCCCGAATCGCACAGATTGCCGATGGCCTGCGGATCGGTCAGCAGCTTGTCCAGCGCGGCCTCGTTATTGGCGAAATCGCTGATCTTGATGATCGAATCGGTGCCGTTTTCCAGCAGCCAGTCAGCCAGCGCGTCTGAAGGATGCGTCTGCCCGTGCACATCCATGTAATCCTGCAGCGTGCCCGTCACCGGGCCGACGCCGGTCGCGCTTTCCAGGAAATGGATGTCCTTCGCGTTTTTCACCGGCGAGATTTCGAACGTCTTTTCCCACGAATCGCGGGCCTTTGCGCGCCATTCGGGATCTTCCAGCAGCGCAAACTTGGCCGGTTCGCCCTTGGTCTGGATCATGTCGCCCCAGACATAATTGTTCGATTGCGCAAACAGCAGCGACGAATTGAAGCTGACGATGGTGGTCGGCGAAATCACGTGGAACCCGGGCCACACGTCGTTGCCTTCGGCCTTGTTGCGTTCGTGCAGCGCCTCGGCCCCTTCGATCGCAAAGGCCTGGAATGCCAGCGTCGGCACGCCGCCGGCGATCTGCATGCGGATGCCGTGCTTTTTGGCCAGCGCGCTCATCCGTTCGGAATTGGGCAGGCCGTCCAGCCGCATGAAGAAATCGACAATCACCTGCACGCTGGTGCCGGGATAGCGCGCGATCACCGCAAACAGCGCGTCGAATTCGGCATCGTCGGCCTTGCGCGTGGGGATCGGGCGGTCATTCTTGTCATGATCGAGCAGATTGCTCGACATGCCGAGCGCGCCGGCGGCCAGCGCATCATCCAGCAGATCGCACATTCTGGCGATTTCCGCCGGGGTGGCGGCGCGTTCCCAGGCATCCAGCCCCATCACCGCCAGGCGGATCGCAATATGGCCGACATAGGCGGCATAATTCACCGGAATTTTCACATTGCGGATCATCGAAGCCTTGTATTCGCTCCAGGTTTTCCAATCCCACGGCAGCAGTTCGGTAAACGGCTTTTGCGGGATATCTTCAAAGAAGCTGAAGATTTCGACCATTTCCTGCCGCACGGCGGGATCATCGTGCACCGGCGCGGCGGCAAAGCCGCAATTGCCGTTGACCGAGGTTGTCACGCCATAGCCGGGCATCGGATCGAGCGTGGGCATCCACCACATCGGCGCGTCATAATGGTTGTGCGTTTCGATAAAGCCGGGGGTGACGAAGCAGCCGGCGGCGTCGATCACGCGTTCGCGGCGTTCGGGCTCGATATCGGGGCCGATGGCGACAATCCGGTTGCCGCGCACGCGCACATCGGCGTGATAGGCGGGGGCACCGGTGCCATCGACCACGGTGCCGTTCTTGATGAGGTATTTGTCCTGCATGGTGATCTCTCCCCAGGTCGCGATCGGCGCTTTGCCCGTGCCGGTGATCCTGTGGGAGCATGATACCGCGCCAAACGCCCGGCGCAGACCCCCGTCATCGTGCAACCAGCCATTCAGATGATCCGCTTCGGCCAATCTGGTGATCCGTTTCACCATTGGCCCGGCGCGATTTGACCCATCTCAATGATAGCTTGCGCACAGCAACGGGCAGGGGGGCTTCGCGGCGCCGGCATGGCGCAGGGCCAGGCCGACCCGTGACCACTCTGCGACCGACAAGGCACTGTTCCGGGAGAAAACGCGATGAACGAACTGTCTACGATCACCCTCGATCCGATTCCCATGGCCGCGCGCGATGATACCCCCGGCTTTGCCCGCGGCTGGTATGTCGTGGCGGAAAGCGGCGATGTGACGGGCGATGCGATGCTGCCGCTGGCGTTTTTTGGCGAACAGTTGATCGCCTATCGCGATGAAGACGGCGCCGCCCATGTCGCCGATGCCTATTGCCCGCATCTGGGCGCCCATTTCGCCAGCTTTGACGGCAAGATCGAGGATATCGGCCAGGGCGCGGAAATCGTCTGCCCGTTCCACAAATGGCGGTTTTCGGCCAAAAGCGGCAAGTGCACCGCCATCCCCTATACCAAAGTGATCCCGCCGCAGGCCGCGCTGACAACGTATCACACGCGCGAATTTGCCGGCACCGTAATGCTGTGGTGGGACCCGGCCGGCGGCACGCCCGATTATGATCCTTCGGATTTGCGCGAAACTTTTGCCGACCGCACGTGGATTCCCTATGCCGAAAAGCGCAAGGAAGGCCGCGCGCCGTTCCGCGACTTGTTCGAAAACCTGTTTGACACCGCGCATATCGAACAGCTGCACAAATCGGTTGGCCTGCCGCAGATCGATGGTGTCACCCGCACCGCCTGGGGCATGCAGGTGGATTATGCCCCGTCGGACGAACAGATGTTTCCGATCAAGCACATGCAGTTCAATTTTTCGGGCATCAGCTTTGTCAGCCATGTCGTGCTGGGCGAAGGGTTCGGCTTTATCCAGAACGTATCGGCCACCCCGATCGACAAGGAACGGTTTCAGCTGCACGTGCGCATGTATATCAGCGACACCGGGTCCAAGGACATGAACGACATGATCGGCGGCGCGTTCGTCCAGCGCGTGCTCGATGAAATCGATCAGGATTTCGAAGTGCTCAATTTCAAGAAGCACCTGAAACGCCCGCTGATCTGCGCCGGTGACGGCCCGATCATGCGCTATCGCGAATATGCCCGCGAATTCCTGCCCGCGTAATACGCTAAGGAGGGGGGCATCTGGCGATCGCCCCCCCATGATTGCCTGGCCCCGGGGCTTGACTCTGGGGGCTTGACCGGGGGCCAGGCTTGCCGTTGAAGTCGCACCGTTCCTGTGCGCCACGGCAAGAGGCCCCCCATGTTGCGTTTTATCCGCTCGCCGTTGGCGGCAATGCTGCTGGCTCTGCTGTGCAGCCTTTCCCCGCTTCCTGCCAATGCCGCCCAACCCGCCGCCGAATCTGCCGCCTCTGGGCAAATGGCCGCTTGCGACAAAGGGGATGGCGATGCCTGCCACGAACTCGGGCTGAGCGCGGAAAACGGCGAAGGCGTGCCCCAGGATTTCGCGCGCGCCGCCCTGTTCTATCAGCGTGGCTGCGATGCCGGCGATGGCGGCAGTTGCGGCGATCTGGCCACGCTCTATGCCAACGGCAATGGCGTGCCCCAGGCCTGGGACAAAGTGCTGGCGCTCACCCGGCGCGCCTGCATGGGCGGCATGGCGTTCGATTGCATCGAAGCCGGCGATGCCTATGCGCGGGGCAAATGGACCGCGCCAAAGGATATCGACCAGGCCCGCGCGTGGTTCGATCGCGGGGTCGCGATTGACAGCAAGGCCTGCGATGGCGGCGATGCCAATGCCTGCGCCAATCTCGGCGTTTATTTTTCGAACGGCCAGTTCTGGAGGCCGGACCCGGCCGTCGCACGCCAGTGGCAGGCCCGGGCACAGGCGCTGCGCCAGCCGGGTTGCGCTGCGGGCGATGGTGCGGCTTGCGTCAATCTGGCCAATGCCGCCGAACACGGGCAGGGCCGCCCGGTCGATCTGGAAGCCGCGGCGAGCTTGTATGCCAAGGGCTGCCAGCACGGTGAAGCGACCGGTTGCCTGGGGGCCGGCCTGCTTGGCCTGCGCAATCATCCGCAGGGTGTGTCCGGCGGGGCGGTGATCGAGGCGCTGACCAAAGCTTGCGACAAACCCTATCCTGCGGCCTGCGCCGGGCTAGGCGATGCCGCGATGAGCGGGCGATACGGGCCCGCCGATGCCACAGCGGCGATGGGCTGGTACACCCGGGCCTGCCCCGGCGCCGGGGCCTATTGGGGATGCCAGCAACGCGCGCTCGGCCTGTTGCGCGGGCGCGGCATCGCCCCCGATCCGGCGCGCGGGATGGCCCTTCTCGCCGATATCTGCCGCCAGCTTCACGCCTGCCTGCTTTATGGCCGGGCGTTTCTGGTGGGAGAGGGCGCCGCGCCCGATCCGGCAAAGGCGCGCGCCATCTTTGCCGAGGCGTGCAACGGGCATGACCGGGGCGCTTGCTATGCCCTGTCGGCCATGCTGACCAAAGGGCTGGGCGGCCCCGCCGATCCAACCCAGGCAAAACTGGCGCTGGCCAAGGCCTGCGTGCGCAGCACCCACCGCCCCTTGTGCCTTGCGCCCCAGGCCGACCTTGCCGTGGTCACCAACGCCGCCGATGACCTGCCCAACGAAGCCATAAGCGACTGACGCGGCGATAAAAACCGCCCCTCCACCTCGTCGCCCCGGGCTTGACCCGGGGCTGGGCTTCGCTTCGGAATTGCCGGCGGAAAAAGAAACAAGCCTTGCCCCGGGTCAAGCCCGGGGCGACGAGATGTGGGGGGCCTTGCCCCGGGTCAGGCCCGGGGCGACGAGATGTGGGGTGTGGGGGGCTTGCCCGGTATCCCGAAACCCTGCCCCGTCAGGTATATTCCGGCCACAACAGCGATTCCGCGCTCGTGTCGCACGCCACCGCGCCCACCACGCCCAGTTCGGCGCGGGCGTCTTCCAGCGGCAGGTGGAACGCATCTTCGAACCGGCGCATCCAATAGGGGCCGGATTGCTGCCCCACGGTCATGCCGCATTGCATCGCGCGCATCGCGGCCGGAAACGCCGCGTGATAATGCAGCCCGGTGCGGCTGATCAATCGCAGCGCGCCCAGCACTTGCCCGGCATTGACCAGGCCGACCAGTTCGGGATCGAGAAAGCGCGGCAGGTTGGAAAGCCGCGCCCAATAGGGCACGAGCTCGCCCAGGATGTCGAACCCGCCGCCGGTCAGGATATGTTCCAGATCGTGCGTCTGGCCGCTGCGCAGCGAAAAGTATTCGAACTGGTTGCGCGGTTCAAACCGGGGCACGATGTCGATTTCAAAGCCGTTGTCGCGGATATAGCGGCCAAAGATGTGGCCCAGCGATCCTTCGGGATTGGCCAGCAGATCATCCACGGTGAATTGCGACGAAAACCCCGCGGTGAACCAGGCGTCCAGCTCTGGCCAGCGCTTGCGTTCGGCGGTGAACAGCGCCTCGATCCGGTCGACATCGAAAATGTCGCGCAGGATCGTATACAGCTTGTACGCATCGTGCGTGGTCGGCGAATCCTTGCCGCTTTTGCGCAGAAACGCCGTCGCCAGCCAGTCACGCAGGCGCGGCTCGTTGAGATAGGCGGAGGAACTGATCAGCGTGGTGCTGTCAGTGGTGCGCGCTTCGCCACCACGCGCGAGATAGGGGGTCTGGTCGGTCATTTTGCGGCTCCCAAAAGCCCGTGTGCCAGTTCAGCCGCCAGTGCGGGCGGCACGGGTACCGGAAATTCCAGCAAGTGCTGACCCATGCCCTTGGCCGCCGGGTCAAGCCGGGGTGACAGGTTGATCCCCCCGCCTTGCGCCTCGTCGACGATCAGATTGACCGCGTGGCAGCCCGGCGCATCATACCGCAGCACATGGCCGGGCGCCCCGGGTTCAAAGCTGTGGCGATACCAGTCGGCCACTGCCTGCGGGGTCAGCGCGGCGCGGATCCACGGCAGAAACCGCGGTTCCCGCGCGATTGCCGCCACGTTGAACAGCCGCCCTTTGTCACCACTGCGCGCAAAGGCCAGCCGGATCAGCGGCACAGGTACTGCATCGGCGCCCGCGTCCGGCGTGGCGGGCGGGGCAGGGGGCACGATCGCGGCCGGATCAAACCCCGGCACCACCGGATCGGTGAAGGGCACTGCCACGCCGTCAATCGCCACCTGCGGCACGATCCCGTCGCGCCCGATCAGGCCGAACACCATGTCGGTCAGCGGTTGCGCGCGCGGCGCGGCGATGATCGGCGCGATCGATGTGCCCGGCGCCATATTCATGATCGCGGTGGTCTGTTCGCGCCCGAACAGCAATGCCGCGGCCATCTGCGGGTGATCGACAATGATCTTCAACAGCACTTCGCGCGGGGCCAGCGCCTGCGCGCGCGGGCCATAGCCGGCCTCGGTGCCGATCACTTCGACAAACGTGCGCGTGTAATCGCCCAGCCCGCGTTCGCGCACCAGCCGGGTGCAGCGCCGGATCAGCGCGGCGGCCTGGCGCTCTGCCTTGGCCACGGCGTCGATGCCGATGACCGGGATCAGCGCGATCGAGCGCCACCCGGCATCGATCGTGGCACACAGTTTCAGCGTGGCCGGCGGCGGATAACCTTTGGCGCCGGCCACGCGCACCCGGTCGGGCCCGATCTGGTCGATGGTCACGCCGCTGAAATCGCACACCACGTCGGGCACGATATAGGCCTGCGGATCGCCCACTTCATACAGCAGTTGTTCGGCGACCGTGCCCACCGAAACCAGCCCGCCGGTCTGCGGCGGCTTGGTGATCACCACGGTGCCATCGGCATGGCATTCGCCAATGGGAAAGCCGATTTCGGCCCAGTCGGGCACGTCGCGCCAATCGGTAAAAGTGCCGCCGGTGACTTGCGCGCCGCATTCGAGCAAGTGCCCGGCCATCGTGCCGCCCGCCAGCAGATCATGATCGGCCGGGCCCCAGCCGAATTCGTGGATCAGCGGCCCCAGGATCAGCGCGCTGTCGACCACGCGGCCGGTGATCACCACATCGGCCCCGGCATTGAGCGCGGCGGCAATCGGAAAGGCGCCCAGATAGACGTGCAGGCTGGAAATGCCCGTCGCGGGAAAGGGGCGGCCATCATACATGTCGGTCAACCCGCCGGCCGACAGCGCGGCGGCGCGGTCGATCAGATCATCGCCGGTAACGGTAGCGACTTTCAGCTCGATCCCCTGCGCGCGGCCGCGTTCACGGATCAGCGCGGCCAGTCCTTCGGGATTGAGCCCCCCGGCATTGGCCACGACCTTGATTCCGCGCGCTTTCAGCTCGGTCAGCCAGGGCCCGATGTGCAGATCGACGAAATCGGGCAGGAACCCGCTTTGCGGATTCATCCGTTTCAGGTGCGCAAACAGCCCCATCGCCGCTTCGCCCAGATAATCGAAAATCAGGTAATCCAGCTTGTCTGCGCGCAGCAGCCCGGGCACCGCGATTTCGCTGTCGTTAAGGGCTCCGCTGGCGCCGCCGATATAGACGGGCCCCCGTTCTGTCGCACCGGCCATCCTTGCTCCATCCCTTTTTTGTGCAACGGACGATAGCGGGCTGCATGACGCAAATCGAGGTCAATTTCGCGGTTTCGGGAATTAATGCGTAACGGCTTGCCGGTTTTTCACAGCAGGATCACGCTGAACGCCAGCGCCGCGACAAAGCTGGCGAGCGTTGCGGTCAGCACCGGCACTGTCGCGCGCCAGCCGACTTGCATCAGCAGATCCATGCGTGACCGGATCGCCGTGGCCGTTACCGCCAGCAGCAGCAGCGCCTTTGACGCGGTCAGCGCCCCCTGCCCAAGCAGCGGCGGGATGGTGACCATGCTGTTGAGCGCCAGCACGCCCAGGAATGCGGTGATGAACCAGGGCAGCGCGAGCCGCCGCCAGGGTGAGCCGGCTGGGCCGCCGGCTTCGCCCTGGCCCAGCGCCAGGCTGGCCAGCGCGACCAGCGGCGCAAGGAGCGCAACCCGCGCCAGCTTCACGATCGTGGCATAGGCGCCGGCAGCATCGGAAAAGGCATAGCCGCCGCCGATTGCCTGCGCCACGTCATGGATCGACGCGCCGATCAGGAACCCGGCCTGCCGGTTGTTGAGGTGCAATTCTGCCGCCAGCGTGGGATAGACCGACATGGCAAAGGCGCTGGCCAGCGAAATGCCCACCAGCGTCAGCGCAAATTGCGCCTGGCTCAGCCGGTCCTTGCCGATCACGCCATACAGCGCGAGCGCCGCACTGGCGCCGCAGATCGCGGTCGCGCCGCCGGCCAGAATGCTGGCAAAGTGCGATTGCCCGGCGATCCGCCCGCCGATCAGCGCGGCCGCAAAGGCCGAGGCCATGACCGCCAGCAGCGCCAGGAACGGCAGCACGCCCAGCGCACCGATCTGCGCAAACGTCACTTGCAGGCCCAGCAGCACGATCCCCATGCGCAGGCACGTGCGCGAGGCAAAATCCAGCCCGCGGTGCGTGCGCGGATCGTGCGCGATGAAATTCAGCGACAGCCCGACCAGCAGCCCCAGCAGGATGATCGGGAAATGATAATGGTCCGACAGCCAGGCCGCCGCCGCCGAAGCCACGCCGCAGGCCGCCAGCCCGGGAAAGATCGGCACCGGCGGCGCGCCGGACGGTGGCGGCGCGGTTTCGGCAAGGTGGATCTCGCCATAAAGATCGCCACCATGCGGCAGCGAGTCCCAATCGATGCCGGGCCCTGGCGCGGTCATGCCCCTGGTGCGGTCATGCCCCTGACCCTCCATGCGGTGCCCCGTGCGCGCGGGGATTTCTGTCTCTCGGTGTCATATCGCTTTTCATATCCCGCCAACACGATAGAGTGCAAGCGGCGAGCGGCAAGCGCGAAACATTCGGGCACCATGCCTGCAACAGACCGGGAGGCGGGCGTGGGGGACAGGACGGAGGTCGCAGGCCAGCGGGTGATGACCATGCTGGTCGCGCTGCTGTTTGTCGGCAATGCGCTCAATTATGTCGATCGGCAGGTGCTGGCGCTGCTGAAACCCACGCTGCAGGCCGAATTTCACTGGGGCGATGCCGATTATGCGCATCTCGGATCGGCGTTCCAGATTGCCGCGGCGGGCGCGCTGCTGTTTGTCGGCTGGTTTGTCGATCGGCTGGGTGTGCGCATGGCCTATGGCCTGGCCGTCGCGACCTGGAGCATGGCGGGCATGGCCCACGCGCTTGCCGCCACGGTGCAGCAATTCGTGGCGGCGCGCATCGTGCTGGCCGCGGGCGAATCGGTCAGCACGCCGGCCGGGTTGAAGGCGGCAACGCTCTATCTCCCCGCCCGCCGGCGCAATATGGCCATCGGGCTGGTCAACACCGCGCCCAATATCGGCGCGATCCTCACCCCGATCCTGATCCCGCCGTTCGCGCTGGCGTTCGGGTGGAAGGCGGCGTTTGTCGTTACCGGCAGCCTGGGTTTTCTCTGGCTGATCGGCTGGGCAGTGGCCACGCGCGACCTCAAACCTTTGGGCAATGTGCCCGAACGCGCGCGGGTTGAATGGGGCGTGCTGCTGGGGGACCGGCGCACCTGGACGGTGATCGGGGCCAAGGCGCTGACCGATTGCGTGTGGTGGTTCGTGCTGTTCTGGATGCCCGATTTCTTCAACCGCCAGTTTGCCATGGGGCAGGGGGCCATTGGCCTGCCGATCGCGATCATCTTTTCGCTCGCCGCGCTGGGCGCGATGACTTCGGGCGGGTTCTATCCGCTGCTGCTGGCGCGCGGGTTCAGCGTGAACGGCGCGCGCAAGACCTCGATGCTGTTCTATGCGCTGGTCGTGCTGGCCATGCCGCTGGCGCTCATGGTGTCGAGCCCCTGGGCCGCCGCCGTGCTGATCGGGCTGGGCCTGTTTGCGCATCAGGGATTTTCCACCAATATCCTGGGCATGACGACCGATATCGTGCCCGCCGTGCGCGTCGCCAGCGTGATCGCGCTGGGCGCAGTCGCGGGCAACCTGTCGGGCACCGGGATCATCGAACTGGCCGGCTGGTCGCTGGGCAACGGCCACGGCTATGTCCCGATGTTCGCGATCTGCGGCGGCGCCTATCTGGCCGCGCTGGCGTTCATCCAGATCATGCTGCCGCGGCTGGACCTGGCGAATGTCTAGCAGATGGCGGAGTGGTTTGACGCTATCGATGTTCCGGTAAAAAGCCTTGAATGCCAACCAAAACCGCCCACCCTGAGCCTTTCGCAGAGGGGCGCATTCGCCCGATCCAGGATCAGGTGTCAGCGCGCATCACACCGCCAGCGGCCCGTGCGCGATCTGTGGCAGCACATGGCGGGCAAACAGGTCTGCCTCTTGCGCGTGGGGGTATCCCGACAGGATGAACGCCTCGATCCCTTCGGCCTGATAGGCGCGCAGTTTGGCCAGAACCTGGTCCGGATTGCCGACAATCGCCGCGCCGCAGCCCGACCGCGCGCGGCCGATCCCGGTCCA
Organism: uncultured Sphingomonadales bacterium; assembly: GCA_903832325.1. Taxonomy (GTDB): domain Bacteria; phylum Pseudomonadota; class Alphaproteobacteria; order Sphingomonadales; family Sphingomonadaceae; genus Novosphingobium. The sequence continues at coordinate 24,102 of CAILBC010000008.1, read as the reverse complement.
CAGGTTGTCCTCGACAAAGCCGTCGCCGCCCGCTGCGCTGCGCAATTCGGCCTGGCGCTGCACGCCATAGTTCTTCGCATCGAGCGATTGTGCGCGGATCGCCGCGCCGGCGGCGTCATCAAGTTTTGACAGCAGCCGGTCCGCCCACGCGCGCGCTTCCTCCTCGGTTTCGCGCACGATCACATGCGCGCGATAGCCGAATTTCAGCGTGCGGCCGAACCGCGCGGCGCGCTGTGTCATGTCGGCAATGGTTTCGCGCACTTTGTCCATCGTGTCGGGCCACATCAGATAGACATCGGCGCCTTGCGCTGCGCATTCGCGCGCTTCGTGGCTCAATCCGCCGAAATAGAACGCCGGGCAACGGCCCGAAATCGTGGTCACGCGCGGCGGGTCGAGCTTCAGCTGGTAAAATTCACCCTGGTGATCGAGCGCCTGGCCATTCAGCAGCGTGCGCACGATCTGCATGACTTCGGTCGCGCGGGCATAGCGCGGGGCAGAGGCGATGGTTTCGCCCGGCATGTCGGACGAAATGATGTTCACATTCAGCCGCCCCGCCGTGCCGGTGGCATCAGGGCCCAGAATGCGATCGAGCGTGGCAATGCGCCGCGCCAGCTGCGGCGGCCAGTCTTCGCCGATGCGCGTGGCCCACAGCAGCTTGATCCGCCGCACCAGCGGCGCCACTGCTGCGGCAAAGGCCGTGGTATCCAGCCCCAGGCTATATCCCGATGGCAGCAGGATATTGTCAAACCCGCCTTCTTCGGCGCGCAGCACGATATTGCGGCAATGGTCCCAGCTTGATTTCAGCGCCGGGTCGGGCACGCCCAGAAATTCGTAATCATCATCGCACAGCGCGGAAAACCACGCGATTTCGCAGGGTATTGCTTCATGGGGGTTTGCATCGGTCATGGCAGGGGCACTCCACGCGCGGCAACCAGCACCGCGTACCATTGCGTGCGCGTCCACTGCATGGTGCGGGCCTGTGCGGCCTCGGCAATGCGCGCGGGGTTTTGCGATCCGACAATCGGGATGATCCCCGCCGGGTGCGCCATCAGCCAGCCATAGGCGGCGACAGTGCGGCTGATCCCCAGCGGCGCGGCCACGGCATCCAGTGCGGTGGCCACGGCGATATCGCGCGCGGTTTCGGGCGCGGCCAGCCGGCCCCCGCCCAGCGGCGACCAGGCCAGCGGGGTCAGTCCCAACATCATCGCCTGATCCAGTTCGCCGTTTTCGATCGGGGCAATGCGCAGCGGGCTGATTTCCGGCTGGGTGGTCACCAGCTTGTGATCGAGGAAATGGTTGAGCGCGCAAACCTGGTGCACGGTGAAATTCGATACCCCCAGCGCGCCGATCTTGCCCGCCGCCACCGCATCATCGAGCACGCGCGCAACCTCTTGCGGATGCGCCAGAATGTCTGGCCGGTGGATCTGCCACAGATCGATGCAGTCCACCCCCAGCCGCCGCAGCGAAGCATCGATCGCCTGCACCAGATAGGCCGCACTCTGGTCATAGGGCAGCGGCGGCAGGATGCCGCCTTTGCTCGCCAGCACAAACCGGTGGCGCAGCGCCGGCTCTGCGCGCAGCACGTCGCCCAGCAGCGCCTCGGCATCGCCAAACCCGCCCGACCCGTCAAAGCCATAGATGTCGGCGGTATCCAGCAGCGTGATCCCGGCATCGAGCGCGGCATGGACCAGTCGCGCCGCATCGGCCGCGGTGCGTCCGCCTTCGGCCAGGCGCCACATGCCCCAGGCCAGCGGTGAAACATGCAGCGAGGATGCGCCCAGCTGGCGGGTGGCAGGCGGAAGCGGCAGCAGGGTCATGGGGTCATCCTGGAGGGAGGGGCAACAGAGGCGCGTTCGATCAAGGTATGGGCCAGCCGGCGGTGCGAAATATCGCCGCCGTTGATCAGGATTTCGGTCGCGGTGCGCGCCAGTTCGGCCATCGGCTGATGAATTGTGGTCAGCGCCGGCCATACCGTGCGCGCCAGCGTGGTATCGTCGAACCCGGCCACCGACAGCTGATCGGGCAGCGCAAGGCCCCGGCCATGCGCTGCGGCGAGCACGCCTGCGGCCATGTCGTCGTTGGCGGCAAAGATGGCGGTGGGCCGGTCGCGCAGATCGAGCAGCATCGCGCCCGCGGCAAATCCGCTTTCAAAATCAAACGCCCCCGGCATCACCAGTTGCGGTTCGAACGCGATCCCGGCGCGATCGAGCGCGCGGCGATAGCCAAACAGCCGATCATCGCTGGCCATATGGTTGGGATGGCCCTTGATAAAGCCGATGCGGCGGTGCCCGGCGTTGATCAGGTGCGTGGTCATGTCGTCGGCGGCCTGCGCATCGTCCATGAACACCGATGATGTCAGCGCGTGGTTGGTGCCGGGTGAAATGCGCACAAAGGGAATGTCCATCGCGTCGAGCGCGCGCAGCACGGGCACGCAATCGGTCACCGGCGAAGACAGCACGATGCCATCGACATGCGTTTCGCTCACCAGCCCGCGCACCTGGTCGCCCACATCGGGGTCGGCCACATCGACCGGCTGCGCCAGCAGGCGGATGCCGCGCGCCTTGCACGCCTCCCAGCATCCGGTCTGGATCTGGAACATGTAATAGGGGCTGTGGTTGTCATAGATCAGCGCGATCTGGTTCGATTTCGATCCCGACAGGATGCGCGCGGCCACGCTCGGTACGAAATCCAGATCCTGCATCGCGCGTTCGACTTTTTCGCGCATCGGCGCGCTGACATAAGGGTGCCCGTTGAGCACACGGCTCACGGTTTTTACCGCCACCCCGGCGCGCGCGGCCACGTCTCTGATATTCGGCCTGATATTGGCACGCATATTGTCTTCGGCGCTCATGCCCGATCCGTTTCCTGCAATCTTGCGAACAGGTCCGCATAGGCGCTGTCGGGGCGATAGAAAACCGGCGGGCAGCCGATCGGCGCGGAAATCAGCGCCGTGCCCGGCGCATGGGTTTGCCCGGTAAAGGCGTGGCGCCAGGGCCGGTCGCCGGGCAGCACCACAGCACGCGCCGTGGCACCGGCCTCGATCACCGGGGCAACCAGCAGATCGGCGCCATACAGGAACTGGTCCTGCACCGCGTAAAGCGAGCGGTCTTCGGGATAATGCAGAAACAGCGGGCGTTGCGCCGGCAGGCCCGTCGCCACCGCCTCGTCGCACAGATGGCGCACATAAGGCGCCAGATGGGCATGAACCCGGCTCCACCGCGCAAAACAGGCAAGCAGGTCCGGCGTGCTGTCGTACTGCAGGTTGTCATCGGGCCGGTTGCCTTCGTGGCTGCGCATGACCGGGGCAAAGGCGGCCATTTCGCACCAGCGCATCAGCAGCTCGGCACTGCGCACATTGCCGTGGAGCGAGGTGTAGCCGCCGCAATCCGAATGGCTGCAGGCATTGCCGACAAGGCCCGCCGACAGCGCGCCGGTGATCACCGTGCCGATGCCATCATGCCGGGTGAAATCGACCGACTGGTCGCCCGCCCACAGCAATGGGCAATGTGCCGAAACCCCCGAAAACCCGGCGCGCATGAAGAACAGCGCTTCACCCTGCCGCCCGCGCGAAGCCAGCGCCCGCTCGTTCACTTGCGCCCACAGCACCGGCCACAGGTTGTGCGCGGCCATGGCATCGATGCCGCTCGCCAGCCGCACATCGGTGGGCAGGTATTCGCCGAAATCGGCCATCCAGCCATCGATGCCGATATCCAGCATTTCGCGCCCCAGGATGCGGTCTGCAAACCAGGCGCACGTCGGCTCGCGCGTGAAATCGATCACGCCGCAGTCAAATTCCCCGAAATCAACCAGATAGGGCGCATCGCTGTCGGTGCGCAGGCACAGATGCCCGCCGGCCAGCGCCTCGGCATACAACGCACCATCGGCCGCCAGATAGGGGTTGGCATAAGCCAGAAAGCGGATGCCGCGATCGTGCAGCGCGGCAATGCGCCGGGGCAGATCGGGATAGCGGGCCTCGCTTCGCGCCCAGTTCCAGAACAGGCGCCGGCCAAAGCTGGTTTCGCGCACGCCCGCCCAGTCTTCGCACCACAAGGCGCTGACCGCGGTGCCGGCGGCGATGAACCGGTCCAGCCGGTCAAAGCTGGCGATGCCGGCCTTCAGCCCGACAATCGCCCCGCCGATCGCCCAGTCGGGCAGGGCAGGCGGGCGGCCGAACCGTGTGGAAAGCTGCCCCACCAGCGCCTGCGGGTCGTTGGCCGCAAACACTTCGAACCCTGCGCTGCCCGCCCAGACCTCGATCCGGTGCTGCGCCGGGTCGGTGAAATCCAGCACGCTGTAACAGGTGGTGTCGCAATGCACCGCCAGCCAGCGCGAGGTCAGGAATGTCGGCTGCGGGTAATTGGTGGTCCAGTAATCGCCCCCGGCCATGCCGGTTTCGTCCATCACTTGCGTCAGCGCGGTGGTCTTGTCGCGCCCCACGCCCGGCTCACTGGTCCACAGTGGAAAACGCCGGCCATTGAGCGCAAAATGGCTCATCTGCTCGCCACCCCCCCACACCGTTTCGCCAGGTTCGGCGGCCAGGCGCAGCCAGATCCGGTCATGCGCCGGGTCGCAGGCGGTCACGCGCAGCATCGCGGGGCAAAGCGCGATCCGCACCACCGGCACATCGCCGTCGAGCAGTTCGATCATCGCACCATCGCGCCGCCAGCCCGTCGGCGTGATCATGTCCAGCGGCGAATCATCGATCCGGAAATTGCCGCGCAGCATGGTGATATCGGGCTGCCCGCGCGCCACTGTCACCGCTGGACAGGCGGCGCTGTGGCGCAGCACGGTACGCCCCGCAAAGCAGAGCGCAAATCCCAAATCCAAGGCTTCGAAGCGCAGTTCCATTCCTGTCCCATGTCGGATCAGCCGGTCAGCGCGGCCCCGCAGGGCCCGTGCCGACATTTTTGCTGGCGCCGTATGACACCGATTGACATATCGACCGCACAACGGCAAATCAACTGGCAAAAGCAGATCGCGAAAACGCTGCACGACAGATGGCGGGAACGGACCGGGCAAGGACCGGACGCAACCCGGCGGAGAGGAAGATGGGCATGAAATCAGCACATAATCAGTGTTGCCCGGCAGTGTTGCCCGGCGCGTGCCATGGCGCAGCGGGCGGCAGATCTGCAGGGCATGGGGATACGTCGTGCGCAGGGACATCGGCTGGCGACGACTCGATCTAATCTCTACAAATACGATTGACATTTTGCCGGTCAGGCATCACTTCCCCGGGCGAAGGGTGGATGCCCGGCAGCAATGCAACAGGACAGGCGTGACACGCGCCGTGCTTTTCAGGGAGTTCGACATGAGATTGACCTATTGTGCTTTGGCCGCGCTGCCGCTGGTGGCCCTGGTTGCTTCGCCCGCGCTGGCGGCAGACGCACCTGCTGCCGATACAAATGCCGCACCGGCTGAAATCATCGTCACCGCGCAAAAACGGTCCGAACCGCTGCAGAAAGTGCCGGTCGCCGTAACTGTCGTTTCGGGCGATGCCCTGGCGCGCCTGTCGACCAACAATATCGAAGATACGCAGCGGCTTGTCCCCGCGCTGACGTTCGTGAAGGGCGATACCAGCCTCAATTCGGCGCTGTTCCTGCGCGGCCTTGGCACGGTCAGCTTTTCGATCGCGGCCGAACCCAGCGTAACCAGCGTGCTCGACGGCGTGGTGCTGGCGCGCGCGGGGGAAAGCTTTGGCGATCTCTATGATATCGATCGCGTCGAAGTGCTGCGCGGGCCCCAGGGCACCTTGTTTGGCAAAAACGCCTCGGCCGGTGTGATCAACATCGTGACCAAAGAACCGGGCAAGACGCTGGGCGGCTATATCGACCTTGGCGTGTTCGAAGGCGGCGAATACAAGGCCAAGGCCAGCCTGGGCGGCCCGATCGGCACCAACTGGCGCGCAGGGATCACCGGATTCTACAGCGAATACAAGGGCAACATCCACGATCTGACCACCGGCAGCAAGATCAACGGGTACAAGCACTATGGCCTGCGCGGGCAGGTGATCGGCGATGTGACCGACACCCTGCATGTCAAGCTGATCGCCGATTACCGCAAGGCCGATGACCAGTGCTGCGCTTTCGTGCCCGGCGCGATCAGTTCGCTCGCTTCGCCGACGCAAATCGCCCAGTCGGCGATCCTTGCGCCGCTCCTGGGCGCGGCAACGCGCGGCAGCATCCAGAGCCTGCCCAACCGCACCGAAGAACAGACTTATGGCGCCTCGCTCCAGGCCGATCTCGCGCTCGGCGGCCACACGCTCACCTCGATCACCGCCTGGCGCAAATGGGACAACGAGGAAATCCGCGATGGGGACTGGGTCGATCAGCTTTATCGTTCGGTCCCGCTGATCCACGACGATGGCCCGGAAAGCGCGCACACCTTCACCCAGGAACTGCGCCTGACATCGCCCACCGGCGGCTTTGTCGATTACGTGGTTGGTGCGTTCTATTATCAGGCGGTGGCGCAGCGCACCTATACCCGCGCCGATACGTATTGCACCGCGTCGACCGCGACGGCGCTGGCCAACGGGTTGATCCCGTGCCCGGCCGGCCAATCGACCCTGGCACATCCTGTCGGCACCGCGGTGTTCGGATCGACCTTTGACAACCTTGCCGCCTATGGCCAGGCGACCTGGCACATCGCCTCTGCCTTCCGCGCGGTAACGGGCGTGCGCTATACCCATGACAAGGTTTCGGCCTATCACGAACGCACCACCAACCCCGATGGCGTGGCGGGGCCCGCGGGCATTGCCGGCAACTTTGACGCCAATGTTGCCACCGGCGGCACGTTCAACGGCACGCCGTGGACCGGCCAGACCAGTTCCAACAACCTGTCGGGCAAAGTGGCGCTGGAATACGACATTGCGCCGCACCACATGCTCTACGGCAGCTTTTCGCGCGGGTACAAAGGCCCGGCGTTCAACGTGTTCTTCAACATGGGCGCCGCCAACACGGCCCCGATTGCGCCCGAATTGTCGGATGCGTTCGAAGTGGGCCTGAAAAACAGCTTTGCCGGCGGCCGGGTGATCGTGAACCTTGACGGGTTCTATGACAAAGTCCGCAATTATCAGGCGAACTATCCGACCACGGTCAATGGCACGGTGACCACCACGATCATCAACGCCGGCACCGTTTCCACCCGCGGTGGCGAGATCGAGGTGCTGCTGCGCCCCACGTCAAACCTCACGATCAACGGCGGCTATGCCTATACCGATGCCCATGTCGATCTGTTCAACCAGCCCCCGGCGTCGCAGGCGGCCAATGCCATCGCCTCGGGCACGCCGCTGGCCTTTGCCCCGAAAAGCAAGGGCAACCTGGGCGTGGTCTATACGGTAGAGCCCAAGGGCCTGCCGTTTGGCCTGGAACTGAGCGCGCAAGGAACTTTCAGCAGCAAGCAGATCTCCACTTTGGCACCCAGCAACTCCGCCGCGCAAATCGTCGCGTTCAACGGGCAATATATCAATGCCTATGGCCAGGTTGATATTACCGTGGCGGCGGTCGATCTGCAAAAGCACTGGCGCGCATCGCTGGTGGTGAAAAATGTGTTCAACGATCACTTTGCCTCCACGATCGGCACGGGCGGACCGTTCGGCACGTTCCTCTATCAAATCCCGCGCGATTCCGACCGCTATTTCGGCGGAACGCTGCGTTACACGTTCTGATAAACAAGCCCTGCCCCAAAGGGGCAGGGCTATCGCATCTGCCCCTCCCCATCGGGGAGCGGCCTTGATGCCAAAACCGCGCGATCAGCTTTTCTGGCAGTTCCGCACATAGCGGCGGATGTCGAGGCTCAGATCCTCGATCGGCGCGTAATATCCGTGGGTGTGGACGCTGGCGCCGATGCCCGATTGCACGCGTTCGCACACTGCCCAATCCTGCCGGTTGACCAGATCCCAGAAATCGACCGCATCGGATGGGTCAAAATCGGCCCGCGCCATTTCCCCGGGGTGAAACAGGAACCGGCATTCGACCACCGTGCGATCGGCCGCGATCGGCCACAGCACAAACGCGGCGGCATGGTCGCATGATACGCTGAGCATCAGGTTGGGATAGATCAGCTCACCCTTGTGCCGCACCTTTTCCTCGTCCGACAGGCCGGGAAACGGCGCGCGCGTGGTGGTGCCGGTGGCGGTATAAGTCACCGCGCCTTCGCGGTGGGGAATGCCCGCCTCCCAGTCGAGATCGATGCCGCCGCGCGTCCGAAAGGCGGGCACGATCTCGCACAATTCCGGGTGCACCCCCGGGCAGTGATAGCATTCGTTGTAATTTTCCAGGATCAGCTTCCAGTTGGCGGCAACGTCATAGCGGATCGTGGTGGCAGTCTGCAGATCGGCGAGCGGATAATTGGCCAGCCGGCGCGGCGCGGCATCCAGCGCCGCGGCAAAATCGGGCGCGGCATCGCCGGCAAGGTTCAGGAACACGAATCCGCCCCAGCAGGCCACGGCGACACGGTGGAGCGAAAAATCGGCCTTCACAAAACCCGGCGTGTCCTGCAACTGCGGCGCGGCGAGCAGGCGGCCATCCAGCGCATAGGACCAGCCGTGATAGGGGCAGCGGATCATCGTGCGCCCGACCACACCGGCATCGAGCGCCACGCCCCAGCGCGCATCATTGGCCGCATCGCACATCCGCGCGCCGCGATGGCGGCACACGTTGTAATGGGCATGGAGCGCGCCATCGCGATCGCGCACCAGCAGCACGCTTTCCCCGGCAATGTCGATCACGCGGTGGTCGCCTGCGGCCGGCACATCCTCTTCGCGCGCGGCGCAGAACCATTGCCGGGCAAAGATTGCCGCGCGGTCGCGGGCATAGGCCTGCGCAGTCAGGTAATCCGCACTGTCGAGCGAGGCTTCCAGGCCGCTCGGACCGGGGTGCTGGGTCATCGGGGTTCCTCCATGCCGGTTATTAGACAATTGCCTTATAACGATCGGCCGGGCAAGACCCCGCATGCGCCCCCCCCCGATGGCCTCCCCGATATGCCTTTAGTGCGCCGCTTCGGCTGCCAGCGCGGCGGTATCGATGCCGGCTGGCGGCTTGCCGGTCTTCACCAGCAGCAGCAGCGGGATCACCGCCAGGCAGGCCATGCTCATCCCCATGAAATCGTCGAGATAGGCAATCATCGCCGCCTGCTGGTTGACCATGGCATCGGCCGTGCCCAGCACCATGCCGGTAACCGGCGCAAAGGCCGATGTCATGTCGCCGGGAAAGGCGCTGAACATCGATGGCAGGCGGCTGCCGATTTCGGCATGGTTGATCTGCACGTTGCGCGCCACCATCACCGTGGCCGCGGCAATCCCCACCGATGATCCGACATTGCGCAGCAGGTTGGTCAGGCCAGAGGCATCGGTGCGATGGCGCGGCGGCAGCGTGGCAAACGTGATCATGTTCACCGGCACGAACGCAAAGCTCAGCCCAACGCCCTGGATCAGCCCGCTGATCACGATTGGCGTCTGCGGCATGTCGATCGACCAGTGCGCCATCATCCACAGCGACAGCGACATCAGCGCCAGCCCGCAGCCCAGTTGCAGCCGCGGATCAACTTTCGCGGTCAGCCGCCCCAGCACGACCATCGAGGCAAGCATGCCCACCCCGCGCGGCACCAGCAGAATGCCCGACTGAAACGGATTATAGCCATAGATCTGCTGCAACAGCTCGGGCAGCAGCGCCATGACCGACATCATCATCAGCCCCAGCAGGCCAAAAAACACCAGGCCGATGGAAAAATTGCGATCGAGAAAGATGTCGCGCGGAAACAGCGGCGCGCGCGCCGTGGTCAGGTGCACCAGCGCCATCCACAGGCACGATCCCGCCAGCACCGCCTCGATCACGATTTCGGGCGAGGAAAACCAGTCGTGATCCTGCCCGCGATCGAGCACCAGTTGCAGCGCCGACACCGCCACCGCGATCAGCAGCCAGCCCAGCAGATCGATTTTCCGTTCGCGCCGGGGTGTGCGCGGCAAATAGAGCAACAGCAGCGCAAAGCACACCACGCCCACCGGCAGATTGACATAGAACACCCAGCGCCAGTTGAAATTGTCGGTCAGATAGCCGCCGATGATCGGCCCGGAAATCGGCCCCAGCATCACCCCCTGGGTATAGACCGCCATCATCCTGGGCCGTTCGGCGGCGGTGCTGCAATCCAGGATCACGGTCTGCGCCAGCGGGCCCAGAAAGGCGCCGGCCAGCCCCTGCAGAATGCGGAACAGCACCATCTGGTCCAGGCTTTGCGCCACCCCGCACAGCATCGATGCGGTGGTGAACAGCACCACCGATCCCAGCATCATCATGCGGATGCCCACCCGGTCGACCAGCCAGCCCGACAGCGGCAGCACCACCGCCGATGCCAGCACATAGCTGGTCAGCACCCAGGTGATCGTGTCGCGCGTCGCGCCGAGCGAGGCCGACATGTGCGGCAGCGCGACATTGGCGATGGTCGTATCCAGCGTCTGCATCAGCATCGCCGCCATCACGCCGACCAGCAGCAACGGCCTGTTCCTGACCTGCAAAACCGGTTTGTCGGCGGGCTGCACGATGCGGTCAGTCCCTGCCGGTGTGAATGGTAACGTTTGAGCTGAGCCCCGCGATCAGCGGGCGGTCGCTGCGGCTGTCGATGGCGATGCGCACCGGCACGCGCTGCACCACTTTCACCCAGTTGCCGGTGGCGTTCTGCGCGGGCAGCATCGAAAATTCGGACCCGGTGCCGGCGCCGATCGAATCGACATGGCCCTTCAGCACCATCCCGGGATAGGCATCGAGCGTCACCTCGGCGCGCTGGCCGGGGCGGATATGGCCCAGATCGGTTTCCTTGAAATTGGCCTCTACCCGCGTGCCATCATCCTTCACCACCGAAACCATCGGCACGCCGGGAAAGGCCATCTGCCCGATCTGCAACCGGGTGACTTGCGTTGCCACGCCATCGGCCGGCGCGCGCACCACGGTGCGCGCCAGATCGAGCTCTGCCCGGGCGCGGGCGGCGCGCGCGGCGGCCACGCCCGGGTTCTGCCCCGGCACCTGGCTGCCGGTGGCAAGCTGCGCGCGCGCCTTGGTCACCGCGGCTTCCAGGCTGGCCACTTTGTCGCGCGCGGCGGCCACGGAATGTTCGGCCTCGTCCATCGCGGCGCGGGTGTTGAACCCGCGCGCCATCAGTTCCTTGCCGCGGCGGTAATTGGCCTCGGCCAGCGAAAGATCATCGCGCGCGCTGGCAATGTCGACCGCATTGGCGCGCACATCGGCCTCCAGCGCGGTAATCCGCGCCTGGGCCGTGGCAATCTGCGCGTCGGACTGTTCCACGCCGGCTTCAAAATTCGCCGGGTTGATCGTGAACAGCACATCGCCCTTTTTTACGTGCTGGTTTTCGTGGACTTGCACCGATGTGACTTGCCCGGTGATTTCCGCGGCCACGGATACGATGTCCTGCTTTACATAGGCGTTGTCGGTATCGACTTCGCCGGGGCGGCCAAACCAGTACCACAGCGCGCCGCCGATCAGCAGTGCCGGGCCGGCCAGCATCAGCACCGCGCGCCAGCGGCGGCGGCCGGTGCGCTGCACATGGGCCGCGGCGGCCGCACTTGCCGCAGAGCTTGGGCCAGAACTTGGGGCAGAACTTGCGGAAGCACTTGCGGCTGGCCCGGGCTGCGCTGTTTCGGGGCGGAACGGATCGGCTTCAGCCATGGGGGATGGGTTCCATTTCGGCGAATTCGGTGGCGGCATCGTCGGGCATATGCGCCGACAGATTGGCCCGCACCCGGTCAAGCAGGGCCAGCAGCGTGGCATGTTCGCCATCGCTGAACCCGGTCAGCGCCTCGTCAAACACGACTTCGGCAAACGTGGCGAGGCGGTCCATCTGGCAATCGGCCTGCGCGGTCAGGAACAAGTGCCAGGTGCGCCGGTCGGCCGGATCGGCGCGGCGTTCGACCAGCCCGGCCTTTTCCAGCCGGTCGATCATCCGCCCGGCGGTGATCGCCTCCACTTCCAGCCAGGCGGCAATCGCGGCCTGGTTGATTCCCGGGGTGCGGCGGATCGCGGCGAGCATGCGCCATTGCGCGCCCGTCACGCCCAGCGCGCGCGCGGCCACATTGAACCGCTTGCGAAACAGCCGCCCCACATCGGTTGCCAGAAAGGCCACATTGTTCGCCATGCAACAGTGATAATAGCAGTGCTTATTACCGTCAAGCTTGGCGAACCCGCAAGGGGCCGGTGCGAACGGGCGCCCGATTGTTAGACACTTGCCTTATAACTGCGGTTCATGCAGGGTGCGCGCAGTTTTACCGTACGGCAAAGGGCGTCAGGCGGGGCATGTCATCGATTTCCGATCATCATGACGTGATCGTCATCGGTGCAGGGCACAACGGGCTGACTGCGGCGGCCTATCTGGCGCGTGCCGGCCGTTCGGTGCTGGTGCTGGAATCGCGCGGGATCGTCGGCGGCGCTGCCGTGACCGAAGAGGTGATTCCGGGGCACCGCGTATCGTTTGCCTCGTACATCGCCTCGATGCTGATGCCCACGGTGATCCGCGATCTGGATCTGGGGCGCCACGGCCTCTCGATGGTGGCCTGCGATCCGATACTGACCGTGCCGCTGGGCGATGGGCAGATCATCCGCTGGTGGGCGCATCCGCACCGCACTGCCTGCGAAATCGCCCGGTTTTCGGCGCGCGATGCCGAAACTTTTCTGGACGTCGATCGCAAGCTGAAGGCGCTGGCCGCCTATTTGCAGCCGTTCTTTCTCGAATCGCCGCCAGACCTTGCCGCGCGCGGGCTTGACCGTCTGCGCGAAGGATTGCGCCTGTTTCGCCGGTTCCGCCGCATCGGCGGGGGCGAAGTCGGCGAAATGGTGCAGTTCCTCACCGGCAGCCTGGGCGATTTCCTTGATCGCCATTTCGAAGCCGACGAAACCAAGCGGATGATCCTGGCCAATTCGGTCTACGGCAAGCATGGCGGGCCCTATGAGCCGGGTTCGGCGGTGGGGCTGCTGTTCCATCTGCTGGCGGGCGGCGATCATGCGGTGCAGGGGTTCAATGGCCATGTCATGGGCGGCATGGGCGCGGTTTCCGGCGCGATTGCGGCGGCGGCGCGCGGTTTTGGCGCAACGATTGTTACCGATGCGCCGGTGGCCCGCGTCGATGTTGTCAATGGCCGCGCGCAGGGTGTCACCCTGGCCGACGGGCGCCAGCTGCGCGCCGATGTCGTGCTGTCGAACGCCGATCCGAAGCGCACGTTTCTGGGCCTGGTCGGTGCGGCGCACTTGCCCGAAGATTTCCGCCGTGACATTGCCGCGATCAAGATGGGCGGCCCCGCGGCCAAGCTGAATATCGCGCTGTCGGGCGAACCTCGGGTGATCGGCCGCTCGCCCGATGCCGGCCCGCTGGAACGCGCGCTGCTGACCATTGCGCCCACGCTGGAGGGTGCGCAGCGCTGCGCCGATATCGCGCGGTTTGGCGATGTGCCCGACGAATTGTGGATCGATTGCGTGATCCCCAGCCTGGTTGATGACAGCCTGTGCCCGCCGGGCCATCACATGCTCACCTGCTTCATCCAGTTTGTGCCCTATCACTTGCGCGAAGGCACCTGGGATGATCGGCGCGAGGCGTTTACCCGATCCGTGATCCGCCAGATCACGCGGCACATGCCCGATCTGCCCGATCTGATCCTGGGGCACACGATGCTCACCCCGCTCGATCTCGAACGCCGCTACGGCCTTACCGAAGGCAATATCTTTCACGGCGATCTGAGCGCGGGCGGGCTGTTTTCGATGCGTCCGGTGCCGCGCTGGTCGCAATATCGCACGCCGGTGGCGGGGCTCTATCTGTGCGGGGCAGGCGCCCATCCGGGCGGCGGGGTTACCGGGGCGCCGGGGCACAACGCGGCGATGCAGGTGCTGCGCGACATGCCGCAACGGCGCAGGCGCTGATGGCCGAGCCCGCACCCCACCCGCCAAAGGTGATGGGCGTTGCCGATCTGGCAATGTTCTATGTGGTGACCGGGGTCAGCCTGCGCTGGATTGCCACGGCGGCCGCGATAGGCCCCAGTTCCATCGTGGTGTGGGTGGGCGCGCTGACCTGTTTCTATCTGCCGCTGGTGCTGGCGATTGTGGAGCTGTCGTCGCGCTATCCGCAGGAAGGCGGGCTCTATATCTGGACCCGCCAGGCGTTCGGGCCCTATATCGGGTTCATGGCGGGGTGGAGTTATTTCACGTCGAACCTGCCCTATTTCCCCAGCGTGTTCTATTTTGATGCGGGCAATGCGCTGTATATCGGCGGCACGCGCTGGCTCTATTTGCGCAACAGTCCGGTGTTTTTCATGACGTTTGCGCTGCTGGCGCTGCTGTTCATCACGGTGATCAACATTGTCGGGCTGCGGTTTGGCCGCTGGCTGCACAATCTGGGGGCGGTGGGCATGTGGCTGCCCGCGCTGATCGTGATCGTGATGGGCGGGGTTGCGTTCTGGCAATTCGGATCGGCCACGCGGTTTACCGCGCAAAGCTTTGTGCCGGTGTTCGATTGGCAGCACATGATCGTCTGGTCCACGCTGGCCTTTGCGCTGTCGGGCGCGGAAACCGCCTCGTTCATGAGCGGCGAAATCAAGGACCCGCGCCGCACCATTCCGCGCGCGCTGCCGATTGCGGGGGTGGTGATCGTATCGTCCTATGTGATCGGCACGTTTGCGGTGCTGCTGGCCATGCCCGCATCGGACGTGAACACGTTGCAGGGGCTGGTCCAGGCCGGCGCGGTAACGGCGCAGCGCCTGGGCGCGACGTGGATCGTGATGCCGCTGGCGCTGCTGATCACGCTGGGCAATCTGGGCGCGGCCAGCGGTTTTCTGTCGTGCAGCGCGCGCATTCCCTTTGCCGTGGGCATCGACCGGCTGCTGCCGCCGGCGTTTGCGCGGGTCCATCCGCGCTGGGGCACGCCCTATGTCGCGATCCTGCTGCAGGGCGGGCTGGGCGCGGTGTTCTGCATTCTGGGCCAGGCCGGCACCGGGGTGAAAGGCGCCTATGACGTGCTCGTTTCGATGGGCATCATCGCGGCATTCCTGCCCTTTGCGCTGGTGTTTCTGGCGGTGATCCGGCTGCAGGACATGCCGCCCGGCGCGCGCGTCACGCGGCTGCCGGGTGGGCGGGTTACGTCGGTGCTGTTTGCGTCGATCGGGCTGGCCACCACGCTGGGTGCGCTGGTGCTGGCAGCGTTTCCGGCGGCGGACGAGCCCGACAAGCTGCTCGCGGTGATCAAAATTCTGGGCCTTACCGCCGTGTTGCTCGGCAGCGGGTCGCTGGTCTATGCGCTGGGCCGGCGCGGCGCGCCCATGAATGTGATCGGGGGCCATGGACAGGCGTGACACGATGATGGCCGATGCACCGGTGCCGGAAATCCCGGAAGCCGGCCCAGAGACCCGCCCGAAAACCCGCCCGGCAGGCGCGCGGCGGCGGGTGAAGCGGGAATCGCCGCTGGTGCGGCGCAAGGACTTGCTCGATGCCACGGTCAGCTGTCTTGCCCGGCTGGGCCCGCGCGGCACCACGGGGCGCGAAATCTGCCGCCAGGCGGGGGTGTCGCACGGGCTGCTGCGGCATTATTTCCGTAATCCCGACAATCTGTTGTTCGAAACCTATGAGCAACTGTGTGAAGACATGCTGGCCCATGTGGAGGCGTCGATCGCGCCGTTTGAGGGCGATCCCTGGGGCGCGCTGCACGCGTTTTTCGTGGCGGTGTTTTCCGATGACTGGGCCAGCGGCGATATCATCGGCGCCTGGATGGTGTTCTGGCAGCAAGTGCGCACGCGCGATGATTTCGCGATTGTCAGCACGGCGTTCAACATGCGCCAGCGCGCGCTGATGGAACGGATTGTCAGCCGCCTGCCGCCGCCTGCCGGCCCGCATCCTTCTGGCCCCCAACCTTCTGGCCATTTGCCGATGGCCGATGCCATCGCGATCCTGTCGGCGGTGCTCGACGGGTTGTGGATCGAATATTACCTGTCAGACCGGCGCACGCCGCATGATCGCTGCATCGCGCTGTGCGACCAGGCGGCGCGGCGGCTGTTTGCGGCGTGATGGTCGCCATTTTCATGAAAATCAGGAGTGCATGATTTTGGGCCCCCAGACAATTGCCGTGTTCGGAGACCGCGAATGCCCGCCCCGTGTCGATACGGTGGTGATCGGCGGCGGGGTGATCGGGGTCTATGCGGCGCTCACCCTGGCCGAAGCGGGGCAGCGCGTGGCGCTGGTGGAAAAAGGGCAGATCGCCGGCGAACAATCAAGCCGCAACTGGGGCTGGTGCCGCGCCGCCGGGCGCGATCCGCGCGAATTCGATCTGGCGCGGGAATCGCTGCGGCTGTGGCGCACGATGAATGAACGCGTGGGCGGCGATACCGGCTTCGCCACGTGCGGCACGCTTTATGCGGCGCGCGACGAGGCCGCGGTGGCGCACAACCGCGCCTGGATCGCGGAGGCTGCGGGCGCGGGCATCCATGGCGAAATGGTCGAGGGCGCGGCGCTGGAGGCGCTGCTGCCGGGTGATGCCGCGCGGCCGGCCATCGGCATGTATTGCGCCACCGACGGCCGGGCCGAACCGCAGCGCGCGGTGCCATTGATGGCGCAGGCGGCGCGGGCGCTGGGCGTGACGATTCTGACCGATTGCGCGGCGCGCGGCATTGACGTGGCCGGTGGGCGCGTGCTGGGCGTGGTGACCGAACGCGGCACGATCGCGGCGGACGCGGTGGTGGTGGCCGGCGGCGTGTGGACCCGGCGCATTCTGGCGGACCTGGGCATTGCCCTGCCGCAATTGCCGGTGCGCGCGAGCGTGGCGCGCACGCAGCCGTTTCCCGCCGATGCCGGCCCGATGCCCAATTTCTGGGACGGCACGCTGGGCATCAGGCGCCGCGCCGATGGCGGCTTTACCGTGGCCAACGGGCATCTCAATGCCATTCCGGTGATCCCCGCCTCATTCCGCCACATGGGGCTCTATCGCCATTTGCTGGGCATGGAATGGCGGCATATCCGGCTGAAATTCGGTTCGGATTTCCTGCGCGAATGGCGCGACGGGGCGCCGGTGCCGCTGGATCGGCCATCCCCCTATGAAACGGTGCGCGTGCTCGATCCGCAGCCCGATGCGGCCTATCTGGCGCGCGCCTTTGCGCTGCTGCGCCGGCGCTATCCGGCGCTGGCCACGGCGCGTCCGGTGCAGACCTGGGCCGGGTTCATCGATGCCACGCCTGATACGGTGCCGGTGATTTCTCCGGTGGCGGCAATCGGCGGCCTGGTCGTGGCGACCGGCTTTTCCGGGCACGGGTTTGGCGCGGGGCCGGCCGGCGGGCACCTGGCGGCCGACCTGGTGCTGGGCCGCGCGCCGATAGTCGATCCAACGCCGTTCCGCCTGCAACGCTATTTCGACGGCACGATGCCGCTGCCGGTTTACGGGGTTTAGGGCTTTGCGGATTTCGGGTGCAGGGGTTTGGCGTTCTGGCCATCCCCGCCCCTCGGGAAAGGGGTGTCCTGTGGTTGGGATGGGGCGTGTCGCGCGTTGCGTTGCACACCCCCACGCGGGCCCTGACCGTGATCGGGGATGGCTTTCAGTAAGGTTGGGGCATGGTCGACAAAGACGCATTGAGGGCCAATTTCGGAAAGTTGCACGCGCAGCATGTGGCGGCGTTGACGCGGCATCTGGTGGCGTGCCGGGCAGCGTTTGATGGAGACCTGGATCTGTTTCTGGTGCTGACGATCATCGGCGAGCGCAGCTTTACCCCGCGCAATGCGCCGGCCGGGATGACCGAGGCGCAGTTTCGCACCAGCCCTGTGAATCTGGTGGCACCGGCGGATGTGAATTTGCAGTCTATCGCCGATTTCAGCGGAATTCCGCGCGAAACGGCGCGGCGCAAGATTGGCGTGCTGGTGGCGCGCGGGTGGGTGCAGCGCAGCTCTGCCGGCTTTCTGACCGTGACCGACCAGGCGAAAGACAGCCTGCAGGCGCTGACCGACAGTTCGGCGCGGTATCTGCGCGATTTGCTGGCGGCGCTGGAGGGCGCCTGATCACGCCGCCCATTTTGGGCGGCAAGTGTGGTGCGCGGGCACACGGGCGCTGGCATCATGGCCTGCATTGCACGTTCGGTGCCCCGATGAACGGGGGCAGCAAACCGCCGGCAATCGGGAGATGCGATGATGAACCGGCCGCTTGCCACGCTCGACGTGTTTTCGCCCGAGGCCTATCTCGATGAGGCCGAAGTGGCGCAGCGGTGCAAGGCGCTGCGCGCCACCGGGCGGGTGCTGTGGGTGGAGCAGGAACCCTATCGCCCGTTCTGGGCCGTGCTGCGCCGCGAGGAAATCATGGCGGTGGAGCGTGACAGCCGCACCTGGCTGGCTGCGCCGCGCCAAACGCTGATGCCGCGCGATATCGAGGATGCCATACTGGCCCAATGGGGCGTGCGGACCGGGCCGGTGCGCACATTGCTCGATATGGATGGGGCGGATCATCGCGATTATCGTGCGCTGACGCAAACCTGGTTCAATTCGCGGTTTCTTGACACGTTGCGCGGCCGCATGGCCGATCTGGCGCGAAGCTATGTGGACAAGCTGGCCGCGCTGGGCGGGGCATGCGATTTTATCGAGGCGATTGCGGTGCCCTATCCGCTGATCATGATCACTTCGATCCTCGGGCTGCCCGACAGCGACGCGCCGCTGGTGCTGCGCCTGACGCAGGAACTGTTCGGATCGCAGGACCCCGAACGGCAGCGCAGCGGCGAATATGGCCAGGACGTGGTCATGGAATTTTTTCACTATCTGGGCACCGTGGTGGCACAGCGGCGCGCGGCCCCGGCCGAAGACCTGATGTCGGTGGTGGCCAATGCCACGCTGCATGGCCAGCCTTTGCCCGATATCGATACGCTGTCTTATGGCATGTTGCTGGCAGCAGCAGGGCACGATACGACCAGTTCCACTGTCGGGGTCGGCATGATGCAGCTGGCGCTCAATCCCGACCAGTTTGCCAGGCTGCGCGCCAATCCCGCGCTGATCCCCGATGCGGCGCAGGAAATGTTCCGCTGGGCAACGCCGGTGCGCCATTTCATGCGCACCGCTGCCAGCGATACCATGCTGGGCGGGCAGGCGATTGCAGCGGGAGAAAGCGTGTGCCTGATGTATCTTTCGGCCAATCGCGATGAAGACGCCTTTGCCGAGCCCGACCGGTTCCTGGTTGATCGGTCGCCCAATCGCCATGTCGCGTTTGGCTATGGCGCGCACCATTGCCTGGGCCGGATTCTGGCCGAAATGGAGGTGGAGGCGCTGTTTCGCGAAGTGGTCGCGCGGGTGGAACATATCGACCTGGATGGCGATCCCGAATGGGTGAAGACCAACCATACCGGCGGGCTGAAGCGTCTGCCGATCCGGTATCGGATGGCGGGGTGAGGCATTTTTGCCGGCCGATTTGCGCGAAAGGATGCCCGTGATGACTCTGCCCACCCCGGACCAGTGCGCCGCCGCCACGATGGATGCCGAAACGATGCTGGCGCAGGCGATTGGCCTGCAAGGGTTCATCTACGGCTTTCCCATTGTCGATATGCTGAAGCAGCGGCACAATGAAACGCACCGCGTGCGTGCCGATCAACCGGTGGCGGCGCCGGTGAACGTGATGGCGGTCTATCCCGGCGTGCTGACCCCGGCCACGCAGGGGCAATTGCGCGCCGCGAATTCCGACACGCTCTATCTCAATGCCTGGCTCGATCTGTCGCACGGGCCGGTGCTGCTCGATGTGCCGGAAATGGGCGATCGCTATTACACGCTGGCGTTCATGGACCTTTACGGCAAACCCCACCACCTCGGCACGCGCACCAACCGGGGCCGCGCGCTGCGCTATGCCCTGGTGGGCCCCGGCGGCGGCACGGTGACGGCGGGGTGCGAAGCGTTTCACCTGCCCACCGATACCGTCTGGCTGCTGGGCCGGGTGTTTGTTGATGGCGCCCGGGATGAACAGGCGGCGCGCGCTTTGTCGCAGGCGATCACGCTGCACGGTGTACAGGGCCCCCCGGTGACCGAAGCCGCGCCGCTGGCCGCATTTGACAGCCTGGCGTTTTTCGCGCTGCTTAACGGTGCCTTGCGCACTTTGCCCGCCGTGCCGGGGGAAGAGGCGCTGATGGCGCAATTCGACAGCGCCGGATTTGGCCCCGGGTGCGTGTTCGATGCGGCCGCGTTGTCTCCTGCTGCGGCGTTGGGGCTGGGCTGGGCGGTGCGGATCGGGCCCGAAGTGCTGGCCTCACGCGGATTTCGGCCCACACAATCGGCCAATGGCTGGTTGCTGTCGAGCGCGGTGGCCAATCCCGGGCGCGATTACCTGCTGCGCGCCGAAATCGCGCGCGGCGGCTATGTCAATGAACCGGAAGAATCGATCTATCCGGCGGCGATCATGGACAGCAACGGCGGTTATCTGACCGGCGCGCACCGCTATCGCATCCATTTTGCGCCGGGCGCGCTGCCCCCGGTCGATGCCTTCTGGTCGATCACCGCCTATGACAGCCGGACTGCGCAATTGACCGAAAATCCGCTGCGCCGCTATGCCATTGGCGATCGCACGCGCGGCCTTGCATTTGGCGCGGACGGTTCGCTCGATATCGTGCTGGCGGCCGATCCGCCGCCGGAAGGCACGAGCAACTGGCTGCCCGTTCCTGCCGGACCATACCATATTGTCACGCGGATGTATCTGCCCCGGGCCGAGGCGCTTGATGGCCGTTATGTCCTGCCCCCGATAGACCGCGTGGATTGATCCGATGGCCAGCCAGTTTCACCTTGCGGACTTGTTCGAAGCTGTTGCCGCCACAGTGCCCGACCGCATCGCGATCGAATCCGATTCGTTGCGGCTGACGTATGCCGAACTGGACGACCGGTCGGACCGTCTGGCTGCGGGCCTGGCGGCGCACGGTGTTGGCGCGGGCGATACCGCCGGGCTTTATATGGCCAACCGTGCCGAATACCTTGAGGCGTTCATTGCGCTGATCAAGCTGGGTGCAGTGCCGTTCAATGTGAACTATCGCTATCGCGAAGAAGAATTGTGCCACCTGTTCGCCAATGCCGGGGCCGCCGTGATTGTACATGGCGCGCAATTTTCCCCGATCGTGCGCGCGGTGCGTCTGCGGCTGCCTGCGATCCGGCTGGCCGTGGCGGTGGAAGACGGGTCGGGCGGGTCGGACAGGTTGGGCGGGTCGGACGGGTCGGGCGCGGACATTGCCGGTTCGATTGCTTATGACACGCTGCTGCAGGCGGCGCCGGCAAAGGGCTGGGCACGGTCGGAGCAGGACATCGTGCTGACGTATACCGGCGGCACCACCGGCATGCCCAAGGGTGTGATGTGGCCGCACAAGGCGTTTCTGTTCGCCTGTGCCGGCGGGGCGGGCTATTTCAATCCGCTGGGGCCGCTCGACCGGCCCGAAGGGATTGCCGAACGCGTGCACCAGTCGCACCGGCTGCTCCTGTTTCCGCTGGCGCCGCTGATGCACGCCGCCGCGTTATGGACCACCTGGTCGGCGCTGCTCAATGGCCTGACCATCGTGCTGGATGAAAGCCCGACGTTTGATGCCGTGGCGGTGTGGGACAAAGTGGCGCGGCTGGGCGTGAATATCGTGCAGATCGTGGGTGATGCCATGGCGGTGCCACTGCGCGATGCACTGCGCGCGCATCCCGGGCGCTGGAATTTGGCGGCGCTGGTGCATCTGGGATCGGGAGGGGCGGTGTTTTCCCAGCATGTGAAGCATGATCTGCAGGCTCTGCTGCCCTCCGGGGTGGCCATTCTGGATGGCATGGGGTCATCCGAAACCGGCGTATCGGGCGCGGCGCAGGCCAGCAGCGAGGGCATGATGCGCCTGCCTGGGGGCGATCACCAGCGCGTGGTGATCGACGGCCGCTTTGCCCAACCCGGCGAAACCGGGCTGGTGGCGCGATCGGGCCACGTGCCGATTGGCTATTTTGGTGATCCCGAATCCAGCGCCAAAGTGTTTCAGCGCATTGCGGGGCAGGTCTGGGCGGTTTCGGGCGACAGTGCACGCCAGGACGCCGACGGCACGATCGTGGTGTTTGGCCGCGGATCGACTTCGATCAACAGCGGCGGTGAAAAGATATTTCCCGAAGAAGTGGAAGAAGCGCTGCGCGCGCATCCGGCAATCCTCGACGCGGTTGTTGCCGGCCAGCCCGACACGCGCTGGGGCGAGCGCGTGGTGGCGATCGTGGCATCCCGGCCGGGCACGGCGAGGCCCGACCAGGACACGCTGCGCCTGTTCCTGGCCGACCGCCTGGCCGGATACAAAGTGCCCAAGGCGCTGGTCTGGGTAGACGAAGTGCGCCGCTCGCCCGCAGGCAAGCAGGACTATCGCTGGGCGCGGGCGATGGCAGCCACGGCCTGAAATGTTCGGGGCGGCTGAACCACGCGCCGATTGCCGCTATCCGTCGCCGGATTTGTCCATCAGGTCCATGAAATTGCGCGCGGCGTCACGGTCTGCAGGGTCCTTGAACGCGATGTCCAGGTCCGGCGCTTCGCCCAGGGTGTGGAGGATGGTCCACATTGCGAAGCGCCGGCTTTTGTCCTGTTCCAGCCCCAGTTCCACGCGCATGTGCTCTGCCCCTGCGGACAGCGCCGCGGGGGTGAGGGTATCGAGATCGTCGGTCCCGAAAAAGCGGCGCAGTTGATCGTCAAAATCCATCGGGTATCCTATCATGCCGGGGTGGGGCGGGGTCAACGTCCGGCCGGGTTGTGCCGGCTTTCCGGACCCGATTGACGCTGTGTGTTGCGATGGCATACTTCATGCGTCGTTTAAAAAAAGGCCATCGGCAACATGATCAAGTCGGTATTTCCCGGGGTGCTGGTTGGCCTGATTTCGTTTGCCGGGGTCGCGCTGGCTGAAGACAAGGCCATCACAGTGCCCGCCACGATGGACAAGGCATTCGCAGAAAGGATCATTTCCGAGAGTGTTCAGCGCCAGAACGAGGCTAAAAATACTATCAAGGATTGGTCTGCGGCCCAATTGTCAGAGGCTTTGACCGCCAGGCTGAAGGGGCGAACGGCGGTTGTCTTTCAGCCTGGCCACGGGGTTTATGCCGAATTTACAAGCGATGATGGGCTTGTTTTCATGTGGTATTCGGGCAATCGCCGGGTCGTGCACGGCACGTGGGCCGTGGTGGCGATGGGTGGGCAGCCAAGGGCGTGCTATCATTACCTGCAATCCACCAACCCTGTCACCCACGTCTATGAGCCGACCGAATGCATCGATCCGACGCAGACCATGGCCGAAATGGGCGTGATCGCATCACGGCAGGGGGATATCTTCAACCTGCGTTCGGACAAAGTGCCCTATGTCAAAGAGCCGTTGGACATACCCAGTCCAGCGCAATAGCTGGGGACCGGTTGGGCAGGCCAACACACGGTCAAGAAATGGCGGAGACGGAGGGATTCGAACCCCCTCAGCGGAGCGGCTTGCCGCGTAGCGCAACAAGGACTCCGAGGGTTCGTGAGGCCGGGTGCGAGGCTGGTTGGGCAGGCCAACACGCGGTCAAGAAATGGCGGGCCGCGACCGACGATGATGAGCACTATGTCTACGCTATAGCCCTATGAATCAAACAGCCTGCGCGCGCTGGGCAATTACCAAAGCCGCCTCAAAACGCGCTCGGGTGGCCCGGCGTAGGCGCTCCAAGCGAAAATGCTCCGTCATTTTCTGGATGATTTCCTCGTCAGAAAGTGAAACTTGGAGAAAGGGCAGCGCTATGCTGGCGAGTTCCGCCAAGGGGGTGTCGGAATGCGACCTGACGCCATCGGCCGATCGCCGATAGGGAAAAGGCCCGTCAGTGCGCAACCCTTCAGGCCAAAAGAGGTCCCTATCTTCCTCGCGAGTGTGCGGAAAACGATTCTCGATAGCATCCAGTACGAGTCTCTGGATGGTGCTCCCTGTTCTGTCCTTGTCCAAATAGGCCAACGTCAATGCCGCATTCCGTCGGCGCTTACGGTATTTCTGCGTAGTGTAAGCTTTGACCTTAGCAAACGAGATGCTGATATCGGCAAAGGCAATCTCAAATTATTAACCGAGGAACAGCGTGGTCACGAGCCGTTCAATCCAATCCATCTTGGCGTTGCTGAGCCGCAGCT
>CAILBC010000007.1 GCA_903832325.1 uncultured Sphingomonadales bacterium | reverse complement strand
GGGCCAGCTCTGCCGACCCCAGACCCAGAAAGGGATAAACCCAGACCTTGACCATGGCCGTCACCGGCCGCACATATCCCATACCCACCCGGGTCAATTCTCGATGAAAATCCCGGGTCAATTCTCAGCGCAACTCAACACCCTCGGTATCCAGCGTCACATAGTTCAGCGCGCCCGACACCCCGATCGAGGTGTCGGCCCCGTTGCCCGACCCGTCGGGCATCGTCGTTGCCAGCGCGCCTGCCACGCTCCACACTTTCAGATCGGTCCCGGCCGCGATCTGGAACGCGCCCGATCCGAGATCGATGCTGGCCTGATCCGATACGATCGCGTGGGTCCTGCCCGTGATCTGGTTGACCGCGAAGGCACCGCTCAGCGTCGTGCCGGTCCCCTTGCCCGACACCGGCGCCAGCGTCAGCGCATCGATGGCGGCATTGGCGATGACCGACAGATCGGCGTTTGGCGCCACAAACACCACGCCATCGCCGATCCCGGCGACCGTAACCGGATTGATCGTGTTGTAAGTGATCGCGCCGCCAAGCGCCGCGCCCGCGCTTTTGGTGCCGTAAAGCTTTGGCCCTGAAAGGTTCAACAGCACGATGTCGGTTTCCGCATCGACCGTGGAGGCCGCGGCCTGCGATCCCGAAATCGTGACTTTGCTGCCGGGATCGATCCACGCGCTGCTGGTCGCGTCAATCCGGTCATAGGCGATCGATCCGCCCACCGCGGCCTTGCCCGCACTGTCGCTGTCGGCGCCGGCACCGGCGTAGGACCCGAACAGGCCCGCCTTGGTCGGCGCAAGGGTTCCCAGCGTGTCGAGCAGCGATTTGGCATAGCCGAGATCGGCAGTCAGCGCGTTGAAATTGTCCGGCGTGTTGAGCGAACCGGGCAGGCCGGTCAAAGTCCCGATCGGGTCGGCAAGGCCCAGCGGACGATCGACCAGCGCGGTGACTTTCAGCGATCCGGCATTGACCGTTCCGGCAATATCGGCGGTGCCGGTATAGACATACGTGCCCCACGCCGCCGCGCCTGAAACGGTGGTGCCCGCCCCGTTGATCTTTTCCGCAGCGGCAACATCCGATTGCGCGCTGTTGCGCACCTGGCTGTCGTGCATCGCGCCGCCAATGCTGATCAGCCCGGTTGCGGTGATCGTTCCGGTAACATGCGCGGTTGCGCCCTCATTGGCCTGCAGCACCGCGACCGAGGCCCCGGCATGGCTTTGCGGATCAACACTGGCGCCGATTTTTCCGGCCTCGGCCGTCTTTGCCGGGTCTTCGGTCGACTGTTTGAGGAACCTCGACAGCATGGTGCCAAGGTCGCTCGTGCCGGTCGGCACGGCTTTGGGTTTGGGGTTGGTATCGGTGCCGACAGTGGTGGTCGCCGCGGTCTTGTTGATCGATGTGGTGGTGCTGGCCCCGATCGTCACGCTGCCGGTGCGGGCGCTGCCCACGGTGCCGGCGATATCGACATGGCTGCTGATGGTCTCTTCGGTCACGGCGGCAACACCGCCGCCCGGGCTGGTGTTGTTGGCAAAACCGGTGGCGGTGGTCTGCACCCCGGCGGTGGTGTCGGCCTGCGCGGTGGTGGCCGCAATCGCGATGGAATTGCCATCGATCGCCGATCCGGCCGCAACCGTTACCCCGGCGTCGGAATTGACTTCGTTATAGGCAACCCCGGCGCCGACCGCAGTGCCGGTGGAGGTGACTTTCACGCTCACGGTGGCGCGCGGATCGCTGGTCGCGCCGATGGTCAGCGCGCCGCCGGCGGACAAGGTGGCGCCGCCTTGCGCATTGCCGACTGTCACCGCGGCTTTCGATGTCAATTGCGACACCGTCGCGGCAATCGCCACGCCGCCGTTGCTGCCACCTTCGGCAGTGGCCGATGCGTCTGCCACGCTGGTCGCGGCGGAACCGGCCGTGATCGTCAGGTCGCCCGATGCCTTGATGCTTGCACCATTGGCAACGTTTACGGTGGCGCTCGAACTGGCCAGCGACACGAACGCGCCAACCCCCGAGCCGACCGATCCGGCCAGCTTGGTCAGCGCGTCCGAGCCCGGCTTGCCGGCGACTTTGTCCAGCGTGTCGGCCGATTTGGTGGCGTCGGCCTGGCTGACACTGCTCGACGATGTGGCCGTGATCGATATTTTGCCGCCGGCAATCGCGCCTTCGACACTGATCCCGGTGCTGGCCTGGGGCATGCCGTAAAACATCGCCAGCGGGGCAAACACGTTGCCATAGGTTTCGCTGTCACTGGCAATCAGCGAGACAGCGCCGGCAAGGCCCGAGGCCGTGCCGTCCCATGCCTTCAACTGCCCGCCGATGTCGATGGTTGGCGCCTGCAACGAAATGCCCGCCGGCAAACTGGCGGTTGGCCGCACATCGAACACCGCGCCCGGCTGCGCTTCGTTGGCGGGGGTGGCCGGGTTGTCGGCCACCGCGCGGGCCAGCGTGATCGAACTGTCGGCAACGATGGCAAGGCCGCCGCTGGCAGTGGTGACAATCGCCTGCCCGCTGGGCAGCCCCTGGGTCGAAACCAGGCTGTTCTGCAGCGCCGCCGTGTTGCCCAGCCGCGCCAGCCCGGCAGCGCCCGTTTCCACCAGGCCCGATGCGCCGACCGTTACGGTTTTGGCATGGATATCCACCCCGCCCGGCGCGGAAATCCGGCCATTTACGGCAACCGATGGCGCGGCCGCCCCGCCGAACACATCGGCCAGCGAAGGGTCGATACCCGCCTGGGCATTGGCCGGCGTGCCGCGCACGATCAGGCGGCCGGTGTTGATGACCCCTGTGCTGCCGATGATCAGCCCGCTAGGCACCACAAGAAAGACATTGCCGCCGATCTGCCCGCCCAGCGCGCCCAGCACCGACGTGACTGTGCCGTTGATGGTCGAGGCATCGCGGATCAGGTTGACCAGGTTGTTCGATCCGGTCGGCAGCACCAGCGTGGCCGCCTGCCCGGTGCCGATGTTGAAATGATCGAGCCGGTTGAACCCGGTCCCATTGACCACGCGGCTGGTGGTAACAACCGCGCTGCTGCCGCCCGACTGGATCGCGATGGTCGAAGGCCCGCCCGCGCTGGCCACCACGTCGATCGCCTGGCCCCGCGCCCCGGTGGTGGCCAGCAGCGCCGCAATCGATGCCGCACCGACCAGAAACCGCGCCTGCGAACGATGCAGGCGCACCTTTGCCCGAGAACCCGCCGCCATGTTCACACCCTGATTCCGTGGTGAATCGACCAAAGAGGACAGGTGGGCAGCCTGACTGGAACTGCAACCGGGGCCGGCATTCGTTGATTCTTGGTACTTTTACGTATCTTTTGTTCGGGAAATCAATCGATTTATTTTTTCAAGGTCTGTTGCCATCAATTCGATTGCCAGCGGCATTGCCGGCTGGTGGCGATCAAGACTCGCCAACAAAGCAAGCCGCCAGATCGAACCAAAATTCTGATATAATTCACAAATCTTGACCTTAACCAGGCCAGAAAACCTATCCGGAATGGCAGTGGAATTTTGGGCGGAAGGCCATTCATGGCAAATTTTCGGAAACTGTTTCAATAATTATGGCGAATTTCGGATTTTATTGAAGTTTTTTAAAAATTTTCGGGATTGAATTGGGCGCTGCATTTGTCCGGATCAGCGTATTTGTTCTGCCGGCAGCACGACCGGGTTGAACCCTGCTGGCCGGCGCAAGTGCCGATTTGGTCAATCGCAGCGGCTTTTGCCGCACACGGTCCGTGTGGTTCACCTCGCCGGTTTGCCGGCGCCCCGCATCGACCAATAGATCGGCACACCGGCCGCCAGCAGCGCAAGCCCCCAGGCATCGGCGCGCCACCCCAGGCCCCAAACCATCCATGCCACATAGGCCGCCGCAATTGTTGCCGCCACGGCCACGCTCCATTCGCCGCGTACCAGTTTCAGCGCCGCCAGCGCGCTGGCGAAATAGGCCAGCATGGCCGCGGCAAGGCTGATTTCGATGACCGCGGCAAACAGGTTCGCAGTGCTGCCCGAATAGTTCATCAGCATGACCATGCTCAGCAAGATCCCGGAGAACACATGGGCGCGGGCCGGTGTGCCCTGTGCTGTTTCCCTGGCAAACCACGCCGGAAAGACTTTGCCGCGTGCCATCGCCCGGGGCATTTCGCCCTGCAGCAGGACAAACCCGTTAAGCGCGCCAATCGCGCTGACAGCGGCAAACAGCGCCATGGCATCGGCCGCCACCGGGCCAAAGCTGCGCCCCAGAAAATCGGCAACGGGCGCGGGCGATTGCGCGAGCACCTGCGAGGGCACGAACGTGAGCAGCGTCGCGGCAATCGAAAAATAGATCACCCCGGTAAAGGCCGTGCCCAGCAGCGTTGCGCGCGGCACGGTGCGTTCGGGATCGATCACTTTGTCTGCGGGCACGGTTGCCGCCTCGACCCCCAGAAAGCCCCAGAAGGTCAGCGCGGCGGCCTGCGCGATCAAGCCACCGCTCAACGGCACGGCATTCGGGGCCACCGCCGCAACATGCGCCGCGGGCAGCAGGAACCACGCCCCCAGCAGCATCACCAGCGCCAGCGGCACCAGCTTGGCAATGGCAGTAACCACTTGCACCCGCCCCGCCAGCGCCACGCCGCGCACATTCACAAGGACCAGCACCCAGACCAGCGCCAGGGCCGCGCCCGCCGCCATCGCCGGCTGGCGCAGGAAAACCAGCGGGCTGCTGAGCGCGCTGATCGCCGCCACGGCAATGGCGGCATTGCCCGTCCACACCGAAACCCAATAGCTCCATGCCACGGCAAAGCCGGCGCCCGGGCCAAACGCCGCCTCAACATAGGCATAGGGGCCACCTGCCCTGGGAATTTTTGCCGAAAGCCGCGCAAACACCCAGGCCAGCGCCATCGCCCCGATGATCGTGACCACCCAGCCGGCCAGCGCATTCATCCCCAGCGGCGCCAGCGTGGCCGGCAGCAGATAGACGCCCGAACCGATCATGTTGCCCACCACCAGGGCGAGCGCCATGCCGAACCCGAGTGCCCGCTTGCCGGTTGTCATGGTTTTGTTCAGGCCCCCGAACCCGGATCAGCTGTCATTTCGTCGGCGTAAACCGCAACGACAGGCAGGACATGCCGCCATCGACTTTGGCACATTCGGTGTTGTTCACGGTCACCACCCGATACCCGCGCGCGATCAGGATTTCGGCCGTTTTCGGAAATCCCGCCGGCATGATCACCACTTCGTTGACGCGGATCGCATTGGCGCAGGCCTCTTCCCCCGCAGCGGTTTCGATCACCGTATAATCGGCAAAGCAGCCCGAGGCGTTGAGCCGCGGCGTCGCCAGGATGGTCTGATGATCCAGCAGCGAACAATCGGTCTTGAAATGCAGCACCCCCGGCGGCGTGATCACTTCGCGCACGCGATGCCCCCAGGCCCCGGCGATCTGCGCCAGTTCGGCAATGCCTGCGGCATCGGTGCGCGCCGAACGGCCGACCAGGATTTCGCGCTCGGTCACCAGAATATCGCCACCTTCGACAAAACCCGGGCCGGAAATGGCCTCCACTTGCGTGAAGACATCCGCAAGGTGCGGCGCCATGGCGCGTGCTTCGCCCAGCCGCGTCACTGCGCCGGGGCGCAGCACGATGGCGCCCTGTGGCAGGCACAGCGCGGCATCTTCGACAAAGCAGCAATCCGGAAATTCTTCGAGCGGGGCAAGTTCGACAACCGTCATCCCCGCATTGCGCAGCGCCGCCACATAATCGCGATGATCGGCCGTGATCCGGTCAAAATCGGGGTTCCCCTGATCGACCGCGCGCAGCCCGTTGCAGATCGAGGTGGGCGGGCGACGGGTGATGGCATGGGTGAACTGCCAGGAATGATAAGGCATCGGCGCAACTTTCAGGATTTTTTCGAAACAGGGCTTTAGCGCCAGGGTGCGCCCCGCGCCAGCAGCGTCCCGGACAATTTCCGGCCAGACAATTTCCGAACCGGCAATTTCCGAACCGACAATTTCCGAACCGGCAATTTCCGAACCGGCAATTTCCGAACCGGCCGCGTGCAGCAACCCGTCATCCGAGCATCGCAATCGCAGCGGCAACATCGATCCGGCGATAGGTTTCGTGGATTGAACAGGCCGCCACGGCCCGCGCCATCCGGTCGCATGCCGCCAGATAGCGGGGATCATCGCGCGCAATTTCGCGGCTGCGGTCATTCATATGGGCCACCACGCGCCGCGCTTCGCGTTCATAGGGCGTTGCGCCGGGCATCGCCGCCACCTCCACTTCAAATTCCGGCAGCCAGGTTTCGGGCTGAAGCGTAAAGCCATAGTTTGATATCACTTCCATGCTGGTCGTGCCCAGCACCAGGGTCCCATTCCTTGCCGTGCCGCCGGCGGCATAGGCAAACGCCTGCCTCACCCGGTCCTGCGCCGATTCCGGCTCTCGAAAACTGGGCGCAAACTGTGCCGGCAGACCGTCCGGCACGGCCAGATGGGTGATACCTGCGCCATTGATCGCCGCCAGCACGGCGTCGGGATCATCGGCCACCAGGATCTCCTTGCGCTCTGGCCAGAAATCCAGCGACGAATGATCACCCCAGCGCTGCCCGACATGGAACAGATAGATTTCGGGATAGAGATTGCCCTTGCGCCGATCGCGGCCGGGCACTTCGTAAAACGCCGCCACGGCCAACAGGATCAGCAGGCCCGCGCCCAGCGCGCCGAACGGTTCGCGCACGACAATCCCGAACCGGTCGTGCGATCCCCATTGCAGCACCTCGCCCGGCGGGACCGGTGATCCCGCTTCGTGGGCCGTAAACGCTTCAAACCAGATTTGCGATGCCGTGTGCATGACCTGCCTTGCCTTGGTGGGCGGCCAGCGGGGGCCCCCTCTGCGCCGATCAGTCCTGCGCGCGCCGGACAATGGTGGCGCGATGTGTCCGCCAGCACAAGCCCCGCACGGTTGATCCCGGCAGACCGGAATGCCCGGCAAGATGAACACGCACGACGGGCTTAAGGGCCACCTTGCCGTGGCGCCCGTAATCCGCCATTTCCGCTGCATGCCGGTTCCTTCCATTTTGCAGGTGCATGCGCTCGGCAAATCCGTGCCGGGGCCGCGCCGTCTGTTTCAGGGGCTCGATCTGGCGGTCGCTGCCGGTGAACTTGTGGCGGTTGTCGGTGAATCGGGGGTGGGCAAATCGACGCTGCTGAACTTGCTGGCCGGGCTGGACCTGGCCGACGAAGGCCATATCGCGATTGCCGGCACCGATCTTGGCGCGCTGGACGACATCGCGCGGACACGGCTGCGGCGCGAACGGATCGGCTTTGTATTTCAGGCCTTTCACATTCTGCCCTATCTGACTTTGCGCCAGAATGTCGCGCTGCCGCTGGCGCTGGTATCGAATGATGCCGCGGCGGCCGAAACACGGGCCGAGGCAATGCTGGATGCTGTCGGGCTGGGCGGGCGCGGTGCGGGCTATGCGCGCGATCTGTCGGGCGGGGAATTGCAGCGCGTGGCGATTGCCCGCGCGCTGGTGCATCGCCCGGCCCTGATTCTGGCCGACGAGCCGACCGGCAATCTTGATCCGGGCACGGCCGCCAAAGTGCTGGCGCTGTTTGCCGATGCGGTGCGAAAGCACGGCGCGGCAGGCGTGATGGTGACGCATTCCGATGCCTGTGCGGCAATAGCCGACAGGGTGTTGCGACTGGGTCCTGACGGGTTTGTGCCGCATGATCCGGGCTGATCCCGGGCTGCTGGCCGGGCGACTGGCGCTGCGCTGGCTGATCGGCGGGGAATGGCGATTTCACCCGGCGCGCTTTGCCTTGACCGCCATTGCCATCGCGGTGGGGGTGGCCCTGGGCTTTGCCGTGCACCTGGTCAATGGATCGGCGCTTGCCGCGTTTGACGGGGCGATGCGCGGGGTCAGCGGCGCTGCGGAACTGTCAGTGCGGGCCACCAGCCCGCTTGGCATGGACGAGGCGCTCTATCCCAAAGTGGCGCAGACCGCGGGCGTGGCCGATGCCAGCCCGGTGGTCAGCCTGACGGCGCAGATCGGTATGGATCAACCGGGCAAAGGCCAATCGGGGCAGGCGCGGATCACGCTGCTGGGGCTTGATATCCTGCGCGCCGCCGTGGTGACCCCCGCGCTGATCGGCCTCCACCCGCACGGGCCGGGCGGCGACAAGGCAGAGGCGGCGTTTGACGAAACCGCGCTGTTCCTGTCGCGCCGCGCCATCGCCGAAACGGGCGTGCAGGTGGGCGCGCAAGTCCTCGTCACAGCCAATGGCCATGCCGTGCCCTTGCGGGTGGCCGGCACACTTGCCGGGGTGGACGATGCCAGCGCCGTGGGCGTGATGGACATCGCTGCGGCGCAATGGCGGTTTGGCCGGATCGGCCGGATCGACCGGATCGATCTCGCGCTGGCGGATCGGGCAGTGGCAGAAGCAGCCTTGCGCGCAAATCTGCCCCCGGCCGCGATCCTGTCCACACCCGCGGCGCAGAACACGCAGGGCGATGCGCTGTCGCGCGCCTATCGCGTCAATCTCGACATGCTGGCACTGGTGGCGCTGCTGACCGGCGGGTTTCTGGTCTATTCGGCGCAATCGCTGTCTGTTGTGCGGCGCCAGCGCGCGTTTGCCCTGTTGCGCACGCTGGGCATGCCGCGCGGCGGCGTGGTTGCAGCGGTTCTGGCAGAGGGTCTGGCAATCGGGCTGGTTGGCGCCGCTGTTGGCCTGGCTGCGGGATATGCCTTGGCCTGGGCCGCGCTGCGCTGGTTTGGCGGGGATCTGGGCGCGGGCTATTTCCGCGATGGCGGGGCTGCGCATGTGGTGTTTCAGCCGCTTGCCGCAGCGGGTTTCTTTGCGCTGGGTGTGCTCGCGGCGGCGCTTGGCAGTGTCTTGCCAGGGCGCGTCGCCGCAACCGCTGCGCCCGCTGCGGCGTTGAAAAACACCGGCGACATGATCGATCCACGACAACCGGTGGCGTGGTGGCCGATGGCGGTGCTGATCGGGGCCGGTGCGGGCACCGTGCTTTTGCCCGCGGTCGGCGGGCTGCCGCTGTTCGGGTTTGCCGGCATGGCGCTGATGCTGGCGGGCGGTGTGGCGGGCGTGCCGTGGTTTGCCCGCGTTCTGCTGTCGCCGCTGGCGCGGCTGCGGCGCGGGCCGGTGCCGGCCTTGCTGGCGGTGCGCCATTTGCACGGCGCGCCCGGCGCTGCGGCAACTGCCCTGTGCGGCATCGTCGCCTCGACCGCGCTGATGATTGCAATGGCGACAATGGTCACCAGCTTTCGCGGGGCCGTGGCCGACTGGCTGGGGGATGTCCTGGGGGCGGATGTGTATGCGCGCACCATGGCCGGGGCCAGTTTCGATCCAGCGACGCGGGCGCGGCTGATGCACATGCCCGGCATTGCCGGAATGGAGTTCAGCCGCCTGTTGCCGCTGACGATCAGCGCCGATCGGCCGCCGCTCAGCCTGATTGCGCGGCCCTTGCGCGCGGGCCGCGATCCGCTGCCGGCAGTGATCGCGCGCCTGCCTGCTTTCCCTGCCAAAGACATGCCTGCCAAAGATATGCCTGCCACAGATCCCGCAGTCTGGGTGTCGGAGCCGGCACAGCGGCTCTATGGCTGGAAACCGGGCGACCGGATCGTGCTGCCGATCGCCGCGGGCACGCGGTTTATCGTGGCCGGGGTGTGGCGCGATTACGGGCGGCAGGCGGGCGCCGTGGTGATCGACGACCGGGTCTATCAACGCCTGACCGGGGATGACGGGCGCGACCAGGTTGGCGTGATGCTGAAACCGGGCGCCGATGCGGCCGCAACGGGCCGCGCCTTGCTCGCCGCGTTGCCGCCGGTGGTGCGGGCACAGACCGAACTGACCCGGCCCGCGATCTTGCGGCAGTTTGCGCTGCGACTGTTCGATCGCAGCTTTGCGGTGACCTATCTGCTGGAAGCGATCGCCGTTCTGGTGGGTCTGGCGGGCGTGGCGGCAACCGTTTCGGCGCAAACCATCGCGCGGGAACGCGAATTCGGCATGTTGCGGCATCTGGGCGTCACGCGGGGGCAATTGCTGGCCATGCTGGGAATCGAAGGCGCGATCGTGGGCCTGACCGGCGCGCTCGCTGGCATTGGCCTGGGCCTGATGCTTGCCCAGGTGCTGATCCATGTGATCAATCCGCAGTCGTTCCATTGGACGATGACCACGCGCATCCCGCCGGGCACACTGCTGGGCGTGGCGCTGGCGCTGGTCGGCGCGGCGGCGGCCACCGCGCTGTTGGCGGGGCGACGCGCCACGGCAAAAAGCGCGATCGAGTCGGTGCGAGAGGATTGGTGATGCAACGCGCCGCCCACCTTCTGGCTGCCCTGTCGCTGGTTGCGGCCCCACTTTATCCACCAGCGCCTTATCCACCGGCCCCTTATCCACCGGCCCCTTACCCGGTCGTGCGCCCGGGCGTGGCGCTGAGCTTTCCCGCTGATCACGGTGCCCACCCGCAATTCCGCACCGAATGGTGGTATGTCACCGGCTGGCTGCGCACGGCCGATGGCGAAAATCTGGGATTTCAGGTGACGTTTTTCCGCACCCGGCCGCAGATCGATGCGCGCAATCCCAGCCGGTTTGCCGCACGCCAGGTGCTGTTTGCGCATGTCGCGCTGTCAGACCCGGCCACTGGCCGTTTGCTGCATGGCGAACGCACCGCGCGCGAAGGGTTTGGCCTGGCCAATGCAGCGGTTGGCGATGCCGATGTCGCCCTGCGCGGCTGGCGCTTGCAACGCGCGGCGGGCGCGCAATGGCAGACGCATGTTGCTGCCAACGGCTTTGCGCTGACACTGGCCATGAAACCCACCCAGGCCCCGATGTTGCAGGGTCAGGGCGGATACAGCCGCAAGGGGCCGCGCCCCGATCAGGCCAGCTATTACTATTCGATCCCGCATTTGCAGGTCACGGGCAGCGTGCAGCGCGGCGACAAGACCGTGGCCATCACGGGAGAGGCCTGGCTGGACCGCGAATGGTCATCGCAATACCTTGCCCCCGATGCGCAAGGCTGGGACTGGACCGGGATCAATTTCGACGACGGCTCCGCGCTGATGGCGTTTCGCATGCGGCGCAAGGGCGGCGGAACGCTGTGGGCAGGCGGTGCGCTGCGCCGCGCCGACGGCACGACCACCGTGCTGGGGCCAGACGATATCCACTTTCGCCCGCTGGCGACCTGGCGCAGCGCGGCAACGGGCGCGGTCTATCCGGTCCGTCAGGACCTTTCGATCCGCACCGCGCAGGGCACGCTGCACTGGCAATTGGACCCGCTGTTTGCCGCGCAGGAACTCGATTCGCGGGCCAGCGGGCTGCCGGTCTATTGGGAAGGCGCGGTGCGCACCAGCGGCGGGCGCGGCTATCTCGAACTGACCGGATATGATCAGCCGCTGAAAATGTAGCAGCAGGCCGGGGTAGCAGCAAACTGGGGCGTGCCACCGGTCCGTCGCTACCATCCGCGGCTGCCCGGCCCGCCCTTGAACGGGCCCGAAACCTTGCTGGTGATCC
Organism: uncultured Sphingomonadales bacterium; assembly: GCA_903832325.1. GTDB lineage: Bacteria > Pseudomonadota > Alphaproteobacteria > Sphingomonadales > Sphingomonadaceae > Novosphingobium. The sequence continues at coordinate 18,306 of CAILBC010000007.1, read as the reverse complement.
AGCCGCCGTAAAAACCGCCCGATTGCGCGATGACGGTTTCCCCATCGACGCTGCACCGGTCAAACGGGGCCGGATAGAATGCGACATGGTTGCGCAAGATCGCAAAAGGTCGCGTCGGGTTGGGATAGCTCCAGCCGATGCGCGGCAAGACACGATCGCCGATGACCACATCCCAATAGACCGCCGCCCCCTTCCATTCGCACAGGGAACTGCCCTCGGCGCGGTGCAACACGCCAGGCGCAATGTCGCAAACCGGGATGTAATAGCTGGGCGGATGGCTGGTTTCGAGCGTGCGAATGCTGGATCGCGTATCGGCAAGTGTTGTGCCGGCGTGCTCAATCACGATGTGCGCCGATGTCGCCTCGGCAATCGCCGGGCGCGGATAGGCCCAGACGCTTTCTTGTCCCGGGCCAACGGGGTCAGGCTTTGGTCTCATACCGGTGTCTTTGCATGCGCCACTTCAGGGCGCCAGTGCCCACAGCGAGCGCCACGGTGCAATTCCATCGGTGGCGCTGCCGAAATTGCGGCCCGCAATCAGGTGGCAGGCCCATCCCCGCCCAGCGCCCGCACCAGCGCGATGCTTGCTGCCACTTGCCGGGTGGCGATCTCGGCGGCGCGGCGGCGTGCGGTCAGTTCGGCCGTGTCGGAAATCACCACGTCCAGCAGGCTGTTGGCGCCTTTGATATAGCGTTCATACGACAGGCGCGCCGCCTGGCCCGCCGCGGTGGCGGCGCGGGCCTCCGCCTCGCGCTGGATGCGCAACTGGTTCAGCGTGGTCAGATTGTCCTCCACTTCGCGCATCGCCTGCAGCACGGTCGCGCGATAGCGCTGGGTGGCGATGTCCCATTGCGCACGCGCTTCGGCAATGCGCGCGCGGCGCCGGCCGCCATCGAACAGCGGCAGGACCATTTGCGGCCCCAGCGACCAGAACACGTTGGGCGCCGAAAGCAGACCCGCCACCGCCGTACTTTGAAATCCGCCCGATCCACCCAGCAGGATTGCCGGAAACCGCGCTGCCTGCGCCACGCCGATGGCGCGGTTGGCGGCAAACATGCGGCGCTCTGCCGCGGCAATATCGGGCCGCCGCTGCAACAGGGTTGCCGGAACCCGGGCGGGACTGGTGACTGGGCTCAACTGCCGGTTTGAAGGCGCAATATCCGCTTCGCCTGCAGGTATCCCGGCCAGCGTTGCCACCGCATGCGCAAACTGGGCGCGGCGCGCCCGCGCATCGGACAGTTGCGCCTCGGCATCGGCCACCTGGGCAGCGGCGCGGCCCAGATCGATGCCATTGGCAATGCCCCCGTCATAACGGCGCCGGGTCACATCGTCGGCACGGCGATAGGCCGCCAGTGCATCCTGCAGGATCGCGATATCGGCATCCGCCCCGCGCAACCCCGCCCAGGTGGCCGCCAGATCGGCCTGCAGCGACAGGCGCACGGCGGCGGCATCATCGGCGCTGGCCTGCGCCTCGGCGCTCGATGCCTTCACCGTGTCGGCAACCCTGCCCCACAGATCCAATTCATAGCTTGCGCCGCCGCCCAACGTTTCGGCGCCATAAAGATCGGGCTGGTTCGATCCGCGAAGGGGTCGCGTGTCGGATTGGCGGTTTCTGGTCAGCGCGCCGCCCGCAGCCACCTCGGGCACCAGCGCGGCGCCGCTTTCCTGCAGCACCGCCAGCGACAGACGATGCCGCGCCAACGCTGCGGCGAGATCGGGGTTTTCGCTGATCAGCCGCACCTCCAGCGCGTCGAGCGCAGGATCGCCCATCGCGCGCCACCAATTGGCCCTGTCAACTGGGGACGCCCTGTCAACGGGGGCGGCGGGCTGCGCCTCTTGCCAAACCTGCGCACCGTCATGAAACGTGGCCGGCATGGTGACCAGCGGCGGGCGATAGGCCGGGGCCTGGCTGCATGCTGTGGCCAGCAACGACAGCACGCCCATCCAGCGTTTAGCCATGCGGTTTCTCCACCTGCACGGCAGCGCCATCCTGCAGCGAATCCGGCGGGCTGTCGATCACCCGCGCATCGGGCGCAAGCCCGGCGCTGATTTCCACGACATTGCCCTGATCGTGGGCAATCGTCACCGGCTGCACATGCACATGGCCACCCGCATCCACGGTTGCCACTTTGGTTCCGCCGCTGCGCAGGATCAACGCGCTGGAGGGCAGCAGGACACGGCCCGATGGCACCGGCAGATCGAAATGCACCTGGGCAAAGCCGCCCGGTTTCAACGCGCCATCGGGATTGGCTGTCTGAAGCTGCACCTGAACCGCCCCCGTCTGCGAATTGATCGCGCCGGACTGGTCCACCACCTGGGCGGCAAAGCTGCGTCCCGGCCATGCCGGCACCGTCAGCCGGGCGCCCAGCCCTTTGTGGATCAACGGCGCAAATTGCTGCGGCACGCTGACATAAACGCGCAAAGTGTGATCATCTGCCATGGCAAACATCGGGGTTTGCGATGCGGCGCCCGGCCCGACCAGATCACCGATATCGGCATTGCGCAGCGTAACGATCCCGGCAAACGGCGCCCGCACCGTGGCATAGGATTTCATCGCCAGAAATCGCCCCAGATTGGCCTCCGCCTCGCGCACGGCAGCAACATGGGTGGCGGCGTTGGCGTTTTTTTCATCCGCTTCCTGCTGCGATACGGAATGGCTGGTGAGCAGATCATTCCAGCGCGCGGCCGTGGAGCGCGCCAACATCGCCTCTGCCTTCACGCGGGCCAGCGCCGCGCGGGCCTGGATGATTTCCTGATCGAGTTCCGGCGTGTCGATCGCGCCAAGCGGCGCGCCTTTGCCAACGCGCGCGCCGATATCGGCATACCAGGCCCGCACATAGCCGGGCACGCGGGCAAACAGCCGTGCCGCAGCCCAGGCCTCGATCGTGCCGGGCTGGACCAGCTCATCGGTCGTGCCGGTGGGCCTGGGGGTGATCACGTGCACGCTGGGGATCGCCTGCGCCTGCCCCCAATCGCGCGCTTCATCGGCCTGATGCAGGCGCGACCAGGTTCCGGCGGCCACCACGACAAGCGCAAGCGCCCCTGCAGCCATGCCCAGCTGGCGCAACCCGCGGGGACCGGTACCGTTGGCGGGCGATGGCGAAATATCAGACATTGGTGGCAGTTCCCTTGTTGTCACCGCGATGGATCAGGCTGAACACCACCGGCACAAAGACCAGCGTCGCCATGGTGGCAAAGACCAGGCCGCCGATCACCGCGCGGCCCAGCGGCGCGTTCTGTTCGCCGCCTTCGCCAAACCCCAGCGCCATCGGCGCCATGCCGATGATCATGGCCAGCGCGGTCATCAGCACCGGGCGGAACCGGGTGGCCCCGGCATCGAGCGCGGCAGCCAGGGCATCGCCACAGGCGGCCAGCCGGTCACGCGCAAAGCTGACCACCAGCACCGAATTGGCCGTTGCCACCCCCATGCACAGGATCGCGCCGGTCAGCGCCGGCACCGACAGCGTGGTGCCGGTGGCAAACAGCATCCACGCAATCCCCGCCAACGCCGCCGGCAGTGCCGAAACGATCGCGGCCGGATCGGCCCAGCTCTGGAAATTCACCACGATCAGCAGGTAGATCAGCACGATTGCCCCGGCGAGACCAAGCATCAGCCCGGTGAAAGCCGTGTTCATCGTTTGCACCTGCCCGCGCAGCGCAACTTTGGCGCCAGGTGGACATTCGGCCTTGCTGGCATCGATGACCCGCTGGATGTCGGTCGCAACGGCGCCCAGATCACGGCCCTGCGTGGCGGCATAGATGTCAAACGCGCTTTGCACCGCATAGTGCGAGATGACACCCGCGCTGGGTCCGCGTTGCAGGGTGCCCAGCGCGCCCAGTGTCTGAAACGCGCCGCCCGCCCCGCTGACCGGGGTATTCTGCAACGCGGCAATGCTGTCGGCCTGCCACAGCGGCGCCTGGACGACGATGGGATAGGACACGCCATTGCGCGGATTGAGCCAGAACGTCGGCGCAATCTGGCTGGAACCGGACAAGCCGACCGAAAGCGATCGGGTGACGTCGTTTTCGGTAATGCCCAGCCGATCGGCCTGGGCGCGATCAATGTTCACGCCGATCTGCGGATAGTTCGATGCCTGTTGCAGCCGCACATCGACCACGCCGCCCAGGCCGTGCATCCGGTTCACCAGTTTGCGCGCATAGGCTTCGTTGGCGGCGGCATCGGGGCCGGTTACCATCACGTCGATCGGGGCCGGCGCGCCAAAGTTCAGGATCTGGCTGACAATGTCGACCGGCAGAAACGAAAAGCCGGTGCCGGGAAAGGCGCGCGGCAGCACGCTGCGCAGGCGGCGCAAATGGTCAGCCGTCGGCCGGTGATCGGCCTTCAGCGCGATCAGGATGTCGCCATCCTGCGGGCCGATCCCGCCGGTGTTGGAATAGGCGCGGTTGATCCCCGAAACCGGCAGGCCGATATTGTCGGTAATGCTGGCGATTTCGCCGGCGGGCAAAGTGGCACGGATGCGCGCCTCGATCCGGTCAAAGCTGGCCGCCGCCTCTTCGATCCGCGTGCCGACCGGCGCGCGCACATGGATGCCGATCTGCCCGGTATCGACCGAAGGGAAGAAATTGCGCCCCAGAAACGGCACCAGCCCCAGCGACAGCACCACCAGCACGACAAAGCCGATGATCACCTGCCGGCGCCGCGCCAGCGCCAGCGCCAGAACCGCCACATACCAGCCGCGAAACCGTTCGAAACGCAGCTCGAACCCGTGCTGCATCCGGCGCAAGGGGTTGTGCGTGCCGGGGTGGCCCACTGCGGCATCATGGCCGCGCATCTGGTCGGCAGTATAGGCAGGGGCATGGGCGCGCAGCAGATAGTTGCCCATTGTCGGCACGAGCGTGCGGCTGAGAATGAACGAGGCGATCATCGCAAAGACCACCGCCTTGGCCAGCGGCGCAAACAGGAACCCGGCGACCCCCGGCAGGAAAAACATCGGCACAAACGCGATGCAGATGCACAGCAGGCTGACCAGCGCGGGTTGCACGATCTGCCGGGCGCCATCGAGAATGGAATCCTCCACCCCTTTGCCCTGTTCCAGATGCCAGTTGATATTTTCGATGGTCACGGTGGCGTCATCCACCAGAATGCCCACCGCGAGGCTCAGGCCGCCCAGCGTCATGATGTTCAGCGTTTCTCCGCTGATGGCCAGCCCGGCCACCGCCGCCAGCACCGCCAGCGGGATCGAGGCGGCAATGATCACGGTCGATCGCCACGATCCGAGGAACAGCAGGATCATCAGGCTGGTCAAAACCGCCGCAATCACGCCTTCGCGCACCACGCCCGACACCGTCGCCTTTACGAACAGCGATTGATCGGCCAGCGGAGAAATCGTCAGCCCGGCGGGCAGCGAGGCGGAAATTTGCGGCAACAGCGCCTTTACCGCATCGACAATCGCGATGGTGGAGGCAGACCCTGCCTTGAGGATCGTCATCAGCACGGCCCGGCGCCCATCGACGCGCACGACATTGCGCTGCGGCGGCGAACCATCGTGCACAAAGGCCACATCGCCGATGGTGATGGTGGAGCCAGCCAGTGTCTTGATCGGCAGCGTGTTCAGATCATTGATGACGCCGGGGCTGTTGTTGAGGCGGATATTGTATTCATACGTGCCGATGCGTGCGGTGCCTGCGGGCACGATCTGGTTTTGCGCCGCCAGCGCCGCGCCGACATCGGCCGCAGACAGGTGATGCGCCTGGAGCGCGGCCGGGTCGATATCGATCTGGATCTGGCGCTCGCGCCCGCCATAGGGCGATGGCACCGCGGCCCCCTGCACTTGCGCCAGCGCCGGGCGAATGGCGTTCTGGCCAAGATCGAAAATCTTTTGTTCGCCCAGACTGGTGGATGACAGCGCCAGTTGCAGGATCGGAACGGTTGACGCGTTGTAATTGAGAATCAACGGCGGCGTTATGCCGGGCGGCATCTGTTTCAGCACGGTCTGCGAAGTGGAGGTGACTTGCGCGGTGGCGGTGCGGATATCGACGCCGGGGTGAAAAAAGATTTTCACGATGCCGATACCGGCCAGCGACTGGCTTTCGATATGGTCGATATCGTTGACGCTGGAGGAAAGCTGGCGCTCGTAATAATAGACCACCCGGCCCGACATGTCTTCGGGCGGCAGGCCGCGATAGGTCCACACCGCGGCGATCACCGGCATGCGGATATCGGGAAAGATGTCGGTGGGTGATGTGATCCAGGCAATCGTGCCGCCCAGCACGATCAGAATGGCCATCACCATGAAGGTATAGGGCTTGCCCAGGGCGATCTTGACAAGTTGCAGCATGGTGACCCGTTCAATGGCTTCGGGCCCGCCCATGGCGTCTGCCATGCAACAGGTTCAAATGAATTGGAGTTTATCACCATGCGCAGTGCGCTTCACTCACGGCCAATGGGGACAGGCCCGCGCCGCGTTTGATTGCCAAAATCCCTATGAAGTCGGGCCGTGTCAGGTCGGGCCATATCAGGTCTGGCCGTATCAAATCGGGGGCGATCCGGCGCGGATGCGCACCAGCAACCCCGGGGTGGCATCGCCCAGTTCCAGCCCGAAACCGTGCAGATGCACGATCGCCGCCACAAGGTTGAGCCCCAGCCCCGACCCCGGCGCCTGCCGGCTGGCCGCACCGCGATAGAACCGGCGCAGCACCGCCTCCCGCTCCGATTTGGCAATGCCCGGGCCATTGTCGGCGATGGCCAGCACCAGATCCCGATCTTCGCGCATGAGGGCGAGATGGACGATGCCCCCCTCGGGCCCGAATTTGATCGCATTGTCGATCAGATTGCCCAGGGCCTCCACCAGCAGCGCCTCATCGCCGATGATCGTGTGGCCATAGCCGCCCGACAGCGTGATTTCGATGCCCCGCTCTTCGGCCAGCGGCTCATACAATTCCGCAGTGGTGGTCAACAGCACCATCGGATCAATCGGCGCAAAGCCCGCGCGGCGGCCCGCCGCCTCCAGCTCGGCAATGCGCAGCAGCGCATCGAACCGGGTGAGCACGGCATCGAGTTCGCCCAGCACATCAGGCGCGCCGCCTTGCGCTGCCAGCTTCATGCGCAGCCTGGCCAGGGGCGCGCGCAAATCGTGCGCAATGGCATCGGTCGCGCCTTTGACCTGCTCCATCAGTCGCTCGATCTCCTCGACCATGGCGTTGATCGTGGTGGCCACCAGATCAAGTTCGTCATGGCGGGCGGAAACCGGCATGCGATGCGCCAGTTCGCCGCCGGCAATGCGTTTGGCGCTGGCGCGAAACATCTGCACCCGGCGCAAGGGCCCAAGACTGAGCACCACGGCAAGCGCCGCCGCCGACACCAGCACCCCCAGCCCCACGGCGAGCGACAGCCACAGCAGGCGCTGGCGGATTTCGGCAATCTGGCCGATATCGCGCGCCACGATGATGCGCTGCCCGCCGGGCAAGCCATGGACCAGCACGCGCAGCGGCACCGGCGCGGCCACGCCTGCCGCCAATTCCAGCGGATGATCCGGCAGTGCCGCGCCATGCCAGTGCAGATTGCCCGCTACCAGCGCACCCTGCGCATTCTCGAGCGCGAAATAGTTGAACCCCGAAGCGCTTTGCCGCCCGGCATCGTTCAAAGCCGCAACCAGCCGATCACCGGGCACCGCGCCAAACCGCGCCATTTCCGATTTCAGCACCGCATCGCTGCGCGCCAGCAACTCGCGCTGGGTCAGGGTATAGGTCAGCGCCTGCAACGCCATGATCGCAGCCACGAACACCAGGCCCAGCGTCGCGATCAGGCGAAAGCTGGACGTCTGCCGCACATCGGCAAGCCTGAGCACATGCGGGGGCCCATGCGGGGGCACATGCGGGGGCACATGCGGGGTTACTGGCATCAGACCGCGTTCAGGCGATAGCCTTCGCCCTTGATGGTGTCGATCGGTGCGGGCCGGCCGGGGCGTTCCAGCTTGCGCCGCAACCGGCCGATATGGACGTTGATCAGATTGTCGGCGGGGCAGAAGAAATAGCCCCAGACTTGTTCAAAGATCATCTGCCGGCTGAGCACTTGCCCGGGATGGCGCGCCAGGAATTCGAGCAGGCGAAACTCTTTTTGCAGCAGCGGCACCGGCTCTCCCGCCAGCCACACCTTGCGCGTGATCAGGTCGATTTCCAGCGCGCCCACGGCCATGCGGCCTTCGGCGGGCGCGGCATGGCCCCGGCGCAACAGCACTTCGACCCGCATGGCCACTTCATCGGGGGCAAAGGGCTTGGTCATGTAATCATCGCCGCCGGCACGCAGCCCGGCAATGCGCTGGTCCACTTCGGCCAGCGACGAAATCATCAGCACCGGCGTCATGACCTGTTCGGCCCGCAGCCGCGCCACCAGCGCGATGCCATCCATATCGGGCAGGATGCGATCGAGCGTGATCGCGTCAAACCGAAGGCTGCGGGTGTGGCCCAGCGCTTCGCGACCGGTCGTGGCGCGGGTGACCTCATGACCCTCGGCCACCAGCCGCGCGGCGATCAGCGCGGCAGTTTCCGGATCATCCTCCACCACAAGAATATGGGTCATCAACCGGACTTAGCCCTCCGCGTTATCGGCACAAGTGAAATGCATTTTAACCGCACGGGCCGCGTCCGTCCAAGGCGCGGTTCCGCGCCGACATCGCGCGGCCGGCCAGCGATCCGCCATTCCTGGGCGGATCGTTGGGGGCCGGATCGTGGGGGGCGCGCACGTCTGAAATGGTGGAACGGTTCGTGAAACCGGCCGATCAGTTCCGGCTGCCGATTGTCCACCTGGTCGACAATCCGGGTTTCATGATCGGCGTTGCTGCGCAAAACCGGCGGCACGATCCGCAATGCCGTTCGGGCGATGAACGCGATTTATCGTGCCACGGTCCCGCGCGCGCCGGTCAGACGACCACCCCGCCATCGATGACCATGGTCTGGCCGGTCATGAAGCTCGCCGCATCCGACGCGAGGTAAACGGCGGCACCGGCAATCTCGTGCGGTTCGCCAATGCGGCCAAGGCACGCATTGGCCGTCGAATGCTTCAGATTGTCGGGATTTTCCCAAAGACCGCGGGCAAAATCGGTTTTGACAAGGCCCGGGGCAATGCAGTTGATCCGCACATTCGCCGGCCCCAATTCGCGCGCGAGATTGCGGCACATCGCAATATCGGCCGCTTTGGTAATCCCGTAGGCGCCGATGATCGGCGTGCCACGCAGGCCGCCGATCGACGAAATGATGATGATCGATCCGGCCTTGCGCGCGATCATCTCCGGCGCAACCATCTGGATCAGCCAATGTTGCGCCACGACATTGTTGTCGAGCGTTTTGCGGAACTGTTCGTCGGTGATCGTGGCCATCGGGCCATAATGCGGGTTCGATGCGGCATTGCACACCAGCACGTCGATCCTGCCGAACGCCGCGCGCCCCGCATCGATCATCGCCTGCAACGAGTCCTTTGATGACAGCGACGACGACACCGCGATTGCCGCGCCCGGGTGCTTTTCGTTTATGGCCGCGGCAACGCTTTCGCAGGGGGCCAGATTGCGGCTGGTAATGACGACTTTCGCACCGTGATCCGCCATTGCATGGGCGATTGCCTCACCAATGCCGCGCGACGACCCGGTGATGACCGCGACTTTGCCGGTCATGTCGAACAAACTCATGCGCTGGTATCCTCTGCCAGATTATCGTTTTGTTGTGCGCGCTTGATGCCAGTGAATGCGCGAACGGTCCATCGCCAAAGCTTCGCCGCGCGGTCAGATCCCGGCAAACCAGCTGTAGCCCGCGGCGATGTTGCCGAATTTGCCGCCATCATCGAAATGGTCGGTCACCACAATGCGGCGCAAGTATTTCACGCTTTTGTAGCCAAGCTGGGTTTCCACGCGCAGGCGCACCGGGGCGCCATGGCCGTGCGGCAGGCGGGCGCCATTCATGCCATAGGCCAGGATCGTCTGCGGATGGAGCACATCGAACATGTCGATGCTGTCCTGATAGATGTCGAATGTCTCGAACTTCACAAACCGGGCCGAGGGCTTGATCCCGGCATGGTCGAGCACCGCGCGCAGCGGGACGCCGGTCCATTCGCTGATCGCCGACCAGCCTTCTTCGCAGGTGTGCCGGGTGATCTGGGTGCGCGCCGTGAACCGCATCAGCGCATCCAGCGAATACCGCCCCGGACGGGCCACCGCGCCGACCACTTCAAGCCCCCAGTCCTTGAAATCGTGGGCGGCCAGTTGCGCCCACAGCGGCCCGCCACCCGGATTGAACGCAGGTTCGTGATCGTTGGCGGGATTGACCGTGCCCACCCCGATGGTCGCGGTGATATCGCCCCGGTCATATTCGCGCGCCAGCACCCCGCGCGGGATCAGCAGGCGCTGCGCATTATACGTGAACCAGTCCCCCATGCGCAGGGCATTGCCATACGTCGGCGGATTTTCTGAACAGCCGCCCAGCAGCAGGCCGCTGCCCGCCGCCATCCCGGCCAGAACGGTGCGTCGGTTCATGTCCATGGTCAGTTTCCCTTCACGCCGATGGTCATCGCCTGCACCTGTCGCAGCGCGCCGGTGCGCAGCACCATCACGAAATGCACCACGATGAACAGGGCAATCAGCGAAAACGCCAGGAAATGCACCGAACGCGCCGTCTGGTGCCCGCCAAACAGATCGAGCACCCAGGGGTATCCCGCGGTAACATAGGGCGACATCGCCAACCCGCTGAACACCATGACCGGAACCGCCCCCAGCACGATCGTATAGGCCCAGCGCTGCAGCACGTTGTAGGGCGGGCCCACAGGATCGAGCCGGGGGCGAACCGGCCGGCGCGCGAGGTGGGCGCGGATATCGGCCCAAAGCGCGGCGGGACTGAACCCTTCGCGCCCGGGCAGCAGATTGCGCCAGCCATGCCCGGTGGCCGCGGCGAACAGGGCATAAACCAGGCCGCTGGCCACCAGCAACCAGGCGCCAAGGAAATGCAGGCTGCGCGCCCAGCCGTTCTGGTTGAAAATGATCGCGGTGCGTGCCGCGCTGATCACATCACGGCCGGCCGGGGCAAAATGCACCGGTGCGGCCCAGCCACCGTGGCGATAATTGGGCCCTATCGGCAATTCCAGCCAGGCGGCGGTCATGTCATTGCCCGCCTGCCCCCAATAAAGCCGCGGATGGGCCATGAAAATCGTCACGCCCGAAATCACCAGCGTCAGCACCGCCAGCGCCAGCGCCCAATGGGTGGCACGCACCCAGCCCGCATGGTGCGGCCCCGTTCTGCCCTGATCAACCATGCCGCCCCCACCCGAAAATGCGTGCGGCAAGTTCGCCCTGCGCCAACGCCTTGTCAAGCGAGCGCGAAAGGCAACCGGACAAGGATGGCCAACCGCCATTTCGACAGAGCGGTTTGCCATGCGCGATATTGGCATGCGAACGAAAGCGGGATGACCGTGGACAGGTCGTTGGCGGAGCGGGAGTCCGCCATTTATATATTTTTGGTGTATATATTTCTGATGTTTATTTAATTTCCAAGCTCTACTGTGCCACAGTTTATCCCACGAAATTTCCAGCCAGATCGCACCACCCTCATGCGGTCCAAGTCCAAGTTTCCGCAATCTCCTCCAATGGCAATATTATTCGAAGGAGAGCGGGACCCGCAATCGTCAAGCGGCCAGATCGACGGTCGCCGCGTCCGTTCACTATCATCATGCCCCGGCGATGCGGGTCGGCGACATGGTGTGGACTTCGGGCCAGGTCGGCATGACTGATGCCGGTGAATTGCCCGAGGGCGTCACGGCCCAGGCGAACCTTGCCTTTCGCAATCTGGAGCGTGTGCTCGCCGAGGCCGGGGCAAGCCTTGACGATATCGTCGATTGCACCAGCTTCCACGTCGGCCTGCCCGAGGGATCGGCCGAGTTCCGCGCGGTCAAGGACCGCTATCAGGTCGACAATCCGCCAGCCTGGACCGGGCTCGGGGTCAGCTTTCTCACCGTTCCCGGCGTGCTGCTGGAAATCAAGGCGGTGGCGGTGATCGGCGCCGGGAAAAAGGGTCCTTCCGGCCCGGCCTGAACCGGAAAGACCCTGCCGGAAAGACCCTTGTCGCTCACTTCTTGTACATTGCCGCTTTCGACATCTTGGCGGCGTCGGAATTGGCGTCGATCAGGATGCCAAAGACCTCCTGGTTGTGCGCATGGCCCAGCTGGTGCATCGCAAACTGCGCGCTCATTACGGTGGAACGGCCCGCGGCATCCTGCGCGTTGTTGACCGCTTCCTTGGTACAACGCAGCGCCAACAACGGCTGACGGGCAATGCGCTTGGCAAGGTTGAGCGTGAATTCGGTCAGATCCTCGCGGGTGACCACGTGGTTGACCATGCCCAGACGGTGCGCTTCCTTCGCGTCCCAGAAATCCGACGTGAACAGCAGCTCTTTGGCTTTGCGCACGCCCAGTTCCCACGGGTGGTTAAAGAATTCGGCGCCGGCCAGGCCCATGTTCACGGTGTTGTCCATGAACTTGGCATCTTCTGACGCGATGATGATGTCGCACGGCCAGATCAGCATCAGGCCGCCGGCGATGCATCAGCCCTGCACTTCGGCAATGGTCGGCTTGGCGAAATTGCGCAGCCGTTCGCTGATGCCGAAATAGATTTCCTTTTCGATGCCAATGCGGCTTTCTGCGCCGGCGCAGCCAAATCCGCACCAGGTGCCGATCGGTTCATAGGGCGCCATGTTTTCGGCCGAAGGCGGCTGGTGCAGGTCGTGCCCAGCCGAAAAATGGTCGCCCACACCGGCCAGGATCACCACTTTGATGTCGTCGTTCCTGGCCAGATCGTTGAACGCCAGGTTGACCTCGTACAGCAACTGCGTGTTCTGGGCATTGCGCTGCTTGGGACGGTTGAGCAGCACACGCGCAATGTGGTCAGCCGGATATTCGATCAGCACGGTTTCGTATTTCTGGGTCTCGGTGCTCATGATGCACTCCTCGTTTTGAAGGTCAGAAAATTTTTGCAGCTTCGCGGTATTCATCGCGCAGTTTGCGCTTGAACAGTTTGCCGGTGGGTTCGCGCGGCAGTTCGGCGCGGAAATCGATCTGGCGCGGCAGCTTGACCCGCGACAGTTGCGGGGCCAGCCAATCGGACAGTTCGGCGGCAAGTTCGGGCCCAGCGGTCGCCATGTCCTTGGGCTGGACCACCGCGACCACGCGTTCACCCATCGCCGCATCGGGCGCGCCGATCACCGCGACATCGTGCACCTTGGGATGCATGATCAGAAGGTTTTCGATTTCCTGCGGGTAGATGTTGACCCCGCCCGAAATGATCATGAAGCTCTTGCGGTCGGTCAGGTAAAGATAACCCTCTTCATCCACCCAGCCGATATCGCCCACCGATGCCCAGCCACGGGGGTTATAGGCGTCGGCGGTTTTCTGCGGGTCGTTAAGATAGCTGAAGCGGCGGAACGGTTCGAAGAACACGTGTCCCTCGGTGCGCGGCGGCACTTCATTGCCCTCTTCGTCGCAGATGTGCAGAACGCCCAGCATCACGCGGCCCACCGACCCGGGATGGGCAAGCCATTGCTGGCTGTTGATCATGGTAAAGCCGATACCTTCACTGGCGCCATAATATTCAAGGATGATCGGACCCCACCAGTCGATCATCGCGTGTTTCACACCCTGCGGACACGGCGCCGCAGCATGGGTGGCATTGCGATGGCTCGACAGGTCGTATTTGTGCTTCACGACATCGGGCAGATCGAGCATGCGCACGAAATGGGTCGGCACCCATTGGCTGTCGGTGATGCGGTATTTTTCGATCAGCGCCAGCGCCTGTTCGGCGTCGAAATGTTCCATGATCACCACGGTCGCGCCGATGCGGTTGAACGCCATCGACCAACGGATCGGTGCGGCATGGTACATCGGCGCCGGCGAGAGATAGACCGAGTTTTCGGTTGCACCGAAGATCTCGATCATATCCCCGATCCAGTGCCGCGCATCGACCGCGGGATCTTCGGGCAGGCCGACATCGACCGCCTTTGGCCGGCCGGTGGTGCCCGACGAATAGAGCAGGTCGGTTCCGCCGCGTTCATCGGCAATCGGCGTTTCGGGCTGCGCGGCAAGCGCGGCCTGAAGATTTGCCTCGCCTTCCCCGTCAATGCGGAACTGGTGCACAGCGGGCACGAGCTTTGCCGTTTCATCGAGCAAGGGCGCAAATTTCTGGTGCGAGAGCAGCACCTTGCAGCCGCTATCTGTCAAAATGTGTTCAATCTCGGGCCCGGTCAGGCGATAGAGCACCGTGGTCATGAACGTGCCCGCGCGCTGCGCGCCCCAGGCCAGCACAAGATAGAGCGGATCGTTGTCGAGCAGGATGGCGACTTTGTCGCCGGTCTGCACGCCGTTTGCGCGCAGCAGATGCGCCACCTGGTTGCTCAGCCGGTCCAACTCGGCAAACGTGATCACCTGGCTGCTGCCCGCCATGATGATCGCGGGCTTGTCCGGATTGCGCGCGGCAAACGCGGCGGGGTGAAAGCCATATTGCAGGCGGACGTTTGCGCCATCCGCCGGGTTTGTTTCAGACATTGCGCTCTCCTTCGTGTGCAAGGTTTTGCGCGCCCGCAGGCGCGCAAGACCATCACACCATCGCAAAACCACCGTTTACGCTGATCGTCTGGCCCGTGATCCAGCTGGCGCCCTCGCCGGCCAGGAACGCGATGATCGGCGCAACGTCACCGGGCTGGCCGATGCGCTTGAGCGGATAGTTCTTGACCATCTTGGGCAGGACTTCGGCCAGCCACTGAGGATCGGAATGGGCCGACTGGATCATGCCCAGCGTCACCGCGTTGCAGGTGATGTCGTTGCGGCCGAATTCCTTGGCCAGCGACTTGATCAGCGCGATCGTCGCCGCGCGCGAGGCCGCCGCCATCGACAGGTTGGCTTCGCCCACGCGGCTGGAATCGCCGCCGATCGAGATGATCCGGCCGCCCTTGCCCGCGGCGACCATGTGCGGCAGCGCGGCGCGGCTGGTGTTGACCGTGCCCATCAGGCCGATGTCGACATGGCGCTGCCACTGTTCGGTGGTGGTGTCGAGAAACCGTGCGCGTTCCGCCACGCCGGCATTGTTGACGACGATGTCGATGCTTCCAAATGTGGCAACGATTTCGTCCACCATCGCCCTGGTGCTGTCAAAATTGCCGATATCGGCGCCCCACGCGCGGGCCTTGCCCCCGGCGGTGACGATGTCGGCCGCCACGGTGTGCGCGGCCTCGGCGCTCTTCGAATAGTTGACGGCGACGATCGCGCCTTCTTCAGCCAGGGTCAGCGCAATCGCGCGGCCCACATCGCGGCCGGCACCGGTGACCAGCGCCACTTTGCCTTTGAGCGAAGTACTCATCGTATAATCTCCTCGGGATTTTCCAGATGGGGCCGGATCAGCTGAAACAGCCGTTCGGGCGTTGCCGGCAGTGTGTGAATGCCCAGCCCCATCGGGGAGAGCGCGTCGGAAATGGCATTGGCGATCGCGGCCGGGGCACCGATCGTGCCGCCTTCGCCCATGCCGCGAAAACCGCCGATATTGTCGGGCAATTCGGCCTCGATGTGGACGATCTGCATGTCAATCACATCGCTGGCGAGCGGCAGCAGGTAATCGGCGAGGCTCGCCGTCACCAGTTGCCCGTCATCGTCGTAGACGATCTCTTCGAGCAGCGCGGCGCCGATCCCCTGCGCCACCGCGCCGTGGACCTGGCCATCGACGATCATCGGATTGATGATCCGGCCGCAGTCTTCGGCGACGACATATTTGAGCAGCTTCACGCCAAAGGTTTCGCGGTCGACTTCGGCCACGCAGATATGCGTCGAGGAACACGCCGTGCCCAGGAACGGGTCATAAGTTTCCTGCACTTGCAGGTCTTCGCGGATATCGCGGGGAATCGTGCCCATCTGCAGATAGACCGCGCGCGCGACATCCTTGAACGTCATCCCCGAATTCGACGTGCGCGACCGGATCCAGCCACGTTCGGCCTCCAGATCCTCGAAAGGCACATCCATGACATGCGCCGCCATGCGCAGCACTTTGCCCTTGAGCGCGCGCGACGCCTGCGTGGCCGCGCCGCCGGCGATCACCGCGGACCGACTGGCATAAGTCCCGCTCGACATCGGCACCAGCGAGCTGTCGCCCTGCAACACGACGATATCGTCCATCGCACAGCCCAGTTCATCGGCAATGACTTGCGCCAGCGTGGTTTCCAGCCCTTGCCCGTGCGAGGCAATGCCGAACGACGCCTCGATCGCGCCGGTGGAATCGATGCGGATGATCGCGGTTTCGGTGCCGGTGTTGATCGGCATGCCCGGCGCGACCGCGATGCGCGATCCGATCCCGGTCAATTCGGCATAGCTGGCGATGCCGATGCCCACCCAGCGCCCCTCGGCGCGGGCCTGCGCCTGCCATTCGCGCAAGGCGTCATAGCCGATCGCTTCGCGCGCGCCGGCCAGGCACTGCTGGAATGCCGACTGGTCCCAGATGATCCCGGGCGCGGTGCGATAGGGAAATTCGCCATCCGACACGAGGTTGCGGCGGCGGATTTCGGCCGGATCGATCCCAAGCCCGGTTGCCGCCATGTCGATCAGCCGCTCCATCGCGAATGTCGATGAAGGGCGCCCCACCCCACGATAGGGCCCGGTCGGCGGCTTTGGCGTCAGCACCGCGCGCACCCGGCCGTGATAATGCTCGATCTTGTAGGGCCCCGGCATGAAGCTGATCACCTGCACCGGCTCGATCCCGCCGGTCCAGGGATAGATCGAATAGGCACCCACATCGCCGATCACATCGCAGCGCAGGCCGAGGAACGTGCCATCGCGCGCCACGGCCAGTTCGCCATCGATCAACTGGTCAAACGCCTGGCTGGAGCTCGACAGCTCTTCCAGCCGGTCGGCCACATATTTGACCGGCCGCTCCAGCTTGCGCGACAGCAGGCAGACCAGCATTTCTTCGTGATAGAGCGACCCCTTGCCGCCGAAACTGCCGCCGACATCGGGCGCAATCACGCGCATCCGGCTGCCCGGCAGATCGAGCGCATCGGACAGCGCATCGCGGATGATGCCGGGGATGTTGGACGAGGTCCACAGCGTCAGCGCACGGCGGCGTTTGTCGTATTCGGCCAGATAGCTGCGGCATTCCATCGATGTCGCGGTCTTGCGGGTCATGCGGAACCGGCCGCGCGCAACGAACGCCGCGCTGGCAATGGCATCATCGATATCGCCGCGCATGAAGGTGCGCTCGACAATCACGTTGGTGCCCGCCTCCTCGTGCAGCAGCGGTGCATCTTCACGCACCGCATCGACCTGGCGGATGGCAAAGGGCAGCGGTTCGTAATCGATTTCGATCAGGCCCAGCGCGTCTTCGGCGGCATAGCGGCTGTCGGCCACCACCGCGACCACCGGTTCGCCCACATAGCGCACTTTGCCGCGCGCCAGCGGCCAGTAGGGCGTGGCATAATAGCCCTTCATCCGTGAGGTCGGGATGGCAGGGCGCACGTCGTTTTCGATATCTGTCCAATCGTAAATGCCGATCAGGCCAGGCACCGTGGAGGTATCGCCCACGCGGATTTCGCGGATCAGCGCGTGCGGCTGGTCCGAGCGCAGGATCGCGACATGGACCGTGCCGGCCAGTTTGATATCATCGACATATTGCCCCGTGCCGGTCAGCAGACGCGGGTCTTCGGTCCGCTTGACGCGGGCGCCGACCAGTTTTGGCCGCAATTCGACGGAGATGTCCGTCTGCGTCATGCGTAGAACGCAGCCCCTTTGCGCAGCGACTGCCACTGCGCATCATCGTGGCCGAAAATGATGGTCGCGCCGCGCTCGCCGATCTTGCGCAAGTCGTCGATCGCCTCGACCGCCTTGTCCAGATTCCAGCTGTTCTTGGGCGCATAGCCTTGCGTCAGATTGGCCTCAACCGCGATCGCGTCAGAGGCGAGCAGGAATTCGCCGCTATCGTCGAGCGCAACCAGCGCCGCAGTCATGCCCACGGTGTGCCCCGGCACCGGCAACAGCACGATGCGCCCGTCGCCAAACACGTCACGCTGACCCTCAAAGGTGTCGAAACCCTGTGGCTGATCCCAATCGGCGGGCAGATAGCCTTTGGCCACCCCGTCTTCGGCCCGGGCCGCGGCTGTTCCCCGTCAGCACCAATGGCACAGATTTGAGGTTGTGATTTAAGGAGTGTTGGGGCTTCGTCGTAGTGACGAAGGAACGAATCTATGGACGCCTCCCGCGCAAGGCAATTTCTCGATGTTGCTCCGGCATTGGATGCGTGAATCTATCCGGCCTATTGATCGAGGCAGACTTGCCCCTGGCCATGATGG
>CAILBC010000006.1 GCA_903832325.1 uncultured Sphingomonadales bacterium | reverse complement strand
GGCGCCGGCAACGGCGCGCCCCGCCGCGCAACCGCCGGCAACGGCGCGCCCCGTGGCGCAGCCGCCGCGCGCGATTGCGACAACGGCCCCGGTGCGGCCGATTGCCCCGGTGGCGCCGCTTGCCGCCCTGCCCGAAGACACCGCCGTAACCGCAGGGGCCCCGGCCGAAGCCGCCGCCGATCCGATTGATGCGATTGATCCCGCGATCATTGACGAGGTGGTGCAAAGCGCGGCGCCGCGGTTCGACATTCCGCCACAGGCGCGGCGCAGCCTTGACCGGGTGGGCTTTCTGGCTGCGGCCGATGGCGGCTTGCCCTCGGTTTCGACGCATTACCTCAGCGGCGATTATGTCGCCGCGCTGCTCGGGCGCATGCCGGGGCCGCTGGTTTCGCGGTGGGGCCATATCCTGCTGCGCCGCGTGCTGGCGAGCCGGCTCGACACCCCGGTGGGGATGAACGGCGCCGATTGGGCGGCGCTGCGCGCGGCGCTTTTGCTGCGCATGGGCGAAATCGATTCGGCGCGCGCGCTGGTGCAGGAAGTGGATAGCGGGTTCTACACGCGCCAGCTCGAAGATGCGGCCATGGCGGCCTATCTGTCGGCCGCCGATCCGGCCGGGCTCTGCCCGATCGACGCGCTGACCGCCGTGGGGCGCCCGGGGTGGGATTGGGACTTGTCCCGGTCGATCTGCCTGGCGTTCAACGGCAGCGAAGGATCGCCCGCGCTGGCGCAGCTTGATCGCGCGATGCGGCGCGGCGGCACCGCCAAAATCGATATTCTGCTGGCGCAGAAATTTGCCGGGTCTGCCAACACCACGCATCGCGCGGTGCAGATCGAATGGACCGATGTCGACAGCCTGACCCCGTGGCGCACGGGCCTGGCCTTTGCCACCGGGCTTGAACCGCCCGAGGCGCTGCGGCGCAAGGATTGGCCTGCCTATGCCATGCTGGCCACGCGCGCGCCCACGCTGTCGCTGGCATCGCGCGCGGCGGCGGCGGATGTGGCGGCGGCATCGGGTGTGCTGTCGAGCGCGGCGATGGTCGATCTTTATGCGCAGATTGCCGCCTTGCAGGATGCCGATGGCACCTGGGGGCCGGTCGCCGCGCAATTGCGCACCGCCTATGTCGATGGCAGCGCCGATGCGCGGCTGGCGGCGATCAAGGCGCTGTGGGGCGATGGCAGCGATGCCGTGCGCCAGGTTTCGCGCCAGGTGCTTACCGCCTATGCCGCCGCGCGGATCGAGCCGGCGGCCGCGTTTGATGCCGATGCCGCTTCGCTGATCGCCTCCATGCTGAGCGCGGGACTGGATCGCAATGCGGTGCGCTGGGCGTCGGTGGTGGCAGTGGGCAGCCAGGCCTGGGGCACAATCAGCCTGGCCGCGCCGACCAAGCTGGCCGCGGTGAATGCCGACGCGCTGGCCGCGTTCAAATCGGGCGATACCAGCCCGGGCACGTTGCGATCGGGGCTGTTGCTGGCAGGGCTGATGGGGCTGGGCCGGGTTGATGCGCAGACCGCGCACGATTTTGCGGGCAAGCTCAACCTGGCGATTGACCGGCACAGCGCGTGGACCGGCGCAATCGATGCGGCGGCGGCATCGCACAACCCGGCGCTCGTCGCGATGTTGGCTGCTTATGGCATGCAGGGCAAAGACTGGAACCGGATGACGCCAATGCACCTCTATCATATCGTGGGCGCGCTGCGGCAGGTCGGGCTGGAGGCAGAGGCGCGGATGATCGCGGCCGAGGCCGTGGCGCGGACCTGATCGCGCGCCGATGCCCGCAGCTGACCAAAGGGGCGCTGGCCAAAGAGACGGGGGCCAAAGAGACGGGGGCCAAAGAGACGGGGGCCAAACGGGCAATGCCGCGGCGATTGCCGCCTTTGTCGCGATGCTGGCAGCCGAGCGCGGCGCTGCGGCCAATACCCTGTCGGCCTATGCGCGCGATCTGCGCGGTGCGGCGGCGCTGATCGGCGATCTGGTTCAGGCCGATCGGGCCACGCTGGCGCGGCTGGGCGAGGGGTGGGCCGATCTTGCGCCGGCGAGCCTCGCGCGCAAGGCTTCGGCGCTGCGCCAGTTCTATGCCTTTCTTGTGGACGAAGGCTGGCGGGGGGATGATCCGGGTGATGCCCTGCCACGGCTGCGTCCGCGCCGTCCACTGCCGCGCCTGCTGTCGCATGCCGAAATCGCCACGCTGTTTGCGCTGGCCGAGGCCGATGCGGCCACGGGCGATCCGGCTGCGATGCGGATGCTGGCGCTGATCGAGCTGTTGTACGGTTCGGGCTTGCGCGCCAGCGAACTGGTGTCGCTGGCGGTGAACGCGGTGCCGCGCGATGCGCCGCTGCTGACGATCACCGGCAAGGGCGGGCAGCAGCGCATGGTGCCGGTGGGCGCGCGCGCGGGCGCGGCGCTGCGCGCGTGGTTGCGCGTGCGCCCTGCCGGGGGGCGCCATGTGTTTCCATCGCCGCGTGGCGGGCATCTGACGCGGGTGCGCCTGTTTCAGCTGGTGCGCGATCTGGCGCTGCGCGCGGGGCTCGATCCGGCCAAAGTCAGCCCGCATGTGCTGCGCCATGCCTTTGCCACGCATCTGCTGGAGGGCGGGGCGGATTTGCGCGTGCTGCAGACGCTGCTGGGCCATGCCGACATCGCAACCACGCAGATCTATACCCATGTCGATGGCGCGCGGCTGGTCGCGCTGGTCAATTTGCGCCATCCGCTTGGTGCCGAATACCGGGTTTGACGCCGAATAGCAGGGCCATTGACGCGACAGGCATTGACCGGCGCGGCGCGCTTGCCTAGCGCAGGGGGCATGATTTCCTATCTCGAATTCGAAAAACCGATCGCTTCGCTCGACGCGCGGATCGCCGAATTGCGCGAAGCGGCCGAAGCATCAGAGCTTGCCGGCGAAGTCGATATCGCCGCCGAAATGCGCAAGCTGGAATCCAAATCGGCCGAAATGCTGGCCGCAACGTATCGCGCGCTGACACCGTGGCAAAAGACGCAAGTGGCCCGCCACCCCTCGCGGCCGCATTTTCGCGATTATGTCGCGATGGCCTTTGCCGATTTCATGCCGCTGGGCGGGGATCGCTGCTTTGGCGAAGATCAGGCGATTGTGGGTGGTCTGGCCCGGCTGGGGCACCGCCGCGTGATGCTGATCGGGCACGAAAAGGGCCACGACACGCAAAGCCGCATCCGCCACAATTTCGGCATGGGCAAACCCGAAGGCTATCGCAAGGCGGTGCGCCTGATGGAAATGGCTGGGCGGTTCGGCCTGCCGGTGGTCACCCTGGTTGATACTTCGGGCGCATTTCCCGGTGTAGAGGCCGAAGAGCGCGGCCAGGCAGAGGCGATTGCCCGTTCGACCGAGGCGTGCCTGGCGCTGGGCGTGCCGATGGTCGCGACGATTGTCGGCGAAGGCGGATCGGGCGGCGCGGTGGCGCTGGCCAGCGCGGAACGCGTGCTGATGCTGGAACACGCGGTCTATTCGGTGATTTCGCCCGAAGGCTGCGCCTCGATCCTGTGGCGCACCGCCGAAAAGGCTGCCGATGCGGCCGAAGCGATGAAAGTGACCGCGCAGGATCTGCTGCAACTGGGCGTGATTGACCGCATCGTGGCCGAACCGATGGGCGGCGCGCACCGCAGCCCCGATGCCATGGCGCGCACGCTGGGCGATGCGATCGGCGAAGAACTGGATGCGCTGGCCGGGCTGTCCCCGGCGGCGCTGCGCACGATGCGCGAGGAACGGTTTCTGCGGATCGGCGCCTGAAAGGGCAGCTGCAGATTACAGCGAACCGTCCGAAGCGTTGCTCATGTCGTTGGCAACCGCGACAAACACGTTCGACAGGGCATTGCCCAGCGTGCCGATTGCGCTGAGCGCGGCCAGGGAGACCAGCACAGCGAGCAGCGCGTATTCCACTGCGGTGGCCGCTTCGCGGTCATTCCACAGGGCACGCAGCATCGACATCGGCTTCTCCTGATAGGGGTTTGGTCCTGAAACGGGTTTGGTCCTGCAACGTCTGGCCGCGATCATGCACGCGCAACGCCTAACGCCTGCTTAATGTTTGATTTTTAATGCTTGGCCATCGAATTGTCGGTGTAGGCCTGCACGATCAGCCAATTGTTCACCAGCGAATTGCCAAAAGCCTGAAATCCGACGATAAGGATGACCGAAACGAGCGCAATCAGCATGCCGTATTCGATCACGGTCGCACCCTGCCTGTCGCGCAGCAATCTCCTGATCCAAGTATGCACGCGTTGAACCCCATGGTGAAACCCCGCAACCGAGGTAAGCCATTCGGACTAACAAATCGTTAGGCGTGGCCTTCCAAACGGTTAGGTCGCCCGACCACAGTCATGCGGGATAGCAATTTTGCCTGTTTCACCCACGAATTCGTTGCCATGTCTGGTCGTGGTCGCTGCTGCGCTGGTCGATCATGCGGGCCGGATTCTGATGCAGCAAAGGCCTGCCGGGCGCGAACACGGCGGATTGTGGGAATATCCCGGCGGCAAAGTCGAACCGGGCGAGGGGCCGGTGGCGGCCCTGGTGCGCGAATTGCACGAAGAGCTGGCGATCACCGTTAACCCTGCCGATTTTTGCGCGCTCGGGTTTGCGAGCCGGGAAGGCGAGAACGGGGGCGGCACCGGGCGGCCGATTGTCCTGCTGCTCTATGGCTGCCGCCGCTGGCAGGGTGATCCGGTCAGCCAGGAAGGCGCCGTGCTGGACTGGTGCCCGCCGGACACGCTGACCGCGCGCCCGCAGCCGCCGCTCGACATTCCACTGGCGGCGGCCGCGATCGGTTTTGCCGCCCGACAGGGGTGAACACCGTGTGCCGCGCGGGCCAGACAAAAACCCGTTCGAAAATCACTTGCCAAGCCCGGCATCGCCACCTAAGTGCGCGTCTCCCCGGCGCCCGTAGCTCAGCTGGATAGAGCATCAGACTACGAATCTGAGGGTCGGACGTTCGAATCGTTCCGGGCGCACCATTTTCCCGCCGGCCCTGGCCGCGGGACAGGGTGCAGGGGAAAACCGCTGCCGCCTGCGCGGCGCGAGACAATGGCCATGCGCCCGTAGCTCAGCTGGATAGAGCATCAGACTACGAATCTGAGGGTCGGACGTTCGAATCGTTCCGGGCGCACCATTGTCTTGCCATCGGCGTGCACTCCCCATTTTTCGAACATGGCGCGTTTCGGGCAAGCAGCGGAATTGCCCATTCACAACAACACTTCGCTGCGCCTTATCACCAAAATGGTTATCTGTTCCGGTTATCTCGGTTAGTTCCGGGAATAGCTATCCGTTATCGTCGCCACGCCCTCGTTGCACATTGCGCAGCGCTTGGCCTTCGCCTTATAGAGCGGCGGTTGATGCGGCATGCGGGCACGATCCGGCAGGCAGCATTGCTTGAAATAGGCTGCCAGAAGAAAAGGACTCTTCACCTTGGCCAAACCTGCCCGGCCGCGCGCACCCCGAGCCGCCAAACCCGCTGCCACGAAAGCCTCCCCGGCCACCACGGGTGGCGCCGCGATCCCGGTGATTGTGGAAACCGCAACGATTGCGGGTGAAGAAGACGCGGTGTTTGCGCTGCGCAGCCTGCAGCAGGCCCACGCCAACAACCGGCGTTACGATGCCAGCGATGCCGAGCTGCTGCATTTCTATGAACAGATGGTGCTGATCCGCCGGTTCGAGGAACGCGCCGGGCAATTGTACGGGCTGGGGCTGATCGGCGGGTTCTGCCATTTGTATATCGGGCAGGAAGCGGTTGCCGTGGGCGTGCAGTCCGCGCTGAAGGCCGGGCACGACAGCGTGATCACCGGCTATCGCGATCATGGCCACATGCTCGCCTATGGCATTGATCCGCGGTTGATCATGGCCGAACTGACCGGCCGCGCCGCGGGCATTTCGCGCGGCAAGGGCGGGTCGATGCACATGTTTTCGACCGATCACAAATTCTTTGGCGGCCACGGCATTGTCGGCGCGCAAGTGCCGCTGGGCGCGGGCCTGGCGTTTGGCCACAAGTATCGCGACGACGGCGGGGTGTGCGTTGCCTATTTCGGCGACGGCGCGGCCAACCAGGGCCAGGTTTATGAAACTTTCAACATGGCCGCGTTGTGGAAGCTGCCGATCCTGTTCGTGGTGGAAAACAACGGCTATGCCATGGGCACCGCAGTGAAGCGGGGATCGGCCGAAACGCATTTCTATCGCCGTGGCACGGGTTTCCGCATTCCCGGCATGGATGTGAACGGCATGGACGTGCTCGAAGTGCGCCAGGCGACCGAAGTGGCGCTCGATTTCATCCGCGCCGGCAATGGCCCGGTGCTGATGGAGCTGAACACCTATCGCTATCGCGGCCATTCGATGTCTGACCCGGCCAAATACCGCAGCCGTGAAGAAGTGCAGGACATGCGCGACAATCACGATCCGATCGAGGCGGCCCGGCAGGAACTGCTGAAGCGCGGCGTGACCGAAGAGCGGATGAAGGACATCGACAAGAAAATCCGGCAGGTCGTGGCCGAAGCCGCAGACTTTGCCGAAAATTCGCCCGAACCGGCAATGCCCGAACTCTACACCGATGTGCTGGTGGGGACCTACTGACATGGCGATCGAACTGAAGATGCCCGCGCTTTCCCCGACGATGGAGGAAGGCACCCTGGCCAAGTGGCTGGTCAAGCCCGGCGACACGGTGAAATCGGGCGATATCCTGGCCGAAATTGAAACCGACAAGGCGACGATGGAATTCGAAGCCGTGGATGAAGGAACCGTTGGTGATCTTCTGATCGCGGCAGGAACCGAAGGGGTTAAAGTCGGCACGGTGATCGCCACGCTGACCGGCGAAGACGAAGCGGCACCGGCACCTGCGCCGGTTGCTGCGCCCGCTCCGGCCGCTGTCGCCGCGCCCCGCCCGGTTGCCGCCCCCCCCGTTGCCGCCCCCCCCGTTGCTGCACCCGTTTCGATGCCGGCCGGCACCGCGATGGTTGCCACCACCGTGCGCGAAGCCTTGCGTGATGCCATGGCCGAGGAAATGCGCGCCGATGATCGCGTGTTTGTGATGGGCGAGGAAGTGGCCGAATACCAGGGCGCGTACAAAGTGACGCAGGGCCTGCTTGAAGAATTCGGCCCGCGCCGGGTGATCGACACGCCGATCACCGAATATGGCTTTGCCGGCATCGGCACCGGCGCGGCGATGGGCGGGCTGCGCCCGATTGTCGAATTCATGACGTTCAATTTCGCGATGCAGGCGATCGACCACATCATCAATTCGGCGGCCAAGACCAATTACATGTCGGGTGGCCAAATGCGCTGCCCGATCGTGTTTCGCGGCCCCAATGGCGCGGCCGCCCGCGTTGGGGCGCAGCACAGCCAGAACTATGCGCCCTGGTACACCGCCATTCCCGGGCTGGTGGTGATCGCGCCCTATGATGCGGCCGATGCCAAGGGCCTGCTGAAGGCGGCGATCCGCAGCGAAGACCCGGTGGTGTTCCTGGAAAACGAGCTGGTCTATGGCCGCAGCTTTGACGTGCCGCAGATCGATGATTTCGTGCTGCCGATCGGCAAGGCGCGGATCATGCGCCCCGGCCGCGATGTGACCATCGTGTCCTATTCGGTGGGTGTCGGGCTGGCGCTGGAAGCGGCCGAGACTTTGGCCGCCGAGGGGATCGAGGCCGAAGTGCTCGACTTGCGCACGCTGCGCCCGCTCGATACGGCGGCTGTTCTGGAAAGCCTGTCGCGCACCAATCGCATGGTCGTTGCCGAAGAAGGCTTTCCGGTCTGTTCGGTCGCGTCGGAAATCATCGCGATCGCGATGGAACAGGGCTTTGACCACCTCGACGCGCCGGTCCTGCGGGTGTGCAACGAGGATGTGCCGATGCCTTATGCGGCAAACCTGGAAAAGGCGGCGCTGATCACTGCGGCCAAGATCGTCGAGGCCGTGCGCAAGGTGTGCTATCGCTGAGCCGGTAACGCGGGAATGGCTGTCGCCGCCCGAACGGCTGGCGATTGCCTATGCCCCGCGCGCGCTGCGCCCGGCCTGGACCGGGCTGCTGGCGCTGGATCATCGGCTGGCTGATGCAGCGCGTGCCGGGCGCGATGCCATCATGATCCAGTTGCGGCTGGCATGGTGGCGTGATCGCCTGGCCGAACCGGCCAGCGCCTGGCCGCGTGGTGAGCCTTTGCTGGCGCTGTTGTCGGCATGGGATGCCGAACGCTCCGCCCTGGTCGCGCTGGTCGACGGGTGGGAGGCGCAAGGTGTCGGTGAAGACGGCGGCGGCGCGCTCGATCAGGCGCGCGCCGGGGCCATTCTGGCGCTCACCCGCCTGTCTGGCCTGCCCGAGACGCCCGCGATGCGCGATGCTGCCACGGCCTGGGCCGCAGGACGCATCATGCCGCGCACACGCCTGCCGCGTGCGTTGCGACCGCTGCTGCTGCTCGACCATTTCGCCAGCGCCGATGCGCAGCACCCGTTGCGGGTGATGCTGGGCGCGATGCGCAAGGGCTGGCTGGGGCAATAGCGCGCGGGCGTTCTCGCCAAATTGGCAGGATCTGGCGCTCGTCAGGCCGGCAACACCGGCTTACGCTCCACAAAGGCATTTGCGGGGCAACAGGCATGAACAGGATCGTGATCGGGGCGCTGGTCGCCTTGCTGCTGGTGGCCGCCGGGGTGTTCTGGTGGCAGGGACGCGCCGCCTCTGACAATGCGCCGACCGTGCCCAGGCTGGCGCTGCCCGCGCCAAAGGCCGGCGCCAGCGCCGACGCCCTGCCCGAAACCGATGCCGGCGATGCGGTGGGGCCCGATCTGCCCGAAGTTCCCGAAGAAACCAAGGAACAGAAACGCTTTGACCGGCTTGACCGTGATCGTGACGGCAAAATCACGCTGCCCGAAATGCTGGGGCCCCGCGCGAAGGAATTCCGCAAACTCGATACCGATGGCAACAATCTGCTGACGTTTGACGAATGGGCGGCCAAATCGATCAACAAGTTCAAAGGCGCCGACCACGACGGCAACGGCTATCTCTCGCGCGAGGAATTCGCCACGACCAAGGCGAAGCGCAAGGCGCCGAAATGCCAGTGCAAGGGGTAGGAAATCCCGCCTCGTCACGCCACGGCCCGCAACGGTCCGCTGCATACCGGATCATGTCCGGCATGACGAATTTTGAGCGGGATTACGGGGCGGTTACCCTACTGCGGGCAGCCATTCTGCCAGATCGGTCTTGGCGCGGCTGGTATAGGCTTCCTTGCGCTGTTTTTTGCGCGTGCCGGGTTCGGGCGGCGGGAACAGGCCGAAATTGACGTTCATCGGCTGATAGGTTTCAAGCTCTGCATCGCCGGTGACGTGCGACAGCAGCGCGCCCAGCGCGGTGGTGCGCGGGGGCGGGGTCCAGGCGCGGCCGGTCAATTCGGCGGCGGTCATCAGCCCGGCCATCATGCCGATGGCGGCGCTTTCGACATAGCCTTCGCAGCCGGTGATCTGCCCGGCAAAGCGCACGCGCGGATCGCGCAGCAGGCGCAACTGGCGGTCGAGCACGCGCGGCGACTGGATGAACGTGTTGCGGTGCAGCCCGCCCAGGCGCGCGAATTCGGCGTTTTCCAGCCCCGGAATGGTGCGGAACAGGCGGACTTGTTCGGCGTGTTTCAGCTTGGTCTGAAACCCGACCATGTTCCACAGCGTGCCCAGCTTGTTGTCCTGGCGAAGCTGTACCACCGCGTGCGGCCAGCGGCCGGTGCGCGGGTTGTCGAGCCCCACCGGCTTCATCGGGCCAAATCGCAAGGTATCAAGCCCGCGTGCAGCCATGACTTCGATTGGCATGCAGCCTTCGAAATAGGGGGTGTTGGCCTCCCATTCGCGGAATTCGGTCTTTTCGCCGTCGATCAGTCCCTGGTGAAACGCGCGGTACTGGTCTTCGGTCATCGGGCAGTTGATATAGTCCGCCTCGCCCTTGTCCCACCGCGAGGCGCGCCAGCAAATGTCCATGTCGATGCTGTCGTGGTGGACGATAGGGGCAATGGCATCGAAAAACGCCAACGCTTCGGCACCGGTGGCCTGGCCAATCGCGCCTGCGAGTGCGGGCGCGGTGAGCGGGCCCGTGGCGATGATCACCGCGCCCTCGGCAGGTATGGCATCCACGCGCTCGCGCACCACTTCCAGCGAGGGCAGCGCGGCCAGTTCGGCCTCGACCGCGGCGGAAAACACATCGCGATCGACCGCCAGCGCCGATCCGGCGGGCACTTGCGCCCGTGCGGCGGCGGCCATGATCAGGCTGTCCAGCCCGCGCATTTCGTGGTGCAGCAGGCCGACCGCATTGTTGACATGGTCATCAGAGCGGAACGAGTTGGAACAGACCAGTTCGGCCAGGCCCGTGGTGTGGTGGGCCGCGGTCGTATCGCCGCCGCCGCGCATTTCCGACAGGCGCACGCGGATGCCGCGCCGCGCGAGTTGCCAGGCGGCTTCGCTGCCGGCCATGCCGCCGCCGATGATGTGAACCTGATATGTCATGCACCAGCCCTTGGCATCGGGCGCGGCAATCGGCAAGGTCTGCCAAAGGGCAGGAGAACGGCATGGGCAAGGGCATCTGGTTGCTGATCAGCCTGATTTTCGGAATTGGCTATGGGCTGGGGGCAGGGGTGATCCCCGCGGGGGCGCTGCAT
Organism: uncultured Sphingomonadales bacterium; assembly: GCA_903832325.1. GTDB lineage: Bacteria > Pseudomonadota > Alphaproteobacteria > Sphingomonadales > Sphingomonadaceae > Novosphingobium. The sequence goes on along the minus strand of CAILBC010000006.1, from coordinate 141,372 downwards.
GTTCTGGTGAAAATGGGCGGGGTGGCTGCGCTGGCGGTCTATGCCTGGCGTCAGGCGGCGGCTGAAACCCGCACGATTGCGCTGGTACTGGCACTTTGTACGCTGGGTGATGGTCTGATCGAATTCAGCCTGATTGCCGGGGCGCTGGCCTTTTTTGCGGGGCATCTGGTGGCCTGCCGGTTTTACTGGCGCGAACGACGGCCCGGCGCGGCCGGCGCAGCGCTGGCCGTGCCGATCGGCGCGCTGGTGGTGCTGTCGGATGCGGCATTTGCTGTCAGCGGCCGGTTCGAAACCGGAATCTATGCGCTGGGGCTTGGCGCGATGGCGGGGATGGCGTGGAACAGCCGGTTTGCCCGATCACGCGTGGCGCTGGGGGCCATGCTGTTTGCCGCATCGGATTTGCTGCTGTTTGCGCGGATGGGCGTGCTGGCGCACAGCCCGCTGCCCGGTCTGCTGGTCTGGCCGCTGTATTATGGGGGCCAGGTGCTGATTGCGGTGGGCGTGGTGGCCGATCAGGGGAGAGTGACGGCGCCCGTATTGTCGCGGGTAAGCGGCGCACAAGCGATCGCGACCGCCAGCGGCAGCACACCGTAGACATGGGGAAACAGCGCGCCCCCGCGTGACGGTTCCCAGCGCACCAGATCGCCCAGCACGGCCAGATCGACGCGCGCCACCCACAAATCGCTGTGTCCGGCAAAATGCTTGTCGGCGGTTTCGGTCACTTGCGCGGCGGCCGACAGGTGGATGTAGCCATCGGCCAGATCGACCGGCGCGCCGGTGAACGTGCCGGTTTCCTGCCATTGCGCCCACTGCGCGGCGGTGAGGATTTTGTAGGCCACGGCAGGGGTGTCAGCCATGCGCGACCGCGCACACCACACCCGTTTGTGCCGGGCTTGTCGAAGCACGCGGGCCGAGGTTTTGGGCGACGGTTGGCGCGCGTCCTTCGACAGGCCGAGGATGAGCGGGGGTGGGGAAGGGGTGCCGGTGGTGGATCATTCTTCGCCGGTTTCGGTGGCGTCAGGTGCATCGCCCGCAATTTCGTCCGGTTCGACGGTTGCTTCGTCTTCTTCCGGTTCGGCCAGGCGCACCGCGCTCACCACGTGTTCGCTGTCGGCAACGTGGAACAGGCGCACCCCGGCGCTGCCGCGGCCGATCACGCGCAACGTGGTCAGCGGCAGGCGGATCAGCTTGGCCTGGTCGGTCACCAGCATCAACTGGTCGGCCTGATCGGTCGGGAAGCTGGCGACGACCGGGCCGTTGCGTTCGATATTGTCGATATTGACAATGCCCTGGCCTCCGCGCCCGGTGCGCCGGTATTCATAGGCGGATGACAGCTTGCCATAGCCATTGGCACAAACCGTAAGGATGAACTGTTCGTCTGCGGCAAGCGCGGCAAAGCGCGCCGGTTCGATCGTCGGTTCGCCTTCGCGTTCGGCCTTCCACGGGGCAAAGCGCAAATATTCATCGCGTTCGTCCTGATCGCGCAAGCCGGTGCGGTGGAGGATCGACAGCGAGATCACCTCGTCCTCGTCCTTCAGCAGCATGCCGCGCACGCCGGTCGACGTGCGGCTCTGGAATTCGCGCACATCGTCGGCGGCAAAACGGATCGCCTTGCCCTGGCGGCTTGCCAGCAGCACGTCGTCGCCTTCCGACAGCAGCGCCACCCCGATCAGCCGGTCGCCATCGCCGTCTTCAAAGCGCATCGCGAATTTGCCGTTCGACGGGATATTGGCAAAGGCATCCATCGCGTTGCGGCGCACATTGCCCAGCGCGGTTGCAAACATCACGTCGAGCGCGCCCCATTCGGTCTCATCCTCGGGCAGGGCGAGCACGGCGGCAATCGTTTCACCCTGGTCGAGCGCGGGCAGCAGGTTGACCATGGGCCGGCCCCGCGTGACGGCGCCGCCTTCGGGCAGGCGCCAGACTTTCAGGCGATAGACTTTGCCCGCGGTCGAAAAGAACAGCACCGGGGTATGCGTGCTGGCCACGAACATCGTGCCGACCGCATCTTCGTCCTTGGTCGCCATGCCCGACCGGCCCTTGCCGCCGCGATTTTGCGCGCGGAACGTCGAAAGCGGGGTGCGTTTGATATAGCCGTCGAGCGTGATCGTCACGACCATGTCTTCGCGTTCGATCAGGTCTTCATCATCGATGCCATCGGCCGGCGCGGTGATTTCGGACAGGCGCGGCGTGGCAAATGCGGTGCGCACCGCAATCAGTTCATCGCGCATCACGCCATAGAGCTTTACCCGGTCGGCGAGGATCGACAGGAATTCGGTGATCGCCTTGGCCAGTGTTTCCAGTTCTCCGCCGATTTCATCGCGGCCGAGCGCGGTCAGGCGATGGAGCCGCAAATCGAGAATCGCACGCACTTGCGTGTCGGACAGGCGATACGTCGCCGCATCGGCGCTGGCATCGTCCTCGATCGCTTCGACCAGACGGATATAGGGCGCGATGTCGCCCATGGGCCATTCGCGCGTGCTCAACGCTTCGCGCGCCAGTGCCGGATTGGCCGAACCGCGGATGATCCGCACGACTTCATCCAGATTGGTGACCGCAACCACCAGCCCGAGCAAGATGTGGGCGCGATCGCGCGCCTTCATCAGTTCGAATTTGGTGCGGCGGGTGATCACCTCTTCGCGGAAGCGCACAAATGCTTCGATAATATCCTTCAGGCCCAGCAATTCGGGCCGGCCACCGCGAATGGCCAGCATATTTGCGGGGAAATTGGATTGCGCCGGGGTGTTGCGCCACAACTGGTTGAGCACAACCTCTGGCGTGGCGTCACGCTTCAGCTCGATCACCACGCGCACGCCTTCGCGGCTGGATTCGTCGCGGATGTCGGCCACGCCTTCGATCCGCTTGTCCTTGGCCGCTTCGGCAATCTTTTCAACCAGGCTGTTCTTGCCAACCTGATAGGGGATCGACGTCAGCACGATGGAGCGGCGATCGCTGCCGCGGCGGCCGCCTTCTTCCACCACGTGGCGGGCGCGCATGATGATCGAGCCGCGCCCTTCGGTATAGGCTTTTCGCGCGCCGGCCGTGCCCAGGATCAGCGGCGCTGTCGGGAAATCGGGGCCGGGAATGATGCGGATCAGATCATCGACGCTGATCAGCGGGTTTTCCATATAGGCCAGGCACCCGTCGATCACTTCGCCCAGGTTGTGCGGCGGAATGTTGGTGGCCATGCCCACCGCGATGCCGCCCGCGCCATTGACCAGCAGATTGGGAAAGCGCGCGGGCAGAACCTGCGGCTCGTTTTCGGTGCCATCGTAATTGGCCTGAAAATCGACCGTGTCCTTGTCGATATCGGCCAGCAGCTGATCGGCGACTTTGGCCAGCCGCGCCTCGGTATAGCGCATCGAGGCCGGCGGATCGGGGTCCATCGATCCGAAATTGCCCTGCCCGTCGATCAGCGGCACGCGCATCGACCAATCCTGGGTCATGCGTGCCAGCGCGTCGTAAATCGACGAATCGCCATGCGGGTGATATTTGCCCATGCAATCGCCGACGATGCGCGCCGATTTGCGATAGGGTTTGCCGGTGGTGAAGCCGTTTTCGTGGCTGGTCCACAAGATGCGGCGGTGCACCGGTTTCAGCCCGTCGCGCACATCGGGCAGCGCGCGGCTGACAATCACGCTCATCGCATAGTCGAGATAGCTCGACTTCATTTCATCGACGATGTCGATCCGCTGGAATTCGGGTTCGCCCGATGGCACACGGGGATCGCTCGGGGTGGTGTCGTCGCTCACGTCTGTTGCGCTTTCGCTGCTGGCAATCCGGGGCTGTTACGGCACGAAAGGTGCCTTTGCGAACCGACCGCCGCGGGTATCAAGTCTTTGGCCCTAGCCCCTTGCCCCATGGATGGCCAGCACTGCCGCGCTGGTATGGCCCGGTTTTTCCACATTTCGCTGCGACCGGGATCGCCGAAAGGTGCCGAAAAGCCGTTCAATCGCGGTTCACCGGCAATGGCGTTGTTGTCTCGTGTTGCAAAGGGCGGCAAACCGCGCCAAACGGGCGACACAACAGACACCAGAGGGCAGGAAGCGCAAGGGGCAACCCGCAACGCGACAGATCCCTGCCCCAACATGGAGATGCATGACAATGCGGGGTAATTTCGCGCGGGGTAATTTCGCTTCTTTCGTCCGGTCGACCGTTGCCTCTGCGGCACTTGCCGTCAGCGCGCTGGCGATTGCCTCACCCGCGATGGCGAAGGACAAGGAGAAAGAGGCGGCAAAGCCTTCGGTTTCGGCCGAATTTGGCGCCGTCGCTGGCCCCGTGCAGAAAGCGGTGACCGAATTCCAGGAAAAGAAGGCAAAGCTTGCCCCCGATGACCTGAAGACGCAGGCGACCGCGCTTCTGGCTCAGCTTGCCAAGATCGAATCCAAAGTGAAGGCGCCGCTCGACCAGCAGGTATTCGGTCAATGGGAATATATCGCCGCGATGAGCGCGGGCGACGAAGCGCTGCAGGCCAAGGGCCTCAACCTGATGATGGCCAGCGGCCTGATGAGCCCGGAACAGAACCAGCAGATCGCCGCGCAGCTTGGCCAGTCGGCCTATCGTGACAAGCGTTGGGCAGATGCGATCAAGGCGCTCACCGCGGCCGCGAGCGGCGCCAATGCGCAGGACGGCATCGGCGAAATGCTCGCCGCATCGTACGAAGGCGCCGGTCAGCCGAAAGAGGCGCTCGCCGCGCTGAAGAAATTTGTCGATACGCACCAGGCGGCCAACGTTGCCGTGGGCAGCGAAGTCTACGATTTCGCGGTCGGTGTGGCGCTGCGTGCCAAGCTGGTGGACGAAACCGCGTATTGGGCGCTGGCGCGCGTCGCGGCCAATCCGACGGCGCGCAACTGGTTCGATGCGGCGCAGCTTGCCCGGACGAGCATTGCAAACCCCACCAACCAGGACCTGCTCGATATCGGCCGTCTGCTTGACCAAAGCGGCGCGCTGGGCCTCGGGCCCGAAATCGTCGGCCGCGAATATGTGATCTATTTGCAGTCGATCAATCCCAACCTCCTGCCCAGCGAAGCGCTGCGCGTGAAGGACGAAGGCCTGAAAAGCGGCGCTCTGCGTGCGGACGATACGTTCGTGAAGGACATCGAAAGCTCGGCGCGTCCGCGTCTGGCCGCCGACAATGCATCGCTCGATCGTCTGGGCACCGACGCCGCCGCGGCGCCGACCAGCCGCGTTGCGGTTACCGCCGGCAACATTTTCCTGTCGCACAAGGACTGGGCAAAGTCGGACGCGATGTTCACGCTGGCGCTGACCAAGGGTGTGACCGAGGAAGACAAGAACCACGTGCTGATCCGCCTGGCGATGGCGCAAATCGGCGAAGGCAAGTTTGCCGATGCCAAGGCGAGCCTTGGCAAAGTGGCCGGGCCGCAGGCGGCGGTAGCGCAGTTGTGGTCGATCTTTGCCGACCAGAAAGCTGCGGGGAAGTAAGCATTCTGCCCGAAATGCTGCCGTTGCGGTTGTTCGTGATCGCGGCATGCCCGGGTTGACGCATTATCGAATGACGGGGCCTGTTTGAGCGGTACACCGCTTGAACGGGCCCTGTTTTCGGGAGGCCTCGATGATCTTGCAACCTCGATGAACTTGCAACCTCGATGAACCTGCAACTGGGCAGTTCAGGATCATCGCTCGCCACGGCCCTGTGGATCGGCCTGTTTGCCTGGCCGGTGCAGGCGGCCACGCCAATTGTGCCGGGCGGCCCCGGAAATCCGGTTTTTCAGGCGCATGTGGATAGAGCGCCGACGCGCATGGCGCACGCGCCCCCGCCTACGCCCCCGCCAGTTGCGCGGCCGGAGCATTCGGCCGAATTCAAGGAGCAAACCACCGCGTTCAAGCGCGCGTTTGCGGATTTTGATGCGAAACGGGCAGAGCTGACCCCGGCCGAGCGCAAGTCCGGGGCGACAAGCCTTGCTGCGCAATTGCCAGATCTGGAACCGGCCGTTTCGGCGCCGATCGACCGGCTGGTCTATGGTGACTGGCAGCGGCAGGTCGGCACCTGGACTGCCGACAGCGCGCTCATCGCCAAAGGCCTTCAGGCGATGCTCGACAGCGGATTGCTCCAGCCCAATCTGGTGCCGACGACAAAGGCGATGCTGGGCAATATCGCGTTTGCCGCGAAAGATTACCCGACCGTGATCCGGTTGCTGGCGCCGATGCAGGCCGCTTCTGCACCGGGCTCCCCGGGGCTTGACGATGCGGTGCCGCAGATGCTGGCCGAAGCCTATGCTGCAACCGGCCAGCCCCAGGCCGGTCTCGACGTGCTGAAATCTGCAATCACCGCGCGCACGGCGGCGAATCGGGCTGCTCCGGCCGACTGGTACGACCGTGGCCTGCACATCGCCTTCAACGCCAAGCTGTCGGCACAAGCCATTGCCTGGTCGCAGCTGTTTCTGACCGCCTATCCGGCACCTTTGACCTGGCTGGGTGCGGTGCAAGTGGTGCGGTTTGGCTATCCCGATTTCACCGACGAGGAAGAACTCGATCTGGGGCGCCTGCTCGATCAGACCGGCGCGCTGAAGCTTGACGCGCGCTATTCCTCGCTCGAATATCTGCTCTATCTCAAGGCGATCGATGCCCGCCGCTTTCCCGGCGAAGCGGTGCGCATTGCCGAACAGGGCATTTCGAACGGCATTTTGAAGCCGGATGACCCGTTTGTGAAAAATCTGCTCGATCTGGCACGCCCGCTCGCCAGCCGCGACAAGGCCGCGCGGACCAAAGACGTGGCCGCTTTGGAGACTGGCAAAGCGGAGAATGGCAAAGCGGCGGCAGAGGCAGGCGATGCCGCGCTGTCGTACGATGACTGGGCCAGAGCGGAAGAGCTCTATACGCTGGCCTTGGCAAAGGGTGTGGCGGACAATCAGGATCGCGTTCTGACTCGCCTGGGGATCGCCCAGACCGGCCAGGGCAAATATGCCGAGGCCAAAATCACGCTTGGCAAAGTGGCCGGTGCGCGGGCGCCGATTGCGCAGTTATGGGCGATTTTCGCCGATCAGAAAGCCGCTGGCAAATAGGCCACGGGGGCCCGTCCGGGTGCAGGCCATCAGGATACCGGGTGAAATTCGCCGGTGGTTTCGTCCAGCAGGTGCAACAGCCCGTCGCTGATCGCGAAAAACGCGCCGGTTACGCGCAGGCTGCCATTGGCTTCCTTGCGGCTGATGCAGGGAAACGTCCGCAAATTGGCGATGCTGGTGCGCACGCCGGCCTGTTCCATGGCGCGTTCGGCGGCGCGGCCAGTGGTGCCGTGTTGCGCCACGATGGCATCGCGCGCGCCATCGAGCAGCGCGATCCAGTCGGCGATGAAGCCGCCTTCGCCCGGCACGCTGCCTTGCAGGCTTTGCGTCAGGGCGGCCTGGCAGCCGCCGCACATGCCATGGCCCAGCACCACGATTTCGCGCACGCGCAGCACCTGCACCGCGAATTCCAGCGCGGCCGATACGCCGTGCAGGCCGGGGGCGGTTTCAAACGGCGGCACCATCGCGGCCACATTGCGCACCACGAACATTTCGCCCGGATCGGTGTCAAACACCTGGGCCGGATCGACCCGGCTGTCGGAACAGGCGATGATCATCACGCGCGGGGCCTGCCCTTCGCGCAGTTCGCGCCAGCGCTCCAGCTTTGGCGTCCAGCCATTTTCGCGAAACCGGCGATAGCCGGCGATCAGGTGATCGAGTTCGGGCGACACCTTGTCGGTCATTCGTCAATCTTTCCCTTGCCGCGCCCCGGGTTGCACCTTGCGCTCGCTCCATGGCGATAACCGCCCGCGAGTGCAAGCCACGCAAGCAAAGCAAGCCGGACCCGGCCGTTGGGGCGAAGGGATGGCAATTTGCGCGCGCAGCGCCTATTTGCTAGGGCATGAACGAGCAATCGACCGCACCCGCCCGCCAGCGCAAACCCGACTGGATCCGCGTCAAGGCCCCGACCAGCAAGGGCTATGACGAAACACGCCAGTTGATGCGTGATCTGAAGCTCAACACCGTGTGCGAAGAGGCGGCGTGCCCCAACATCGGCGAATGCTGGACCAAAAAGCATGCGACGGTGATGATTCTGGGCGATGTCTGCACGCGCGCCTGCGCTTTCTGCAATGTGAAAACCGGAATGCCGCGCGCAGTTGATACGACCGAGCCGGGCCATGTCGCCGAAGCAGCGGCGCGGCTGGGGCTGGAGCATATCGTGATCACTTCGGTCGATCGCGATGATCTGCCCGATGGCGGCGCGGGGCAATTCGTGAAGGTGATCCGGGCGCTGCGCGAACAGACGCCGGGTACCACGATCGAAATTCTCACCCCCGATTTTCGCGGCAAGATGGTCGCTGCGGTTGAGGCGATCGTGGCCGCGGGCCCCGATGTCTATAACCACAATCTGGAAACCGTGCCCCGGCTCTATCCCACGATCCGCCCGGGCGCGCGCTATTATGCGTCGTTGCGGTTGCTCGAAGAAGTGAAGCGGCACGATCCGGCGATTTTCACCAAGTCGGGCGTGATGCTCGGGCTGGGCGAAGCGCGGCTGGAAGTGCACCAGGTGATGGACGACATGCGATCGGCGGGAATCGATTTCCTGACCATGGGGCAATATCTCCAGCCCACGCCAAAGCATGCCAAAGTGATCGAATTCGTGACCCCGCAGGCCTTTTCCGCCTATGGCGCGATAGCCAGGGCCAAAGGATTTCTGCAAGTCGCGGCCAGCCCGCTGACCCGGTCAAGCTATCACGCGGGTGATGATTTTGCGCAGATGCGTGCCGCCCGCGCGGCGCAACTGGCCAAAGCAAGCGCAAGCATTGCCGGCACCAAGGCCGTCTGACGTGCCGCATATCGCCGAAACCCGCGATCTGCCGTGGTCGCCCGAACAGATGTTCGATCTGGTTGCCGATGTGCGGCGCTATGCCGAATTTCTGCCCTGGGTGGTGGCCACGCGCATCCGGTCTGACAGCGATGATGAAATGGTGGCGGACATGATGGTGGGGTTCAGCGCGCTGCGTGAAAAGTTCACCAGCCGCGTGCACAAGGCGCGGCCGCATACGATCACCGTGGAATATCTCGATGGCCCGATGAAAAGCCTGTCAAACACTTGGCGCTTTGCCCCGCGCGAGGGCGGCGGGTGCCGCATCGATTTCGAATGTGATTTCAGTTTTCGCAACGCGCTGTTCGAACGGCTGGCCGGGCAATATCTCGATCGCGCATTTCGCAAGATGGTCACGGCGTTCGAAACACGCGCCGACCGGCTTTACGGTGCCGAAGCGGCCGCGCGATCCGGTGCTCAGGCCGGTGCTCAGGCCGATGCTCAGGCCGATGCTCAAGCCGTTTCTGGCGGCAGCAACAGCTCAAGCGCAACCAGCGCCGCCTGACGGCGCACTTCGCTGCGGCTGGTGGCGTCGGCAAACAGCTTCATTTCCGCTTCCACCGCTTCCGGATCGGCGCCGCGCCGGGCGCAGGCAAACACCACCGTGCCCACCGGTTTTTGCGGGGAGCCGCCATCGGGGCCGGCAATCCCGGTGATCGCCACCGCGATATCCGCGCGCGAATGCGCCAGCGCGCCCTGCGCCATCGACCACGCCACCGCGACCGACACCGCGCCAAAGCAATCGATCACGTCTTCGGATACGCCCAGCGTTTCGATCTTGGCCGCGTTGGAATAGGTCACGAACCCGCGATCGAGCACGGCCGAACTGCCGGCGATTTCGGTCAGCGCCGCAGCGACCAGCCCGCCGGTGCAGCTTTCCGCCAGTGCCACCGTGCGCCCCAGCGCCCGGTTGGCGGCGATCACGCGCGCGGCAAGATCGACCAGATCGGGTGGCAACAGGCTATCCATCGCAATGTCCTTCAATGGCTCGCAGCCGGCGCCGGCGCCGCCGGGCAGAGCGGCAGGCGCGCCTTGCGATCGGGCGTGGGATGATCGACCATGCCGATGATCAGCGTGAACAGGCCGGCCATGTTTTCGGCCGGCAGCGGCGCGAGCAGGCGCACCACCTGATCGACCCTGGCGCAATCCTTCGGCTTGACCGATGTCGTCACCATCTGGCGCACCATGCCCGAAACGAAGGGTTTCAGCGCATCATCGGGCAGGGCGGCCATCATCGCATTGCCCTTGCCCTCATCACCGCCGACGCCGGGCATTTTCATCATCGCCTTGCGCGCCATCGGCCAGGCGCCGGGCTGCGCCGCGCGATAGCGCTGCACCAGCGCCGGCCCGTCGCTGACCAGATAGGCGTCTGCCGCCAGCGAGGGGCGGCAGGCCCCGGCGGCGCCATCCACCACATCGGCCAGGCTGAACAGCAGCAACTGGTCAAGCTCTGCATTGGTCATGCAGGGTTCCACCGCGGCTTGCGCCGTGCCGGCGATCAACAGCGCACCCAGCGCAAGGGCTGCTGCAGGTTTGTGCAAATGACGCATGGATGGGTCCTTTCCGGTCAGGCCTGGGCAGCAACAGCGGGAACGACCGTGGCAAGCGCCTGCGCCGCGATGCCTTCGCCGCGCCCGGTCAGGCCCAGCCGTTCGGTGGTGGTGGCCTTTACGCTCACCCGGTCGATGCCGATGGCCATGATTGCCGCCAGCCTTTCGCGCATGGCCGCCTTGTGCGGGCCGATCCGGGGCGCTTCGCAAATGATGGTGACATCGACATTGCCGATGTCATACTCCGATGCGCGCACCAGCGCGGCGGCATGGGCCAGAAACCGGTCGGACGAGGCGCCTTTCCATTGCGGATCGGAAGGGGGGAAATGATCGCCGATATCGCCCGCGGCCACCGCCCCGAGCAGGGCATCGACCAGCGCGTGGATCGCCACATCGGCATCGCTGTGCCCCGACAGCCCGCGCGGATGATCGATGCGTACGCCGCACAGCCACAGGTCTTCGCCATCGACCAGCCGATGCACGTCAAAACCCATGCCGGTGCGGCAGTTCATTGCAGAGGATCCATCGTGTGCGGAATCGAAATCGCTGGCGAACGTCACCTTGCGCAAAACCTCATCGCCCGAAACGAGCGCAATGGCAAGCCCGCCCTGCTGGGCAACGGTGGCATCATCCCCCGCTTCTTCCTCGCTGACCCAGGCGCGATGCGCGGCCAGTATCGCATCGAACCGGAATGCCTGCGGGGTTTGCACGCGGTACAGCCCGTCACGCGAAACCGCCGCTTCGCGCCAGCCATCGTGCCCGCGCACCACACTGTCCACCACCGGCAGAACGGGGATCGCGCCGGGTGCGCCATCCAGCGCACGCACCAGCGCGGCAATCACTGCGGCGGGCAGGTCGGGCCGCGCGGCATCGTGGATCAGCACGCGATCAACCCCGCCCTGCGCTGCCAGCCATTCCAGACTGGCACGCACCGAAGCCTGCCGCGTGGCCCCGCCGGCAACGAGAGTGACCCCGTTCAGCCCGGCCAGCGCGGCTTCGGCCTCGGCCTGGTGGCCATCAGGGATCGCCACGATCAACGGGGAAGCGCCTGCGTCCAGCAGGCGGGCAACGCTGTGCCACACCAGCGGCCGCCCGCGCCACGGCGCAAACTGTTTGGGCACGCTGCCGCCCGCACGCAGGCCTTTGCCCGCAGCGACAACCACGGCGGCAAAACTGCGCGAGTCGGGCTGATCCGGGACGGGTTGCGCAAGGGTCATGGTGTGCGGCCCTTACAAACTTGCCCGCGCGCCGACAATTGGCTAGGCCGCTGCCTGTTTTTTAGGCATCGAGCGATCACATCATGGACCCTGTACCCACGCCTCCGGCGCCCACAACCCCGGCGCCCACCCCTCCTGCGATTTCCCCGATTTCGGTCGGGCCGGTGCGCATCGATTGCCCGGTGGTGCTGGCGCCGATGACCGGCGTTTCCGACCTGCCGTTTCGCCGCATGGTCCGCCGGTTCGGATCGGGCCTGAACGTTACCGAAATGATCGCGAGCCCCGCCGCGATCCGCGAAACGCGCCAGTCGATCCAGAAGGCGGCGTGGGATGCCATCGAAGAGCCGGTTTCGATGCAGCTGGTCGGGTGCGAGCCCGAACAGATGGCCGAAGCCGCCAAGCTGTCGGAAGACAAAGGCGCGGCGATCATCGACATCAACATGGGCTGCCCGGTGCGCAAAGTGGTCAATGGCGATGCCGGATCGGCGCTGATGCGCGATGTGGCGCTGGCTTCGCGGTTGATCGAGGCGACGGTGAAGGCGGTATCGGTGCCGGTGACCGTGAAAATGCGCATGGGCTGGTGCCATGACAGCCTGAATGCCCCGGAACTGGCGCGAATTGCGCAGGATCTGGGCGCGAAAATGATCACCGTGCACGGCCGCACGCGCAACCAGATGTACAAGGGTTCGGCAGACTGGGGCTTTGTCGCGCGGGTCAAGGCGGCGGTGGACATTCCGGTGATCGTCAATGGCGATATCTGCAATGTGAACGATGTGGCCAATGCCCTGAACCAGAGCGGCGCCGACGGGGTGATGATCGGCCGTGGCGCCTATGGCCGCCCGTGGTTTCTGGGCCAGGTCATGCACTGGCTGAACACCGGCACGCTGCTGGCCGACCCGACGATCGGTGAACAATATGACGTGCTGGTAGAACATTATCAGGACATGCTGCACCATTATGGCAGCGTGACCGGGGTCAACATGGCGCGCAAGCACCTCGGCTGGTATACCAAGGGCCTGCCCGGATCGGCCGAATTCCGCAACCGCGTGAATTTCATCGATGATCACAAGGCGGTGCTGGCCAGCCTTGCCGAATTCTACACACGGCTCGATCCGGCGGGCGAGCGCCGTGCCGCTGCCTGAAACCGCGCCGGGCGACAATACCCGGCCAGACCCGCGCCGGCTGATCGCCAGCCTGCCCCAGGCGGTGTTTGTGCTGGGGCCCGACCTGTTGATCGCTTCGGCCAATCCGGCGGCGGAGCAATTGGCGGGGCAGGGGGCCAGCCGCCTGGTCGGCCGGTCGGTGCACGATGTGCTGACATTTGACGAGCCGTTGGTCGTTGAGCGGCTGATCGACCGTGAGGCGCATCTGGTGGCGCGCGGATCGCTGGTGCGCGTGTTTGACAGCCCGGCACGGCAGATCGACGTGATGACCGCGCCGGTGCTGCATTTTCCCGGCTGGCAGTTGCTGGTGCTGCAGGAACCGGTGGGGGTGGAGGCGCTGAGCCTGGGGATGGCGGGCAACGACGGGACCGCCGGCGCCGCGCTGCGCGCGCCCGAAATCCTGGCCCACGAAATCAAGAACCCGCTGGCGGGCATTCGCGGTGCGGCGCAATTGCTCCACCGCCGCATTGGCGAGGATGATCGCGCGCTGACCGGGCTGATCACCAAGGAAGTCGATCGCATTGCCAAGCTGATCGACCAGATGCAGTCGCTCAGCCGGCGCAGCCCCGATCCGGCGGTGGAATGCAACCTGCACGAAGCGGCGCGCCATGCCGAGGCGATCCTTGCGGCCAGCCAGTCCGGCCCGGCTGGCGCCGGGGAGAGCCCGCGCCTGATGATCGAGGAAGAATTTGATCCCAGCCTGCCGCCGATCATGGCCAACCCCGATGCGCTGGTGCAAGTCTTGCTGAACCTGCTGGCGAATGCCCGCGATGCCTGCGAACACACGCAAACGCCGCGCATCATCGTGCGCACCCGGTTTGCCAGCGGGATTCAGGTGCATCTGGGCCCGGGCGGCGGGTCGCTGCGGCTGCCGATCGAACTCCGTGTGAGCGACAATGGCCCGGGCGTGCCGCCGGCCCTGCGCGATCACATCTTTGAACCGTTCGTTTCGGGCAAAAAGGCAGGACATGGTGGCCAGGGCCTGGCTGGGCCGGGTTTGGGCCTTGCCGGGCAGGGTCTGGGCCTGGCTCTGGTGCAAAAACTGGTGCGCGACATGAACGGGCGCGTGACGCATGACCGCGATGAAGCCAAAGGCCTTACTCATTTTCGCCTGCATCTGCCGGTGGCCGGCACCGTGCCCGCCGTGCTTTCGGGTGCGCGCGCATGACCCTGCCCATCCTGCTGGTGGAAGATGACGCCACAATCGCCACGGTCATCACCGCCGCGCTTGAGGCCGAAGGCTTTGCCGTGGTGCGCAGCGACAGCGTGGCGGGGCGTGACCGGCTGCTGGATGCGGGCCCCCATGCGCTGATGCTGACCGATGTCATGCTGGCCGATGGTGACGGGATCGAAACCCTGCCCGCGGTGCGCGCGCGCCATCCCGACCTGCCGGTGATCATCCTGTCGGCACAGAACACGCTCGATACGGCGGTGCGCGCCAGCGACACCGGCGCCTTTGAGTATTTTCCCAAACCGTTTGACCTCGATGACCTGATCGCGGCCGTGCACCAGGCGGTGGGGCGCGGCGCGGCCGATGCGGACGTCGATTTCCGGGCCGAGACCGACGCCATGCCGCAGGGCCTGCCGCTGGTGGGGCGCAGCGCGGCGATGCAGGCGGTCTTTCGCATGATCACGCGGGTGCTGCGCAACGATCTGACCGTGCTGATCCTGGGCGAATCGGGCACTGGCAAGGAACTGGTGGCCGAAGCGATCCACCAGTTGGGCAATCGCGGTGGCGGGCCGTTTGTGGCGGTGAACACGGCCGCAATTCCGCACGATCTGATCGAAAGCGAACTGTTCGGGCACGAAAAGGGCGCGTTCACCGGGGCAATCGCGCGTTATGCCGGGAAATTCGAACAGGCCGGTGGCGGCACCCTGTTCCTCGATGAAATCGGCGACATGCCGCTGGAGGCGCAGACCCGCCTGCTGCGCGCGCTGCAGACCGGGCGCATCCGCCGGGTGGGCGGGGCGGAGGAAATCCGGCTGGATTGCCGAATCATCGCCGCGACCAATCGCGATCTGCTGCCGATGATCGCGGCGGGGCAATTTCGTGAAGATCTGTATTACCGGCTGGCCGTGGTGCCGATCGCGCTGCCGCCCTTGCGCGAACGGCGCGATGATATTGCCGCGCTCGCCCGCCATTTCCTGGCGAGCGCCGCAAACGAGGGGCTGCCGCGCCGCCAGTTGACCGATGCCGCCGTGGCCGTGCTGGCGCGCCAGGCATGGCGCGGCAATGTGCGCGAACTGCGCAATTTGGTCTATCGCCTGGCGCTGATGGCGCGCGAAGACACCATCGATGCCGCCACGATCGTGCCGATGCTGACCAGCGACACCGCGCCCGCGCGCGCTGGTGCCGACATGCCCGATGCGCCCGGCCTGTCGCCAGACCTTTCTGCGGCGCTGGGCCAGTGGCTGGCGGACCATTCGCCATTGCCCGGGCGGCTTTACGACGATGCACTTGCCGCCTTCGAGGCGCCGCTGTTTCGCCACGTGCTGGGCCAGACCGGCGGCAACCAGCTGCGCGCGGCGCAGATCCTGGGGATCAATCGCAACACTTTGCGCAAGCGACTGTCGGACCTTGGCATCCATCCCGAAACGGTGGCAGGCACTGCGGTGCTGCGGGCAGACTGATTGGCGCGAACCATCGGCCAAAAGCATACCGTTCACGGAAATCTGCTTGCATTTTGGCAACAGTGGTGTTGTCTGCGGGCAACTATGATCGGTCATTCAGCAGGGAATACGCCCGATCGGGCGGGGGCTGTGCCCCGTGGTCCCTTGCGCCGCCGGCCTTTGCCCCGGTGGTGGCGAAGGATGCTGGTTACGCTGCGCCGCGCAAACGTTTTCCTTGCGCTGGAAACCATCGCTGCCTGCGCGTTGATCCTGATGGTGACGCTGAGCTGGTACAAGCTCAATCCCCAGGCATCCGCGGGCGACCAGTTGCTGCCGGCCAAGCTGACCACCAGCCTGCTGATCGGGACGCTGGTTCCGGCGATGGCGCTGATCGTGCTGGCCGGGCGGCGCATCGCGCTGGGCCGGGCATCGCGCAATGTGCTGGGCACCAATGGCCGGTTGCACGTGCGGCTGGTCTGGCTGTTTTCGCTGATTGCCGCGGTGCCCACGCTGATGGTGGTGATCTTTGCCTCGCTGCTGTTTCAGTCTGGCGTGGAATTCTGGTTTTCCGACAGTTCGCGCGGGCTGCTGGAAAACGCGAACAGCCTGGCGAAAGGCTATTACGCCGACAAATTGCGCGATGTGGGCAAGGAAAGCGTGGCCATGGCCGGCGATCTGCGCAGCTATCTGGGGCAGGCGCCGATCACCAGCCAGGAATTTGCCGAAGGCTATTCGTGGCAGGTGATCAGCCGGAAACTGGATGAATCCGCGATTGTCGAACGCGGCGAAGACGGCGCGCTGCGCACCGCGGCAATTGTCGATCCCAATCGCAACGACAATCGCCAGCGCGTGACGCCCGATGAATTGCAACGCATCGCGCGCGGTGAGCCGGTGGTGGTCAATGCCTCGGCCGAAAAGATCGAGGCGATCACCGCAATCGACCGCACGCGCGGGGTCTATCTGTATGTCGCGCGCAATTCCGATCAGCTTGCCTATAGCCAGTGGAAACGCGCCAATTCGGTGCTGGCCGCTTATGACATGCTCACCCGCCGCGCGCGGGCGCTGCAGGTGCGGTTCAATCTGGCGCTGCTGGGGATTTCGCTGGCGCTGGTCATGCTTGCCGTATGGGCGGCGCTGCGGCTGGCCGACCGGCAGGTCGCCCCGTTGATCGAGCTGGTTTCGGCCGCGCGCAAAGTGGGCAGCGGCAATTTCGCGATGCGCGTGGGATCGGCCCGCGCGGCGGATGAAGTGGGCATGCTGGCGCGCGCGTTCAACCGCATGACGGCGCAGCTGGAAACCCAGACCCAGGCGCTGGTGCGCGCCAATGCGCAACTCGATGTGCGGCGCGCGCTGATCGAGGCGGTGATCGAATCGATTACCGCCGGGATCATCTCGATCGATCGCGGCGGGGTGATCCGGCTGATCAACAGTTGGGCGCAAAAGCTGCTGGGCGAAGATGCGGGCGCCGGATCGGGCGGGATCATGGCAGACCGGGCCGCGACCGGCATGGCGCTGGCCGACGTTTCGCCGCAGCTGGCCGCGCTGGTGCAAAGCGGCGATGCCAGCGGGATTGTCCACTATGCCAAAGGCGGCGACCTGCTGACGCTGGCGGTGAAAGTCGCGCGCGATTCGAACGGCCATGTCGTCACGTTCGAGGATATCACGCGCCAGCTTGTCGATCAGCGCCGTGCCGCCTGGTCAGATGTGGCGCGGCGCATCGCGCACGAGATCAAGAACCCGCTTACCCCGATTCAGCTTGCCACCGAACGGCTTAAGCGCCGCTATCGCCGCCAGATCGTTACCGACCCCGAACTGTTCGAGGAATTGACCGCCACGATCATCCGGCAGGTGGGGGACTTGCGCAAGATGGTCGACGAATTTTCGTCCTTCGCGCGCCTGCCAAAGCCGGTGTTCCGCGCCGAAGACGCAGGCGAACTGGTGCGCCAGGCGATTTTCCTGCAGGAAGTGGCGCATGGCGCGATCGCGTTCGGCTATTCCGGGCCGACCAGCGAACCGTTTGCGGCCGACCGGCACCAGTTTGGCCAGGTCATGACCAACGTGCTGAAAAACGCGATAGAAGCGATCGAGGCGCGCGCCCGCAATGAGGATATCGATTACAAGGGCCGCATCACGGTGAACCTGGCCAGCGATGCGCAGTCGGTGACGATAGACGTGATCGACAACGGCATCGGCCTGCCCGCCGAACGCGATCGCATTCTGGAACCCTATATGACCACCCGGGAAAAGGGCACCGGGCTGGGCCTGGCCATCGTCAACAAGATTGTCGAGGAACACGATGGCGAAATGGCCTTTGCCCCGGCGCCCGGCGGCGGCACGCGCGTGACCATGCGCTTTGCCCGCCAGCCGCAGGCAGGGGAGGGCGATTTGTCGCTGCGCCCCGGGCCCGCACAGAAAGATCCCGCACTCATTGGCGCCAGGCTGGACCAGCCGGCGCGTTGAAGGACAAGCAGTTCATGGCCCTTGATATCCTGATCGTCGACGATGAACGCGATATCCGCGAACTCGTTGCGGGCGTGCTGAGCGATGAGGGCTATTCGTGCCGCACCGCCGGAGACAGCATTGCCGCGCTGGCTGCAATCGACGAACGCCGGCCCAGCCTGGTGCTGCTCGATGTGTGGCTGCACGGCAGCCCGATGGACGGGCTGGAAGTGCTCGACGAAATCAAGAAACGCGAACCCGAATTGCCGGTGCTGATCTTTTCGGGCCACGGCAATATCGATACCGCGGTTTCCGCGATCAGCCGCGGCGCAATGGATTTCATCGAAAAGCCGTTTGAGGCCGAACGCCTGCTGCTGCTGGTGGAACGCGCCACCGAAACCGAACGCCTGCGCCGGGAAAACGCGCGCCTGCGCCGTGATTTCGTGATGTCGGACGAATTTACCGGCAATTCCCCGGCGATCAACGGCGTGCGCGCCACGCTGAAACGGGTGGCGCATACCGGCAGCCGCGTGCTGATCACCGGGCCGGCGGGATCGGGCAAGGAAGTGGCCGCGCGGTTGCTCCACAGCTGGAGCACGCGCGCGGAAAGCGCCTTTGTCACAGTCAATTCCGCGCGCATCACGCCCGAACGGTTCGAACAGGAACTGTTTGGTGAAGAGGCCGATGGCAAGCTGGTGCGTGCAGGCCTGCTCGAAATGGCCGATGGCGGCACGCTGTTCCTGGATGAAGTGGCCGACATGCCGGCATCGAGCCAGGCGCGGATCTTGCGCGTTCTGACCGAGCAGGCCTTTGTGCGCGTGGGCGGCCATCGCCAGATCCGCGTCGATGTGCGCGTGGTTTCGTCCAGTTCGCGCCCGCTTGAAACCGAAATCACCGAACGGCGGTTTCGCGAAGACTTGTTCTACCGGCTGAACGTGGTGCCCGTGGCGATCCCTTCGCTGTGTGACCGGCGCGACGATATTCCGGCGCTGATCGACCATTTCTTTGCCCGGTTTGCCAGCGAACAGGGGCTGAATGCCCCGGCCGTCGCGTCCGAGGCGATGGCCGCGCTGCAAAGCTATGACTGGCCCGGCAATGTGCGGCAATTGCGCAATGTGGTGGAGCGCACGATGATTCTCGCCCCGCGCGGACGGCTGGCGCGAATCGAGGCGGACATGCTGCCCGCCGAAATCGTCAGCACCCCGCTGGCAGGGGACAGCGGCTCTGCCTCGCTGATGGGGGTGCCGCTGCGTGAGGCGCGCGAAAACTTTGAACGCGAATATCTGCGCGTCCAGATCCGCCGTTTTTCGGGAAACATTTCCAAGACGGCCAGCTTTATCGGCATGGAACGGTCGGCATTGCACCGCAAATTGAAAATGCTGGGCATGGCCGAACGGCGTGAGGAGGAAGAAGAGGAAGAGGCCGGCTGACCCCGCCGCAACCCGGCATTCGGCGCGCAAACCCTTCGCTTCACCTGTTTTTGCAAGCGGGAAAGGGGGCCGCGACACACTTCGCGGTTTACGCGGGTGGCCGGTGGCGGCTATACACCGGGGTGACAGCGGCGCGGTGCCGATCGGGCCCATGGCTTCGAAAAGTACCGGGCCAGATCGCGAAAGTTTCCGCCACGGCGGCAGCCTAGCCAAAACAAACGGAGTCACGCAAAAATGACCGGACGCACGCTCACCGCACGCCCCCGCGCCACCAAGGCCGAAGATGAACTCGATG
Organism: uncultured Sphingomonadales bacterium; assembly: GCA_903832325.1. GTDB lineage: Bacteria > Pseudomonadota > Alphaproteobacteria > Sphingomonadales > Sphingomonadaceae > Novosphingobium. The sequence goes on along the minus strand of CAILBC010000006.1, from coordinate 121,821 downwards.
CCGCACCCGCTGCGGCGCAGATTGCCGTCACCCCCGGGGTGAAGGGCCAGAACCTGCAAGACGTGTTCCTCAACCATCTGCGCAAGAACAAGGTACCGGTCACCATGTTTCTGGTGAAGGGGGTCAAGCTGCAGGGTATTGTGACCTGGTTTGACAATTTTTCGATCCTGCTGCGCCGCGATGGCCAGTCGCAGCTCGTCTACAAGCATGCGATCAGCACGATCATGCCCGGGCAGCAGCTTTCGGTCGCGCATTTCCAGGCCGGCGGTGATGAAAACAACCGCAAGCGGCTGTTGCAGGACGTGTTCCTGTCAAGCGTGCGCGATGCCGGGGTGCAGGTGACCATGTTCCTGGTCAATGGCGTGATGCTGCAAGGCAAAGTTGCCGCCTATGACTTGTTCTGCATGCTGCTGGAACGCGAAGGCTATGTGCAACTGGCCTACAAGCACGCAGTTTCGACCATCCAGCCCGCCGGGCATGTCGATCTGTCGGGCGATTGGGACGGCGAAAGCGCCTGATGGGCACCCTTCCTGTGGCCCATCTGCCAGTGGTCCTGCCAGTGGTCTTGTCTGAATGACAGGTTTTGAATTCGGGCGTAATCCTGATGATCTGAAAGGCGAAGTCGCGCGCGGCGCACCGGCAGTGGTGGTCGTGCCCGACATGCGCCAGCGGCAGGGCGCAGACATCGAATCGCGGCTGGAAGAAGCCTGCGGCCTTGCCCGCGCCATCGGGCTGGAGGTGGTCGATGCCTTTGCCCTGCCAATCCGCGCGGTGCGTCCGGCCACGCTGTTTGGTGAAGGCCAGGTGGAAAAGATCGGCACGGCCTGCACCCAGTCCGGCGCCGATCTGGTGGTGGTCGATGGCGCGCTGTCGGCAATCCAGCAGCGCAATCTGGAGGAACGGCTTGGCCGCAAGGTGATCGACCGCACCGGGCTGATCCTCGAAATTTTTGGCGAACGCGCGGCCACCGCCGAAGGGCGCCTGCAAGTTGAACTGGCCCATCTGGATTACCAGGCGGGCCGTCTGGTGCGATCGTGGACCCACCTTGAACGGCAACGCGGCGGCTTCGGCTTTCTTGGCGGGCCGGGCGAAACCCAGATCGAGGCGGACCGCCGCCTGATTCGCGGGCGCATGGCGCGCATCCGCCGTGAACTCGAACAAGTGCGCCGCACGCGCGGGCTGCATCGCGAACGGCGCCAGCGCGCGCCCTGGCCGGTGATCGCGCTGGTGGGGTATACCAACGCCGGAAAATCGACACTGTTCAACCGGTTGACCGGGGCGGCGGTGATGGCCGAAGACCTGCTGTTTGCCACGCTCGACCCCACGATGCGCGCAATCCGCCTGCCCGGGGTGGACAAGGCGATCCTGTCGGACACGGTGGGCTTTATTTCCGACTTGCCGACGCAGCTTGTCGCCGCATTTCGCGCCACGCTGGAGGAAGTTACCGCCGCCGATGTGATCGTGCACGTGCGCGATGTCGCCAATCCGGCCAGCGACGATCAACGTCGCGAGGTTGAGGCGATCCTGGCCGATCTGGGCGTGATTGCCGACAATGGATCAGGCGATGGCGTTTCTGGCGATGGGGATGGGGATGGCGATGGCCGGAGAGTGCCGATTATCGAGGCGTGGAACAAAGTCGATCTGCTGTCGGACGATGATCGGGCGATGCGTCGCGATCTGATCGCGCACGATGTGCCGGAACGGCCGGCGGTGCCGATTTCGGCAGCAACCGGGGAAGGGGTGGCCGATCTGATCGCTCTGCTGGGCAAGCTGTTGACCGGCAGCGCGCAGACGCTCGATCTGACCATTCCAATGGCCGACGGGCAGAAACTGGCCTGGCTCCATGCGCATGGCGATGTGCTGTCGGAACGCACCGGCGAAGATTCCGGCGGCCTTCCCGCATCGCGCATCCGCGTGCGGCTTACTCCGCGCGAACTGGGGCGGTTCTACAGTCTTTAAGTTTTACGCGGGCTTCAGGTTTTCCCCGGGCTTCAGGTTTTTCCCGGGAGGCTTCAGGTTTTTCCATGGCTTTGGGCGGCGCGTTCGGCAGCTTTCACTGCCTGCCACAGCGCTTCCTGCGCTTCGAGATCATGTCCGGCGAGCGAACCGCCGGCCAGCGCCTCCATTGCGCGGAACCGGCGTTCAAACTTGGCATTGCCGCGCGCCAGGGCTTCTTCGGGTGCGATGCCATAGGCGCGCACCAGATTGACCGCGGCAAACAGCAGATCGCCGGCTTCTTCCTCGCGGTGTGCGGCATCGGCGGCTTCGGCCAGTTCGGCGGTTTCCTCTGCCAGTTTGGCCGAGGGACCTGCCGGATCGGGCCAGTCAAACCCGACGCGCGCGGCGCGTTTTTGCAGTTTTTCGGCACGCATCAACGCAGGCAGGGCCAGCGCCACACCGTCCAGCGCGCTGGTTGCGCCCTTCGCGGCGCGTTCGGCGGCCTTGGCATTTTCCCAGCGTTCCTGGCGCGACCGGCCGGCATCATCGGCGCCATCAGGACTATGCGGGGCAAAGATATGCGGGTGGCGCGCCTCCATCTTGTTGGAAATTGCATCGGCCACATCGGCAAAGGCGAAATGGCCAGCTTCCTGCGCCATCCGGCTGTGGAACACCACCTGGAGCAACAGATCGCCCAATTCCTCGCGCAGGGCGGTCATATCGTCGCGCGCGATGGCGTCGGCCACTTCATACGCTTCTTCAATGGTATAGGGCGCGATCGTGGCGAAATTCTGCGCCAGATCCCATTCGCAACCGGCGACGGGATCGCGCAAGGTGGCCATGATGGCGATCAGCCGGTCCATGGCCTGGCGGTTTTGCAGATCGGGATTGGCGGTCATCAACGGGCCCCGGCTGTGGTGTTGGTTGCTTTTCCGGGGCTGGCAAGTGGTGGCCGGCTTGGCAAGGGTGCAGCGCGCAAAAGCGGGGTATTTGCGCCGCATTTCACCATCCTGAACCATAATGCCCGAAAATGGAGGCATCCCTTGGCCCGAAACTCATTTTGGCACCATTTCCTGTCGAAGTGCGGGGCCGTTTTGCGGCATGGGCAAGTGAGACGCAGGATCTTAACCACAAACCATCCGCGTCGCATGAGGGACCGTGACAATGGAAGAAAGGCGCTTCGACGATTTGGCGGTCCTTTCGCGCAAGGACGTCGTTGCCCAGGCGCTCGATCTGCTCGACCGCGCGATAATGCTGCTCGATCACGAGCATCTCGATGTCGTCGCCGCCAAACTGGATGAGGCGCGCTGCGCCTTGCGCGGGCCGGTTACCACGCACTGAGGCACGCGCGGGTAATCACGCCACGGGGAACCTGCTCCGGGCAGGCACAGGCTTCGTTCGCGGGCTTGTTATGCGCCGCGGTCATGGGTTAGGTTCCTCCGGGCAGGGGGGCTACGCATGAACCGCGATGATGATCCACAGGGCAATGGCCGAAAACGGCGCATTGCCGCGCAGATTGCGGCGCGAAAGCCCGACCCGGCCGGCCTGGCGATGCTCGTGGGCCTTGCCGCAACAATTTCCGGCTGTTCCTCGCATGATGATGGCCAATGGCGCGTCTGCACCGATGCGCAGGGGCGACGCCTGCCCGATGTGGCGTGCCAGCAGGGCAGCTATAACGGGGGCTATGGCCATTCCTATGGCGGGCATGCCGGCTGGATCTATATCAACCGGTCCTATTCCGCGCCCGCGGTGGGGCAGGTGATTTCCAGCCCGTTCAGCACCGGGCCAAAGGGCGGCTCTGGCGCCGCGTTTGGCGCGGGAGCGGCTGGCAGCGCCGGCGCGGCTGGCAGCGCCGGCGGCGGTGGCAATTCCGGCAGCAGCGGCGGCAAAGTCTATTCCGCCCCTTCGGCAGGGATCAGCCATGGCGGCTTCGGCAGTTTTGGAGAGGCTTTCGGATCGCATGGTTCAGGCCATGGGGGCGGGGCGGGCGAATAGGCCATGCAGCGCCACACCATCGCCGCGCGGCCCGATTGGCAAGCCAAAGTCGAGGCACTGGGCTTTGTCTGGCACAGCGCCGATGATCAGCCATACTGGTCCGAAGGCACGTATTATACCCTGACCGAGGCCGAAACCGACCGCATTGCCGCCGCGAGCGAAGAACTGCACCAGATGTTCATCGCCGCGGGCGACCGGGTGATCAGCCACAACCTGTTTGCGCGCTTCGGCATTCCCGATTGGTGCGTGCCGCTGATCCGCGATGCATGGGACACCGAGCCGCCGGCGCTCAATCATGGCCGGTTCGATCTGGGGCTGGGCCACGACGGGGTGCCGCGCCTGTTTGAATACAATTGCGACACGCCGACCTCGCTGGTCGAGGCGTCGCTGGTGCAATGGTACTGGAAAGAGGACGTGCTGCCGCAAAGCGACCAGTACAACCGCATTCACGAGGCGCTGGTTGCGCGCTGGCAGGCGATTGCACCCGATCTGCCCGACCGCCTGGTCCATTTTGCGCACGTGGAAGACAGCGCTGGCGAGGACACGCTGACCACCGCCTACATGATGGATATCGCGCGGGAGGCGGGGGTGAATGTGAAGCGCCTGACCATGCGTGACATCGGCTGGGCATCGGGCGCCGATGGAGGCTTTTTCGATCGGGAATTGGTGCCGATATCCACGCTGTTCAAGCTCTATCCCTGGGAATGGCTGGCGGCCGAAGCGTTTGGCCGCAACATTGCCGCCGATCCGCACGGCACGCTGTGGATAGAGCCGATCTGGAAAATGCTGTGGAGCAACAAGGCGATCCTGGCGGTATTGTGGGAGCTATATCCCGATCATCCCAATCTGCTGGGCGCCAATTTCACCGCGCCGCCGCCCGGGCTGGACCACGTGATAAAGCCGATGCTGGGGCGCGAAGGCGGCAATGTATCGATCATCCGCAACGGCGAAGTGCTGGCGGCGCAGGACGGCCACTATACCGGGCCGGTGATCTATCAGGAATTCCTCGATATGGCCGATCATGATGGCCACTATCCGGTGATCGGCAGCTGGATGGTCGATGGCACCTGCTGCGGCGTCGGTATCCGCGAAGGCGGCCGGATCACCACCAACCGTGACCGGTTTGTGCCGCACGTGATCGGGTGATCAACCCATGCCGTGCACGAAACACAGCTTGTTGCCTTCAGGATCGCGGCAATAGGCGCCGAAATAGGTCGGGCTATACCGGAGCCGCAAACCGGGAGCCCCTTCGTCAAGCCCGCCATGGCGCAACGCCCTGGCATGCGCGCGCGTGACGGCATCCGGAGTTGGCGCCAGAAAACTGACCTGGGTGCCGTTGCCCCAGGTGGCCGGCAAGCCATTCCACGGATGCTGGATCCAGAATTCGGGCAAAGCTTTCCCGGGTACGCGCCACAGCAAACCTTCGATATCGCCATAATCGTGATCGATGCAGCGCTGCCAGCCAAGCTCTGCCAGTACGGCATCATAAAACCGGCCCATTTGCGAGAGATCGCGAGCGCCGAGCATGATATGGCTGAACATCGGAATTTCGCGATCCTGAAAAAGGAGTGACCAGACGGCGCGGAATAGCAGCAGGGGGGACCGGGCGAAAGCGACCCGCCAAGCGCGCCCGCCAATTTGTTCCCGCCATTTAGAGAAGACGCAAATTCCGCCAGTTGGAAATGACACAAGCCCGATGGAGCAGGGGCTGCGCGGAACCCTCCAGATTGTGCAGCGTAGCCCCTGCTGGTGCGCTGAGGTCGCATTGACGAGCCCCCGGACCCGCTGCTTTGCAGCGGGCCCCCTCAAGCCAGTTCCATCGCCTGCTGCATTTTTCTCGGCAATGGTGACCTTGCTGCTTGCGATCCAAACCGCCTGAAATTGTGGCCAAGCCAAAGATATTTGGCACGGAGATCAAAATGGCTGGCGACGCGACAAGCGGTCACAAGGGCGGCAACCCTTGGCACGACCCGAAATCAGGACGGTTTACGTCCGGCCCGGCGGCGGGAGCGGCAGAGTCGGGCAATCCGCCAGGAAATAATGGAAACGAAATTGTCGTGACAGCCCCGCGTTTTCGAACGCAGGGTGATCGGCCTTCCGCTGGGGCACATCATCTGCCGCCCAATCAGCTTTTGGCGGCAATCAAGCAAACAGGATTGCTGAGTTTGCGAATTGCAGAACTGCATGCCGAACATGCGGCCGATTTTCGCGACAGCCTCATCAAGAAATACGGCTTGCCCGCACCGCTCGCAGCGGCGCTGGCGGCCAACGCAGAAATGGAAAGTGGTGTGGATGCATCCGTTACGCAAAGCGGCAAGAATGGTAAGGGCCATGGCTTGTTTCAACTGACCGATCCAGCGCGCAAGGCGTCGTTCAAACAGTTTAACGGCGGAAAGGACCTCGACGACTCCAACGCAGATCAGCAAATTAAATACCAGCTTTATGAATTGGCTCACGGCGAGCAGCGTAAATTTGCGCTGGCTCAGCGGGTTGGGTCCGATGCGGCCAGCCTCGCGGCAGGCTATTCTTATTATGTTATAAGACCGAAGGAAAACTTTCGAGATTCTGCCGATAGATACGCGGTTGCACGGGCGCTAGATCGAATCCCGATCAAATGAAATTCTTGATTGTTACGGAACTTTGTGAGCCTCAGAACACCGCATCCAGTGTTTGTCTGCCTCAATCGGGTCCATCTTCTCAGAGTCCCAGCACCAGCCAAGATGCATCAGTTTCAAGAGAATACGGCCACGTAACAGGCAATTATGATCGTTTGCATCCCCGCTCGGGGCCCGGCAACGCTCGTCGAGCGCGTCCTCCTTGCGAATCAGCGCCTTGATTTTGGCACTCATCTGCGGAGGCTGCTTTGCCAAAGCCACCGCGGGGTAATCCGTTGCACCGATCATGAAAAGCGCAAGCATGGGAAATATCAGCCAATTGCACACGGCATCCCCCTCATGTCCAAAATCTGATTCAATACCTTCTTTACTAGTGCGTTCCAAAATTGCATTCAAATTGTTGTGGTTCCACGACGAATTGTCTCGTAATTGGATATGTTTACACCGACACAGAAGCGCGCTGCGCCATCTCTGCCGGCGACAGTAGTGACCCGAAGTTCGCCGCGCTCGACGCGTATCATCGTGTCAAACCGCGAAAGTTCGCCGCGGCTCATCGCAAGCAGAACCATCATGCGTTCTCCCAAACCGCCGGGACAACCATGCCACCGAAGCTCCGCAATCCGCGACACAGTGTGTCATTTCTATCTAGCGGAGGTGTGCTATTTCTATCTGGGCCTTACACAATTTGCTGCTGCAAGTTAGAGAAGACACAATTTCCACCGCATAGAGACAACACAAGCCCGATGCAGCAGGGGCTGCGCGGAACCCTCCAAATTGTGCAGCGTAGCCCCTGCTGATGCGCTGGACTCTCATGGATGCGCCTCGGACCCACTGCTCTGCAGTGGGTCCCCTCACGCCAGTTCCATCGCCTGCTGCGCTTTCTCGGCCAGGGTGACGTTGCTGCTTGCGATCCAAACCGCCCGAAATTGTGGCCAAGCCACAGATATTTGGCACGGAGATCAAAATGGCTGGCGACGCGACAAGCGGTCACAAGGGCGGCAACCCTTGGCACGACCCAAAATCAGGACGGTTTACGTCCGGTCCGGCGGCGGGAGCGGCAGAGTCGGGCAATCCGCCAGGAAATAATGGAAACGAAATTGTCGTGACAGCGCCGCGTTTTCGAACGCAGGGCGATCGGCCTTCCGCTGGGGCACATCATCTGCCGCCCGAGCAGATTTTGGCGGCAATCAAGCAAACAGGGGTGTTGAGTGCGCGACTTGCTGAGTTGCATGCCGAACATGCGGCTCAGTTTCGAGACACATTGATCAGGAAATATGGTTTGCCCGCACCGCTGGCGGCGGCACTTGCAGCCAGTGCAGAATTGGAAAGTGGTCTGGATGCCTCCGTTACGCAAAGTGGCAAAAACGGGCAGGGTCATGGCCTGTTCCAATTGACCAACCCAGCGCGCAAGGCATTGTTCGAAAAATTTACCGGAACTACCATCGAAAAATCCACCGCAGATCAACAAATAAGATACCAGGTGCATGAGTTGACAAATAGCGAACAGCGTAAATTTGATTTGGCCAAAAAGGTCGGGTCTCATGCCGGAAGCCTTGCTGCAGGCTATACATATTATGTTGAGAGACCGAAATTCAACTTTCGCGACTCAGCAGATAGATATGCGGTAGCGCACGCGCTTTCAAAAATCCCAATAAAATGAGCTTTGATATCTAGGGAACGGTTCTGGCATCAGAGCAGCGTATCCAGTGACGATCTTTATAAGGCGCATCGATTTTTTCTGTGTCCCAGCACCAGCCAAGGTGAATAAGTTTTAACAATATCCGGCTGCGTTCCAAACATACACGCCCATTTGCATCCATTCCAGGGGCCTGGCACCGCTCGTCAAGCGAGTCCTCCTTGCGAATCAGCGTCTTGATTTTGACACTCATCTGCGGAGGCTGCTTTGCCAAAGCCACCGCGGGGTAATCCGTTGCACCGATCATGAAAAGCGCAAGCATGGGAAATATCAGCCGATTGCACACGGCATCCCCCTCATGTCCAAAATCTGATTCAATACCTTCTTTACTAGTGCGTTCCAAAATTGCATTCAAATTGTTGTGGTTCCACGACGAATTGTCTCGTAATTGGATATGTTTACACCGACACAGATGCGCGCTGCGCCATCTCTGCCAGCGTCAGTAGTGACCCGAAGCTCGCCGCGCTCGACGCGTATCATCGTGTCAAACCGCGAAAGTTCGCCGCGGCTCATCGCAAGCATAACCATCATGCGTTCTCCCAAACCGCCGGGACAACCATGCCACCGAAGCTCCGCAATCCGCGACACAGTGTGTCATTTCTATCTAGCGGAGGTGTGCTATTTCTATCTGGGCCTTACACAATTCAAGATTGATAATAATGATTATGTTAAATGGCGGATCGGACGGCAGGGTTTCGGGCGCCGTGCGAACCAGTCACCCGCCGGGGCGGAAATGCTGAAATGCCAGCGCCGCGGCGGTGATAATGCCGGCCCAGACGACGGCCAGCCAGATCAGCGTTGGCCAGGGCGCGCGCGGCGCGCGAAAGCCGAAGGTTACGCCGCGGCCAATCACCAGTGTCAGCGCCATCAGGATCGCGATGACTTCCACCCAGTCATCGGTGGTGAAGCTGCCCAGGCTGTGGATGCCCGTCACACCATGCGCTCCAGCCCGTCATAACCCGGCTCGGTATGCGGCGGCAGTTCGTCGCAAAGGCTGCGATAATCCATCGATTTGTCCAGATGCGTCAGGATCGCATGGTTCACGCGCGCGGCTTCGGCCAGTTCCAGCGCCATGGCCAGGTGCGCATGCGTGGGGTGCGGATGGCGGCGCAGCGCATCGACCACCAGCACGTCCACGCGATCGAACAGCGCGACCATGTCTGCGGTAACTTCGCTGAAGTCTGTGGCATAACCAATTGATTTTCCGGCCTGATCAAACCGGAAAGCGGTCGATTGCGCGGGCCCGTGCGGCATCTGGCAATGGCTGATGCCAATGCCGGCAACAATCCGCACCCGATCGAGGTTATCAAGCGTGCAGATAGTGGGATAGCCATGCTGCCCGGCAAAGACATAGCCAAAGCGCATGCGCAGCCGGCGCACGGTTTCATCGGCGGCATAGCCGGGTAGCGGCGCACCACGGCCCATGCGCAAAGGGCGCAGATCATCGATGCCGTGGGTGTGGTCGGCGTGGTCATGCGTCCACAACACCCCGTCGATGCGGCCAATTCCGGTCGCCAGCAACTGGTGCCGCAGATCGGTTGGCGTATCGACCAGCAGGCGCGACCCGTCATCGCCTTCCACCACGATGGCCACGCGCGTGCGCCGGTTGCGCGGCTCTGCCGGATCGCAATCGCCCCAATCGCCATGGCCGTCACCGCCGATGCGCGGCACGCCGGTCGATGTGCCCGATCCAAGCATGATCAGCTTCACAGGGTAAACTCTTGATTCACAGGGTAAACTCTTGATTCACAGGGCAGCCTTTTGAAACGCGGCCTTTTGAAAGAGCGCACGGAAATTGGCACCGGTTGTTTCTGCCAGAGCCTCTGGCGTGACCCCGCGCAAGGTGGCGACACAGGCCAATGTATCGGCAACATAAGCCGGCTCGCACGTTTTGCCGCGGTGCGGCACGGGCGCCAGAAACGGCGCATCGGTTTCGACCAGCAGCCGGTCATCGGGAATATGTGCCGCAAAATCAGCAAGATCGCGCGCACTTTTGAAAGTGACAATGCCCGACAGCGAAATTGTCAGCCCCAGATCGAGCACTGCCGCGCCGAAGGCTGCCGAGGCGGTGAAACAATGGATCAGCGCGGGGAAGGCCCCCTTCCCCATTTCATCGGACAGGATCGCCAGCGTATCGTCTTCGGCATCGCGGGTGTGGATGATCAGCGGCAGGCCGGTTTCGCGCGCCACGCCGATATGCACGCGAAACAGCGCCTGTTGCACTGCGCGGTCGGAATGGTCGTAATAATAATCCAGTCCGGTTTCGCCGATCGCAATCACGCGCGGATCATCGGTGGCGGCGCGCAGCACGTTTGCGCCCAGATCGGCATGGTCATCGGCCTCGTGCGGGTGGATGCCGACACTCGCCCAGACATCGGGTTCGCGGTGCGCTGTGGCGACGACCGCGGCCCATTCGCTTTCCCGCGTGGAGATATTGAGAAAACCGCGCACGCCGCGTGCCCGGGCACGCGCCAGGATTTCCGCCTGATGCTCGGCCAGCCCCTTGTAATTGAGGTGACAATGCGAATCGATCAGCATCAGCCGGCCAGGTCCTGCGGATCGAGTTCGATGCGCGGAAACGCCGGTACCGGTGCGCCGAGATGTTCGCCAGTGGCCACGCGGGCCATGTACCAATCGGCGCGCGCCAGATCGGTGATCGCGCGCTGGTCCGCCGGAATGCCGATCTGGTCGAGCACTTTGTGCGCGGTCGCCGGCACGACCGGCGCAATCGCGATGGTGAGATCGCGGATGGCCATGAACAGCGTGTAAAGCACCGCGCGCATCCGTTCGGGATCAGTCTTGCGCAAGGCCCAGGGCGCCTGTTCATCGACATAGGCATTGCAGGCAAAGACCGCGCGCATCCACGCCTCGATCCCGGCTGAAAAATTCAGCGCGGCAAATTCGCGCGGCAGATCTTCGCGCGTGGCGGCAGCCACCGTGGCGAGCAATGTGTCATCGGCATCGGTGCTCGAAAATCCGGCAAGTTCGCCGCCGCAGTTCTTGAAAATCATCGACAATGTGCGCTGCACCAGATTGCCATAGCTGTTGGCCAGATCGGCATTGCAACGCAGCGCGATCGCTTCGGGCGAATAGGACCCGTCCTGCCCGAACACGACTTCGCGCATCAGGAAATACCGCAGTGGATCAACCCCGAACCGCGCGGCCAGATCGATCGGATCGGTCACGTTGCCCAGCGATTTCGATTCCTTCTGCCCGCGATTGAGCAGGAACCCGTGGCCAAACACCTGACGCGGCAGGGGAAGGCCAGCGCTCATCAGGAAAGCCGGCCAATAGACCGTGTGGAATCGCACGATATCCTTGCCGATCAAGTGCAAGTCCACGGGCCAGAACCGTTTGAATTCTTCGGTTTCCTCCGGCCAGCCCAAGCCTGTGAGGTAATTGGTGAGCGCGTCGACCCAGACGTACATGACATGCGCCCCACCCCCGCCTGCATCCCCGCTTTCGCCATCTTCTGCCGGGACCTTGATCCCCCAGTCAAAGCTGGTGCGCGATACCGACAGATCGCGCAGGCCGCCTTCGATAAAGCGCACGATTTCGTTGCGGCGGCTTTCGGGCCGGATGAAATCGGGATGCGCGGCAATATGCGCAAGCAGGCGGTCGCCATAGGCCGAGAGGCGGAAAAACCAGCTTTCCTCCACTGTCCATTCCACCGGGGTGCCCTGGGGCGAAAGCTTTTGCCCGCCCTCACCCGCGATCAGCTCGGTTTCGTCGTAATAGGCTTCGTCACGGACCGAATACCAGCCTTCGTATCGATCAAGATAGAGATCGCCATTGGCCTTCATCCGCCGCCACAGTTCCTGCGTGGTGGCATGGTGGCGCGGCTCTGTGGTGCGCAGGAACACATCATAGCCGATGTTGAGCGCGGCGCACATATCCTTGAAATACTGCGACATTTCATCGGCAAGCGCGCGCGCTGACACGCCCAGTTCGCGCGCCTTTTGCGCCATTTTCAGGCCATGTTCGTCGGTGCCGGTTTGCAGCCGGGCATCGCGCCCGATCGCGCGCATGAAGCGCACGATGGTATCGGCCGCTATCGCTTCATAGGCATGGCCGATATGCGGCCGGCCATTGGGGTAGGAAATCGCGGTGGTGATGTAATAGGGCGCGCCCATCGGGGACCTTTTCATGGCTTGCGGCGCCTCGCTGCCGGGGTGTCCGTCCGGCGGCGATGGCGCTTATTTGCGGGCATCACTAGTCTGGGCGACGCCCGCCAGCAAGGCACCGATTTCCAGCATCAGAATGCCGGCATCATAGTTGTAGACCGGCGCCTCACGCGCGAGCGCGATCAGCGCGGTGTGTGCATCGGCCAGGGCCGCGTGATGGCGCGCACTTTGCGGCCTGCCGCCATGATCTGACCCAGCCGCGTTAATCATCGCTTCCACTACGACCATGCGCGCCGCGGTCATCGCGGCCATCTGCCGTTCGCGATCGGGCCGCTGGCCGATGGCGGCGGCCATTTCGGCGCGCAGTGTCATATCGCCATCGCCATGGCGCACCAGGTGGCGCATCAATTGCCATACCCGGCCCAGATCCTGCGCGGCAAAGCCCAGCGCGGCGCCCGGCGCACCGGCGCCCACGGCAATCGCCGCCTCCCGCGTCAGGCTGTCGATTTCGGGGGCCAGCAGCGTGAGCGCGCGGTCCATCTCGTCGGGTTCCAGCGGACGAAACCGCAGCACCTGGCAGCGCGAGCGTACCGTGGGCAGCAACCGGCCGGGCTGATGCACCACCAGCAGGAAAAACGTGCCCTGCGGCGGTTCCTCCAGGCTTTTGAGCAGGGCATTGGCCGCCGACGCTTCCAGCAGATCGGCCGCATCGATGATCACCGCGCGGCGTGCGCCCAATGTGGGGCGCGTGATCAGCCGGCGCTGCATGCCGCGCACCTGGTCCACGCTGATATTGCGCTTCACCGCATATGGCCGGCCATCGTCGCGCTTTTTCACGTCGTCTTCGCTCGCCGGCAGGGGGCGCAGCCAGTGAATATCGGGGTGATGATCGACATCGGGCTGCGGCACGCCGGGTTCGGCAACAAGTTCGGCGGCGGCGGCACCGGCAAAGGCGGCCTTGCCCAGCCCTTCCCGCCCGACCAGCATCCACCCGTGGTGCATGCGCGCCCCGGCCCGCGCCGCGCGCCAGGCGCGCCACACCGCATCGTGGCCAAGCAAGGTCATGCGAACAGCGCAGCCATGATGCGCGCGTGGACGTCTTCGGGCGATCCATCGGCATCGACCACGACGAATCGCGCAGGGTCTTCCCCGGCAAACCGAAGGAAGGCGGCGGCCACCCGCGCGTGATAGGCGGTATCGCGCCCGCCGATCCGATCACTTTGCCCGCGATCGCGCAGCGCCAGCCGCATTGCCGCTTGCGCCGGATCGAGCACCAGCAGGATCGTGCGATCGGGCAGCAGATTTTCGCTGCCGATGGCGTGCAGCGCCAGGATTTCGGTATCGCTCAGCCCGCTGCCGCCGCCCTGATAGGCGCGGCTGGAATCGAGATAGCGATCGGTCAGCACCCAGTCGCCCCGGGCCAGCGCGGGACGGATCAGCCGGTCGACATGATCGGCGCGCGCCGCGGCAAACAGCAGCGCCTCTGCGCGCGGGCCCCAGCCTGCGCCGCCGGTATCGAGCAGCATCGCGCGGATCGCTTCGGCCCCGGCCGTGCCGCCCGGTTCGCGCGTGGTGACAACGCCCGCCCCTTGCGCGCGCAGGGCCTCTGCCAGCAGGCGCAATTGGGTCGATTTGCCCACGCCTTCGCCACCTTCCAGCGCGACGAAGCGTCCGCGCGCACTATCGGGCGTCATGGCGTTCCCCTTTTCCCGGTGATTGCGGCAAGCCCGTCGCGCAGCCGGTCCGTCATCCCGCCCTGGGCAACCGCACGGGCCGCCACCAGCGGCAGGCGCTCGATCGGCTGCCCCGGCGCGCGCACGATCAGCGTGGCCACGGCATCGCCCCGGGCAATCGGCGCGGTGAGTGGCGATTTATAGCGGATCGCCAGCGTATAGCGCGGAACAGTGCCGTGCGGCACGGTGATCGCATAGCCCTGCGGGGTGACCAGATCGACCGAACTTGCCGCGCCGCCCTGCACCGGGGCCGTGGCAACAGGCGCGCCCATGGCGATGATGGGATGCGAATCCCACGCGGCAAAGGCCCATTCGGCCAGGCGCCGCGATTGCTGTGCGCGATCATTCGGCCGGCCATAGCCGCCCAGCACAAAGATCACGCGCCGCCCGCCGCGCTCCACCGATCCGACAAAGCCATAGCCTGCCTCTCCGGTAAAGCCGGTTTTCACGCCGTCCGCGCCGGGGGTATGGCCATAAAGCGGATTGTGATTGGCCTGGGCTATCCCGTTGAATTCCGCCCGTTCGTGCCCGTAAAACCGGTGATAGAGATCGGGATGCCGGGTGATCAGCGCGGTGGCCAGCGTGGCAAGATCCGCCGCCGAAACATACGTCTGCCCCTGATCCATCCAGCCATTGGGCGTGTTGTAATGCGTATCATGCAGGCCCAGCGCGCGCGCCTCGGCATTCATCATCGCGGTGAACCCCGGAACCGATCCCGCAATCCCTTCGGCCAGCACCACGCAGGCATCATTGGCCGAAACGGTAACGATGCCTTCCAGCAGATCAGCCACGGTGGTGCTGCTGTTATTGCCCAGAAACATCGTGCTGCCCACCCGGTGCCACTGGCGAAAGGTTTCGGGCCGCATGGTAAACCGCTGATCCAGCTTCAACTTGCCCGCGGCGATCAGTTCGAATGCGACATAGCTGGTCATGATCTTGGTCAGCGATGCGGGCACGAACCGGCGATGCGCATCGCGCGCAAACAGCACCCGGCCCGATGCGACATCGACCAGATAGGCGGTGGGCGCGGTGATTTCGGGCATGACCGCCGGATCGACCGGCGGCGCATGGCCCCCGCGTGCATGGCCCCCGCGTGCGTGAACCCCGCGAGCATGGGCTAACGTGGGCATGGCGACGAGGCAAAGCGCCAGACACGCGAGGTGGCGCGATTTTTCGGGATCAAAATGCAGGCGGGGCATCAAAATGGGCGCAGTCCGGCAATGGGGTTTTCGGTTGTCGCCTTGCCAACAGGGGCGCAGCGACAGCCGCCTGGCCACGATCAATCGTGGTGCAGGATTATCGCCCCGGCATAGCCCGCCTTTTTCGCCTTCGCCAGTGCGGTGCGTGCCTCATCCTCATCGCCCGCGGTCATGCGCACGCGCCACAGCTTTCCGGCGGCTTCGACGCTGCCACCCACTTGTGCGGCGGCCTTTTCGGCGCGCTCGCGTGAGGAAAACGCGGCGACCTGGATAATCAAGTGGTGCTCGGGCAGTGCAGTGTGGGCCGGTGCAGTATGGGCCGGTGCCGCATGCGCCGGGACGGGCTTTACGGGTTCGGCGGGTTTGGGCTTTGGCGCCGGTTCATGGTGTGTGGTGGGCACGGGCGGCGCCATTTCAGTCGGCACCATGGGCGGCGGAGGTGGTGGCGCCACCGGCTGCGGCGGCGGAGCGGGAGTTGCTGCGTTATGCGGCATCGCGACCGGTTGCAAACGGGGTGCCGGTCGCGTGGCGGGCGCAGGACGGGCCGTGCGCACGCGGGGGTCGGTGGGAACAGGCGCGCCCGACAGCGTGGTCGATGGCGGCTCATCCGGGGTGGCGGGCGTGGCAATGCCCAGCTTGCGGCGCAGCGCGGTCAACAGCCCGGGCGGGGTTTCCATGCGATCGGGCGCATGGCTGCCCGATCGCAACAGCGCGCGTTCGTTTTCGGGCGGGTTTACCCGGCGCACGCGCACCGGCACGTCGCCCGCCCCTGCCGGCATGCCGAGCTGGGCCCAGGCCGCAGGCGACAATTCCAGCAATTGCTTGCCGTTCATCGGCCCGCGACGGTCCAGCCGCACCAGCACGGTGTGCCCGGTATCGAGCGCGGTCACCTCCACATAGCAGGGCAAGGGCAGCGCATGGTGCGCCCCGCTGATCCCCGATCCCTCTGTCCCGGCATGGGCATAACCCACCGCATCGTAATTCAGCGTATCGGCCGGCGTATAGGTAACCCCGCCAATCACATAGGGATCGCCAACGGTCACCGGATAATCAGCCTCCGGCCCGGTGCCGGGCATGGTTGCGGCCGGAACCGCGCGTGCCCGGGCCTGTGCCGGGGCTGGCGCCAGAATGAGGCCCGCGATGGCCGCGCCGGCGGCGAGGCTAGTGACTGATCTCATCGGCAAGCAATCCTACGGAAAGGGCATAATAGTTGGAACAATTGTAATCGAGGATAACCCGATAATTTCCGGTTAGCAGCCAGGCCGCATGCCCCGGGCCATCGGGTTCGAACAATGTGGCCTGCACCCGGTCATCGGGCCAGGCGCCGTGCGCCGGGACAATTCCCATGGCGCGCCATTCGGCCACGGTATGCCAGCGCGAATGGCGGGAAAAGACCTGCGGACAGCGCGGACTGACCATGCGATTGGCCTGCGCCGCGCGATCGAACCCGGCCGGAACCGTGACGGCCAGGCCCCAGGGTTCGCCGCGCCGCCAGCCGGCATCGCGGAAATAGTTGGCGATGGAGGCCAGCGTATCGGCGCGGTTGGTCCAGATATCGGCCAGGCCATCGCCATCGGCATCCTGCGCCACGCGCAGATAGACGCTGGGCAGGAATTGCGGATTGCCAAAGGCGCCGGCCCAGCTGCCGCGCAGGCGCGCGCGCGGCACGCCCCGGTCAATCATCTTCAGCAGCGCGACAAACTCTTCGGAAAACAGCGACCGCCGCCGCCCTTCATAAGCGAGCGAGGCGATCGATCGCGGCAGATCATACGTGCCGGTAAAACTGCCATAATTGGTTTCATGGCCCCAGATCGCCAGGACGATCGCACCGGGCACGCCATACCGCGCCTCTACCTCGGCGACCAGCGGGGCCGATGCGGCATAGAGCGCCCGGCCGCGCGCGATGCGCCCGGCATCGACATGGGTGCGGCGATAGGGTTCGAACCGCGGTGCCACGCCAGAGCTGACCCCGGGCTGCGCACGGTCATGCCACACCACGTCTGGATCATAAGTCAATCCGTCGATCACCGCATGGATCGTGCCCTCGCGCACGCCTTCGGCGCGGGCACGTGCCGCCAAAACTTGCAGAAAGCCCGCAAACCCGCCCTGCCCGCCGGCAGTTTCGCTACTCGCAGGCGGAGTCATCACGGTCTGGACCCCAGCCTGGACTAACGCCTGACCATCTGCCGCCGCGCCCGGAACCATCGATCCGGATATCACGGCCAGCGCCAATGCAAGGGTTCGAACAATCCGGCTCATCCTCACGCTTGTCGCACAGCCCACCCCCGGTGTGAATCCCCCTTGTCGCGAAAGCCCCCGATTTCGCGGTCAACTGAAAACGCCCTGGGCGAAAACGTCCAGGGCGAAAACTTCTTGCCAACGCCGGATCGCAAACTATCGACGGGGCCCTTGGTTTTGCTGTGTTGCTCTCGGTACCATGCGGGCAGTTTGGCAGCCAATGGACAGGTGGCCGAGTGGTTTAAGGCAGCGGTCTTGAAAACCGCCGTGGGTGCAAGCTCACCGTGGGTTCGAATCCCACCCTGTCCGCCAGGCCCATTCTTGTCCAGTCCGGGCCGATTATCGGGTCCAGAGCCAATCCCCAAAACTGCGTATTAACCATTAGGTGGTTATTGCGGAGGCATTCACGCGGTCGGAACCCGGATGGGGCGGTGCCGGGGCGCGCGCAATGCTGGAGATTTCATGCTGCGAGGGAAATTTGGGCTCGTGCTGCTGGCGGCGGTGTGGCTGATGCCATGCGCGCCGGCATTTGCCGCTGCGGACGCGGACACCGAGGCGCGGATTGCGCGGCTGGAAAAGGCCAACGCGGCGCTGATCGACTTTATTCGCGCGACTGCCCATGGCCCGGCGGCCGACCGCCTGATCGCGCAATTGGCCGTGCCTGACAGCCCGGCGCCGGTTGCGCTGGCCGCTGCTGCGGGCGCGCCAGCCATTGCCGCCGCGCCCGCAACCGGTCCCGCTACTGCTGGCCCCGCTACTGCTGGTACGCCCGGCCCGGGGCAATATGCCTCCGCATCAGGCGACGCGTCCGGCACCGGCGGCGCTGCGGTGTTCGGCATTGCCCCGCCGATCAGCGAACAGCTGCTCAGCCACACCGAATGGACCAATACCAAGCCGCTGATCCTGCTGCGCGGGCGCCAATCGGGCGATCTTGCGGCGCGGATCACGTTTGGCGGACAGGCCATTGCCATGGGCGATTGGGAATATTCCAACCGTGCCAGCAAGTTTGACTGGGTCATGCGGTTTCCCACCAATGGCAACGAAGTGGGCAACCACGTTTCGGAATTGACGGTCCATTCGGCATCGCTGTCGATGACTGCGGCGCTGACGCCCTGGATGACGACTTATGTCAGCATGCTGTACAATCCCGAACAGAACTTTGGCGCGGGCACCAACACCACGGTGGCGCGCAACACCGTTACGGTGAATTCCGCTTTCGTCTTGCTGGGCAATCTGCGAAAGTTTCCGGTCTATGCCGCGCTGGGCAAGATCGACGTGCCGTTTGGTCTGAATGACACGGTCAGCCCGTTTTCGAATTCGTGGAACTGGCACACCTTCGCCGGTCTCGCCAACGGGGCGGAACTGGGCTTTGTGCGCGGCGGGTTGCATCTGCGCGCGATGGCGATCGAAGGCGGCGCGCAATTCCGCGCGGTGAATACGCCGGTATCGGGCACGGGCGTGCCGTCACTGGTCAACAATTATGCGTTTGATGCCAATTATACCGCACATCTGCAGGATCTGTCGGTCATGGCCGGGGCCAGCTACGAACGCGGCAGCGATTATTGCGATCCTTATCCGGCCGGGCACTTTGGCGCGTGCCACGTGTTCAATCCGGCCTGGGCCGCTTATGGCACGGCAACCTGGCGGCGGCTGCGCGTGAATGTCGATTTTGCACGCACCACCGATCCCTGGCTGGCATCGGGGACGCCGGCGCTGGCCCCCAATGGCAAGCCCAATCCTTATGCCGCGAGCCCCGCCGCGATCGTCAGCGCACGCACGATCGGCGCGCGCTATGCCCTGCCGGTCACGCCACAAGGGGTTGATCTGTCGTTTGAATTCAGCGCGGTCCATTCGGGCGCGGCGGATACGCCGTGGCACCGCCAGAAACAGTGGGTGCTGGGCCTGGCGCACCGCTATGCACCGGGGATCAAGGGCTTTGTCGAAGCGATCCACACCCAGGGCTATGCCCCGCTGACGTTCATGTCGGGCGGGAACTTCCCCGATGGATCAAGCTGGTCCGATGCCGGGGCGATTTCCAACGTTGGCCTGGTCGGCATCGAAGCCGGGTTC
Source organism: uncultured Sphingomonadales bacterium (assembly GCA_903832325.1). Taxonomy (GTDB): domain Bacteria; phylum Pseudomonadota; class Alphaproteobacteria; order Sphingomonadales; family Sphingomonadaceae; genus Novosphingobium. Next base: position 102,213 of record CAILBC010000006.1, on the reverse strand, counting down.
TGATCCAGACCTGAAACGCGAAACGCCGGCCAGTGCACAGACACTGGCCGGCGTTTTGATGTGCGTATCGCCTCTCAGGACAATCAGGCCAGGACAATCAGGCCAGGGCGAGCGGTGCCTTGCGGCGGCGCTGCCAGGCCAGGCCGGCGACGCCCAGCGCCATCAGGCCGACCATGCCCGGCTCTGGCACGGGCGTGCCGCCGCCGGTGATGTTGCCGATCGTATCACCCAGAATTTTGCAGGTGGAGCATCCGGGCGACGACCATTCCGCCCAAAGATTGATGTAGCTGCCCATGAATTCCACCATGTCCGGGTGCGTCGAAGCAGGGGCAACCAGCGAATACGTGTGGCCGCCGACGGTGATGCTGCTCGCCGGGTTGATCACGACATTGTACATGTTCATGGGGGCTGCACCGCCCATGAAGCCGGCAAAATTGCCGGTGAAATTGATGTTGATCGCGCCATTGTCGCCAGTCAGCGTGCCGGTACCGGCGGCGGTGTCGATCAGGAGGTTGCCCGTGAATGGGGGCTGACCCGGCAGGACACCGACATTGGCAATGGTCAGGCCGCTGTTGCCGGCCATGGTGTAATCGTAAATCGTGGCCTGCGCCGGGGCGGCAACGGCCACGGCAAGACCGGCGGCCAGCATGATCTGGTTGAAAGTGCGCATGCCCATAAATCCCTGTGCGAATCACCAACGCTGTTCGTGGACCCGGTCTAGCCTCGGGCCCGCATGGTTGCGATGCTGTTTACCATATTGCGCTGTTTCACTTTGAAACGTCTTGTTTCGACGGCTAAGCAAAGCAATGTCAGCCCGACAGATAAAAACAAAAGCATTCATGACTTTGCGTTGCTATTGTTGTTTTCCCACAATCAGCCGGGTCGTAATCAAGACCCGCCCGAAAACCGCATTTGCGCCGAACAAACCACCGGAACGGACTGAAATTGCCGCCATCGGGCCCTCACGGGAACTGAAAATTCAAAGGTCCTGCGCCATGACAGGCAAAGATGAGGCCTACTGTGCAGCAAGGATGATCAGAATGAAGCAGCCTGTTCAGGTCTGGCGTGTCATGGCGATACGGGCCCTGGCGACACTGGCCCTCGCGCTGCCGGCAGGATGCGGCAGCCATGGCTCCGACCCGGCCACGGCCGCGCGCGATGCGCAGGCGGCGCTGGCGCATAACGACTGGCATCAGGCCGATACCCTGCTCAAGGCGGCCACACGGGATGGCCACGGCGATCCCGGGCTGCAGTTACTGGCCGCGCGGGTGGCGTTGGAACAAGGTGATGCCGGGCGCGCCGCGCTGCTATTGGAAGCGGTAACGCGCGCCGCACCCGACGCCCTGCCCGCCGATGAGGCGGCGCAAGTGCGCCCCCTGCTGGCCAAGGCGCAACTGGCCCAGGGCAATGCCGCGGCGGCGTTGCAGGTGATCGGCCCTGATGAACCGGCCGATCCGGTTTCGGCCGCGGTGAAAGTGCGCGCGCTGGTGCGCGCGGACAATACCCAGCCCGGGATGGCGCTGCTTGACCGGGCCCTCGCCCGCTGGTCCGCATCGCCCGATCTGAAGGTGCTGGACGGGGTGCGGGCCATGGCGCGTGGCGACCGCACGCGCGCCGATGCGATTGCAACAGACCTGCTGGCCCATGCGCCCGAAGATTTCGAGGCGGTGGTGTTTGCGGGGCAGGTTGCGCTGGGCGAAGGCCGCGCCCGCGATGCGCAGGATATTTTCACCCGCGCCAATCATTTGCGTCCCGATCACCAGGTGCCGATGCTGGCGCTGGCCGGATTGGCCCGCAGCGCCAGCAACCATGCCGAGGAAATGACCTGGCTCGATCGCGCGCGCAAGGCGGCGCCCGGGGATGTGTGGATCGCGCTTTATGGTGCGCAGATCGCCTTTGATTCGGGCCATGCGGATGAGGCGGCGCGGCTGCTGACCCCGTTTGCCGACAAACCCAATGCCAACAATGCGCTGCGCCTGCTCGCGGGGCTGGCCTTTGCCCAGGTCGGGCGCAAGGAAGATGCGATCAACCAGCTGAATGCCTATGTGCTGCATGGCGGCGATGATGGGCGTGCCCGTTTTGCGCTGGCGGTGATGCTGACGCAAAAGGGCGATCCGGGCGCCGCCTGGCGCGCGCTGAAACCGTTGGCGATGACTGCCAATGCCGGTGCCGCGCCGTTGCAGCTTGCGGCCCGGCTGGCCGCCGCCAACCACGATCCCGCTGCGGCCGATCTGGCGGCGCGTGCCGCGGCAACCCCCGCGGTCGATCCCGATGCCGCGGCCATGACCGAGGCACAGACCGCCATCCGCGCGCACGATTGGGCCCATGCCGATGCGGTTTATGCGCAGATGCTGGCCACCGCGCATGCCCATTCGGCGATCGCCTATAACAACGCCGCCTACGTCAGGATCGAGCTGGGCCGCGCGGGTGATGCCGTGCCGCTGGCGCGCAAGGCGCTGGCGCTCGCGCCCGATGACCCGGTGACGATCGATACCCTGGGGCTTGCCCTGCTGCGTTCGGGCACCGGCAAAGGCGAAGCGACCACACTGCTGCAACGCGCGGCTCAGTTGCGGCCCGGCGATGCCGATATCCGCGCGCATCTGGCCGAAGCGACCGGCGCCAAACCCTGATCGCCCCCTTCCACCCGTTCAAGTCAGGCGGAAAACCTGGATCAGCCGGCCATTGGCCTTGGGCCCGAAATCGGGTGCCTTGATCTCGGGCGGGATCGGATAAGTCAGCGTGGCGACGAATGCGGATTCGCGCAGCCAGGCGTATTTCTTGCCCGGCACGTTGAACGTCGGCAGCAGGCGGTATTTGTCTTCGGTATAGCCGAGACCGGTGTTGTGGATGATGATTTCCACGCCGTCATCGGTTTTCAGCCGATAGAGCGCATCCACGATTACCACGCCATCGGGCCGCACCACCGGAAAATCGCCGCCGCCGGGGATCACCGTGCCCTTGATGCCGCGCCCATGGAACGTGCCGCCAATGATCGGCCAGACATCATAGCGATCGCCATCGGCAGCAGTCTGGTCGGCCTTGTCGCCCATGAATTCGGGATCGGAACAGAACGGCAGAATGTTCATCACCCATTCGAGCCCGACCTGGTCATAGACCTTTGGCACGCCGCCGGCTGGCAGCGGCGGCGCCGCAGGTTCATGGGCCAGGGGCGCGGTCGCGGAAAGGCGGGTAGCGGCCGTGGCAAGCGGCAGGCTGGCGCCGATCAGGCCAAGCGCGTGGCGGCGGGACAAGGACATGGAAATTTCCTTTCGGTTCAGGGTCTGGACGCCGGCATGAGCGGATCAGGGCGGCAGGGTTGATGCAGCACACTGCCGCAGGCAGGCCAAGCGGCCGGCACGGCCACATCGTGCAGCGAATGATCGGGCACTGTGCCGATTATCAGCCGCGATGGATGGTCGGCATCGTGCAACACCTCCACCTGCGTCGGCACCGACTGCGGCGCAAACAGGTTACCGCCATATTGGCTGGGCGTATCGATCCACAGGCGCAGCCGCGATCCCTTGCGAAAGGCATGGGCAAATTTCTGAACTTCGATCCGGGCCAGCGCGGGCACACCGGGCACCATCGCAGCCATGGTTTCGGGCCGGTCGATCGGCCAGGGGCGCAGTGCCGTGGATCGCGCCGCGTCCTGCGCGCGGTCAGACAGGCGCAGCCAGCCCCGCTGGACAAACATTTCCTGCCCGTCGGGGCGCACTTCGGTGACGGTGACCTGCAGATCGGCATCGGCAATGCCCGTGGTCACCCACAAGTCGGCACTGGCCGGGCCATAGGCAACCAGATCGTGATCAAACGGCGCGGTGGTAAAGGCCAGCGTGCCGCGCTGCCAATCGGGACCAAGTGGTTCCCAATTGTCCTTGTCAAACAAAGTGTTCACCCCAGGCCCGCGCATGGGATAGGCAAAATGGTCCGGCGCACCAGTGCCCGCCGCGGCCTGAACCAGCCTGCCCCCGGCGGAAAGTGCCAGCGCCAGCGGGGTGACCGGCAGGGGATAGGTGGCGTGGGCAAAGGCGATGCCGGGCGTCAGGTTTTCGAACAGGCCGTCTGCCGGACCCTTGAGCGTGCTTTCGATCCATACCTGCACATGCGGGGTGGATTCAAAGCCATTGGCCTTGTCTTTGAGGAAATGGTCGAAAAAGCCGATCAGCGTCTGGCGAAAACGCAGCGCAGCATAGACATCGTGCGCGCCATTGGTCTGAACATACCAAAGCCGCGACGGATCGAGCGTTTCCTGGAAATAGCCCATTCGCGAGATCACGGCTTCGTCCTGGAACACTTCCATTGATAGCACCGGCACGGTGATCCGCCCGGTGCGTCCGGCCATGTTGCGAATTTCGATGAAATCATCGCGCAAGGGATGCCGGATCAAAATGGCCGGCACCCGGCCGGCCTCGGCTGTGCGTTCATTCGTGGCAATCTGGGTGAGACAGCGCTGATCGCCCTCTGCCCGGGCGCTGGTGCGCGCCGCATCCCAGCGCGAATGGAGATAGCCCCACCAGCCATCGACAAAACCCGGCGCCGGCACCCCGCCGGGAAACCAGCTATCCAGCCGTGCATCGCCCAGCGGCATGCCCGGGGCAATCGCACGCAGATGCGGCGGCCGTTCCGAGGCTGTGGCCAGTTGCGACATCCCCGCCCAGGACCAGTTGGCCATGCCCACTGCGCCATCGGACCAGGGCTGGCGCGCAATCCATTCGATGGCGTCATAGCCATCTTCGCCATAGGACCGCGCCAGAAATTCGAACTGCCCTTCCGAACAGGCGGTGCCGCGTGCGTTTATCCCGACCACGGCATAGCCTGCCTGCACCAGCGTGCGATCAAGATTGACCGACATCGCGGTGTTGTCATCCATATAGGCCGCGCCGCCGATCGATCCGGGATCGTAACCCGAATAGTTCACGATCACCGGAAACGGCCCCTTCCCCTGCGGCAGCAGCACGCTGTAACGAAGCTGCGTGCCATCGCGCACGGGCAGATATCCGGTCAGACGCCGCGCAAAGAACAGGGCCTGATGCTTGACCGGGGGGGCCAGTTCGTCGGGCGGGGTGCTCCCTTGCGCCACGGGCACTTGCGCCTGGGCAAGTGCAAGGTTCGGGGCAAGTGCGAGTACCGGGGCGATCGCTGCCAGACACGCCAGGGCCCAACCGGCAAGACCGCGAATGGGCCGCATCAGCGCGGTTTCCATTCGGTCAGCGTGCGGAAATAGGCCAGCGTGTCCTCCAGCGCGGCGTCGGATTGCGGCGATCCTTCTTCGGGAAAAAAGCTCAGCTTCACGATCACCGTGCGCGTTGCCGGGTGAACATAGATGAACTGCCCCTGCAGGCCCAGCGCGGTATAGGCGCCGGTGTCATCCAGTTTCCAGATCTGAAAGCCATAGCCGGACCGGGCGAAGGGATTGGTGACCGCAGCCGGTGGCGGCGGCGTGCCGGGATCGGCATTGGGCACCATCGCAGTGGCCTGCGCGATCCAGGTAGCGGGCACGATCTGGCGGCCGTTGAACCGCCCCTGATCAAGCAGCATCTGGCCGAACCGGGCATAATCGCGCAGCGTCGCGTTATAGCCCATGCCGTTCATTTCGCGCCCCGTGCCGGGTGCGCCGTCAGCCAGCCAGAACCCGTAGGATTCGGCGCCCAGCGGCTGCCACAGATACTGCGCGGTGAAATCGGCCAGCGGTTTGCCGGTGGCGCGTTCAAGCACCCAGCCAAGCACCGCGGTATCGAGCGTGGAATAGTTGAAATGGCTGCCCGGTGCCCATTTGCGCCCCAGACGCGGTGCCATGTCGGCAAACCGTTCGCTGTTGGCGACCACGGCGTTCAGGAAAATCTGCGCGGCAACGGACGGCTTTGCGCCGAAATCATAGCGTTCTTCATAATCGACGCCAGACCGCATTTCGAGCAACTGGCGCAGGGTCACCCCGTCATAGCCCGATCCTTTCAGTTCGGGCACATAGCGCACGGCAGGATCATCGATGGAATTGATCGCCCCCTGCCCCACGGCAATGCCCACGAGCATCGATGTGAACGTTTTGGCCATCGAAAACGAAATGAAATGCGTGCCGGCATCGGTGTTGTTGCGATAGCTTTCGTGCACAATGCGGCCATCGCGCAGCACGAGCAGCGCCGACGTGAAGGTGCGGTCTTCCCACTGGTCCTCGGTCATCGCCTTGCCGCCGATCACTGCATCGGGCAGCGCCAGATCGGCATGGGGCAGCGGCGCCACCGGCCCGGCGCGCGGCACGGCCCGGGTTTGAAACAACTGGTCGGCATTGTGAAATGCCAGCATGTTTTCGGGCGCTTCGAGCATGTGCTTGCGCGCTTCGATCAGCGCGGGCGGCACTTTGCCATCGGGCAGCACATGCGGCGGCGCAGTCTGCGCGTGCAGCGGCATTGCCGCGCCCAGCGCAAGCGCCAGCGCGATACGGGTTCGAAAGCCAGATCGGATCATTGTGCAGGTCCTGTTTCAGGCGGCGTGGACGATTTCCGGCCACGCGGTGATAAGCGGTGCAACACGGGAAATTTCTGAATTGATCCTGGTGTAGTGCCATTCCCGCGAACGCGGCAATCCCGGGCGGCAATCTGGCGGCAGCGTTTTCGCGGGGCATGGGGCGTCAGAACTGGATGCCGGCCTTTGCGGGAGGGAGCCGGCCTTTGCAGGAAGGAGCCGGCCTTTGCGGGAAGGACAGGGGAACTTGGGACATGCGGTGTTCCATGACGGCATCTGCCTTTCGGTCGCTATCGAATTTGGCCCCGCTACCCGGCAAAGACTTATTGGCGCAGCAGCAGCGTAAGGCCAAATGTGCGCGGGCGCAGCGTGATATCTTGGTATGTGCCCACCCCGGATACATTGATCGATCGCGACAGGACCGGATGCGCGTTGCCCAGATTTTCGACAAAGGCCGACAGGTCGGCCACGCCCTGTCGCCAGCCGAGCCGCAGACTGGCAAAGTGCAGCGCCTGCGTGCGCAGCGCGCCCGGGTCATAGGAATTGGTCAGCGGATCGGTCACGGTGGTGGTCAGTCCGGCGCTCTTGTATTGATAATCGCCGCGCAGATAGACCGAACCGGTGCCCACCCGATGTTCGTAATCACCACCGAGAGTTGCGGTCCACGGGTGCGTTTCCAGATGGTCGCCCGCAGTCGCCAGGGCGCCACCGGCGATCGACCGGGTGAAATGCGCGTCGGTATAGCTCAGCGTGCCGTCGATCGACAGGCCCTGCGCCGGGTGCAGCGTGGCCTGCAGATCAAACCCTTCGCTGCGCGCCTTGCCCAGATTGTCGGTGAACTGCGCCCCGCAATGCTGCAGATAGACATTCTGCTGGATATTGGTCCAATCGACCCGGAATGCGCTGGCAGAAACCGTCAGCGCGCGGCCGATGCGACCCTTTGCCCCGGCTTCATAGCTCCACAGACTGTCCGATTTATAAGTCTGCGGCACATCGGCATAGCCAAAGCCGGCCAGATCGTGGCCACAGACGGCGAGCGGGACGGGCGCATTGGTGCCGCCGATGCGATAGCCCTTGGCCGCGGTGGCATATAGCAGCAGCGAAGGCGTGGTCTGCCAGTTGAGCGCGAATTTGGGAGTGACCGGGGTTTCGCTGACCGTTTGCGAAGGCTGCAGCTGAAAACCCGAAACCGGCCCTTCAAACAGCGACTCACCGGAAAAGCGGGTGCGCGCCACACGCAGGCCGGCGGTCGCCTTCAACGCCGGGGTGATGGCAAACGTTGCCTCGCCAAACCCGGCAATCTGTTCGTCGGCGCCGCGGCCATGGCCCACCAGCGATGACACGCCGTTGACCAGCGGCGCGCCAAAGATCAGTTCCGGCGGGGTTCCGCCGAACAAGTCGGCAAAGTTCGGATCGATCACGTTTTCGGAAAAATGCTGGACCGATTTCGCATAGAACGCGCCCACCACCCACGACAGACGCGCATTGCGGTCGGTCGATTGCAGGCGCATTTCCTGGGTGAAGGTGCGCTGCGCATTGGCCATGTGGGCCAGCGCATTGTACCCCGGGGTCACCCAGGGCGTGCCATCGAACACGGCCGGCCACAGCGTGGAATAATCGATTTCCGCGCTTTGATCGCGGACATAGTAAGAGGCCGTGTCGATCAGTTGCACCCCGCCGAAATCCCACGCCAGGTTGATCGCGGGCAGCAGGAACCGATCATGATCGGGTGAGGCATTGGGCTGCCCGCTCAGGAATGCGCCCTGCCCCGGTTTCGACAGCGATTCCCAACTATTGCTGCTGTCGTTGACCGCTTTGCGCTGGTAAAACAGCGACGGCGTGATGGTCAGCCCTTCGATCGGCGCCCAGCGCAGGGCAACGCGGCCAACCTGGGTGTCGCTGAAATTGACATTGCGGTCGACAGGCTGGCCCGACAGCAGCGGATTGGCATTTTGCCGGTCGACCCAGCCCCCATCGCGGCGTTCCCACAGGCTGGCGGCAAAGCCCAGTTTTCCCGGGATCAGCGGGCCGCTGATCGAAACCCCGAATTCAGCCGAAACCCCGCCGCTTTGCGTGGCCGATGCTTCGCCGCGCGCATAAATGTGCACCGCATCGAGGCTGGGCTGGGTGGTGATGAAGCGCACCGTGCCGCCTTCCGACCCGGCGCCAAACAGCGTGCCCTGCGGCCCGCGCAGCACTTCCACCCGCGCCAGATCGAACACCGCAGGAAACACATTGGTGGTGGAATAGCCGACAACGCGGCTCTGGATCGGGGTATCATCGATATAGACCCCGGTGGTGGCCGCACCGACGGTGGAACTGACCCCGCGAATGGCGATATTGGACTGGTTGCCAAAACCGTTGGGATCAAACTGGATGCCCGGTGTCTGGCGCACCAGCCCGTCAATATCCTTGATCCCGCGCTGATCGAGCGTGGCCTGGCTCAACGCGGTGATCGACAGCGGGACTTTGCTCAGCGATTCCGCCCGGCGCGTCGCCGTCACCACGATTTCCCCGGCCGGTTCGGCCGGCGTAGGGCTTGCGGCATCGGCATCGCGGGCCCGGGCGGGCGTGGCAAGGCCGACGGCAAGGGCAAAGGCCCCGGTGGCGGTGGCCAGCGCAACGGCGTGCTTGATCATGGCATTCCCTCATGGGTTGGCGGCGCAAAGCGCATCCCGCTTTCGGGCTGGCACAAGGCGACGGCTGGGCGCGATCACCGCACAGGCGAAAAATGCCGCGCGGTCTGACGATCGATGCCGGACGTCGCGACGCCGCGCGTCCCCCAAATGGTATAGGTCATATCAAAAATGCCGACTTGTGCGGCAGGGCCTGCGGTTCAGATCGGGCGCCCCGCCACCGACAGGCAGATGCGCCGCACCAGATCGGCCTGCCGGCTGGTGCCGGTCTTGGCCATGATCCGTTTCAGATGCAGGCGCGCGGTGCCTTCGGCCACCCCGCGCGTGGCGGCAAAATCACGCACACTGCGCCCGGTGGCCAGGTCGGCCGCCAGCGCCGCCTCGGTGCGGGTCAGCCCGAACAGGCGCGCGATCTGGCCCGGATCATAATCGATCGCACCATCAGGGCGCGTGATCATCAGCAGCACCAGATCGGCTGGCAGCACAAACTGGCCGGGCATGGGCTGCGCCGGACGCGCCCGCACATGCAACCCCCCGCCGAGTGCATCCCCCAGCGCGACCACACCGCAATCGCCGTGCGTGCCGGCCAGCGCGGCAAGCCGATCATGATCATCGCGATCGGAACAGGCGATCGCCCCATGGCGCAGCCGCACGATATCGCCTTTGTGCAGCAGGCGCCGCGCTTCGGCATTCATCCACTGCACGCGCAGTCGCCTGTCGCAGGCGATCAGCCCTGTGGTCAGCCCGTCGGCTGCCTGATCGACCAGCCCGCCATGCGCCTCTGCCGCGCAAAGCCGCACCCACAGCCGCACCGCCTGCCGGAAATGCGGCGCCATCGCCATCAGCATGGCGCGATCCTGCGCCTCCATATCGCGGCCATCATCGGCGGCGCGGTGAAAGATCAGCGTGAAATGGCGCTCCGCATCAATCTGCTGGCTGATCCAGAAGGCCGGACCCAATCCGCAGCGCGCCAGCCCTTCGCGCAAATCGCGGCGTTCCTGCGCGGTATAGTCCTGCGATTGATGGTCGCTGTCGATCTCCAGATCTTGCGGCGGCCCTACCGGGCGACGAAAACGCGGATTGGCGAGGCTGTTGGCCCAGGAATCGTGCAATGCGCCCCGGCTTTCCGACAGGCTATCGCGCGTGCCCCACAGCGGCAGCAGATCATCGCGCGACGCCATGAGAAATTGTGCCGCCACGCTTTCCACACCCATCGCGAGGCGCAAATGGTCCATCAGGCCGACCCAGCGCGCGCCGTCGTCGACTGCACCATACAGCATTTCGATCAGCCGATCGTCGAGCCTGGCCATCACCCGGTTTCCCCCGGCCAGGGACGGGCCGATCCCATTGCATAGCCGATCGTGCCCGACCCGTAAATCGTCCACTCCAAGGTGCTGAACCCGGGAACGTTCAACGCGGTTTTCGCTGCGTTTGAGCAGGTCGGCCAGAATTGGCAGAATTGGCAGAATTGGCAGATTGGGCAGAATTGGGTGGGGGGCAATCCTGCCCGACGAAATTGCGGATCTGTTCGGCGGCCTGTTGCGCCAGCCAGGTGCGCCGTTCGGCCAGATCGCGCGCAGCAATCGCCGCGTTGCGTTCCTCTACGGCTGTTTTCTGCGCCACCTCGGCCGCATTGCGTTCGCGCACGGCGATGCGCGCATACGTGAACGCGGCCAGTGTCAGCCCGCTCAACACCAGGATCAGCACGAGCGAGGCGCTGCTGGTGATCGCGGCAAACACCCGGCGGCGGCGCTGTTCGCGATCATGCAGGCTGTCGAACGGCACGCCCAGCATGCCGGCAATCAGTTTCAGCTTCACCGCCTTGCGATCAAGGCATTGCAGATCGGGCGCGAGCGGTTCAACCGGGCACGCGCGATCGATCTGCCCGTCCGCGCCGATCGCCCAGACCAGGCTTTCGGGAAAGCAGGCATCGGGGCCATCACCGGGCGTGCCCGCCGCGATCACCGCAAAGACCGGACGATCGGGATAGAGCCGCTTGAACGTGCGAATTTCGCTATCGACCCATTGCGAGCGGCGCGCGGCAGGCGAACAGATCACCAGCAGCGCGCGCGACCGGGCCAATGCCCCTTCAAGCCGTAGCCCCAGCGCGGCGGCCCCGGCCAGTTCATCCTCGTCGCGAAACAGCGGGCGCAGGCGCGGCGGCACCGGGCCGAATTCACCCTCCAGCCCGACCAGCGGGCGCGGCACGCGATAGGTTTCGATTGCGCGGTGCAGCCAGCGCGCCACGGCCATGTCCTGGTGGCTATAGCTGATGAAGGCGGCAAATTCGCGCGGCGCCAGGGCGCCTGCAATCCGCGTGCCCAGCGATGCGAGTGGATTGCCCGCGCCGGATGGGCTATTCGGCGCAAGTCCGGTTTCGCCTTCAGGGGAGTTGTGCGCCATGGCCCGATACCTAGCAGCACGCCTTGCCATTATGGCAATGGTTTTTGAAGCCAGCCTTGTTACTTTCGGCCTGGTTGGAGGGGGAACCGCCCTTGCCGCACAGGACGCGCCCGCCGCGCCATCCGCGCAATCTGCCATCCCTGCAACGGACGACCACGCCGATCCGTTCGAACAGGCCATGGCCGCGCGCGCCACGGCCGATTTCGCGCGGCGGCACCATGATGTGCAGGCCATGCTCGTCGCGGCGCGGCTGCTCGAAGACATTCCGGTCAAAGGCGATGCCACGGATACCGGTTTCGCCCCGGCGGCACTCTATGCCGAGGCGCGCGCAATGGCTGCGGGTGATGATGCGATGGTGCAGCAGATCACCCTGGCCGAGGCGATGCACGGGCGCGGGGTGCTGTCTTCGGCATTTGGCAGCGGGCTGGTGCGGCGCGTGCTGAACGTCAATCCGCGCGCCGCGTTCCAGTTCGTGGTCAATGCCAAAGGCGGCGAACGGCTGCGGCTGGGGGCAATCGGCGCCCCCGGCACCAGCCTGCTGATGCGCATTCTCGATACTGCGGGGCGCACGGTGTGCCTTGACGATCATGGCGATTATGCGCCGGTGTGCCAGCTTACGCCCGCGGCCGATGCGCGGTTCCGCGTCGATATCCAGAACAAGAGCGCACAGACCAGCCAGACTGTCGTGCTGAGCAACTGACGCATGCCCACGGGCTGGCCAACCCTGCGCCACGATCAGGGCCCAGTCTCGATCAGGCCCAGTCTCGATCAGGGGCCGGTATAGATTTCGCCGACGGACAGTCCGCCGCCACCGGCAAGCAGTTCGCCAATCGGTTTCAGCACGCGCGGCGCCAGCCTTTGCCCGTCGATGCCGCGCAGCATCATGCGCAGCGCAACCGGCGGTTTGGGCAGCACCAGCGCCACGATATGGTCGGTGCCATAGGGCGCGATCACCCGATTCTGAAACGTGGGAAGCTTTCCCCCGGGCAGCAACTGGCCATCGCCATCATCGTCGGTCAGCGGATAAAGCCGTTGCACCGTGCCATCCGAGGCCAGGTTGAAAATCGTCGCATAGCCCGCCGTGCCGCCGCTGTAATGCAGATCGATGCTGATTTTCGAATCGGAGGGATAGCGCACGCCATTGGCACCGGGGCCGATGGTGATGCGCACTTTGCTTTCATTCAGCAGCGCACCCAGCCCATCAACCGTAGTCCATTTTTCGATCACGCCGCGCAAACCTGCCGGCGTCGATACGCCTTCGGCCACCATGTCGCCCGATCGGCGGAACACTTTGGCTTTGGCCAGGTCCCACACGAAATCCGCCTCTTCGCGCCGGGTAACCAGCCGCCACGGGGTGTCTGGCCCCTGGATCGCGGTGCCAGATGCCACCACGAACACCCCGGGCAGCGACGCTGGCGGAGCCGGCCGGGGTGGCGGCGCCTCGCTGAACAACGGCAGATCGCCCGCGGCGGCGATGAATGTGGTGCGCGGTTCCTGCCGCTGTGCGGTCAGCGCGCGCACCCGGCCCCCCAGATAGGTTTGCAATTCGGCCGGGGTAACGTGGCCATCGTGGTCGAGATCGGCCGCGGCGGTCTTCCCATCGGGCCCGCGCGTCATCAGCCCCTGTTCCAGCGACCAGGTCATTGCCCCGCGCGGCGGTGCGCCATTGACCGGCAGCGGAAATTCCCACGCCACCTGATCATCCTGCGCCCCGCCGATATAGACCATGTTGGCCAGATCGGGCCGGTCGATCGGCCGTACCCCCGCTCCCACTCCTGCGCCCGCCCCCACTCCTGCCCCCAGCCTGGCCCCTGCTGCGCTGACTTCGGCGGAAATCGGCGCAAAATGCGGACCTGGCCGGGGCACCAGTGCAATCTGGCTGCTGCCCCCGCGCAGCGAAGTGCGCGCGACAAACCCGAACGAGGCCGGATCGATCGATCGGTTGAGCGTGCCCGAATGGCAGGTATCGGCGATCATCAGGATATGCACGTCGGCCGGGATATAGCGGGCCATCCAGGTGTAGAAATCCTTGTCGACGATAAAGCGTTCCGGGTCCTGCCGATCGGGATCGAACCCGGCCAGGGGAATATACTGGTCAAAATCGCCATCGGCGGTGCCTTTTACCGCGGCGGCCGCTTCGTCACCGTGGCCGGTGTAGTAGAACACCACCCAGTCGCCCGGTTTTGACCGCAGGCCAAGCGCGTGGAGCGCGGTTTCAATGCCGGTGCGGGTCACCTCGTTGTTGCGCAGCACGGTCACGTCATGCGCGCCTTGCGCCCGGATCACCGTTTCCATCGCGGTCAGATCGTTTTCCGGGCCCTTCAGATTGGGGAACATTGGCGAATTGAACGTCCACACGCCGGCCAGCAGCGCGCGCGTTTCGGCATGGGCCGCCGGGCCAATGCCGGCAATTGCCATGGCCATCAGGCTGATTACCAACCGCACAAGCACCCCTGGTCCCGCCCGCAGCATCACTGCCTGTCCCCCATTGTGCTGCAACAAACCGGCCCTGTGACCAGAAAAGCCCATCCGCAGAAATACTGGATTTGGGTGTTGCCGCAACGTCAACGGGATACTAACCTTAGTACGGGGTAAAGCAATGCCTTGGGGGGAATGGCCGGGATGTTGCGTCGTCATTACGGATTATCGCATACGATAGTGATCCCGATTGTTGCGGCGCTGGTGGTGGTTGCGCCGGTTTCAGCGCAAACATCCAATCCGCCGGCGAACCCCGCCGGGCCAGACGGCGCACGCACGGGCAACACGCGCGGCGTGATCATCCTGCGGCCGACAACTGCCACACCGGCCGATCCTGCACCCGCCCCACCTCCTCCTGCCCCGCCTTCTCCACCTCCTGCCCCGCCCCCGCCGCCACCCGCGCCACCAGCGCCATCGCCAATGGTCCGGACCTGCGACCACCCCTTTGCCAAAAGCGATGTCACGCTGGGCGGATCGGGCGGGTTTCGCACGGCCTTGCGCGACCAACTGGTGCGCAAGGCCGGACCACCGAACGCCGGGCCGGTGATCGTCGATATCGCGCAGCCTTTTGCGGTCAGCGGCCCCACCCCGCCCGAACTGGCGCCGTGGATTGCCGAAGTGAAATCGTCGGGCGGGATTGTCTCGGTCGATACGTATTGCGCCGAAAACCGCGGGTTCTTTTCGTTCCTGCGCGGCCTGTTCGGCGGCCCGGCGCAAAACGCCTATGCCGCGGCCGATACGTATGACGTGGTGCTCCATGTCGATGGGCTGGTCGGCGCGGTAACCCAGGTGGAATTCAAGCCCAGGTCGGTACAGTGACTTTGTCCGGCAGGAACCGACTGCCGGATGCTTGCTATGGCTGGCTGTTTTCCCTTGCGGCGCTAGTTGCGGTGTTGTTCGCTGGTGCTGCGCAGGCGCGCGAGGCGCGGATTGCGCTGGTTATCGCCAATGGCGCCTATCAGTCGTTTGATGTGCTCCATGCCACGGGCGAAGATGGGGACCGGGTCGCCACGGCTTTGAACGCGGCGGGGTTTGCCGATGCCGCTGCTCCGGGCCCCGGTTCCGGCACAGGGACGGCCAATGTCACGGCCAATGTCACGGGCAATGTCACTGTGCACCGCGATCTCACACTCGACCAGATGCAGGCGGCGCTGGCGGTGTTTCGCGACAGGTTGAAGGCGGCCGGTCCCGATGCGTTCGGGGTGCTGTATTTTTCCGGCCACGGTGCGGCGCTCAGCACGTATGGCGATGTCATGCTGCTGCCGGTTGATGCCGGGCGCAGCCTGTCTGCGCCGGCGACCGTGCTGACCCGCGCCGCATTGGCCCGCACGCTGCTGGGGTCGGGCGCGAAAAACGTGCTGATCATCCTCGACATGTGCCGCAATGTGCTCAACGAGCCACCGGCTCCGGTCAGCACCTCTGCCCCCGCGCCCGATCCTGCCGCGCCCGACGGCACAAAGGGTCTGCGCCGGCTGGTGCGCGCCTCAGACACTTTGCTGCGGCCCGATCAGGGCTATCTCGTGGCATTTTCGACCAGCGCGGACCAGGTCGCGTTTGATGATGGCACCTTTTCGCGCGTGCTGGCCGAGGAAATCCGTCGCCCGCAGCAAAACATCGCCACCGCGCTGAAACGCACATCCGACCGGGTGGCGATGAACGCGGCGCGCAGCGGCAGCCGGTTCCAGAAACCGACCTTTGATTATGGCCTGCAGGGCGAACCGCCCTGTTTCATCACGTGCGATCCGGCCAGCGCAGGCCGGTTCTATGATTGCGCCAATTGTCCCTTTATGCGGATCGTGCCAGCGGGTCTCGCCACGATCGGATCACCCGTGGCAGAGCCCGGGCGCAGCCGCGACGAACCGGTGCAGCATGATGAACGCATCGACCACGCCTTTGCCATGGGCGTTTATGAGGTGACCATTGCCGAATGGGCGGCCTGCGTGCGCGACAAGGCGTGCCGGCCGATTGCCGACTGGTCGAAGGAAAACCCCAATCCGCAAATTCCCGCCACCGGGATCAGCTTTACCGATGCGCAGGGCTTTGTGGCCTGGTTGACCGTGCAATCGGGCCTGGCCTATCGCCTGCCGACCGATCGCGAATGGGAATATGCCGATCGCGCCGGGGCCTCCACCGCCTTTCCCTGGGGCGATACGATCAGCCCCGGCGATGCCAATTACGACCAGACCGCGAGCTATCGCAAATCGCCAACCGCGCCCTATCGCGGCTATCCCGAGGCGGTGAATGCCTATCCGCCCAACGCCTTTGGTCTGTACCAGATGAACGGCAATGTGTGGGAATGGTCCGATGGCTGCGCCGATGCCGCGTGCCACAGCCGGATCGCGCGCGGCGGATCGTTTCAAAGCGCGCCCGATGAATTGCGCGCGGCCAGCCGGCTCGCCATCGCCGGCGGGCACAAACGCGATGACATGGGCCTGCGCGTGGTGCGCGATCTGCGCCCCGACGAGGTGATGCCATGACCTGCATTCGCCATCCACAAACCACGACAAGCGGCGAAACCAACGCCGCAACCAGCATGAGAGGGTACATCCGTTGAACAAGACCATGGCCGTGATTGCGGGGCTGGCACTGATACCTGGCGCCGCGCGCGCGCAGACTTATGGCGGCGCCTATTACCCCACCTATGGCAGCCCCAACAGCGTCCAGTTTCAGGCGATGCGCAGCGCGCTCGATCTCGAAGATGTTCAGCCCGAAGGCGAAGACCGCTTTGGTCCAGAAGGCGATGCCGATACGATCGGCGGCGCGCTGACGTATTGGGGCACCCCGGGGCAGACCGGGCAGCGGTATGATGTGCGCTATCAGCATGCGCGGCGCGTGTTCAAGGGCAGCCGCGCCCGGCTGGTGATCGATGCGCCGATCAATGTGCTGCATGCCGGAACGGTGACGACCAGTTTTGGCACCGAAAAGGGCGATACCGCGGTGATGGGCACAGTCAATGTCGGGCTGGAACTGCCCGCGCGGCCCAACTGGATTCTTACCCCGCGCGTGTCCTATGGCGTGGCCGCAGCGAGCGACTATTTCGGCGGCAATGGCGAACTGGCGACCGGATCGCTGTCCAGCCGGTACCAGATCCGCCAGGTCGGGCGCGGCGATCTGATCATCGGCAACGCAGTTGCCTATACCCATTCGGCCAAGCTGATCACGTCGCAGAAATATTTCGCGCCGACGGTGAACTGGGTGTTCCGCAACGGCATCGCCTATCAATTGCCGCTGAAAAGCCGGATGTTCGGCCGCCAGGCTTCGCTGCGCGCCAGCTATGTCTACACTGTTTCGACCAAAGACCCGACGCTGTACAAGCACGAGCACGAACTGGGCCTGAGCATCGGCGTGCGCACGCGCGAGGCGGAACAGAAAAACCGCTTTGAACAGATCCGCATCGGCCTGCTCTATACCCACAGCGACTTCGCCTTTTCCAAAAACAGCGGTTATGACGCGGGCACGATCACGCTGGGTTACCGTTTCTGATGCAAGCAATGCTGTAATGCCGGGGGTGGCATGATGACGGGGCGGAAGACCATGATGCGGATATGGCTGGGCACGCTGTTGGCCTTGTGCAGCACGATTTGGGCCCAAGGTGCCCAGGGCCAAGGTGCTCAGGCCCAGAGTGCTCAGGCCCAGGCCGCACCGGCCGCTCCGGCCGCACCGGCAGCGGCGCGGCATTATCCCACCGGCCTTGTGCCGATCTCGCCCGAAGAATACGATGCGCTGCCCAAGATGGGCGCGTTTCGCGCGTGGGAGCCGCGCCATATCGATCTCTCGCCGCTGTTTCCGCTGCCCGGTGACCAGTATCCAAAGCCCGATTGCACCGCCTGGGCCACGGCCTATTCGGGGCTCGGCTATTTGCGGGGGCGATCGCTGGGCCATCGTCCGCGCAGCGCTGCCGAAGAACCCAGCCCGGCCTATGTCTACAACCGCCTGCGGCCCAGCGGATCAAGTTGCAGCGTGCCCACGCGGATGACCGACGCGCTCAATCTGCTGAAATCCGAAGGCACCGTATCGTTCGCCGAATTTCCCGACAATCCTGATCAGTGCGCCAATCCGGTGGCGCATTCGCTGGTTGGCGCGCAGTCCGATCAGCGGCTGGGCGATTTCCGTGCGATCGATCGTGAACGCGCGCACGATTGGCAATCGCCAGTGCGCATCGACGATATCAAGGGCGCGCTGTTTCTGCAGCAGCCGGTGGTCTTTGCCATGCCGGCGCCGCAGGATTTCATGAACTTCACCGGATCGGGGATTTACGAACACGCCAGCGCGGAAAGCACCAATTGGCACGCGATGACCGTGGTCGGCTATGATGATGAACGCCAGGCGTTCCGCGTGATCAACAGCTGGGGCACCGGCTGGGGCGATGGCGGCTATATCTGGATCGGCTATGACACGTTCAAGCGGCTGGCGGGCGAAGCCTATGCGCTGCAAAGCCCGGCAGACGCCCCGGTCGGGCCCGCGGCAGACCCCGGCCTGACCCCGCGCCAGGCGCTCGATGCGCAAATTGCCGCCGTGCCTTGCGGCATTGCCCGGCTTGAGCAAAAGGGCGACAGTCTGACACTGACCGGGTTTGCCGGCAGCGAAGAGGCGCTCGATACGCTGCACAAGGCGCTGATCGCGGTCGATCCAAAGGCGCATTGGGCGATGGATTATCATCCCTGGCCACAATGCGAGGCCGAAACCACGCTCGCGACGCCGCTCGCGCTGGGCGGAGTGAAACTGGTTGCCGAAACCGAAAGCGGAACACCGCGGCAGGGTGACCCGGTGCAGATGAAAGCGGGCGACAAATTCGGCATCAGTGCCGAAACCACCGCGGCGCGCCCCTATCTGAGCGTGATCTACCTTCAGGCCGATGGCAGCGCGGTCACGCTTTATCACGGCCAGCCCGATCCCGATCGGCGCGGCCATCGCCATATCGTGATCGGCACCGGCGGCCCCGGGCAAGTGCGGTTTGAAGTGGGGGCGCCCTTTGGCGCGGAAACCGTGATTGCAATATCCTCGGCCCAGCCGTTGTTCGGCAGCGAGCTGGAAACGTATGGCACCGAGCGGCAGTTCCTTTCGGGGTTGACCGCAAAGCTGATCCGCGCCGCACCGGGCACCGTATCGGCGGCCCTGCTGCGCCTGCACACCCAGGGCTGATCGACCGGGGATGACCGCATCCGGCACCGCATCCGGCTTCGTCGCGGCAGCGCTGCGCCGGCCGGTGCGGATCTGCGCTGCCGGGCTTGTGCTCGCGGTTCTGGCCGGCCTTGGCGGGTTGCTGATCGCCCCCGGGCCACATCCTGTCCGTGATCTGTTTGGTGACCTGGTGGCGCTGGTGCTGGGCCGGCTGCCGGCGCGGTTCGATCTGGCCGAGCCGCCGCTGCTGATCGCGCTGGCCGCGCTGGCGCTGCCGGTCATGGCGATCGCGCTGGCACTGGCGCTCGTGCGGGCCGGGCTCGGCGCAGCGTTGCGCCGGCGCCTGATCCGTGCGCGCGGTGATCATCTGGTGATCGCCGGCGACGGGCCGCTGGCCGAAGCGGCTGCGCAGCATGAGGTGGATCGCGGCGGCGCAGTGCTGTTGTGGCACGATGACGCGCATGCAGGCGGGGTCCGCCGCGCGCGTGCGCAAAGTGCAGCGCGTGTTCCGCTGGGCGATGCGGCCCGTTCGGTCACCGCGCTTGGGCTTGGCACGGCACGCGCGATGCTGGTGCTGGGCGATGATGGCCAGCGCAATGTGGCGCTGGCAACGCGGGTGCTGGATGCGGTGAGCCGGAGCCGGCCCGGGGGCGATCCCCTGGCCGTAATGGTGCAGATCGATGATCCGGTGCAGCGCCGGGATCTGGAAGCGGTCGCCGCACGCACCGGCCAGGCCCTGGCGCGCCTGCGTTTTGTCGCACCCGATGATCTGGCCGCGCGGCACCTGTTTTGCGAATGGCCGCTGGACCGGTTCCGGCGGCTGGGCCAGTCGGACCGGCTGGTCATCGCCTTTGGCCTGTCCCCCTTGATCGCGCGTTATGTGCTGCGTGTGCTGGCTGGGAACCATTTTCGCGACGGGGTGCGGCCGCGGTTCATCGTTATCGCGCCCGACGCAGATGCGCTGGCGGCGGCTTTCCGCGCGCGCCACCCCGGTGCCGATGCGCTGTCACCGGTGGCATTCGAACACTGCGATCCGTCCGATCCCGCCAAAGCCTTTGCGCGGATCGCGCAGCGTGAGGGCGATCCGGTGGCGGTGGTGATCGATCCCGGCGATGGCACCCGCGCCGAAGATCTGGCGGCGATGGTTGACGCGCACTATCGCGCCGCCGATCGCGCCACACCGGTGCTGCACCTGCGCGGCGAAGGCACCGCGCCATCGCCGACCTGCCCGATGATCCACCGCTTTGGCGGCGCGGACCAATGGGCCGATCCGGATTTCCTGATGCTGGAGCGCACCGATGCGCTCGCCCGGTCGATCCACGAATTCTATCTCGAAGGCCGCCTGGCCGAAGGCGACCGCATCGGTGCGCGCGCCTCGATGCAGGAATGGGACGATCTGGGCGAGCAGTTCCGCGATGACAACCGGCTGGTGGCGGATTGCTATCGCCTGAAATTGCGCGATATCGGCGCGCGGATCATGACCGACCCGGGCCCGCCGTTCCGGCTGGAACCCGACGAGCTGGAGGAACTGGCCCGCGCCGAACATGATCGCTGGATGGCCGCCAAGCTGTCAGACGGGTGGATCCATGGCACGCTGCGCGATGATCACCTGCGCCGCCATCCCGATATCGTGCCCTATGATGCGCTGACCGAGCCGGTGAAAGACCTCGACCGCGAACAAGTGCGGGTGATGACGCGCCTGCTTGCCACCGGCGGCTTGCGCGCGCTGCGCGTGCTGACCGTGGCAATCGATCCGACTGCCGGAGAGGGCGCCACCGGGGACGCGATTGTTGAAGCCATGGCGCAAATTCTGCCCGCAATCGCCGCGCAATGGCCCGATCGCGTGCCGATCTTTGCGGGATCGCTGGCGCACGCCGCGGCGCGGCGGGCCATGGCGCCGATGGCCTGGCCGATCCGCCTGATCGTGCCGGGCCATGCCGGGCGGCTGATCGATGCCCTGCCCGTTGATCAGCGTGACAGCGCCTGCGCGCTGCTTGCCCGCGCCGATACCATCATGGCAATCGGGCCGGGCGAAGATCCGCGTGCGGCCGTGCTCGCCGGGGCCGATCTGGTCATCACCGACGAAAGCCGGGCTCTGCCACCCTGCCCCGCGATCATTCTGCGCCCCGATGGCCGCATCCTCAGCGCACCATGGCTGTGACCACGCGGATCACCGGCGCCTTGCGCGCGATCGGCACCGGCGCCTGGCTGATCGCGCGCGCGCTGACCGGGGTGTGGAGCCCGCTATGGACCGGCGATCCGCTGGCCGAGGCCGGCATGGCCCAGGCGCTGGGGCGTTTTGCCTGGGGGCCACTGCCCACGCTGATGGCGCTGGCCGGGCTGACCGGGCTGATCGCCGGGGTGTCGGTGGGCAGGCTGCTGCAGGCTTATGACGCGCCGCTGCTGGTGCTCGGCACGCTCGATGCGGTGCTGCTGCGCGATGTGCTGCCGCTGGTGGTGGGGGTATTTGCATCGGGCAGCGTGTCGGTCGATCTGTCGTCGCAGCTTGGCGCGATGTCGCTGGCACGCGAAATCGACGCGATCGAGGCGATGGGGCATGATCCGGTGCCGCGGCTGCTCGGCCCGCCGCTGCTGGCGGTGCTGCTGGCCAGCCCGGTGCACATGCTGGCCGTGGCGATTGCCGCGATTGCCGGCACGATGATCCCGATCCACCTTGCCGCGCATGTCGCGTGGCGGGAAATCGCCGCGATCGCGCTGTCGGGCGCGGCGGGGCACGCGCTGTTGACCGGCATGGCCAAGGCGCTGCTGTTTGCGGTGATCGCGTTTGGCGTGGGTGCCACAGTGGGTGCGGTGCCGGTGCGGGTGGCATCGGGCATTGGCCGGCATGCCGCGCGCGCATTTGTCATCGGCTTGCTGGCGATCTTTTTTGCGGCCGCGCTGTGGGCCACGCTGGCATGAGCGCGGCCCCGGTGCTGAACCTTGCGGGGGTTTCGCTGGTGCTCGGCGGCGTGCGCCTGTTCGACGGGATCGATCTGGTGCTGCATCCGGGGGACCGCGTTGCCCTTGTCGGTGACAGCGGCACGGGCAAATCGGTGCTGCTGCGCCTGGCCACGGGGCTGACCGATCCGCTGGCCGGGCGGGTCACGCTGTTTGGCGTGGATATGGCCGATGCAAATGCCGTGCGGCGGCGTCTGCTGCGGTCGCGCTGCGGCCTGGCGCTGCAGGGCGGATCGCTGCTGGCGGAACTGAGCGTGGAAGACAACATGTGGCTGGCGCTGGGTACGGTGGCGGCTGCCCGGGCGCGTCTGCGACGCAGGCTGGACCGGGTGATGTTCGAATTCGGCATCGAATATGCCGCAAACATGCGCGCCGGCGATCTGTCAGCCGGCGAACGCCAGCGCGTGGAACTGGCGCGCGCATTCCTGCGCAATCCCGAATTCGTCCTGCTCGACGAACCGGTTGACGGATTGCGTGCCGGCGGTGCAGCGATCGAGGCGCAGATCGTGCGCCAGATCGTGCCGCGCGGGCGCACACTGCTGCTGTTTACCCAGGACGCCGCTTTGGCCGCGCGGCTGTGCGACCGGGTGCTGCATCTGGTGCGTGGCCGGCTGGTTCAGCACGGCCCCGCAGCAGAGGGCGCGGTTCCCGCCGCCAGATCCTGAACAAACGCGCCGGTTGCCGATGCCAGCGCCGCTTCAAAGGCCTGCGCGCGTGCACTGGGGCTGTTGCCGGCAAATGGCGCGCTGGCGCACCACGATCCGGCGTGTGCCACTTTGCCCTGTTCGATCACCGTCGCCTCGAACGCCACGACCGCGCGGCCGGGATTGCCCGACACTTCCTCGAACCGGTTGAGCATCGGCAGCACGCGCAGATCGGCAGGTATCGCAACTTCGGCACCGGAGGCGCTGGCAAAGCGCGCGCGCAGGGCCGATACCAGCGCCCGGCCAAGCGCGCGCGGCGGTGGCTCTTCCCAGAACAGCGTGCGCGCCTGGTTCACTTCGCCGGGACGCGCGGGATCGACATAGGCATAGCGGGTGCGCGCCGCGGTGGGTGCAGCATCGGCGGGCGCCACCGACACACTGCGCCGATCATGCGCGGTTGCCGCGCCAAATACCGGGGCCAGCCGCAGCGTCACCGGGGCATCGGCCTTGCCCATCACGCCACAACCGGCGGTGATCAACAGCAACGGGGCGA
The DNA here is from genome assembly GCA_903832325.1 of uncultured Sphingomonadales bacterium. Taxonomy (GTDB): domain Bacteria; phylum Pseudomonadota; class Alphaproteobacteria; order Sphingomonadales; family Sphingomonadaceae; genus Novosphingobium. Next base: position 78,961 of record CAILBC010000006.1, on the reverse strand, counting down.
TGGCTGCCATGCGCGCGATCATTGTCCGTGGGCCCCTTTTGGCGTCAGACCGGGCGGATCAGCATAATGCTGCCCGCGCACGGCAAAAGTCGGATCGGCGGACAACCGTTCGGACAATGCATCGAGATTGGCGGTCATCCGCTTGAGATTGGCCGTTGCCTCGACCAGCGAGGCCGAGGCGCCTTCGAGCATCTGGTTGGCATGGGTCGAGCTTTTGGCGGCCTGGTCGACCAGCGTGGCGAGATTGGCGCGGTTTTCGGCCACCACGCCATTGGCATTGTACAAAATGCCGTCGATCTGCGCCACATCGACGCGCGCGATCTTGCCGCTGATCGTGCGGACATTGCCCAGGGACACCGCCAGATCGCCTTTGCCGGGTGAAAAGCTGCGATCGAGATGATCGCTCAGCGATTGCAGCGCAGCGAGCGTGCGCGTGGCGTTTTCGGCAATCTGCGCCATGCTGGCGCCCCCTCTGCCCCCGGCCCCGCCATCACTGCCGCCACTTCCCAGCATCGCCTGCAACCGCTGCGCCATCTGGTTGGCGCTGCGCGCCACATCGGCCGCTTCGCGCACGGCCATTGTTGCCGATGCCACCAGATCGGGCGCGCGGCGGCAGCCGGCAATCGCCATCGGCCCGGCATCGAGCGCGGGCAGCGCGGCACAATCCTGCGCGGCCATCGCCGCGCGGCATTGGCCGGCATCGGCCGCCACTGCCGGCTCGACCGAAACCAGCTCAATCGACGGCGGGGTAAACGGATTGGCCGCCGCCGCGCTGACAAATGTGCAGGCCGATGGCCGCCAATCGCGCCGCACATTCATCCGCACACGAAAATTGCGACTGTCGGGATCAAGATCGACCGCGCGCACATCCCCCACCACGATACCGCGAAAGGACACCGGCGTGCCGGCATCGATGCCCGCCACATTGTCGAGCGTGGTTGAAACCGTGCGATAGCGGAACAACGGATCGGGCACGAACGCGATCACCGCCACAACCGCCAGCGCAATCACGAAGACGGCAATCCCCCACCTGAACTGTGCCCGCGTATCCGGTGCCATGCCGCCTCCTGCCGCACCATTGTCGGCGCATCGGTGATGACGTCAAGCGCTATTGCTCGCCACGCCGGCGGGGGATGCGTCCGGCACCGTCATGCACCGGATCGGGTCCTGGTCTTGCAGTCAGCGGCAGTGTGCGTTGTAATTGTTCATATAAAGATTGTATGCCGCCATCTGGTTCGGATCATTGCCCTGGTGCCCGAGCGATCCGCTCATGTCCGAATTGGCCTTGGCCTTCTGCGCGGCGGCGAGCAGGTTCTGGCAGTCGATCGCCGACATCCTGCCGGGCAGATTGGCGCCGGCGTTCGAAACCCCGCCGAGTTGGATCGGCATTTGCGGGGAGGGGACATATCCACCGCCGCCACCCGATCCGGAATCCCCGCTTGCTGCGGCGAAGCCCTGCATCCCCTGGGACGCCATCTGCTCGTTTCCGGTTGCCATGCCGGCCACGAATTCGACCACGCCCAGCACTTTGACCGCCCCGTGCAACAGCCCGCCCAGGCTGAAACCGCCACCGCCACTGCTGCGCGCTCCTCCACCGGCATAGCGGGCCGGCGCGCGGCCATCGCGCGCGCTCTGCCACTCGGATTCGGCCCAGCTTACCAATCCTGCGCCTTCGGCAAAGACACCGCAGGCTTCGTGGTGGTCGGCGTTGCAGCTTGCGCTGGCCAGTTTGACCGCAGCGGCGATATCCTTCTGCGACCAGGCATAATAGCAACCGGTCCTGCCCGAACTGCCTTTGTAAAAGCCGCTGACCATCGCCTTGGCATCGGGCTTGGTGGCATAATCGGCCCAGTACCCAGCACAACTGTCATAGGCGGCCTGCGCCGCGCCGCGGGCGGCAGACTTTGCCTGAGGCAGACTGTCGCCGGGCTGGGTACCGGTGAGGTAATAGAACGTATCGCCGCCGGACACGGCAATTTGCTGGAATTTTGCCACATATTCCTTGCCCGAGCAACTGTAAGACCCGGAAACAAGCCGTTCGAACCGGTCGCGCCGCACACATTGGGGCCGATCGCCCGACCAGGAATAGCTGCCGGCCTGGGCAAAGGCCTGTAGATCCGCGCGCGGCAGCGGCCCGATCACGGCGCAGGCCTGATCGCCGACCGTCCACCATCCGGAAATCTTCAGCTTGCCCCCCTCGCTGTAGGCCACGGCCACAAATGCCTCGTCCCCGGCATTGTTGCACACGTGTAGCTGGGTATGCGTGTCGGCATATTGCTGCGCCGCCTGGGCCTGCGCAGCGTGTTCGGCCGCAACACCACGGATCTGTGCCTGAACCTTGTCGCGGCCATATTGCGCGAGCTGGTAATCGGGTTTCAACTTGAGCGCCTGGTTGAAATCGCCCAGCGCATCCTCAAGCTTGCCGGCCAGTTGCCGGAATGCGCCACGATTGCGCCAATACGTCGCCTGCGCGGGGTTGACGGCGATCCCGCGCGATTCGTCGGCAATCGCGGCATCGATCTTGCCCTCCTGCGCATTGATCCCCGCGCGCAAATGAAAGGCATCGGCAAGCCGCGGATTGTCGGCAAGCGCCAGATCGCAATCGGCAATGGCCTGCCTGGCGCGGTTGACCTGGATCAGATCTTCGCACCGGCGCAAGGGATATTCGCCCACGCCGGGCTTCAGACTGATCGCCAACCCGTCGTCGGCCAGCATGTCTTCGATTTCGTGGCGAGCGCGATGCGCCTCGGCGCGTTGCAGCGCGACATCGGCATCGGGCAGCATGGCCAGCGCATGCGTGCAGTCGGTCACTGCGTCCGGATATTGCCCAAGCTGGTTGTCGGCAAGACAACGGCTGGCCAGCACATCGGGCGCGTTGGGCACAGTGGCCAGCGCCCTGTCCAGCGTATCGCGCGCTTCGGCCCACATGTGGCGTGCCGCCTGGACATCAGCCAGCAATTTCAACAGGTCTGCATCAGTAGGCCGGGTGGTGGCCGCGGCCTGGCAGGCCTCCAACGCGGCATCCAGTTCAAGCCGGCGCAGATGGATACGGCAGATCGCAAAACCCGCCTCATCATCTTTGGGATCGAGCTTCAGAAGCGTTTGATAGTCAACCAGTGCCTCATCGAGTTGACCCAGCAGGTAATTGGCCAGTGCGAGCGGCTTTACCGTTTCCACGGTTGGGGCCTTGTCCAGATCGATCGCCTTGCGGCAATCGCGCAGCGCGGCCTCATGCTTGCCGGCCCTGCCATCCATGTAGCACAAGTTGTGCAGAAACAGGGGAGACGTTGGATCAAGCGCTACGGCCCGGCCAAGGTCGGCCAACATATCATCGTAATCAATCGCGATTTTTGCATAATCCCGCAGCCACTTGGCACTTTGCCGCGTGTTGTAATACTCGGCGTTCAATGGATCGAGCGCGATGGCCCGGTCCAGGTCCTTGACCACGCTGTCCATCCGCAGATCTTTTTTCTTTGCCCCCGCGCGAGTGGCGTATGCGGCGGCAAGCTCCCTGGCGGTCTTGCCGGCAGGCGGAATGTCGGCCTCATCCGGTTCGGGCGGTTCCGTGCCGATTTCGTCAACCAGACTGCCAAGCGGGGCGGTGGATTTTTTTTCAGGCGCAGCCGGCGCGAACGGGTCAGCGTCCTGGTCGGCAGCTTTCACTGGCGGTTTCACCGGCGCTGCCGGGGCCGGATCGGCAAAGGGATTGGCCGTTTGCAGATGTGCCGCCGGTGCAGCTAGCAAACTGGCGAGCGCGATCAGCATGGCAGGCAGCCGACGCACGCGCCATTCAAACATCGATCGCCCGTTATTCAGCATTGGTAAATCCAGCTTGCCGCATTTGCTCTTTGGTTATGCCGATTGCTTCGGTAAGTGCAAAGTCTTCGTCCTTGCCCGATTTCAGCGCCGCGCGCGCCGCCGGAATGGCGGCCGCCGGGTCTTTGCCGAACTGAATCGCGTTCCAGACGGCCTGGCCGACAAACTGCGCGTCCTTGGCAAGCGCCTGCCGTTTGTTGAAATCGAGCGTGATGGCCGGATATGTCGCCGCCGCCGCCACCAGCGCCACGCTGGTCTGCACCGGATCGCGATGCAGCCATTGGGCCGTTATCGCCGCATCGATCGCGAGCGAGACGCGATCATCGGCGAGCGATCCGCCATGCGCCTTTTCCGCAGCTTCAAGCGCGGCCAGAGCGCCATGAACCAGCGTCGCGGGATCCACATCATGGTCATGCGTCATCGGCAATCTGCCGACCATGGCATTCACTGCCGCTTTTGCGCCAGGCCCTGTGTAATGAAACAGATCGACGAACGCCGGTTTGACCGATGTCGCGTAGCTGTCCTGCGTCTTGCCCTCATCGCTGGCGAGATACCGGCGCAATTCGGAAACCATGCTTTCCACGGTGGCATCGTCAACTTTTGGATCAACGGTCAGCGTGCGCACACTGTCTTGTATCAGGCGCGACATGGCCATCAGCGGGCCAGCCGGATCAAGGCCTTTGGCAACCATCCTGGGCCCCGCATCCGTTACGAGAACTGCCGCTTGTTCGGGACCGTAAAACGGCTCCGGCGGGTCAGCGGTGGTGTCGGCATCGGACGAAGGATGCTTTTTGGGTTCGTGGTCGGTCAAAGTCGGCTTGACCTGGGCATAGGCGGCATTGAGTTTGGCCGCCGCCGCCTCATCATGCCCGCGCTGGCTGTCCCGGGCCGAATCGACCGCTTGTTTCAGACTTTCGTCACAGACTGCAGCCGGTGTTGCCGTGGTCGATCCGGCGAGATCCGGGTCCACCTGGTGCGCCGCGACATAGGCCTTGCGATAGGCTGCGTCGAACAGTGGCGCGGCCTGAATACGCAGGGCAGTGCAGGTTTCGCGATACTGCGCCAGCGTGGCTTCGGGCGTGGCGGGGTCCAGTTCCAGTTCATCCAGGGGATATTCCAGCGTCGACATGTAAAATTTCTGGACCGGATATTTTGCATCAAGCGCGTCGCCGGCTTCTACCGGGTCCGGCGTGACGGCAGCGCCGGCGTCCTTCGGCGTGTCCGGCATATCGTCCATGGCGACAGACTCTGACGGATCATTGACCGCTGCTTCGGGTTTGAGCACCGGGCTTTCGGCAAATTTCCGGCAATCGGCGGCATCGGCGGCGCACCACGCCACCCAGGCCTTCTGGTAATATATTCCGGCGATCAGCTTTTCACGGACGTCGGGATAATATGCGATTTTCAACTCATCGTTGAGCAGGGTCTGCCTGCTTTCCATGTTCTGTCTGGAAACATCTTCGAAAAATGCGTGCGCTTTGGAAAAGGCCACCATCGCCTCGTAATAGCGATGCGCGGCAAGGTATTCGAAACCTTTTGACCCCAATTCCCGACCGACATCGTTGAGGTCTTTGCCGGCATATTCGTTATCGTATTTCAATCCGAGCAATCCGGTCCCGGCCAGGCGATCAATATATTTCGAATCCCTGGTTTTTCCGTCGCCAAAAAGCGCTTCGGCCTGGTCGATCAGATCGATGCGAGTTTGGGAAAATTCATCATTGATCTGTTCAAGCTGGTCCTTCTGAAACGCATCCCGATTGATTGCCATGATGTCGAGGTTAAGCTTGGCATGGAACAGTGCGGCTTTCATCGGATCCCTGGAATTTGCGATACTGTACTTGTCACCATTTTTGGCAATCAGATCATAATCGGCCGCAAAATAGCGTTTGCAGTCGGCCAAGTTGAATTTGGTCCAGTAAATCACCGCCTTTGCCTGCAGGTACATGGACAGACGCACTTCCGGCTTCTTGAGGCGATCCGGGCCGGTGTCGGTCAGGTTCGCCATCAGATTCTTCTGGAAATCATCCAGTTCGACATCATTTGCCAAAGCATAGGCCTGATAATACTCCCTGTTTGCCAAATGCTGTTGCGATCGCCGCAGCAGGTTTCGGTAGGTTTCGGCAGTGTGCACCGAACCCATCAGCGCAATCTCCTCGCTTGAAAGGCGCGCCCTGAATTCCGCCTTGACCGCATCATCGCCGGTTTGCGCCAGGGCCGGGCCGGCAATCGCCATCAAAGCCAAGCCAATCGGCGCACCGATCGCCATAGTGCGGCCAATGCCCCGAACAGATCCCGCTGCCATCCCCGTCTCCCTCTACTGCACGTCGTAAATGTCGTTTTTGAACAGGCATTTCGAATGGGTCAGCAGCTCTATCACCTGCCCAGCGTTATAGAGGCACTGCTCCAGGCTGATCGGCCCGCACGGTCCGCCGCTCGAAGGCTTGCAGGTGATCGGATAAGGATTGGAGCTGGATTGTTGCGCCGGTGGCGGCTCAGTTGGCGCCGGTGGCGGCTGGGTTGGCGCAGGCGGTGCAACCGGCTGAGCCGGTTGGGGGGGCGCGGTTCCGTCCGAATCCAGCGATGGCTTTGGCATTGCGCCCTGGCTGGCCTGTGCCAGGTCGTCCTGGTATTTTTTCCGGACCGCATCGCGCAAAGAGGTATCCATCAGCGGCTTTTCCCTGACGGGCGAACTGTCGCTGCCCGACCGGTTCGCGGGCGGCGGGCTGCCTTGCTGCGACCCGTCGCCTTCCAGGCATCCGATTGACCGATACCCGCTGGCCTGGTGCACTACGGCGCCGTTGGGATTGCAGCCCTGGTCGTCGCTGGCCTGCTGGTCGGGCGGGGTCATCGTGCTCGTTTCCCAGCTGGTTTTGAAATTCTGCAGGATGCGCACCCCGTCGGGATCGACATTGAGGATTTCCTGCGATCCGATCGCCAGATCGCAGCCCTTGCTATCCTTCGCGAAGCCCTGATTTTCGCAAGCCAGATAGACCAGTGTAGCGCTGGGCGGATGGTATTCCTTGTCCTTGAGTTGGCACTCGGCGACATTTCCGCGCTGCATGCAGTGGGGCAAGGCATCTGCGGCCGCCAGCAGGATCTTCTTGGCCAGCCACGGCGGCGGCATCGCCGTTTCGGCCAGCGCAGGACCCATCTGGCCCACAATGGCGGCGCCGAAGGCAAAAAGCGCAATCCAGCGCCAGATCGCAACACGTATCGCGTAACTTTCCACCGACTCCGCCGGAATGGAAACCGCAGGTAAAAACGGATAACGCTCTGTAATAATGTGAAGTTTGCCCCAAACTGACCAATAACGGCACGTTTATCGCAGAGTTTTCACCACCTGTACCTGCACATAGACTTAATTTGATTTTGCCGCGTGGCCAGTACAAATTGTGCTTAGTGCCTCGCTCGCAGTTTATCCGGCAGGTGGCGGGGTCAGACGGATGGTCACGGCCTTGGTTGACAGGAACGCATCGATGCCTTCCTTGCCCTTTTCGCGGCCATAGCCGGAATTGCGGCGGCCGCCGAACGGCACGGCGATGCCCCCGGCCCAATAATCGTTGATCGTTACCTGGCCCGAATCCAGATCGCGTGCCATGGCCAGCGCGCGGGTAATGTCGCGGCTGTAGATGCCCGCCATCAGCCCGAAATCGGTGGAATTGGCCACGGCCAGCGCTTCTTCGTCGCTGTCGACAATCTGGATCGCCAGCACCGGTCCAAAGATTTCTTCCAGCACGCTCGGATCATTGGCGGGCAGATCGTCGATCAGTGTGGGGCGATAGAACCAGCCGGTATCGTGCGCAGTGTCCGCGCCTGTGCCGCCGCCGGTCAGCACGTTGCGCCCGCGCGCGCGCGCCGCATCGACATGCGCGGCAATCCGCGCCAGTTGCTGCGGGGAATTGATCGCGCTGATGTCACAGCCGCGCAGGCCATGGCCCACGCTGAGCGCTTCGGTCAGTTTGAGCAGGCGGCTGACCACGTCATCGTGGCGATTGCGCGCGATGACCAGGCGCGATCCGGCCGAACAGACTTGCCCGGCGTTGGAAAAGATGCCCCACAACGCGCCTTCGGCCACGGCCACCGGGTCGCAATCCGACAGCGCGATCAGCGGCGATTTTCCGCCCAGTTCCAGGGTCAGGCTGGCGATGTTGCGCGCGGCCACTTGCGCCACGCGGATGCCGGTGTTGACCGATCCGGTAAACGTTACGTGACGCACCGCGCGGTGTTCGGTCAACGGGCCGCCCGCCGCGGTGCCGGTGCCGGTCACCACATTGACCACGCCGTGCGGCAGGCCGCATTCGACCAGCATTTGCGCCATGATCAGCGCGGTGAACGGCGTGGTTTCGGCCGGTTTGACCACCGCCGAACAGCCCGCGGCCAGGCACGCGGCAATGCTGCGCGCAAACGTTCCGGTGGGATAGTTCCACGGCACGATATGTGCCGTAACCCCCACCGGTTCGCGAAAGGTCATGCTGACCAGATCGTTGCCGAGCGGAATCTGCGAGCCCTGGATAGTCAGCGCGACCCCGGCATAATAGTCGAACAATCGCGCGGTGCCGGACACATCGCCTTCGGCTTCGGCCATCGATTTGCCCGAATCGAGCGAATCGACCATCGCCAGCAGCGCGTGGTTGCGCCGCACCGCCTCCGCCATGCGGCTGAGCACGCCATGGCGTTCACCCGGGGTCGATTTGCGCCACACCGCAAAGCCGGCCTGCGCCGAAGTGACCGCGCGGTCCACATCTTCGGCATCGCCGGCGGCAAAGGCGGCAATGGTGCGGCCAAAGCCGGGATCGAAACTGTCCATCATCTGCCCGGCGGCGGGCGGCTGAAACCGGCCATCGATAAAGTGGCCGGTTGGCAGCGGCGGCAATTCGCCGCGTTCAAGCCACGCGAGGGCAAAGGGGTTGGTCACGACAGGTCCGCTCATGCCTCGATCTCGCTTTTCTGATACGTCGCACGGTCAAGCCAGGCCTGCGAAATGTCCACGCCCCAGCCCGGCCCATCGGGAATTTGCGCCCGCCCGCCTTCGATGCGGAACGGATCGCCTTCGAACAGGCCAGCCTGCCAGGGGTAGTAATCTGCCCCCTCGATTGAAAATTCCAGATATTTTCCGGCATTGGGGATCGCGCCGAGCAGATGCATCGTGCAGATCGTCACCAGCGACAGGTTGGCGCTGTGGGGGGTGCAGGGCATGCCCGCGGCGGCCGCCATTTCCGCAACTTTCAGCGTGCGCGACAGGCCACCCATATACATCACGTCGGGCTGCACGATATCGACCACGCGGCCATCGATCATGCGCTTCCAGTGCGCCAGATCCCAATCCTGTTCGCCGCCGGTCACATCGATCGACAATGCCTGCGTCACTTCGCGCGTCTGGTCGAATTCCCAATAAGGGCACGGTTCTTCGAAATGGCTGATGCCTTCGGCTTCGAGCATGCGGCCCACTTCGATCGCGCGTGCGGGTGAAAAGCCGCTGTTGCCATCAACCAGCTTGGCCATGCCATCGCCCAGTGCGCGGGCAACCACGGGGATCACCGCCTCGGTGCGGCCTGGCCATTCATCGACATCGCGCCCGCATTCGGCGCCCACGCGCCATTTGAACGCATCAAAGCCGAAACGGTCACGCAGATCGCACAGCCGCCGCGCCTCGTCCTCCGGCGTGATGTCGCGCTTCATCGATGAGGCATAGGCGCGCAAGGGCTGCACTTTGCCGCCGATCAGTTCGACCACCGGCTTGCCCTCCATCCGCCCGCGCAGATCCCACATCGCAGTTTCCAGCCCGGCAATCGCGCGATAGCGATAGCTGCCGGGATATTTGTGTTCGCGTTCTTCGATGATGCGCACCGCGCCATCGATGTCGATGGCATCGCGGCCCAGCGCCCAGGGCGCGATCTGGCGGTGAAAGATCGTGGCGGTAATGTCGGCGGTATATGTCGATGTCTGGCCCCAGCCAATCTGCCCGCAATCGGTGGTCAGCCGCACGAAAGCGACATAAGGATCGGAAAAGGTTTCAAGTTTGGCGATGCGGGGCACAGGACAAGGCCTCTTTCAGCAGGACAGGATAAGCTCTGCGGCCTTGCGGGCCACCATGATCGTCGGCGCATTGGTGTTGGCCGAAGTGATATTGGGAAAAATCGACGCGTCGACAACCCGCAATCCATCGATGCCATGCACGCGCAACTGCGCATCGACCACGCCACCGGACGCTTCGGGCGCCATGCGGCAGGTGCCGCACAGATGGTGCACGGTGCCGCTGCGTTCGCGGAAATCGGCAAGGATTGCATCGTCGCTGGCGGCATCGATGTCATAGGCCTGGCTGGAAACCAGATCGCGCATCGCCGGGGTTGCCGCGATCCGCGCGATCAGGCGCCCGGCCGCAATGACGTCATGCCGATCCTGCTCGGTATCCAGATAGTTGGGCTGAATCGCCGGCGCGGCCTGCACCTCGGTCGATCGCAGCGCGACCCATCCCCGGCTGGTCGGGCGGCACGGGTTGTGCCCGATGATGAAGCCCGGCCAGGGATCAGGACGGGTCAGCACCCGCTTGCCCACGGTTTCCGTCGAATAGCTGAGCGGGTTGAAATAGAGCTGCACATCGGGTTGTGCGAGATCGGGCCGGCTGCGTGCAAGGCCGCCAATCTGGTTGACGCTAAGGCTGAGCGGCCCCGACCGGCGCAGCACATAACGCAGCCCCGCGGCAATCCGCCCCGGCCAGGTGCCCAGCACTGCATTGAGCGTGGGCCGCGTCGACCGGTAGAAATAGTTGATGCCGATATGGTCCTGCAGATTGCGCCCGACCTGATCATTGCCGCGCACCACCGCGATGCCCAGATCGTTGAGCAAGCCCGCCGGGCCCACGCCCGATCGTTGCAGCAGCGCGGGCGATCCCACTGCGCCCGCCGCCAGAAGGACTTCACCGCGCGCCGCGATGATCTGCACGCCATTGCCCTGGCGCACCGCCACACCGACGGCGCGCTGGCCCGAAAACACGATGCGTTCAACCACCAGCCCGGCGCGTACATCCATATTTGGGCGTTTGCGCGCCGGCGCCAGAAACGCATCGGCAGAGGAACAGCGCAGCCCGTCGCGCGTGGTGATGGCATAGGCAAACACGCCCTCGCCGCCATCTGTCGGCATGTCATCGCGCAGCGGCAGCCCCGCCTCCTGCCCGGCGCGAAAGAAATCATGCCGCAGCGGATGGCATTCGGGTTCCCGATGCGAAACCGACAGCGGTCCGGCGCCGTGCCGGGTGCCATCGGGCCAGACGTGGCTTTCAAACGCATCGAACACCGGGGCAACATCGGCCCAGCCCCAGCCGGGATTGCCCGCCGCGGCCCAATCGTCGAAATCTGCTGCCAGCCCGCGGCAATAGACCATGGCGTTGATCGAGCTTGACCCGCCGATCACTTTGCCGCGCGGCAGATAGGCGGTCTGGCCGTTCAGCCCGGGCACCGGTTCAGAGCGGTATCGCCAGTTCACCCGCGCATCATGAAACGTGTGGCCATAGCCGATCGGCATGCGAATCCAGAAATCGCGGTCGCTGCCCCCCGCCTCGATCAGCAGCACGCGCGCCTTGCCATCGCGCGACAGGCTTTCGGCCAGCGCGCATCCGGCCGATCCGGCACCCACCACGATATAGTCGAAGCTGTCCACTGTGCTGTTTTCCAAGGGGCGGTTCACCCGTGTTGTCATGGCTGCCGGACCAGGTGGTGGGCCATGCACAGGCATCACACAATCAATATAAAATCTGGCAAAGGGGCAATTATACTTTATGGTTGCGCCATGGCTCATGCCCTGCCCCCGCTTGTCTGGCTGCGCACGTTCGAAGCGAGCGCGCGGCATCTCAGCTTTGCCCGCGCGGCCGACGAACTGGGGCTGACGGCGGCGGCAGTGGGCCAGCATATCAAGGCGCTGGAGGGGCACCTGGGCTTTGTGCTGTTCGAACGGTTGGCGCGCGGGGTGCGCCTGTCCCCGATCGGGCGCGCCTATTTCCCGATGGTGGCCAAGACGCTGGATGACCTGACACTGGCCACCTCCGGCCTGTTCGGCGCGCAGAACGCCCGCGCGGTCACGGTGCGGTGCTCGGTCAGCTTTGCCACGTTGTGCCTGGCCCCGGCGCTGCCGCAGTTTTGCGCGCTGCGCCCCGATATTCCGGTGCGGATATACTCCTCGATCTGGAGCGACGATCTGGAAGACAGCCAGATCGATATCGACGTGCGGTTTGGATCCGGCCGGTGGGAAGGGTTCGAGGCGACGCCACTGGCGCGCGCGCGGTCAATTCCGGTCTGCCCGCCGGATGCGGTGTTTGGCAATGATCCGGCGACCGCGCTGTTTGCCATGGTGCAGCGCAGTTCGATCCAGATCGTCGGGCTGGACAATCTTTGGGTCGGGCTGTCGCGCGCGCTGGATTGGCCGGAAAATGCCATCATCAGCCGGTTTACCGTCGATACTTCGGCCATTGCGCTGGAACTGGCCGCTGCGGGCGCAGGCTGCGCGATGGTTTCGGCCGATCTGGCGCGGCTGCACCTGGCGCGCGGGCTGGTCAGCACCGCGCCGGGCATCGTGCTCGACCATGATCTGGCGCACCACGTGCTGCTGCCCGCGCGCGCGGTACGGCCAGGCGTGGAAACGCTGACATTCCGCGATTGGCTGCTCGATAGGTTCCGCCCGGCCGACGATCCGGCCTGATACTTTATGGCACGGCGGCGTCGTGGCGCAGGATCAGGCCATCCTGGTGCCCGCGCCAGAACCCTTTCCACGTGGGATTGCTGCCGCCTGCGCTCATCGCGGCATAGCCATCGGCGGCGCCTTCCCACCCGGCATGGTCCGAATTTTCGGCGGGCACGGCGAGATAGGCGGCGCGCGTGGCATCGCCTTTCAGCCGGTAATCAAGAAACGCGGTGATCATGTGCGTGGCGATCGCGTTGATCCGGTCCTTGCGCCAGACCGGATCGGCAAACCAATCAAAATCCCACAGCCGGCCGTGCATTTCGGCGGGCGGTGGATTGGTGCCGATATCGTGCCCGGCAGCAACCAGCACCAGCAGGTGCCGATCCGCATGCACCGCCGCAGCGTAAAGCGCCGCGGGCCCTTTTTCATACCCCACGGTGCGGTCGGCGCTGCCCGCCACCACCAGCAGCGGCGCGCGCACGCTGCCCAGCCCTGCGCCATCGGCGCCAAACGCCCACCACGGCGCCCCGCCGGCGGGTGAAATCGCCACTACTGCCCTTATTCCGGAATCGATTCCGGCAGCAGTCAGGGCGCCTGCGCGCGCACCCTTTCCGGCATAGGCCGCCACCAGATCGACCGGCAGCGCCGCGACGGCCGGGCTTTTGGGATCAAGCCCGGCACCGGCCACCGCCAGCACGCCATAGCCGCCCATCGAATAGCCGATCAGCCCCAACCGCGCCGGATCGACCAGACGGCCCAGCAGGCCGCCGCGCAAGACCTTGATCACGTCGACAATATCGAGCGGGCGCGCCAGCAGGGCGGCGGGCGTTTTCGACCGGTCCCAGATCGGTGGATCACGATGTTCGGGCGCGACCACGACATAGCCCTTGGTCGCCAGATTTTCGCCCAGCCAGCTGAGCATGACCGGATCGTTGTTGTACCCGTGGCTGAGCACGACCACCGGAAAACGCTCGCCCGCCGGCTCTGCATTGGCATGGGCAATGCCGGGCACGGTGAAGCGGGCATCGGGATGGCCCGGCTCACCGGTCAAAGAAGCGGTATAGGTGACCAGGGGCGATGTCACACCGGGCTTTGCCGGATACCAGATGCGCAGATGCAGCACGCGATCGGCATGGACTTCGTGCCCGGCGGCCAGCGAGGCCAGCGGATCGACCTGATCGTGGACCGCGATGATCCGCGTGGTCATCCCCGCAGCATCGGGGCCCAGTGCGGCCAGTTCGGGCGCATCGATATCAGGCACACTGGGCGCGCGCTGCCCTGCGGGCGCCGTTTGCGCCAGCACCGGCAAGGACACACAGGCCATCACGCCCAGGGCAAAAGTCAGCGCCCGCCGCGCCGCAAGGACAGGCGTGTGCCGGGTATGGGGATCGGACATCGCAACCTTTCGCGCGCACCATGCCGCACGGGCAACCTAGCCCCCGCCCCGACGCGAATCCAGCCCCGCAGCAGGGACGGGATTTTTTCATCTGTGGGCGGCAACTGGTCGTTTGCCCCCGCTGCCGTGGGCCGATAAGCAAGGGCGGACAAACACCAGCTGGCCAAAGGTACGATGAAGGACAGGCGGATTGCCATTACGGCCGGAGCATCGGGAATTGGCCGCGCGCTGGCCGAAGCCTTTGCCGCGCAAGGCGCCACGGTGCATGTCTGCGATGCGCAAGAGGCGGCAGTCGATGATTTGCGGCGCGCCCATCCCGCAATCCGCGCCACATGTGCCGATGTCACCAGCGATGCCGACATGGAGCGGTTTTTCAGCGGCATCGGTGACAGTCTGGACGTGCTGATCAACAATGCCGGCATTGCCGGGCCCACCGCCCGGTGCGAAGCGATTGAACCCGATGACTGGGTGCGCACGATCGATGTCAATCTGAATGGCGCGTTTCGCGCGGCGCGGCTGGCGATCCCGCGTCTGCGCCGGGGCACCGATCCGGCCATCGTGATGATGTCGTCAAACGCGGGGTTGTTCGGCTGCCCGCTGCGCAGCCCCTATGTTGCCAGCAAATGGGCGCTGATCGGCCTGACCAAGACGCTGGCGATGGAATTGGGCCCCGAAGGCATTACCGTCAACGCGATCTGTCCCGCCAGCGTCGAAGGGCCGCGCATCCGCGGCGTGATCGCGCGCGATGCCGCTGCGCGCGGGTTGTCCGACGATGTGGTCGCGGCCGAATACAAACGGCAAAGTTCGATGCGCCAGTTTATCCAGCCAGAGGAAATCGTCGGCATGGTCACTTATCTGCTATCCCCGCTGGCGCGCAATGTCTCGGGCCAGGCGCTGGCGCTGGATGGGCATACCGAGGGGCTGTGGTCCGATCTGGAGCCGGCACGATGAAGGCGGTTTGGTATGATCGCACCGGTCCGGCGGTGCAGGTGCTCAATTACGGCGAATGGCCCGATCCGCAGCCTGGCACCGGCGAAGTGCGCGTGCGGCTCTATGCCTCCGGGGTCAATCCGTCGGACGTGAAGACGCGCGACGGGCTGCGCGGGCCGATGACCCAGCCGTTTCAGATACCCCATTCGGATGGCGCGGGGGTGATCGATGCGGTGGGCGATGGCGTTTCCGCCGATCGCGTGGGCGCGCGAGTCTATGTGTGGAACGGGGCATGGCGGCGGCCTGCGGGCACGTGCGCGCAATTCATCTGCGTGCCGGCAGAGCAGGCCCTGCCCCTGCCCGATACGGTCGATTTCGCCACCGGGGCCTGCCTTGGCATTCCGGCGATGACCGCGGCCTGGGCGCTGTTTGCCGATGGCGATATCACCGGGCAGACCGTGCTGGTGGCGGGCGGCGCGGGCGCGGTGGGTGAAATCGCGATCCAGTTGGCCCGCTGGGCCGGCGCCACGGTGATCGCCACGGTCAGCAGCGCGGAAAAGGCCGCGGTGGCCAGCGCCGCCGGCGCACACCACGTGATCAACTATCGTAACGATGACGTGCTCACGGCAGTCATGGCCTGCACCGGTGATGCCGGTGTGGACCGCGTGGTCGAGGTGGAATTCGGCGGAAACCTGGCTCTCACCGCGCAAATCATCAAAGTGGGCGGGGTGATCGCGGCCTATGGTTCGATGGCCAGCCCGACCCCGGAATTGCCATTCTACGCGCTGATGTTTCGCAACGTTACGTTGCGCATGCTGCTGGTCTATCTGCTGAACCCGGCCGAGCGCGCCATCGTGGCCGCGCGGCTGGCGGCGGCAATGGCCGATGGCGCGCTGCACCCGCGCATCGCGCTGCGCGTGCCGCTCGACCAGGCTGCCGCCGCGCACGAGGCAGTCGAAAGCGGGGCGGTCGAAAGCGGGGCTCTGATCGGCAACGTGGTCATCGATATCGCCTGATGGCGCGGCCGCGCGCCGAAATGCCGAAGGAACACGCCATGCTGACGCTGGAGCCGTTGCTGACTTTTTCCAACCCGATCACCGTGCAGGCCATCGGCCAGACGCCGTTTGGCACGCGCACGACCTATATCGTGGGCGAAGGGCAGTTTTCCGGCGCGCGGCTGCGCGGTCGCATTTTGCCCGGCGGGGGCGACTGGATGCTGGAAGGGGCAGACGGGCTTTGCCGGCTCGATGTCCGCAAGACGCTGAAAACCGATGACGGCGCGCTGATCGATCTGCGCTACACCGGGCTCTATCAGATCAGCGAGGCGGTGACGGCGCGGCTGGCGGAGGGCGGATCGTGCGATTTCGGCGATACGCTGTTCCAGGTGCAAGCCACGTTCGAAACCGGCGATGCGCGCTATGCCTGGCTGAACCGTACGCTGGCAGTGGGCGAAGCGCGCGAAACCAGCGATGGCGTCGTCTATCGGCTTTACGCCGTGACTATGTCCTGAATCCGCTGGGGCCTGAATCTCGCTGGGGCCTGAATCTCGCTGGCTGCGGCGATCAGCGGGCCGGGTGCAGATCGACCGGTCCGCTCCACTGTCCGCCGATCGCCTGAATCAACGCAACTGCGGCGGTCTGCTGGTTGACCGTGTTCTGGATCAGGTTGGCCCGCGCCGAATAGGCCAGGGCCTGTGCGCTGGTCACGCTGGTGAAATCGACCGTGCCGGCCTGATAGGCATTGCGGGTGACCGTTTCGGCGCGAACCGCCGATTGCGCCGCGGTATCGTACTGTTCGTGTTCGGCGCGATAGCCATCGAGCGCGGCGAGATCGGTTTCGACCTCCTGAAACGCGGTCAGCACCGTTTGGCGATAGGTTGCGACCGTGGCGTCATAGGCGGCGCGGGCGCCTGCCACGCGCGCCGATCGCGCCCCCCAGTCGATCAACGTTTCGGCCGCGCTCGCGCCCAGTGACCACAGCGAAGTGGCCGCGCCAAACAGATTGCCGATCGCGCCGGCATTGCTGCCGAGCGAAGCCGTCAGTCCAACCGAGGGAAAAAACGCCGCGCGCTGCACGCCGATCGTGGCATTGGCCGCCGCCACCTGCCGTTCGGCGCCGGCAATATCGGGCCGCCGCTCCAGCACGGCAGAGGGCACTACGCCGGGTACTTGCGGCACCACCGGCTGCCACGGCGCCGGGGCGAGTGCGAACGTGCCGGGATTTTCGCCCACCAGCACCGCAATCGCCGCCTCATAGGCAACGCGCAGCCGCGCCAGATCGCGCCTGCTCGCCTCGGCATTGGCCAGAGTGGTGCGCGCGGTATCGACATCGGCCGAGCTCACTGTGCCGGCCGCATGCTTGTTCATGGTGATCACCAGCGACCGGCGATAGGACACCAGCGTGTCATCCAGCATCTGCGCCTGGGCATCGAGCCCGCGCAGCGCGAAATAATTCGTGGCCAGAGTGCCCTGCGCCGACAGCGTGGCATTGGCCAGTTGCGCGGCAGAGCTTTCGGCGCTGGCCGTGGCCGCGCGCTGCGTGTTGGACAGCGCGCCCCACAGATCGGGCGTCCAGCTGGCCGTGCCGGTGGCGGTGAACGTGCTGGTGGCCGCACCATTGCCCGATACTTTGCCCCCGTGCGTTACCCCTGCGCTCGCGCCGATGACCGGCAGCAGCGCGGCGCGATCGACCCTCGCCGTGGCCAGCGCCTGGGCATAGGCGGCGCGGTAATAGGCCAGGTTCTGGTTGGTCACCAGGACCCGCGCTTCAAGCGCATCGAGCGTAGCATCTCCAAACAGGCGCCACCACGCGCCCTTGGCCACATCGTCGGCCGGATTGGCCTGGGCCCAGCCCGGATCGGCGCGGAACGCGGGCGTCGGCTGCACCGATGCGGGCACGTGATAAGCCGGCGCCATCGAACAGCCGGCCAGCAGCGCCGCACCCATGGCAACCGGGCCGATCAGGACAAACAAGCGGTGGGTCATCGCATCGGGCCTATCTGCAAAAAAAACGGGTCATGCGCCCAAGGTACCGGGTTGCGCGCCGCCTTGCGGGCTGTGGCGCGCCAGCAGGTGTTCAAACCGCGAACGGCGGCGCCATTTGTCGAGCGCGAGATAGACCACCGGCGTGGTCAGCAGCGTGAGCACCTGGCTGACCAGCAGCCCGCCGACAATCGCGATGCCCAGCGGCCGGCGCAGTTCGGCGCCATCGCCAAAGCCGATTGCCAGGGGCAACGCGCCCAGCGCCGCGGCCAGCGTGGTCATCAGGATCGGGCGAAACCGCAGCAGACACGCCTCGCGGATCGCCTCGTGCGGGGGCATACCGCTTTGCCGCTCGCTCTCGATCGCGAAATCGATGATCAGGATCGCGTTTTTCTTGACGATGCCGATCAGCAGGATGATCCCGATCAGCGCGATGATATCGAATTCGCCGCCTGTCACGATCAGCGCGAAAATCGCCCCAAGCCCGGCCGACGGCAGCGTCGACAACACCGTCAGCGGATGGATCGCGCTTTCATACAAGATGCCCAGCACGATATAGATCGTGCCGATTGCCGCCACGATCAGCAGCGGAATGGTCGCGGTTGATTGCTGGAACACTTTGGCCGCACCGCCGAAATCGCCATGCACCGTGGCCGGCAGGCGCAATTGCGCCTGGGTCGCGGCAATCACTTTTGAAGCCTGCCCCAGCGAGATTGCCGGAGGCAGATTGAACGAGACCGTGGCCGATGGTTCGCCGCTGGAATGGCTGACCGCCGCATTGGTCGAGGCAGACGACCAGGTTGCCACGGTTGACAGCGGCACCAGCGTGGAGGGCGCGGTGCTGACCGCAGAGCCTTGCGCGGCATTGTTGCCAAGCGCCGCATTGGCCGACGCCGCCTGCTGCGCGCGCGCAATCGATCCGCCGGTGGGCAGGTAGAGCGCGCTCAGTGCTTCGGGATGGCCGTTGAACGCCGGGTCAAGCTCCATGACCACGTGATATTGGTTCAACCCTTTGTAGATATTGGCGATCTGGCGCTGGCCAAAGGCATCGTAAAGCGTGTTGTCGAGGTTGATCATCGAAATGCCAAGGCCGCTGGCGCGGTCGCGATCAACCCGCACATAAGTCGCGGCGCCGGCGTCCTGTTGATCGATATCGACATCGGTGATCATGCCCGGCTGCATTTTCAGCGCCTTCACCAACCGCCCCCCGGCATCGGCCAGCACTTCGGGCGAATCCGCATAGAGCACATATTGATAGGCGCTGGTGGTTTGGCGCCCGCCGACTTGCAGATCCTGCACGGGATTGAGAAACAGGCTGACCCCGCGCACGCGCCCCAGTTTCGGGCGCAGGCGCTGGATCACATCGGTTACCGGCGCGCGTTTGTCGCGCGGTTTCAGATTGACGAACATGAAGCCCGATCCCGCGCGCCCGCCGCCGGCAAAGGCCACCACCGTCGCCACCGCAGGATCGGACCGCACGATCTTTTCAATCTGGGTCAGCTTGGCCGAAATTTCGCGAAACGACAGCGACTGGTCCACGCGCAGGCCGCCGACCATGCTGCCGGTATCCTGCTGAGGCAGAAACCCCTTGGGCGCGATCGAGATGCAATAGACGTTGAGCGCCACGGCACCGGCCAGCAACAGCAGCACCGGGCCGCGATGGCCAAGCGCCCAATCCAGCTGGCGCATGTAATTGCGTTGCAACCAGTCGAAAAACCACCGCGATCCGCCAAACACCACGCGGCTGAACCGGTCGCGGTGGCCCGCGCGCTGCGTTTCGGGTTCCAGCACGCGCGCCGCCAGCATCGGCGTGACGGTAAGCGAGGCGACCAGGCTGATCAGCACGGCCGCGGTCATGGTCAGCGCAAATTCGCGCAGCAGCCGCCCCAGAATGCCGCCCATGAACACCAGCGGGATGAACACCGCGACCAGGCTGACCGAAATCGACAGCACGGTAAAGCCGACTTCGCCTGCCCCGCGCAGCGCGGCGGGAATGGGTTTCTCGCCCGCTTCGACATGGCGCGCGATGTTTTCCACCACCACGATGGCATCGTCGACGACGAACCCGGTGGCCACGGTGAGCGCCATCAGCGACAAGTTGTCGAGCAGAAAGCCCGACAGATACATAACGCCCAGCGTACCCAGCAGCGACACGATCACTGCCGAGGCCGGGATCAGCGTGGCGCGCCAGCTTTGCAGGAACAGGCTGACCACCAGCACCACCAGCAATGTGGAAACCAGCAGCGACACCTCCACTTCGGCGAGCGAGGCGCGGATGGTGATTGTGCGGTCGGTGGCCAGCGACAGCTTGATATCATCGGGCAGCAGCGCCTGAAGATCGGGTATCTGCGCCTTGATCGCATCGACGGTGAGCACGATATTGGCATCGGGCTGGCGCGTGATGATGATCGGCACGGCCTTTTTGCCATTGAACAGTCCCATCGTGCGCACATCTTCGGGCGCATCGATCACTTTGGCGATATCCATCAGCCGCACCGGCGCGCCATTGCGCCAGGCGATCACGGTGGGGGCAAAATCCCGCGCGGTCAGCGCCGGGCTGTTGCTGTAGACTTGCCAGGCCAGCCCGCCTTTGCCCGTGGCAATGCTTTCGACCACGCCGCGCGGGCGATTGGTGCTGGCCGATTGCAGCGCGGTGCGCACATCTTCCAGCGCTATGCCATCACGCGCCAGCAGCGTGGGATTGATCTCGATCCGCACCGAAGGCAGCGCCGCGCCGCCCAGTTCGACATTGCCGACGCCATCCACCTGCAGCAGCTTTTGCTGCACGATATTGGCCACCGCGTCATAGATCTGTTCCGGGCTGCGCGTGCTGCTGGTCAGCGCCAGAATCATGATCGGCGCTTCGGCCGGGTTGATCTTGCGATAGTTCGGCTGCGATTTCAGTGTGGTGGGCAGATCGGCGCGCGCCGCCGCAATCGCCGCCTGCACATCGCGCGCGGCGCCATCGATATCGCGGCTGAGATTGAACTGGATCACCACATTGGCCGAACCCAGCGTCGATCGCGATGTGATCTCGTCCACCCCGGCGATCGTTTCCAGCCGCCGTTCCAGCGGGCTGGCAACGGTGCTGGCCATTGTGGCCGGGCTGGCGCCGGGCAAGTTGGCCTGAACCTGGATCACCGGAATATCGACTTTGGGCAGCGGCGCCACCGGCAGCTCAAGAAACGCGAGCACGCCCGCCAGAACCACGCCCAGCGTCAGCAGCACCGTACCGACCGGCCGGCGAATGAAAGGCGCGGAAAAGTTCACGCCGGTTTCGGCTCCGGCGCCGGCTCTGCCGCGCTGCGTTGCGGATGGCGCAGGCTTTCAAACGCAAGGAAAATCACCGGGGTGGTGAACAGCGTAAGCACCTGGCTGAGGATCAGCCCGCCGGCAATGGCAAGGCCCAGCGGCTGGCGCAATTCGTGCCCCATGCCGGTGCCGAACACCATCGGCAGCGCGGCAAACAGCGCGGCAAACGTGGTCATCATGATCGGGCGGAACCGCAACAGCGCCGCGCTGCGGATCGCGGTGAGCGCATCGTGCCCTTCTTCGCGCATCGCGGCGATGGCAAAGTCGATCATCATGATCGCGTTTTTCTTCACGATCCCGATCAACAGCACGATGCCGATGATCCCGATCACCCCCAGCCCATACGAAGACAGCGCCAGCACGATCAGCGCGCCAACTCCTGCCGATGGCAGCGTCGACAGGATCGTGATCGGGTGGATGAAGCTTTCATACAGCACGCCGAGCACGATATAGACCACCAGGATCGCCGCGAGCACCAGCAGCGCCTCGTTCGACAGCGCCGACCGGAAGGCCGAGGCGGAGCCCGAAAAATCGGTGCGTACCGACAGCGGCAGGCCAATTTCGCTCTCCACCTTTTCGATCGAGGCGACCGCCGCACCCAGCGACACCCCGGGCGCGACATCGAACCCGATCGAGGCCGAGGGGAACTGGTTCTGCCGCGACAGTTCGAGCGGTACCCAGCCTTCGCGAATGGTTGCCACCGTGCCCAGCGGCACTTGCGTGCCCGAACCCAGCGGAATGTAGAACCGGGCAAGCGCCGCCGGATCGGACAACATGCCCGCCGCCGCCGACAGGATCACGCGGCTCTGGCTCGACTGGGTATAGATCGTCGAAATGATCCGCTGGCCAAAGGCATCATACAGCGCATTGTCGACGGTCAGCGAAGACATGCCCAGCCGCGCCGCCGCATCGCGATTGACATCGATATAGATCGCGCGGCCCAGCCCGAGACTGGCAGTGTTGACATCGACCAGCGCGGGATCATCGCGCAATTTGTCGGCCAGCCGGCGCGCCCAGTCGTTCACCGCATTGGCATCGGCGCCCTGCAGCGAAAAGCGATAGGGGGTAAGCCCGGTTTCGGTATCGATCGTCAGATCCTGCACCGGCTGCAGATAGATCCGCACCCCCGCCACGCGCGCCGTGCGCGCATTCAGATCCGCGGTCACGTCGGCCAGGCTGCCGCGATTGCCCACCGGTTTCAGATTGATGATCATCCGGCCCTGATCGAGCGCGGCATTCTGCCCGTCCACGCCGACTGCCGACGACAGCGAGGCCACCGCCGGGCTTTCGAGCACGGCCGCAGCCACTTTCTGCTGCAACGCGGCCATCTGGCCAAAGCTGACATCGGACCCGGCGACCACGGTTGCGCGGATCTGCCCGGTATCCTGCACCGGAAACAGGTTTTTGGGGATGACCCAGAACATCGCCGCCGCCAGCGCCAGGCTGAAGGCAAACACCCCCAGCGTGGCACCTGGCCGCGCGATCACCCAATCGAGCGCGCGGGCATAGCGGCCGGCCAGGCGGTCGAACGCGACCATCGCCTTGTCCACCACGGCAAGCCGGGTTTCGGCATGTGCCGGGCGCAGCCAGCGCGCCGCCAGCATTGGCACCACGGTCAATGCCACCACCGCCGACAGCACGATTGTCACCGCCAGGCTGATCGCGAATTCGCGGAACAGGCGTCCGACCACATCGCCCATGAACAACAGCGGGATCAGCACCGCAATCAGGCTGACTGTCAGCGAGATGATCGTAAAACCGATCTCGCTCGCCCCTTTCAGCGCGGCGTCGAACGGTTTCATCCCGTCTTCGATATGGCGCGCGATGTTTTCGATCACCACGATGGCATCATCGACGACAAACCCCGATGCAATGGTCAGCGCCATCAGCGTCAGGTTGTTGATCGAAAAGCCCAGCGCCCACATCGCGCCAAACGCGCCGACCAGGCTCAGCGGCACAGAAATCGCCGCGATCAGCGTGGCGCGCGGTGATCCCAGAAACAGGAAGATCACCAGCACCACCAGCACCACGGCCAGCAACAGTTCGAACTGCACATCGGATACCGAGGCGCGAATCCCCTCGGTGCGGTCGGTCAGCACGGTCACTTTCACATCGGCGGGCAATTGCGCCTGCAAATCGGGCAGTGCGGATTTGATCGCATCGACCGTGGCGATCACGTTTGCGCCCGGCTGGCGCTGCACATCGATGATCACTGCGGGCTGGCGATTCATCCAGCTGCCGGTGCGGACGTTTTCCACGCCATCTTCCACGCTGGCCACATCCGACAGCCGCACCGGCCGGGTGTTGGCCACCGCAACGATCAGCGCGGCATAGGATGCGGCCGAATTGAGCTGATCGTTCGAATCGATGGTCCAGCTTTTGGTCGGACCGTCGAAACTGCCCTTGGCAATGTTCGAATTGGCATTGGCGATGGCGTTGCGGATGGTTTCCAGGCTCAGCCCGCGCGCGGCCAGCGCCTGAACATTGGCGACAATCCGCACCGCCGGGCGCTGCCCCGCCGACAGGGTGACCAGGCCAACGCCGGAAACCTGCGAAATCTTGTTGGAAAACTGTTTTTCGACAATCCCTTCCACTTCGCCCAGCGGGCGCGATTGCGATGCCACGCCGATTGTCAGGATGGGGGCATCGGCGGGATTGACTTTGGCATAGACCGGCGGCGCCGGCAGGTCAGACGGCAGCAGCGAATTGGCCGCGTTGATCGAGGCCTGCACTTCCTGTTCGGCCACGTCGAGCGACAGCCCGAGCGAAAATTGCAGCGTGATCACCGATGCGCCCGACGAGGAATAGGACGTCATCCGTGTCAGCCCGGGCATCTGGCCAAACTGGCGTTCCAGCGGGCTGGTCACGGTCAGCGCCATGACATCGGGGCTGGCCCCGGGATAAAGCGTGCTGACCTGGATCGTGGGATAATCGACTTGCGGCAGCGCCGACAGCGGCAATTGCCCCCAGGCGATCAACCCGGCCAGCAGCAGCGCCACCATCAACAGCGTGGTTGCCACCGGACGCAGGATAAAGGGCCGCGACGGGCCGCCGGGGGGAAGTTCACCGACAGGCGGCAAATCGTCCCCCGGCGCGCCGGGCGCAATGGCGCTGTCGCTCACTGGTTGCCGGCTCCGCCCTGCTTGCGCCCATGGCCGCCACCAGCGCCGCCGCCTGGGCCACCACCTGGGCCACTGGCGCCAGCGCCTTTATCCCCTTTGTCGCCGGGCAGGCGCACGGCCGAACCGTCGTCCAGCCCGTCGGCGCCTTCAGACACGACCACCTGGCCCTTTTGCAGGCCCTGCAGGATCGCCGTGCGCGTGCCATCGCTGGGCCCGGTGCGCACGATTGCGATCTTCACCGTCTTGTCGGGCTGCACCACAAACACGAAATCACCCTGCTGGCCGTGGCGCAGCGCCGAAACCGGCACCACCGGCACCTGGCGCAGCGTATCGACCAGCATCGTCACATTCACGAACTGGTTGGGAAAAAGTGCCGGCGCCTTTTGCCCCGCTTGTCCCGCTTGCCCCGTTTGTCTCGCAGCCGGCGGATTGGCCACGCGCGCCTTGGCCAGCACGGTGCCGGTGGCGGTGTTGATCTGGTTGTCAAAGGTCGCAAACGTGCCCTGGGCCAGCACGGTCTTGTTGTCCTGGTCCAGGATTGTCACCGGCAGGCCTGCGCCGCTGCCCACTTTGCGCTGAACCGCGCCGAGCATGGCCTGCGGCACCGAAAATTCCACGTCGATCGGATCGATCCGCGTGACCAGCGCCACGCCATTGGCATCGGACGGGGTCACGAAATTGCCCACGCTGACCTGTTTCAGGCCGATGCGCCCGGCAAATGGAGCCTTCACCGTGGTATATTGCAGATTGAGCCGCGCCGACCCCACCGCCGCGCGGTCGGTTGCCACGGTGCCTTCCAGCTGGGCGACGGTGCCACGTTCGTCCTCCAGCGTCTGGCGCGCGATCGAATCCTGCGCCGCCAGCGTTTCATAGCGCTTCAGGTTCAGCCGCGCGGCGCCCAGCGTGGCAGTATCGCGCGCCAGCGTGCCCTCGGCCTGTTGCAGGGTAAGCGCATAAGGGCGCGGGTCGACCTGCACGATCGGCTGACCGCTGGCGACCATCTGCCCTTCCTTGAACAGGATCGCCATGACATTGCCCGATAGCTGGGTGTGCACCGTTGCCGTGTCGAGCGGGGTCACCGTGCCGATCGCGCTGACCGTTTCGGGCACGTCGGCCAGCGCCACGGGGGCAATCGCCACGGCGGCGGGCGGGCGCCCGGCCTTGGCATTCCTGGTCACCCCGGCGGCGGCAAACCAGCGCGCGGCAAGCGCCACACCGGCGATCAGGGCGATCACCACGAGCCAGCCCACCCAGCGCGGGCGCGGCCGGTGTTCGCCTTCATCGTGCACAAATGCGCGCGGCTCAACGGAACTGGACAGGGCTGACCTCCATGGGCTCAAAACGGGGCGACAACCGAACCCCTGACGCGATCTGCCGGCTTGCAAAAGGTGCCCGCGCGGGCAGGCGCAAGCGCATTGTCCGGCAGGCGGCAGGATCGGGGGGTCCGTTTCGCGCCGGCTTCCTAACGCGAATGGGGCCCGCTTAGGAAACACTTAATTGTGTTACGTTTGGCGTGGCCCGGGAACAATTGCATCAATTCGTATCAGAACCTGTGCAGCGCCGGTTTTGAGCGGGGCTTGACGCTGCGTAACCGCTGCGCCACCGGGGCCGCGCCCCCTTGCCATCCCACCCCCTTGCGATCTGGAGTGTCCCTGCGTGACCGATGCCCTGCTGCCCGCCCTGTCGGCAAACCCGATCCGCCCGCTGCCCGGCGCGCCGTTTCGTGGCAAGCTCTCTCTGATCGAGCACGGCGAATGGGCGGGCTGGCACCAATCGGCGGGGATCGATCCGTTCGAGGATGCCACCGGGCCGTTCCATGTTGCGCGCGATGCCCAAGGGATTGTCTGCGGGTTCCGCCCGGGCGCGCACAACCGCAATGGCCACGGCATGATCCATGGCGGCTGTTTGATGACTTTTGCCGATTTCGCGCTGTTCATGATCGGCGCGTCTGACGGCGAGGAAGTCAACGGCGTGACGGTCAGCATGAACAGCGAATTTCTGGCGCCGGCGGGCGCAGGCCAGTTGCTGATCGCGCGCGGCGAACGCACCGGCGGTGGCCGCAGCCTGATCATCGCGCGCGGGATCATAACCGCCGATGATCGCCCGGTACTCGCCTTTTCCGGGGTGATGAAAAAGCTGAAGGGCGCCTGACCGGATCAGACGCCCTTCCCTGAAGCAGCCCTTGGCGCTGTCAGGTTGTGCCCCGGATTTATAAACCGGACTTATAACACTATGCAGTGAGCTTGACTCATCGCATATCCGTATCAGGCCACGCGGCTGCCGGTCATCGGAAAGCTGCCGAACATGCCCGCGGTCACGGTGCCCGAAATGCTGTCGCCGTCGATCGTCGCCTTGCAATCGAGCTTCATCGGCATCGGCGAGGTGATCTGGCTGGACCAGCTGATCGTGTTGCCATCGACTTTGCCATCGGCAATCGCGATCGCGCCCATCGGCCCGTTGTTGCTGCCCGAAAAGCTGTCACCGTCGACATTGACGGTCAGCGTTGATTTCTGTTCGCCCATCGGGGTCTTGGTGACGACTTCATAAGTGCCTGCAACCGACATCGCTCTCTCCCGTGATAGTGTGTTGGCATCCTGTTGGCCGTTTCGCCAAACCCTGCTTGCTTCCTCTTTGCCTACAATGATGTCAATAGCATTGCAGGACTGCGGAACGCTTGACGTCCCACCCGGCGGCGGGGACAAGAACTGCGGGGACAAGTACGGCGCGGACAAGTACGGCAGGACCAATCGCGCCACGCCCACTCCCGCCCAGACACAGGACCAGGCCGCTGCACCCCCCTTCTCCCTCGCCATTGTTGCATGACGGCTTTCTGCTGCTGGGCTTTGCGCTGGCGTTCGTGCTGCTGTTTCGCCGGCTCGGCCTGGGGGCCACGCTGGGGTATCTGCTGGCGGGGGTCGTGGTCGGGCCGCAATGCCTGGGGTTGGTCGGGCAGGCCGAACAGAAAATGGGCATTGCCGAGCTGGGCATCACGCTGCTGCTGTTTCTGGTGGGGCTGGAGTTGGAACCGGCGCGCCTGTGGCGCATGCGGCGCGATATTTTCCTGACCGGGCTGATGCAGGTGACGGGCTGCGGCCTGGTGCTGGCGGCCGCGCTGCATTTCACCACCGGGTTCAGCCAGGCTGCGGCGCTGGCACTCGGCCTGCCGCTGGCGCTGTCGTCCACGGCCCAGGTTCTGCCGATGCTGCAATCATCGGGCCGGTTGAAAACCCCGTTTGGCGAGCGCGCCTTTGCCATTCTGCTGTTTCAGGACTTGTCGATCATCCCGCTGATCACGATTGTCGCCGCGCTCAGCCGCAATCCGTCGGATGCCGGGGGCCCGCCCGGCTGGCTGATGGCGGTCGAAACCGCGGGGGCAATCGTGGTGCTGGTGCTGGCCGGGCGCTATCTGCTGCGCCCCCTGTTCCGGCTGATCGGCGATCTGGGCGAGCGCGAGATGTTTGTCGTGGCCGCGCTGTTCACGGTGCTGGCGGCGGCGGCGCTGATGGAATTCCTGGGGCTGTCGAGCGCGCTGGGCGCCTTCATTGCCGGGGTCATGCTGGCCGGATCGCCTTATCGGCACGAGCTTGAGGCCGATGTCGAACCGTTCCGGTCGATCCTGCTCGGGCTGTTTTTCCTGTCGGTCGGGATGATGCTCGATCTGACTGCGATTTTGCACGATCCGCTGTTTGTCGTGGCGATCGCGCTGCTGGTAATCGTGATCAAGGCGGCGGTGATCGTGGGCATTGGCGCGCTGCTCGGCATGGGCTGGCGGTCGGCGCTGGCGCTGGGCCTGTTGCTCAGCCAGGGCGGGGAATTCGGCTTTGTGCTGTTTGCCCAGGCCACCCACGCGATGCTGATCGCCCCGCAGGCGGCCAGCCTGTTTGGCGCGGTGGTCACGCTGTCGATGGCAACCACGCCCTTCCTGATGAATGCCACGCGCCGGTTTCGCACGGCCCCGGTGGCCGAAGCCGATGAACGCGAAGGCCCCGGGGCGCAGGGTGCGGGCGATTGCGCCAGTGCGTTGATCGTCGGCTATGGCCGGTTTGGCCAGGCGGTGGGGCAGATGCTGCTGACCAGCGGGATCGCGGTCACGCTGATCGACCGCAATATCGAAGCGATCGACCGGTCGGCCTCTTTCGGCGTGCGCGTCTATTTCGGCGATGGCACGCGGCTGGATGTGCTGCGCCAGGCCGGCGCGGCAGAGGCGGAAATGATCCTGTTCTGCCTGGATGGCGATCAGGTCGATGCCGCGCTGGTCAACGCGGTGCACCACGCCTTTCCCCAGGCATCGATTCACGTGCGCGTGTTCGACCGCCGTGCGAAAATCCGGCTCGAACCCACCCCGGCGCGATCGGTGATCCGCGAAACGATGGAATCGGCGATTACCATGGCCCGGCTCGCGCTCGATGACGCGGGGTTGAGCTATGAAGCGATTGCCCGGGCCGAAACCCGGTATCGCGCGCGCGATTCGGAAAGGCTCGCGCTGCAGATCGAAACCGGTGACATGCATGCCGCCGACCACACCATCGTGACCGAAGTCGACGCGGCGCTCATCGCCGAAGGCGGCTGAACCGGGCGCAATCGATGCAGGTGCATCGGGTTTTGCATGCAGGTGCATCGATCAATCTCCTGCCGATCGGTTAATTGATGCATCGGCATGAAGCCGGAATTGTTTGCCAGGTCCCCCGGGGGCATATCCGGCATCGATGACCAGCTCTTCCTCTTCCGCTTCCCCACCCCCGTCCCATTCGCCGGCCGCAATGCCCGGCGCCGTGTCGCTGCTCGCCTGGGGCCGGTTGATCGACGCCGGCGCGCGCGCCCGGCACAAGGCACGCGCCGGGCTCAAAGCCGCAGGCCTGCCGCCGCCCGAATGGTACGATATCCTGCAACTGCTAGGCCGCCACGGCGCACAACGCCCGCGCGATATCCAGCACAAGCTGGGGATCGAACAATATACCCTGTCACGGCTGCTGGCGCGGATGGACCAGGCCGGTCTGGTGGCGATGCAGCCCTGCACCGTTGACCGGCGGGGCCAGATCACCGCCCTGACCGCACAAGGCGAAGCCTGCCGTGCTGCCATGTGGCCGACTTATGCAGCCGCAATCCGCAGCGCGATCGAGGCGCGGCTTGATCCGGATGAGCGCGTGCAATTGGCGGTGATGCTGGAAAAGATTGCCTGAGCGGGAAACCGCACACAGCGCATCATATGGCTGTGCGATGAGTGGAACGTATCGCACATCGTGACGCTCAACCGCCGCGCGGGCTTGTACCAACGCGGGAATGGCTTGTAAGGACACTTAAACGAACGCTTAAAATCGGAATGCGCCATGTCCAGCAATGCCATTGCCCACCTCGATCCGCGCACCCCGGTCATTGTCGGCGTCGGCCAGTCCGTCGAACGGATCGAAGACCCGGACTATCGCGGCCTTTCCGCCGCCGATCTGGCAGCGCGCGCGGCCGAGGCGGCGCTCGTCGATTGCGGCGCGGGCGAGGCGGCGCGGGCGATGGTGAGCGCGGTGGGCGCGGTCCGCACGTTCGAGGATTCGAACGCGGCGCCGTTCCCCTTTGGCAAGCCCGACAAGTTTCCGCTGGCCGTGGCGCGCCGGCTGGGGATCACCCCGCGCCTTGCCGTGCTCGACAAAGTGGGGGGCCAGTCACCGGTGACGATCCTGATGGAGATGGGCGCGCGCATCCTGGCCGGAGAGGCAGAGGCGGCGCTGGTGTTCGGTGCAGAGGCGATGTCTTCCACCCGCCACCTCACGGCGCGGGGCGAAACGCGCGATTGGGCCGAAACCTGCGACGGTGTGGTCGAAGATCGCGGCATGGG
Source organism: uncultured Sphingomonadales bacterium (assembly GCA_903832325.1). Classification (GTDB taxonomy): domain Bacteria; phylum Pseudomonadota; class Alphaproteobacteria; order Sphingomonadales; family Sphingomonadaceae; genus Novosphingobium. Next base: position 48,904 of record CAILBC010000006.1, on the reverse strand, counting down.
CGTAAAAGGCCTGCTATCGCCACTGGCGATTGCCCATGGCGTGATATCGCCGCCGGTGGCCTATGCGCTGATGGAAAATGCGCGGCGCGGGCAGCTGGGGATGGATCGCGATGCCTATGCCGCCGCGATGGGCGCGCTGTTTGCGCCGTTTTCGCAAGTGGCCGCCGCCAATCCCCATAGCTGCGCCGCGCAGGACGCGCTGAGCGCAGACAGCATCGCCACGCCCACTGCGCGCAATCGCCTGGTCTGCGATCCCTATACGATCAAGCTTGTTGCCCGCGATCAGGTCAACCAGGGCGCGGCCGTGCTGCTGATGAGCGTGGCTGCCGCGCGCGCCGCGGGGATCGCACCCGACCGCTGGACATTTGTGCATGCGGCCACGCTGGCGCAGGAAAAGGAGCCGCTCGCGCGCCCCGATCTTGCCACCTATCCCGCCGCCGATGCCGTCCTTGCCGGGGCGCTGGCCATAGCGGGGGCAAGCGGGGCGGAGCTTGCCGCATTCGATCTCTACAGTTGCTTTCCGATCCCGGTGTTCAATGCGATGGCCGCGCTGGGGCTTGCCGGCGATGATCCGCGCGGGCTGACCGTGACCGGCGGGCTGCCCTATTTCGGCGGGGCGGGGAACAATTATTCGATGCATGGCGTGGCCAGCATGGTCGAACGGCTGCGGGGCAGCGATGGCACCGGGCTGGTCTGTGCCAATGGCGGGTTCCAGTCGAAATATGCCGCGCTGGTGCTTTCGCCGCGCGCGGCGCCATGGCGGCCGCTGGTGCACGATCCGATTCAGGCAAAGCTCGATGCGGTGCCCGATGTCGTGCCGCTGGCCCAGGCGCAAGGCCGGGGCGTGATCGAAACCTATACCGTGGCGCGCAACAAGGGCGTGCCCGCGCAGGCCATCGCAATCGGCCGCACCGCCAGCGGCGAGCGGTTCATTGCCAATGCCGCCGATGAGGCCACACTGGCCCATGCCGCCCACCACGATCTGATCGGCGCCACGGTTGCGCTGCATCACGATGGGCAGCGCAACCGCTTTGTCATAACCCCCTAGAGCCTGATGCCATGATATTGAATCATGTCATCAGGCGATAAGCCCGCGCGGCGCTTGAGCGTTGCTGATGACTTTGTTGAAGCGTGCTTCAACCTAAAGTCATCTCGCTCTAGAAAGCATCATGCAAAAAGGTGGGTGCCGGTTTCTGCCAAAAAAACGCAATTTATAACAAGAGCCTGGACGGTGCTGATGGTTCAAAGAAACGTCATCACCGTCTATCGCAGCCGGCTGACCGGATAGCCGTCCATCCGCTTGATCCGGCGCAGCGAAAATGATGACCGCATGGCTGATACCCCGGGCAAGCGCGCCAGGCATTCGCGGTGGATGGCGTCATAATCGGCCAGGTCCGCCGCGGCGACGCGCAGCAGGTAATCGGCCGCGCCGCTCATCAGGTGGCATTCCAGAATGTCGTCGAAATCGCCCACCGCGCGTTCAAACCGGTCCATCGCTTCACGGCTTTGGCTGGTCAGCGTGATTTCCACGAACACTTCGACCGCCAGGCCAAGCCGGCGCGGATCGACCCGCGCGGCATAGCCGGCGATCAGCCCCTGTTCTTCCAGCGCCTTGATCCGGCGATGGCACGCAGACGGCGACAGCGCGACAAGTTCGGCCAGATCGGCAACCGAACGCGACGAATCGCGTTGCAGCGCCTCAAGCAGGTTGCGGTCGGTACGATCCATGCAATATTTTTCCGTTTTCAGTCCCATAATCGGGATAGCATTGCGCGAAGTGCGGGTACAAGGGCAAAAAGGGGTGATATTTTGCGCGCCCCGCCGCGTATTCTGGCGCCCGTTATACAAAGGAGAGCAACCCATGCGCGTTGGCACCGTGACCGAAATCAAGAACCACGAATATCGTGTGGGCCTCACCCCGGAATCGGCGCGCGAACTGGTCGCGCATGGCCACGAAGTGTGGGTGCAGGCAGGCGCTGGCCTTGGCATCGGCGCCAGCGATGCCGCCTATGAAGCCGCCGGTGCGGTGATCAAGGGCGATGCCGCGACGATCTTTGCCGGTTGCGAAATGATCGTGAAAGTGAAGGAGCCGCAGGCGATCGAGCGCGCGCAGCTGCGCCAGGGCCAGATCCTTTATACCTATCTGCACCTCGCGCCCGATCCGGAACAGACCGCCGATCTGGTGAAATCGGGCGTGACCGCAATCGCCTATGAAACCGTGACCGGGCCGGGGCGCACCCTGCCCCTGCTGAAGCCGATGAGCCAGGTCGCCGGGCGCATGGCGATCCAGGCCGGCGCCACCGCGCTGGAAAAGGCGCATGGCGGGCGCGGTGTGCTGCTGGGCGGCGTGCCGGGAGTGGCCCCGGGCAAAGTCGTGGTGATCGGCGGCGGCGTTGTCGGGTTCAATGCGGCGCAGATGGCCGTGGGCCTGGGCGCGGATGTAACCATCCTCGATCGCGATCCCGAAGTGCTCGAACGGCTCGACAACCATTTCGAAGGTCGCGCCAGCACGATCTATTCGGGCAAGGCGACGCTGGCCGCGCTGGTGGCAGAGGCGGATCTGGTGATCGGCGCGGTGCTGATCCCCGGCGCCGCCGCGCCCAAACTGGTAACGCGCGACATGCTCGCCACGATGCGCCCCGGCGCGGTGCTGGTGGATGTGGCGATCGACCAGGGCGGCTGTTTCGAAACCAGCCACGCCACGACCCATGCCGATCCCACATATGTTGTGGATGATGTGGTGCATTATTGCGTGGCCAACATGCCGGGCGGCGTGGCGCGCACCAGCACTTATGCGCTCAACAACGTGACGCTGCCCCATGCGCTGCGGATTGCCAACCTGGGCTGGAAGGCCGCGCTGAAGGCCGATCCGCATCTGGCCGCCGGGCTGAATGTGCACGACGGCAAAGTGACCTATGAAGCGGTTGCCAGCGAACTGGGCTATCCGTTTACCCCGGTTGCCGACTTGCTTGACTAATCGGGCCAAATCCGGGAAGGGGCGCCCCAGCGTATTGGCATCGGGTTTTGCCCCCGCCTTTGCGCAGGCACACAGAGACGCGGGCCAATGCCGGCACGCGCAAAAATCTGCGGCCTTTCCGGGTGTTTGGGGTACGATTGTTGAAAATGGTCCTGCGTACGGCGCTGGCTGTCATGATGATGGCCGGTCCGGTCCTGCCTGCTGTTGCACAAACGACGGCCGCCACCGAGCCGGCCGCCCCTGCTCCTGCCCCAGCCCCTGCCCCTGCCCCTGCGGCGCCAGATCCGATTTGCACCGATCGCCCCACGCGTTCCACGTTTGCCTGCACCACGCCGGGCGGACGGGTGTTGATCGAAGCCGATGCGATAAACTGGGCGCACGATGCGCACGCTGGCGTGACCACCGATACGGTTGCCTACAGCAATCCCGTGTTCAAACTGGGTGTGGATGGCGCCACCGATATAGAGGCGGCATGGACCCCCTGGGCCAGTGTACGCACGCATGATGCGGGCGGCACGACCACGCTGTCGGGCACGGGCGATGTGGTCCTGCGGGTCAAACACAGGCTGACCCGGGCCAACGCCGGCTTTTCGATTGCGCTGGTGCCTTATGTCAAAATTCCCGTGGCGCGCGCCGGCATTGGCAATGGCCATTGGGAAGGCGGCGTCGTGGCCGGCACCAACATTGTGCTGACCCCCAGCCTGCTGCTGACCTTTGCGCCCGAAATCGACTTTCTGGCCGATCGCAATGACTCTGGCCGGCATCATGTGCAGACCCAGCAGACAATCAATCTGGGGAAATCGATTACGCCGCAGCTGATGTTTTACGGCGAACTGTGGACCGCACAGAACTTTGATCCGGCGGGCACGATCCGCCAGTATGCGGCGGATGCGGCGCTGGCCTGGGTTGTGCGGCCCGATCTGCAGCTGGATATCGGCGCCAATTTCGGGCTGAACCGGTTTACCCCGGCAACCCAGACCTATCTGGGCATTTCCGCCCGGTTCTGACCCGGTGCACGATCACGCCGCGCCATTGGCCATCGCGGTTTCGTAGGCTTCGCTAAGTTCCATCCACGAGGCCTCGATATCGCGGAGGCTGCTGGCGGCTTCACCCCGGCGGCGCGACAACTCGCCCATGGAAAGCTTTGCCAGATCGGCCCGGGCCCGTGCGGGTTCAAACATCGCCTGATCAAATGCACTGACTTCCGCTGTCAGTTTGGCGATTTTTGCCTCTGCATCGATCACTTTCTTTTTCACACCGCGCAATTGTTCGCGCAATTGCGCGCTCGCCTTGCGGTCGGCTTTGCCGCCACCACCTTTGCCCTTGTCGCCATCGCCCTTTGGCTGGTTCCGGCCAAGCACGAAATCGATATAGTCCGACATGTCGCCATCGAACGGGCGCGCGGTGCCTTCGTCCACCAGCACCAGCCGGTCCACCGCCAGTTCGACCATGTGGCGATCGTGGCTGATCAGGATCACCGCACCCTTGTAGGTGTTCAGCGCTTGCACAAGCGCCTCGCGCGCATCGACATCAAGGTGGTTGGTCGGTTCGTCCAGGATCAGCAGATGCGGCGCGTGGCGGGTCACCAGTGCCAGCGCCAGCCGCGCCCGCTCCCCGCCCGACAGCGTGCCCACTTGCGCGGTGGCGCGCCCGCCCGAAAAACCAAATCGGCCCAATTGCCCGCGCACCGCCTGCGGCGTCGCGCCAGGCATGGCGCGCCCCATGTGTTCCAGCGGGGTGGCATCGCCCGCCAGTTCCTCGACCTGGTATTGCGTGAAATAGCCGATGCGCATGCGCCCGCTGGCATTCATCGCGCCCTCCATCGCCGGCAATTGCGCCGCCAGCAGGCGCGCCAGCGTGGTCTTGCCATTGCCGTTGCGCCCCAGCAGGGCCAGCCGGTCATCGGGATCGATGCGCAAGTTCAGCCGGCGCAGCACCGGCTTGTCGGCATAGCCTACACTCGCCAGATCGAGCGTGATCAGCGGCGGACGCAGTTCGTCGGGATCGGGAAAATCGAAACTGAGCGACGGGTCTTCGCTCAGCGCGGCAATCGGCTGCATCTTGGCCAGCATCTTGGCGCGGGCCTGCGCCTGGCGCGCGGTCGAGGCGCGGGCACTGTTGCGCGCAACATAGTCGGCCAGTTTGGCGCGCTGCACGTCCTGCGCGGCGGCGAACGAGGCGGCCTGCGCCGCGCGTTCGGCCCGCTGCCGCTCGAAAGCGTCATAGGCGCCGGGATAGAGCGTAAGCTTGCCCGCCTGCAAATGCAGGATGTGATCGACCACGGTGTTCAGCAGATCGCGTTCGTGGCTGATAACCAGCAGCGTGGCGGGATAGGACTTGAGGAAGTTTTCCAGCCACAGCGTCGCTTCGAGATCGAGGTGGTTCGACGGTTCGTCGAGCAGCAGCACATCGGGTTCGGAAAACAGCAGAGCGGCCAGCGCCACGCGCATTTTCCACCCGCCGGAAAAAGAATCGAGCGGCTGCGCCTGCACCACCTCGTCAAATCCCAGCCCCGACAGGATGCGCGCGGCCCGCGCCGGCGCGGTATAGGCATCGATCGCGATCAGCCGCTCGTGAATATCGCCCAGACGGTGCGCATCGGTTTCGGTTTCGGATTCGGCCAGCAGGCTTGTCCGCTCAATATCGGCGGCGAGCACGGTATCGAACGGCGTTGCGGTGCCGCTGGGGGCATCCTGCGCGATATAGCCCAGCCGGCAACCGCGCGGCATGTCGACCGAGCCGCCATCGGGCTCAAGCTCGCCGATCAGCGTCTTGACCAGCGTCGACTTGCCCGCGCCGTTGCGCCCCACCAGCCCAACTTTGCTGCGCGGCGGTATGGCGGCACTGGCCCCGGCAAGGATATCGCGCCCGCCCAGGCGCACGGTCAGGTTGGAAATGGTCAACATGGCTGGCGCCCTAAAGCATAGCTTTGCGATGCGACCACAAAAAAGCGCATCGATTTGCATTGCGGCTGAAAAAAGGACCGGCGACCGCCCCTCCCCCGGGGAAATGGATCAGGCAGCGAGGAAAATCCATTCCTGCCCTGCGCAGGGCCGCCGGATTTTATCCCGCCATTGCAGTCACCTGGGCCACTGCGCCACCTTTGCTTGCGCAAATCCAGCAAAGCGCTTGACCAAAGTGCCGGATTTGCGGTGCTTTTCGTCCACTTCCCAGCCCCGGGTCCCGTTCCGGCCCCACCCGAAAGATGCCCCCGATGCCCGCGCTGTCGCGCTTTTTGCGCTATTTCCTGGTGGTCGGCCGGCTCGGTTCGATCCGCCGCGCGGCCGAGGAACTGGGCGTTTCGGCCTCGTCGATCGACCGGCAGATCCTGAAGGTTGAGTCTGATCTGGGCGCGCCGCTGTTCGAACGGCTGCATGGCGGGCTGCGGCTGACGGCCGCGGGCGAAGTGCTGATGGCCGCGGGCGGTCGCTGGCAGCGCAATCTGGCCGAGGTCCTGATCCAGATCGAGGATCTGCGCGGGCTGAAACGCGGCCATGTCGATATCGCGGTGATCGATGCCCTGGCCAAAGGGCAAGTGCCGGCGGTGATCCACGCCATTCGCTCGCGTTATCCGGGGATGACTGTGGGCCTGCATGTTCAACCCAACGATGTCGTGCGCGCCATGATCACCGAGGGCGCGGTCGATCTGGGCATCCTTTATGATCCGCAATCGTTCCGCGATCTGTCGGTGCGTGCCTTTGTCGATGTGGTTCCGGGCATCGTGACCCCGCCCGGCCATGCGCTGGCGCAGCAGGGCGAAACCCGCCTGGCCGCCTGTGCCGATGTGCCGGTGATTGCGCCGTCGCGCCACCTCGCCGTGCACCAGCAATTCGAAGTGCTTGAGGCGACTTGTGGCATCACGCTCGACCGCCGCGCAACGGCGGACAATATCCAGATGATCGTCTCGCTGGTGCAACAAGGGGTCGGCGTGGGCGTGCTGACCGCGCTCGATGTCGCGACCGAAGTGCAGCAGGGCACGCTGGCCTTTGCGCGGCTGTCCGATCCGGTGCTGCGGCCGATGACGCTGGCGCTGTGCACGGCAACGGCACGCGCGCCCTCGCCCGCGGCGGGAATCGTGCTGGCCGAACTGGAGGCCGGGTTTCCCGCGCTGGCCTGGCCGGCAATCCACGCGCCACGGCAATTTTATACCAATGTGCAGTGCGCTTGACTTGACGCACCTTGGTATAAGCCCGCGCGGCGCCTGAGCGTCACGTTGTGCGATGAGTTCCACTCATCGCACATCCGTATTAGCCGTTCTGGCGTATTAGCCGTTCTGGCGTATTAGCCGTTCTGGAGCGCCAGAAATTCAACCGTGCCGGAGCACGAACGCATCGAGCCGCGCGCCGAGTTCGGCAATCCGGTCGGCAGGCAGGAACGATCCGGTCAGGCTGTTGCGTGCGATCTGCGCCAGATCGGCGCGTGACAGGCCGCGCGCCGCCGCCACGGCGCGATAATTGTCGGCAATATAGCCGCCGAAATAGGCCGGATCATCCGAATTGACCGTGGCGCGCAGGCCGGCGGCGAGCATGCGATCGATCGGGTGGCGGTCCATCGCGGAAATCACGCAAAGCCGCAGATTGGACAGCGGGCATACGGTCAGCACCATCCCGCTTGCCGCCAGCCGTTCGACCAGCGCGGAATCTTCGAGCGCGCGATTGCCGTGATCGATGCGATCAACGCGCAACGCATCGAGTGCTCCGCTGACATAAGCGGGCGGCCCCTCTTCACCGGCATGGGCCACGCATTTCAGCCCGGCGCCACGCGCCGCGGCAAAGACCCGGGCAAACTTTTCGGGCGGATGGCCCAGTTCCGATGAATCGAGCCCGACCGCCGTGATCCGGTCAAGCCAGGGCTGTGCCTCGGCCAGCGTGGCAAAGGCGTCGTCCTCGGTCAGGTGGCGCAGAAAGCTCATGATCAGGCAGCTGGTCATGCCATGCCGCGCCTGTGCCGCGGCCATTGCCGACAGCAGGCCTTCGATCACCGTGGCAAAGGCGATGCCGCGCGCGGTGTGGGTCTGCGGATCGAACATGATCTCCGCATGGACCACGCCATCGGCCGCCGCGCGGTCGAAATAGGCCAGGGCCAGGTCATGAAAATCGGCCGAAGTGCGCAGCACCGCCGCCCCGGCGTAATAGATATCGAGAAAATCCTGCAAGTTGGAAAAGGCATAGGCCGCGCGCAGCGCTTCGACATCGGGATAAGGCAGCGCCACGCCGTTGCGCCGCGCCAGCGCAAACATCAGCTCGGGCTCCAGGCTGCCTTCGATATGCAGGTGGAGTTCGGCCTTGGGCAGGCCGATGATGAAGTGGTCGAGATCGGTCATCGCCATCTGCCCGGGCATCAATCGGGCAGCGCAGCAAGATAGGCGCGCACCACCCGCGCCGAATTGACCGAGGCCAGGTGCATGAACGTATCCATGCGGTTGGCATCGGCATCACCGCCGGCAAGGTCCGACAGGCTGCGGAACACGATGGCCGGAACGGCATTGGCCCAGGCAACCTGGATCACGCTGGCGCTTTCCATATCGAGCACGCGCGCATGCCAGGCGATTTGCAGGTATTCGCGGAATTCGGCATTGTCGGCATAAATGCCCGCTGTCACGCCCACACCGCCCACGTCAACCCGCGGCGCACGCGGCAGGCACTGGCGATCACCCGATCCGCCCGCCCCATCCACGCAGGCCGACAGCGCCAGGCCCGGAACGACCTTGCGCGCCAGCGCGATCAGCGCGGGATCGGCCGGGATGGTGAAAAACCGCTGCGCCGGGCGATCGGCACGCGAAACCGTGGTGCCGCGCGGATAGATGAAGCGCCAGTTGGCCGGCGCCCCGTCAAAGCGTTCGGGCGGTTGCCAGCCCTGCGGCGTTTCGCGCGCGAATGACGCCTCAAGGTATTGGCCCCAGGCCTCGGGCACGACCACATCGCCAATCGCCAGCGACGGATCGACCCCGCCGGCAATCCCCGAAAAAACGATCCGCCGCACGGCAAAGCGATCAATCACCAATTGCGTGGTCATCGCGGCATTGACCACGCTGACCCCGCTTTTCATCAGCACGACAGAATGCCCCTCCAGTGTGCCGGTGACAAAATTCAGCCCGTTGATCGCGATGGTCTTCGGATTGCCGATCGCGCCCGAAAGCGCATCGAATTCGGGGCCAAAGGCGGTCATAACCACGGTGCGCGGGGTTTCATCCACCTTTTGCGCCTGCGCGGGCGCCGCAACCAGACCGGCGGATACGAGCGCCAGGCCGATGCGAAACGCAGCCCATCGCCGGTTCGTGCGCATCGTCGGTCTGCGTGCGGGCAGGATCATCTTCAGGGCCATGGGTGCTCTTTATGCTTTCCTAACGGCGGCGGGCCGCTTCGCCGTGGAACCTTAACGGCACCCCGGGACAAAGCGCAACCACCGGCAGCGATCGCCGGGCGGTGTCGCACAACAAGGGCCTTTTTGCATGATGGATCTTGCCTGGCTGGCCGAGCTTACCGGCCTCACCCTGCTGACCCTGGGCTTTGTGCGGCTGTGCGACGCGCGATGAGCCCGATTATGCCCGCCCCGCGCGCGCCGCATCTCAATGCCGGAGTCCTGCCCCGATGACACCTGCACTCGTTCTGGCCGGCCTGACTGCGCTTGGCCTGCTCGGTTACCTCGTGGTCGCGCTGCTGAACCCTGAAAAGTTCTGACCCGATCTTCCGCCTGACCCAACCTTCCGCCTGAAGAGGACGCCGTTGCGATGCCATTATCGGGCACATTTTCCGGCTGGACGCTGATCCTGGTCTTCGTTTGCGCCTGCGTGGCGTTGGCCAAGCCCGTCGGGCTGTGGCTGTTCATGCTTTATGAAGGGCGCACAACCCGGGCCACGCGCCTGCTCGCCCCGATAGAGCGCGGGTTCTATCGCCTGGCCGGGATCGACCCGGCGCGCGAACAGACCTGGCGCCAATATGCGCTGGCGATGCTGGTGTTTCAGGTGGTCACGGTGCTGGTGACTTATGCGCTGCTGCGGCTGCAGGGCGTGCTGCCGCTCAATCCGCGCGCCCTGCCCGGTCTGGCGCCCGATCTTGCCATGAACACCGCAATCAGTTTTGCCACAAACACCAACTGGCAGGCCTATGCGGGCGAAGCGACGCTGTCGAACCTGTCGCAGATGCTGGCGCTGGTGCCGCACAATTTCCTGTCGGCGGCCACAGGCATTGCCGTCGCCTTTGCGCTGTTTCGCGGCTTTGCCCGGCGCGAAACAGGGTCGGTCGGCAATTTCTGGGCCGACATGACGCGCATCACGCTTTACCTGCTGCTGCCGCTGTCGCTGATTTATGCCCTGGTGCTTGTGGCCGGCGGGGTGCCGCAGACGTTTGCCAGCACGATCGAGGCCACCACGCTGGAGGGTGCGCACCAGACCCTCGTTGTCGGCCCCATCGCCAGCCAGGAGGCGATCAAACTGCTGGGCACCAATGGTGGCGGCTTTTTCAACGCCAATTCGGCGCATCCGTTCGAAAACCCGAATGCGCTGATCAACGCGCTGCAAATGCTGTCGATCTTTGCCATCGGAGTCGGGCTGACCTGGTGTTTTGGCCGTGCGGTGGGTGATACGCGCCAGGGCTGGGCCGTGCTGGCGGCGATGATGATCCTGTTCGTGGCCGGCGCCGGGGTGCTCTATTGGCAGGAAGCCGGCGGCAATCCGCTGCTCCACCATACAGGACTTGCGGGCGCGAACATGGAGGGCAAGGAATTGCGCTTTGGCGCGGCCGCCAGCGCGCTGTTCGCTGCCGTGACCACCGCGGCCAGTTGCGGTGCGGTCAATGCCATGCACGACAGCTTTACCCCGATTGGCGGGCTGATCCCGCTGTTCAACATCGAACTGGGCGAAATCGTGATAGGCGGCGTGGGCTCGGGAATTTACGGGTTTCTGCTGTTCGCGCTGCTGGCGGTGTTCATTGCCGGGCTGATGGTCGGGCGCACCCCCGAATATGTCGGCAAAAAGATCGAAGGGCACGAGGTGAAGCTGGCGGTGCTGGCGATTGTCGTGCTGCCGTTGTGCATCCTTGGCGGAACCGCAATCGCCAGCATCACCGCGGCGGGCCTGGCGGGACCTGCCAATCGCGGGCCGCACGGCTTTACCGAAATTCTCTATGCCTTTGCGTCGGCCACCGGCAACAACGGATCGGCCTTTGGCGGGATCAGCGCCAACACCCCGTTCTATAATGGCGCGCTGGCCGTGTGCATGTGGATCGGGCGCTTTTTCGTGATGGTGCCGGTGCTGGCAATTGCCGGATCGCTGGCGCGCAAGAACGTTACGCCGGCCTCGGCCGGGTCGTTCCCCACCACCGGCCCGCTGTGGATCGGGCTGCTGGTCGCGGTGATCCTGATTGTTGGCGGGCTGACATTCCTGCCTGCGCTCGCGCTGGGGCCGATTGCCGAACAGATGGCGATGCTCGCCGGCACCACGTTCTGACCGTTTCCGGCAAGGACAAAGACATTCCCATGGCCAACAATGCCCCCACCTCGATGTTTTCCGCCGAACTGGTCGTGCCGGCCTGCGGCCAGGCCGTGCGCAAGCTCGATCCGCGCCAGCTGGTGCGCAACCCGGTGATGTTCACCACGGCGGTGGTCGCGCTGCTGCTGACCGTTCTGCTGCTGCTCGGGCAAGACGGGCTGGCCCCGGCGTTTCAGCTGCAACTGATCGTGTGGTTGTGGCTGACGGTGTTGTTCGGCACCTTTGCCGAGGCGCTCGCCGAAGGGCGCGGCCGCGCACAGGCGGCATCGCTGCGCGCCACGCGCGGCGAATTGACCGGCAAGCGGCTGCGCGGCAACGGCGATGCCTTTGACAGTGTCGCGGCCAGCGCGCTGGCCAAAGGCGATGTCGTGCTGGTGGAAACCGGCGACCTGATCCCCGCCGATGGCGAAGTCGTCGCCGGCGTCGCCTCGGTCAATGAAGCGGCGATCACCGGCGAATCCGCGCCGGTGATCCGCGAAGCCGGCGGTGATCGCAGCGCGGTAACCGCGGGCACGCGGGTGATTTCGGATTCGATCCGCGTGCGCATCACGCAAGAGCCGGGCCAGGGCTTTCTCGACCGGATGATCGCGCTGGTGGAGGGTGCACAGCGGCAGAAAACCCCCAACGAAATCGCGCTGACCATTCTGCTGGTCGGGCTGACCATCATTTTCCTGATCGCGGTGGCAACAATTCCGGCCTTTGCCGCATATGCCGGTGCGCGCGACGGGGGCATCGCGGTAAGCGTGCTGGCGGCGTTGCTGATCACGCTGATCCCCACCACCATCGCCGCGCTGCTGTCGGCAATCGGGATTGCCGGGATGGACCGGCTGGTGCGGTTCAATGTGCTGGCCAAATCGGGCCGTGCGGTAGAGGCGGCGGGCGATATCGATGTGCTGCTGCTCGACAAGACCGGCACGATCACTGTCGGCGATCGTGCTGCGGCGGAATTTCGTCCGCTGCCCGGGATCGCGGCGGTCGATCTGGCCCGCGCCGCGCTGTTTGCCAGCCTGGCCGATGAAACCCCCGAAGGGCGCAGCATCGTCGTGCTGGCGCGCGACTGCCACGGCCTTGCCGCGCAATTGCCCGCCACGGCCGAAGTCATCCCGTTTACCGCGCAGACGCGCCTTTCCGGCCTGAAGACCGAACAGGGCCTGATCCAGAAAGGCGCGATCGATTCGATCATTCGCGCCAACCCGGGCGCAAGCGATGCTGCGCGCAGCGAACTGGTGCGCAATGCCGATGAAATCGCCCGGCTGGGCCAGACCCCGCTGGGCGTGGCCGAAAACGGGCGCCTGCTCGGCGTGGTTGCCTTGAAGGATGTGATCAAGGCCGGGGTGCGCGTCCGGTTCCTCGAATTGCGCCGCATGGGCATCCGCACGGTGATGATCACCGGCGACAACCCGCTGACCGCCGCGGCCATCGCCGCCGAGGCCGGGGTGGATGATTTTCTGGCCGAGGCCACCCCCGAAGACAAGCTGGCGCTGATCCGCAAGGAACAGCAGGGCGGCCGCCTGGTGGCGATGTGCGGCGATGGCACCAACGATGCGCCCGCGCTGGCGCAGGCCGATGTCGGCGTGGCGATGAACACCGGCACCCAGGCCGCGCGTGAAGCGGGCAACATGGTCGATCTTGACAGCGACCCGACCAAGCTGATCGAGATTGTCGGGCTGGGCAAACAGTTGCTGATGACACGCGGCGCGCTCACCACCTTTTCGGTCGCCAACGATGTTGCCAAGTATTTCGCTATCATCCCGGCGATGTTCGTGGTGCTCTATCCCGGGCTGGGCGCGCTGAATGTCATGCATCTGGCCAGCCCGCACAGCGCGATCCTGTCGGCGATCATCTTCAATGCGCTGATCATCCCGATGCTCGTGCCGCTGGCGCTGAAAGGCGTGACTTATCGCCCGGCGGGCGCGGGTGCGCTGCTGGCGCGCAACCTGGCGATTTATGGCGCGGGCGGGCTGATCGCGCCGTTCGTGGGGATAAAGGCGATCGATCTTGCCGTCACCGCGCTGCATTTTGCCTGAAATTGCGTGCCTGAAATTCTGGGCCTGAAATTCCTGGCCTGAAATTCCGGGCCTGTAATTCCGGGCCCCAATTGCGAAAAAAAGGACCCTGCCCATGCTCACCGACTTTGCCGCCGCTGCCCGCCCGGCAATCGTGCTGACCGCCGCCTTTTTTGCGCTGACGGGGCTGGCCTATCCCCTGGCGGTGACCGGCCTGTCGCAGGCGGTGTTTGCCGATGCGGCGGGCGGCTCGCTGATCCGGCGCGACGGGCACGTGATCGGATCGGGGCTGATCGGCCAGGGTTTTGCTGCCGACGGCTATTTCCATCCACGCCTGTCTGCCGCGGGCAAAGGCTATGATCCGCTGCAATCGGGCGGATCGAACCTGGGCCCCACGGCGCGCCCGCTGATCGCGCGGGTTGCCGCCGATCTGGCCGCCAACCCCGGTGCGCCGGCGGACCTGTTGACCACATCGGCATCGGGGCTGGACCCCGATATCAGCCCGCAAGCCGCCGAATGGCAAGTGCGGCGCGTGGCCGCCGCGCGGCATCTTGCCCCGGCGCGCGTGCTGGCACTTGTGGATGGCGCGGTGCAGATGCCGCTGCTGGGGATGATCGGTGAACCGCATGTCAATGTGCTGCGGCTCAATCTCGCGCTCGACAATCTGACCGCGACAGGGGCACAACCGCCGCGATGACCGAACCGCCGCGCCCCGATCCCGATGCCCTGCTGCGCACGCTGGCGCGGGGCGACAAAACATGGGGGAGCGGTGCAAGGAGCCCAGGCGATGGCAATTCGGCGCGTGGCCGGCTGAAAGTGTTTCTGGGCGCGGCGCCCGGCGTGGGCAAGACTTGCGAAATGCTCGACGATGCCGCGGCGCGGCGCAAGGCCGGGCTCGATGTGGTGATCGGCCTGGTTGAAACGCACGGGCGCAGCGAAACCGTGGCGCGCACCGCAGGGTTCGAAGTGATCCCGCGCAAACCGATCGAACACCATGGCCGCGCGCTTGAGGAAATGGATATCGACGCGGTGCTGGCGCGCCGCCCCGCGCTGGTGCTGATCGACGAACTGGCGCACACCAATGCCCCGGGCAGCCGGCACGACAAACGCTATCAGGATGTCGAGGAAATCCTTGATGCCGGGATCGATGTCTATTCCACGCTCAATGTCCAGCATCTGGAAAGCCTGAACGATGTGGTGGCCTCGTTCACCCGGGTGCGGGTGCGCGAAACGCTGCCCGACCGGGTGCTGGAACAGGCGGAGCTGGAAATTGTCGACCTGCCGCCCGATGAACTGATCGAGCGGCTGCGCGATGGCAAAGTCTATGTGCCCGAAGAAGCTTCGCGCGCGCTGACGCATTTCTTTTCCAAATCGAACCTTTCGGCCTTGCGCGAACTGGCGCTGCGCCGCGCCGCGCAGGCGATCGATGCGCAGATGCTCGACCATGTGCGCGCCCATGCACTGGGCGGAAAGTGGGCGGCGGGCGAACGGCTGGTGGTGGCAGTGTCCGAACATCCCGGCGCGGCGGGCCTGGTGCGCGTGGCCAAGCGCATGGCCGATGCGCTGGGCGCGCCATGGACCGCGCTCCATGTCGAAACCGCGCGCGATCTGGCACTGGCCGATGCCGATGCGCGCCAATTGGCCACCACGCTGGAACTGGCGCAGCATCTGGGCGGGCAGACGGCAACCGTGCCTGCCGCCACTGTTACCGAGGGCCTGCTGTCCTATCTGGACGAAGCACGCGCCACGCAGCTTATCCTGGGCAAGGCGCGCCGTTCGCGCTGGCACGAATGGCGCCATGGTTCGGTGGTCGATCGCATGGTGCGCCACGGATCGGGCGTTGCCGTCCATGTGCTGACGCTCGATGCCGAGGCAGAACGTGGGCGCCAACGGCGCGTGGCGGCCCTGCTGCCCGGTCGCTGGGGCAGCCCCGCCGGCCATGCCGTGTCGCTGGCGCTGGTGGTGCTGGTTACGCTGATCGGCCATTCGATTGCCAGCCTGGGCAATGTCACCAATGTTGCGCTGCTCTATCTGCTGCCGGTGCTGGTCGCGGCCACGCGCTATGGCCTGCGCACCGGTCTGGTGACCGGGCTGGCATCATCGCTGGCGTACAATTTCTTTTTCATCCCGCCGATCTATACCTTCACCATTGCCGATCCGCAGAACCTGATCACGGTCATGGTGCTGCTGGGAATTGCCGTGCTGGTCAGCCAGCTTGCCTCACGCGTGCGGGACAATGCGGTGCTGGCGCAGCGCAGCGCCACGCAAAACGGCGCCCTGGCCGGCTTTGCCCGGCAATTGACCGCGATCACCACCGAGACCGATCTGGGCCAGGTGCTCTGTGCCGAAGTCGCTCGCCTGATCGATGTGCGGGCCGTCTTGCTGCTGCCGGAAGGCGCCACGCTCGCCCTGCGTGCCGCGATCCCGCCCGAAGACCGGATGGACACGCTGGAACACGCCGCGGCGCGCTGGGCGTTTGACAACAACCGCCGCGCCGGGCGCGGGTCTGACACGCTGACCGCGTGCGAATGGCTGTTTTCCCCGATCAACGCCGGGGGCCGCGTGCTTGCCGTGCTCGGCATCGCGCGCGATGATACCGCCAGCCCGATGCGCACCGATCAGATGCCGCTCTTTTCCAGCCTGCTCGATCAGGCCGGCCTGGCGCTGGAACGCATCCTGCTGGAGGGCGAAATGGCCAGCGTTGCCAAATTGCGCGAACAGGATCGGCTGCGCACCGCGCTGCTGTCTTCGGTCAGCCATGATCTGCGCACGCCCTTGACCGCGATCATCGGCAATCTGGATGCGATCACCCCGGCCGGTCCGGTGCAGGCCGAACAACTGGCCAGCGCGCGGGCCGAGGCGGGTCGGTTGCGCGGCTTTGTCGGCAATCTGCTCGATATGGCGCGGATCGAGGCGGGCGCGCTGATCCGCAGCAGCGAGCCGGTCGATCTGGCCGATGCCATTGCCAGCGCCGCGCACGATCTGCGCAGCCGGCTGGCAGCCAATCCGATCCGCATGGCGGTTTCACCCGATCTGCCCTTTGTGCTGGTCGATCCGCAACTGTTTCACCAATGCCTGATCAACCTGATCGACAATGCCGCCAAATATGGCGAACCCGGCCACCCGATCACGATTGCCGCGCGGCGCGATCCGGGCCAGTTGACGCTGATGGTGATGGACGAAGGCCCCGGCCTGCCGCCGGGCGGGGAGGACCGCATTTTCGAAACATTTGCCCGCTTCGAAGGGTCTGATCGCAAGGGCGGGACGGGCCTTGGCCTGGCCATCGTGCGCGGATTTTGCACCGCCATGGGCCTTGTGGTGGCCGCCAGCAACCGCACCGATCGCCAGGGCGCGTGCTTTGCGATCCGTTTTGACGAGGCTCATCTGAGCGCGATCGATGCCAACCCGGCGGAGGACCCGGCATGAAGCCGCTGACCGTGCTGGTGGTCGAAGACGATGCCGCAATCCGCCGCCTGCTCCACACTGCGCTGACGCGATCGGGCTATGCCGTGATCGAGGCGGCCGATGCGCGCGCCGCCATGGCCTCGCTCGCCATTGACAAGCCGGCGGCGGTGCTGCTCGATCTGGGGCTGCCCGATCGCGACGGGCTGGAACTGGTGCCGCTGATCAAGGCGGCCGGCGCCGCGCTGATCGTGGTTTCGGCGCGTGGTGATACCGATCAGAAAGTGGCCGCGCTCGATCTTGGTGCCGATGACTATGTGCTCAAACCGTTCGACAGCGAAGAACTGCGCGCCCGGCTGCGCACCGCGTTGCGCCACCGGCTGGCAGCGGAAAGCCGGTCAGACAAAGTCGTGCTGGGCGATGTGACAATCGATCTGGCCGCGCGGCTGGTCATCCGCGCCGGTGAGGAAGTGCATCTGACGCCCAAGGAATATGGCATGCTGGCGGAACTGGCCAAGCATCCCGGCCGGGTGATCACCCACGCGCAGCTGCTGCGCGCGGTCTGGGGCGCGGGGCACGAACGCGATGTGGAATACTTGCGCGTGGCCGCACGCGGCATCCGCCGCAAGCTGGAGGCTGATCCCGCGACACCGGCACTGCTGCGCAACGAATCCGGGGTGGGGTACCGGCTGATCGGGTGATCCGCAGCGGCCCGGCCTGTCGCGGCCCGGTCTGTCGCAGCAGGTCGCGCAAACCCGGCCACTTTGCTTGCGATCTGGCCACTTTGCCCACGACGGCGCCATGATCGCGATTGCGGCGATGGCGGCACCGGCTGCCATCGCCGCTCGTTTGCCCGGCCAGAGCGTATTACGAGAACGTATTACCAGGCAAACGTCATGTCGACACGGCCGCCCGATGATCCACCGACCGTCGAACCGGCAAACCCCGCATTCAGATAAACGTGGTCCGACGCCTTGACCGTGGTTGTGGCGGAAAAGCCCTGCTGGCCGCGATAAGTCGCCAGGTTGAACGAAATCGCCAGTTTGGCATAAGCCGGCATCAGTGTGCCGCCCAGCGCCATCGCTGCGGCAATCCCGCCTTCGGCCTGGCGGTTGTTCAGATCGATCTGATGGGCCACGTTGCTGACTTTGCTTTCCAGCGAATCCAGCCGTGCATTCTGCTGCGCCTCCACCGCCTTGATCGCGGCAATTTCCCCGTCCTGGCGAGTCGACACTCTGCAATCCGTTACCCGTGGCCGAATTGCCCAGGGCGACCGCCCCTTGATCGCTGGTCGAGGCGGATGCGCCCACCGCTGTCGCGCCAAGGCCCCGCGCCACGGTGTTGTCACCCAGTGCGACGCTGGCCGCGCCGCCAGCATTGGCAACCGAGCCCAGCGCGATGCTGCGGTTGCCTGTCGCCAGGCTGTCCAACCCGATCGCAGTGCTGTATGTGCCGGATGCCACGCTGGTCGTACCGATTGCGATCGCACCGCTGCCCGTGGCTGAAGCATGGATCGCGCTCACGCTGTCGGTATCCACCGCGAATTAGGGATTCGAACCCGCCGAAACCCCTGCGATCGCGGTGTTCAATTGCCCCAGGTTGACAGCATCGGTGGTCTGCGTGCCCGCAGCGACATTGGCGATCTGCCGTTCCGATCCGGTGGCACCGACCGACACCGTATCGGCCCGGCTGGCAACCGATCCGTCACCCAGCGCCACAGACCGGGTGGCCGTGGCGCTTGCCGCACCGCCAAGTGCCAGCGATTGCGTGCCGGTGGTGCTGGCCGCGGCTCCGCCTGTCTGCGCGGAAATAAAGGGCGACGCGCCAACCCCGGCGATGGCGGTGTTGAGCTGGTTAAGGTTCACCGCATCGGTGCCTTGCGTGCCCGCCACCACGTTCACGATCTGCCGCCCCGCAACCGTGGTGCCCACCGACACGGTGTTGGCGCGATCGGCCAGCGTGCCTTCGCCAAGGGCAACCGCATTGTTGGCCGTTGCACTGGTCCCCCCGCCCAGCGCGACCGATCCGGACCCGGTTGCCCTGGCCGCCGCGCCGCCCGAGGACACGATCAGATAGGGATTGGCCGATGTGCCAGAAACCCCGGCAATGGCGGCGTTGAGCTGTCCCAGGTTGACCGCATCGGTGCTGCTGGTGCCCGCGGCGATGTTGATCAGACGGCGCTGGTTAAAAGTGCTGCCAAACGACACGACATTGGCAATACCCCCATCAGAACTGCCGTACCCGATGGCCACAGAGCCATGGCCCAGTGATTCTGCGGCAGTACCCAGCGCCGTCGAGTTCCCTCCGTTGGCAGCCGTTCCAATCACAAGCAAGCCATGTATGGTTTGCGTTTCACCTTCCCCGCCGATCGCAACGTTGCCGTCCGTCTGGACAGGCGCAGCGGTACTTGCCCCATGTCCAACGGCAATGTCGTTGGCGCCGCCTGCGAAGCTGGTTGCACCATAAGCGATGCTGCTATCACCCTGCGCACTGCTCAGGTATCCCGACGCCGTGCCACCATGACCGGCCACGCTGGAAACGCCGAACGAAGTACCTCCGTAGCCGTTGACCTTTGCATAGGCACCGACTGCCGTGCCCAGGTCGCTCGATACCAGCGAATTCGAACCGATGGCGGTGCCATAAGTCACTGCGGCCGCGCCATTGCCTACCGTAGCGGAACCGCCAAAGGCCGAACTGAACGTGCCCGTCGCGCGGGCAACCCCGCCGACCGCGGTTTCCCCGGGATTGTCCGGGTAAGAAGACGGCAATGTAATCATGTCAGACGCACTTGCGTTGGCGCCGACTGCAACGGACTCAGCCCCATCTGCAAGAGCAAAATTCCCGAAGGCGCTGCTTCCGGAACCAGACGCTGTGCTTGCACTGCCAAACGCCGAACTCTGCGCTCCGGATGCCGTGCTCGATAAACCAAATGCAGAGCTGAACTGGCCCGATGCTCTGCTCGATGCGCCAAAAGCGGCGGCGGAAGCGCCATCTGCTTTGCTGAATACACCATAGGCAGCGCTGGAATCGCCTGATGCGATACTGGAGAAACCGGTCGCCGTGCTTTGCTTGCCGGTGGCATGCGCCGCTTCGCCCAGCGCGGTGCTGTCATTGCCCTGCGCAATCGCCTGGTCGCCGATGGCCGTGCCGGCCACGCCCGACACTT
Source organism: uncultured Sphingomonadales bacterium (assembly GCA_903832325.1). Lineage (GTDB taxonomy): Bacteria > Pseudomonadota > Alphaproteobacteria > Sphingomonadales > Sphingomonadaceae > Novosphingobium. The sequence goes on along the minus strand of CAILBC010000006.1, from coordinate 28,865 downwards.
GCGCGAAATAGCCGAACGCCGATCCACCCAGCGCCGTCACTTTCGCTGTGGAACCAACCGCCGTCGCATAATCGGAGGTGACCCCTGCCAGATTGCCCACCGCAACAGACTGGGTGCCCGTGGCTTGTGAATAGGCGCCAACCGCTGTTGCCTGCACGCCATGCGCGTTGGCATGGGAACCATAGGCACTGGCGTTGGGTCGCGCGGCATCCGATCCGTCGCCGCAGGCGATTTCGGCATTGCCCGAATCCGTTGCGCACAATGAGCCGCTGTCCAGCGTTGTTACCGCTTGCGCATGGGCACCCTGGGCGCTGGCGAGCGCGGCGAGCCCGGCCCCGGCGAAAAGCGCGAGTCTGAATTGTGATACGATGGTCATGGTCGGCCCCCTTGATCGCCACATGGCGTTGCGGATGGAGGCACAGGCTAAGTGCGCCGAAACAAACCGACATCCACCAATTGGTGGACGCGGCATGGTTATTTGTGCACTATCGCCAATGTTGCTCGCCCAAAGGCGTTGCCGGAATTGCAGGTTTGGCCAGGCACAATTCAATGGATAGACAACGTTTTTCCGAACTGGTGGGCGCAATATACGATTGTGCGGTCAATCCCGGGAAATGGCACGACACGTTTGAGGCGATCTGCGCCGAAACCGGCATGCACAACAGCAACTTTTCGCTGCATCTGCCCCCGCGCGGCGATCTTTTGATCAGTATTTCCACAGGAATGTCCGAAGCGGACCAGATCACCCAAAAACCCTATGAGCACGATCTTGTCAGCCTGTGGGGTGATTTTCAAATGATCCTTACCCGGCCGATCGACAAACCCTGGGTCGCCTCGCGCCTGTTCACGCAAGACTATCTGTCGAGCAATCGCTTCGTTCGGGAATGGGCCCATCCGCGCGGGATCATCGATTGCGTTACGGTCATCGTCGGTCGCGATCCGGGGCTGGTTGGCGCGATCGGCATGGGCCGCCATCAGGACAAAGGGCTGATGGATGATGCGTCGATCGCGCAGATACAGATGTTTCTGCCGCACCTGCAACGCGCCGCGCGCATTACCGGTCTGCTGGAAGCCAATGTGGACGCCATGCGCAATTTCGAGGCGGTGATCGAGGCGATCGTATCGCCGGTGATCATGGTGCGCGACGATCTGTCGGTGGTGCTGAGCAACCGCGCCGCCGACGAATTTGCCGCGACCGGCGAATTGATCACCATGGCAGAGGGGCGCATCACCTCGCCCGTGCCCGGGTTGCAGCGCGCGATAAAGCGGCTGATCGACCGGATCGGGACAAGCGAGACGGCCATTCCCGGTAACGGGATGGGCCTGCCGGTGCGCACCGGGCCCGATCGGGCGCATACGCTGCATGTGCTGCCGCTGGCGCAAGGGGCCACCCGGGCGCGGCTTGCAACCGGCGCGATAGCCGCGATTTTTGTTTCATCGACCGCGCTCAGCCAGAACCTGACGGTCGATCTGCTGACCCCGCTGTTTGATCTGACACCCGCAGAAATCCGCGTTTTCTCGATGATTTCTGCCGGACACACCACCAAAGAGGCCGCTGCGGCGCTGGGCATCGCGCCCAGTACCGTGCGCACCCACTTGTTGCGCCTGTTCGAAAAAACCGGGGTGAACCGCCAGGCCGATCTGATCCGCATGGCGTATTCGCTGGCATCACCGGCCAGCACCGGCGACATGCGCCTGCCGTGACCGCGCGAAGGGGCTTGCGTCGGGTTGTGGGTATTTCAGGGCCTTGTATCTTTCAGGGCTTTTGTCTTTCAGGGCTTTTGTCTTTCAGGGCTTGTAGCGGCGCACCATGTCAACAAAGCCGGTGATCGCGATGTGCTTGATCAGGCCCATGCGCGCCGCAAACGGCTTGTCATGGCCGGCGAATATCGTTGTGCCCTCCATCGCGGCCGAAATCACCAGCGCCAGTGTTTCGCGCGTTTCGGGCGGCAGATCGGGGCGCATTGCGGCGATGATATCGTGGAGCGGAGCGCGCGCGCGGGCATAGAGATCGTGCATGCGGTCGTGGATGAACGGATCGTGGTTGGCCAGCGCCCACAATTCGGGGAAAAACCGCGTGGTCTGCTTTGACGGAATGTCATCGAGCACAAGCTGGCAATAGCGATCGAGCCGCTGCTCCGGCGTAAGGTCGGCCCGATAGACGATGTGATCGAATTCACGTTCATAGCCCGCGATCACCGCATCGAGCAGTTCGCGCACCAGATCTTCGCGCGTGCGATAATGATACGTCAGATTGCCGAATTTTATCCCGCATTCGCTGGCCACGCGGCGCATCGACATCGCGTGCCAGCCATCCTCGATCAGGATATCGAGCGCGGTGCGCAGGATCAGATCGCGCGTTTCGCGCCCCTTGACATAGCCGGTGGTGCGTTCGGGCACGATCAGTTCGGTTCCGGGCGGGGTTTCGGCAGGTTCCGTGGGCATTCCGGGTCTTTCGGCAGAGTGCTGCGGCGTGGTGCTTTGGCGTGGTTGATGCCCCGCCGAATTTAGGTCACTACGCCAATTTAGGTGCGTTGACAAGTTTCTGGCGAATCCGCAGTCTGCCACCCATCGCGTTACCGCCGGGTGCGCGCCGGTTTGCCAATTGGGGATAATGCGCCATGCCACAACGATCGGCCAAGCAACGATCAACGACACGGATGGGTGGCATGCTGTGCGCGGCCTTGGCGCTGGGTGCGGCGCAGCCTGTGCTGGCGGGCCCCGCTGCCTTTCCGGCGGCCCTGCCGTCTGAACCAATGCCTGCGGTCACCGCGCTGCCCGCAACCTGGCCAAAAAGCTGGGTGCTCATCCACGATTTCAATTTCAATTCGATTGTCGATGGCCGCGTCGTGGTGGTGGACACCGCTTCGCCCAATCAACCGCTGAAGGGCATCGTGCGCGCCGCGCAGTTCGGCAATTCCCTGCTGTCGGTAAAGCGGGGTGAAATCGTCACTGCTGAAACGTTCTATACCCGGCTCACCCGCGGTGATCGCACCGATGCGATCACGCTGTGGTCGATGGCCGATCTTCAGCCCAGGGGCGAAGTGGTGCTGCCCGGCGGCAAACGCCAGCAATCGGTGACATACCCGCAGCTGTTCCAGTTCACCAATGATGACAAATGGGCGCTGGTGGCCAATTTTACCCCGGCGCAATCGGTAAGTGTGGTCGATCTGGATGGCCGCAAGGTGCTGGGCGATATCGATCTGCCCGGCTGTTCGCAGATCTATCCCACGGGGCTGCGCGGCTTTTCCAGCTTTTGCGCGGATGGATCGCTGTTTTCGGTCGCGCTGGACGAAACGGGCAAAGTCAGCGCCTCGGCCACGATCAAATCGGTGCAGGATATCGATAACCAGGCGCTGTTCGGCACGCCCGCGTGGGTGGGCAGGACGGCGTGGTTTGTTGGCCAGCGCGGCCTGATCCAGGGCTTCGATTTTTCAGGGCCGCTTGCCAAAGTGATGCCCGGCGGGTTCAGCGCGGGCACGGCCGAGGGCGGCGCCCCGGAATGGCGTCCTTCGGGCTGGCAGGTGATCAATGCCGATGCCGCGGGGCACCTTTATGTGCTGATGAACCCCGCCGGCAAGGAAGGCAGCCACAAGGATGGCGGCACCGAAATCTGGGTGTTCGACACCGCGAAAAAGGCCCGCACCGCGCGCATCGCGCTGAAGGCGCAGTCAATCGCGCTGGCCGTTACGCGCGAGGCGACGCCGCACATCGTTGCAGCGCGCGCCGATGGCGTGATCGATATTTATGACGCCGGCAGCGGCGCCTTCGTGCGCACGCTGGGCGCAACGGTTGCGTACAATCCCATGGTCATCACCCCGGTGCCATGATGCGCGCCCTGGCGTTCTTTCTCGCGCTGGTGCTGGCACTGTCGGCCGCGCACAAGGCGCAGGCACCCGATCGGCTGTCCACGGCAACCGGCCGCCTGGCGGGGGTGACCGGGCCGCTGGCCACGCTGCTGATGGTTCTGGCCGGTGCCGTCGAGGCGGTGGCGGCATTGTGCCTGATCCTGCCCGATGCCGTTTCGGTGGGGGCGATGATCGGCGCGGCGCTGTGGGCGGCCTATGCCCTGGCGCTGTGGCGGCGGCGCGGCGCGGTGCTCGATTGCGGGTGCGATCTGGTGGCGCGGCCGCGCGCTGTGGGCCTGGGGCAGATCCTGCGCCCGGCCGTGCTCGCCGCGATGGCGCTGGGCGTGGCGATGCTTCCCCCGTTGGCGTCGGACACGCTGGCGGGCGATGTGCTGGCGGCGTTCGGAGCGTTGGCGCTTTATCTTGCGGCGCTGGAAATCCTGGCGATCCCCTATCCGCGCTGGAGAATGGCATGATGGTTGTTTCGCAGATCCTGTTGTGGGCGGCGGTGATCGTTCAGGCGATGCTGATCGCCGCGCTTGCCCGCCAGATCGGGGTGCTGCACGAACGCATCGCCCCGGCCGGCGCGCTGACCCTGCCGCAAAGTGCCAAAGTGGGCGAACAGGCGACCCCGCTGACGCTTACCACTACGGCAGGTGGTACGCTCGAAATCGGCGGGCGGCGCGATGGGCGCAGCCAGTTGCTGTTCTTTGCCTCGCCCGATTGCCCGGTGTGCAAATCGCTGCTGCCCGTGGTGAAATCGGCCGCGCGCGCCGAACACGGCTGGCTGGATGTGGTGATCGCCGGCGACGGTACCGCGGCCGCCTATCGCCAGCTGGCGCAGGCGCATGGGGTGGAGGATCTGCCGATGGTGCTGTCCGAAGCGCTGGGCCGCGCCTTTGGCGTTTCGAAACTGCCCTATGCGGTGCTGCTCGATGAAAACGGCCGTGTCGCCTCGACCGGCCTCGTCAACAGCCGCGAACATCTCGAAAGCCTGTTTGTTGCCAAGGAACACGGGGTCGCGTCGATCCAGGAATTCCTGGCCAAGCGAAATGGAGAAGCCTGACATGGCCGGACTCGACAAGATTGCCGAACACCTGACGCGCACGATCGCGCGCGGCACGTCGCGGCGCAGCCTGCTGGCAAAGCTGGGCCTGGGGATGACCGGCGCGGCCGCGTTTCCGGTGCTGCCGGTGGCGCGCGCCGCCACCCACCCCGAAGGCCCCGCGCACCAGACCGTCACATCGGGCAACATCCAGGACCCGGGTGACCGCACCAGCTGCGATTACTGGCGCTATTGCGCGATCGACGGGTTTTTGTGCACGTGCTGCGGCGGCGCGGTGAATGCCTGCCCCCCGGGCACCGAAATGAGCCCGATCACCTGGATCGGCACGTGCACCAATCCGGCCGACAACCGCGCCTATATCATCAGCTACAACGATTGCTGCGGCACCAGTTCCTGCGGGCAATGCCTGTGCAACCGCAACGAAGGTGACCGTCCGCAAGTGCGCACCCAATCGAACAACGATTACAACTGGTGCCTGGGCACCAAGAGCAGCATCTACAACTGTTCCACCGCGGTGATTGTCGGTGTGGCGCTGGATCATCCCAAATGAGGGCACGGCTCGCCCTGATTGGTCCCGGCGTGCTGCTGGCCGGGGCGGCGCTGGCGCAATCTGCGCCGGCGGACCCTGCCCCCGATGGCGCATCACTCTATGGCCGCTGTTCCGCGTGCCACACTGCCAGCGGCGCCGGGCTGCCGGGCGCGTTCCCCCCGCTGAACCGCGATGTGCGGATGATGGCCGCAAAGCCGGCGGGGCGCCGCTATCTGGCGCTGGTGGTCCGGCTTGGGCTGATCGGCCCGCTGGAGGTGGAAGGGCAGACCTATCGCAATGTCATGCCCGCGCAATCGGGGCTGGACGATGCGGCGATTGCCGCGGTGCTGAACCACGTCGGCACGCGGATCAGCCACGATGGCCCCGCATTCCGCGCGTTTACCGCTGCCGAAGTGGCGGGCTATACCGCCGATGCCGGAAAGACCAGCGCAGCCGAACTGGCCGCGCTCCACGCCAGCCTGGCCAAAGGCGGCGCCTGAACCATGCGCCGGTCGCTGCGCCTGCTGGCGATCATCGTTGTGGCCGCCGGAACCGCGCCCTTATCGCTGCGCGCCGAACCGGGCACGCTGCCCGGGGTTTATGATGCCAGCCAGGCGCATGTCGATTACATGCTGAAATGCCAGGGCTGCCACCGCCCCGATGGCAGCGGCGATGACCGGTCTAACCCGCCGATGCGCGGCGTGGTGGCGCGGTTTCTGGGCGTCCCGGGCGGGCGAGAATTCCTTGGCCGGGTGCCGGGGGTGGCCACCACCAATCTGGATGACGCGCGGCTGGCCAATCTGGTCAACTGGGCGCTCTATCGCTTTGATCCCGGCCATATGCCGGCGAATTTTACCCCTTATACCCCGGCAGAACTGGGCAGATTGCGGCAGGATCCGTTGCGGCTGGATCGCGTGGCCACACGCGCGCGGCTGGTCGCCGGCTTTGCCCCCGATCCCTGAACAAAGGACGGACGAGGATGACAGGCACCGGTGAGGCGGCGCAAGACGGGCTTTCGCACGCATGCGGACCCACCGATGTGCCGCTGTTGAACTGCACGATTGGCGATGCCTTGCGCACGGCGGCGCAACGCTGGGGCGATGATCTGGCGCTGGTTTCGCGCCATCAGGACATCCGCTGGACCTGGGCGCAGTCCGACCACGAAGTGGACCGCATTGCCACCGGCCTGATCGCGCAGGGCGTGGGGCACGGTGACCGCGTGGGCATCTGGGCGCCCAATTGCGCCGAATGGGCCGTGATCCAGTTCGCCACGGCGCGGATCGGGGCAATCCTGGTCACCATCAACCCCGCCTATCGCACCAGCGAGGTGGAATTTGCGCTCAACAAAGTCGGCGCGACGGTGCTGGTGACGGCCGCGCGGTTCAAAACCAGCGATTATATCGCCATGCTGCGCGAAATCTGGCCGGCACGCGTGCCTTCGCTGCGTCTGGTGGTCACGCTGGGCGATGCACCCCAGGCGGGATGCCTGCGCTGGGCCGATCTGGCGCGCGATGCCGATCAAGCCGCGCTCGATGCCGCGGCCGATGCCATCGATGTGCACGATGCGATCAATATCCAGTTTACCAGTGGCACCACCGGCCTGCCCAAAGGCGCCACGCTGACGCATCACAATATCCTGAACAACGGATATTTCACCGGGTGCACGCTGCGGCTGAGCCCGGCCGACCGGATCTGCGTGCCGGTGCCGCTGTACCACTGTTTCGGCATGGTGCTGGGCAATCTGGCCGGCGTGACGAGCGGTGCGGCGGTGGTCTATCCGTCCGATGCGTTCGATCCGGTGGCCGTGCTCGATGCGGTGGGCGCCGAACACTGCACCGCGCTGTATGGTGTGCCGACGATGTTCATTGCGCTGGTCAACCACCCCGCGCTCGATGCGGCACGGCTGGGCAGCCTGCGCACCGGGATCATGGCGGGATCGACCTGCCCGCTGGCGACAATGCGCGAAGTGATGTCGCGGCTGAACATGACCGAAGTCACCATCGGCTATGGCATGACCGAAACCAGCCCGCTGACCACCCAGACCGCGACCGACGATCCGGTGGAATATCGCGTCGGCTCGGTCGGGCGGGTGCACCCCCATGCCGAAGCCAAAGTGATCGGGCCCGATGGCGCGGTGCTGCCCTGTGGCGAACAGGGCGAATATTGCGCGCGCGGCTATGCGGTGATGCGCGGCTATTGGGACGAACCGCAGCGCACCGCCGAAGCCATCGATGCCGATGGCTGGATGCATTCGGGCGATCTCGCGACCATCGATGAAAACGGCTATGTGCGGATCACCGGGCGGATCAAGGACACGATCATCCGCGGTGGCGAAAACATTTCACCGCGCGAAATCGAGGAATTTCTGCTCGATCACCCCGATATCGCCGATGCCCAGGTGTTTGGCGTGGCCGATGCGCGCTTTGGCGAGGAAGTCTGCGCCTGGGTGATCGCGCGGCCCGGGGCCAGTGTGACGCCCGACGCGGTGCTGGCCCACTGCCGCGGGCGCATCGCGCATTACAAAGTGCCGCGCCACGTGCGCGTGGTCACCGCCTTTGCCATGACCGTGACCGGCAAGGCGCAGAAATTTGAAATGCGCCGGATGATGGAGGCCGAACTGGCGTCAGCAGATCAGTGCTGATCTTCCAGGCTGAACCGGTCATCATCTTCGTCATAGGCAAAGACTTCGGCATAGCGACCCCATAGCGTGACGGTGCGCAGCGTTTCGTCGGCGTAATCCTCGCTCATGTAATCTTCCAGTTCGTCGCGGAACCGGCGCGCGGGCGCCTCGTGGCTGGCGCGTTCATCCAGCACGCGGCGGATATGCTGGACCAGCGGCACGTGCTGGTTCAGCGCGGCGGCGAACAGGGCCTTGCGCTGGTCGGTATCGCCCTGGGCATAGCGGCGGGCCGATGGCGTCAACACCAGTTCGGCGCCGCGCAGTTCGGCAAAGCGCAGCAATTGCAGCGTTTCGGCCATGGGGAACAGTTCGTCGGCTTCCAGTTGCAGCGAATCCGCCAGTTCCGACATGCTCGCCTTGCCCTCGAACGGGGTGCCGTCAACTTCTTCGATCAGACCTGCAAGCGAATTGGTGGAAACGCGCGGCAGGACCATGGCAATCCCGGTGCCGGGGAACACGCCATCGCGCATCGGCGCATTCATTTCGGTGCGCGCGGTCATCCGTGCATAGATATCATCGACCAGCGCGCGAAACGCCGGGTCCAGCCGGTCGCGCGGCTGTGGCAGGTCAACCCTGATTTCGGCGACGACCCGCCCCGGGTTCGAACTGAACACCAGGATGCGGTCGCACATCAGCACCGCCTCTTCGATATTGTGCGTGACGATGAGGATCGATTTGATCGGCACGCGCCCTTCCGACCACAGATCGAGCAGATCGGTGCGCAGCGTTTCGGCCGTCAGCACATCCAGCGCCGAAAACGGTTCGTCCATCAGCAGCAGCGAAGGATTGACCACCAGCGCGCGCGCCAGGCCGACCCGCTGGCGCATCCCGCCCGACAGCTCCTTTGGATAGGCGTTTTCGAACCCGTCGAGCCCGATCAGGTCGATTGCGGCAATGGCACGCGCGCGGGCCTCGGCCTTTGGCACTTTCTGCGCCTCAAGCCCCAGTTCCACGTTTTCCAGCACGGTCAGCCAGGGAAACAGCGCGAATGTCTGAAACACCATGGCCACCGACGGATCGGTCACGCCCGGGCCCGGCACCAGCCGCGCAATCCCCTGGCTGGGGCGGATCAACCCGGCGATCGATCGCAGCAGGGTCGATTTGCCCGAGCCCGAACGGCCAAGCAGCCCGACGATTTCGCCCTGCGTCAATTCCAGATTGACGTCATCGAGCACGAGGTGCTCCTCTCCGGTATAGAAATGCTTCAGGCCCTTGACTTCAACCAGCAGGGGCTTTGCTTCGGCTGCGATGGTGGCCATGTGCGATGTTTCCTGTCGTCAATTCGGTCAGTCTGGAGCAGCGGGATGTGAGTCTTTTTGTGTTTGTGTTGGGGGTCAGCTTAGCCGCATGCGGCGCTCGCCATAGGCGTAAAGCGGGCGCCATAGCAGCCGGTTGAACCCCAGCACAAACACGCACATCACGCCGATGCCCAGCGCCACCCGCGCATAGTCCCCGGCCGTCGTGGCTTCGGCAATATAGCTGCCCAGACCATGCGCGACCAGCTTGTGATTGCCCCACGAGGCGACTTCGGCGACGATCGAAGCGTTCCACGATCCGCCGCTCGCCGTCAGCGCGCCGGTAACATAATAGGGAAATATGCCCGGGATGGCGACCTGCCGCCACCATTGCAGCCCGCGCACATGGAACATGTCGGCCGCTTCGCGCAGATCGGTGGGGATCGCGCTGGCGCCGGCAATCACGTTGAACAGGATGTACCACTGGGTGCCCAGGATCATCAGCGGCGACAGCCAGATATCCGGCTGCAAATTCCACCGCACGATCATGATCACGGCAAACGGAAACAGCACGTTGGCGGGGAACGCGGCAAGGAACTGGGCAACCGGCTGCAACCGTTCGGCCCAGACCGGGCGCAGCCCGATCCACACCCCGATCGGCACCCAGATCACGCTGGCAATCGCGATCAGCACCAGCACCCGGATCATCGTCAGACCGCCGAGCATGGTCGCGGTCAAAACGTCGCCCCACGCCAGAAACCGCACGACATAGCGCCCGACCAGAAACAGCGCCCACACCATCAAAACCGCAATCAACCCCTGCCAGACCCATTCCACGGCCGGGGGAACGCGGTTTTCCCCCACGATCCGGCGGCGCGTGGTCCGCGGTTCAAACGCCAGCAACAGGCGCCCGATTGCGCCGAGCGGAGCCAGCACCACCGGCAGCAGCCGGGTGCGGCGCAGCACATCGAACACCCATGAACCTGGCCGTTCGGTCGAGGCGACCATTTCAAACCGGAACCGGTCTGCCCAGGCCACGATCGGGCGGAAAAACAGCTGATCATACGCGATGATCACCAGCGCCATCGCGCCCACCGCCTGCGCCACGGCATAGAAATTCTGCCGGTCGATTGCCACGGCCAGGTACGAACCGATGCCGGGCAGCGTGACCGTGGTGTTGCCCACCGTGATCGCTTCGGAGGCGACCACGAAAAACCACCCGCCCGACATCGACATCATCGCGTTCCACACCAGCGCGGGCGTTCCAAACGGCAGATCGAGCGCAAGAAAACGGCGGATCGGCGACAGTTTGTAGATCATCGTCGCCTCTTCCAGATCGCTGGGGATGGACCGCAGCGACTGGTAGAAACTGAACGCCATGTTCCACGCCTGGCTGGTAAAAATGACAAAGATCGAGGCCGCCTCCACCCCCAGCACGCTGCCGGGGAACAGGCCCATGAAAAACGTGACGGTGAATGTAAGGAAGCCGAGAATTGGCACCGATTGCAGGATATCGAGCGCAGGCACGATCAACTGCCCGGCGTGCCGGCTGCGCGCGGCGAGCGTGGCAAACACCAGCGTGAACACGGTCGAGGCGAACAGCGCGGCAAACATGCGCAAGACGGTGCGCAGCGCGTAATAAGGCAGGTAAATCGCGTCCAGCCGCACCGGTTCGAGCTGCAGCGTCGACAGCGGCGCCACCGCCCCCTCGGCCGCGCGGAAAAACAGCACGCCCAGCCCCGCCAGGATGACAAAGGCAATCGCATCTTCGCGGCTCGGCCGGGTCAGCCGCAGCATCCGCGAAAATGCGGGAAGCGGCCGGGCGCTGTTACGGTCTGGGCTCATCGCGGGGCTTTCTCAATTCGTGCTGCGGCAGGTCCAGGGGGTGGCAAAAGGTTCATCACACACAAAAGGTTCATCACACTAAAGGTTCATCAGGGGGGTCAAAGGCCAATGTTCAAAGGCCGGCATGCAGGCGCAGGCCAAACACGTGCACCGGTCCGCGATCTCGGTTGTAGGCCGGATTGGCCAGAAATTGATAGTCCAGCGTCAGCGCCACCCCCAGCGGGAGGCCGATCTGATACCAGGCTTCGACAATGCGCTCGGTGCCCGGATGCGGCAATTGTCCATCGCCCACCAGCGTGCCCAGCCCGCCATCGGCCAGAAAGATCTGCCGCCCACGCGAAATCGCATTGACCACCCCGGCAAGGCCGGCGCGGTCGGCCGCGCGGCCCCAGCCTTTGCCGCCAAATTGCGCGCCGATCGATGCGCTGCGGTCGATATCGGTGAAATCGTCGGCTTCGGTCACCCCGTCCGACGCTGACAGCCGCGCAAACAGGCCGACCGTGGCCGACAATTCCTGTTCGGCGTTGATATAGCCGCCGCCGTGGTCGTTCATCCGGCGCAAGGATGCATTATCGGGCATGACCCCGGTGCGCACATAGGCCGCCACCAGATCGCGCAGCAGCGCCAGATTGCCGCGGGTAAAATAGCCGCCCACGCGCACTGCGCCCGGGTGCCCGCCGATGGTCTGGCGATGTTCGATTTCGCCCACCACCTGGTATTGCTGAAACCCGGTTTCGAGCGAAGGCTGATTGGGCACTTTGGACAGATCAAACAGGCCGGCGCGCAGCGTCCAGCGGCCGGTGTACCATTCCGCAGCGCCGCCAAAGGTAAAGCCCCAGGCATTGGCCGCATAATCGAACGACCCGGCATCGACCAGCACCCAGTTCAGGAAATCCCCGCGCGGATCATGGGCATAGCTGTTGGTATCGAACACATCACCCAGCCCCAGCTTGCCCAGCGTGATCACCAGGCGGTTGGCGCGCTGTTTGCCGGCAAGCTGGTTGGACGCAGCGGCGACCGGCGCGCTTTCACCGCCCAGATCGAACGTCTGGCGCAGGAACAGGCGCGGCAATTTGAAATAGGGCTCACTCTTGCCAACCTTGTAGGCTTCGGCACTGGGAAAGCCGCCCGCACCCAGCGTGTTGGACAAGCCAAAACCCTGATCGATTTCGGGGTTGATCCAGATTTCCGCCCCGCGCCAGGGCCGCACTCCGGCATAGAGCGTGGCATCAAAGGTTTCGCGCGCCTGCCTTGGCGTCAGGCTGTTCGCCCCGGCATAGGGCGAAGGGAATCCCGGCGTCCCCTGGACCACGAACGTGGTCTGGCCATGCACGGCAAATGCCTGATCGGGGGCAGCGACCGGCGCCTCCTGCGCCAAGGCAGGCTGTGCGCAGGCCCAAAGCAGCGCCGCGCAAAGCCACGCGCCGCCACGATCGCTCAGCCGGCGTTGCGGCGCCCGGCGGCGGGCAAAAGGCGCGACCTTGCGCAACTGTCGCCCTCGCAAATGGTCTGGTCCGAATTGCGCATCATGTCCTGTCCTGAAGGGCCGGTTGGTTGGCGTGTCTGTTCGTTCCAACCGCAAGACCCGGATTGCTGACCCCGGACGAGGCGATTGTTCAGGTGGTGGCTGCGCAAAGGTCTGCCGTTACCCTGCACCGCATCGCAACACTTGATGACGATTGCATGTCAGGCGACGATTGCGTGTCGGGCGACGATTGCAAGTCGGGCAGGGCATCGACTCGACAACGCCTCGCCTATACCCTAGGGGGGTATCCGGCAACCCCAAAATACCCGCGCCACGCCCCCTGCCCCACGTGTCGGGCAGGACCGCACGCGCAAAGGACCGCAGATGGGCCACGTGCCACCGGATAAGCAGAAATTGCTGAACCGCATCAAGCGGATGCGCGGCCAGCTCGCGGCTGTGGAGCGCGCCGTGGAGGCCGATGCGGATTGTTCGCGCGTGTTGCAGCAGGCCACCGCCTGCCGGGGCGCGCTCAACGGGTTCATCGCCGAAGTGATCGAAGACCATATCCGCGACAGCATGGTCGACCCCGCCGCCGCACCGCATGATCCGCGCCGGCTGGCCGCCGAGGAACTGGTGGCGATCCTCCATACTTATCTCACCTGATTGGCCCTTGCAGGCCGGGTCCGTGCCCCTTCAGGCAGGTTGAGCGTCCCGTCGCCTGCGCGCATCACGACTCCGACGCGAAAGCAGTACCCCCTTTCGCCGTCCCTCTCCTCAGGCGCGGACCGGCGTCGGCATTGTGCCTTGATGCCCGTCTGCGCCGGCCTTTTGTTTGCGCGGGCCCGGCCCCGCGCTGCCCGATCCGCAAGGGAAATCCGGTTTGACGATTTGTTCCCCGGCGCTTGATTTTCCCGTAACCCGCGATGCGGCGCGCATGCGGCTGACGCAATTCGTGCCCCATGCCGGCAGCGCCTATGCCTCTGGCCGCAATGCCGATCATGGCCCCGGCCGGCACGATGCAGTGTCGCGCCTGTCCGCGGCATTGCGGCGGCGCACTCTGTCCGAGGTCGAAGTGCTGCGCCCGATTATCGCAGCGCATGGCCCGGCCGCCGATGCCTTTGCCAGCGAAGTGTTCTGGCGCACCTATTTCAAGGGCTGGCTCGAGGCGCGCCCGCTGGTGTGGCACGGCTGGCTGGCCGCGCTTGACCGGATCGACGCGCGGCTGGTCGAAGATGATACGCTGTCGGCGCGCCATCTCGCCGCAATCCGGGGCGAAACCGGCATCGACTGTTTCGATCACTGGATCGGCGAACTGGCGACGACCGGTTATCTGCACAACTGGGCGCGAATGCAGGTCGCCTCGATCTGGATTTTCACGCTGGGCCTGCCGTGGGAACTGGGCGCGCGGCATTTCCTGCAGACGCTGCACGATGCCGATCCGGCATCGAACACGCTGTCGTGGCGCTGGGTGGCGGGGCTGCACACGCGCGGCAAGGCCTATCTGGCCGAGGCGGGGCGGATCACGCGCATGACCGGCGGGCGTTTTTCTCCGCTGGGCCTGGCCACCCGGCCGCGCATTCCCGATGCGCCCGATCACCCGCCCGCAGCCCCGCCGCGCGAACCGGTTGCCCCGGTGTTCGACGCGCCGACGCTGCTGTGGATCAGCCCCGAAGATTGCTCGCTGGAAACCGAGCCCGCACTGGGCCGCCTGCCCGTCCGCGCGGTGGCGGTGATGGACGAGCCCGGCGCAATCGATCGTGCCGCCACCGACGATGCGCTGGCCCGCGCCGCCGCGCATTTCGGTGTGCCGGCGCTGCGTGTCGCTGGCCCGGTTGCATTGTCCGCATTGGCGACCGATGCGGGTTGCACCCAGGTGGTCACCGGCCGCGCCGCAGTCGGCCCCGCGCTCGACCGGTTGATCGCGGTGCGCGGGGCCTTGCGCCGCGATGGCCTGGCCCTGGCCGAACATGTGCGGGTGTGGGATCGCAATGCCTGGCCCCATGCCACACGCGGCTTCTTTGCCTTGCGCGAACGGATCCCAGACCTCATGGCGGCGGCTGGCCTTGCCAAATGAGGCGCCACATGAGGCGCCACATGACGCGCACCGGCCGGAAGGACACACGACATGACCGGTGATGCACGCAAGGTTCCCGCCGGCCGGCTGGCACGGTTGGGCGCATTCGGGCAGATTGCCGCGGGCGTGGCGGGTGGTGTCGTGGCCGAAGGCGCGCGCCGGCTGGCCCAGGGCGAGCGACCGCGCATGGCCGATCTGCTGCTCACCCCGGCCAATGCCACGCGCGTGACCGATCAGTTGTCACGCCTGCGCGGTGCGGCGATGAAGCTGGGGCAGATGATCTCGCTCGATGCCGGCGACATGCTGCCGCCCGAATTGACCCAGATCCTGTCGCGGCTGCGCGAAGCGGGGAACATCATGCCCCCGGCGCAGCTCGAAAAAGTGCTGGCGCAATCATGGGGCGCGGGCTGGCGCCGGAAATTTCGCCGGTTTGACGCGCGGCCCGTTGCCGCCGCCTCGATCGGCCAGGTCCACCGCGCCGAACTGCCGGACGGGCGCGTGCTGGCGATCAAGGTGCAATATCCCGGCGTCGCGCGCAGCATTGATGCCGATGTCGACAATGTTGCCACGCTGCTGAAAGTTTCGGGCCTGTTGCCCGCCGGGCTCGATGTTGCACCGCTGCTGGCCGAGGCAAAACGCCAGTTGCACGAAGAGGCCGACTATGCGCGCGAGGCGGCGCAGATGGATCGTTATGCCGATTTGCTGGCCGATGATCCGCGCTTCGTCGTGCCGCGCGCGATGCTCGAATTGACCGGGCCGCAAGTGCTGGCGATGGATTATATCGATGCCCGCCCGATCGATGTGCTGGAAAGCGCGGACCAGGATGTGCGCGACCGGGCGATGGTGGCGCTGCTGGGGCTGGTGCTGCGTGAACTGTTCGAATTCGGCTTCATGCAGACCGACCCCAATTTTGCCAATTATCGCTGGCAACCGGCCACCGGCACGATCGTCGCGCTCGATTTCGGCGCCGCGCGCGCGGTCGATCCCGATGTGCGCAAGGGCTATGCCGCGCTGTTGACCGCAGGCTTCCACGGCGATGCCGCAGGGGTGCGCGCCGCTCTGATCAATGTCGGGTTCATTTCGCAGGCGCAATTTGATCGCCACGGCGAAGCGCTCGACCGGATCATCGCGGTGATCCTGGCGCAACTCGACCGCGCCGACGATTTCGATTTTTCCGACCGCCGCTTTGTCGAACAGATCCGCGCCGAAATCCCCGAAATTGCCGCCGATCGCGCCTCATGGCACGTGCCCCCGGCCGAAGCGCTGTTCGTGCAGCGCAAGATCAGCGGCACCGTGCTGCTCGCCGTGCGGATGAAGGCGCGCTTGCCACTGAAATCGATGGTCGCGCCTTATGCCAATGTGCAGTGAGCTTGACTTGACGCACATCGGTATAAGCCCGCGCGGCGCTTGAGCGTCACGGAAGTCCGCTGAGTGGAACTCGGCAATCCGTATCACGCGCAGGCGTAATCAGGCGCGCCAGGTTTCCATCGCGTCGCCAAGGCCGGTGGCCAGCGGCGCGAGATGCGTTTCGAACGCGCGCCAGTGGTCCAGTCCGCTGCGATAGATTGGCTGGCGGACTTGTTCGGAACTGACCGTGCGCACCGCGCGGCTGTTTTCGAAAAAGCGCAAAGTGGCGGGATCGAACGGCAGGCCCAGCCAATCGAGCAGGGCGCGCACTTGCCCTTCGGTATCGTCGACCAGATCTTCATAGATCTGCGTGCGCACGGCCGCAGGGGCAATGGGGCGGAAATGGCGAACGATGTCGAGATAGTGCCGGTAATAGCGCGCCAGATCGCCCAGATCATACGTGAAATCCTGGCCTTGCGCGAACAGCTGCTTGAAGCATGAAAAGCATGAGGCCATCGGGTGGCGCCGCGCATCGATGATCCGCGCGTTTGGCAGGATCAGGCGGATCAGGCCGATGTGGCGGAAATTGTTGGGCATCTTGTCGATGAACCGGGCGCGGCCAAGCCGGCGGTGGATCGCCGTATTGGCCAGATAGTGCGCGCCCCAGCCCCGCACCGTATCGCGCGGCACATCTGCCAGCGCCGCCAGCCCGCCATCGCGCTCGATCCGCGCGGCAAGCGCGGGAATGAAGGGCAATTCCATCGTGCCTTCCACCGCGCCATGGCTGGCGAGGATCTGTTCGACCAGCGTCGAGCCTGACCGGGGCAGCCCGACAATGAAAATCGGCGCGGGATCAGGATCACCCCAATCGGCGCGTTCGGCCAGGAATTCGGGGGTAAACAGCGCACGATTGGCGGCGAGTTCCGCGTCATAATCGGGCAACGGCACCGTCTGGCGCGCGCGCACCAGCGCCGCACCGGCCTGATAGAGCGCAAAGGCGGTATCGGCATCGCCGGCATCTTCGGCCCGGCGACCCAGTGCATAGGCAACATGCAGCCGGTCTTCGGCGGGCAGATCACGCGACAGCAGGCCGCGCATCGCGGCCTCGTCCGCTTCGCTCAACGCGCCGACTTTCAGATTGGCCAGGCTCCACCACGCTTCGCCGGTTTCGGGGCGCAGGGCGAGCGCGCGGCGATAGGCGGCGATGGCCGCATCGCGCATGCCCGCGGTGCGCAGCGCATGGCCATGGTTGATCGCCACGCTGGGATTGTCGGGAAACTGCCGCGCCAGCCCGGCCTGCAGCGCCTCGGCCCCGTGATCGTCGCCCAGCAGGCCCAGGCACGCCGCCTTGAGATTGCGATAGGCCGCATTGTCGGGATCGGCATCGATCAAGGGCGCGAGTTCTTTTGCCGCCGCCTCGCCTTCGCGGCGCAGAAACAGCGCGCGCGCCAGATCGAACCGCGCCAGCGCGAAATCGGGCCGCAATGTCAGCACATGGCGCAGCAGCACTTCGGCATCATCGAGCGCATTGGCCGCAATATAGCAGCAGGCGAGCAGGCGCACTGCCTCGGTATCATCCGGGTGCTGGCGGCAGCGGGTCTGCAACAGCGGCTCGGCCTGGTCATACCGCCCGAGCACGATCCATTCGGCGGCCTGGCCCACCGCGGGATCGGCCTGATCGATCCGGGCGAGCGCCGCCTTGGCCGCGGTTTCGCGCGCAACATCGCCGGCGGCAAAGGCCAGCGCCTCTATCGCGCGCCACGCCTCGGAAAGGCTGCGATCAAGCCCGGTGGCAGCCTCAAGCTGCGCCAGCGCGGCCTGCGGCTGGCCCAGATCAGAAAGGCACGCCCCCAGTTCATAGCGGGTACGCGCGGCGCGCGGCCAGCGCTGCGCCAGATCGCGCAGCATCGGCAGCGCATCGCCCGCGCGGCCCAGCCGGCGCAGCGCCGAAGCCAGAATCAGGCGCGGCCGCGGATCACCCGGCGCCTGCACGCACAAGGCGCGCGCCTGACGCTCGGCAAGCGCGGGATTGGTGGCCAGGGCCGCCGCAGCAGTGGCAAAGGGATCGCTCATCACGGATGCTATAGACAACGCCGGGTTGAAAAGAAAAGCCGGGCCGGAACAGCGTCCCGGCCCGGCGGTAACTCACGCGCATCGGGGCACGCCACGATGGGCGCGCCCCTGTGTGCGATCAGAACGTGAAAGTGGCTTTCGCGTAGTAATAGCCGCCGTTGATCCCCCACGGGGTGATCGACGAAGGGGCATTGAACACGTTGCCCGACAGCGGACGCGCCAGACCCGGCGCCAGCGGCAGGGTTGGCGCCTGCTTGTTGAGCAGGTTGTTGGCACCGACGTCAAAACGGATCGCCGGGGTCAGCTTGTAGGCGACGTTCAGGTCGGTGATCGCGGTGGTGCCGATGGCAAACAGCGCCGAATTGGGGCCGGTGCCCGAACCGCTGGGGCTGTTGTGCTGGCTGGTCGCGCCATAGACCGTTTCGCGCAAGTTGATCGTCAGCGACCCGTGGGTATAGAGCACGCCGGCAATCACTTTGACCCGCGGCGTTGCCGTGGTCAGGCCGTCGACCGCATTCTGGTCAAGCAGCGAAGTCTGGCCAAAGCCGGCATTGTACACCGGTGCCGGCAGGCCGACGATGTTGGTCAGTTCGGTCTTGTTGTAGTTGAAGCCCAGGCTCCAGTCCACTTTGTCCGAATCGCCAAAGTCGCTGGCATAGTTGGCAGTCAGTTCAACGCCGCGCGTGCGGGTGTCGGCGCCATTGCTGAAGATGTTGATCCCCGAATAGCTGGTCGCATCGGCCAGCGAAACCTTGCGCGAGGTCAGCGCGTCAAGGATCGCCTGCGAGACGATGTTTGCCGGGATGGGGTTGCCATTGGCATCATAGGGCGAACCACCGGAAGACCCGAACAGCGCGCCCGAGGCCACGATGCGGTGCGTGATCTTGATCTGATAGGCATCGACCGTGATCTGCAGCTTGGGCGCGGGGTGCGCGACAAAGCCGAACGAAAGGTTGGTCGAACGCTCCGGCTTCAGCTTGGGGAAGCCGAGCAGTTGCGCCGCGTCAGAGTTCGGCGGCAACTGGCCAAAGGTCGAACCCGGCCCGACGTTGACCGACGAATAGTATTCTTCAGCCAGGGTCGGCGCGCGGAACCCGTTCGAGAACGTGCCGCGAATGGCGATGGCGGGCGAGAAATCATAGCGGGCGTTGAATTTGCCCGTGCCCACGCTGCCAAAGTCCGAAAAATGTTCGAACCGGCCGGCCACGTCGATATGCAGCCCGGTCACCGGATCGATCGCCAGATCGGCGTACCCTGCATAACCGGTGCGGGTGTAGGAGCCCGCATCGGTCGGGGCAAAGCCCGGATAGGACTGTGCACCGCCATAAGCGTACGAGGCAAATTCACCCGGGGTAATGGCATAGCCATCCTTGCGCCATTCACCACCGAATGCCAGCGTGATCGGCTTGGCCAGGCCCGCATCGAATTCGCGCGTGATGTCGAGGTTGGCCGCCCATTCGCTGTTTTTCAGCGAGCCGTCATAGAAATTGCGCTGCAGATCGGTCAGCACGGTGGGAGTCGCCGCCTGAAGCTGCGCGAACAGCGCGGGGTTGGCCGAATTGAGCGTCGACAGGCTGACCGAATCACGACCGTACGTCAGCGACAGGTCATAATGCCACTTGTCGACATCACCCTTGATCCCGCCGGTCAGCGAGAAATCTTCTTCACGAATGCTTTCCAGCGGGTTGAAACCGAGCGGCAGGGGATAGTTGACGGTTGTGCTGCCGAGCGGCGTTCCCTTGATCTTGGTCGGAACGCGATAGTTTTCATACGATTTGGCGAAACGGTTGCCATAGCTGCCAAACGCATAAAGCTGCGCGCCGCCGCCCAGGTCGTACCCTGCGTTGAACGCGATGTTGTACAGCGAATAGCGTGCATCACCGTTGATGGTGTTCACGTTCGGATATTTCGGGTTCGCCTTCACCCCGGCCACATCGACCGGATTGTCCGATGCCTTCAGCGTGCCATCGGGGTTGAACAGGCGGCGGTCAAACTGGCCATGCTGCGTGAAATCGTGGAATTTGTATTCGCCGGTCACGTTGAAGAACCCGCGATCGCCCAGCTTGAAGCCGAAATTGGCGCTGACGCCGGCGGTTTTGCCGCCGTTCTGGTAATTGCTGCCGCCGGTGACGGAGATCGAACCGCCATGATCGGCGTTCTTGGTGATGATGTTGATCACGCCCGCGATCGCGTCGGAACCATACTGCGCGGCGGCGCCGTCGGTCAGGACTTCGATATGGCCGATTTCAGCGGTGGGCACGAACGACAGGTCGGTCGTGGCGCTGCCCGAATAGGGGCTGCCACCCAGCACGGCGAGGTTGGCGGTGGTGTGGCGGCGCTTGCCGTTGATCAGCACCAGCGTGTCGTTCGGGCTGATCCCGCGCAGCGCGGCCGAAAGCGTCAGGTTGGCGGTGTCGCCGCCAAACGCGTTGAAGTTCAGCGACGGCAGCGACTGCGCGAGAACCTGGGTCAGGTCCTGCTGGCCAACGTTGGCAATCGCGGTCGAACCGACCAGTTCGATCGGGGCGGCACTGTCTGCCGCGCGCGTGCCGGTGGTGCGCGTGCCGGTAACGATGATGTCGGGCGCAACCGCGGGCGCTTCGGCGGCCGGGGCCGGCGCATCGGCGGCGTGCGCCGCCATCGGTGCGACAAGCGCAAGCGCAGTTGTCGTGAACAGGAAAGTCTTCATGCAGTGTTCCCTCATTTTATTGGCCCGTTTGCGGCCTTGACCTCCGCCGCTGGTCAACGGACGGCGTTCGTCACGATACCGCTAGCCACCCGCACACCCGGTCGAACATACTGCTAACAGCGTATGGACTTCCGCCGCTTTGGGGTTTCGCCAACGGCCATATGAGGATTTCCAGGGTCCGCGTGTGGTGCGCGAAAGCCACGGAAGGTGCATTTATGCATCACCAATCCACCACAAATAATCCGCCAAAATGCTGTGATCTCAGATTATCATCCGGTTATATATGGTATTTTTGCGTCAGTCAGACCGTGGCCAGGTGTGATGCCGGTGTCTGCACGGGCGCCCGTTGCCAGACCTCGCCAGCGCAGGCTGCGCGATTGCGAACGGGGCGGCAGCGACAGCCAAATCGAACGGCCTGCACCTCTAGGCGGCGTGGACGAATTCCGCAGCGCCACGGCTGGAGGCCAAAGCCGCCAGCGCGAGGAGGCGAGGTGAAGGCATATGGGCAATATTCCGAGCCGAGCCGACACTGCGATGGCGGCATTGGGTCCAGCCCCGAAGGGGTTCCCCTGCAAAAGGCCCCTGCGGCGTCACTCAGCCTTGCAAGAGGCCCACTCTGGCTGCGTCTTCGCTCCTTGCCGGGGCCTTTTGCAGGGCAACCGTGGCGCTGCGGAATTTGTCCACGCCGCCTAGGCACAGGCAATTTCCGGGTTCACAGCAATCGATCGCCGACGGTTCACCGATTGACGGCACTGGCGCAGGGCGTGCACCATGCACCGCTGCGGCCTTGCGCCCCTGATCATAGCCTGCGGAGCTTTCCGGATGCCAAATCGCCTGTTGTGTTGCGCTGCCGCGCTCTTGATCGCCCAACCTGCCGCAGCCGCCGAAGTGCCTGCGCCGCGTGCGGCCATCGATGCCCTGATCGACCGCGACTGGGCCGGGCTTGAATCGCTTTATGTCGATCTGCACAGCCATCCGGAGCTCGGCTTTCAGGAAAACCGCACCGCAGGTGTGCTCGCCGAGCGCATGCGCAAACTGGGCTTTGCCGTGACCGAGCACGTCGGCCGGACCGGGCTGGTCGCGGTTTATCGGAACGGCCCCGGCCCGGTGGTGATGGTGCGCACCGAACTGGATGCCCTGCCCATGGAGGAAAAGAGCGGGCTCGCTTATGCCAGCCGGGCGCAGGCGCCGGGTGAAGATGGCCGGCCGACATTCGTTGCGCATTCCTGCGGGCACGATGCACATATGACCGCGTGGATCGGCACGGCATCGGCGCTGGTCGCGATGAAGAACCGCTGGCACGGCACGCTGCTGTTCATCGCCCAGCCTGCCGAAGAGGAAGTGTCGGGCGCGCACGCCATGCTCGCCGATGGCTTGCTGACTCGCTTTCCCCGGCCGGATTATGCCTTTGCCGCGCATATCCTGTCGGGCCTGGCGGGTACCGTGTCGGTAAAACAGGGGCCGACGACATCGTCGGTCGATACAATCCTGATCCGTTTCAACGGCGTCGGCACGCATGGTTCGATGCCCGACAAGGGGATCGATCCGATTGTCGAAGCGGCCCATTTCGTAACCGACGTGCAATCCGTGATCGCGCGCGAAAAGGACCCGTTCAAATTCGGCGTGGTCACGGTCGGATCGTTCCATGCCGGGTCGGTATCAAACATCATTCCCGATCATGCCGACCTGCAATTGACCCTGCGATCCTACGATCCCGCCGTGCGCCGCATCCTCAACGACGGGGTGGAACGCACCGCCCGCGCCGCCGCAACCATGGCACGCGCGCCTGATCCTGAAATCCGCCACAGTTTCACCGCCAATCCCGTGGTCAACGATCCGGCGCTGGCCGCGAGCAGCGCGCGCGTGCTGCAGGCCGCGCTTGGCGCAGACAGCGTCACGCTCGTGCCCGAAACCGCGCCCGGCTGGACCGCGAGCGAGGACTATTCCGAATTTGTCGGCGCCGGGCTCACGCATTCGGTCTATTTCTCAATCGGCGCCTATACCCAGGCCACGATCGACCGCGCCCGCGCCGAAGGCCACCCCCTGCCGGTGAACCACTCCCCACTGTTTGCCCCCGACCATGTGCCGGTGATCCGCACCGGGATCGAAGTGCTGACACTGGCGGTGCTCGGGGTAACGGGGGGTTAAACCGGGCTGAGCCGGTCGCCATCGACGCGGCGGAACGTGTCGGCGCTGGCGGCGTTCCACCACCGGGCGAGGGACGGATGATCGGTACCGGCGAGCAGTTCGCCGGGGCGGGCGAAAGGATAGATTTCGTCGAACTGGCGCATTTCGGCCACGTTGATGCGCTGGCGCAAATGGAACGGGCGCAGATCGGACGGGCTGTCGAGCCCGGTGGCGACGATGATTTCGTGCAGCGCGTTGATTGTCGCGGCATGAAACCGTGCCACGCGCGCTGCCTTTTCCTCGACCACCAGACCGCGCTGGCGGGCCGGCGATTGCGTGGCAATGCCGGTGGGGCACAGCCCGGTATGGCATTTGAGCGACTGGATGCAGCCGATCGAGAACATGAAAGCGCGCGCCGCGTTGCACCAGTCCGCCCCCAGCGCGGCATTGATCGCCACCCCCGCGCCCGAAGTGACTTTGCCGCTGGCCGCCAGCCGCACTTCGCCTTTCAGCCCCGCCCCAACCAGCGCGTTGCGCGCAATCATCAGCCCTTCGCGCAGCGGCATGCCCACATGGTCAGACAATTCCTCGGGCGCGGCGCCGGTGCCGCCCTCGCCGCCGTCGATCACCATGAAATCCAGCCTGATACCGGTTTTCAGCATCGCCTTGGCCAGGGCAAACACTTCGTGCGGCATGCCCACGCACAGTTTCAGCCCGACCGGCTTTCCGCCCGACAGATCGCGCAGCTTTGCGGCAAATTCCATCAACTCAACGGGGTTGCCAAAGGCGCTGTGCCGCGCCGGTGACACGCAATCTTCGCCCAGCGGCACGCCGCGTGTCGCCGCGATTTCGGGGGTAACTTTCGCGGCAGGCAAAACGCCGCCATGGCCCGGCTTGGCCCCCTGGCTCAGCTTGATTTCGATCATCTGTACCGAGGGATGCGCGGCGTGGTCGGCAAACAGCGCCGGATCGAAATGCCCGTTCCGGTCGCGACAGCCGAAATAGCCCGAAGCGACCTGCCACACCACATCGCCGCCATGCTTCAGGTGATAGGGCGACATCGATCCTTCGCCGGTGTCGTGATAGCACCCGGCCTGCTTTGCCCCCAGATTGAGCGCCTCGATCGCGCGGCCGCCCAGCGCGCCAAAACTCATCGCCGAAATGTTCAGCCGCGATGCGGCATAAGGCCGCGCGCACTGGCTTGACCCGACCATGACGCGCATCGCCTTGTCCGCATCGGGATTGGGCAGCATCGAATGGGCCAGCCATTCATATTCGCTGGAATAGACATCCAGTTCGGTGCCGAACGGGTGTGCATCGGCATTGCCGTGCGCACGGGCATAGACCAGATCGCGCTCTTCATGGCTGAACGGCCGGCCATCGAGATCGCCCTCCACCAGATAGGACCGGGTAAATGGCCGCAGGCTTTCAGCCAGCCAGCGCACCCGCGCCGTCACCGGAAAATTGCGGCGCAGACTGTGCCGGGTCTGCGCCAGATCGATCATGCCCAGCACCAGCATCGGCACCGCCAGCACCACCGCGACCAGCCACCCCAAGGCCCCGGTCAAAGCTAGGCCGACACCGCCGCCACCGGCCAGCACGATACTGAGCCAGATCGCCAGATTGCGGCGCAGCGGATGATCGCGCAGCAAGGCGGTGGCCAAAGGAATGGATTCGCCCCGCACAGTGTCCATTACCTTCTCCATCGCGATGCCAGCCGTTCACCGCCAGCCCCTGCCCCGCCGGTTTCAGCCTTGCCCGAGGCGCCGGCTTTGTAAAGGGGGCGATCGGGCCAGAGATCGGGCCAGAGATCAGGCCAGAGATCAGGCCAGGGATCAGGCCAGGCGCCGATCATGGTTAAGCCAAAGCGCCACCAGCCTGCGCAGTCATGCCCGCCCTGGCCTTAAGCGGATGGCGATCCGGCCTGCGGCACAAGATGGCATGTTTCCCCACCCAGGATGATCGGACGACAGGCTGCGATGAAGGGCGTTATTTTCAACTTGCTGGAAGACGTCGTCACTGCCGCGCACGGGCCCAGGCCTGGCCCGATCTGGTCGACGCGGCCGGGGTCGACGGCGTCTACACATCGTTGGGGTCTTATCCCGATGCCGAGATTCTGGCACTGGTCGACACCGCTGCCGCGATACAGGGCCAATCGCCCGCGTCGGTCCTGCGCTGGTTTGGCCGGGGCGCCATGCCCTTGCTGGCCTTGCGCTTTCCCGAATTCTTTGTCCGCCACCACACCGCGCGCAGTTTCATCGCCACCGCCAACGACATCATCCATCCCGAAGTGCGAAAGCTCTATGCCGGGGCCCGCTGCCCGCATTTCCATTTTACCGACGCCGATGATGGTCGGCTGTTGATCGGATACCAGTCACCGCGCCGGATGTGCGCCCTGGTCGAAGGCTTTGTGGCCGGCGCATCAGACCATTTTGGCGTAACGGTAGCGGTCGAACACCTGGCCTGCATGATGCAGGGCCATCCGCTGTGCCGCCTTGCGGTCGATTGGCCAGCATGAAACACGCCCCGATCGCCCTGCCCGATCCGGCCACTGCACGGATCGAACGGCTGGAACGTCAGCTCGTGCGCGAACGCAAGGCCCGTCTGGCCGCCGAGGTGATTGCCGAGGACGGGCTGCGCGCGCTGTACGAAAGCAAGCGCTATCTCGCCCTGCTGCAACGCATCACCGAACGCGCCAACAAGGCGGATACGCTGGTCGAGGCGCTGTCGTTCACGCTGGGTGAAATCTGTGCCGAACTGGGCTGGGATTTCGGCAATGCCTATCTGGTGCGGTCGATGCAGGAAGCGGTGCCGTGCAATTGCTGGCACGTTGCCAACCCGGAACACCTGATGCCGTTTGTCGAAGCCTCGCGTGAGCTGAGCTTTGCGCGCGGGGTGGGTCTGCCCGGGCGCGTCCTCGCAGAGCCGCGCCCCTGGTGGATCGAGGATGTGCGCACCGACACCAATTTTCAGCGCCATGATGTCGCGATCGACTGCCGGGTGGTGGCCGGTTGCGCCTTTCCGGTCATGGCCGGTAGCGAAGTCGTGGCGATCTATGAATTCTTTTCGCGCAAGGGGATAGAGGCCGAACCCGCGGTGGTGGAAACCATCGCGCAGATCGGCATCCAGCTTGGCCGGGTGGCCGAACGCGAACAGGCGCGCGAGGCGCTGATGCGTGATGCCCTGCACGATCCGCTGACCACACTGCCCAACCGCGTGCTGCTGCACGAACGTGCGAGCAGCGCCTTTTCCCGCCTGCCCCGCAATGCCAAAGGCCTGGCAGTGCTGGTGATCGATCTCGACGGGTTCAAGGCCGTGAATGACAAGCTCGGCCATCATGCCGGCGATTGCCTGCTGGTGGCGACCGCGGCGCGGCTGCGCGATGCGATCGATGAATGCGTCGGCGGCGAAAGCGTCGTGCGCGGGCCGACCGAAACCCCTGCTGGCACACGCAACGGCATCGCCCGGCCGCAGGCCACGCTGGCGCGCACGGGCGGCGACGAATTTGTCGTGTTGATGGAAAACCTGCGCGATGACCGGTTGCCCCAGACCGTTGCGGCGCAACTGCATGCCGAACTCGATCTGCCGTTTTCGGTCGGCCGGGACGAAGTGACGATCGGCGCGTCGATCGGCATCGCGCACAGCAACCCGCATTATCGCGATTATGACGAAGTTCAGCGCGATGCCGATCTGGCGATGTATCAGGCAAAGGCTTCCGGACGCGGCAAGACAGTCACCTTCAACCACGCTCTGGGAACGGCGGTGCGGATGCGCATGGCGCTGGAACGCGATCTGCGCGAGGCGATCCGCGACAACCAGTTCGTGCTGCATTACCAGGCGATCATCGATCTGGCATCGGGCGGGATTGAAGGGTTCGAGGCGCTCGTGCGGTGGAACCACCCGTGGCGCGGGCTGGTTCCGCCGGGCGACTTCATCCCCACGGCCGAGGCCACGGGGCTGATCATGTTCATCGGGGACTGGGTCCTGCGGGAAGCCTGCCGCGCCATCGCCCGGTTGCACGCGCAACTCGGTGGTACGCGGCAGGACAATAGTGGCCGGCTGGACAACAGGGGGACTCCGGGCGCAGACCTGCCGTTCGTCGCTGTAAACATCGCGCCGCAGCAGTTTCTGCTGCCCGATTTCGTGCCCTATCTGCGCGGGGTGATCATGGAAACCGGGGTGCCGCCATCCTGTCTGAAACTGGAAGTGACCGAAGGCGTTGCCGTGCTCGATGCCGAACGCACCCGGCGCGTGCTGGAAAACTGCCGCGAAATAGGGATCCGGGTCGGGCTGGACGATTTCGGCACCGGCTATTCCTCGCTGTCTTATCTCCATTCGCTGCCGTTTGACTCGATCAAGATCGACCGCGCCTTTGTCGCCGCGCTCGACAAGCCCAAGAGCCGCAAGATCGTGCGTACGATCCTTGATCTGGCGGGCAACCTGGACCTGACCGTGGTTGCCGAAGGCATCGAAACCGCCGATCAGCAGGCCGCGCTTACCGCGATGGGCTGCGGCATGGGCCAGGGTTTCCTGCTGAGCGTGCCGCTGATCGAAGCCGAAGCCTTTGACCTGGTCCACGCATCGGGGCCGGTCACCACAGATCGCCCGCCGTCTTCCTGAGCAGATCGGCCGACAGGCGCAGCGCATCGTGTTCATCGGGGGCAAGATCGGGCATCAGCGTTGCCATGACCCCGGTGGCCCCGATCACGCGCGGCAGGCTGAGCGTGACATTGGCGATCCCGGCCACGCTGTCGGTCAGCACCGACAGCGTCAGCACCGCGCGCTCGTCATCGCGGATCGCGCGCACAATCCGCGCGAGGCCTGCACCGATCCCGTACCAGGTCGCGCCTTTGCCGGCGATGATGCGATAACCGGCGCGGCGCACCCCGCCATCGATCCGCGCGCGATCGGCGGCATCCAGCGTGCGGCCCAGTTTGGCCGCGCAGAGCGCCAGCGGTTCGCCGCCGACATGCGCCATCGACCACGCCAGCACTTCGCTGTCTCCGTGTTCGCCCAGCACCCAGGCATGGACCGATTGCGGCGCAATCCCCAGGTGATCGGCCAGCAGGCTGCGGAACCGCGCGGTATCGAGAATCGTGCCCGACCCGATCACCCGCCCCGCGGGCAGCCCGGATGCCTTGCGCGCAATCCCGGTCATGATGTCGACCGGATTGGATGCCACCACCAGCAGCGCGCCCGGCACCGCGGCAAGCACCCGGCCGATCACGTCGGCAAAAACATCGGCATTGCGCGACAGCAGGCTCAGCCGGGATTCGCCAGGCACTTGCGGCACCCCTGCGGCCAGAATCACGACATCGGCGCCGGCCAGCGCATCGTAATCACCGGCCGAAACCCGGCACGCGCCGACAAAGGGCACGGCATGGGCAATGTCTTCGGCCTGGGCCACGGCCAGATCGGGCCGGTGGTCAACCAGCACGACCTCGGTCGCGGTTCCCAGCAGGGCGATGGCATAGCCGGCGGCCGATCCGACCATGCCCGCGCCGACAATTCCGACTTTCATGCTGCGCTCTCCGCGATGACAAGGCATCGAACGCGAACGTAGGCCGGTTCACTGTTGCGCAACAGGGCCGTGTTGGCCCGTGGTTATACCCAGGCCGCGCTGACCGCCTGACACCCCCCCCTTTGT
Source organism: uncultured Sphingomonadales bacterium (assembly GCA_903832325.1). GTDB lineage: Bacteria > Pseudomonadota > Alphaproteobacteria > Sphingomonadales > Sphingomonadaceae > Novosphingobium. The sequence continues at coordinate 240 of CAILBC010000006.1, read as the reverse complement.
TAGCCCCTCCCCCTCAGGGGCAGGGCTTTCATCGGGCCTCACAGCTTGCCGGTCAGTTCCGGCACGGCGGCGAACAAGTCGGCGACGAGGCCGATGTCTGCCACCTGAAAGATCGGGGCGTCTTCGTCCTTGTTGATCGCGATGATCGTCTTGCTGTCCTTCATCCCGGCCAGATGCTGGATCGCGCCGCTGATGCCCACGGCCACATAGACTTCGGGGGCAACGATCTTGCCCGTCTGG
>CAILBC010000005.1 GCA_903832325.1 uncultured Sphingomonadales bacterium | reverse complement strand
GGCCTCTTCGCCCAGCGCGCTGGGGGTCAGCGGGCGCGGCGGGCGCGGTTCGGCGCCGATCGGCTGGCGCAGTTCGGGGGGAATGTCGACCGGCGTGGCCGGCTGCCGTGCCTCGTCACGCGGGGGCAAAGCAGCGAGGGCGCCATAATCCCGCGCGTGGTCCCAGATGGCATCCACGGCCGCCGGCCCATCGGGCATGATCCGGTCAAGCGCGGCGTACCAGCTATCGGCAGGAACGATCCCCTTGGCCTTCGGGCCCAGCGCGCCGGTTACAAACAGCGCCTCTTCGGCGCGGGTCATCGCGACATAAAGCAGGCGCCAGTGTTCCTCGCGCGCGGCGGCCGCTTCTTTCGCTTCGGCCGCGCGCACGCAAGCCGGCTTTTCCTTCTTGCGCAACGGGGGCAGCGGCACCGTCCGGACTGCGCCATCGGGCAGATCGACGGGTGCTGCCAACGCCCGCCCCGGATCGGCCGTGGCATCGGCCAGAATCACGATCGGCGCCTGCAACCCTTTCGATCCGTGCACGGTCATCACCCGCACCAGATCGCCCTGCCCGCCCGGTTCGCGCTTCACATCGCCATCGCCCGCGGCAAACCAGTCGAGAAATCCTGCCAGCCCCGGCACATGGCTGGCGGCATGGGCCATCGCGGCATTGATCAGTTCGTCGATCGGATCGCCCGCTTCTTCGCCCAGCCGCGCGATCAGCGCCTTGCGCCCCTGCCACGGGCCAACCAGAATCCAGGTCAGCAGCGCCGCCGGGGCAATGAAATCGGCACGCGACAGCAGATCGCGCAACATCGCCATGGCAGGATGCGTGGCAGGATTTTCCTGCGCGCGCAAATGGTCCCACAGCCGCACTCTGGCCGGGCGATAGCCGTGTTCGAGCAAATCCGCCTGGCTCCAGCCGATCAGCGGCGAAACCAGCAGCCCCGCCAGATTGAGATCATCGCCCGGCTGCACGCAAAAGCGCAGCGCCGCGATCAGATCCTGCACTGCCAGCGGCGCGCCCAGCCGCAGCCGGTCAACGCCTGCCACGGGCACGCCTTCGGCATGGAGCCGCGCGACGATCAGCGCGGCCAGCGCGCCGCGTTTGCGCACCAGCACCATGATTTCACCCGCCGCGGCGCGGCGCGCACTGCCTTTGGTGAGCGGAAAGCCGTGGTCCAGCCATGCGCGCACCTGGCGCGCGATGCGGCTGGCCAGATCGCGCTCGGTGCCCGACAGCCAGGTTTCATCGCCGCCAGTATCGGTGACGGCAACGGTGGCGGCCAGATCATCGCCATCGCCATCGCCATTGCCATCACCATCGGCATCGGCGATCTGCCCGACCGGCTGCCACAGCCGCACCAGGCCCGGGATATCGTGGCCGACATGCGGTTCGGGCGGCCGAGGCAGGCCCATCTGTTCGCGTCCGATCGCGGCAATCGCCCGATCGACGAACGTCAGGATGGGCTGCGCGCTGCGGAATGATCGGCCAAGGCCCAGATCCTCCAGATCCTTGTCCGGATCATTTGCGGCCTGTGCCAGTTCGCCCAATTGCCGCGCCACGCGCTGTTTTGCGTCTTCGAAATATTCCGGGCCGGTGCCCTGAAACCCGAATATCGCCTGTTTGTAATCACCCACGACAAACAGCGTGCGATCGGCCGCGCCGCGCGGCTTGCCTTCGCCCGAAAAGAAATCGCCGGCCAGCCCGTCGAGCACGATGCGCCATTGCGCGGCATTGGTATCCTGCGCTTCGTCAACCAGCACATGGTCAAACCGGCGATCGAGCTTGAACCGGATCCAGTCGGCCGCATCGCGCCGGGTGAGCAGCGCGGCGGCGGCGCGGATCTGGTCATCGAAATCGATGAAGCCTTCGCGCGACTTTGCCTCGTCCCACGCCAGGGCAAAACGACGGCCCACACCCAGCGCCGGCTCGACCCAATCGACCAGGGCCAGCGCGCGCGCCAGATCGCGCACGTGTTCCAGCGCCTCGGCAATGATTGCGGCGTGATCGGCGTACGTGGGGTCGATCCTTTCCAGCCGGGCAATCTGTTTGACCGTGCCTTTGCCGGTGAACAGCGCGCCTTCGAGCGAGGCCCAGGTTTCGGCGCGCGTTTCGGGCGGGGCGGCGATCCATTCCACCACCGGGCCGATCATGTCGTCGGCGGATTTGGTCTTCCACTGGCGCAGGGTATCCAGGCACCGGCCCAGCGCAGCCATCGGAAACGCCTGATCGGCAAAGCGCTGCGCCAGAAGGCCCTGATCCGCATCGGCAGGCAGCCCGACAAGCCCGCACAGCCGTTGCCGCAGCGCCCCCTGCCAGCCACCGGGCCCGGTCCACAGCTCTGTCTGCGCGGCGCAGCGCAGCAGGAACCGGGTGAGATCGGCCTCGGCCATGCGCCGGCTGAGCGTAGCCAGATCATCGATGAATGCGGCATCGCCCCGGTCCTCGGCGCGGACCAGCAGATCGATCAGCACGCTGCGCACCAGCAGATCGCGGTCGCGGTCTTCCATCGCGCGCGATCCGGGGCGCAGGCCCGCCTCTTCGGGAAAGGCCGAAAGCAGCCATTGCGAAAAGGCGTGGATCGTTTCGATGCGCAGGCCGCCGCCCGGGCAATCGAGCACCGCGGCAAAGCGGCTGCGCGCGCGCGCCAGCGTATCGGGATCAAACGCCGCGCCAATCGCCTGAAGGTGCGTGGCGAGCACGGTATCTTCCATGCGCACCCAATCGGCCAGGTCTTCGCCCACGCGCGTCGCCATTTCGGCCGCGCCCGCCTTGGTAAACGTCAGGCACAGGATCTGATCGGGCTCTACCCCCGGTTCGAGCAGCAGACGCAGCACGCGCGCGGTCAGCACCTGGGTCTTGCCGGTGCCGGCCGAGGCCGACAGCCACACCGTGCGATCGGGCGCCACCGCGCGCAGCTGGTTGCCCTCCAACCGGCGCACTTCGCGCCCCAGCGGCTTTGGCGCGCTCATGCCCCGGCCGCTTCGGGATCAATGTGGTCAGGATCGGTGGCCTGGCCGTCACGGCCCTGCCATTCGTCCAGCCGCATCAGCTGATCATAATCAGCATAGCCGGGCAGATCGGGATTGAGCCGCGCGGTGAACGGGTCGGTGCCCAAAATCCATTTGTCGAGCGCTTCATCGAGATAGCGGCGCGTGACCGCCAGAAATTCGTCGCGCGGCACGCCGCTGCGCTTGCCACGTTCCGGAATGGGTTCATCGCGCCAGCCGAAATGGTCGCTTCCGGCCTTTTTCGACAGCGACCAGTATTCGAAATGGCGCGGCGTGCCGGAAACGCCATCAATTCCGCCGTGTTCCGCCATCAGCCCGATCAGGCCCAGCTGCAGCGCAAAGCCATCGGCCACCATGCGACCCTTTGGCGGGGTGCCGGTCTTGTAATCGACAATCGCCAGCGTGCCGTCGGCCAGGCGGTCGATCCGGTCGGCGCGGCCCTTTATGCGCACGCCGCGCACGGTCATCGCGCCCCAGCGTTCGAACGCGAGGACGGTGCGGCCTTTTTTCCGATCCTCAACCAGCTCCTGCTCGATCCACAGCAGCGCGTCGATCAGGCGCGGCTGCCACAGCGCGCGCATCAGCGGGTGCGCGCTCATCCGCGCCAGCGCGCGTTCGGCAATCGGCACCAGCTCGCCCGGCGGCGCGTCGATGGCGTGCCACTGTTCCAGAATCGCATGCACCGCGGTGCCGCGCCACGCCGCGCTGGGATCGGCATCGAGCGCATCGAGCGAAGCCAGCTGCAGGATCGCGCTGGCATAGAACTGATAGGGATCACCGCGCAGCCGGTCGAGCGCGGTTGCGGCAATATCGACCCGCCGCTGCACCGCGCTCGGCCGGGGCCGGGGCCGCGCCACCGGCTCCACCCGCGTGCCGCGATCGAGCGCGCGCGCCCATTGTCCCGTAGCCTTTTCAAACTGGACATGCCCCCCCGCCATCGCCCGGATGCGCAGCAGAAAGCGTGATGGCACAGTGGGCCCGCCGGTATCGCGTGCCGCATGGCTCAGCACCACTTCGGGCGCGCCCAGCGCGGCGGCGAAATCGTGCGCGGCCAGGCCAATGCGGAAATCGGCGCCGGGAATGCCCAGCGCGCGCAGCACTGCCGGGGCCAGCACCGGATCGGACGCAGGCGCCGCCGGCCAGGTGCCTTCGACCAGCCCGGCGCAGATCACCAGATCGGCCCGGCTCATCCGCGCCTCGATCAGGCCATAGATGGCAAGCCGGGGATGCCCGCCATACGGCGGCCGCACTGCCACGCCATCCAGCGCATCGCGCAGCAACGCGGGCAGCTCGGCCGGATCGACCGGTGGTTGCCCAGCGCCTGGTCCCCCGGCCGCCACCGCCGGGTCCCCCGCTGCGGCGCTCCATTCCTCCACAAACGCGGCGAGCGCACGGCCATCGGCCTCGGCCCAGATCGCCTCACCACACAGCGCCTCGGCACTTTCCACCAGCAGCGCCATGGCATCGGCCAGCGGCAGCGGTTCATCGCTGGCAAGCAGCGGCGAAAGCAGCAGCGCCGCCTGATCCCACCAGGTGATGAGGTCGGCATCGGGGCGGCGCGCGCCCTCAAGATGCGCGCGCAAACCGGCAATGCCCGGCGCCGGACGCGGCCCGCGCAATGCAAGATCAAGCTGGCGCACACGATCGAGCCAGGCCGGGCGACTGTCGCCCGCCTGGACCAGCGGATGGCCCAGCAGCGCAATCAGCGCAACCGGCGCGGCGCGTTCGGCCCATACTTGTGCCAGCAGCAGAAACAGGCGCCCGGCCGGGGTTTGTGGCAGTGGCCGCCCGGCGCTGTCATCGGCGGCAATGCCCCAGCGTTGCAGATGGCCGATCACGCGTTCGGCGAGGCCCCTGTCCGGGGTGATCACCGCCACCCGGCGTTCGGGCTCGGCCAGCGCACGACGCACCAGAATGGCAATCGACAGCGCCTCTTCATCGGGTGAGGCGCTTTCCATCACGCGCACCCCGGTCAGGCTGCGCTCTTCGGCGGGCAGCGTGGCCCAGGCCGTGCTGGCAACTGGCGGCAGAAACAGGTTGGATATGGCCCGGCTGCGCGCAGGGGGTGCCGCCGCCAGCCCGGCGCGATGCCACGCCTGCACTTCACCGCGCGCCACGCCCATCCGCGCCAGCAGCAGCTTCAGGTGATATTGCGGGTGGCTGACAATGTCGTTGCGGCCAAACACGCGCGCGCCAGGATCGCCATGGTTGGCTGTGGCGGGGTCGGCAGGCGCGCCGGCATGGCCCAAAGCATCCCACACCGCATCATCGAGCGCCAGATCGAGATCGGGCAGGATCACCGCGCCCCCGGGCAATTGCGACACCACGCGCAACAATTGCGCCACTGCCGGTGCCGCCGAAGTCACGCCCGCGGCCACCACCGGATAGGGCGGCGGCGCCACCTGCCAGCGCCGGGCAATCGCGCGCAGCAGGCTGCTGCGGCGTTGCGGCGCATCGCAGGCGCCGCGCGCATCGCATTCGGCGCGCCAGCGCATCAGCACGCGCGCAAACAGCCGCGTCGCCGCTTTCCAGTGCCCGGCCAGATCGCCCACCAGCCCGATCACCGCGGGATCGAGCAGATCTTCGGGCGTAACCTCTTCGATCAGCAGGCGATCAATCGTTTCGGCCACCCCGCGCGCCAGCCGCAGCAGCGCGGCCTCGCCCGGCATGGCGGTTCCGGGCTGCGCCGCCAGCTCTTCGCGCAGCAGCCGCGCCAGCACCAGCAGCCGCACTACCGGATCGATTGCGGGGAGAATGGGCGCGCCGGCCTGCCCCCCGTTTTCACCATCGAGCGGATCGAACAGCGTGCCCAGCGTGTCGTCCAGATCGAGATCGCCCACCACCGCCATGCGCGGCAGCATCAGCGCGCCGCCGCTGGCGCGCACAAAGGCCTCTGTCACGGTGCGCACCGCGCGCTGGCTGGGCAGCAGCAGCGTCAGCCGCGCCAGGCCAAAGCCCGGTTCGCGATAACGCGGGATAAGCCCGGCGACGAGCGCATCGGCAAAGCCGCGATGCGCCGCGACCGAATAAATCAGGGGGTATTCGCTGTGGCGACCGGCCGGCACGGATCAGCCGCCGGTCAGCGCGGCTTCGGTCGGGGCGATCATCGACGGCGTGCCCACTTCATACCACAGCCCGGTGTGCGACAGGCCAAACAGGCGGCCTTCGTCCATCGCCCGGTTCCACAGCACCCCGGTGGAAAAGGCCCCGGCCGGCGCATCGCGCAGCAGCCGGCGGGACACGATCTGGATGCCGGTGAAAATATGCGGGGCCACCCGCCCGGGGCGGCGGCGCGACAGCCGGCCCAGCGGATCGAGGTGAAAATCGCCCATCCCGGTATAGTTGAACGCCCGGGCATGGCCAACCACCAGCAGCAGCGCATCCATCCGGTCCTCATCCCAGGCATGGCTGAGCGCGGCAAAGGCATTGCGCGGCCCATCGAGCCAGATGGCATCGGTGTTGAGGCAGAAAAACGTTTCGGCGGCAATGTGCGGCAGCGCGTGGACCATGCCCCCGCCGGTTTCCAGCAAGGCATCGGTTTCGTCGGAAATGGCAATTGCCGGTGCCTGGCGCGCGGCCAGATGCGCTGTCAGCTGGTCGGCCAGATAGTGCACATTGACCACCGCGCGCGCCACCCCGGCCTCAACCAGTTTGTCGAGGGAATAATCGATCAGCGGCTTTCCAGCCACGCGCACCAGCGGCTTTGGCCGGGTGGCGGTCAGCGGGCGCATGCGCTTGCCCATCCCCGCCGACAGCAGCATGGCGACATCACTGACCAGCGGCCCGCCGGGCAGCGCCGCGTGGGCTGCGGGGTCGGTCATGCCTCAAAACCCCCGCCCGGCACACCGGCAGGATCGCGCAGTTCGGCCGGGATATTGGCATCGAACCAGGCCCGCACCGGGGCCAGCGCGGGATGGGCCAGATCGCGTTCGAGCAGCGCCCACACGCGCGGGATCAGCCCGAGATAGCGCGGTTTGCCATCGCGTTTCCACAGGCGCACGAAAATGCCGATGATCTTGGCATTGCGCTGCGCCCCCAGCCGCGCATAATCGGCCAGAAACTGCACTTCATCAAACCGCGTGCCGATCCCGGCGGCAACACCCCGGCAATAGTGAGCGAACATCTCGGCTTCGAGCTCCGGCGACACATCGCGGCGCGCATCCTGCAACAGCGACACCAGATCATAGGCCGGATGGCCGATCAGCGCATCCTGAAAGTCGAGCAGCCCCTGCCGATCAAACCCGTCGAGCAGCATGATGTTTTCGGCATGGTAATCGCGCAGCACGGTCACCCCGGGGCGCTGGCGCGGCAGGATCGGCGACAGCACCGCCTCCCACGCCTCATTCCAGCCGCGCCCATCGACATAGAGCCCGCGCGCCGGGCAATACCATTCGGTGAACAGCCGCACTTCGCGCACATATTCGTGCAGGCCATAGGCGGTGAACGGGCCGGGTGGCAGGCGGTGCAGCCGCACCAGGGTATCGATCGCGGCGCGATAGACCGTGGCTTCGTCATCGGGCCAGGCATCGACATATTCGCGCACCCGCACATCGCCGAAATCTTCCAGCAGGACGAAACCCTGCGCCGCGTCTTCGGCCATGATCACCGGCGCGCGCAGGGCGTTGTCATCCAGCCAGCGCGCCGCGCGCAGGAACGGCGCGGTATCTTCGCGCGGCGGCGGCGCATGCATCAGCATCGCGCACGCGCCATCGGGCTTTGTCACGCGGAAATAGCGGCGAAACGATGCATCGCCGGGCAACGGATCGATCGCGGCACCGGTCCAGCCGGCCCGGTCGAGAAACGGCGCAACGCCTTCGGGAATGGTCAGGTCCATAGCTGCCGCTCTTGCCAAAGCGGGCCCGGATCGACAATGGCCCGGCGCAGCTTATCCATCGTTTCCATGTGGATGCCCAGATATCCCGGCTCTGTGGCAAAGCCGCCGGCGTGGTCCGGCCATTCCGCGATCAACGCCGCGCCGTGCCGGTAATCATCCAGCCCGATCTCGTCCGCTTCGGCGGGGCTGGCCAGGCGATAGAAATCGGCGTGCACCACCGGCAGCCGCACGCCAGGTGGATCATACGTTTCGATAATCGCGAAACTGGGCGATGGCACATCGCCCTGATGGCCAAGGCCCGCCAGAATCGCGCGCGCCAGCGTGGTCTTGCCCGCGCCCAGCCCGCCATGCAGCGCCACCACGTCGCCCGGTTGCAGCGCCTGCGCAATGCGCGCGCCCAGCGCCTCGGTCGCGGCCAGATCGGGCAAAGCGACCGCAATCATGGCAGCATGACCAGCGCGCTGGTGCCCTGCCCCGGTTCCGACATCAGCTCGATCGTGCCGCCATGGGCATCGATCAACTGGCGCACCAGCGGCAGGCCAAGCCCGCTGCGCCGATCGGTGCCGGCGCCATCGGACGCAATTGCCAGCCCCTCCAGCGCGCGCGCAAGATGCGCCGGCTCCATTCCGCGCCCGTTGTCCGACACCACCACCTGCACTTTGCGATCCGGCCGGCGCACGCATTCGACCAGGATGCGCCCGCCCGCAGGCGTGGCATCGATCGCATTGTCGACCAGATGGCCAAAGGCGCGGCGCAGCCGTCGCGCATCGCCGGTGACCGTGCCCACGGCATCGCTGCCGCGCAGATCGAGCGTCAAGTGTCCTTGCGCCAGACGTTCGGCGCGTTCCTGCACCACTTCGGTCAGCAGCGCGAACAGCGCCACCGGATCGCGCGCCACCGGCAATGTGCCCGCTTCACCCTGCGACAGATCGAGCACGGTTTCGATCTGTTCGCTCAACCGTTCGACCGAGGTGAGAATGGCATCGACATAATCGCGCGCCTGATCGGGCAGATCGCCCGCCAGCCCGCCCTGCAGCATTTCGGCAAAGCCGCGGATCGAGGTGAGCGGGGTGCGGAATTCATAGCTCATCGTGGCGATAAACCGCGTTTTCACGGCATCGGCTTCAACCAGCGCGGCGTTGCGTTCGCGCAGCATCGTCTCGGCCTTTTGCGAATCGGTGATGTCCAGCACTGTCAGCAGCCCGTTGCCATCGGGCAAAGGCACCCCGCCAAACGCCAGCGTGCGGCCATCGGCCAGCGCCAGCCGCCCGGTCTGCTGCCGGCGTTCGAGCGTGGCCGCCTCGATCACCTGGGCAATCGTTGCCACTTGCGCCGGGCGGCGCAGTTTTGCGGCGATATGGCCAAGGATCACATCGGCACGGGGATGGGTGGCCAGCGTTTCCTCATCCAGCCCCCAATCGGCGGCAAAACGGCGGTTCCACAGTTGCAGCCGGCTGTCGGGGCCAAACACCGCCAGCGATTCGAACAAATTGTCGAACGTGGCCGTGCGCGTGCGCAGCAGCGTGTCGCGCGTGGCCGATAGCTGCAACTGTTCGGTGCGATCTTCGAAAATCATCAGCAGCCCGCCATCGGGCATCGGCTGGGCGACCACGCGCAGGTGCGTCCCGTCAGACAAGTGCCACGGTTCCTCGCGCGCTTCGCGGCTGAGGAACCAGCCCTGGCGTTCGCGGCGCCATTCGGGAAAATCGCGCACTTCGGGCAGGCGGCCGCCATCGCGCAGCCGGTCGAGCACGCGATCGAACGGCGGGGTATCGGCCACCCAGGCCGGCGGAACCGCAAAAAGGCGCAGGAACGGCTGATTGACGAAGACCAGATTGCGCCGGTCATCAAACTGCGCCACTGCCGCCGACATCGTATCGAGCATCTGGCGCTGCGCGGCGCGGAACCGGCGGAACTGGCGGGTCAATTCCTCCATTTCCTCGATATCCACGGCATAGCCGGCCACGCCATCATTGCCCAACGGCAAATCGATCACGCGCAGGCTGCGCCGCTGGCCGCCGATCGTGGCCGAAACCACGCGCTCCACCGGTTCGCCATGGGCCAGCGCCTGCTGCGCAACCGCGCGCGGCCCCGCCCCGTCCACCGGCTCGACCAGTTCGGCCCCGGCGGCCACCACATCGGCCCCGTTGCGCCCGCCCACCGCGCGCACATAGGCGGTGTTGACCAGCCGCAGCGCCAGATCGGGCCCGCGAAACCACATCGGCAGCGGCGCCGCCTCGATCAGGCCCGACAGCCCGGCAAAATCGGCGCGCGCGGCGGCGGTTTCGGCGCGCAGGCGGCGCAGTTCCAGCTCGCTTTCGGTAAGATCGAAAAACCACACCAGCGCCGCGCCAGCCGGCGAAATCTGCGGATCGGCCAGATGGCCGCGCACCCCCAGCGCCCGGCCGCTGCCGCGCGCGGTAAGCGTGAGGCGGAACGGGGCCGCGGTTTTCTGCGTGTTGCGCACCGCATCGCTGAGCAGCGAAAGCTGGTATTCGTCAAACCCGGCGCCAAAACCGGCGCCCGAACCGGCGCCAAAACCGGCACCGGCCCCCGAACCGGCGCGATCACCGCTATCCAGTTCAGACAAGTAGCCGGGCATGGCATCAAGGCCGAACCAGGCGGCCAGCCGCGCCGGCCCTTCGATGCGGCCATCGGCGCGCACCACCATGGGCAGCGCGGGGGCATCTTCGACCATACGGCCCAGCCGCCGCGCCAGCCGCTGGCTCGCTTCGGCCCGGCGCTGGCGCCCACGCGCGGCCAGCATCACACTGGCCGCCACAGCGGTCCACGCGGCAATCAGCAGGGCAATCAGCGGCCAGGCGGCTTGGGCAAGAAACATCCCGCCATGGCTAGAGTTGCGCAGGCGGAATTACAACGAAGAACCGGGGCTGCGCGGTCGATCAAGGGTAAAGGGCGGCCGCAGCCGCCCTTTTTCCTGTCTGCGCGCTTGCGATCAATACCGGTAATGGTCCGGCTTGAACGGTCCTTGTTGGCTGACGCCGATATAGTTCGACTGGCGATCGGTCAGCGTGGTCAGCTTTACCCCCAGCTTTTCGAGATGGAGCGCCGCCACCTTTTCATCGAGATGCTTGGGCAGCACATAGACTTCGTTCTTGTAATCCGCGCTCTTGGTCCACAGCTCGATCTGCGCCAGCGTCTGGTTGGTAAAGCTGGCCGACATCACAAAGCTGGGGTGGCCGGTCGCGCAGCCCAGATTGACCAGGCGGCCCTTGGCCAGAATGATGATCTGCTTGCCATCGGGAAATTCGACCAGGTCGGTGCCCGGCTTCACTTCAGTCCACTTGTAATTCGACAGCGCGGCAATCTGGATTTCGCTGTCAAAGTGGCCGATGTTGCACACGATGCTCATTGGGCGCATCGCTTTCATGTGGTCGGCGGTGATCACGTCTTCGTTGCCGGTGGCGGTAACGAAAATGTCGGCGCGCTTTACCGCCTCTTCCATCGTGACCACTTCATAGCCTTCCATCGCCGCCTGCAGCGCGCAGATCGGATCGATTTCGGTGACCATCACGCGCGCGCCGCCATTGCGCAGCGACGCGGCCGAACCCTTGCCGACATCGCCAAACCCGGCAACGCAGGCAACTTTGCCGGCCAGCATGACGTCGGTGGCGCGGCGGATCGCATCGACCAGCGATTCCTTGCAGCCATAAAGGTTGTCGAACTTCGACTTGGTGACGCTGTCGTTCACATTGATCGCGGGGAACGGCAGCTTGCCATCCTTGGCGATGTGGTAAAGACGGTGCACCCCGGTGGTGGTTTCTTCCGACACGCCCTTGATGTGCGCCACGCTCATCGTCAGATAGCCGGGCTTTGCCTTCACGAAGGCTTTCAGCGCGCGCTGGAATTCGATTTCTTCGGCATTGGTCGGTTCCGGCAGCGTGTCGCCGGCTTCGATCCGCGCGCCCCACAGCGCAAACATCGTGGCATCGCCGCCATCATCGAGGATCAGGTTGGTGGTCTGGCCGGTGCCATCGTCCCAATCGAAAATGCGGCCGACATAATCCCAGTAATCGGCCAGGCTTTCACCCTTGATCGCAAACACCGGAATGCCGGCGGCGGCAATGGCGGCGGCGGCATGGTCCTGCGTCGAATAGATGTTGCACGTGGCCCAGCGCACCTCGGCGCCCAGCGCAACCAGCGTTTCGATCAGCACCGCGGTCTGGATCGTCATGTGCAGCGATCCGGTGATCCGCGCGCCCTTCAGCGGCTGCGACGCGCCGAATTCCCGGCGCAGGGCCATCAGCCCCGGCATTTCGGTTTCCGCAATGGCGATTTCGGCGCGGCCAAAGTCGGCAAGGCCGATATCGGCGATCACGTAGTCCTGTTGGGTCACGGCGGTGGCACTCCTTGTGCATCTATAAAAGGTGGGTGGATCGATGAACGTCTTGGCATGCGCCTTAGCCGTATCCGGGGGGAATATAAAGATGTCTTTATATCGTTCCTGCGGGACAACCCGAAAGGCCACCGCTTTGCCGCGCGGCGTGTGGCATGTGCCGGTTGCAGTTGCGCTGTCACACCGGCGACCTATATCGGTGCGTGCACGGGCCGCCGCAGCTGCGGCGCCCGGCCAGACACCGCAACAGCACAAGAAGGAACCTGGGGATGACAATCGCAGTTGGAGACAAAGTGCCCGACATCAAGCTGGTCAAGGCCACTGCCGAAGGCATGGAGCCGGTTCAGACCAGCGATTATTTCGCTGGCCGCAAAGTCGTGCTGTTTTCGGTTCCCGGCGCGTTCACGCCCACCTGTTCGGCCAAGCACCTGCCCGGCTTTGTCGAAAAGGCGGCCGAGTTGAAGGCGGCGGGCGTGGACGAAATCGCCTGCACCGCAGTCAACGATCCGTTCGTGATGAAGGCCTGGGGCGCGGCATCGGGTTCGGCCGAAGTGACCATGCTGGCCGATGGCAATGGCGATCTGGCCAAGGCTCTGGACCTGACCATGGATGGCAGCGGCTTTGGCCTGGGCCTGCGCGGCCAGCGGTTTGCCGCGGTAATCAACGATGGCGTGGTCGAACAGCTTCACGTTGAAGCACCGGGCGATTTCAAGGTCAGCTCGGCCGAATACGTGCTCGAAAACCTGTGAACAATGCTACCGAAAGCCCGGCAAACGCCGGGCTTTCGGGGCAAGGCATCAATAGCCCATCAGGCTCAGCACTTCCTTGCGGCTGCGATTGTCTTCCAGAAAGACCCCGATCAGCCGGCTGGTAATCATCCCCACGCCCGGCGTGCGCACACCCCGCCCGGTCATGCAGCCATGCTGCGCCTCGATCACCACGGCCACGCCATGCGGGCGCAGATTGTCCCAGATGCACTGCGCCACTTCGCTGGTCAGCCGTTCCTGGATTTGCAGCCGTCGCGCATAAGCGTGAAGCACGCGCGCCAGCTTCGAAATGCCGACCACTTTGTTGCGCGGCAGATAGGCAATCGATGCCTTGCCCACGATCGGCGCCATGTGGTGTTCGCAATGCGATTGGAACGGGATGTCTTTCAACAGCACCAGTTCGTGATAGCCGCCCACTTCCTCGAACTGGCGCCCCAGATGCCGCGCCGGATCTTCGCCATAGCCCTGGCAATATTCGCGCCATGCGCGCGCGACGCGTTTGGGCGTATCGACCAGCCCTTCGCGCGCGGGATCATCGCCGGCCCATTCGATCAGCGTGCGGATCGCCGCCTGCACCGCATCGGGCACGGCAATCTTGCCCGACCGTTCATCGTCATCATCATCGATTTCGTGGTGGCTGTCGCCGCTCATATCATCCTGCCTTCAGTGGCATGCCTGGTCAGGCCTGTTGTGGTGGTGCCCGCCCGCGGGCGTTTCGGCGGAGGTAGCCATGCCGCGCCGGCTGCGCAATGGTCCGTCGCGGCGCACAGGCCATTCGTGCGATCCGGCACGGATCATCCGGCAATCCGCATGGCGCGGCCAAAAGTGCTGCGCGCCATGCGCCAAACGCCCTATTTGCGCGGCAGGATCACTTCATCGGGGTGCGCCACATTCATGTCGCGGCGCAACAGTTCGCCCACCAGATCGGGATCGGCATGGCGCGGATCGAGCAGATCGACCCGGTTGTGCAGTCGGTCGCGCAGCGCGGTAAGACGCGCGATTTCCTGGCGGTTGCGTTCCAGCGAATGGGCGTTTTCAGTCCAGGCGAGCACGCCGCTGGGCCCGGCAAGCGCAATCGCCCCCAGCACCAGCAGCACGATCAGCGCCATGGTCTGGGTAAGGCTTTCCCGGGGGAGCCGCAGGGATTGGCTTTTGCGCCGCATGATTTGCACCGAATCACATCCAGCCGGCGGATTCAACACAAAAAAACAACACGTTCGGCATTAATTGCACCGGCTCGACGGCGGCGCGTGCCGCACCGGTTGCAAAAACCTGTCCACAACCCGCCTTTGCCCTGCGGGGCAGGATTTGACCTGAATGGCGGATTTCTGGCCCGAAACGGACCAAATTGCAACTTTTGTGCAGTGTTCCACCGCAGGAAATTCGTCTATGTCGCTGAACATGGGTAGTAATCTTCGCGACAAGCCGAAGAGCGGCCTGTTTGGCAGGCTGTTCGACAGGCTGAAAGGCCAAACGCTGTGCCTGCTCGGCAAACACGAACCGGCGCGCAACAAAGTGGTGCGCAAGGGGATTTTCTTTACCGGCCATTGCCACCGCTGCGGCATCCCGATTGCGAAACGCAACGGCAGACCCTGGCTGCCGCACGATCACTGACGCATGCGTTTCGCCGCGGCCCGCCCGGACCGGCAAGCATGCAACGATCAGGCCGCCACCGCCTCGCGGGCAAAGCGCCAGCGCCAGATCAGCACCGGCAGGATCATCAGAACCAGGCACAGTGACGTCATCAGCCCGCCGAGGATAACCACGGCCATCGGCCCTTCGATCTCGCGCCCCGACTGGCCGCTTTCCGCCGCGATCGGCAACAGGGCAAAACCTGTAACCAGCGCGGTGAGCAGGATCGGCGTCACGCGTTCGCGTGTGGCGCGCAGCACCGTGGCCAGCGACCAGGCCGCGCCCTCTTCGGCAACGATCTGATCGACATGGCTGACCAGCAGGATCGCATTGCGCGCCGAAATCCCGAACAGCGAGATGAACCCGACCAGCGCCCCCAGCGAAATCACCCCGCCGGTTACCGCCACGGCCGCCATCCCGCCAAACAGCGCCAGCGGCAGCCCGGCCAGGATCAGCAGCGCCGGGCGCAGGCCGCCAAACGCCACGACCAGCAACGCCACCATCGCCAGCGCGGCCAGCCCGACATGCCAGGCAATGTCGCGCTGCGCCGCCGCGGCGCCTTCGGCCGCGCCGGCCCATGACAGGAACGTGCCCGCGGGCATTTTCACGTCATGCGCGATGCGCGCGCGCGCGGCGGCCACCACCGTGGCAACATCGCTGCCCGGGGCCACATTGGCGGTGATCACCTGGCGGCGCTGACCGCCCTGGTGTTCGATCATCGCGCGCGCATCGCCCGCGCCGATCGTGGCAATATCGGCCAGCCGCACCGCATTGCCGCCACTGGCACGCACCAGCGTGCGGCCCAGCATTTCAGGATCCTGCCGCAATTGCGCGGGCAGCGTTACCGCCACCGGCACATTGCGATCGGGCAGCACGACTTCGCCCGCATCCATCCCGGCAAAGGCGGCGCGGATCGCGCTGCCGGCATCGGACCGGCTGACCCCGTGCAGCGCCATGCGCACCGGATCGAGCGTGATCGACAGCATCTGGTTGCCGGGTTCCGCCTTTACCTGCACATCGACCGCGCCGGGGGTGCCGCGCATGATCTGCGCCACTTGCGCGGCCAGCTTGTCCAGCGTGTCGAGCGCATTGCCCTGCACGCTGATCACGATGGCCGCGGTTTCGCCCGACAGGCTTTCGCTGATCCGGTCGCCCAGAAAAGTGGTGACTTCGCTGTGCAGCCCCGGGGTTTCGGCCAGCGCCTTGCGGATGCCGAGCAGTGCGCTGTCTTCGCCGCGCGCGCCGATATCCTTCAGCCGCACGTGAAATTCGCCCTTGCCCGGGGGCCAGGTGTCTTCCCCGGCTTCGGCGCGGCCCATCTGTTCTTCCACGCTCAGCACTTCGGGCAGCGCCATCAGCTTGTGCGACAGGCGGATGCCGGTCTGGCGCATCCAGTCGAACGAGGCGCCGGGCGGGCCCGAAATCTGCACCACATAGTGCCGTTCGCGAAACGCCGGCAGCAGTTCGCTGCCAAACAGCGGCGCCGCCAGCACCACCACCAGCGCCAGCAGCCCGACCAGCCCCATCGCGGTGCGCGGATGGTTGCTCATGCGGATCAGCAGCCGCGCGTGATGCTGTTTGAACCGTTCGAGAAAGTGCGGCTCATCCGCCGGCTTGCGGCCGTCAAGCAGCAACAGCGCCAGCGCCGGGGTCACGGTAAGCGCCACCACCAGCGAGGCAATCGTGGCCAGCACGAAGGCAATGCCCAGCGGTGCGAAAAACGCGCCCTGCAACCCGCTGAGCGCGATGACCGGCAGCATCGTCAGCACCAGCACAAACGTGGCATAAACCACCGGCGCGCGCACTTCGACCGAGGCATTGGCAATGATTTCGGCCCGCGCGCCGCGATCATCCACCCCGCGCAGCCGGCGCACGATGTTTTCGATATCGACAATCGCATCGTCGATCACCACGCCCAGCGCCACCGCCAGCCCGCCCAGCGTCATCGTGTTGATCGACTGCCCGAACCGGTCGAGCACGATCAGCGTGGCCAGCAGCGACAGCGGGATCGACACGAATGCAATCAGCGTGACCCGCGCATCGCGCAGGATAAACAGCAGCACCAGCGCGATCATCACCGCGCCCACCAGCAGATCGATGATCAGCCCGTGCAGCGCCACATCGATGAAATTTGCCGGCCGGTGCAGCGCGGGATAGATCTTTACCCCCTGCCCCGCCAGCGCCGGGGTCAATTCGGCAATCGCCGCCTCGGCCGATCGCGTGGCATCCAGCGTGTTGGCGCCAAACTGGCTGGACAGCGTCATCAGCACGCCGGGGCGGCCCATGACCAGCGCATCCCCCACCGGCGGCGCCGCGGCATCGGTAACCCGCGCCACATCGCCCACGCGCACGCTGCCCCCCGCACCCGTGCCGACCACGGCGGCGGCAATCGTTTCGGCGCTGTCGGCGCTGGGGCCGGGATCGATGAAAATGCGCTGGTTGGGTGTATCGGCAAAGCCGCCGCCATCAACCGTGACTGCGCGCACCACCGCATCATGCAGATCGCCAAAGCCCAGGCCCCGGGCATAAAGCTTCGCCGGATCGGCCGCGACCTCGATCCGCCGCGTTTCCCCGCCAAACACGTTGGCGCGCGCCACCCCGGGTGCTGCCAGCAAACGCGGGCGCACGGTCCATTGCACCAGATCGCGCAATTGCATCGGGGTGAGCGTGTCGGACACAAAGCCGATCTTGATCAGGTCCATCGTCGCCGAAACCATGGGCGACATGCGCGGCGGATTGACCCCCGGCGCCAGCGTGGGCGCCACATCGGCAAGCGCCTCGGCCACTTGCTGGCGCGACCGGTAGGGATCAAGCCCGTCCTTGAACGTGACATCGATCACCGACAGGCCCTGGATCGATTGCGATCGCACCGTGGCAACGCCGTTGGCGCCGTTGACCACCGCCTCAAGCGGTCGGGTAACCAGCATTTCGACCTGACGCGGCGAAAATCCGGGCGCTTCGGTCTGGATCGAGGCCTGGGGCGGCACGAAATCGGGAAACACATCGTATGACGCGCCGCGCAGCGTCATCACCCCGAAGGCGAGCACCACAAACGCCCCCAGCATGACCAGCCAGGGATAACGCAACGACGCGCGGACAATGGTCTGCAACATCGGTTCAATCGCCCCCGTCGGCCCCGGCGCCCGCGCCGGCCGCACGTTCCAGCCCCAGCAGCGTGCCCGCACCGGCGATGACGATATGATCCTGCGCCTTCAGCGTGCCGCCCGTCGCCACGAACCAGCCTTCGGCCACGGGCGTGGTGCCGGGTCCATCGATTGCGATCCGTTCAAACCGGTCATCGCCCAGCGCGCGATAGACCTGCAGCGCCCCGTCGGCACGCAGCACCGCCTCACGCGGGACGATCAGGCCCACGGTGCCCTGCCCGGTGGCACGATGCGCGGCAACCACGCGCCCCACCCCGGCCTGCTGCGCCATCGGCCCTTCCAGCAGCGCGAGCGCGCCCGCCGTCTGCAATTGCGTGTCGCCGGCGGTGGCGGGGCCAAGCACGCGCACGCTTGCCGTTACCGGGGCCTGCGCCGGGCCGAAATCGATCGTTGCCGTGGTGCCTGCCGGCGCCGGACCATCGGGAAAATCCAGCCGCAGGATCGCCAGCCGCCCGTGCGCCGCCGCATCGGCCAGCCGCGCCATCGCCGCGCAGCCCAGCCGCCCCAACCCGGCGCCGATCTGAAACGTGGGGGCCTGGCAGGCCAGCGTCAACCGGGCGCGGTCCTGCCCTTCCTGCGCGCGTGCAGCATCCAGATCGTGCCGCGTGGCGCCGGCATCGGCAGCAACCAGCGCCGTCAGCCGTGCCAGTTCGCGCGACGATCCATCGTGCGCGGCGGTCGCCGCGGCAATTTCCGCCGCCATGGCACCCAGCGGTGCAGGATCGAGCGCGCGGGCATAGCCATCGGCAGTGCCGGCGATGCGCCGTTCAGCCACGGCCGCCAGCACCAGGCCAGACTGCTTCTGCACGTCGGGTTCGACATGGAGCCCCACCCCGCCTTCGGCCACCGCCGCCGCGGAATGGTCGGCCTTGCCCGCCAGCAGGGGCAGCGCCAGGCGCGTGCCCAGCGCGCCCAGGATCAGACCGGAAACCAGCATCATGCCCGCCTGCCAACGCTTCACCGTGCATTCTCCGAGCCAAGCGCAGCATCGCTGCGTACCGTAATCCGGGCTTCCGGGCCATCCAGTGGCTGCCGCAGCGCCGCTTCCAGACCGATCTGCGCCAGCCGCAGCCGGGTCAGCGCATCGACTGCGGCCAGCCGCGCCGCTGCGTCGGCCGCTTTGGCCGCGGCCCAGTCGGCGCGATCGATCGATCCCAGCCGCACTTGCGCATCGGCACGATCGGCGACGCGCCGGGTCTGCGGCAGTTCTTCACGCGTCAGCCGCACCAGCGCCGCCGTGGCGGCATCGCGTTCGCTGGCGGCGGCTTCGATTGCCCCTTGCGCATCGGCCAGCGCCGCCTCGACCGCCTGCGCGGCCACTGTGCGATGCGCTGCCGCCGCCATGATCGCGCTGCGATTGAGATCGAACGAGGGCGATTGCAGGTTCAGCGCAAACGGCAGCGTGATCAGCCCGCCCTGCCAGGTGAACCCCGGGCCCAGGTTGATCTGCGGCATCTGCCTGGCCAGTTCGACACGCAGCGCCGCCTCGAACTGGTCATAGGCGACCATTGTTTTCAGCACATCGGCACGGCGCACCAGCGCCGCGCGGCGCAAATCGACAGTGATCGGCGGCGGGGGTGGCGGGGGCAGGAGAGGCGGCGCGGGCGGCAGGCTGGCGAAATCGGGCCAGATCAGCGCCACGCGGTCAAACACCGCAGCCGGCACGCCCAGCACCGTGGCCACCGCCGCCCGGCCGCCCGCGATGCGCGCCACCGCATCACCGCGCGCCCGCGCCGCCGCAGCGCGCATGGCGCGCACCGGCGCCAGCGCCAGCGACGTCAGCTCGCCGGCATCGACCCGGCGCTGCATCGCGGCCAATTGCTGATCATACAGGCCCAGCAGTTCATCACCCAGCACGACCTGGCGCTGGCCCGCCAGCACATCGACCAGCCCGCGCGCCGCCGCGATCCGTTCGGACCACACGGTTTCGACCAGATCATACCCTGCCGACACCACGCCCAGATCGGCGGCACGAATGCGCCCCGCCTTGCGCCCGCCGAAATCGAGCTGCACATCGGCCGTCGCGCCGATCAGCCAGGGCGAAGGCTGCGACTGGTCATTGGTATAGGACCCGGCCAGCCCGAGCATGGGACTGGCCGCCTTGTGCGCGAGCAGCGCATCGCGGCGCGCCGCCTCCACCGCATCGCGCGCCGCCGTCACGCGCGGATCGATGGCAAGGATTGCGGCAAACAGCGCCAGCCGGTCCATGCCGGTGGCAGCAGGGCGCGGTTCGCCCGGCGCGAGCGCGGCGGCGCGCGCCTCTATCGCGGGCAGATCAAAGCTGTCGGTGGTGCGTGCCAGGGCGCGCGCCGGCAGGTCGATCGGCGCCGGCGGCACACGCACGCAGCCACCCGCCAGGACCAACGCGCAGGGCAGGGCCAGCTGCAACGCTGCCTGAACAGGATTCGACCGAAACATGTGCACCTGCCCGGCCTATTATGCTTGCCGCGCGGCAACAAGTCCGCCCCCGCCCCCTTCCCCATTTTAAATTTGCATCGCATCGACCTGATGGTGAAACAAATCGGGCCCCCTTTTCGGGTCATGTCCATGCCGGACGCAGAAGGAAACGATTGAAATCATGAAGACCGAAACCCCGCCGCAGGCCGCGCTGGCGCTGCGCTATGGCCTGGAAGTGCGCCAATCCGGCCCATGGAATGCAACAATTGCCGGACTGCTGGCGCACCGGTCGGTGCGCGCCTATCGCCCCGATCCACTGCCGCCGGGCACGGTTGAAACGCTGGTCGCCGCCGCGCAATCGGCCGCCACGTCATCCAATCTGCAACTGTGGAGCGTGGTGGCAGTCGCCGATGCCGCCAAACGCGCGCGGCTGGCCGAAATCGCCGGGGGGCAGCACCATATTGTCGAGGCGCCGCTGATCCTGCTGTTCGTTGCCGATCTGGCGCGGCCGGCGATGATTGCCGAAGATGCCGCGTGCAGCGCCACCGGCTATGACTATCTGGAAAGCTATACCGTTGCCGCCATCGATGCCGCGCTCGCCGCGCAGAACGCGGTGGTTGCCGCCGAATCGCTGGGGCTGGGCACGGTCTATATCGGCGCGATGCGCAACGATCCTGCCGCAGTGGCCACGCTGATCGGCCTGCCGCCGCGCGCCGCCGTGATGTTCGGGCTGGTGGTGGGCCATGCCGATCCGGCGCGGCCCGCAGCCGTAAAGCCGCGCCTGCCGCAGGCGGCAGTGCTGCATCACGAGGTTTATGCGCTGGATGCGCAGCGCGCGCCGATTGCCGCCTATGACGATACCGCGCGCGCGTTCCAGACTGCACAGGGCCAGAAACCGGTGGGCTGGCGCGCCCTGATCATCACGCGCGGGCGCGATGCCGCCGCGCTGAACGGGCGCGACAAATTGAAGGCGGTGCTGCGCCTGCTGGGGTTTGCGCTGCGGTAAGGCCGATCAGCCGGTTTGCGCCTCTGCCACCCCGCGCACGATGGCCCGCGCCAGGCAATCGGCCGCCGCCGCGCCGATCCGCGCCAGCCACCAGGGCCGGGTGGCGCCGCCTTCGCGGCACAGCGGATCAAGATCGATCGCGCCGCTGGCCAGGGCAAACACCACGTCGCCATCGAACGGGGTGTGCACCGGGCGGATTGCACGGGCCAGGCCATCCTGCGCCATGATCGCGATGCGCTTGGCCTCTGCCTTGTCGATCCGCGCGTTGCAGGCGACCACGGCGAGCGTGGTGTTGGTGCCCGGCTGCATCCAGCCCAGCCGATCCAGCCGCCCGCCCGGCGGAAAGGGATCGCCATCAAAGCCCCAGCCACCCCCGCCTGTCGCAACCGCGCCCGCCGGATTGACTGCCACCAGCGCGCCCACCACCAGCCCTGCCTCCAGCGCCAGCGACGCGCTGCCGATGCCGCCTTTTACCGCGCCGGCCACTGCGCCGGTGCCTGCCCCGACCGAACCAAGCGCAAACGGCGCGCCATCAGGTGCATCGAGCGCCGCGCGCGCCGCCGCCCGGCCCAGCGCGTGATAGGGCGGATTGGTGCCCCAGGCTTTGTCCCCCGGGCCATTCAAATCAAACAGCACCGCCCCGGGCACGATCGGCACAGGCGGGCCATGGCCGAGCGCCAGCCCGATGCCTGCCGCGGCCAGCTCCACCAGCGCGCCATCGGCCGCGGCCAGCCCGAACACCGATCCGCCCGACAGCGTGATCGCATGAATGCCCGGCACCAGATTTTCGGGCGCCATCACCTCGATTTCGCGCAAGCCCGGCCCGCCGCCGCGCACATCCGCCGCCGCCGGCCACAGGGCATCGCACAGCAGCACGGTTGCCCCCGTGCCATGCTTTGCCGACGTGGCATGGCCGATGCGCAGGCCCGGCACATCGGTTATCAGATCAAGCCGGGGCGCGGTCATGCGGCAAGGCCAACGGCGCGGCCATAGGCGCGCGCCAGTTGATCGGCGGCGGCATCGCCATGGGCATGGCGCGTTGCGGCAATGATCTGTTCCGGCGCGGGGCGCAGGCCGGTATAGAGCACGAACTGTTCGATCGATTGGCGCACGATCACTTCGGTGCCCGAAATCACCGCTTTGCCCTGCGCTTCGGCCGCCAGGATGAACGGCGTGCGCGCCGGCTGGGCCACCACATCAAAGGCAACCTGCGCCGCGGCAATCGCCGCTTCGGAAAAGGCCAGGGCCCCGGCATCGGCGCCTTCCATGCCCAGCGGGGTGGCATTGATCAGCAGCGCCGCGCCCGGTTCGGGCATCGTATCGCGCCAGGCATAGCCATGGCGTTCCGCCAGCGCCGGGCCGGTCTGCGCATTGCGCGCCACGATCGTGCCCTGTCGCCAGCCCAGATCGTGCAGCGCCGCCGCCACCGCCTTGGCCATGCCGCCGTTGCCGCGCAACACGAAGGGCATGGCCGGATCGGCCGGGCCACCATGCAGCAATTCGCGCACCGCGCGGTAATCGGTGTTGTATCCGGTCAGCACGCCCTGATCATTGACCAGCGTGTTGACACTGGCGATCCCCGCCGCCGAGGCATCGATCCGGTCGGTCAGGGGGATCACCGCCTCTTTGAACGGCATGGAAATGGCCGATCCGCGAATGCCCAGCGCGCGGATGCCGCCCACCGCCGCCGCCAGATCGGTGGTCGAAAACGCCTTGTAGACGAAATCGAGCCCCAGCGCGTCGTACAGGTGATTATGCAACCGCGACCCGGCATTGCCCGGGCGCCCCGACAACGACATGCACAAACGCGTATCGCGCCCGATCGGCGGTTTAGGCATTGACGATCCCTGCGTAGCGGCAACGGCTTGAACGTATGCGCGCAGGCCCAGGCGGGATCAAGCTGCCGCCCCAGAAACCGCAAACCCGGCAAAACCACGAGACCGGGAAGCGCGGACAAGTTCCGGGCAAGGAATGGCTGCTTTGGGTACTTTTTGGGTAAGCACTGAAGGGCAGGAATTGGAGGTTGGCGGTCTCTCGGTTTCCGGGAGTGGCAATTGAAAGAGCAGACACGCGTCGGTCAATCGTGCGGGAACGCACCCGGCGGGAAAGCGGATATCATTTAAAGGCACATGGAATGGTTGCCGACAAAGCAGACCGCGAAGAGCAACTCAAATGGCAGCAACGGGATCGCACAGATCAAATAAGTCGCTCCGAAAAAAACTCTAGACGACAGGGTCCATCCGGAGGTTGCCACGGCAACAATTGCGACACTTACAACGCCAAATAAAACAAGCCAACTTAGCCATTCCGGAAAGCCGAACGGTGCCAAATATGCGTAAGCGAGAAATGTCATTGGCGGGAAAACAAAAAGCAGCCCAAGCGTGCGCATCGTTTGTAACATCAGCACAGAATGACACGCGCAGTTGATGCCTACAAGTGGGGCGCTTCCTGCCAGGCAGCTATCGCTTTCCGCATGCCATAATCTGCCGGCACCGTCAGGCAGGACCTTGCCTACGCGGCCCGGGAAACGGCGCAGGGTCCCGTCTTTGCCCGTTCATAGAGGATCAGCGTGTTGTCGATGGGAATGCCCCGCCACAGCATTGCCGCCGGAAACGTTTTGGCAATGACATAGCCGGCGCGGCAGCCCTGCCCTGCGGGATCGCGCTTGACCGGGCCGGGCAGCCAGATCACCGCCGCCAGCACGGCATCGGGGTGCGTGGCGAGCAGCGCGCGCCATTCGGGCGGATGCGGCAGCGCGTGCCAGGTTTCATCCTTGTTCCACCGCACGAATTGCGGGTTTGGCGCGGCATTGTGATAATTGGCATAGACATTGTAGGGCAACCAGGGCTGCGTTTCAAAGCTTTGCCCGCCAAAGGCGGCGATCCGCGCGCCCGGGTGCTGCGCGCGCCAGGCCATGACCGCGGCCGCGGCCGGACGGCCGGCGGAATAATCGTGGCCGGTATCATAGATGCCGGTGCGCAGCGTCTGCATGGCTTGTGCAATTTCCAGCAGGGCCAGCGCGCCGATCAGCACGGTGCGCGTGCGCGGGCCCACCGGATTGTGCCACTGCGTCCACAGCACGAATATCACCAGCATGAACAGCACGCCGCCGTGCCAGCTGCTGGCCAGCACCGCGCCCGAAAACACGATCATCGCCAGCGGCATGGCCAGCATCACCGCGCGATCGCGCCCCGCCAGCACCAGCCGCACCAGCACGCCCAGAAACGCCGCCGACAGCAGCATGCCCAACAGCACTTCGACCCCGGTCTGATGCGAACCGCTCCACGGCGTGATCCGGTCGAACAGGCCATTGGCCACAAACACCAGCGCGCTGCCCAGCGGGCTCATCCGCGTAACCTGGTTCATGAATCCGTTGTCGGCCGGTTGCCAGGCGGTCCACATGGCAAACAGGCCCAGCCCGCCCGCCACGGCCAGCGCCGCCAGCACGCGCCAATCGCCCAGCCGGCGGGCGATGACCAGCCGCACGAACAATTCCAGCCCAAGCAGACCCGCCGCCAGAAAGCTGTAGGCGTTGATATTGGCAATCAGCCCGACCACCAGCGCATAGCCCAGCGGCCGGCGCACGCGATCGGCAAACAGGATCGCCGCAATCGGCAGCAGCAGCAGATCGAGGCAATAGCCCCGCGCCACCACGCTGTATTGATAACCGAAGTAATAGCTGGCGAGCAGGCCGATGCGCAGCGGCAGCGGAAACGGCGCCCGCCACAGCACGATGGCCGCCGCGATGATCGCCAGCCCCGCAGACAGCATCCAGATCGCTGAAAACGGCAGGCTGGCGCGCGCGGCAACCCACAGGATGGCATGCCACAGCCCGGGCGTGCCCTCGTACCGCGCATAATAGCCGATCAGCGTGGCAAAGCTGTTGTCGCGGGCCAGCAGCCACGCCTGCATTTCATCAAACCAGGCTTCGTGATGCAGCCCGACCCAGATCACCCAGGCGGCATAGACCGCCAGAACAAGCGCCTGAATCGCGGTATTGCGGCCCGGCATCGGGTTCGCTGGCGCCCCATAGGCTGCATCGAGCCGATCCATATCAATCCCCATCGTGCGCGCAGTCAATTGCGCGCCGATTTGCCGAAAACCAGCATATGGCGCAAGGCCGAGGTGCTGGTGAAGCTGACCGCGACCGCCACGAGCTTGGCCACGCGCGGATCGAGCCCGAAGGCCGCCGCGCTGGCCACGATCACCGTCGTCAGCACCAGGCCCAGCAACGCCGATGCCAGAAACAGCGCCTGCTGGCGGCGGCGTTCGGCGCGCACGGTGGCAATCGCGCTGGCAAACATCACCCGGCTGGAAACCAGCCAATGCACCACCACACCCAGCATGAAGCCCAGCGCCGCAGCCGGCGCAGGCGCCACCCCGGCGCGCATCAGGCCCAGAAAGGCGGCAGTATCGGCGCAAAGCGCAATCGCGCTGGACGAAACATAGCGCGCCAGCGTGCCGGTGGCGATCTGCCAGCCCAGCCGGACCAGCGCCGCGCCATGGCCGCCGACCCGGCCGCCAGCACGAATTTCGCGCTTTGCGCGCAAGGCGCCAGGGGCCGGTTTCACCGCCACACCCGCAACAACTCCATTGATTCCCGTCGCCACCCAACACTCCCGGTTCGCCTGATGGGCGGACCATGGCGCAAAGGCCCTAAACTGTGGTTAATGGATGAACAGGCACCACGCGATTTGCCGGATGGCGTTGCGGCCCCGAACCGGCCCCGAACAAGGGTGCTGGCGAGCGCAGCGCAATCGGCTAGGTCAGCGAAATGCGCCACTTTCTGCTGCCCCTGATCATCGCTGCGTTCTGCGTATTCGGTACGCCCGCGCTGGCCAATCCCGGTCAGTGTCTGACCCGAAACTCCGTTTCGGGAAGTCGGTACCGGCCCGCTCCCCCACCCGACCACCCAATACCGTACAATTACGTGGGT
>CAILBC010000004.1 GCA_903832325.1 uncultured Sphingomonadales bacterium | reverse complement strand
GGCGTCGGCGGGCGTCACGTTGGCCAAGCTCTCGTGGTAGCGCTGGTGATTGTAGTGCTCGACGAACGCATCGATCTGGGTCTCAAGGTCGCCGGGGAGGAAGTAGTTCTCGAGCAAGATGCGGTTTTTCAGGGTCTGGTGAGCGCGTAGCGGTTTACAAAGTTTGTAAACCGGCCCCTACAGGAAGTGACGAACATGCAGCTAAGTACTTGTTTTTATGGTGGGAGGAGGGACTCGAATCGTATCATCCAAACATCTGAAAAATATAACTTTAATGCCTAAGGCCCTTTAGATAGGCCCCCAATAAGGCCCCGGAATAACCAGACTGCGTTTAACTTGCTATAGCCGTTTAGCATAAAAACCGCCCTTATTCAGCTCGCTCAAAATAGCGCATTCCCAACCAAGTGCTTTGTCTGGTTAATAATGGCTTCCGAGGGCCTCGTATCATCTCTATACGTCATAAAGTTGTCATACATATGATCGTAGGCGAGGGAGTGCGGGATAATGTCACATCCCTGCTCAAGAAATTCGCGCTGAGCCTGCTGATCCGCTGGATCTAGGGCATGGAGGCCTCGTGACTCGTTTATCTTGCCGTTCATATCAAAAAACAGGGCTCGAAAACGATCTTGATCAACCGAAGAAATGCGAGAACTTTGAGATTTTGTTCTCGCGGCAGCTTTGTAAATAAGATGTGAATGGAGATTACAAAGTTGGATGCTTTGTTTGACGAAACCTCCTAGATGAATCCTACCTTTGACAACTTCATCATCTGGACCAAACGGCGAATTCAAGGGCATTCGAGGAATTCCGGGGACAGTCGAGGAATTCCGGGGACAGGGAATTCCTGGGACAGTATACTAAATTGCCCAAGCCGCGACAATTCCGGGGACAGCGACAATTCCGGGGACAGTATACTAAATTGCCCAAGCCGCGACGGCGGGAATTCCGGGGGAATTCCGGGGACAGTATACTAAATTGTCCAAGCCGCGAAGCCTCGAGAATTCCCCTAAGGGGGGAATTTAGTATACTGTCCCCGGAACCTCTTCGAGAATTCCCCTAAGGGGGGAATTTAGTATACTGTCCCCGGAACCTCTGAAGTTGAAAACGTTCAACTCCAAACTGGGGCAATGTCATCACGTCGCCGGGCTCTTTGCTTGACACGACAGCCGTCGTGCGGCACGTTCAACCGTTATAATCGCCGCCGAATTAGAAAGACAGACTATGCCCTACATGCTCATCCACTTTTGGCCTGAAGCCACCGAAGCCAACTACCAAGCAGAGATTGCCGCGGTGCATCCGCCTGGGGGGCTTCCCGAGGGCCAGACCTACCACGCCGCTGGCCCGGCAGAGGGTGGCTACCTCATCATGTCGATCTGGGACTCGAAGGAGTCCCAGGAGCGGTTCGTCAAGGAGGTTCTTCTTCCCGCGCAGCCGGTAGTCGGTGGGTTCCCGAACCCAGTCATCAGCCGTCAGGCACCGGTCGCAAATTGTTTCACCGCCTAATGTCGACCTGAACCGCCCCGGGATTCGCAGTGTCGGCTCACATAAGTGTTGGATACTCGTTGTTTTCGGCCGCCAGATGCCATTGACCGCCGACCTTCTTGAGCCGCTTGACGGTGAGGTCGCCCTGCAGAATGGCAATGACGATGTCGTCGGGCTGCGGGGTGACGCCGCGATCGATGATCATGAGATCGCCATCGAATATCCCGGCATCGCGCATCGATTCACCGGATGCACGCACGAAGAACGTCGCGGCCGGCCTGCGCAATTCCGGGGACAGTATACTACGCAATTCCGGGGGCAGTATACTAAATTGCCCAAGCCGCGCAATTCCGGGGACAGTATACTAAATTGCCCAAGCCGCGAAGCCTCGAGAATTCCCCTAGCAATTCCGGGGACAGTATACTAAATTGCCCAAGCCGCGCAATTCCGGGGACAGGCAATTCCGGGGACAGTATACTAAATTGCCCAAGCCGCGAAGCCTCGAGAATTCCCCTAAGGGGGGAATTTAGTATACTGTCCCCGGAACCCTGTCCCGGAACCTCTGTCACGAGCCTACGCGTCCGCGTTCTTGGGCCGGAGCACAAAAATTGAGCACGAGGTTCGCCGCGACGACGATGGCCGCGCCCACCCCGGTAGCGACGAGGCGATCGGTCAGGAGCGAAGGCTCTACCCGCTTGCCGAAATCGAGGACCAGGAGAATGACCGGCGTCGAGGTGGTCGCATAGGCGAGATAGTTGCGCGCACGCGCCAATGTGGCGGCCGTGGCGAGAATGCAGATCAGAAGCCCCACCAGCACCGGCGAGGTCACGTTGGACAGAATGGCCCACGTCAACGCCACGCCCAGCAGCGCGCCGATTGTGCGCTGGGTGATCTTCACCGGCAGGGACTCGACCTGGCGCTGGGTCAGGATCGCCACGGTCAGCACGATCCAGCTGTAGTGGTGGCTCGGCCAAAGGTGGCGCAGCACACTGGCTAGACTCAAGCCTACGACGAGACGGATGGGAAACTGCCAACCCGACAGGTCACGCAAGGTCCGCCGCAGATGGGCTCGCCGCTGCGCGGGCGTGGGGCTCCTGGCCGGGGCCGCGGCGGCGGTGTCCTTTGGACCAGCGCCGGCTAGCATCAGCCGCATCGCCATATTCCACAGGGCGCCGGCCCCGAACACGAGTGCCGCCCAGCCGCGATGACCGCCGGCGGCGTCCAGCAAGGTGGCGCTCAGCACCAGATAGACGATCAGGCGGATCGCACCGATCGCGACGGGCCGGCTGTAGCCGCTGACCACGGCGGCCGCGCCCGCAAGCGCAATCATCGCCGCGTCGGTCCACGGCGCGCCGGCGATCACTGTCGCGACGAGGACCGCGAGCACCGCGGGTGCGACGGCGCCGATGGGCGAGGGTCGCTCTTTCGCCTCAGCGCCTGGGGTAGCAGGCTCGCCCGCGAGCAGCATGGCGCCCAGACCGACTGTGTATCCCGCGTCGGGATGTCCGGCGGCTAGGCCGACAAACGCCGGCACGGCCATGCCCAGGGCCGCGATGGCGATGGTTCGACCATCGATCCTGCTCTGGCCGGACCAGCGCAGGGTCTCACCGAGGTGGCCGTCGCGAAACCGCGCTCGGCTGCGATCCCTAGAGGGTCCGGTCATCGTCGGTCGTTTCGGGGCATGGGCGCGATGGGGAAAGCCACTACGCCGCTTCGGCGCGCCGCGCGGTGACGCCTTCTGTGCGTGCCCGCACGTGAGGGCGAGGCCACGCAGGTAGCGACGGCCTCGTAGCCGGGATAGGGGGCTACGCGCGTCGGCGGGCTATGGTTGGCAGGACAGAGGAAGATCGCTTCGTGGGGGACGACGACGGCCAAGTCCATAGGAACCTCCAGGCGTGTTGTAGGTTGGCGAAGATTCGCGATCGGCCCTCACGCCGCTTCGCGCGGCGTCGCGCGGGCCGCATCCTCGTCGGCGAGCCGGTCGAGGAGTTCGGCGGCCAGCGCCAGAATCGCCCGCTCGGCAGGCGTCAGTTTCTCCACCATGGCGCTCACCAGCCATTCGTTCTGCCGCCGGGCGTCCCTGGTCAGAAGTTCATCCCCGGCTTTCGAAATCGCGATGTCGAACTGGCGGCGGTCGTTCTTGTTTTGGCGCCGGACGACAAGGCCGTCGGCTTCGAGATCGGCGATGATCCGCGTAAGGGATTGCGGCTGCAGCCCTTCGCACCGCGCCAGCTCCGTCACGCTCAGCGGACGGCCGGCGCGGTGAAGCCGGCCGAGCGCGCTGAGCTTGGATGCGCTCACGCCGTGGTTGTCGCGCAGCGCCCGCATCCGCCGCGCGAACTCGGCGAGGCTGCGGCGGACGTCGTTCGCCGTCGCGAGCAGACTTGGCGGCGCGACGTCGGTCATTCCACGAACGTCTTGGAGCCCGGCCAAGCCTTGCGGAGCCCGCCATGGAAATGGCGGCAGAGGAAGTTCGGTCGGTCACGCTCGAACGGAATGGCCTGCGGCACGCCGAAATGATCCACGACGTCAACGCCATCACAGCGGTCGCGCCAGACATCGGGATCGCCGTTGATGCAGTGGCCGGCGACGGCGTGCTGCGGAACGGCCGTCCCAAGCATGAGCGACCCGACGAGGATCGTGCCGACAGAGTCTGTCCCGGCAGAGTCATCAATCGAGAGCCCTAAACGAGGGGCCCGTGCTGTCGGGCAATTTATTACGTTCATACGTCTCATATGGTGGTCCTGGTGCCCTTTTTGTCGAAGAAGCAACTTATGACACACTGCACAGAGTGTGTAAATAGGACGCTAGTACGTCCTATTTGGCAATTGCGGACGCGCGCAAAAGCAGCTAGGAGAAGCTGCGGATGCCGATCGAGTGTGTGAAATCGAACCTTCGGCCCTGTCGCCCTCAAGGCAGAAACCTAGTCAAATGGCGGTGGTCGCCAACGTAAGGGGTAAGGCATACCAAGCGTCACCTGAGCGACACGCTGATCGGAGCTTGTTCTCAGCCAGCGAGGAGATGAGCGCTTGATGCAAGTTCACGAGTTTGTCGCGGCTCCCCGGTCCAGTCGCCGTCATGGTGCGAGTATTCCAAGTCTCGGAGCCTTGGGCAATTCCGGGGACAGGCAATTCCGGGGACAGTATACTAAATTGCCCAAGCCGCGACGCAATTCCGGGGACAGAATTCCGGGGACAGAATTCCGGGGGACAGAATTCCGGGGACAGTATACTAAATTGTCCAAGCCGCGAAGCCTCGAGAATTCCCCTAAGGGGGGAATTTAGTATACTGTCCCCGGAACCTCCCCCGGAACCTCCCTCCCTGTCCCCGGAACCTCCGGTGCTTGCCTGTCATGGAGGCACCACGCAAAGCATCTGGGATGCAAGGGCGATGGCCCTTGCCCGCCGGAGGCAAAAAAGGGCCGCCGGAGGCATTGTTGATTCTGCATTTTGACTTTGGGACGGCTGGAGCGTCGATTGGGCGGCGGGTGCCCCCACCCAATCTTCCCCCGAACGGAGGAGGGCTGTTGGTTGATGTGCGCCGATGGATGGGTCGTCGTGCGGCGCCAGAAAAATGGAAAATGGTGGCGGAGGAGGGATTCGAACCCTCCAGCTGAGCGGCTTGCCGCGTAGCGCACCAAGGACTCTTGGGGGGTTCTGGGCCGATTGAAGCGTCTTCGCGCGGCGCCGGAAAATTGCAAAAATGGTAGCGGAGGAGGGATCTTGAAAAGTGAATAAATTACTAATTTTAAAATATAAAATTCTGATACCCCCACACGGTACCCCCAGAGATACCCCCTATTTAGGTCCTGCGACAAGTGGTCCCAGATATGCGACCAACCGATTCTTGGGGCCATGCTTGAGAGCGAATCTGGCGCAATTCGAACATCGCGCCATTCCATTTGGTGCTGTTGACGTTGGCTAGAAGCGTCGTCGCTCCGGTTCCGCACGGACTTTCAACTATCGGACATTTTGGTAACTCGACGCTCTACCGAGTGGGCCGATATGGCTCGCTGGCCGACGCGCGCGAACTCGCCGTGGGGAATAATACTGCGGCGCAGATGCTCGGGGAAATGTGCGGTATGGGCTGACGCCGTAAGGGTAAAATCCTCTCATGTTCGCGGGACGTAGGCACAATTCGGCAAAATTGTTTTGTCGAATCAAGCCTTTGGTGACAGCAGGGGGGCGACGATAAATGCACTTATCACATGTTGCGCGGATGCGCGTACTTGAACGTGGTTGCATGATCTGATAGCGATACAAAGCTTGTCCAACCGCAACTTTGGATCATGACATGGCCCACAATGCACGCCACCCCACGCCCCGGCGCCAGCAGCGCGGGGTCACCATTCGCTCCGATCACGCATTGGCGCGCCTCGCGCTGCTCACGCGCGATGGCCGCAGCCAGGTCGAAGTGATCGAGGACGCGCTCGATCGCATGCCGCTCCCGGCAGCGCAGGATCGGGAGGCCTTTCTCGCCGAAATCAAGGCCATTCAGGCCAGCGTGCCCAAACGCGCCTATCCCACCATGGCCGAGATTGATGCCGAACTGTGGGACAATGACGGTCTGCCGCGATGATCATCGACACCTCGGCGCTGATCGCGGTGCTTATCGGCGAAGCGGGATGCGATGCGCTGGCCGAAGCAATCGCGGCAGAACGCGGCGGCATACCCGCGCCAGCCGTGGTCGAGTTCCTCCGCGTCGCCAGCAACCAACGGTTCGGACTGCGCCCCGAGGCGGAACGATTACTGGCCAGCTTCGCGCGCCGTGGCTGTCTGACACTGCCGTTTACGGCCGATCATGCGACGATCGCGATCGCCGCCGAGGTGCGGTACGGGTCCGGAAACGGCAGCGGCGGCGTGCTCAACCTGCTCGATCTGATGGTCTATGCGGTCGCCAGCGAACGCGGCGAACCATTGCTGTGCACCGGCAAGGATTTTGCCACGACGGATATCGAACTTCATGTCGCCAGCCGACCGTACTGAGCCCATCGATCCTTCAGCGGCAATCGCGGTCGAATTTGCGCTGCTGGCCTATGCGCCCGGCGCTGCGATCGACCGGGATCTGCTCGCCGCCTATGCTGCGGCCGCCGCGCCCAATTCGCTGCGCGCGTTCCGCTGTGACATCGGCGCCTTCGATGACTGGTGCCGGGCGCATGCGCACCGCACCCTTCCGGCCAGCCCCTCGATCGTGGCCGGATTTCTTGAAGCACGGGCCGGGCAGGGCGCCGCCGCCGCCTCGCTGACGCGTTACCGCGCCTCGATCGCCAAGCTGCATCGGCTGTGCCATCTGCCCGACCCGTGCCAGGACGAGCTCGTCAAACTGACGCTCGCGGGCCAGCGGCGAGCGAACGGCGTCCTGCAAAAACAGGCGCGCCCGTTGCGTTTTCGGGGCGTGGTCAAGGACCCGCTGAGTGACGCTCCACGCGGGATCAATGTCCGCGCTGCGCTTGAAGCCTGCGCTGACACGCCAGCCGGGTTGCGCGACAGGGCATTGCTATCGGTCGCCTATGACACCGGCCTGCGCGCCAGCGAACTGGTGGCGATCACGGTCGAGGACATCGTGGCGGCGATCGATCCGGACGCGCGGCTGCTGCGGATCGGGCGGAGCAAGGGCGACCAGGATGGCGAGGGGGCGACCGCCTATTTGTCCCCGCGCAGTGCCAGTGCGCTGACCGCATGGCTGGATATCGCCGGTATCGAAACCGGCCCAGTGTTCCGGCGCGTCGTCGTGCGCCGCTACAAGGCGCGCGCGGCACGCGGCACGCGGCAAGACCAATCCGAACGACCGAGGCTGGAACGCGCGATGGGACCCGACCTGGTTTACCGGCAAGGACGCCGTGCCCGCGCGGATCGCATTCGACGTCGGTGACGCGGCCCTGCACCCCGGATCGGTCACGCCGATTTTTCGCGCGATCCTGTGCCGCGCGTTCGATGGCGGCGCGTTCGGCGATCTCGACGCCAACGTGTTTTCCGAACAACTCGCGCAGATCAGCGCGCATTCCACACGCGTCGGGATCAATCAGGATTACTTTGCGTCCGGCGAAAACCTTGCCGGCATCATGGACGCGCTGCGGTGGAAATCACCCCGCATGCCGCTGTTGTACAATCGCAACCTGGCCGCCGAGCAAGGTGCTGCAGGTCGACTGCTGGGCAAGATGAAATAGAACCATCAAGTGATGTGCTTCATCGCGTCTATTTGGGCACGGCGATCATGGGAAAGTTCGGCCGAATGACGTCAATTATGGCAAGCCGACCTTATGGGTGAGGATTTGACGCGTGCGCTCGATGCGTTGAGCACGCATTCACTGTGCGTGGGTCTTACCCTTCTGCAGCAAACACCTGGGCCGCGACGCCAATGATGTGTTTACGGCGTTCATCCGGGCTCGCTCGAGGCAATCTGTGCGTGAAGACCATCGTCTACTGATACGCTTTGACGAACTCCGGTCAACGGGTCTGGTCTGATGTGGCCGGATCAGCCAGGCTCCGGCCGGAGAGCGGCAGGAATGCGTGCAGGATGAAAAACGGGTGGCTGACTGAAGGGAGCTGGTTTCGCACTTTTCGCCGATAATGAGAATTGCCCTTCTGCATGATTTTCCGCGCAGATGCTTGCAAGACCGCACTTTGCTGTCGCAAAAAAATGACTAAGTATATGTAACCTAGGAATAAAATGTCGATCTTGACAGATCGGGCACCGGCTGCGAACTCTTTGCGTACCGTGAACCTCGGTGTTTGGAGATGATAATTGTCGACCTCCTCAACGAAAAAGACTTTGTCCATACTTGACCTTTTTCAAGGAAACAAAGCGGAACTGACGACCGAGGAAATCGCCGCTTCGTTGCGGGTGCCGATTTCGACTTGCTATCGTTATCTCAAAGTGATGAGCGATCAGGGATATCTGGTGAGCAGTTCGGGTTCAGGTTACAGTCTGGGACCAAAAATCATTCTGCTGAGCAAGTATCTGCAAAGAAATGATCCGATTATATCGTGCTGTGGAAAATTTGCCGAGGCGATTGTGAAGACCTTTAGCGGAACTGCTACGATAAATCGGGTTTACAAGCAATCATTCATTTCAATTTACGCCAAAAGTCATAAAAATGAAACTCGAACCGGTTTTGGAGAAGGTAATTTCATTTCGATTCTTTCTGGAGCTAATGCGATTGTAATTCAGGCATTCCTGTCGCGTCACTTGCAGAATAAAGTCTATATCGAAAATTATGATGAATTGGTCAAAGCCGGTCGAGGCAAGAATTTTCAAGAATTCAAAAGCGCTTTGCAGGCTGTTCGTCTAGCGCGAATCTGCAAGGTTGAAGGGGTGGTAAGGCCGGATTCCACCGGCTTTGCTGCGCCGCTACTGGGCAGCAGAAAACAGATTCTCGGTACTTTTGCTTTTTCGATGCTGACCAGCGATATCACGCCTGAAATTGAAGAGGCAGTGAAGCTGCGGGTGCATGAAATCGGCATCCGGGCGAGCGAAATGCTACACAAGACCGACCTTGGTTAACGGCCAGCCGGCGGCGCTGTGCAAAGGCATCGGCGGAATGCAAATTCACCAGTTCTGAAATTTTTCTAGCAAAATTGATTCCCGCTATGCGATAAATTTGACAAACGTCATGGCTTGGTGAATTTGTGCGGCTGACCGCCTGGGAGGCATCCTTTCGCGTGGGATGGTCCCCTTGCGTCAGGTTATGCCAAGGCATGGCCTAATCCGAGGCATGGCCTAATCAAGGCGATCCGGTTGTGACGCAAGGAGTTGGAATTGTCTGATCAGAAATTGCACCGTCTGGCAAAGCTTGACAGTTGCGCCGTGTCTGACGCGAAAGACTCGCTGGCTCTGCCACCAGCGGTCAGCGACGTGCCGCGCCTGTCGGGTGAAGGCGTGCTGGTCGGCCTGGTCAAGACCGTGCGGCTGGTCGCTGGCGTGCCCGATGCGTCGCAGCCCAAGGTGCACCTCGGCGCGCGCGCGATTGTGCAGTCAACCGACCAGACAGTCATCGTTGTATCACATCCCGGTATCGATGCGGGCGGATGGGGTGGTGTGCTTTCGACAGGGGCCCAGTGCGCGGGCGTGCGCGGTGTGATCGTCGATGGTCCGACCCGCGACCTCGACGAGGCACGGGGCCTTGGCTTCACGATCTTTGCCCGACGGGCAACAGCACGCACGGCACGCGGCCGGGTTTACGAGGAGGAGACTGGCGGCACGATCACGATTGGTGGTGAAACGGTGAACGATGGTGATTTCGTTATCGCCGATGGTTCGGGCGTGGTGTTTATCGCCAGGACCGACTTCGAACGCGTGCTCGATGCGGCCGAGCGCATTGCCGCCAAGGAGGCCACGATGGTCGCGGCGCTGCGGGCGAGCAAGCCGATCACCGAAGTCATGGGCGCCGATTACGAAACGATGCTGGAGCAGAACAAGTGACTGATACCAACGTTGAACGCGCCCGGCGCCTGGACTGTGCGACGCTGTCCGACGCTATGGACAAGCTGGGTATCGAAGGCGTGTGTCGCGGCATCAAGCCGCGCGACCACGGTTTCCGTCTGGCGGGGCGCGCCTTTACGGTGCTCTACGGCCCGGTCGATGCGGTCAATCCGGGAACGGTCGGCGACTATGTCGATGACATGAGGCCGGGCGAAATCGCGGTGCTTGACAACGGCGGGCGCGAAGATTGCACCGTATGGGGTGACATTCTGACCCAGTTTGCGCACACCCGCGGGCTTGGCGGCACAGTGATCGACGGCCCCTGCCGCGATGTGCATTTGTGCCTTGAACTGGGCTATCCGATTTATTCGCGCAGCTATTCGATGAAGACCGGCAAGGATCGCGTCGAAGTTAATGCGACGCAGGTACCAGTGTCGATCGGCGGCGCGCGGGTGCGTCCGGGTGACATCCTGATCGGCGATGCCGACGGCGTGGTGGTCCTGCCCCGCGAACTCGAGGATCGCATCCTCGAAGTCGCCGAACAGATCCACGAAGCCGAAGCGGCAATCCGCAAGCTCGTCGCTGAAGGCGCCACGATTACCGAGGCGCGAGCCAAGCTGAATTACCACAAGCTGCAGACAGCAAAGTCCTGAACGCAAATCACCAGGAACGTTCGGTCAGGGGAAGTGTCGATGGGTTTTGCAACACGTGAGATCGAGCGCGCCGACGCTGCGGTGATCGACGGGCTGGCCAAGGCCGGCGTGGCGACCATTCACGAAGCGATGGGCCGCACCGGGCTGATGGCATCGCGGATGCGCCCGATCCAGCAGGATCGCTGCATTGCCGGCAGCGCGGTTACGGTGTCGATCCCGCCTGCGGACAATTGGATGATCCATGTCGCGCTGGAACTGGTCCAGCCGGGCGATATCCTGGTGGTTTCGCCGTTTTCTCCTTCGGACGCGGGTTATTTCGGCGATCTGTTGGCGGAATCGGCGCAGGCGCTTGGCGTTGCCGGGCTGGTGATTGATGCCGGGGTGCGCGATGTGCGCGATTTGCGGCGGATGGGCTTTCCGGTCTGGTCCAGCGCGGTTTGTGCGTGGGGCACGGTCAAGGAGACGCTGGGTTGGGTCAATGTGCCGATCCCGTGCGGCGGGGCGATTGTGAAACCGGGCGATGTGATCGTGGCCGACGATGACGGCGTGGTGGTCGTCCCCCGGCAGGATGCGGCCGCGGCGCTTGCGGCATCGGAACGACGCATAGCCGACGAAGAAGAGAAGCGTCAGGCGCTGCGCAAGGGCGAACTCAGCCTCGATTTGTACAATTTGCGTGCCCGCCTTGCCGCCAAGGGCTTTGACTACCGCTAGCAATTTCTGCGCTGAAAAAAGGTCTGACCATGTACCATCTCGAACGTGTCGCCCAGCGCGCTGAAGGCTATGTCCGCACCCGCGCCTATGCCAGCGTCGAATGGCATATCGAACAGGGCGGCCAAACGCTGACCGCCGGTCTGACCGGGCTGGCCGATGTCAACACTGGCGCCGCGTTGCCCGCAGTGCCGCTCTATCGCATTTTTTCTATGACCAAGCCGCTGGTCGCGGCGGTCGCGGTGATGCTGATCGACGAAGGCAAGCTGCGGCTGTCCGATGCGGTCGAGGTGCATCTGCCGCAGTTTGCCGATCGTCAGGTGCTGTTGGCCGATGGCACGCAGCGCCCGGCCCATACGACCCTGCTGGTCGAGCATTTGTTTACCCATCGATCCGGCATCACCTATCAATGGCAACAGGGCAATCCAGTCGCGCCGCTCTATCTGGAAAAGGTCAAATTCGCCGACCATCACAGCCTTGCGGATCTGGTAAACAGCCTGGCCGAACAGCCCTTGTTCGCTGATCCTGGCTCGGTCTGGCACTATTCCTATTCGATCGATGTGCTGGGCCACCTGATTGCGGTGATCGAAGGCAAGCCGTTGGGCGAAGTGCTGCGCGAACGCCTGTTCGCGCCGCTGGGCTTGATCGACACCGGTTTTTTTGTGCCCGAATCCGAACGGGCGCGGATTCTGCCGATGTTTGGCGATGCCAATCTGCGCCCGGGCATGTCAAAGCCTCAGAACAATGCCGATGGGTCGTTGTCTTACGGCGCGCCCTATATGACCTATGCGGCCGACAATCCCGCCTATACGCGCGGCGGTCTTGGCCTGTTTTCGACCGTACCCGACTACACCAAAGCGGCTCGTTTCCTGATGACTGGTTGCACCGCAGAGGGACAGCGGCTGGTTTCAAAGGCGGGCATTTCAGCGCTGTGGACCAATCGCCTGCCCGAATCCCAGATCCCGATCGGCATCGGGGCCTTGCCGAAATATCGTGGCTATGGCTGGGGGCTGGGCGGTCGGGTGATGGTCAAGCCGGGCGAAGCGCCGTTCTATGGCGTCGCCGGTGAATGCGGCTGGGAAGGGGCGGCCACCACCTATTTCTGGCTCGACCCGGTGAACGACGTCACCGGGGTGGTCATGACGCAATACCTTGGCCAGAAATTCCCGCTGGGCGAAGACGTGCGGGCGGCATTCTATCAGGCGCTCGAATAAGCAGGCCCGTCAGGCCTGCGCCACGTATTTGGTGTTGAGATAGCCGTCGAGCCCTTCGATCCCGCCTTCGGACCCGTGGCCACTTTCCTTGATTCCGCCAAACGGGGTTTCGGGGCCGGTCAGCACGGCAAAATTGATGCCGATCATGCCCGCCTCGATCCGCTCGCCCAGCGCGTTGGCGCGGCTGCTCGAAGCGGTGAAGGCATAGGCCGCCAGGCCATAGGGCAGGCGGTTGGCTTCGCGGATCGCGGCGTCGAGATCGTCGAAGCGCTGGGTTACGGCAATCGGGCCAAACGGTTCGATGTTCATGATATCCGCGGTATTGGGCACATCGCACAGGAGCGTCGGTTGCCAGAAATTGCCGACATTGCCCACGCGCGCGCCGCCCGTTTGCAGCCTGGCGCCTTTGCCGACCGCATCATTGATCAGCGATGCCATCGCGCCAAGCCGGCGTTCATTGGCCAGCGGACCCATCGTTGTAGTGGGGTCAAGACCATTGCCCACTTTCAGGCGGGTGACATGGCCGATGAACGCGTCGACGAAGCGGTCATGCACGCTGTCGTGCAGATAGAACCGTGTCGGCGCGATGCAGATCTGCCCGGCGTTGCGGTATTTCGATCGCGCCATGGCCAGCGCGGCCTGATCGATATCGGCATCGTCGCACACGATCACCGGGGCGTGCCCGCCCAGTTCCATGGTGGTCTTTTTCATTCCGCGCGCCGCCAGTTCGGACAAGTGCTTGCCGACCGCAGTGGACCCGGTGAAGGAAATCTTCTTGATCACCGGAGAGGCAATCAGGTGTTCGGATATTTGCGCGGGATGGCCGAACACCACATTCAGCACGCCTTTGGGCAGGCCCGCATCGTCAAGCGCGCGCGCCAGTTCGAGGCAGGTGCCGGGGGTTTCCTCGGCGGGCTTGATGATTACCGTGCACCCTGCCGCCAGCGCCGCTGCCAGCTTTCGCGATGGGATGGTCAGCGGAAAATTCCACGGCGTAAACGCCGCTATCGGCCCGATCGCTTCCTTCAGCACATTGTGGCGGACGCCGGGCTGTTTGCTGGGCACGATGCGGCCATAGGCGCGGCGTGCCTCTTCGGCGAACCAGTCGAAAATGTCGCCGCTGGCCGTGGCTTCGGCAGTCGATTCGGCCAGGACCTTGCCTTGTTCGACGGTCGATACGTGGCCGATGTGGACGGCCCGTTCGCGCATCAATTGACCCGCGCGATGCAGAATGGTGGCGCGTTCAAAGGCCGAGGTTGCGCGCCATTGTGCAAAGGCGCGGTTTGCCGCGTCGAGCGCTTCGTCTAGGTCGGCGATAGTAGCGACGGGAAGCTGGGCAATCACCTCCTCGGTGGCCGGGTTGACCACCGGGATCGTGTCACGGCCTTCGACGCCGCGCCATTCGCCGGCGATGAACAGTTTTGGTGCGGGATATTGAAATTGGGTCACGCCGGTTTCCCCGAAATTTTAAAAAGATTCTGAATTCATTAGCTTGCCAGAGCGATATAGCGCTCCAGGTGATCGTCACCGGTGCCGAGATAGCGTTCGATCATCGTCAGCCGTTTGAAATAGTGCCCCGCCTGATACTCGCGGGTAAGGGCAATGCCGCCATGGGCCTGAACCGCACTTTGTCCGATATTGCGCGCGCACTGGCACAGCGTGACCATCGCCGCCGACACCGCCTGCATCCGCTGTTGCGGTGTGGCGCTGTGCTGCGCGGCACTGGTCGCAACGTCGGCAGCGGAGCGGCAAAGCTCGAGATCCATGAACATCGTGGCCAGCCGATGCTGCATCGTCTGGAAAGCGCCGATCGGCTGACCGAATTGCTTGCGCGATTTGACATAGTCGAGCGTCAGGTCATGCACCGCTGCCATCAGACCGACCGCTTCATGGCAGAGGGCCGCGCGGGCGCG
This sequence comes from uncultured Sphingomonadales bacterium, assembly GCA_903832325.1. Lineage (GTDB taxonomy): Bacteria > Pseudomonadota > Alphaproteobacteria > Sphingomonadales > Sphingomonadaceae > Novosphingobium. The sequence continues at coordinate 94,480 of CAILBC010000004.1, read as the reverse complement.
ATCCAGCGCCAGTGTGATCAGCGCACTGGCTTGTTCGCCGCGCGCGAGCAAGTGGCTTGCCGCAACGCAGGCATTGTCGAGTGTGATATCTGCGGCACTGCTGGCGTCGTAAAGTTGCAAGCTGTGACGCGTGACACCGGGCGCATCAGCAGGCACCAGAAACAGCGCCAGTTTGCCATCCTGCATGGCAGGCACCAGCAGGTGCGTGGCCAGGCTTCCCCCGACCACGACCGACTTCGCACCATTTAGCGACCAGCCTGCTGCTGTCGCCGTCGCACTTGTCCGCGCGAACGCCGGATCGCCCGCAGAACCGAATTCCGAAAAAGTCAGCACCGCGCGGGTGTCGCCAGTGGCCGCACCCGCCAGCAGGCCATGCGCCACCAGATTGTCGCTGGCGTGCAGCAGCCACGTGCCCATGACCGCAAATTCCAGATAACAGGTCGTGGCAAGGCCGCGTCCCAGGTCCTCGAACATCGGCGCGATGTCTGTAAAGCTCAGCCCCAGTCCGCCGAATGCCTCGGGAATTTCAGCACCGGCAAGGCCAAGTTCAACCAGCGCCCCCCACAAGTTGGTCGCGGCAAGGCCTTCACGCAGGCGATCACTCGGCTGGTGCTTGTCCAGCATCGCGCTGATCGAATGCGACAGCATGGTTTGCGTTTCGGTTTGCATGGTCATGTCCGTCACAGCCCGAGCGCGGATTTGGCGATAATGTTGCGCTGGATTTCGTTCGATCCGCCATAAATCGACAGCTTCCGGCTGTTGAAATAGGACCCCGCGACATAGTTGGCCTCCCACGGCACCATTTCGCCGATGTCCGCGATTGCGTCCTGACCATAGGCAAAACCGTATTCGCCGACGACATCCATCCACAGTTCGGCCAGATCCTGCTGCACTTCTGATCCGTGGATCTTGAGCAAGTTGGCTTCGCTGCCCGGCTTGCCGCCTTCGGCCACCATTGCCAACAGGCGCAGCGTGGTGGCCTCCAGAATGCGGTGACGGATCTCGATCTGTGCGTGACGGCGCTTGAACCAGGGCGCCTGGCTGACCATCCCGTCGCGCCAGGGAATCGTGCTTGCCGTTGCGATCAGCCGCTTCAATTCGCGCCGGGACTGGCCGATCCGGGCAATCGAGGTGCGTTCGTGGCCAAGCAAGAATTTGGCATAAGTCCAGCCGAGGCCTTCTTCGCCGATGATATTTTCGGCCGGTACCCTGACGTCATCAAAGAAAACTTCGTTGACTTCGTGATGGTTGTCGATGGTGATGATCGGCCTGACGGTGATCCCCGGCGTGTCCATGGCGAGCAACAGAATGCTGAGGCCGAGCTGCTTTTTTTCCGCCACGGAGGTCCGCACCAGCACGAAGATCTTGTTCGCTTCGTGCGCCAGCGTGGTCCAGATTTTCTGGCCGTTGATAATCCAGAACCCGTCTTCGAGCCGCGCGGTGGAGCGCACTCCGGCCAGATCCGATCCGGCGCCGGGCTCGGAAAAACCCTGGCACCAGAAATCGTCCATGGTGAGGATGGCGGGCAAAATTTCGCGCTTTTGCCGTTCGGTGCCGAACCGCATCAACACGGGGGCGAGCATCGACATCCCGAACACCGGGAAGCCGGGCGCGCCTTCTTCGGTCAGCACCTCGTCGAAGATATGGCGCTGTACCACCGTCCAGCCGGTGCCGCCGAATTCGACCGGCCAGCTCGGCGCCGCCCAGCCGCGCGCGTAAAGCGATTTCTGCCACTTTTCGCGCTCGCTGCGTGTGGGCAGCATGCCGGAAAGGATTTTTTTTCGCACGCCCGCGTCGAGGTTCGCCTGGATGAATGCGCGCACGTCGTCGGCGAATTGCAAATCCTGGGGGGAATAATCGAAGGCCATTATTTTGTTCCCTGACCGCCATCGCCCGGTCGCGCTTCGCCAGCGTGCAGGATTGCTTTGAGCATGGCCCTCAACTGATCGACATTGTCCTTGCCCATATTGGCGAACAATTTGTCCTCGACCGTGTCCACCATCGCTTCGCAGTCTTCCAGCAGCGCGCGCCCCGTCGGGGTCAGGCTGATTTCCAGAATGCGCTTGTGTTCGGTGGACTGTTTTCTGAGAATATAGCCACGGTCTTCAAAGATCGTGATGGTTTCCGACATCGTCTGCGGGGTCACGCCTGATTTGCGCGAGAGTTCGGCTGACGAGGCCTTGGGCATGTATTTCAGCAGCGACAGGATCACATATTGGCCGACCGTAACGGGCAGGCCTTTCAGTGCGTCTTCGAGCATGCTTCGCAGCATGATCTCGGTGCGCTTGAGGAGGTAGATCGTGCGACTGTTGGAAAAGTCGTTCATCGCTTGCAACCCAGCCTAATATCAGTGTGCCTTATATTCGTATTGCTGAGATTGTGGTAGCGGGCCTGCGCGCATTGTGCAAGCTTCCAGAGTGCGACGGTCGCCTGGGAAGCGACAAAATTCAATTTAAAAATTCCTTGCATTGTGAGATAAATTTGGCAGTCCCTGCGCGCTGACAAAAAGATCGGATTTCAGGATTGGGAGAAATCAATGGCGAACCTTACCGACAAGGTTGCACTGGTAACCGGGGCGGGATCGGGCATCGGGCTCGAATTGGCCAGAGGCCTGCTGGCTCGCGGCTGCAAGGTTGTCGCCGGTGATATCCGGCTGAGCGACGAATTTGCCAGGTTGAAACAATCCAGTGAAGGGCGCCTGCTGGGCGCAATCATGGATGTCACCAGCGATCAGCAGGTCGATGCGGCGGTCGCCATGGCCAAAGTCAATTTTGGCGCGCTGGATATCCTGATCAACAACGCCGGGTTGTTCACCACGGTCACACGCGGCCCGTTTGAGGATCTGACCATTGCCGAGTGGGAAAAGGTCTTTGCCGTCAATGTGACCGGGGTGTTTCGCACGGTCACTGCCTGCCTGCCCATGCTGAAAGCGTCGGGACACGGGCGGATTGTCAACATTACCTCTGCCACGGTGTTTTCCGCGCCGCCCAACATGCTGCACTATGTCGCCACCAAAGGCGCGCTGACGGTGATGACCCGCAGCATGGCCCGCGAACTGGGGGTAGATGGCATTACGGTCAACGCCGTCGCGCCGGGCTTTACCTTGAGCTCGGGCGTGGTGCGGATGGAAAACGATACGACCGCAGCCCAGATCGAGCGTGCGCGCAATGTTCGCGCGATCAAGCGCGACCAGATGCCCGAAGATCTGATCGGGGCGACCTGTTTCCTCGCCAGCGAAGACGCATCCTTTATCACCGGCCAGACTCTGGTCGTTGATGGTGGCGCGGTGATGCATTGACCGGACAAAGGACACCCCGATGACCAATCCTGTTTCGGCCACTTTCCGGGATATGCCCTTCATTCCCCGCGACATCGCGATCGAGCGGCGCAGCGATGGGACCGTGCTGCTTAGCAGCCGCATTCCGTTGGTGCCGGGCGCAAGTTCGTTGTCGGCCTGCCTGCGCCAGCAATCCGAAACCCGCCCCAACGCGCCCTGGATTGCGGAGCGTAGCGGTGAGGGCTGGCGCTCGATCACGTTCGGTGAAGCGCGGCGCCAGGTCGATAGTCTGGCGCAGGCCTTGCTTGATTTGCGAGTTCCGGCGGGCAAATCGCTGGTCATTTTCAGCGCCAATTCGATCGAACATGCGATGATCACGTTCGCGGCGTTGCTGGTCGGGATTCCGGTTGCGCCGTTGACTGCCGCTTATGCCTTGCAGGCCAGCGCTGCAAAGCAGTTGGAAGAACGGCTGGAAATCGTCGAGCCGGGCGTGTTATTCGTGCAGAACGGTCGGCAATATGCCGCCGCGCTCGATCGGCTCGATCCTGCGCTGCCGGTGATTTCAGTCGATGACCACCGCGCTGGCGATCTGCACTATGCCGACCTCGTCGCCACTGTACCCGGCACCGCAGTGGACACGGCATTTGACCGGATCGATCCCGATGCCCCCGCACGGTATATGTTCACATCGGGATCAAGTGGTGCGCCCAAAGCGGTCATCCAGACCCAGCGCAATGTGATCGTTGCTGTTTCATCGAACCTCACCGCCTATGGCCAGATTGGTCGCGACGGCATCCGCCGGCTTGACTGGATGCCGTGGAGCCATGTGACCGGGGCTGCGGTGCTGGCGGCGACGCTGATCAGCGGTGGCACGTTCTTTATCGACGATGGTCGCCCGATGGGCGACGATTTTGCGCGGACTTTGGCCAATCTTCGCCACGTATCGCCGACCAACTATTTCAGCATGCCTGCCGGTTATATCATGCTGGCAGATGCGCTTGAACAGGATCGCGATCTGGCGCAGTGCTTTTTCGCGCGCCTGTTGACGATGGGCTATGGCGGGGCGCGGCTGCCCGATGATGTCGCGCGCCGGATGCAGGCGCTGGCGATCGAACATACCGGCTACAAGATCCCGTTTGTGTGTGGGTACGGGTCGACCGAAACCGGGCCAGGTGGCGCGCTGGTCTATTGGCCAACCGACCGTGTCGGCATGATCGGGCTGCCGCAGCCGGGGTTCGAAATGAAGCTGGTCCCGCTCGACGGCGAACGCTATGAAGTGCGCGTGCGGAGCGCGGCGGTGACGCCCGGCTATCTTCGGGAACCCGAAAAGACTGCGGCGATGCTCGACGATGAGGGTTATTTTTCGATGGGGGATGCGGCCGCGTTCGTGTCGCCCGACGATCCCGTGCAGGGCCTGGCCTTTGCCGGGCGGATGTCGGATGAATTCAAGCTGGTGACCGGGACGTTCGTGCGCACGGGCGAATTGCAGGAACTGGTGCTGACTGCCGCCACGCTGTTGCTGCAAGTGGTGCTGTGCGGCGAAGGCGAGGCCTTTGTCACCATGCTCGCCTGGCTCAATCTGAGTGCAGCACGAGAACTGGCAGGCCGTCCCGATGCCACGCCGCAAGAATTGAACCGCGATGACAAAGTCGTGCGCGCGGTCAAGGCTGTCATTGCCGGTTACAACCTTGAGAACAACACATCGAGCCGCAAGATCATGCGGTTTTCGCTGCAGGACAGTCCACCCAATGCCGAGGCAGGGGAACTGGCGGACAAAGGGTCGATCAGGGCCGGCGCCGTGCGGCGTTTGCGCGCCGATCAGGTTCGCGATCTCTATCGCGATCCACCGCCACCGCATGTCCATCTGATCGAAGGTTAGCTGCGTTGCGGCGCGGCGCCGAGGGTGGCCACGCATCAAAAATTAGTGCACATGTGAAATAAATTGATTCGGAGGATGCCGTGAAGACAGACGTGCTGATTGCCGGTGCCGGTCCGGTCGGGCTGAGCCTTGCGCTGGAGCTTGCCAACCATGGCGTCCGCTCGGTGGTGCTAGAACGCAAGGCGAAGAACGCAAAAACCACGGTGCGCTGCAATCACGTGTCATCGCGGTCGATGGAATTCTTTCGCAAGAACGGCCTGGCCGATCTGGTGCGCAGCGTCGGGCTTCCGGCGGACTATGCGCAGGACGTGTCCTATCGCACGACCACCACGGGCAAGGAAATTGCCCGCATCCACATTGCCGCGCGCGGTGACCGGCACACCCTCCGCGACACCGGCGTCGATTCCCGCTGGCCAACACCGGAACCACCGCAGCGCGTGAACCAGCTGTATCTTGAACCGATCATGGTTGAAGCGGTGCTACAACGGCCGGAAATCACGCTGCTGTTCGAACACGAAATGGTTGAATTCAGCCAGACCGCCGACAGCGTCACGGCCCGGGTCCGCCGTGCAGATGGTTCGGAAATTGCCATCGAAGCCGCGTTTCTGGGCGGCTGCGACGGTGGCAATTCGCCTGTGCGCAAGGCGATCGGCGCGGAACTGCACGGCGATGCGGTCATCCAGCGCGTCCAATCGACGTATCTGCGCGCGCCCGACCTGATTGCGCGGATGAATGTGCCACCGTGCTGGGCGATGTTTTCGATGAATCCGCGGCGGATTGGCAACATCTATGCGATCGATGGCAAGGAACTGTGGCTCGTGCACAATTACTTGCGCGACAGTGAGCCGGATTTTGACTCGGTCGATCGCGATGCCAGTATCCGCGCGATTTTCGGTGTCGGCGATGATTTTGAATATGACGTGCTGAATATCGAAGATTGGTACGGCCGTCGCCTGGTGGTCGACAAGTTGCGCGAAGGCCGGGTGTTCCTGGCCGGCGACGCGGCGCATTTGTGGGTGCCCTATGCGGGGTACGGCATGAATGCGGGCATTGCCGATGCGCTCGATCTGGGCTGGATGCTCGCGGCCGTGGTCAAAGGCTGGGGCGGCGAGGCGCTGCTGCAGGCCTATGTGACCGAACGCGGCGCGATCACCGATCAGGTCAGCCGGTTTGCGATGGATCACTGCATCAAGATGGCGGCGCAGCGCAGTTCGGTACCGGCAGAAATTGAGGCCGAAACCCCCGAGGGTGCGGCCGCGCGCCTGCGCATGGGCAAAGAGGCCTATGATCTCAACGTGCAGCAATATTGCGCCGCCGGGCTCAACTATGGCTATTATTACGAGGGTTCGCCGGTCATCGTCTATGATGGCGAAGCGGCGCCATCGTATTCGATGTCGGAATACACGCCTTCGAGTGTGCCGGGCTGCCGGCTGCCACATTTCTGGCTGGCCGATGGCGTATCGCTCTATGACCGGCTGGGCATGGGATACACGCTGGTGCGCACCGACCCGGCCGAAAATGCCACGGCCATTCTGGCGGCGGGCGAACAGGCCGGAGTGCCGATCACGCTGCTGGATGTCACACCTGCGGCCGAGGTGGCGGAGTACTACCACTATCCGCTGCTGCTGGTCCGCCCCGACCAGCATGTCGCCTGGCGCGGCCAGGCGGCCGATGTCGATGCGGCACAGCTGATCGACACCATTCGCGGCGCCTGATCAGGCAAGAGACAGGACACACTTATGGCCCATTTGATTGTCGAATGTTCCGACCTTGTCGCGCAAAGCCTGTCGCTGACCGAGCTGTGTGACCAGCTTGCAGCGGCCATGGTCGAATGCGCGATATTCCCGGTCGCCGGAATCCGGGTACGCGCATACCAGCCGGTGGCCTGCGCGATTGCCGATCTTGATCCGCACAACGGGTTTATCGCGATGACCATGGTGGTCGGGCACGGGCGTACCAAAGCCGAACTGGCGGCGGCCGGCGACACCGTCTTTGCCCGCGCCAAGGCGAGCCTCGGCGCATGGCTGGCGGACGGCTATTTCGCGCTTTCGCTGGAGATCCGGGAAATCGATCCCGACCTGACCTGGAAAGCCAACACCATTCGGCCCCGCCTGCTGGCGCAAACCGGAAAGAAGGACTGACATGAGCACTCTTGAAAGCAATCTCGCGCTGGTCGAAGGATACCTGGCGCGTTTCCGGTCCGGTGGTGTGCAAAACCACATCGCCGGCGCCAGCAACCCGGCCGCCAGCGGCGATACATTTGCGAACACCACGCCGGTCGATGGCAGCCATCTGGCCAATGTCGCCAAAAGCGGTGCGGACGATGTCGATGCGGCGGTGCGCGCGGCGCAGGCGGCGTTTCCGGCGTGGCGGGCGATGGATGGCGCCAAGCGCCGGAAAATCCTGCATGCGGTCGCCGATGCGATCGAGGCGCGCGCCGAAGAAATATCGCTGATCGAATCGCTCGATACCGGTCAGGCGATCCGCTTCATGGCGAAGGCGGCGGTGCGCGGCGCGGAAAATTTCCGTTTCTTTGCCGATCAGGCGGTCGAAGCGCGTGATGGCAAGACGCTGCGCAGCGCGGGGCAGTTGAACTATACCTCACGGCGCCCGATCGGGCCGGTGGCGGTGATCACGCCGTGGAACACGCCGTTCATGCTTTCGACCTGGAAAATCGCCCCGGCGCTCGCCGCCGGCTGCACGGTCGTCCACAAGCCTGCCGAATTTTCGCCGATGACGGCAAAGCTGCTGGTGGAAATTGCGGAAAGCGCCGGGCTGCCCAAAGGCGTGCTCAATCTGGTCAACGGTTTTGGCGAAACCGCCGGCCGCGCGCTGACCGAACATCCCGGCATCAAGGCGGTGGCCTTCGTCGGTGAAGGGCGCACCGGATCGATGATCATGGCACAGGGCGCAGCCACGTTGAAACGGGTCCACTTCGAACTCGGCGGTAAAAATCCGTGCATCATCTTTGACGATGCCGATATTGATCGCGCGATCGATGCGGCGGTGTTCATGATCTATTCGCTCAACGGCGAACGCTGCACGTCATCGTCGCGCCTGCTGGTGCAGGACACGATTTATGACGACGTCGTCCGCCGCGTGGCCGATGCCGCAAACCGGATCAAGGTGGGTCATCCGCTCGATCCCGAAACCGTGGTTGGCCCGCTGATCCACAAAGTGCACGAAGACAAAGTGCTGGCCTATTTCGACATCGCGCGCAGCGAAGGCGCGACCATTCTGGCGGGTGGCGAAAAAGTCGGCAGCGTCGGGCATTTTGTGCGGCCGACCTTGTTCACCAATGCCACCAACCAGATGCGCATCGCCCAGGAAGAGATCTTTGGCCCGGTGCTGACCGCGCTGAAATTCACCGACGAAGCCGATGCTATCGCGCTGGCCAATGATGTCGAATTTGGCCTGGCGGCCTATCTGTGGACCAATGATCTTGGGCGCGCCATTACGGTGTCGGACAGTCTTGAAGCGGGCATGATCTGGGTCAATTCGGAAAATGTGCGGCATTTGCCCGCGCCGTTTGGCGGAGTGAAAGCCTCTGGCATAGGCCGCGACGGCGGCGACTGGTCGTTCGATTTCTATATGGAAACGGTCAATGTGGCCATTCCGACCGTGGCCCAGGCGATACCCAGACTGGCCAAATAAGCCCGGCGGCAACAACACGAGGAACAGACAATGGGCGAGTTAGTGTTTGCGGCGAAGATCACGCACGTACCGACAATGGTCATGTCCGAACAGGAAGGCCCACTTAACGGTTGCCGCCAGCAGGCCATTGACGGTCATCGCGAAATCGCCCGGCGCATCCGTGCGGCAGGCGCAGACACGATTGTGGTGGTCGATACCCATTGGCTCGTCAACGCCGGTTACCACATCAATGCCAAGCCGCACTTCAAGGGCATCTATGCGTCGAACGAGTTTCCGCAGTTCATCGACCGCATTGTCTATGACTTGCCCGGCAATCCCGAACTGGGCGATCTGATCGCACGGATCGCGACCGAAAAGGGCGCCTATACGCTGTCGCACCAGGTTGAAGCGCTGGAACTGGAATATGGCACGCTGGTGCCGATGCACTTCATGAACCCGGACGGCGATCTGAAAGTCGTATCGGTGGCTGGCTGGTGCACGGTGCACAGCCAGGACAGTTCGCGCAAGGTCGGCGAAGCCATTCGCGCAGGCATCGAAGCCTCCGACAGCAAAGTCGCGCTGCTCGCTTCGGGGTCGCTCAGCCACCAGATGTGGCCGACCGAAATCTATGCCGAAAATAACGGCACTTTTACGATTTCCAAGGAATTCAACCGCCAGGTCGACCTGATGGTACTGGATATGTGGACGCGCGGAGATATCGCCACATTCCTGAAAATCCTGCCCGAATATGCCGTGGCCTGCCACGGCGAAGGGCATATGCACGATACCGTGATGCTGTTCGCCGCGCTGGGCTGGGACAAGTACAACGGCAAGGGCGAGGTCATCGGCGAATACTTTCCAAGTTCCGGGACCGGGCAGGTCAATGTGGTGTTTGAGGTAATTTGACGGATTTCCCGCGCGCGGGCTTTCGAACAGGGAATGGCTGATGACTGAAGAAAAAGACCGCTTCGCTTCGTTCCGGGCCGGTGGCAGCGACCGCTTCGGGGTGGTGACCGATGACGGGGTGATCGACCTGACCACTCAGTTTGGGGGCCGCTATGGCGATTTGCAGGCGGCCGTCGAAGCTGGCGCGCTGGATGAACTGGCGGCGGCGGCCAGGGGGCGCAGTGCCGATTTTGCCAATGGCGCGCTCGAATGGCTGATCCCGCTCGCCCGGCCGGGCAAGATCCTGTGCATCGGCGTCAACTTTCCCGATCGCAACGAGGAATACAAGGACAACCAGGCGGCGCCGTCAAAGCCGTCTCTGTTCATCCGCTTCCCCTCCAGCTTTACCGGTCACGAACAGCCACTGATCCGGCCGGGCGAAAGCGAACAGCTGGATTACGAAGGCGAAATCGTTATTGTCATTGGCAAGCCCGGCCGGCGCATCGCCCGCGAACAGGCCTATGATCACATCAGCGCGCTGACACTGTGCAACGAAGGCACCATTCGCGACTGGGTGCGGCATGCCAAGTTCAACGTGACCCAGGGCAAGAACTGGGACCGTTCGGGCGCGATCGGGCCGTGGTTGGTGGCGTTCACCGATCCGGCCCAGCTTGACGATGTCGCGCTGATTACCCGGGTCAATGGCGAAGTGCGTCAGCAGGATCGAACCAGCCGGATGATTTTCGATTTCCGCTATATCGTCAACTACGTCTCGACCTTCACGACGCTGCAAGTGGGCGACATGATCGTCTGCGGCACGCCGACGGGCGCCGGTGCGCGGTTCGATCCGCCGATCTGGCTCAAACCGGGCGACGTGGTCGAGGTGGAGGCTGAAGGGATCGGCATGCTGCGCAACACCATCGAGGACGAGCGATGACACCCGAACATGTGCAACAGGCCGCGCGCGCGCTGTTTGACGCCGAGCGCGACGGCAAACAGATCGGCCTGCTCTCGCTCGCCTGGCCAGACATGACGATGGACCATGCCTATGCGGTGCAGGCCGCGCTTGCCGCGCTCAAGATCGCGGCCGGGCGCAGCGTGATCGGCTGGAAGATCGGGCTGACGTCAAAGGCGATGCAATATGCACTGGGGATCAGCATTCCCGACAGCGGCGTGCTGTTCGATGACATGGATTTTGCAAACGGCAGCACCATTCCCGCCGGCCGGTTTATCCAGCCGCGGATCGAGGCGGAAATCGCGTTCAAGGTGCGCGCGACGTTGTCGGGCAGGGTTTCGCGCGATGATGTGCTGGCGGCCACCGAATGGGTGTCCCCGGCGATCGAAATTCTCGACACGCGCATTCTGCGCGTGGACCCGGCGACGGGCAAGGCGCGCAAGATTGTCGATACGATCAGCGACAACGCCGCCAATGGCGGCATCGTGCTGGGCGCGGAGCAGCACGCGCCCGATGCGTTCGATCTGCGCTGGGTCGGCGCAATCGTGGCGCGCGACGATGAAGTGGAAGAAACCGGGCTGGGCGCGGGCGTACTCAATGATCCGGTGGCCGGGATCGTCTGGCTGACCGAGCGGCTGGCGCGCTATGGCCAGACCATCGAGGCGGGCCAGGTGGTGCTGGCCGGATCATTCATCCGGCCGATCGAATGCCCGCCGGGGTCTAGGATTGCGTCTGATTTCGGAGCATTCGGCAGTGTGAGGATCGGGTTTGCATGATTGAAAACCGCTTCAAGCGTGCGCTGGCGCGCGGCGAAAAATTGCTCGGGCTGTGGCTCGCGCTTGGTGATGCCAATGTTGCCGAACTGTGCGCACATGCCGGGTTTGACTGGCTGCTGATCGATGGCGAGCATGGCCCGAACGATCTGCTGACCATTCTGGCGCAGTTGCGCGCAGTGCAGGGCAGCCCCAGTTTTCCGGTTGTGCGCCTGCCGTCGGATGATCGCGTGGTGATCAAACAGCATCTCGACATCGGCGTTACGTCGCTGCTGGTGCCGATGATCGAAAGCGGCGAACAGGCGCGCGAACTGGTGAGGTCGTGCCGCTACGCCCCGGCCGGTGTGCGCGGCGTCGGTGCAGCACTGGCGCGCGCTTCGCACTATGGCCGGGAGGGGGACTATCTGCACCGCGCTGCCGAAGAAATCTGCATTCTGGTCCAGGTCGAATCGCGGGCGGGAATTGCCGCGCTCGCTGATATTCTGGCGGTTGACGGCATTGATGGCGTGTTTGTCGGGCCTTCGGATCTGGCCGCCGATATGGGCAAGCCCGGGCGCGCGGGCGATGCCGATGTGCAGGCGATTGTCGTCGATGCGCTTGATCGGATTGCAAATAGTGGGAAATTTTCCGGAATTCTGACATCGGATCACGACCTTGCGCTTGGTTATCAAAAACGTGGGGTCAGTTTTCTGGCGGTTGGCACCGATGTTGGCACACTTGTCGCCGGATTGCGGAATTTGCTGAGTGATTTCAAAGAGGTTTAAGAACTTTGTGCAGCGCCCCGACGGGGCAAAGTGATGCCGAAAAGTTGTTTAAAAAGTCACATTGTGATAATTATTGACAACCCAAACTGACCCGCCCAAGGTCGGTTCCGTGCCGTGCTGCCTGATTTGCGGGATGGCGGAGCAAAGCGCTCCGCTGCTTTCCATCGCCGTATCCGGACGCGCTGCTGAATCGACGACGGGAAGGGAGTATGTATGGACACGCGGGTCGGGATCATCGGGGCAGGGCCTGCCGGGTTGTTGCTGGGGCGAATTCTTCAGGCCAACGGCATTGATACCGTTATTATCGAACAGCGCAGCCAAGCCTATATCAATGCCCGCATTCGCGCCGGGGTGCTGGAACAGGGCACCGTGGATACTTTGCGCGAATATGATGTTGCCGAACGGCTCAACCGCGAAGGCCTTCCGCACGACGACATGAAATTGTTCTGGGACGGCGCCCGGCATTCGATCCCGATGATCGGCGATCATGGACGTCAACTGACCACGTATGGCCAGAACAAGATTGTCGAGGATCTGGTCAATTTGCGCGAAAAAGACGGGCTACCGCTGATTTTTGAGGCCGAGGTGACCGCGATCGAGGGTCTGCCGGACAATCCCGTGATCCATTACACCAAAGATGGCGTGGCGCACACGCTGCGTTGCGAATTCGTCGCCGGCTGCGACGGATACCATGGCGCGGCGCGCAAACACATTCCCGACGCGGCCAGGCACTCGTTCGAAAAGGAATTTCCCTTTGCGTGGTTCGGCATTCTGGCCGAAGCGGAATCGAGCGGCGAAACGCGTGGGTTCGGCCATACCACCCGTGGTCTGGCGGTAAGTTCGTCGCGCGGGCCGGACATCAGCCGGCTCTATTTGCAGGTCGATCCGGAATTCGACGCGAATTCGATGACCGATGACCAGATCTGGGACGAGCTCGATTTGCGGCTGAAGAACCAGTACGGGCAAAAGGTCAGTCGCGGCCCGATCATCGACAAGGCGGTCGCGCGGTTGCGCGCCTTTGTCTGCGAAAAGCTGCATTACGGTCGGCTGGCGCTGGCGGGCGATGCCTGTCACATCGTTCCCCCCAGCGGCGCCAAGGGGCTCAATCTGGCCTGTGGCGATGTTCGCCTGTTGAGCGAGGCGATCGTGGCGTTGCTGAAAAACAACGATGCCCGCCTGCTGGAACGCTACGACGCGCTGGCACTCAGCCGGATATGGCCCACGGTGCACTGGTCATGCCTGATGTCAGAGGCGTTTCACCTGTTTCCCGGACAGTCCGAATTTGACACCAGGCGCCAATACCAGACGCTCAATCACTGGGCCTATAACGAGACCGGCCAGCGCTGGTTCCGCGAAAGCATGTTGGGGCTGCCGTTCCCCCGGTATTGAACGTGAACGGGCGGCCTGACAGCGGCGCTGTCATACCAAAGTTCACTGACGTGAACTCATACCGCCCGCCCCGCCTCCCCACCCGACCACCATAACCTACTGGTATCGTTGGTGGTCGGGTGGGGAGGCGGGGCGGGCGGTATGAGTCGCGCTTTGCGCGAGTTGGTATCAGGTCGTGGTTCGGCCGATCCGCCGTTGCAGGATCCATCCCGACACGAACGCGATCACACCGCACAGCATGACCGATGCGGCCAGCCCCATCGCCAGATCGCCATTTTTGACGAGTGGCAGGGCCGCCAACGTGGGCACCAGCAGCGGCCCAAGCGCATAACCTGCGGCGGTCTGGGCCAGCACATAGACCGCGCTCAGCCGGCCCATCAGTTGGGGCGGGGCCAGACGTGACAGCGTCGATGCGCCCGCAGTATAGGAAATGCCCATGAACAGCAGGCCTAACTGAACACAGGCCCAGGTGCCGGCATGCGACGGCGTGAAAAAGGCGGTGGCAATACCCATCGCCGACAACAGACCGGCACCGCCACCGACAAGCAGCACGGATTTTCCACGCCGTGCCAGCCGGGCCATCATCCATCCGCCCGCGACAATGCCCAAAGTGCTGCCGACAAAGGTCATCAGACCCAGGCGCGGGCCAACGTCCTGCGGTTCCAGCGCCAGCGTCCTGGCCAGCGCTGTGGGCAGCCACGCGCTGACCGCGAAATTCTGGGTTGCGGCCATCGAGCAAAACACGAACAACGGAACAAACAGCCTGCCATGGTTTACAAGGTAGTGCCAGACGATGGCCAGATCTTTGCCTGCCGATCCGGTCTTGCCCGCAATGTGGTCAGGGTGGCGGGGCGGCTCCGGAACCGCGAGCAGCAGCAGGCTGACCGGCACACCGGCGACACCGACCAGGAAAAATGTGGCCTGCCAGGGGGCCAGCGCCGACAGGATCATCCAGGCCCTGAAAGCACCCGCGCCCGCCGCCTTCAGCAAAAAACCACCGGCAACGAGCGAGATTGTCGCCCCGAAAATCGGTGCCAGGCTAAAAATGCTGAACGCCAGCGGGCGGCGCGCCGGCGGAATCGCATCGCGGATCAGCGAAAACGCAACCGGGCTGATCACACCTTCGGCCAGGCCCACCCCGGCGCGGCACAGGAACAACTGCGTTACGCCAGACGACAGGCCGAATATCATGGTCATGATCGCCCAGCAGATTGCCGCAAAGCTCAGGACCACGCGGCGATCCATGCGATCCGCCAGATAGCCCGCCGGAAGATTGGAAATGCAATAGCCGACCGCGAATGTCAGGCCGAACAGCAGGCTCATCGTCACATCAGGCAGGTGCAGCGCGGCCTTGATCGGCTGAACCACCAGCGACAGCAAGGCGCGGTCAACAAAAGCAAATGTCGCGATTAGCGACAGCACGACAACCAGGCGCCACGCGCCGCGGGATTCGGTATGGTGATGATCGTCGGTAAACTGGGCCACCTTGTATTTTCTCCCGTCAGGCAGACATTTTTCTGTTTTGTCCTGATGCCGTCGATCAGGGGATTTGGATTTGAATTGATCGTTCAAGGGAGCTGGCTTCGGCCCGGATTGCACTCGTCTGAGGTCTGATATTAGACCTCGAATTCGCCATGCGGCAAGCGGCATTGTCTGCGAATACAAGGCAAATATGGCGGCAATGATCGCAAGCTGACCAATAAGCCAGACATCTGACGGGCTTGCAGAATAATGTTCGTCGTGTCGGTCAGTCTTTCTGGATCAGCCGCCAGCCGGCTGCATCGCTGACGATGTAGCCGGCGCTGGGTGTGACGAAATGGGTGCCAAACACCAGGATGTCCCGATCGGCATGATCGGCAACAAACTGCCAGCGGGTTTTTGCGCTTTGCTGCTGATCGCTGTCGAAATTGCTGCAGATGGCAGGATCGGCAATCTGGATTGGATGATGCGCCATGTCGCCGGTGATGCAGGCCATTTTCCCGGCTGACCGGATGATCACCGAGACATGGCCCGGGGTGTGCCCCGGTGTCGGTACGAGGGCGACTTCGTCGGTGATCCGGTGATCGGTTTCAACCAGCTGGTGCAATCCGGCGGCGACAATCGGCGCAATCGAATCGGCAAAGACGGTTTCCATCTGCAGCATTTTTCCGATGTGCCCGGTGTCGTCGGTGGTGCGGTGTTCGTCGGTCCAATGGTTCCATTCGGTGCGCGCGAACAAATATTGCGCGGCCGGGAATGTCGGCACCCAGGCCTTGCCGTCCCAACGCGTGTTCCACCCGACATGATCGACATGCAAATGCGTGCAGAGCACATAATCGATCGTTTCGGGCGCGAACCCGGCGGCGGCAAAGTTGCCCAGAAACGGGCGTTGCAGCATGTTCCAGTGCGGATTGGCGCGGGGTTTGTCGTTGCCGACGCATGTGTCGACAACGATCCGCACGCCCCTTGATTCGACGACGAACGCATGGACCGACAGTTTCAGGGTGCCGTCGCTGTCCGCGTAATCAGGCGCCAGCCAGTCGCACTGCTGGACCCGTTCCTTGGTCAGGCCGGTGCTCAGCCGTTCGGGGGGCAGGCTGGTATTCTCGGTCTCCACGATCCGCGAGACGGTAACATCGCCGACCTGCCAGGTGTTTGTGGAAACGCGCATGTTCTCTCTCCCGCCACAGCGCCATTGGTCTTCAGCGTTACCGTCAATCCGGTGCCTGAGCCACGTCAACGGGTCAATCCTCGGGCACCCAGGGTACAAGATTTTCGCACAAGCGCTGCAACAGGCTGCGCAAAAAGCGCACTTCGTCTGCGGTCATGCCCGCCGTAGCACTTTGTTCGACGGCGTGGGCATGGGGCAGGATGTGTGCCACCAGCGGCGCGGCGTCGCCCGTCGGTTCGATGATCACGCCGCGCCCGTCGCTGTCGGACTGGCTTCTGATCACCAGCCCGCGTTCGGTCAGCCGCGCGATGACCCGCGACAGGGTCGGACGTTCGAGCGCCGCCAGACTGGCCAGTACTCCCAGCCGTGTCGCGCCGCGCCGGTTCAGAATCGCCAGCACCCGCCAGTCCAGCCGGTCGATGCCATGTTCGGTCAGCCCGGCCTGAAACTGGTCGACCAATGCCGTGGCGGCGCGGTTGGCCAGATAGGGGATGTAGCCGTGGATGTCGAACGGCGTGGAGATGTCTGTATGATTTATCGGCCCATTCGGACTTATAATTTTACCTTTACCCATCGACTAATCCCCAAAAAACCCCACTAACATCAAATTTTAGCCGAATCGCCTTGCAAAAAACATGACCATATGGAAATAAAAATCGTGGGCGGCCGGGAAGATGTATGACCGGCAACCGGGAGAACGCTGCAATGTTCCTATACAATCACTGGTATGTCGCGGCCTGGTCAACCGAAGTGAGCGGGCAGCCGCTCGCGCGCACGCTGTTGAACGAGCCGGTGGTGTTGTACCGCACCGCCGATGGCCAGCCCGTGGCGATGGAGGACCGTTGCCCGCACCGCCGCGCACCGCTGTCGCTGGGCAAGGTCGTCAATGACCGGCTGCAGTGCCATTACCACGGTTTGCAGTTCGCGCCTGGCGGCGCCTGTGTCCGCATTCCGGGGCAGGAACGCATTCCCGCCAGCGTCAGCGTGCGGACATACCCGGTCGCAGAGCGCTACCGTTGGGTGTGGATCTGGATGGGCAACCCGGACGAGGCCGATCCCGATCTGATCCCCGACTATCGCTGGATGACCGACGACCAGTGGGGCGCCAAAGGCGACCGGTACCATGTGAAGGCCAACTGGCAGTTGATCGTCGACAATCTGCTCGACCTGACGCACTTGGCCTTTGTGCATGAAACGACGATCGGCAATGCCGCAGTCGCAGAAAGCGCCGATGTGAAAGTTACGCGCGGGCCTGCCAATGTGCTGGTCACGCGTTGGATTATCGACCAGCCACCGCCGCCCACGTATGCCAAAGTCGGCAATTTTCCTGGACCTGTCGATCGCTGGCAATTCATCGATTTCACCGCGCCGTCGTTCCTGCGGCTCCACGTGGGCGCGACGCCGACCGGCACTGGCGGGCCACAGGGCAATCTCGAGGGCGGCATCCAGATGCGCAATCTCAATTGCATCACCCCGGAAACGGAATCGACCACGCACTATTTCTGGGCGCAGGCGCACAATTTCGATCCACACAACCAGGCGGTCACCGATCTGGCGTTCGAACAAGTCAGCACGGCCTTTCGCGAGGATGTGGTGGTGTTCGAAGCGCAGCAACGGGTTATTGCGCATTGCCCGGATTCGAAGGAAATCGACATCAACAGCGACGCCGGCGGCATTCAGGCGAGGCGGATTCTGGCGCGCATGCATGATGCAGAAACCGCGCGTCAGTCCGTACCGGCATAAGTGGACCGGTCATGACGGAACAAGGTTTGCAATCGGGCTGGGTGGTGGTCTGCGATTCCGCAAAAGTGACCCCCGGCGAAGGCTTCGGTATTGCGCTGGGTGACGCGCGGGTTGGAATTTATCGACTGGACGATGGTTCGCTGCACGCGATCGGCGATATCTGCACGCATGAATTCGCGCTGCTGTCGGATGGCTTCGTCGACGGCGATCAGGTTGAATGCCCGCTCCACGCCGCGCTGTTCGACATTCGCACCGGCAAATGTCACGGACCGATGGCGTTTGTGGATGTGCCTGCCTATCCGACCCGTGAACAGGATGGAAAAGTTCTCATTTTCGTTTGACTGCGTTACGGTCGGGAAAGTGACACGAGGGGATTTTGGCATGGGCAAACTTGCAGGCAAGACGGCGTGGATTACCGGCGCCGGTACCGGGATCGGTGAAGCCGCCGCCATCGCGCTGGCGCATAGCGGGGCGCATGTGGTGCTGTCGGGGCGCACCCTGGCAACGCTGGAACAGGTCGCTGCAACCATCGCGGCATCGGGCGGCAGGGCCGAAATCGCCGCGCTTGACGTGCTCGATGCCAAAGCGACGCAGGCGATTGCCGACGACTTGCTGTCCCGGCGCGGCGGGGTGGACATCTTCATGGCCAATGCCGGTTTGAACATCGCCGCACGCCGCACAGACGTGCTGACCGTGGCCGATTTCGACAAAGTGGTCGGGATCAATCTGAATGCGGTCATGTATGGCGTGCTGGCGGTGCTGCCGCATATGCGCAGCAGCGGCAGCGGAACGCTGATCCTCAATTCGTCGTGGGCCGGGCGGTATCCCTCGGGATCGACCGGTGCGGCCTATAATGCTGCAAAACATGCGGTGGTCGCGCTGGGGCAATCGATCAATGCCGAAAACGGCATGCACAATATCCGCTGCACCGTGCTGATGCCGGGCGGTGTCGCCACGCCGATCTGGCGGGACAGCCCCAATCCCCCGACGCCCGAACGGCTGGCCAATATGTTGCAGTCAGAAGATCTTGGCGATCTGGTGCGCTATATTGCCGAAGCGCCGCCGAATGTCTGCTTTAACGAGATTGTTGTCGCGCCCACTCGCAACCGTGTGATCGCGGTCTGAGAAGCGATTTCGGCAGTGCCGCCAACTGCCCGGCACCGGGCTGTGGAACGGTGGGCGGTGCCTTTGTGCCGGAATCTGATGTCGTCTTGCCAAGCGTAGCCCGCTTGTAGATAACGTGCGCATGAAGCACCCCACCCACCAGCCGGACACCGAAGAAGCGGCCGGAATCCGGTCGCTCTATAACCGACCCGGATTTCTGCTCCGCCGCGCACACCAGATTTCCGTGTCGCTGTTTATGGAGGCGACTGCCGAACTGGGGGTGACGACGACGCAATATGGTGTGCTGCTGATCCTGCACCATTTCGAGGGCCTGGATCAGATCAGCCTGGCCAAGAAAGTGGGCCTCGATCGTTCGACCACCGGACTGGTGCTGAAAAAGCTGGAACAAAAGGGGCTGGTGGTCCGCACCAATGACCCGGGGGACTTGCGTCGAAAGATCATCGTGCTGACCGCGCGTGGCGAACGCATGCTCGACAAGCTGACCGCGCCGGCCGCCAACGCGCAGGCCGCTGCGCTCGAACCGTTTTCGGACCAGGAGGCAAGCCAGTTCAAGGATCTGCTGAAGCGGTTTGTGGAATTCTACAATGCCTCCACGCGCGCGCCGATCATCGAGGATGGCGACGTGGTGTGACCCGTCAGATCGGATAGATCAGCGAATTGGGGATCAACTCGCTGTCAAACACGCACAGTTTCTGCGCGAATTTCAGCCCGGCGTCTGTCATCACGATCCGGTCGATATACCGCCCGGTGTTGAACACTTCGCTCAACTGGTCGCGCTTGGTTCGCAGCACAAGATAGTTGGTTTCAACCAGCAGCGCTTCGCCGTCGGCCCCTTTGACGCAAGGCAGGCTGATGATGTGGCGCTGGTAATAGGGCGCGTGGAACAGCGTGCTGGTGACGCCATAAACCCGGTCGCGCAATCCGCCGACGCCCGACAGCGAAATCGTCGCCAGCGGCAGGCCGGCATCATGGTTTTCGCGCGGAATGACGCGATAGACGCAATCGCTGGTGAAAAAATCGGGCCAGTCGTTGAACCGCTGTTCATCAAGGCACGCGGCGTAGCTGGCATAGAGCGCGATGATCTGTTCGATACCGGGCATGTTCATATCGCCATCACTTCGCGCCAATAACGATACATGCCGCGGATCAGCGTTTCGGTGACCATATGGTCGCTGTCGGCAACATCGCGCCCGCCCAGTTCGCACTGCGCCGAAAACGCCTGATCCTGTTCGAAACCATCCTGGCTGAATTCGATGACTTCGCCGTCATCGGCCGAAACCAGCCCGCCAGGGCCGAACAAATTGGCCTGATGGATGCGGCGCGCGGTCATTTCGGGGGTGTCTTCGGCAAACCCGAAATGGGTCCAGACAAAGTCGAACGCGCCTGGCCCGACCGGAATGATCTGGCGCGTCGACAACGAGTTGACTTGCTGTTGCAGGATCACGTTGGGGAAAATGGTGGTCATGCACACCGTCGGGCCGTTCCACCACGGCTCCTGCACAATGTCGAGCAGGCTCGTGTCGTTGAGCGTCATGTTGCGGCGAAAACTGGTTACGCCCTCGGTCACCGCAGGGTCGATGGTTTCGCTGCGTTTGGAGATCATGCAGGCATGACGGCCATGATCGTCCATGATCAGTTGCGATTTGTTGTCAGCGCGCCACAGCCCGAACGTGACAAACCAGGTGTGCAGCAACCCCGGATGATAGGGGTCCTTGATGTTCTCCATCATGAGTTTCCAGTTGCCCGGAATGCGCTGACGCGAATAGCCGTGCAACACCAGCGCGCGGCCATCAAATGTACGATCGAAACATGCCAGCACGGCCGGGCCGAGGTAGTCTTCGAACGGTTCCACCGCGTGCGAGAACGAGCCGAAGATGACCCCGTTGCGGACGGCGACGTTCAGCCGGTTGAGCGCATGGTCTTCAAGCCGGAAATCGTCGGGCATCCCGCCCTGGCCCTTGACCCCGCGCTGAAACGGCACACCCAGCAAGTTGCCGTCATGATTGTAGTTCCACTGGTGATAGGGGCAGACCAGCGTTTTGACTTTGCCCGATTTTTCCTGACAAAACTGCATGGCGCGGTGCGCGCAGCGGTTTTCCAGCACATTGATCTGCCCGGCGCGGTTGCGGATGACAATGACCGAACGTTCGCCGATCGACGTGCGTTTGAAACAGCCCGGTTCAGGGACTTCGATTTCCAGCCCGACATAGTTCCAGTGCGGGCCATAGAAAATGCGATCGAGCTCGCGCGCATAGATCGCCGGATCGGTATAGACCGGGGCGGGAATCCGGCTGGAGCCTGACCCGCTCCAGACAGTGGCGAAATCATCTGTTTGCGCGGTTGTCATGGCACCCTCATCCGGTAGTGATCACTTCCGATCAAAGAAATCGAGCGTCAGGTCGCAAAACTGGTCGGGGTATTCGATCATCACCCAATGGCCGCAGTTTGGAAAAATGAAACCATAGGCCTGGGGAATGGTCAGGATCTGGTCAAAAATCTTTTTCACCGGCACCATCACATCGTTCTTGCCGCCGACCACCAGCACCGGCATCGCCAGCGCGGCAAGCTGTTCGGCCGAATAACACAGGCCGTTTTGCCTGGCCCAGCCCATCGTCGCCTTGTACGCAGCGGCGGTCTTTGGCTGTAACGTTGCCTGGTGGCGATAATGGACGATGTCTTCGGACGGGGTGTAGCTGTGGGTCAGCGTGGCAATGATGGTGCGCATGCCGGCCAGGCTGCCGTCATAACCCATGACCGGGGCGAGCGCGGCGCGGCTGGCGACCATGTCTTCGGGGGTGGTGTTGATTGCGGCGCCCATCAGCACCAGCTTGCGCACCAGTTCAGGGGCCTTTAGCGCCACGCCACAGGCGGTTGTTCCGCCCATGCTGTTACCGATCAGGCAGACTTGCGACAGCCCCAGCGCTTTGATGAAGCTGATCAGGTGATCGGTGCGCGCCTGCTGGGTATAGGCAAACGTGGTCGGATCGGGCGCTTCGGTCAGGCCAAAGCCGACCATGTCATAGGCAATCACGCGCTTGTGCTGCGCAAATAGCGGCATGTTCAATTCGAAATTCGATCGGCCATCGGCGCCCGCACCACCGCCATGGACCAGGATCAATGGTTCGCCCGTGCCCATTTCGACATAATGCGTGCGGATTCCATCGCAATCGATGAACCTGCTTTCGAACTGTTCGAACATTTTTCCCCTCCGACGTGCTGATTGTCCGGTCCGCAATTTGCTGGTCGCTCCATGGCGCGGGGGCCGGAGTCTTGGCGGCTGCATATCCCGGTGAGCGGGGTTCAGCAAGATTATTTGTTCAATCGAACAGGAAAAATGGTAATTAGCAAGACATCTGTGTAATTTTCGCAGCCTTGCAGGAATATGACGGTCAGGCTAACGCTCCTGCGCAGGAGGACTGCCCCTTGAAATCCCGCCTGGAAATCGACCATCCGCGTGCGCAGGGCACGGCGCCCCCAACCGACCACGAAGGTATCGATTTCGATTATCTTGGCATGCTGGTGTTCGCCATGCCGATGAAGGGATTGCAGCAACGCTCGATCGAAACGCGGGCGCGGATCGTCGCGGTGGCCGCCGAAACATTCATGAATCAAAGCTATGCCGCTGTTTCGACGCACGAGATCGCATCGGCGGCCGGCGTCACGCAAGGGCTGGTAACCTATCACTTCAAGTCCAAGCGCGGGCTGTGGCAGGCGGCGATGGATTTTCAGTTCGGGCGTTTTCGCAACACGCTACATGAACAAATCCAGGAATTGCGCGAATTTGATGAGCGGACTTTCATTCGCGAAACGATTCGCCAATTGGTTGGGCTGGAAATGCAGTACCCATCGATCGTGCGCTTCATGATCGGCAACGGGGCCAGCGCCGATCCCGATCTGGATTGGCTGCTCGAACGCCATATCCGCCCGGTCTATGATGCTATCTGCCATATCTTTGAAGTCGGTCGTCGCCATGGCGTGCTGCGCCAGGTGCCGATTGCCAACGCCTATTACGTGCTGGTCACCGCCGGGTCGGTGTTCTCGCTGGTTGACGAGATGCGCGTGATCGCTGGGCAGGATGTGACCTCGCCCGCTTTCGCATCGGCGCATGCCCAATGCCTTGTCACAATGCTGATGAGTGACGACTGATTTGATGACGTTTGGTTCGAATTCTTTAAAAACTGTTTGATCGAACAGATATTGACCGCTATCCTTCGGCCTGGAATCGAGGGAGAGTCTGGATGTCGGAAATCGCCAATCTGGGGTATCTTGGCTTTAGCGTGACCAATCTTGACCGCTGGGAGGAACTGGCGGTCAGCCTGCTTGGCCTGCAGGTCGCTGCGCGGGACGACGGCAAGTCGCTGGCCTTGCGCATGGATGACCTGGCGCAGCGGATTGTGCTGACCAGGGCGGATCAGGACGAGTTCGATCATGCCGGCTGGCTGTTCGGCACCGAGGAGGATCTGGACGGTTTTTGCGCAAGGCTGCGAGATCAGGGTATCGCGCTGGTGGCCGAGCCGCAGGAAATTGCCGCAAGGCGCCGGGTCGAACGGGTTTTTTCGTGTGTCGATCCCAATGGTCTGGTCCACGAATTTGCGTTTGCGCCGCAGACTTCGCCCACGGCCTTTCGCTCTTCGGCACTGCGGGGCAATTTCGTCGCCGGCCAATTGGGGCTGGGGCACATTCTGGTGGTGGCCAGGGACTATCGCGCGACGGTCGATTTCGCGCGCAATGTGCTGGGGCTGCGGCTGAGCGATTATATTCGCGCGCCGCTGGAAACGCCCGGCGGGGTGATCCATGTCGATGCCACGTTCATGCACACGCGTACCGGGCGGCACCATTCGCTGGCCACGGCGCAAATTCCGGTGCCCGCGCGCATTCATCACCTGATGATCGAGGTCGATACGATGGATGATGTCGGGCTGGCCTATGAGCGCTGTCTGGCCGCCGGCTTCCCGATCGCCATGACGCTGGGGCACCATCCCAACGACCGGATGTTTTCGTTCTATGTGCGCACACCGTCGGGCTTCATGATCGAATTCGGCTGGGGCGGCCGGGTGATCGACGATGCCGCGTGGGAAGTGAAGACATATGCGCAGCTCAGCGACTGGGGCCATGCGCATCATTGATCGCAGGTTCGACAAGCAGTCCGGAATCGGGAGCAGGACATGAGTGAAATGGTGGAAACCGACGTTCTGATCGTTGGGGCGGGGCCGGCCGGCGCAATCTGTTCGCTGTTGCTGGGTGATCTTGGCGTGCGCAACCTGATGATCAACAAATATCCGGCGACATCTCCCGGCCCCAGGGCGCACATCACCAACCAGCGGGCGATGGAGATCCTGCGCGATCTGGGGCTGGAAAGTGCCGCAATCGCGTTGGCCACCCCGCAAAACATGATGGGCCATGTTTTCGCCACCAGCATGGTCGGCGAAGAGTTCGGGCGCATCCATTCGTGGTCCAACCATCCTACCGCAAAGGCGGTGCACGATCTGGCCAGTCCGTGTGCGATGTGCGATCTGCCGCAGCTTTATTTTGAACCGCTGGTGGTTGCCCAATGCGCCTTGCGTGGCAGCGATGTGCGGTTTCAGACCGAGTACCTTTGGCACGAACAGGATGACGACGGCGTTACCGCGATGTTGCGCGACGGTTTGACCGGCGCCGAATTCAAAGTGCGGGCAAAATATCTGATCGGTGCGGATGGTGCCCGATCAAAGGTTGCCGAACATATCGGGCTGCCGTTCGAAGGGCAGATGGCGCTGGGCGATTCCGGCTCGCTCAATATCGAATTCACCGCCGATTTGACCGAACTGGCGCAACACCGCCCCAGCGACATGTTCTGGCTGCTGCAATCGGGCAGTGGCCTTGATGGCATCGGCGTCGGCGTGTTGCGCATGGTGCGGCCGTGGACCAAATGGGTCTGCGTGTGGGGCTATGATCTAGCCAGCGGCCCGCCCAAGCCGAGCGCTGCGCAGGCAACTGCTGTCGTGCAAAAGCTGATCGGCACGGACACCATTCCGGTCACCATCGATGCCATGTCGACCTGGACCATCAACCAGCAATACGCCACCCGCAATGCGATCGGCCGGGTGCTTTGCATGGGCGACGCGGTGCACCGCCACACGCCGATGGGCGGGCTGGGGCTGAACACATCGGTGCAGGATGCTTATAATCTGGCGTGGAAGCTGGCCGCGGTGGTCAAAGGAACGGCAGGTCCCGGTCTGCTCGAAACGTATGATGCCGAACGGTCGCCGGTGGCGCGGCAGATTGTCGATCGCGCGTTTGAAAGCCTGACCACGCTGCCGCCGATGTTCGCGGCGATGGGCATTCCACCCGCACCGACCGAAGCGGACATGCTGGCCGCGGTTGCCGCGCTCAAGGCGCCCAGTGCCGAAGCCGCCGGCCGCCGGGCCGGGCTGCGCACCGCGATGGATGCCACGCTGATCGGGTTTGGTGGCGGGTATGGCGTGGAGATGAACCAGCGGTACACCTCGTTGGCGATTGTCGCGGATGGCTCGCCCGAACCGGAATTCCGGCAGGACCCGGTGTGGCATTACCAATCAAGCTCGCGACCGGGCGCGCACCTGCCGCATGCCTGGCTGACGTCCGGCGCCGAGCGCATTTCGACACTCGACTTGTGTGGCAAGGGCAGATTCACGCTGCTGACCGGGTTGGCCGGTTCGGCCTGGGCACAGGCCGCCGCACAGACATCGCACGACCTTGGGATCGACATTCAGGTCCGCATCATCGGCCCGGGTCAGCCCTGGGTCGATTCCTGGGGTGATTTTGCGGCGGTGTCGGAAATCGATGAAGCCGGTGCGCTGCTGATCCGTCCGGACATGTTTGTCGCCTGGCGGGCTCCTGATTGCACCGATGCCGCGCGCGCGCGGCTGACCGGGGTGATGCGTTCGATTCTCGCGCTGGCGGATTGATTGCGCTCGACGGATTCGGTATGACGTCTTACTAAATTCCCGAGACGCTTTGGAGAATTGCTGTGGCCCAGCCCTCGCCTGCCAACGAACAGCGCGCGCTGCTCGACGACTTGTACACGCAGATGGCGCCCAGGCATCTGTTTCCGCTGTGGGAAAGCCTGGCCATGCTGGTGCCGCCACAGCCGGCGTCTCCGGCCGTGGTGCACAAATGGTCCTATCGCGAAGCGCGCGAATACCTGATGCGTGCGGGCGATCTGATCACCGCCAAACAGGCCGAGCGCCGCGTGCTGATCCTTGAAAATCCGGGGCTTGCCGGGCAGTCGGCGATCACCCCCAGCCTTTATGCCGGGCTGCAATTGATCCTGCCGTCCGAAGTCGCCCCCGCGCATCGCCACAGCCAGAGCGCGCTGCGGTTTGTGATGGAAGGTCAGGGCGCTTTTACTGCGGTCGATGGCGAACGCGCAACAATGGGGCCGTATGATCTGGTGTTGACGCCCGGCGGCCAGTGGCACGATCACGGCAATGGTTCGCAAGCGCCGATGATCTGGCTCGACGGGCTGGATATCCCGACCGTGCGGCATTTTGATGCGACCTTTGCTGAACATTATCCGCAGGACCAGTTCCCGCAAAGCGCACCCGCAGGCGACAATCGCTATCGCTATGGCCGCAATCTGCGCCCGTTTCGGGGCCGCTCCAGCGATCGCCGGCCCGCACATCAGCCCTTGTTTCACTATCCTTATGCCGAATGGCGGGAATCTCTTGCCGCGCTGGCAAGGGCAGAAGCACCCGATGCGCATCTCGGCCATGCGCTTGAATTTCGCAATCCGGGCGATGGCGGGGCGATCATGCCGACCATCTCGGCGCAAGTGCGGTTGATCCCTGACGGATTCCAGACCCGCCCCCGCCGCACCACCGACGGCACGATCTTTGTCGTGGTCGAAGGCAACGGCACTGCGACGGTCGAAGACCGGCGGATCACGCTGATCGAAAAGGACATCCTGGTGGTGCCATCATGGCATGCGGCCAGTTTCGAAGCCTCGGGCGATCTGGTGCTGTTCGGCTATTCGGACAAGACCTGCCACGAAAAGCTCAATCTCTATCGTGAAGAGGATCTGTGACCTTGTTGTTCAAGCCACTGGCACCCGTGCTTGCCCCCACCTCGACGGGGGAGGATTTTCCCGTGCGCCGGGTTTTTTGCGTGGGCCGCAACTATGCCGCCCATGCGCGCGAAATGGGTTTCGATCCTGACCGCGAACCGCCGTTTTTCTTCACCGCCTGGGCCGAAACCGTGGTGCCGCTGGGCGGGCCGGTGGCCTATCCGCCCGCGACGAACAATTACCAGTTTGAGGCGGAACTGGTGCTGGCGATCGGCAAAGGTGGGCGCAATATCGCGCTCGACGATGCGCTTGACCATGTCTGGGGCTATGCCGCCGGGCTGGATATGACCCGGCGTGATCTGCAGCTCGAGGCGCGCAAGATGGGCCGCCCCTGGGATACCGGCAAGAATTTCGAACAGGGCTCGCCGCTGGGCAGGATCCACAAGGCCGACGGCAGCTTCAACCCCGATCGCGGCGCAATCCGCCTGACGGTCAACGGTCAAGTCAAACAGGCGGCCGATCTGGCCGATATGATCTGGCCGGCGGCAGATGTGATCCGTTTTCTGTCGGGCCTCTACCGGCTCGAACCCGGTGACCTGATCTATACCGGCACGCCCGAAGGCGTTGGCCCGGTGGTGGTGGGCGACACCGTCGAAGTGCACATCGACGGGCTGGAGCCGCTGGCGATCGCGATTACGGCCAGCGCGCAATGACCTGGACGCTGCACGGGTTTTTTCGCTCGTCGGCATCGTGGCGGGTGCGGATTGCGCTCAATCTCAAAGGGGTGGATTATGCACAGGTCGGTTACCCGCTGCGCAAACAGGCGCATCGCAGCGCGGATTACCTTGGCCTGAATCCGCAAGGACTGGTGCCGGCGCTGGCCATCGATAGTGGCCGGATACTGACCCAGTCGCTGGCGATTTGCGAATATCTGGACGAGACTTTGGCCGGGCCGGCGCTGTTGCCGGCCGATCCGCTGGAACGGGCGCGGGTGCGCGCCTTTGCGCAGATTATCGCCTGCGATATTCATCCGGTGCAAAACCTCAAAGTGCTGAACGCGCTGCGCACTCTGGGCGCGACCGAGGATCAGGTGAACGCGTGGGCGCGCGATGTTATCGAAAGCGGGCTGGACGCGTGCGAAGCTGCGCTGGCCAGCGGTGCGCAAGGGCTGGATTTCTGTTTCGGCAATGCACCGGGACTGGCCGAAATCTGCCTGATCCCGCAGCTGGGCAATGCCCGGCGGTTCGGCGTGGACATGCGCTGGCGGCGGCTGCTGGAGATCGATGCGCGGTGCGCCGCGCTCGCCCCGTTCAACGCCGCTTTGCCGGAAAATCAGCCCGACGCGCAATAGCGCCGGGCCGGTTGATCAAGTAAACGCGCTTTGTGAAAAGCCCGCGATCCGGCTGTACTGTTCGGAAAACGCGCGCAGTTCGTCTTGTGATATAATGCTGTCAAGATTGTCGAACGGCTTGTCGCCCACCAGTTCTTCGACTTTGAGGTTGATCACATCAGGCGGCGTGCTGCGGTTGGTCCTGACCACCTTGGCCGTGGCGGGGATGCGCACCGCTTCATAGGCTTTGAGCGCGGCTGGCGCATCGCTGTTGGCCAGCAGCGCATCGACCAACTCGCGCGTGTCGATCAATCCTTGCGCAACCCCGTTGGAACCGCGCGGATACATCGGATGCGCCGCATCACCGGCAAACGTCACCCGGCCGAAAGTCCAGCGGCCCACCGGGTCCTTGTCCACCATCGGATATTCGAGAATGCTGTCGGCAGTGCGGATCAATTCGCCGACATCCAGCCAGTCGAATTTGAAACTTTCGAAAATATGGATGAAGTCCTTGGCCGAACCCGGCTTGTTCCAGTCGTTCGGGGTGTGGGTATCGTTCTTGAGCTCGGCAATCCAGTTGATCAGTTGCGATCCCTGGCTATCGACATTGTCGGCCAGCGGGTAAATCACGATCTTGCCGGTGTTGATCGATCCGATGCGAAAATAGGTCCGGCCATCGAGGATCGGCGGCCGTACCGTCAGCCCGCGCCAGGTGTTTATGCCAGTGAACACGATCTGTTCGTCGGGGTAATATTTCTTGCGGATCAGCGAATTGACGCCATCGCAGGCGATTACCATAGCGGCTTTGATCGTGGGCAGTGCCGCGCCGTCGGACAGCCGCTTTGCCTGTAGCCGAACACCGCTGTCGTCCTGTTCCAGATCGACGATCTGGCAATCGTTGACGATTGTTTCCGCCCCCATCCGCCGGATCACCGCATCGCGCAGCACCGCATGCAGGCTACCGCGATGGATGCCGATTTCGGGGAACGGGTAATCGGCAAACCGACCACGCTTTTCCGCAAAGATGCGCTGGCCAAAGCGGTTGTAGAACGCGCTTTCGCGATTTTCGATGCCATGGGCCACCACTTCGGCTTCCAGCCCCAGCGCGGTGATTTCGCGCATGGCATGGGGCAACAGCGTGACCCCGGCGCCGATGTGCTTGAAGGCGGGGGCAGCCTCGTAAACCCGGCAATCGATGCCATTTGCGTGCAGGCGAAGCGCCAGGGCCAGGCCAACGATCCCGCCACCGGCGATGGCAACGCCACCTATTGCAACCTTCATGCGCAAACCTTTCTCATTGCAATGGCCGCATGGCGCGCAGGAACCTTGGCGATTTGCCCGATTTACCCTCGTCACACGCATTAATGCAGACGTCTGAGTATTAGCGTGGATTTGGCTTGAGTCAATTGCCCGAAATGTCTGCCATCGCCATAAAATGCATCAGGTATTCGGGTAAAGTTGCCGCTTGATGATTGCGCGTGAACACAGTACACAGACGTCTTTCAAATATACTGCAGGCTCGATCAACAGGGGGTAGGGGCATGAATGCCGATCTGATGGATATCGACCGCGCGGTGGTTGATCCCGGCCTTTATGCCAACCCGGAACGGTACCATGCGCTGTTTCGCCATCTGCGCCGGAACGAACCCGTGCGCTGGACCGCGCCCGATGGCTTTGCGCCGTTCTGGCTGGTGTCGCGGCATGCCGATATAATGACCGCCGAAGGCGCGGCGGCAACCTATCTCAACGCGCCGCGCGCCGTGCTCAAACCTGCCACGATCGAAGAGGCCCTGTCGAAAACGCAGGGTGGCCATCGCGAAATGATCCGTTCGATGAACAACATGGATGGCGACGAGCATCGGCAAAATCGCGCGATCACCAGTCGTCAGTTCCTGTTGCCCGCGGTCAATCGCATGACCGAAGAAATCGACGCCCTGGCCGTCGAATTTGTCGACCGGCTGGTGGCCCGCGCGCCCGAGTGCGATTTCGCGCGCGACATCGCGCTGTGGTATCCGCTGCGCGTCATCATGAGCCTGCTGGGCGTCCCCAAAACGGACGAGGCGCGCATGCTGGAACTGACGCTGCAAATCTTCAACGACGCGCCCGGTACCAAGGGCGCGGACAAGCGCGGCACGGTCCAGGCCTTTTTCGATTATTTTCGGCCGATTGTCGAAGACCGCCGCGCCAATCCGCGCGATGACATCGCCAGCAAGATCGCCAATGCGCAAATCAACGGTCAGCCGCTCGGTGATTTTGAAACCTTTTCCTACTTCCTGACGGTGGCGACCGCCGGGCACGACACCACCAGCTCAACCATCGCCGGTGGCCTGCTGGCATTGATCGAACACCCCGAGGAAATGCGCAAGCTGCGCGAAAACCCGGCGTGTCTGGACACCTTGGCCGATGAAATGATGCGCTGGGTGGCGCCGGTGAAACACTTCTTTCGCACCGCCAGCGCCGACTGTGCCCTTGGCGGGCAGGTCATTCGCCAGGGGGATTCGTTGATGCTGGCCTTCCCTTCGGGATCGCGCGATGAAGCCGTGCTTGCCGAACCTGACGCGTTCCGGATCGACCGCACTGGCAATCGCCATGTGGCGCTCGGTGCGGGCGCGCATGCCTGCCTGGGCCAGCACCT
This sequence comes from uncultured Sphingomonadales bacterium, assembly GCA_903832325.1. Classification (GTDB taxonomy): domain Bacteria; phylum Pseudomonadota; class Alphaproteobacteria; order Sphingomonadales; family Sphingomonadaceae; genus Novosphingobium. The sequence goes on along the minus strand of CAILBC010000004.1, from coordinate 63,419 downwards.
GGCGCGGCTGGAGGTCAAACAGTTCTTCAAACGGCTGATTGAACGCACCGACAATTTCGCGCTGACCGGGCCAGTCAAGCGGACCGAGAGCCTGTTTATTTCGGGTGTGGTCAATCTGCCGGTGCGATTCACCGTGATCTGAACCGGCGCCAACCAATCCAGGTAAGAAGACGTGCAATGGTTGATCAGGATTACCCCGCCCCCCAACTGTTCATCGCCGGGCGCTGGATCGACGCCGTCGGGCGCGACACGCTGCCGGTGCTCAACCCGGCCACCGGCGACGAAATCGGCCGCGTGCCGGTGGCGACCACGGCCGATCTGGATGAAGCGCTGGATGCTGCAGCCAAGGGATTTCGTGTGTGGCGGCGCATGTCCGCGATCGATCGTTCGGCGATTTTGCGCCGCGCGGCCAACCTGTTGCGCGAACGCGCGCCGGTGTTGGGCCGCCTGACCACGCTGGAGCAGGGCAAGCCGATCGCGCAGGCGATCATGGAAATGGCGGGCTGTGGCGAATATTTCGACTGGTTCGCCGAAGAAGGACGGCGTGCCTATGGCCGGGTCGTGCCGAGCCGACAGCCGGGCGTGCGCCATCTGGTGATCCCCGAACCGATCGGCCCGGTGGCAGCCTTTACGCCGTGGAATTTCCCCGCCACCATCCCTTCGCGCAAGATCGGTGCTGCGCTTGGCGCGGGCTGTTCGATGGTGATCAAACCAGCCGAAGAGACGCCGTGGAGCGCGCTCGCACTAGCCAGGGCGCTCGATGACGCGGGCCTTCCCAAAGGCGTGCTGAATGTGGTGTTCGGCATTCCGGCCGATATTTCAACCTATCTCATCACCTCGCCGATCATCCGCAAGGTCACCTTTACCGGGTCCACCGCAATCGGGAAACAACTGGCACGGCTGGCAGCGGACAGGATGAAACCGGCGACGATGGAACTGGGCGGGCATGCGCCGGTGCTGATCTTCGACGACGCCGATCTTGACACGGCGGTGGCGATGATGATGGCCGCCAAATTTCGCAACGCCGGGCAAATCTGTATCGCGCCGACCCGGTTCTATCTCCAGAATTCAATCCACGACCGCTTTTGCACAGCGTTTTCCGCAGCCGCCAGCCGCCTGATAATCGGCAACGGCATGGACTCCACCGTGCAAATGGGCCCGCTGGCCAATCCGCGCCGGGTTCCGGCGTTGACGAGCATGATCAGCGACGCGGTTGCGGCCGGTGCCACACTAGCCTGTGGTGGAAATCCGGTGAGCAATGCCGGATTTTTTCTGCAACCGACCGTGCTGACCAATGTGCCGGACACGGCGCGGATCATGTCCGAAGAACCGTTCGGCCCGGTGATTGTCACCCAGTCGTTCGATGATCTGGACGACGCCATTGCCAAGGCCAATCGCTTGCCCTTCGGCCTTGCGTCCTATGCCTTCACGCGCTCGGCCAAGATCATGCGCGCGCTGGGCGACGAAGTGGAAACCGGCATGATCGGCATCAACTTCCCCGTGTTGACCGGGCCGGAAACTCCTTTCGGCGGCGTCAAGGATAGCGGCCATGGGTCGGATGGCGGGCCGGAGGCGCTGGCCGGGTGCATGGTGAACAAGTACATTGTCGAAGGTTGAGCCATGACCGGGGTGGCCGATTTTGACTATGTCATTGTCGGGGCGGGCAGCGCCGGTTGCGTGTTGGCCGCGCGGCTGAGCGAAAATCCCGCGCATCGCGTCCTGCTGCTGGAAGCCGGGCCCGAAGATCGCAATCGCTGGATCCATATCCCGATCGGCTTTGGCAAGACCTTGCATGATGCGTCGGTCAACTGGCTGTATCGCACCGAGCCTGATGCGGCGACAGCACAGCGCAAGATTATGCTGCCGCGCGGCAAGGTGCTGGGCGGATCGAGCTCGATCAACGGGCACGTGGTGACCCGAGGCTTGGCACAGGACTATGACGCCTGGGCCGCCGCCGGCAATCCCGGCTGGGATTTTGCCGCGCTGTTGCCGTACTTTCGCAAGATCGAGAATGCGCCCGGTTTTGCCCACCCGACGCGGGGGCATGATGGCCCGGTCAATGTCGAAACCAGCAAGGACTTGCCGCGCTTGTCCGCCGCGCTGATTGCGGCGGCGGCGCAATGCGGTCTGGCGTACAACCCGGATTACAACAGCGGCGCAATCGAAGGCATTGCCCATTGCCAGCGTTCGCTGCGACGCGGGCTGCGCGACAGCGCGGCGAAGGCCTATTTGCATCCGGTACGCGGGCGTCCCAATCTGGTTGTCGAATGCGGCGCCCAAGCGGCACGTATCCGCTTTGCCGGAATGCGGGCGGTCCGGGTCGATTACCGGCAAAATGGTGTTGCATGCCATGCCTCGGCGCGCGGCGAAGTTATCCTGGCGGCGGGCGCGATCGGATCGCCGCACCTGCTCGAATTGTCGGGCGTCGGCAATGCCGCGCGATTGCAGGGCCTGGGGATCGAGGTTGTGGCGAATCTGCCCGGCGTTGGCGAAAATCTGCAGGACCATTTCATTGCCCGCAGCGTGTGGAAGACAACGCGCGCGATCACGTTCAACGAGCGCGCGCGGGGCTGGCGGCTGCTGACCCAGATCGCCCGGTTCGGCCTGTTTCGCACCGGCCTGTTCAGCGCGGGTGCCGCGCATATGCTGATCTTTGCGCGTTCCGACCGCACGGTTGCGCTACCTGATCTGGAACTGACGATCACCCCGTTTTCGGTCACCCAATCGCCTGATTTCAGCGGACTGGACAGTTTTCCGGCGCTGTCGTTCGCTGCTGTTCCGCTGCGCCCGCGCAGTCGCGGGTCGGTCCATGCCCGTTCCGCGAATTCCGATCAGGCGCCTGCCATCCGTCCGGGCTACCTTGCCCACGAGGAAGATCAGCGCGTCACAGTTGCCGGGCTGAAGCTCAGCCGCCAGTTGATCGAGACCGCCGCGTTTTCGCGGCTGCGCGGCGAAGAAGTGTCGCCCGGTGCACAGTTGCATCGCGATGACGAGCTGCTTGCCTATGCTCGGCAGACCGGGCTGTCGATCCACCACGCTGTCGGCTCGTGCAGGATGGGCCCAGCCGATGATTGCATGGCGGTGGTGGACGCCGGATTGCGCGTGCATGGGCTGGGCGCGCTGCGTGTGGTTGACGCGTCGATCATGCCCGCGCTGGTTTCGGGCCACACCAATTTTCCCACGCTGGCGATTGCCGAAAAAGCGGCGGATATGATCTTGGCTGATGCTCGGGTGGCCGCATGAACGCGAAAGCCCTCTGGAGTTTCTATATTCGGTTGCCTTATATCAGGCTGGATGTTATTCGATTGGCGTCGCACCAATGGGCCAATCACGGCATTTGCAATGTGAATCTCGCCCGTAACAGCGGCCTTTATGAAGTGTTTCGACCCCAACGTGCGGTCGTGCCAAAACAGACAAGCAGAGAGTGAGAGGCATGACTCCAGATAACGGCGGAGATGTTGGCCGGTTGCTGCGACCACGTTCGGTGGCCGTGATCGGCGTGTCCGACAGTTCGGGGTCGATGGGCGGCCGTGCCCTGCAAAATCTGGAAAACTTTGGCATCGAAGAGATCCATCTGGTCAGCCGCAACAACGCCACCGTGCGGGGGCGACCCTGCGTGCCGTCGATCGACGATCTGCCCGAAGGCATCGACGCGGTTATCATCGCGCTGCCGCGATCGGGCGTGGTCGAGGCGGTCGCGGCTTGCGCACGGCGCAAAGTCGGCGGCGTGGTGATCTTTGCCGCCGGTTTTGCCGAGGCTGACGACGAAGGCCGGCAGTTGCAGGCGCAATTGACCGCGATTGCGCGCGGCGCCAATATGGCGGTACTCGGCCCCAACACGCTGGGCATGACCAACTATATCGACGGTATCACGCTCGCCTTTGGCCCGGCGCGCAAGGTCACGCCCAAAGGCCAGCGCGCGGTCGCGATCCTGGCGCAAAGCGGCGCGATGATGGGCAGCACCTGGATGTCGGCGTTTGCCCGCAATTATGGCGTGGCCTATGCGGTGGCGACCGGCAATGAAGCGGTCAGCGGCATCGAAGATTTCATGGCCCATTTCGTCGATGATCCGCATACCAGCGCGATTGCGGTGTTTGCCGAACAATTGCGCCAGCCGCAAAAATTCCTGGCATTGGCACGCCGCGCGCGACTTGCCAGCAAGCCGGTGATCCTGATGCATCCGGGCAAAAGCCAGGCCGCGCGTGATTCCGCCGCATCGCACACCGGCGCGTTGTCGGGCGATCACGAGGTGATGCGAGCAATGGTCGCCTCTGAAGCGGTGATTGTAGTGGAAACGCTGGAAGAATTCCTCGACGCCAGCGAATTCCTCACCCGTTTTCCCAATCCGCTGGCGGCAGGGCCGGCGGTCATGTCGGATTCCGGGGCGATGCGCGGGCTGGCGCTGGATTATGCCGACGGCCATGGATTCGCCCTGCCGCAATTGGCGGATCAGACCAGCGAACGACTGCGAAAGGTTCTGCCTGCTTTCGCCGAAGTCAGCAACCCGCTCGACATTACGGCGCAAGGCCTTAAGGAAATGCAGCTTTACGGCGATGCCGCCGCCGCGCTGCTTGCCGATCCCGGCTGCGGTGGCTTGCTGATTGCCGTGATGCCCGGTTCGCCCGAAGTGGGCGTGATCAAGGCTGACGCGATCCTGCCGGCGCTGGACGGCGTGCAAAAACCGTGCGCCTATGTCGTGCTGGGCGATGCACCGGTTGATCCGGGTTTGCCGCAGCGCATTACCAGCAGGAACGTGCCGTTCCTGCGCTCTTCGGAGCGGGCTTTGCGCGCGTTTGCTACACTCCAGCGGTATGCCCGTCTAAAACAGGACGCTGCGGTTCCCCGCCAGCCAGCGCCTGCCGTGGCCGCGCTGAACTGGCAACCGGGCACGCAGGCCGAACATGTCGGCAAGGCGTTGCTGCGCTCGCTGGGCGTGCGCACGCCGCGTGGAGGCCTTGCCGCCGATGCCGATGCCGCGGTACAGATCGCCACGCAGCTCGGCTGGCCAGTGGTGCTGAAAATCCAGTCGGCAGCGCTGCCGCACAAGACCGAGATTGGCGGGGTCATGCTCGGCATTGCCAACCCGGACGCCCTGCGCACCGCGTGGGCCGAAATGGTGGCACGGGCCCAGGCGCTCCGCCCCGATGCGGTGGTCGATGGCTGTCTGGTAGAGGAAATGATTGCCCCCGGTCTGGAACTCGTGGTCGGCGGGCGGCGCGATGCGCACTGGGGGCCGGTGGTGCTGTTCGGGCTGGGCGGGGTGTGGATCGAAGTGCTGCGTGATGTGCGGCTGGCCCCGGCCGATTTGTCTGCGCAACTGATCCGCCAGGAATTGGGCAAACTGCAGGCGCATGGCCTGATCGAGGGGCATCGTGGCCAGCCGGGTATCTCCATCGATGAATTGGTTGCGCTGATCAGCACGGTCGGCACCATGTTGCGCGCGCATCCCGACATCGCGGAAATCGATATCAACCCGCTGATCGCCTATCCCGATCAGCCGCCAATTGCGCTCGACGCGCTGATCGTGACGGCTGCGCCATGACCGGGCGCGGCAAACCGGTGGTTGTCGCATCGTTCGGCGCTGGCCCGCATGCGGTCGCGGCGGAGATGTTGCAGGCAGCCGGTTGCGATGTGCGGGTGATCCCGGCAAGCGCGGGTGAATGGACCGCAGCGCTGATCGCCGAATTTGCGCCGGTTGCCGATGCCTGGATCGGTACATTTCCCAGGCTCACTTTGCCCCGCGCGGTGCTGGAGCACGCGCCGCGCACGCGCGTGATCGCATCAAGCATCATCGGCACCGAGACCATCGATGTGGCCGCCGCGACCGATTTGGGGATCGTGGTTGCGCACGGGGCGGTTGCCGAAAACTATGACGGTATGGCCGAAGCCGGGGTGATGCTGATCGCCGCGTTGCTGAAAAACCTGCCGGGCAAAGTGGCCGCGCTGGCCGAGGGGCGGTGGAAACCAATTCCGGCCGGGCGCATGGTTGATGGCGCGGTGATCGGCATGATCGGGCTGGGGCGGATCGGGCAGGGGATTGCGCGGCGGCTGGCGGGGTGGAATTGCCGGATTGTGGCAACCGACCCATATGTGGATCCGCTGCTTGCCGCGCGGCTTGACGTTGAAATGCTACCGCTTGACCAATTGCTGGCGCAAGCGGATGTCGTGCTGCCGCTGGTCACTCTGAGCGCTGAAACACGCAACATTATTGATCGCGCGGCGATTGCCCGGATGAAGCGCGGCGCGGTGCTGATCAACATGGGGCGCGGCGGCTGCGTCGATGAAACCGCACTGCTGGAAGCGTTGGACAGCGGGCATTTGTCCGGCGCTGCCATCGACACCTGGGACATCGAACCGACCCCGCTCGACAATCCGCTGCGCAGGCATCCGCGCGTGATCGCCACTGGCCATGCTGTGGGCCATTCAGAAGAGCTCTATCGGCGTCTGCCCGTGGTGGCGGCGGAAAACGTGCTGCTGGGCCTGGCCGGAAAAAAGCCGCTGCACGTGCGCAATCCCGAGGTGCTGGGCGCATGGCATGAGCGTATGGCGGCGCTGGATTAGCGAAGCGACGGTGTTGGTATTGGTAGAGGCAGGGGTATGAAAACGGGTAAGACTCCCGAATATCTGCAGGGACTGGTCGATGATCGGCCTGACGATGGCGTGTTTCGTATCCATCGCGACGTGTTTACCGATCCGGATATCTTTGCGCTGGAAATGAAGCACCTGTTCGAAGGCGGCTGGGTATTCCTGGGTCTTGAATCGCAAATCCGCGAAAAACATGATTTCATCACCACCCGCATCGGCCGCCAACCACTGCTGATCACGCGCGACAAGTCCGGCACTATCCGGGCACTGATCAATTCCTGCCCGCACAAAGGCGCGCGGGTGTGCCCGTTGCGCCAGGGCAATGCCCGCGTTCACGTTTGCCCCTATCACAGTTGGTCGTTCGACAGTGCGGGCAGGAACGTGATGGTCAAGGCGCGTTCGGTGGGCAATTACGCCCCGGCGTTCGATCACGACAGTCACGATCTTACCGAAATTCCCCGGCTTGAAAACTACGGCGGGTTCCTGTTCGGCAGTCTGGTTGGTGATGTCATGCCGCTGGAGCAATATCTGGGCGAAGCGCGCAAGCTGATCGACCTGATTACCCAGCAGAGCCCCGACGGGGTCGAACTGGTCCCCGGTTCGACCAGCTTTACCTATGACGCCAACTGGAAGTTGCAGCTGGAAAACTGTTCGGACCAGTATCATTTCAGCTCGGTCCATCCGTCTTATGTCAAATTGCTGGAACGCCGGGCCGAAGCGCAATGGTCGGGCGCGGTGCGCAATATGTGGGACGCCGAAAAGGTCACCAATGAAGCGGATGCAGGTGCGGGCGGCAGCTATATTTTCGACGAAGGACACGTGCTCAATTGGCGGGCGGTCGACAACGCCGATGCCATGCCACTGTATGAACAGATCCCAGCGATCGTGGCGCGTGTAGGGCAGGCAAAGGCCGACTGGATGATGCATGCCCGCAACCTGACCATTTTTCCCAACCTGCAAGTCGCCGAAAACGCATCCAGCCAATTGCGCATCATCCGTCCGATTGCGGTGAACCGCACCGAAATGCAGACATTCTGCATCGCTCCAATCGGCGAAAGCGCGGCGGCGCGGCGAACTCGCATTCGCCAATACGAGGACTTCTTCAATCCCAGTGGTCTGGCCACGCCCGACGATGCGGTAGTCTATGAAGCGTGTCAGGAAGGTTTTGGCGGCGAGGCCAATCCCTGGTTGCAGGGCTATGCGCGCGGCATCGCCGCCAATCGGCCGGGCGGAGATCGGTATTCAGACATGATCGGGCTGGTCCCGGATCGTTCGATCGGCGGCAACCGGCACATGGGCGACGAGACGATCTTTCACGCCTATTACCGGGCATGGCTCAGGCGCCTGAGCGATGGACTTGCGCTGGATCACAACGACGCGGTAGGGGTGCGATGACCATGCTGACGCAAGCCGAGGCGGAACGATTGGTCGCCAGCGAAGGGCGTTTACTCGACATTTGCGCCTGGGACGACTGGCTTGATCTCTACGCAGAAGATGCGTTGTACTGGGTGCCGTCCTGGCGCAACGAGGCCGAACCGACGTCTTCGCCCGACACCGAAATTTCGTTGATTTACTATGAGGGGCGACAAGCGCTGGTCGACCGTGTCTGGCGGCTGAAAAGCGGGTTGTCGCCAGCCAGCATCCCGCTGCGCCGTACCGCGCATCTGGCGTCGAACGTGCTGCTGCAACAGCCGCTGGACGATGCAGCAACCAGCGTCACCGCCTCATTCGCAGTGCACCATTTCGATCCCAAACGTCAGACCCAGCATGTGCTGTTCGGCCAATATGAATATGCATTCCGGTTGATCGGCCAGGCTTGGCGAATCGCGCGAAAGAAGACGTTGCTGGCCAACGATCTGATCCCGGGCGTGCTCGACTTCTATATGATCTAGCTCAGCGACGCCTTCGTGTGGTGTCCAATGGGTGCCCTGACGCGCCCGAATGGCGCATTTGCAAAGACATCTGTCAATTCGCTTTCTCGCGCGGCCAGGCCGAAAAACCGGGCGCTGACGAACGGTGCATCAGCGTGCTCACCATGCACGAAAAGGCATTGATGAGCGATCATACAATCGTTAGAAAACTCTCACAATATGCGAAGGTTTGCTATACTGTCGCAGCTTTGAATGTGGAGTTTGTTGCGTGGATCTCGCCGAAAATATCTTGCTCACCCAGGTTGGTCCGGGCACCCCGATGGGCGGCCTGCTGCGGCGCCACTGGATGCCGATCGCCGGAGCGACCGAATTCGGCGAGACCGACCGCATCAAGCCGATCAGGCTGATGGGCGAGGATCTGGTTCTCTACAAGGATCTGAGCGGCACCTTTGGCCTGGTGCAAAAGGAATGCGCGCACCGGCGGGCCGACTTGTCCTATGGTTTCGTCGAAAAATGCGGCATCCGCTGCAATTATCACGGCTGGGCCTATGACCAGACCGGGCAATGCGTCGAAATGCCGTTTGAGGACACAGTTGTTCCGCAGGCCAAGTACAAGGACAAGATTTGCATCACCGCCTATCCGGTGAAGCTGCATGCCGGCCTTGTCTGGGCTTATCTCGGCCCGCTGCCCGCGCCGGAATTGCCCGATTGGGAACTGTTCAATTTCACCAACGGATTTCGCCAGATCGTGGTGTCGCAGATCCCGTGCAACTGGTTGCAGTGCCAGGAAAATTCGATCGATCCGGTGCATTTTGAATGGATGCACACCAACTGGAGCCGCCGTCTGGTCGACATCACTTCGGAACATGGCCCGAAACATCTGCAAGTTGCGTTCGACAGTTTTGAATACGGTCTGGTCTATCGCCGTCAGCGCGAAGATCTGCCCGAGGATCACACGATGTGGACGGTTGGCCGGGTTTGCCTGTGGCCAAACTGCTTTTTCCTGGGTGATCATTTCGAATGGCGGGTGCCGGTCGATGATGAAAATACGTTGAGCATCTCCTGGTTCTATGCGCGTGTGCCGCGTGAACAGGAACCCTATGTGCAGCGCGAGATTCCGACCTGGCATGGGCCGGTGGTGGACCCGGCAACGGGGCGATGGATCAACACGCATGTGCTCAACCAGGACTTCATTGCCTGGTGCGGGCAGGGCAAGATTGCCGACCGCAGCAGGGAAAAGCTGGGTCTGGGCGACCGGGGTATCCAGATGTTGCGCCGCCAGTTGCACGACGACCTTCAGGCGATCGAAAGGGGTGAAGATCCCAAGGGCGTAATCCGCGATCCGTCCAGGGCTCGCAATATCCCGTTGCCCAACAGCGAACGCACGTATCTGGCAGAGGGTGATACGTTTGCGGGAATTCAGGCCCATCGTGCGTTTGGCGCCCACCTGGTGCGGTTTGTCTTTCAGGCCGGACAACCAAAGGCGGTTTGGGATCAATACTGCACCGCGATGGGGATTGTCGGGGCCGAGATTGTTTCCGACGACAAGGTTATTTCGATCTGATCTTTGCGCCTTTGCGCCGCACAAAAAGGGGCCCCGGAAAACCGGGGCCCTTTTTTTTGGCCACGCGAGTACGGGGCAATGCGAAAAGGCGTTGTCTCCAGGTTGGAAACAACGCCTTCGCGTTTGCTATATCAGGCGCTTGCTCAGTTGAATTTTACACCGAACGTCACACCGTATTCGCGTGGTGCATTCATCGTCACGACTTCGCTCGAAGTCGAGATGCTTCCACTGCCCGCCTGCAGTTTGTTGGTCAGGTTCGACCCCCAAATCCGGGCGAAGAAGCGGTTGTCAGCGGTGGTGTACTGGATCGAGGCGCCCAGCATTGTTGTAGCTGGCTGGCTGAATTCCTCGCCAACGCTGAAATAGTACTTGCTGGTGTACTTCAGATTGCCGTTCAGGTCGAAAGTACCGAAGCTGGTCGGGACTTTGTAGTTGGCCGATGCTGTAGCCGTAACATCCGGCGCAAGCGGAACCGAGTTGCCCTGTGCGTTGAAAGTGCCGGCCGAAAACCCGCCCGCGACCGGGATTGCGGTATAAAGCTGTGCGCCCGGGAAGTTTCCGAATTCGGAATGCATGACTTCCAGGTTGCCCGACAGGGTCAATTGATCGGTCGGGCGCACCGTGAGATCGGCATCGGCCCCATAAAGCTTGGCCGAAGGACCGTTGTAGATGATCGGCGGGCCACCGAAGAACGCCTGGATCTGGATGTTCTTGTAGTCATAATAAAAACCCGACAGATTGAACGTGGCCATCCGATTGAGGAACCGCAGCTTGGTCCCGATTTCGTAGGCATTGACCTTCTCGTCGAGGAACGGGTTGCCGCCGGTGTCCACCGGCGTTTGCCCGATATGCACGGGGTTGAAACCACCTGACTTCGAACCCCGGTTGTAAGACGCGTAGATCATCGCATCTTCGTCGAACTTGTGCGCGATCGACACGCGACCAGACAACGATCCCTTGGTGAAGGCCGGCGCATTTTCGACCAGATTGACCGCCCGGATCGCGAAGGTGTTGTCGGTGAAGATTCCGAACGAACCGGTCTGTTCGTGGTGGTCGCTCGAATAGCGCAGTCCGACGGTCAAAGTCGTGCCGGACGCCACTTCATAACTGGCCTGTCCGTATCCGGCGATGGCGCTGGTCGTTGTGTGGGTATCCGTCGCGCTGGCGAACGGAATGTTGAAGACATTCCCGGTCGATTCCGGCTGATGGGTGATATCCACGGCATTGTAATAGAACAAACCGGCCGTCCACTTGAACGGCCCATTGCCCTTCGACGAAAGCTGCAGTTCGTCAGTCCACTGCTTGTCGGACGTGTACCAGTAGAAGTGGTTGTCATCCAGCACGGCAGCCAGGCGGTCGGCGGAGAAATTGACCACATCGAACTTGGTATCGCGATAGGCCAGTGTGTTGGTTACGACCACCGAGCCAAAATCGTGGGCCAGACGTGCGGCAAGGCCCCAGGCATCGCTGCGGTCGGCCGATTCAGGCGCCGCCGTATCCCAGCCTCCAACGGTTGAAATATAGGCCGTGCCGGTGCCAATTCCGACCGGGCTGCCCGTCACCGGACGATAGTTGAAAAAACCGTTGCTGCTGCGGTGTTCATAATCACCAATCAGCATCAGCGTCGTGCCGCCGCCGAAATCGATATTCCACTTGTTGCGCAGCACGACATTGGAATTCAGCTTGTACGACTGGGTCGCGCCATTGGTGCTGAGCGCATAGGCATTCGGCCCGGTCTGGGCGATGGTGTAATTGGTGCCCCAACCCCGGCCTGAACCGGTCGCCGATCCGGAAAAGTTGGTCGAGACATTGCTGCTCACCGGGATGTTGACATAGGCGTTGCCGGTATAGGTATCGAAATTGCCATAGCCGGTTTCAACTGCGGCATCGAAAGTCTTGCCCGGATTGCGGGTCTGGATCTGGATGACGCCGCCGGTCGTATTACGGCCGAACAGGGTGCCTTGCGGGCCCTTAAGCACTTCGATCTGCTCAACCGCGTTCAGCTTGAGCAAGGCAGGTGAAGGGGCGCCGATGTAGATGCCATCGACATAGGTTGCGACCGAAGTTTCGAGGCCCGGACCACCAACCTGGCTGCCGACGCCGCGAATGTGCGGCGACGTAAAGGCCAGGTCGCCGGGGCCGGTGAAGCCCGCGACGATCGTGGTCAGTCCCTGGACATCGGTGACGTTCGCTTTGGCCAGCGCCTTGCTGTCCATTGCCGTGATCGTGATCGGCACGTCGCGGATGTTTTCCGCCCGCTTTTGCGCAGTGACGATGATTTCTGCGGTGTTGGCGGCCGGTGCGCTGTCAGGCGCATCCGCATGCGCGACTTGCGCAAATGCCGGCATGAACAGGCATGTCGACGTGAACAGATACAAAGCGTTACGCAATTTCATAGCATCCTCCCCAATCATGATCCGGAGTGGGCTCAGGCTTGGCGCCGTTTGCCATCGCGGTGATGTTATCCCAAAACTTTTATCACTAAGCGATAACTCTCTCACATTTAGCCGGCGTCTGCAAGCCTGACGTGGGCTGGTGTTCGAGGCGATCTTGCTGAAAACTGTAAGACGTATGATATTATCTCGACGTGCCGACTGCAAGGGATTTTGTCGGTGGTCGGTGCATCGCCGCTGTGGTCGCAAATCGGCAAGCTCTTTGACCAGAGGCGTATCTTGTCGCGGCGCCGACTGTGGTCTTGTCTGGATCCAAGTGCCTGGCTTTGGTCGGGCAGACCGCAATGGCAGAAAGCAGCGGGCAGTCGTACAGTGGACTCGCCGGGTTCAATGGTAAGATATCTCACGGAGATATCGCTGATCGACCCTGATTTGGCGAAACTCGTTACAAATGCGTGGGGGTGAACGGTGTCCGGGATCGACGTCGGCCGTAGGGATCGTGTTCTGATTCGACGATAGTGAGAAAATGTTGCAAACGATTCCAAACTGTCCGGGTGCGTCCGGAATTGGCGCAGACCGCTTGCGATCGCGCATGAACACCAATATGTCAGACATCTGATTAAGTGTGTGACGTGAATCGCGCAGGGAGAATGCAATGACACCACAAGCACAAGGCCGAATTGCCGACTGTCGAGACCAGGCCCTGGCGATCTCGGTTGGTGAGACATTTCTGGCAACGCTCAAGCAAAAGGGCGTCGATTATCTGTTTGTAAACAGCGGCACGGATTCGGCCCCTCTGGTTGAAGCCTATGCGCGGCAGTCTGAATCCGGGCTCGATTTCCCGAGGCCGATCGTCGCCGGCCATGAAAACGCGGTCGTCAGCATGGCGCACGGCTATACGATGCTGACCGGCAAGGCGCAGGCCGTGATGGTCCATGTCACGGTCGGCGCCGCCAATGCTGTGTGCGCGATCATGAACGCACGGCGCGATGCAATCCCCATGCTGTTCATGGCCGGGCGCACGCCGCTTTACGAAAAGGGTGTGCTGGGCGCGCGCAACGGGGCGATTCACTGGGCGCAGGAAATGTATGACCAGGCCGGCATGATGCGCGAACTGGTAAAATGGGATTACGAGCTGCGCGGCGCGGTCAATCTGGACGATGTGGTTGACCGCGCACTGGCGATCACCCAGGCCGCGCCGGCCGGGCCGGTCTATCTGACTTTGCCGCGCGAAGTGCTGTCCGAGCCCACCGCACCGGGCGCAGTCTCGGCTGTCCCAGCGACCGTCCCTTATCCACCCGCGCCCGATCAGCGGGCGGTGGCTTTGCTGGCACACATGATCGCGGCGGCGCGGTGCCCGGTGCTGGTGACCTCGGCGAGTGGACGCGATGCGGCAACCGTCGCGCCCCTGGAACAATTCTGCGAGCGTCACGGGGTGGGCATTGTCGAAGCCAAATCGCGTTATTTGTGCGCGCGGTCTGGCCACAGGTATCATTTGGGGCAAAACATCCACCCGGTGCTGGCCGAGGCAGATCTGCTGATCTGCGTGGAAAGCGAAGTGCCATGGATCCCCGAAACGGGCGAGCCACCGGCCACCACCCAGATCGCGCATGTCGGAGTCGATCCGCTGTTTCAGGACTATCCGATCCGGGGATTTCGCAGCGATCTGGCAATTACCTCGTCAACCGCCGCAATCCTGCCAGTGCTCGATGCGATGCTGTCCGCCATCGATGCACCCCAGGCCTCGGATCAGCGCAAGGCGAATGTGTCGGGATTGGTGCGCAAACGGCTTGATCGTCGTGCAGCGCGTATCGCCGCGACGGTTGCTGCGCCGGCGATGACCAAGGACTGGCTGAACATATGCCTCAATCAGGCGCTGGCTGGCGACACGGTGCTGGTCAACGAATACTGGGCCGATCGCGAACTGCTCGATCTGGAACGCCCGCAAAGCTTTTTCATGCATTCGCCAGCGGCTGGACTGGGCTGGGGTCTGCCCGCCGCAGTCGGAGCGGCGCTGGCGGCGCCTGACAAGGTGATCGTGGCGACGGTCGGCGACGGGGCCTATATCTTTGGCAACCCGGCGGCTTGCCACCATGCGGCGGCGATGCACGATGCGCCATTCCTGACAATTGTCTGCAACAATGCCCGCTGGAACGCGGTGCAAGCCTCGACCTTCGGCGTGTTTCCCACCGGCCACGCTGCCAGAGGTCCGCGACCGGCGCCCTTGAGCGATCTCAGCCCGATTCCCGATTTCGAGCTCTATGCACAGGCATCGGGCGGCTATGGCGAGCGGGTCACCGATCCCGGTGAGGTGCTGGCGGCAATGCGTCGCGGTATCGATGTGGTGCGGCGCGAACGGCGGCAGGCCCTGCTCAACGTGATCTGCGACTGAACCAGCGGGTCATTCCATCAGCAACACAGGTTTGATCACGTCCCCGGTTTCGCAATCGTGCGCAGCCTGGTTGATGGCGCTGAACGGGTATGTCCGGATCAGCCGGTCGAACGGAAACTGCCCCCGGCGATGGAGGTCGACCAGGCGCGCAATCATGGCGCGGGCAGAACCGCCGCCCTCGATAATGCCGATCACCCGCTTGCATCCGGTCATCAGCGCAAAGTGGGGCAGGTCGAGGCGCTGCCTGACATCCGCGCAGGCGACCAGCCCCAGCGTGCCGCGTTGGCGCAATGCGGCAAAGGCGCCTTCGATCACTTTGGCGGCACCGGTCGTGTCGAGAGCGAAGTCGACCCCGTCGCCCAGCATGCACCGGATTTGGCCGACAACGTCCGGGTTATCGAGCGGATTGATCACGTGTGTTGCGCCTAGGCTCCGGGCCAGTTCCAGGCGACCGGGCACCAGATCCACCGCAATGATGGTGGTGGCGCCCGATACCCGCGCCGCCATCAGCGCGCTCAGGCCGACCGCACCCGCGCCAAACACGGCAAAGCTTTTGCCTGGTGTAACCTGCAATTCGTTCCAGACCGCACCGGCGCCGGTCATTACCCCGCAACCCAGCGGGGCGAGCAGCGCCAAAGCCAGATCATGGCCGACCGGGATCACACCGCGTTCATGCACGACGGCATGGGTGGCAAAGCTCGACTGGCCGAAGAATCGGTCGTTCAGCACTTGTCCCTCGGCACCACAGACCGCGTGGCTGCCGTCAGGACGGGCGCTGGCAAAACACAGCCGGCCAAACCGGTCGCATGATGCGGGCTGATCGCTGCGGCATTCGGCGCATTCGCCGCAACTGAGGTATGACATAACGACATGGTCGCCGGGGGTCACCGATGTAACTGCCGCCCCGACCGCCTCGACCACACCGGCCCCTTCATGGCCCAGAATGGCAGGCAGTGGCATCGACCGCGACTGACGGCGCACGTTGAGATCGGTGTGGCAAATCCCCGTGGCGACGATCCGCACCAGCACTTCATCGTCCCGCACCGGACCGACCCGCACCGGTTCAAGCGCGAAATCGCCGTTCTTTTCATGCAGCACGGCGGCAATCGCGGCGACGGCACCGGTCATTTCAGCGAGGCCCTGGCCAGGTCTAGCGCGACATCGACGATCATGTCTTCCTGCCCGCCGACCATCTTGCGCCGACCGACTTCGGCCAGGATTGATCGCGTGTCGAGCCCGTGGTCTGCGGCTGCCTTTTCGGCATGGCGCAGAAAGCTGGAATAGACCCCGGCATAACCGAGCGTCAGCGTCTCGCGGTCGACCCGCACCGGTCTATCCTGCAACGGGCGGACCAAGTCTTCAGCGGCATCCATCAGTGTAAACAAGTCGCAGCCGTGGTTCCAGCCATAGCGATCCGCCGCCGCGACAAACACTTCCAGCGGCGCATTGCCGGCCCCGGCACCCATTCCGGCCAGACTGGCATCCACGCGGATGGCTCCGTTCTGCACCGCCACGATCGAATTGGCGGCGCCGAGCGAGAGATTGTGATGGGCATGCACGCCGCGCTGGGTTTCGGGTTTGAGCACCCGGTCATAGGCCTGCAGCCGGGCGGCGTAATCATCCATGTTCATCGCCCCGCCGCTGTCGGTGACATAGACACAGTGCGCGCCATAGCTCTCCATCAGCAGGGCCTGTTGCGCCAGCGCCTCGGGTTGCAACATGTGGCTCATCATCAGGAACCCGGAAACGTCCATGCCCAGATTGCGCGCCGCCTCGATATGTTGTTTGCTGACATCGGCTTCGGTGCAATGCGTGGCGATCCGCACCGAACGCACGCCCATTGCATAAGCCTGCTTAAGATCGTGCACCGTGCCGATGCCGGGCAGCAACAGCGTGGTCAGCACCGAATTTTCCAGCACATCGGCAACCGCACCGATCCAGTCCCAATCGGTATGCGCGCCAAATCCATAGTTGAATGAAGAGCCTTGCAGCCCGTCGCCATGCGCCACCTCGATCGCATCGACGCCCGCCTTGTCCAGCGCGCGGGCGATCGCTTGCACATGATCGAGGCCATATTGGTGGCGGATCGCATGCATCCCGTCGCGCAAGGTGACATCCTGGATGTAGAGCTTTGTTGTCGCCGGATCGAATGTCATGCCATCGCTCCCTGGCTCATGCGGAGTGCGATCTTTTCAGCCGTCTTGAGCGCAGCAGACGTCATGATGTCAAGATTTCCAGCATAGGCGGGCAAATAGTGCGCGGCGCCTTCGACTTCGAGAAACACGCTGACTTTCAGTCCGGTGAATTCGGTACGCCCTGTCGAGGCCATTTCGGGGATGTGCAGCGGTCGGTTCGATCCGAAATGTTCGAATTGCACGACCTGTTTCAGCCGATAGCCCGGCACATAGCTTTGCACTTCGCTGACCATCGCCGCGATGCTGCGGGTAATGGCGTCGCGGTCGCCGTCTTCGCATAGGCAATAGACCGTATCGCGCATGATCAGTGGCGGTTCGGCGGGATTGAGTACGATGATCGCCTTGCCCCGCGTGGCGCCGCCCACTTCGACAATCGCCCGGCTGGTCGTTTCGGTGAACTCGTCGATATTGGCGCGGGTGCCGGGGCCTGCGCTCTTGCTGGCGATCGAAGCGACGATCTCGCCATAGTGGACTTTGGCCACGCGGTTGATCGCGGCCACAATCGGGATCGTGGCCTGCCCGCCGCAGGTGACCATATTGACATTCGGCGCGTCGAGATTGGCCTCACCGTTGACTGACGGGATGGTATAGGGGCCGATCGCGGCGGGGGTGAGGTCGATTACGCGTTTGCCATGCCGGCGCAAGATGGCATCGTGGCGGGCGTGCGCACCGGCTGACGTCGCATCGAACACGATCGTAATTTCGGCGAATTCGGGCATCAGTACCAGGCCCTCGATGCCGCCTGCGGTGGTGGCAAAACCCATCCGCGCAGCGCGTTGCAAGCCGTCGCTGTTCGGATCGATGCCGACTAGCACGCTCATTTCCAGCGCAACGGAGAGCCGGGCGATCTTGATCATCAGGTCGGTGCCGATATTGCCCGATCCGATGATCGCCACTTTGGTCCTGGTCATGGCGGTCAGCCTTTGCGGTAGGTGAAGGCGGCTTCGCCAAGGCCGGTGATGCGGGTGTGAACGTGGTCACCCGGGCTGAGCGTGACCATCGGGCCCAACGCGCCCGCCAGCACGATGTCACCGGCCGCCAGCGGCTCACCGCGCTGCGCCAGAGTGGACGCCAGCCAGGCGACGGCATTGAGCGGGTTGCCGAGCACGGCCGAACCGGCCCCGGTTGAGCGCACTTCGCCGTTGATCGACAAGGCCATTGCTGCGCCGCCAAGGTCGAGTCCGGCGAGCGGCAGGCCAAGCTCGCCCAGCACAAAGAACGCTGACGAGCCATTGTCGGCAACCGTGTCGGCAAAAGTGATTTTCCAGTCCGCGATCCGACTGTCGACGATTTCGATCGCGGCGTGGACGGTCGCGACGGCCGTTGCGACAGCTTCGGGTGACGTTTGCAGGTCTGGCAGCGCGGCGCCCAGCACAAAGGCGATTTCCGCCTCCGCCTTGGGTTGCAGGCAGTTTGCCGGATCGAGCATGCCGCTATCGGCTACGCGCATGTCGTCAAACAGCACGCCAAAGTCGGGCTGGTTGACGCCGAGTTGCTTTTGCACCGCGTCGGCCGTTAGTCCGGCCTTGCGCCCCACGATCCGCCGTCCGGCATTTTGCCAAAGCCGCGTGTTGATCGCCTGCACGGCATAGGCGCCGTCGGCATCGAGCGGGTCGAGGCCATCGCGCAAGGGTGGGATGGCGCCGCCGGAATAGGCATCGCGTAATCGGCGGGCGAGATCTTGGTGACTGGGGGTGGACATCGGCAGGCCTCTCCTTGCGGCCCCCATCGATATCTGCGCCGATGTATTGCATCAAGCGCAACACGGTCCTAGCTTCTTGCATCATGAGAAAGGGGACGCCGCACATTGCTGCGCTGGGGCGCAGCCTGACCATGTTGGAAGCTGTTGTTGCCGACGGTGGGCGCAGCAGCACGTCTGCGTTGGCGCGCCAACTTGGCATCCCGGTCGCCACCGCACATCGCCAGGTTACCTCGCTGGTTGCCGAGGGGTATTTGGCGCCATCCGGCGGCGGCCACATTGCCGGATCGCGGCTGCTAAGCCTGCTGCAGCACCTCGATGAACGGCAGATTTTGGCCAATGTTGCGGCGCCGGTGCTGCACAAACTTGCGGTTGAAACGCGCAGCATCGTGCAAATGGGCACCTTTGAAAATGATATGGTCACTTATCGCATCAAGACGGGGCAGGGAGCCGCTGGTCTGTTTACGCGGGTGGGCATGCAGTTGGAGGCCTATTGCACGGGGATCGGCAAAGTCTTGCTGGCGCATTTGCCGCATGCCGAATGCGACCGCTATCTGTCCACCGGGCCGTTTGTGGCGCTGACGACCAAAACGATCACCGATTCGGCTATGCTGGCCGGGGACCTTGCCACGATCCGACAGCGCGGATTTGCCGTCGATGATGAAGAAATGCAGGATGGGCTGGTGTGCATGGCGGTGCCGCTACGCACGCGCGATGACCGGGTGATCGCTGCGATTTCGGTATCGCAGGACGCCCGTTCTTCCCGCCTGATCGCGCCGGATCACCTTTTACCGATGCTGCGCCGGGCGGCCAGCACAATCGAAGCCGTCGCATTCAGTTGATGGCGCCAATATTTATCGCCATATGGTAATATTTGAGATTAGTGCGTGGCAGCGATTCGTGTTGCAGGGCCTTGGCGGTCGGCACAGGCAAAGCGCAAGTGGGAGAGTGCAGATGGCAAAGATCGTTCTGGGAATGTGGACCACGCATGGCCCGACTTTGTCGACAACACCCGAAGAATGGTTGCTGCGACTGCCGGCCGACCATGCCAACAAGGCGCACCCGTTTCGCAGTGGCACGTATGATTTCGACAGTCTGGTCAAGTTGCGCCAGGACGAAGAGCTGGGCCTGCAATGCACGCTTGAAGAACGCACCCTGCGCTACACCCGGTGCCGCGCAGCCGTTGCGAAAATGGCGGACTTGTTCGACCAGGCCAAGGCCGATGTGGCTGTGATTTTCGGCAATGACCAGAATGAGGTCTTTGTCAAAGAGGCGATGGTTCCGGCGCTGACTATCTTCAACGGCGCGACGATCTGGAACGAGCCCGCGAGCGAAGATCAGGCGCGGATGCACCCGCCCGGCATTCACGCGGCGGAATGGGGACACAAGCCGCCGCAATACACCGAATATCCGGGCCAGACTGACCTTGCCAACCGGTTGATTGGTCAGCTCACCTGCCAGGGATTCGACATTGCGCGTGCGAGCGAACTGCCCCGTCCCGATGGGCATTGGCACACTGGCATCGGCCATGCGTTCGGTTTCATCTTTCGCCAGATCATGCGCGACGCAGTGATCCCCACCGTGCCGATTATCGCCAACACATTTTTCCCGCCGAACCAGCCAACCGCGCAGCGCATGTTCGATCTTGGGCGCGCAGTGGGGGCGGCCATTCGCGCGTGGGACAGCGATGCGCGGGTGGCGGTGTTCGGCTCTGGCGGGATGTCGCATTTTGTGATCGACGAGCAGCTGGATCAACAGGTGATCGCCGCGCTGGCCAACCGCGATGCCGATTTTCTGACCAGCCTTGACGAAGCGACGCTGCAATCAGGCACCAGCGAACTGAAGAACTGGATCGGCGCCGCCGGATGCCTGTTCGACAGCGATCTTACCGGCGGCGTAGTCGACTATGTCCCGTGCTATCGCTCCGCAGCCGGCACCGGCACCGCCAACGGCTTTGTCGCCTGGACCTGATTATTCGTGGCGGTCCTTGGCATACGTCCGCCCGGCCAGCCAGAAATGGAACCCCGCCCAGACAAAGAACACCAGTTCGATGCTGAGGCCGGTTTTCAACCCGTAGCCGCTGACTTTGGCGCAAGCCGCAAGCTGTGGTGAGGCCTTGCACCGTGCCAGCGTCACGCCGTTGGCAAGCGCGAATTGCGCGTTGAAATGATCGGCGATCGCGCCGACCAGTGGCGGGCCAAGCCCAAATCCCACCAGCGTCAGTGCCAGCATCATCACCGCCGACGCGGTTGCGCGGTTGCGCGGCCCGGCCACTTGCTGCCCGATGGTGAACATCGGTGCGTTGAACATGTAGTGAAAGATCAGCGCCACGAAAAACAGCGCGAATGCCATATTGTACGATGCCTGATGAAACGCGGCGAGATAGAGCGGCACCGCTATCAGCAGGCTGACGGCGGGTAGCCAGCCGGCAATCTGCGGGATGCGTGCCTGCAAATGATCGCACAGGAACCCGCCGAGAAAGATGCCGATCGCGACGGCAAAGCCGAACAGCACACCAAATGCGAACGATGCGCTGCCGATGTCCAGCCCATATTCGCGGACCGTATAGGAAACGAAGAAATTGGTGACCGAAAACCCGAAGATCGACGCCAGCGCGCCGCCAGCCACCGCGTGGCGATAGGTCGGCTTTGCCGCCAGCGCGCGCAAGCCTTCGATGAAATGCGGCGCATCGTCCCTTGAACCGGAGCGCGGCGGGTCCTTCACCGTCAGTTTCAGCAAGACCGCAGCGGCGATACCCAGGCCGCCCAGCAGGAAAAACGCCGAACGCCAGCTGAACCGCTGTACCAGCCAGCCACCACCGAAAGCGGCCGCAACAATCCCGATCGGGATGGCCAGGCTGAACAGTGCCAGCGCCGAACCGCGTTTGGCCGGGGGGAAATAATCAGAGATGGTCGAATGCGAGGGCGGGAGGCAGGCCGCTTCGCCGATCCCGACAAACATGCGCGCCAGGAACAATTGCGCGAACGTCGTGGCCAACCCGCACGCGGCGGTGGCGGCGCTCCAAACGGCCGCGCCCGTGGCAATGATTGCGATCCGGTTGTGGCGTTCGGCCAGGTGCGCAATCGGGATCGTGCACAGCACATACAGCAACACAAACCCCGGCCCGCTGAGCAGGCCCAGCTGAAAATCGGACAGCCCCAGTTCGGCACGGACCTTTTCCTGCACCAGTGACAGGAAAATGCGATCGATCACTTCGAACACATAGATCACCATCAGCGCGCTGAGCGCATAGGCGCGATAGTTTCTTGTTCCGAAACCCGCGGCGATATTGGGCGTGATTGCTGCAGTGCTCATATCAAACCGGTTGCCTTATCAGAGTGGGCCAGGTGTTCAGATGATCGCGAAATTCATGCCGGCCCGTTGTGAAAGGCGATCGACCAGCGCCTGCTGAAACGCTGCGCCGGGTGTCAGCATGCCTGCCTTCACGTCATCATGGTCGAGCAGGCAGAGCGCGGTTTCGACGATCATGCGCGAGGTTGTCTCGTAGCCAGGATCGTCATCGCCGCTGACGACCGCGCGCACGGCATTGCCCGCAGCGTCCGAACCGATGAACAGCAGATCAAAACACCCGGCCGCGCGTTGTTCGTGGCTGGGGCCTTCGCCGGGCTTGGGCAACATGTCCGCCGACGGCGGGGCTGCAGGCGGCGGCGGCGGATTCACCAGCCGTTCGTCATAGATGAAGTCGGTGCCATAGGGGTGGCCCATCAGCATGTTGGAACGGTGCACGTTCTTCATGTCGGTGGGGCCAAGCGTGAATGGCCCGACCGGACCGACGTCGTCCTCTACCGCGTACACTGCCGTCGATGGATGCGCGGGGCCTTCAAACCCCGGCACAAGCGCAAAGGGATCGTCGAGCAGGGCAGCCAGATCGTGGTTGCCGCCGGCCAGTTTCATGGTCGACATGCCGCTCGCCACCGATCCACCCGACGGGCCGGCCTTGAACGTGCGTACGCGGCCGCGCACGTGCGGCATGGGTTTGCCAAAGCGGCGCAACGCCTCCTGCTGGCACAGCCACACGCCCAATTCAGACGGGATCGAATCAAACCCGCACGAAAAGATGATACGCGCGCCGCTCCCAATCGCTTCGGCCTCGTGCTCATCGATCATTTGGCGCATCCACAGTGGCTCTCCGCACAGATCGATGTAGTCAGTGCCTTGCTGCGCACAGGCTGCGACCAGCGGGGCGCCGTACAGTTGATAAGGCCCGACCGCGGAGATGACGATCCGTGTCGACGCGACCAGCGTGGCCAGCGATGCCGCATCGCCGGTGTCTGCTATCAGCAGTGGCGTATCGCCCGCGCCAATCTGATCGCGCAACGCAGCCAGTTTTTCGTGTGAACGCCCGGCCATTGCCCAGCGCACGACCAGGCCTTGCGAACAAAGCGATGCCATGTGCGCGCAGATCAACATGCCGGTGAAACCGGTCGCCCCAAAGATGACCACGTCAAAGCGCTTCTCGGACACGATTTGCTCCCTTGCTGAACCTCTGCGTGCGGGTGCGCACCGGGATCATGCCTTCACTTTAAACCGATCCGCCAGGTCGCCAGTGACTGCCTGGCGGATCGCGATATCAGTCCACTTTCCGCTTGTAGCCTTCCAGCCCCGGCCGGATGGTCTTGTCGTCGAGGAATTGCTTCATGCCCTCGATCCGGCCCTTTTCTTCATCGTTGAGCTGGGTCTGGGCCGCCTTTGCCGCCAGATACTCCTCGGCCAGATCCCAATCCATGCCCACCACCCGGCGTGCGGCGTGTTTGGCCGAACGCAACACGGTGGGGTTCTTGGTCATCAGCAATTGCGCCAGTTCGCGCGTCTGCGCCCGCAGTTCGGCCAGCGGCACGCTTTCGTTGACAAGGCCGATTTCGGCAGCTTTCTTGCCGCCAAAGGTCTTGCCGGTCATGATGTAATACATCGCCGCGCGTTCGCCGCACAGTTCCATCATCGCGCGGGTGACGTTGCCGCCGGGGATAATGCCCCAGTTGATTTCCGACAGGCCGAATGTGGCTTCGTCGGCGGCGATTGCCATGTCGCAGGCGATGAACGGCGTGAACGCCCCGCCAAAGCACCAGCCATTGACCATCGCGATTGTCGGTTTGGGATAAAACCGCAACTTGCGCCATTGCCATGCGCCGGCTGCGCCCCGGATTTTGGATTTGAATTGCGCGCTCTCGCCGTCGGTCTCGCGGAAATATTCCTTCAGGTCCATGCCTGCGGAAAACGATTCGCCTTCGCCGGTCAGCACCAGAATCTTGCAGCGGGGATCGAACTCCAGCTGGTCGAGCACCTCGTACATCTCCGCATTGAGCGTCGGCGACATGGCGTTTTTCTTTTCAGGTCGATTGAGCGAGACCCAGGCAATGCCGTCCTCGAATTCGACTTTCACGGTCTTGTAGTCATACACCGGCTGATCACTGGCCGACTGTTTATGGGACTGGGTCACGAAGGCTTTCTCCCTGGCAAAGTTTGCGCATGGCCGTCCACCGACACTGCCGCGCGCCTGCCGCAATCTATGACAGGTAGCCGAACACTATGCAACCGCGCCGACGTCTGTCGATTTGTGCCGGACGCACCGCGTCGGACCTGCCCTGATCGCACCGGATCACGCGACGGGAATGTGAAAACCGCCATCGACATAGATCGGCTGGCCACTGACATAGGGCAGCTTGCCCGACGCCAGGCTGGCGGCGACCTGGCCGATGTCTGCGGCCTGACCCCAGCGCCGCATCGGCACCCGGCCGCTGGCGATATAGCCGTCGATCTTGATCGTTGGCAGCGAGCCCGACATGTCGGTCTTGATGAAGCCCGGGCGGATCTCGTGCACGGCGATTTCAGCTTCACCCAGGCGCAGCGCGAAAATGTCGGCCGCCATCGATAGACCCGCTTTGGAAATGCAATAGGGGCTGCGGACGGGCGAAACCATGCCGGCGGCGATCGAGGTGATGAAAATGATCGAACGGTAATGGTCGCTGGTCCGCGCAATCATGCGTTTGGCTACCTGCTGGGTCAGGAAAAAGGTTCCGCGCAAGTTTACGTCCATGTTGCGATCGAACATTTCGGCGCCGATCTCCAGGATATCGGTTAGCGGCCGCACCGCGATCCCGGCGTTGTTGACCAAAGCGTCGATCGGGCCGAAATCGCGCTCGACCGCATCGATCACAGCGGCGTGCGATGCAATGGCGGCCAGATCCATCTTGCTGAAATGGCCGCGCCCACCCCGCGCCGCGACAGCGGCAAGCAAGTCGGTGGACTTTTCATCCTCGACAATATCAACGCCAGCAATGTCGAAGCCGGCCTCGGCCAGCGCCAGCGCAATTGCCAGGCCGATGCCTTGCCGGGCACCTGTTACCAGCGCCACAGGTCGATTCATTGCACCGTCTCCCGCCTGAAATTTGTGGTGTGTGATTTGCGATGGTGGATGTCGCAGCATCGCCCGATGGTCAAGAAATTAAGTCCACATAGCGGACGCTTTGTAGAAATTTTCGCCGAACGGATTGTGGATTTTTATAGACACATTTGCAGATTTTGGGGATAGTTAGTCTGATGAGGCGGTGTGGGCGTTCAAATTTAGTCCGTAATATGGAATAAATATGACTGCGCTGGTTGGGGAGGGAATGTGCACGACAGGTCAGACCGGTCCGATCTCGGCTCTGCCGGCGGCGCGCTGGTCGTGGCGAAAACCTGCGCGATCCTGCGGGAGATTGCGCGCGCGGGCGGCGGCGGCGCCAGACTGGCTGACTTGTCGCGCAACACCGGGCTCAGCCGTCCGTCGGTGCACCGCATCCTGGCCACGCTGAAGGTGGAAGATTTCGTGCGCCAATCGGCTTCGCGCCGCTACCGCCTGACCCCGCAGGTTCATGAAATCGGCCTGAGCGCGCCGGGTGTTGCGGGCAATCTTGAAGCGCTGCGCCCGGTCATTCAGCAGCTTAGCGATGTGTCCGGCGACACCGTCTATCTGTCGATGCGCAGCGGCACCAATGCCCACTACCTGATGCGCGGCGAGGGGAGCTATCCGATCAGGACTTATGTGGTGAAACCGTTTCAGGTGCTGCCGATGGTGTCGTGCCATTCGGGGCGCGCGCTGCTCGGTTCGATGCCCCGGCCAGAGGCCGATTCGATCATCGCGCGGGCGTGGTTCGATGATCCGGGCCAGTTCAAGGCAGCGACCCGGGATTCGCTGCGCGAGGAAATCGAATTCGTGCGCGAAAACGGCTATGGCTGGGCGCGCGATGTCACCTTTGAAGGCGTGGCCGGGCTGGCCCGCGCGGTGCCGAATGCCAACGGCCCCGGCTATCTCGCGGTCACCATTTCGGCGGTTTCGCCGCGTTTGCCGCTCGATCGCGCGCGCGATCTGCTGCCGAAGCTGATCGAAACCACCTCCCGTATTCGCCAGATCATCGACAATCTGCAGATCTGATCCCCCTTTCCGAACGACACACCGGAGCATCCGCCATGAAGCGCTATACAATTGCCGCCATACCCGGCGATGGCATCGGCAAAGAAGTCATGCCCGAAGGCATCCGCGCGGTTGACGCCGTCGCGGACCGGTTCGGTTTTGTGATCGACTGGCGGCATTTCGACTGGAGCTGCGAAACATATCACCGCACCGGGGCGATGATGCCGGCAGACGGCATCGCTCAGTTATCGCAGCATGATGCCATTTTTCTGGGCGCAGTCGGTTTTCCCGGCGTGCCCGATCATATTTCACTGTGGGGACTGCTGATCCCGATCCGCCGCGCGTTTGACCAATATGTCAATTTGCGCCCGGTGCGTCTGCTGCGCGGGATTGAACCGCCGCTGGCACGGGTGGGGCCGGGCGATATCGATATGTGGATCGTGCGCGAAAACAGCGAAGGCGAATATTCGCAAATCGGCGGACGTCAGGGCACGGGAGAGGATGAATGCGTGGTGCAGACGTCGGTGTTTACCCGTCGCGGCACCAACCGGATTATCCGCTATGCATTTGATCTGGCGACGCGGCTGGGGCGGCGGCACGTGTCATCCGCAACCAAATCGAACGGGCTGTTTCACTCGATGCCGTTCTGGGACGAATGCTTTGAAGCCGTCGCGCGCGAATATCCGGGGTTCCGCACCGACAGCCACCATATCGATATCATGGCGGCGCGGTTCGTGATGAATCCCGGGCAGTTCGATGTCGTGGTTGGTTCTAACCTGTTTGGCGACATCCTGTCCGATCTCGGCCCCGGCTGCACCGGCACGATTGCGATTGCGCCATCGGCCAATATCAACCCGGAACGGCGCCAACCGTCGATGTTTGAACCGGTGCACGGATCGGCACCCGACATTGCCGGGCGTGGCATTGCCAACCCGATTGGCCAGGTCTGGGCCGGCGCGATGATGCTGGATCATCTGGGGCAGACCGAGGCGTCAGACTATCTGGTTGCCAGTTTTGAAGATGTGATCGAGCGCCGGATCGGATTGACCCCCGATATGGGTGGCAGCGGCACCACGGCGTCGCTTGGCGACGCGATTGTCGACCGGATCAAGCGCGGTGCCGCATAAACCCGTGCGGGCAGGGCGCGACGTGCTTGCATTGCATCTGTAAGATGTCTTACAAAATGCCGGATAACGCAAAATTCTGGAAGGATCGGTTGTGATCATTGACTGCCACGGACATGTCAGCGCGCCTGCGGAGCTATGGGCTTACAAGTCATCGGTGCTGTCGCATCGCGGATCGCACGGCAGGGGCGGGGTGCGTGTCAGCGATGACGAAATCCGCCGCGCCGCCAACAAAGTCGAAATGGCGCCCTGCGGTCACCTCGACATGCTGAAGCGTCACGGCACCGATATGCAGCTGATCTCACCCCGTCCGTTTCAGATGATGTCCAGCTTTGAACCGGGGCGAGTGGTGCACTGGTTCATCGAAGAAACCAACCAGATCATTTATCGCCAGACGCAATTGTTTCCCGATACCTTCATCGGCGTGGGCGGGCTGCCGCAAGTCGCGGGGGAGCCGATCGAAAACACCTTTGGCGAACTGGAGCGCTGCGTAAAGGAATTCGGCTTCAAGGGCGTGTTGCTCAACCCCGATCCCTATGAAAACACCCGCACCGACGGACCGGGGCTGGATGATCGCTATTGGTATCCGCTTTATGAAAAATTGTGCGAACTGGACATTCCGGCGCATATCCATGCCACCGGGTCGCGTTCGGACCGATCGCCCTACAGCCTGCATTTCATCAACGAAGAAACCATCGCGGTGTTCAACCTGGTGAATTCGTCGGTGCTTGACGATTTTCCCGATCTGAAAATCGTGGTCAGCCATGGCGGCGGCGCCATTCCCTATCAGCTTGGCCGGTTTGAAGCCGGTTCGATCCATCCCGGCATGAAGCGTTCGTTTTCCGAAGGGGTGCGCAAGCTCTATTACGACACGGTGCTGTACACCGAGGGCGCGCTGCGGTTGCTGATCGAAACCGTCGGGGTCGATCAATGCCTGTTCGGGTCGGAATGTCCGGGGGTAGGGTCAAAGACCTTGCCGGGCCACACCCACACCATGGATGATATCGCCCCGACCATCGCCAAGTTCGACTGGCTGAGCGAAGCCGACAAGAAAAAGATCTTTGAAGACAACGCCCGGCGCGTGTTCAATCTTTGAGAAATGGCATCCGGGGACACCACCGGTTGGTGCCCCGGACGTTATCAAATCGTGCCGGGGCGCGTCAGCACTTCAGTGCCGCCATCGGCAAAGAACACCTGGCCGACGATGTAGTTGCCCTCGAACGTCAGCAGAAAATCCATCACTTCGGCCAGCGCCGGAGCCTCGGCGAAATCGTCCACCGCGATCGGTGAACCATTGCGGATCGCGCTGGCCTGTGCGGGATCGGCCAGTGCCTTGGCGATCATCGGAGTTTTGACTGTGCCCGGTGCAACGACGTTCAGCAATTTGCCCGAACCCGCCCATTCCGGCGCCACGCTGTTGCGGCGCACCCATTGGCTGAGCGCCCGCTTCGACGCCGGATAGGCTTGCAACATGCCGTATTGATTGGCCAAACGTATGGCCTCGGCCTCGTTTCCGGCTATGCACAGTTCTTCCAACTCCAGAATCTCGGGGCTGGAAATCAGCACAGCGGTAGAAGCGACCGCAACGCACCGCGCGCCCGGGCCACGCAGCAGCGGGTGCAGGCCTTCAAGCGCGGCGATGGTCGCGAAATAGTTGACCGAAATCACCAGACCGGGACGCGCAAAATCCGCCACGCCAGCCGAAGTCAGCACCCCGTCGATACCATCGGGTGCCAGTGCGCGCACCTGTTCGATCATGTCCAGTCGCCCCTGCGCGGTGGCCAGATCCACATTGACGTCGGCACCCTGCAGATCAACCCCGATGACCCGGTGCCCTTTGGCGCGCAACCGCGTGGCGGTCGCTTCGCCCATCCCCGAGCCAGACCCGGTAATGACAATTGTACGGCGCATAAATCAGCCTCATTCTGTGAGAAAATCAGAACGTGTCCGGGCGCGTCAGCACTTCGGTGCCGCCATCGATAAAGAACACCTGGCCGACGATGTAGTTGCCTTCAAAGTTCAGCAGGAAATCGACCATTTCGGCGGCGACTTCCGGTTCGGCATAGGCATTGACCGCGATCGGTGACTTTTCCTTGAGGATCGCTGCCGATTCCGGGTTGGCCATGGTGCGCGTCACCATCGGGGTTTTGACCACGCCAGGGGCAAGGATGTTGAGCAGGATGCCCGAACCGGCCCACTCGGGCTTGATCGAGGTGTGGCGGGCCCAACGGGTCAACGCGCGTTTGGATGCGGGATACGTGCTGGGCGTGCCATAAGTCTGACCGAGCGCCACAGCTTCGGCTTCCTTGCCCTGCAAGCAAAGCTCTTCAAGCTCAAGGATTTCCGGGCTGGACACGAGCACGGCGCAAGACGCCACTGCCAGACAGCGCGCGCCGGGGCCCCGCAGCAAAGGATGCAGCCCTTCAAACGTTGCGAGCGAGCCAAAATAGTTGACTGCAATAACCAGTCCGGAGCGGTTGAAGTCCGACGTGCCGGCCGAAGCGAAAATGCCGTCCAGCCCATCGGGCGCGCGTGCGCGCACTTGTTCGACCATGTCGAGGCGGCCTTGAACGGTGCCCAGATCGACGTTGATGTCCGACCCTTGCAGATCGACACCAATGACTGTGTGACCTTTCGCCTTCAGGCGATTGGCGGCGGCTTCGCCCAGACCGGACGCGGCCCCGGTGATGACAAATGTGCGTGCCATGATTGATTCTCTCCCGGTGTGTTTGTTTGTGGTGGCTGCAAAGGCGCGAATTCCGAACTTGATCGGCCGCAAAGCGTTGTATAAAGAATTCTCAAATAGCGGTAACAAAACGGTCTGTCCAGACGCCTCGCCGCTGATCCTGAAACCAACTTTGCGAGGCACCTGTTCCATGAAAACTTATGCAATCGCGACTATCCCCGGTGACGGCATCGGCAAGGAGGTTGTCCCGGCCGGGCAGGAGGTGCTCGAAGCGTTGGCCCGGTCCAGCAACCAGTTGCACTTCACTTTTGAAAACTTCGAATGGGGTGGCGACTATTATCGTGCACATGGCGCGATGATGCCCGCCGACGGGTTGGACGATTTGCGCAACAAGGATGCGATCCTGTTCGGTTCAGCCGGAGATCCGCACATCCCCGATCACGTAACGTTGTGGGGCCTGCGCCTGAAAATCTGTCAGGGTTTTGACCAATACGCCAACGTGCGCCCGACTCGCATCCTGCCGGGCATCGATGCCCCGCTCAAACGCTGCGGCCCCGATGATCTGAACTGGGTGATCGTACGCGAAAATTCCGAAGGCGAATATTCCGGCGTCGGCGGCCGGGTGCATCAGGGCCACCCGATCGAAGCGGCCACCGACGTATCGATCATGACCCGCGCCGGAGTCGAACGCATCATGCGCTTTGCCTTTCGCCTGGCCCAGTCCCGCCCGCGCAAATTGCTGACGGTGATTACCAAGAGCAATGCCCAGCGCCATGCCATGGTAATGTGGGACGAAATCGCGGTCGAAATTTCGACCGAATTCCCCGATGTCAGCTGGGACAAGGAACTGGTCGATGCGGCCACTGCGCGGATGGTCAATCACCCGGCCACACTCGACACGATTGTCGCCACCAATCTGCACGCCGACATTCTGAGCGATCTGGCAGCGGCGCTGGCGGGCAGCCTGGGCATCGCGCCGACCGGCAATATCGATCCCGAACGGCGCTATCCCTCGATGTTCGAGCCGATCCACGGTTCGGCATTCGATATCATGGGCAAAGGACTGGCCAATCCGGTAGGGACATTCTGGTCGGTGGTGATGCTGCTGGAACATCTCGGCGAAGGCGAAGCTGCTGCGCGCGTAATGCACGCGGTCGAGCAGGTTACGGCCAATCCGGCGCTGCACACCGGCGATCTGGGCGGCACCGCGACGACAGCGCAAGTGACGCAAGCCGTGTGCGATCTGTTGACCGCATGACAGTTCAGCCGTGCGCCTGCCAATGCTGCGACTTTGCAAACCGTTCGGTCAGATATTGGCCGGGTGGCTTGCCCAGCGTGCGCTTGAACATGGCGATGAAACTGCTGGCGCTGTCATAACCCAGGTTCAGTGCGACCGTCTGCACCGAACTGCCGTTGGCCATACGCTGCAAGGCCATGGTCACCAGCAATTGGCGTTTCCAGTCACCCCAATTCAGGCCGATGTCGTCAAGGAACAGTCGCGACATCGTTCGCTCGCTCAATCCGAAACGCGCGGCCCAGGCGGCGCCCGTTGCCTTGTTGGCCGGATCGGCAATCATGGCCTCGACCAAAGGCCGCAAACGCGGATGGGTCGGCATGGGCAGGCGCAGGTTTTCCCAGGGCAACAGGACAATTTCGCCCATGATCACATTGAGTATGCGCCGCTCATGGCTGTCGGCGGGGGCCTGTTCGGGAAAACCCGAGGCGCGCACCAGCAGTTCGCGCAACAGCGGGGTGACCGAGGCGATGCAGCATTCGCGCGGCATGCGTGCATCGGCATCAACCCAGACTGCGTAACTCTCGAAATTGCCATAGGCATAGGCGTTGTGCAGCGTGCCCCCGGGCAACCAGAACACCATGGTTGGCGGTGTGATCCAGACATTGTTACTGGCCTCGCAATGCAACGCGCCGCGCACGACGTAGTTCAGCAATCCACGTTGATGCAGGTTTTCGGGCGCTTCCCAGCGCTGTCCGCGCCAGATCAGATTGCTGGCACGCGCGGCAAGGTGCACTTCGCCGGCAGCGCTGGGTTGCGGTGTTGCAAGGGGCATGATCGTGGCCTCCGGGGCGTCCACGCAAGTTTGGCGAAAACACGACATTCTTTGTCGAAATCAATGGATGCCGTCAATCGTCATGCGACGTATGATCAACGACGATAAAAACGTGGGAGATTCCATGGATTCGAACGCATCGTCCGATCGACAGTCGGGCTTTGATCCGGCTGCGCTTCGTGAAAAATACGCTGCCGAGCGGGCCAAGCGGGTGCGCGCCGACGGCAAGGCGCAATATCGCAAGATCGCCGCAGAATTCAGCGACTTTGCCAGCGATCCCCATGTCGAAACGATCATCGAACGCGCACCGCTGCACGATGAAGTCGATGTGCTGGTGATCGGCGGTGGCTTTTCCGGGCTGATGACCGGCGCGCGTCTGCGCCAGGCCGGGGTGCAAAGCATCCGCATTGTCGAACGCGGCGGCGATTTCGGCGGCACCTGGTACTGGAACCGCTATCCCGGCGCGGCCTGCGACATCGACAGCACGATCTACATGCCGATGCTCGAAGACATCGGCGACATGCCTTCGCGCAAATATCCCCCGGCGCCCGAATTGCAGGAACATGCGCGCAAGATCGCCCGCAAGTATGACCTCTACCGTGATGCTGTGTTCCAGGCGGCAGTCACCGCCATGGTGTGGGATGAAGTGTCAGAACGGTGGAAAATCCACACCAATCGCGGCGACGTGATGACGGCCCGCTATGTGGTGATGGGGCTTGGTCCGCTGGCGCAGCCAAAGTTGCCCGGCATCCCCGGTATCGAGACGTTCAAAGGCAAGGCCTTCCACACCAGCCGGTGGGATTATGGGTATACTGGCGGTTCCGCCTATGGCGATTTGACGAAACTGTCCGACAAGCGCGTCGGGATCATCGGCACAGGCGCTACCGCGATCCAGTGCCTTCCACATCTTGCGCAAAGCGCGCAGGAACTGTTCGCATTCCAGCGCACACCGTCCTCGATCGATGTGCGCGGCGACAAGCTGATCGATCCCGAGTGGTGGGCCTCGCTCAAACCCGGCTGGCAGCGTGCGCGGATGGTGAATTTCACCAATCTCGTCAACGGCACACCGCAGGACGTCGATCTGGTCAATGACGGCTGGACTGCCAATTTTCTCGACGCGCGTGACGATCAGGGCGGCGACGTCGATCCGTCGCAAATGGCCAACTTCCGCAAGATGGAGAGCCTGCGCCAGCGCATCAGCGACGTCGTCGAAGACCCGAAAACCGCCGAAGCGTTAAAGCCATGGTACAACTATTTTTGCAAACGCCCGTGCTTCAACGATTATTATCTGCAGGCTTTCAACCGGCCCAATGTCCATCTGGTCGACACCAATGGCCAGGGCGTCGAGCGGATCGACGAAACCGGAATCTGGGCCAATGGCGTGCACTATCCGCTGGATTGCATCGTGTTTTCAACCGGGTTCGAAGTCGGCACGGGCTTCCTGTCGCGTTCGGGCTTTGATGTCACTGGCAAGCATGGCGTAACGCTGATGGAGCACTGGAAAGAGGGCGTGCGCACATTGCACGGCATGCTGGTAAACGGCTTTCCCAACTGTTTCATGATTGGCGGGATCGACCACGTCGGGCTCAACGCCAATCATGTCCACATGCTCGATGAACAGACCGAATATGTCGCCGATGTCATCGTCAACGCCACCGATGGCCTGACCAAAACCTTCGAACTGACCCGCGAGGCTGAACAGGCATACGTTGACAAGATCATCTATCTGTCGGCGCGCAACCCGATGGCACCGCAAAACGCCAGCTTTCAGCAGGAATGCACCCCCGGCTATTACAACAACGAGGGGGATCTTGCTGGCGTGCCGGTTCAGACCGGCCCTTATGGCGGCGGCCCGATGGCCTATTTTGGCGAACTGCAATCCTGGCGTCAGGCCGGCGGATTTCCGGGGCTTCAGACCCATAAGGCGCCTTGAAACGCAAGGAATTCAACATGAAAGCGACACGCGAAAACCGCAGTCCGGAAGAATGGGCGGCCCGGCAGGAACTGGCAGCCTGTTACCGGATCTTTGCGATGCTGGGTTGGGACGAAATGATCTACAACCACATCACGGTCAGGGTGCCGGGTGAACAGGGCGCCTATCTGATCAATCCGTTTGGGCTGCAATACAGCGAAATCACTGCGTCGTTGCTGATCAAGGTTGATGGCCAGGGCAACAAGGTCGATACCGCCAACCCCTGGCCGGTGAACAAGGCCGGGCTGGTGCAGCATTCGCTGTTTCACCGCAATATTCCGGATTCGCACGCTGTCATCCATGCGCATACCACCGCGACCATGGCGGTGTGCTCGGTCAAGGGCGGCCTTCTGCCGATCAATTTCTATGCCGCTACGTTCATGGGCAAGCTGGGCTGGCACGATTTTGAAGGGATTACCGTCCGCGAAGAAGAGGGCGCGCGGTTGCTGGCTAATCTGGGCGATCACAGAGTGATAATGCTGCGCAACCATGGCCCGGTGGTGCTGGGCAGCACTTTGCCCGAGGCATTCCACCAGTTCTGGGCGCTGCAACGCGCCTGCGAAGTGCAACTGGCCACGCTGTCGATGGGCGAACCCGAGTTGATTCCGCAAAGCGTGCTCGACGCACACAATCGCGATATCCGGCAGATGCGCGGGCCGAAAGGGCGCGGCACGCTGGAATTCGATTCGATGGTCCGCCGGCTCGACCGGCTCGACCGTAGCTGGCGAGATTGATCTGACCATGGGAAAACACTTCGAAGTTCGCCCGATCGACAAAGCTCTGCCATATGGTGTTGAGATTATCGGGCTTCGTGCCGATGATCTTGCCAACCGCGAGGTTCAGGCACGGTTGCGCCAGCATTGGGCGCGGGACGGCCTGCTGATATTCCGCGGGCTTGAAGGCGAACGCGCGCATGTCGATCTCAGCCGTGTGTTCGGGCCCTTGCTGGTTCACCCGCTCCACACCGATCCGACGCGCAAGGAAATCTTCTCGGTCAGGCACGATCCCGAAGATCCCTATATTGTCGAAGTCGACGGAACGCCGCTGGCGGCCTGGCTGCCCTGGCATTCGGACCTGATCTATGTCGATCATATCAACCATGGCGGCATCTTGCGCCCGCTGGTCCTGCCCAAAAGCCAAGGCGAAACCGGTTATATCGACAAGATTGCCACCTATGAAGCACTACCCCAGCGCCTGAAAACCCGGCTGGAAGGCCTGGAGGCGATCTATCAGTTCGATCGCAACCCGGAACTGCAGAAGTTCGGGCGCAATGGCGCGGTCAAAGTGCTGCACGAGACGAAGGCCGCGATTGCCTCGCGCAGCAAGACTTATCCACGTGTGCTGCATCCACTGGTTTACGAACAGGCCGAAACCGGGCGCAAAGTGCTGAATATTTCGCCCTGGTTTGTGCTGGGTATTGCCGGAATGGCCGAAGCGGAAAGCGACGATCTGCTGCAGGAGATCACCGGCTATGCCACCGATCCGCGCTATGCCTATTGGCATCGCTGGCAACTGGGCGAGATGGTGCTGTGGGACAATTGGCGCATGTTGCATTGTGCCGCCGGCTGCGCGCCGGACGAAATCCGCTGGATGGAACGGACCACGATCGCTGGCGACTATGGCCTCGGCCGCCTTGTGGGGGCCGAGTTCGTCGATGCGAAAATCATGAATTTTTGATGCGGAAGGACTTTTATGACGCCCAAGGATCGTGGCCGCGTGTTGATTTCCGGAGCGAGCATTGCCGGGCCTGCGCTGGCGTTCTGGCTTGACCGGTTCGGCTATCAGGTCACCGTCGTCGAACGTGCGTCCGGCCCGCGCAAGGGCGGCTATGCGGTCGATTTGCGTGGCCCGGCGATGGAAGTCGTGCTGCGTATGGGGATTGTCCCGCACCTCAAGCAATCGCACGTCAATGTCGAAAAGGTCACGTTCCTCGATCGCTATGGAACAGCGGCTGGCGTGATCCGTCCGCAGGCCGTCAGCGGTGGCGTAGTCGGGCGTGATCTGGAAGTACCGCGCACCGCGCTGATGGAAACCGTGCTCGGCGCGATGGGCGCTGGGGTTGAATTCATCTACAATGAATCGATCGCTGCCATCGAACAGGATGCCGACAGCGCACACGTGACCTTCGCCAGCGGGGCAACGCGCACCTTTGATCTGGTTATCGGTGCGGACGGAGTCAATTCCACCACGCGCAAGCTGACCATCGATCCGGCCGCTGAATGCTTGAAATATCTCGGCTATTGCTATGTCGGATTTTCGATCCCGAATGTCTTCGATGTCTGGAACGAAAATGTGTCGTGGAATATCCCCGGCAAAGCGGCGGTGTTGTTTTCGACCAGTGACCGGTCACTGGCCAATGCGTTCTTAGAATTCCACACCGACAATCCGCCCTATGACCGGATGCGCAACGATCGCGATGTTTGCACGTTGTTCCGCCAGACTTTTGCCGGATACGGCTGGGAGGTGCCCCGGCTACTCGATCTGATGGAGCAGGCCAGCGATCTGTTCTACGACGGCACGACGTATGTCGATCTGCAGAACTGGTCACAGGGCCGCGTGGCGCTGGTGGGCGACGCAGCTTATGGTCCGTCGTTCTTCACCGGGCAGGGCGGCAGCCTCGCCATGGTTGGTGCCTATGTGCTGGCGGTGGAACTGCTGAAGTCAGTCAGCCACGCAGCAGCTTTCGCCAGTTACGAACAGACCATGCGCCCGTTCGTTTTGGCCAACCGCGCCCTGATCGAGCCGAGCATCGCCTTTCTGCACCCGCGCACGCAGGCGGAAATCGACCACCGTAATGACGAAATCAACCAGCCCGTGATCGCGGTCGGCGAAGTCGGGCAGGAAGCGCATGTTTCGATCGAATTGCCCGATCATCGCTATTACGTCTGATGTGTTTGTGATCCCCCGTTTCTCAGCAAAGTCCCGATTGGAGTGGTACCCCGATGTCTGACAAACCCCTCGCCGGAAAAGTAGCGTTCGTCACAGGATCGGGCCGAGGTCTGGGCCGTGCCTTTACCGAACGTCTGGCCAGCATGGGCGCAGACGTTGCAATTCACGATCTGTCATGGACCGCCTCGTCGGAATATGGCGAAGCGGCCGATCTTGGCGTGGTCCGCGATGAGATTGCGCAAAATCATGGCGTGCGCGTCGCAGCAGTCACCGGCAATATCGGCGATCGCGTGGCGGTACCCAAAATGCGCGAAGACATCGAGCGTGAACTGGGGCCGGTCGATATTCTGGTCAATTGCGCGGGCGGCGATATTGCCGCTGCCGGGGGCAAGCCCGATCCCAACACCGCGCTCGATATCAAGATGGAAGACGTCGAGGCGTTGATCAACAGCAATCTGATCGGCACCATCCTGATGTGCAAGACCTTCATTCCGGGCATGCGGGAGCGTCGGCAAGGCAATGTGATCAACATCACATCGGTTGCAGCGCACAAAGCCAGTGCCAAGGCGGCCATGTATGGCACGCTGAAGGCGGCAGTGGTGCATTATACCCGGTCGCTGGCCGATGAGCTTCAGGCTTTTAACGTGCGCGTCAATGCGCTGAGCCCGGGTATGGTCAAGACTGCCCGCTTTACATCGACCCGCGTGGTCAATCGGGCCAAGATGGAGGCCACCGACACACTCGACCGTTATGCCGAACCCGATGAAATCGCGGACGCGCTGGCGTTCCTTGCCGGGCCAGACAGCCGCTTTGTGCACGGGCAAGTGCTGCGCGTGGATGGTGGCATGACGCTGTTTGCCGGTTGATGGCGCGCATGGGCCGGCTGGAAGGCAAAGTTGCGATCGTCACGGGCGCGGTGGGCGGCATCGGCGGCGCCACCGCGCGCCTGTTTGCGCGTGAAGGTGCCAAAGTCGTCGCCACCGCGCGCAATATGGTCGCGCTGGAACGGATTGTGGCAGAGATCCGGGCCGAGGGTTTCGAGGCCACTGCCATGCCGCACGATGTCGCCGCGGAGGCCGATTGGAAAGCGGTGACCGAACGTGCCGTGGCGATTTATGGCCCGATCAACATTCTGGCCAACGTGGCGGGCAAGGCCGACGAAAACCCGTTCGACACGCCCGAAGATATCAGTGAAGCCGAGTGGGATCTGATCCTCGATACCAACACCAAGGGCGTGTTTTGGGGGGCAAAATACGTCATCCCGATCATGAAGGCGAACGGTGGTGGATCAATCATCAACGTGGCGTCGTTGTCCACCATTCTTGGCAGTGTCAGCGGCTTTGCCTATTCGGCGTCAAAAGGCGGGGTGGCCGGCATGACCAAGGACATCGCCTGGCATTATGGCCCGCACAATATCCGCTGCAATTCGGTGCATCCCGGCCCGACCGACACGCCAATGATGCGCTTGCCGATGGAAAATCCGGACATTCGCGACGGCATTCTCAGGAACACCCCGCTGCGCCGGGTGTGCGATCCGATCCAGCAGGCCTATGGCATCCTGTACCTGGCCTCTGATGAAGCCGACTTCGTCACCGGCACCACGCTGGTGATCGATGGCGGCTATTGCATCAATTGATTCAATAGGCCGCGAGACCCCCGGTCAGATCGAACACCGCGCCCGAACAGAACGAGCATTCGCGACTGGCCATAAATCCGATCATTGCGGCGCATTCCTCCACGGTGCCCAGACGCTTTTGTGGCGCCATATTGGACAGCATTTCGTAAACCGGCGGCGGCAGATTGCGCGTCATCGGTGTTTCGATCGCACCGGGGGCGAAAACATTGGCACGGATATCGGTCGTTGCCAGTTCCTGCCCCAGCGCCTTGGTAAAGGCGATGACCGCTGCTTTTGAGGCCGAATAGGCTGACAATTTGGGCTTGGGTTCCTTGCCAGCCAGCGAGGCAACGGTAATGATTCGCCCGTAATTGCGTTCGATCATACCCGGCAGGACCGCGCGGCAGCACAGGAAAGTGCCGTTGAGGTTGGTGTTGACCACATGCTGCCATTCGGCAAAACCGACGTCCTGCACCAGGTTGAGCGGAGCATTGATGCCCGCCGACGTCACCAGCACGTCAACCTTGCCGAACGCGGCGATCGTGGCCCCCAGCGCCGCAGCCACCGATTTTTCTGAAACGACATCGGTGGCGATGCCCAGTGCGCCGTTGCCCAGTTGTGCGGCTGCGCCTTCGGCATCGCTGCGCGACCAGATCACGACTTGCGCGCCTTCGGCTACCATGCGTTGCGCCACGCCCAGGCCGATTCCTTTCGAACCGCCAGTGATGACCACGACCTGACCGGCAAATCTGTCCTTGGACATGGTCTGCTTACTCACGCTGAAAGTTCGTAAACCGACGGCCGGAACTTCGAAAGTTCCTCGCGGAAAATATGCGGGAAATCGGGCCAGATCACTGTCAGACGACCTGACCGCTCATCGACGTACCAGGACCGGCATCCACCATCCAGCCACACCGTGCCTTCGGCCACGTCGTGGATATGATCCATAAACTGTTCTTCGGCAGCGGGCTTGGCGTCAAACACCGATAGCTGGTTTTGTTCGAGGTATTCGAGCGCGCTGATCACATAATCAACTTGCGCCTCGATGACGTAAACCGCCGAATTGCTGCCCAGCCCGGTGTTGGGCCCGTAAATGACGAAAAGGTTGGGATAGCCGGCAACGGCGATGGCATCCAGCGCCTGCATGCCGGTGTCCCAATGTTCGTCCAGGCTCACGCCCTCAGCATTGAAGACGCGCTTGGTGAAGGGCATGCGCACTGCTTCGAACCCGGTCGCAAATACCAGTGCATCAACTTCGTAGCTGTTGCCGCTGGTGCCATAGACCTTGCTGCCCTCGATCCGGGCCAGTGCCGTGGCTTCGACCGTGACATTGGGTGAAGCCACCGCCGGATAATAGCTGCTCGAACTCAGCCGGCGCTTGCAACCGATCTGATAGGTTGGCGTCAGTTTCTTGCGCAGTTCAGGGTCCGCCACCTGGTTTTCCATGTGCGCCATCGCAACATTTTTGGCGTCTTCGATGTATTTGGGCACCATCCGCCGCTGCGCATATTGCTCTTCGCCAAACCAGAAGATCCACGCGCGCAGATGTTCCAGCACTTCGGGATTGCGTTCGAACGTGCGCTTTTCCGCGTCGGTATAGGCGTGGTCGTTGCGGATGTTCATGTAAGGGGCAGAGCGCTGGAACACGACGAGTTCCGAAGCGATCTTCTGCATTTCCGGCACGATCTGGATCGCCGAAGCGCCCGAACCGACCACGCCGATGCGCTTGCCGTTCAGATCGATCGAATGATCCCACCGCGCCGAATGAAAGACATCGCCCGGGAACGTGTCGAGACCCGCGATGTCGGGCATGAATTCATCGGCCAGATGGCCCGCGCCGGTCAGCAGGAATTTGCAGCGGTAGGTGTCATGGCTGGTTTTGATCACCCAATATTTGGCGGTGGCGTCCCACCGGCTTTCCACCATGTCGGTGTTGAAGCGGATGAAGGGCATCACGCCTTCTTCTTCGGCACATTCGCGCAAGTATTCCTGGATTTCGCCGCCGGGCGACTGGATCTTGCTCCAGTCGGGCTTCAGGCGAAAACTGAACGAGTAGAAATGCGATGGCACATCGCAGGCAATGCCTGGGTAATTGTTGTCCAGCCAGACGCCCCCCACATCCGGGCGGCGTTCAAGAATGACAAAGTCGTCCTGGCCAGCCTTGAGCAGTTTGATGGCGGTGCCAAGGCCTGTGAAACCCGCGCCGATGATAACAATCTTTTTGTCGATAATCATGGTCTTGTCTCACTCAAGGCTTTGGAGCGGGGACAACTTTGCCGACCGGATAGCATTCCGGATCGTTGCAGAAGCGATTGACGTGATAGAACAGTTCGGCCGGCCGTTCGTGGACAACGGCGTGTCCGGTGGCAATTTCGGTGTAGCTGGCGTGTATGATCGTGCCGAACATCGCCTTTGAATGGTGTTTCGGGCACGAGAAATCGTCGGACAGCCCCACCACCAGCGTTCTGGCCTGCAATTCTTCGCATTCGGCCAGGACATCGATGCGCGTGTTGAGTTCGGCCTGCTTGGCCAGAAACGGCGTCACGTTCATCTTTGCCGTGCCCGCCAGCATGTCTTCCAGACTGCGTGACCGCATGTGGAACGGTGAAAACGCGTTGAAAGACATAAAGTTTTTCAGCAGCGGATTGCCTTCCTTGTACAGGCTCAGCCAGATGTGACCGCGCAGTTTCTGATGCGTGTCGGTCTTCATGTAACCGGCCACCAGGATCAGGTTGGCGACTTTGGTGCCCAGTGTATGTGCGGTCTTGGCGGCGATCGGCGCGCCCATCGAATAGCCGAGCAGCGTGACCGCGCCGTCAGGCACTTCGGCGTTGATCACCGCGCTGACTTGCGCCACGAATTGTTCGATTGCGATCGTCTCGGTCCCCGGATCGGCCAGATTGATGCCGATCACGCGCTGGCGAAACGCCATCATCGGAAACAAAAAGCCGAAATGGCTGTCGATATTGCCGGCCGTGCCGTGCACCAGCACCAGTGGCAGACGATCATTGACCGGGCCGCTGGTGCGATAGGAGATATTCACCCCGTCGACCACGATGGTCTTGTCTACCGCTTCACTTTTCATGTCTGTCGTACCTTCGTCTTGTCGTCCCGGCGTAAATGGTCCCGGCCCAGATCACCGAATGTCTGGCGCGTACCGGCACGCGCCGGGCTGATCGCGGCGCTGACGCACTGACCAGAAGCCTGGACCGTTTGTCAGCGCTGGCGGAGCAAGCGGGCCTGCCCGGTCAGGGTGCCGGCGTGATCGAAAGCCCTTCAAACTTGCCGGTTTCCCGCCAGGCTTTCAGCTCTGCGACATAGGCGATCGGCCCCAGGCCATAGGCGCCGTTCTGCACGGCAATGCGGCGTGGCTGGCCTTCGTTGTTGTAATAGCCCGGCGTGCACTCGTCCTGAAACTTGGTGTTTTGCGAGCCGAGGCTATTTTCGGTGGCAATGTGGATGATGTGCTGCACCCAGGCTTCTTCGCCCTCAGCGGTCACTTCGATCGTCTGGGTGCAATTGGCGCTGCATGCCTTGATGATCGCGCCAAGGTGCTTGGCGTGGTTGGTCAGCATGTGGGCAAAGTTTGCCGTTCGGCCGGCCTGCTCCAACCCGCCGATATAGAAATAGTTGGGGAATCCATGGATGTGGATGCCATGCATGGAACGGAAACCGTCGCTCCAATGCTCATCAAGCGTCTTGCCGCCCCGGCCACGCAGCGCAAAACCGGCGCGCGACTTGTGGCTGGTGCCGACTTCAAATCCGGTTGAAAAGACTATGCAATCGACTTCGTAGTGGGTGTCGCCGACCCAGAAACCGGTTTCATCGACGCGTTCCATACCTTTGCCGTTGGTATCGACCAGCGTGACATTGTCGCGGTTGAACGTCGGCAGATAGTCATCGTGGAAACACGGGCGCTTGCAGAAGAAGTTGTACCACGGTTTAAGCCGCTCGGCGACGTCGTGATCTTTGACGATTTCATCGACTCTGGCGCGGGCAAATTCCATTTTGCGGAAATTGGCGAGCTGGGCGGCAGTAAATTCGCCGCTGGCATCGACATCGCTGGCGTCAAAAAACGACTGCGTCCATTCGTCGTTGACCATGTCAACGTCGACTTTGCCACCGTGAAACGCGGTGGTGAAATTGACCATGCGTTCCTGCTGCCAACCGGGTTCGAGGTTTTCGAACCATTCGGGGTCGGTCGGCCGGTCGCCGCGATAGTGGATCGATGAAGGCGTGCGCTGCACGACGTAAAGATGCTCTGCATCGCGGGCGAGGTGCGGAACCACCTGGATGGCGGTGGCGCCGGTGCCGATGATCGCGACTTTCTTGTCGGCCAGCTTGTGCAGATTGCCGCTGCTGTCGCCGCCGGTATAGTCATAGTCCCAGCGGCTGGTGTGAAAGGTGTGGCCCTTGAACGTTTCGATGCCGGGGATGCCGGGCAGCTTTGGTTCGGTCATCGGGCCAGTCGAAGTGACCAGGTAGCGCGCGACCACTTCATCGCCACGATTGGTCTGGATCGTCCACTTTTCAGTCTCGTCATTCCACGACACATCGGTGGCCACCGTTTGCAACAGCGAGTCGCGATAGAGATCGAATTTGCGCGCGATCTTCTTGGTATGTTCCCATATTTCGGCAGCGGTGGCGTATTTCTTGCTTGGCATGCCGCCGATTTCTTCGAGCAGCGGCAGATAGATATAGGATTCCACATCGCAGGCTGCGCCCGGATAGCGGTTCCAATACCAGGTGCCGCCGATATCGCTACCGCGTTCGATAATGCAGATATTTTCGACGCCGACCCGGCGCAATTCCGCCGCGCTCAGCAGTCCGCCATAGCCGCCGCCGATGATGACGACGTCCATCTCTTGCCTGACCGGATCGCGCGTAAAATGGGGGTCGGCATAGGGATCTTCGTAAAGCTTGCCGAATTTGCCCTGAAGCTTGACATAGGCTCTGGTGCTGCCTTCCTTGGCGACGCGCTTTTCGCGCTCATCAAGGTACTTTTTGCGAAGCGCAACCGGGTCGAACCCAAGTGTCTTCAGGTTCGTTTCTGCTGAATCCGTCATTAAAAACCTCACCCCAGCAATGCGCTTCGACCGCGCGGGCCATTGTCGACTCTGGCGCGCATGCTAACCGCGTCGACTTTGTGCGTCAATTCTCATTTATAGAGAATAAGTCGATCAATTTGCGGTCGTTGGCGTGATGTGCCGGGGCCTGTCGCCAGGCTCCGTTCGGCAGCACGCGAAGCCATGAGCTTACTGGAGATGTTTGGTGGCGATACCTGGCGGGTAACGGCGCAACGGCGTGGCCATCGTACCAGCGATGACGAAAATGAATGGCGGCAAAAAATTCTCTGAAAACGAGAATTGACGGCATGTTCCCGGTGCCATATCCAGTGCAATGATAAAGCAGAACCACGCCTGACGCCGGCATTGGTTCGTGGGGGAAATCAGGTTTCGATGGCATACACCTACATCATTGTCGGGGGGGGCTCGGCCGGGGCCGTGGTGGCGGCGCGGCTGTCGGAAAACCCGGCCCATTCCGTGATGCTGCTCGAAGCGGGGCCGAAGGATACCAATCCGTGGATTCATGTCCCGATCGGCGTGGCCAAGACGATCCGCAACCCTGCGGTCAACTGGCTTTACGCGACGCAGCCCGATGGTGCGACGTCGAACCGGCCGATGGCCCTGCCGCGCGGCAAAGTGCTGGGCGGTTCCAGTTCGATCAACGGCCACGTGGTAACGCGCGGACAGCCCGAAGATTATGACGCATGGGCGCAATTGGGCAATCCCGGCTGGGATTTTGACAGCCTGTTGCCCTATTTCCGAAAACTGGAAGACGCGATCGGGTTCGATGATCCGGCGCGCGGCCACGGCGGCCCGATGACGGTCAAGCGCAGCCAGGGCCTGGATGAATTGACCCGGCTGATGATCGCGGCGGCGGGCGAATGCGGCATTCCCTATAATGCCGACCCCAACAGCCGCAATGCCGACGGGATCGGGCTGGTCCAGCGCGCGGTCAGAAACGGCCGCCGCGTGAGCACCGCGCGCGGCTACCTCAAACCCGCGCGCCACCGGCCAAACCTGACAGTGGTCTGCAACGCGCAGGTCAGCCGCATTGTATTTGAAGGACGCCGTGCGACAGGCGTCGAATATGCGGTCGGCAATCAA
Organism: uncultured Sphingomonadales bacterium; assembly: GCA_903832325.1. Taxonomy (GTDB): domain Bacteria; phylum Pseudomonadota; class Alphaproteobacteria; order Sphingomonadales; family Sphingomonadaceae; genus Novosphingobium. The sequence goes on along the minus strand of CAILBC010000004.1, from coordinate 18,784 downwards.
TTGCACCAAGCGGCGGCCAGCGCTGAAGTGATTGTCTCGGCCGGCGCGATCGGTACACCGCAATTGCTGGAACTGTCGGGCGTGGGGCAGGGCCAACGCCTGCGCAATCTGGGCATCGACGTGGTGCACGATCTGCCCGGGGTGGGCGAAAACCTGCACGATCATCTGCTGGCGCGCGGCGCCTGGGAACTGACCAAACCGATTTCGATGAACGAACGATCAAGCGGCTGGCCACTGGTCGGGCAAGCGATCAAGTACGGACTGACCGGCGAAGGGCTACTGGGCAATGCCATCGCCCACATGATCATCTTTACGCGGTCATCCCCCGATGTCGATCGGCCCGATCTCGAAATCACGCTTTCACCGTTTACCGCCACAAAAGCCATCGATTTTAAGAAACTCGACAAGACCCCGGGCGTGTTCATGTCGTGCGTGCCGCTGCGCCCGCGCAGCCGGGGCCATGTCCACATCTGTTCCGCCGACGTACGCGACCATCCCGCGATTGCGCCCAATTATTTGCACGATGAAGCCGATCAGAGGGTCGCCATCGCCGGGCTGAAGTTGATCCGGCGGCTGTTGACCAGCCCGGCTTTTGATAGCTGTCGGGGCGCTGAATTGTGGCCCGCCAGCAACAAGCAGAGCGATGCCGATTTGCTGCAATACGTGCGCGACACCGGGCTGACGATCCACCACGTGGTCGGCTCGTGCCGGATGGGACCTGCCAATGGCGGCGTGCCGGCGGTGGTCGGGCCCGATCTGCGGGTTCATGGCCTGCAAGGGCTGCGGGTGGTCGATGCCTCGATCATGCCGTCGATCATTTCGGGCCATACCAATTTCCCGACCATCGCCATCGCCGAAAAGGCCGCAGACATGATTAAGGCCGATGCGGCACGATAACCCGCAGATGAAGCCGGCTATGGCTGCGAGGCCGCCCCGGCGGGCAGGGTTACCGGCGGCAGGTTTGCATCCTCAAGCCCGTCGGCGGCCGTTTTCAACTGGTCGAGCAATTCCAGCAAGGCATTCATCTTGCTGGTCGAAAAACGCTGTTCGATGGCATGATAGATTGCTTCCGATTTGTCGGCCATGGCGGAGTAGATAGCGGTGCCGCCCGCCGTCAGCCTGACCGAACGCCTGCGACCGTCTTCGTCGTGCGCGGCCTCGACCAGCTTGCGTTCGATGAGCGAATTGAGAATGCGCGTCATCGATGATGGCAGCACTGCGCAGCGGTCGGCCAACTGGGTTGCGGGCAGCGTGTCGTTTTCGGCCAGCGCCCTGATCACACGCCATTGCGGCAGCGTCAGCCCCAGCGAATCCACATGCGGTTTGAATTTGCGCATGGTGGCCTCACGGGCCCGCAGCAGCGCAATCGGCAAGGCCTGGTCGATGCCGCGCAGGCGTCTGGTCATGGCTTCATACTTTCTGACTTCAGGTCTTCATTCTGCACCGAGGAATTGACTATGCCCGATCCCACCCAGACCGCCAAGCCTGCCGCCGACCTGGCGTTGATCGAACCTGTCATGATGGTGATCGGCGGGCACAAAATTGTAACCGGCGATGTGTTCGCGGTGGTCGATCCGGCGACCGGGCGGCCGTTTGCCAACTGCCCTTTGGCTGGTGAAGTGCAAGTCGAGGACGCGGTTGCAGCTGCGCGTGCGGCGTTTTGCGGCTGGGCAGCCTTGCCCATCGAACAGCGCGCCGCGCATCTGGAACGCGTTGCCGATGCGCTGGAAGCGCGCAAGCACGACGTCGCCCACTTGCTGTCACGCGAACAGGGCAAGCCCGCGCATTCCGCCGCCTTGGGCGAAGTGGGCGGCGCGATCAACTGGACCAGGGCTACGGCCAAGCTGCGTCCGCAAGTCGAAGTTCTGAAAGACGATGCCACCGGGCGGGTCGAACTGCGGCGCAAACCGCTGGGGGTGGTCGCATCAATAACGCCGTGGAATTTTCCGATCCTGATCGCGATCTGGCATATTATTCCGGCCATTCTGGGCGGCAACACCGTGGTATTGAAACCATCATCGGGCACCCCGCTCAGCACGTTGCTGATGGTCGAAATCGCCAACGAACATCTGCCGGCCGGGGTGCTGAACAGCGTTTCCGGGCCGGGCCGACTGGGATCGCAACTGGCCGGGCATGCTGGTGTGGACAAGATCGTGTTCACCGGATCGACCCCGACCGGGCGCGATATCATGAAACACGGGGCCGCCAATCTGAAGCGTCTGACGCTGGAACTCGGCGGCAACGATGCGGCGATCGTGCTGGCCGATGCCGATGTTGAGGCGACTGCCAAAAAGGTGTTCCTCAAATCGTTTGGCAACAGCGGCCAGGTCTGCGCCGCGATCAAGCGGCTGTATGTCCACGACAGCATCCATGATGCCATGGCCGAACGCCTGGCGCAGCTGGCCAGCGCGGCGATCGTTGGCCCCGGCGATGATCCGCAGAGCCAATATGGCCCGGTGCAGAATGGCAAACAGCTGGCCTTTCTGACCGGGCTGGCCGAAGATGCCACTGCACGCGGCGGCCGTTTCCTGGCGGGTGGCCTGCCCGAAGGCAAAGGGGGCGGGTTTTACTTTCCGCTGTCGGTGGTCGTCGATGTGACCGACGGCATGCCGATCGTCGATCTGGAACAATTCGGCCCGATCCTGCCGATCATCCGCTTTCATGATGCCGAAGAAGCCGTGCGGCTGGCCAATGCCAATGAATTGGGGCTGGGCGGGTCGATCTGGTCGAGCGATGTGGGTGAAGCCACCCGGCTCGCCGCGCTGCTGGAATGCGGCAGCGCCTGGGTGAATGATCATTCGACCATTTCGCCCGACATCCCGTTTGGCGGCGCCAAGCAATCGGGTCTGGGATCGGAATTTGGTCTGCACGGCCTGTACGAATACATGCAAATGCAGACCCTGCGACTTCCAGCTGGCGCTTAATCGCGCCAGCTGCGGTCGGTTCTGTCGATCTGGCGGATCATCGCGTCAAATTCCAGCTGGCCGCGCCTGATTCCGCCGACCCGCATTTTCGGCGTATCGCGATCATGTGCGTCGGTCACGGATTGCGGGATCATCACCGGCTTGCCCATGCCCAGTGTTGCAACTTGCACTTCACAGGCGCGCTGCAACAGGAAAAAGATGTGAAACGCTTCGGGCAGCGTTTTGCCCAGCACCACCGGCCCGTGGTTGCGCAGCATCAGCACCTGATGATTGCCCAGATTGGCCAGCAGGCGTTGACCTTCGTCTTCGCGTACCGTGATCCCTTCGAAATCATGCCAGCCCAGTTTGCCGACAAATGACGCGGCATAGAAATTGGTTGGCAGCAGGCCCTCTTCCAGTGCGCACACCGCCATTGTCGCGGTGGTGTGGGCGTGAATGATGGCATGGGCACCGGGCACATTGTTGTGAAACAGCGTGTGTTGCACCAACCCGGCGGGATTGACATGCCAGGGGTTGTCCAGATCCAGTTTGTTACCGTCACGGTCGATCTTGATCAACGATGATGCGGTGACTTCGTTGTAGTGCATGCCAAACGGATTGATCAGATAGGTGTGGTCTTCACCGGGAATTTTCACGGTGATGTGGTTGTAGATCATTTCGTCCCAGCCACGCATGGCAAAGATGCGGTAACACGCGGCAAGCTCCTGCCGGGCTTGCCATTCGGCGTCGCTGTACTTGTGCTGGTGCTTGATTTGCGTGGCCATGTCTGCACTCCTTTCGCTGGCGATGGTTTCAGTCGTCGCTGGAATGGGCCAACAGGTCGCGCGACACCTCTGCGATCGTGCGGCTGCCGGTCAGGCCCATGGTCCTGCGAATTTCCGCCTTCAGGATGGCGAGCGCCTGTTCGACGCCGGGTTGGCCGGCCGCCGCCAGGCCATACAAAGTCGCGCGGCCAAGCAGAACGGCATCGGCGCCCAGCGCCAGCGCCTTTACCACGTCGGTACCACGCCGAATCCCGCCATCGAAAAGGATTGTGCCGCGCCCGCCGATCGCCGAAACCACTTCGGGCAGAACGCTGACCGTCGGGGCCGAGCAATCAAGGCTGCGACCGCCGTGGTTCGACACCACCACACCGTCGGCGCCGATCGCCAGCGCGGTTTGCGCATCTTCGCCGCGCATCACGCCCTTGACGATGAATTTGCCCTTCCACCGGTCGCGCAGGCCTTTGACTTCGTCCCAGTCGAGCGTGTCGTTGACGAAACTGGCACGGCGTTGCGGATCGCGGGTGAGGGTGCCCTTCAATTCCAGCGGCAAATTCGCCTGGCGTGGCAACCCGCCGTTCAGCACATAACGCCCCATCACCCCCAACGCCCAGCGCGGATGGCTGACAATGTCGAGCAGGCTTCTGCGGCCAACCTTGAACGGCAGGCCAAAACCCATGCGCCGCATGAATTCGCGGTTGGGCGGCACCGCCATGTCGGCAGTGATGAACAGCGTGTCGCAGCCGGACGCCCAGGCCCGGTCCATCGCGGCATGGGACAGTTTGCGATCTTCCCACATATACAGCTGAAACCATAGGCGCCCACCCGCGCGCGCAATCTCTTCGACATCAATGCTGCTGGCAGTCGAGATCGTGAACGGTATGCCTGCCGCTGCGGCGGCCCGGGCCAGCGCCTCGTCGCCACGATACCACAGCATGCCATTGCCGCCGGTTGGCGCAATCGCCATCGGTGCACACACGCGCTGCCCGAGAATGTCGGTCGACAGATCGATACTGGCGACCCCGCGCAAGACGCGCGGCTGCATTTTTAAGTCGCGAAAGGCGGCCAGATTGGCGGCAACGCTGATATCATCTTCGACCCCGCGTTCGACAAAGGCATGGACACCCGCGGGCAGACGCGCCCGACTGGCCTGCTGCAACTCCCTGATATTCAGCGCATCGATCATGGTCTTGGCCCCGCTCAACGCATTTTCCGGCCGTAGAGATACTTGCCCGCAGACGGGATCGCGTCGCCGTCGACCGGGACTTCGATCAGCACCGGACCATCGATCAGCCGGGCGGCGGCTAGCGCGTTGCGCAATTCCTCTGGCCCGGTCGCGCGCATTCCGGTCGCGCCAAAGGCTTCGGCCAGTCTCACGAAATCGGGGTTGTGAAGGTCCGACGCAATCACCCGGCCGCCGTACATGGCCTTTTGGATGCGCCGGACATTGCCAAAGTGGCCATCGCTGAAAACGATCGCGATCAGCGGGATTGCGTGCTGCACCGCGGTCGCGAGTTCGGGCATGGTGAACAGGAACCCGCCATCGCCATTGACCGAAATCACCCGACGCGCTGCCGCGCCGATTTGCGCACCCAGCGCGGTGGCAAAGCCATAACCCAGCGTGCCCTGATAGCTGGACGTGACAAATGTGCGTGGCGCCAGGACCGGCAGGGCAAAGCGGGCGGCATAGCCCATCTGCGTCATCTCATCGACGAACACGTCATCGTCGGCCATCGCTTCACGAATGACCTCGAGATAAGCAATCTGGTGTTTGAATTCGCTGGCAAATTGGGCGTCGAATGCCGCGCGGATCGCGGCGATGTCGAGGCCACCCACCTGTGGAGCAAGCGCATCGCAAAGCTGTGCCGCGCCCGCCCTGGCATCGGCAGTGATCGCGACATCGGGAACGACGACACGTTGCATTTCGGCGCGGTCGAGATCGATGTGGATCACTTTCAGCCGGTCATCGTGGCCCCATTCGCGCAAGTGCTGCAACCGCGTGCCGATGCCGATCACCAGATCGACATCGGGCCAATGCGGCTGCAGCGCTGCGCCGGGCAGCGACAGCGGATCATCGCTGCGCACCACGCCGCGCCCCATCGCGCGGCTGACGATCGGCGCACCGATCCGCTCGGCCAGGCGGCGGATTTCGGGGCCAGCCGCTTGTGCGCCGCCGCCCACGACAATCACCGGGCACGCGGCCTGCGCAATCAAGGCCGCCGCCCGTTGCAACAGTGCAAGCGGGATCGCCGGGGTGCCCAGTACGGGACGCTCCGCCGCATAAGTCGGGAGGCCGATCTGTGCGAGAACGTCCGGCGGAATTTCCAGCGCCACCGGGCGTGGACGGCCGGTCTGCAACTGCACAAAGGCTTCGTCGAGCAGGCGCGGAATTTCGCTGACATCGTTGGCCCGGGCATACCACTTGGTCAATCCGCGCAGCAGCCCCGACTGATCCTCGATATCGTGCAACAGGCCCTGGCGCCGGTCGATATACCGGGTGGGGATCGTGCTGGTCAGGCACAGCACCGGGGCGTTGCAGGCAAAGGCGGTGGCCAGAGCGGCCGACGCGTTGAGCAGGCCCGGCCCGGGGACAACCGCGCAGACGCCAGGCCTGCCGGTCACCTGGGCATAGCCAAAGGCCATATAGGCCGCGCCTTGTTCGTGGCGGGTATGCACCACGCGCAAGCTGCCATCGCGTTGCAGCGCATCGAACAGGCCATCGAGTTGAATACCCGGCAGGCCAAACAGCGTATCAACGCCCCACCGCTTCAGCCCGGCGACAAGCGCGTCCCCTCCAGTCATTGTCACCCCATTCACAGCTGTCTCCTGGTCGGAATTCAGGGCCTTTCGCATCTGCGGACAACCAATTGATCAGTTATCGTGCATATTCGCTACAGGCGATCAAGCCACGGTATTCGCCCGATTTCGCGGATCAGGGCGTCTTTTGCCTGTCCAGCGATTGCTGCAACGCCGTTCGCGCTGACAGCAGCTTGCGCTGTCCAGCCGCCGAGATGCGATCGACATCCCAGACGTCGTCATGGACGATGGGCATCCTGACCTCACGACCGCCGGCGACCACGTCGACCGCTTGGCGGAGGTCAAGCATGATCTGCCCGGCGAAGGCGCATGACGGATCATCAAGGAACAATTCGATCTCCAGCACTTCGTCGGTCACCACGATATTGCGGTACATGCCGAGTTCGCCGATCGTGATGCGGCTGCCGTTGAACAGCCCGCACGGATCGACCACCGTGTTTAGCGCCGCCAAGACCTGTCGCGTGATGGCTGCTGCAGGGTCAGCCATGATCGCGATGCCCGTTGTCGAGCGCGCGGTAATGCGACCACAGTTCGTGATCGGTGCCTTCGGCCTTTTGGCGCTGGTCCCAATAATCGCCGGCCACGGTCTTTTGAAACGAGGGGATATCCTTGCCGTGCAGTTTCATGAAGTTGCCGCCGAGCAGCTTCTGTTTGATTTCGGGCGTGACCTCGGGATAGCCGTAATTTCGGCGCAAATCTTCGGGCATTTCAAAGTTGATGATCGCGTCGAACACCGGGCGTGAATGCACCAGCGCCATGCCGCTGGCGATCATGATACGGTCGGCCGCGTTGGCGCCGGTCATCAGGAATTTGCCCAGAAAGTGCGCAAACCGGCGCGGCTGCGACAGCAGCAGGCTGTTGGCGCCTTCCAGATTGACGTACGTGTTGTCGGGAAAGGACTGCAGCACAAGCACGGTTTCTTCGACGAAGGCCATGCCCGCATGCATGATGACAAACCGCATTTCGGGGTAGCGGCCGGCGGCGCATGGTATGTCGGCCAGATCGAACGCGCGCACGTCAACCGGCCCGAACGGGATCGCCTTGTGCGTGGCGATGATGTCGTAGCCCAGATCGAGCGAGCGTTCGATGAACGGAAAGCCGAACTCGGGATCATCGAGCGAAATTCGCCGCGTCTGGCCGTTGCCGTCGTAATAGGCTGGATAGATCTTGACGGCGTCGGCCCCATTGTCGCGGTTGCGCGCCAGATCATCGAGCGCTTTGTCGCCGTCAAGCGGGTTGACCCCGCCATAATAGACCACGCGGTCGGGTTCGCGTTTTTTCCACGCGACGCCCTTGTGGTCGGCCGAATGGCCATCATACCACAAATCGTTGATCGCGGTGCCGTGGTAACTGATGATGTCGCAGCCCGATTCCAGGAAGGCGGCCTCTTCGAGTTCGGCAATCTGCCAATCGTGACGAAATTCCTGCTGATTGAGCCACCATTTCGGATTGGGCTGCATGCCATGGTGGGCGCCGAACCCGCCTTCGGCCGCGTAACGCGCCTCCGGGATGCGCCAGTTCGGCTCTGACCAGTTGTAGCCGTGAACGACTCCATCCGCGATGAAATAGCTGCCTAGCAAGCTGAATTCTCCCTGGCCTGATCTCGCACATCGGCACGCGTTACGGATCTCGGCGGGGTTGCCTTGCGATCGGGCCGGGCCGTCAAGGCAAGGTCTTCCACCGGAGATGGACCTCATCGTCGAATCACAGGTTTCCTTATATTCATGCCATATACACAGATGTCTGTTGATCAAGTCGGAAACGTTCATTGCGTTGGTTTCATGGCACCGCAGGATGCCGGCGATCATGCCGGTTGATGGTGGCGCGCCAATTGAGCGGATCACGGTCTGCGCGCGTGGTGAGCTTGCCGCGCCGGCCGATCTGACCAGCCCAATCGTGATCCGGTGAACTCCATCGATCTGGGTATCGATACGACCTTCGTCCGGAGCAACACCGCTGATGGCCCCCGCCACCATGAGGTGTTGATCGGCGTTGGTACCAATGACAGAGGCCAGTCAGTGAAAATCGGTGCGGTGATTTCGGCGTCAGAAAACCCCCACAAGTTGATCGAGAGAACTCTCCACGAACTCGGGCAAGCAGCCGCCACCCAGATCACAACGTTCACCGATGGCGACAAGATGCTGCGGGGATTTTTGAAAAAGGCTGGCATGGCGACATTCATGGCGCACGTCAGGCAATGATGCGAGTTTTCAAATTGCTCGAGCCGTTCGACATCGGTCGAATGCGCGCGCAGACAGTGCTCGCGGCCAAGCGGCTGCGCACCGCGATGACCAAGCTGAGAGATTACATCGAAGGGCAAAGCGCCCATCTGGTGAATTACGGCCTGCGCCATCGCCAGGGGAAGCCGATCGAAACTTCAACCACCGAAGGCCTGGCAAACACGCTGGCCAACCAGCGCATGAACAAACTTCAGCAAATGCGATGGTCCGCTGCCGGCGCGCATGCAGTAATCACTGTCCGCGCCCATCATTTCAATTCATGCGAAGCCGCCGCGGACATGCAGCGTGCGGCTGCGTGACCCCCATGTTTGATACACACCATAGTGGTCTTACGAATGACGCTAAATTCGACCGTGAACACGTCAGCTGGTGCCGGTTGTCAACCTCGTTCGATCAGGACCCGCTTTGTCCATCACAGCAAGTCCCGTCCACCCGAAGTCATTTCTTCGCTCCTGCTTGCACGGCCTGCCGCCAGGCGATCTCGATCAGTTCCGGCAGCACGGCAACTCGCTCCTTTGCTTGCGCCGATGCCGCGGTGCCACGGATGACACGCCCCTTGATGCCATGGAAAATTGCGGCGAGGCGGAAGAAGTTGAACGCGACATAAAATTCATAGCCTGGCATCGACTTGCGGCCAGTCCGCGCGCAATAGGCGGCAAGATACTTTTCCTCGGTGGGGATGCCGAGTGTGACGATGTCGGAACCGGCGAGGCCTGCCACGATTTTTGGCGGCATGCGATACATCATGGCGTTGTACGCGAAATCCGCGCCCGGATGGCCGAGCGTGGACAATTCCCAATCCAACACCGCCAACACGCGCGGTTCGGTGGGGTGAAAGATCATGTTGTCGATGCGGAAATCGCCATGGGTGATCGTGGTGGCATCGTCGTCGGCAGGGATATTGGCGGGCAGCCATTCGCTCAGGCGATCCATATTCGGATCGCGCCCGGCATCGGCATCGTCAAGGTATTGCTTTGTCCAGCGCCCGATCTGCCGTTCGAAATAGTTTCCCGCCCGGCCATAATCGCCAAGCCCGACGGCCGCATAATCCACCTGGTGCAACTGCGCCATGGTGGCGTTCATGGCATCGAAAATTGCTGCGCGTTCAGTGTTGGATACACCGGGCACTGTCGCATCCCAGAAGATGCGCCCTTCGACCATGTCCATGACGTAAAACCAGCTGCCGATCACGGCGTCATCGGTGCACAACCCGTAAACATGCGCGACCGGAAAGTGAGCCTGCTCCAGCCCGACCAGTACTGTCGCCTCGCGCTCCACCGCATGCGCGCCTTTAAGCAGGTTGCCGGGCGGCTTGCGGCGCAACACATAGGTCTTGCCCGGGGTGATCAACTGGTACGTCGGGTTGGACTGGCCGCCCCTGAACTGGCGCACTTGCATCGGCCCGGCAAAGCCATCGACATGCACCTGCATCCACGCGGCCAGCGCGCCTTCGTCAAAGGCAAAGCCTGCGCGAACCGGGGTAGTGCCCAGATTGGCGTCGGCATCGGCGCTCATGCGGGATGGGCTTTCAGGTAGTCGCGCTTCACTTTCTTGGCCAGGCTCCATTTGTGCACTTCGGTCGGGCCGTCATAGATGCGGAACGCGCGCACTTCGCGGAAGATCTGTTCGACCACCGTGTCGCCCGATACGCCCATGCCGCCCATGACCTGAACGCAGCGGTCGGCAACGCGCATCAGTGCTTCGCTGACCGCGACTTTCGCCATCGAGCTTTCCGCCGTGCCCAGCGATCCCGTATCGAGCACGCCGGCGCACCAGTCGATCATCAGTTCGCACTGTTTCAGATCGATCAGATTGTCCGCCAGCATGAAGCCCACGCCCTCATGATCGATCAGCAATTTGCCGAAGGCCTGGCGTTTGCAGGCATAAGCCGTGGCGATTTCATTTGCGCGGATGCATCCGCCCAGCCAGCGCATGCAATGCGACAGGCGTGCAGGGGAAAGGCGAATCTGCGCGTATTTAAAGCCTTCGCCGCTTTCCCCCAGCATCTGGTCGGCGGGTACGCGCAAATTGTCGATGGTGATCACCGCGTGGCCGCCGGGCATCGAACTGTCGATGGTGTCGAGCACGCGATCGATGCGGATCGCCGGGTCCGGCAAGTCGACTACGAACATGCATGCGCCTTCTGCCGATTTTGCCATGACGATGCCGACTTTGGCGCCTTGCGCGCCGGTGATGAACGTCTTCCTGCCGTTGATCAGCCAATGGTTGCCATCCTGGACACAGGTGGTCTGCATCATCGACGGATCGGAGCCGGCGCCGCCATCGGGTTCGGTCATGAAGAACGCCGAACGCGCGTCCCCTGCGATCATCTTGGCCAGAAAGCGTTGCTTGAGCTCGCGCGAACCTACTTTGCCGAGCAGGTACATATTGCCTTCGTCGGGCGCCATGGTGTTGACTGCCAGCGGGCCAAGCGGGGACAGCCCCGACGCGATCAGCACGATCGCGGTTTCGCGCTGAGTCAGATGGCCGCCGTCCGGCAGGACATGGGGCGTCAGCACACCGGCCGCGCGGGCCTTTGCGCGCATTTCCTGGACCAGTTCGTCGGGCGGGCCGTGGCCGTGCACGGCTATGCGTGGATCGCGTTCATAAGGGATCACGGTATCGCGCACGAAAGCTTCGACGCGGGTTGCAATGGCTTGGGCACGCTCAGTCATCGTAAATCCTTGAATTGAGCGGTCAGAGCGTGCTGACCAGATGGCCGCCATCAACCTCGATCACCGATCTGGTCATGTAGGCCGACAGGTCCGATGCCAGCAGCAGCAGCGGGCCATCGAGATCATGAAGCGTGCCGAGCCTGCGCTGCGGAATCCGCCGGATCATCGCCTTGCCCGCATCGCTGGCCCAGAAATCGCTGTTGAGTTCGGTTTCGAAATAGCCCGGCGCCAGGGCGTTGACCCTGATGCCGTATCGCGCCCATTCGAGCGCCAGCGACTTGGTCATCTGGATAGCGCCCGATTTCGAGACGGCGTAAGGCATGACACTGCCCGCCTGCCGCAACCCGAGCACGGATGCGATGTTGATGATCGATCCGCCGCGGCCGCGCGTTTTCATCGCGTGGCCGACCGCCTGCGACATCAGGAACATGCCCTTCAGGTTGGTGTCGATCACCGCGTCCCAGTCGGCCACGGTCTGATCGAGCGCTGCGCCATCGCGCACGATCCCGGCATTGTTCACCAGGATGTCGATTTGCGGCAGCAGCGCATCGAGCGCGGCGATGGAGGCGGGATCGGCGACATCAAGCGGCACCATCCGGCATTTCCCGCCACTGGCCACGATGGCCTGGGCAATTTGCGCCATGGCGTCGGGCCGGCGTGCGCCGATCACGACATCGGCCCCGAACGAGGAAAGCGTCTTGGCGAAATGCGCGCCCAGTCCTCCCGATGCGCCGGTCACAAACGCAACTTTGCCAGCCAGCTTCCAATGATCCATTCGCTTCTCCCGAGATGCGTATTGGGACATGATTGTAGAACAATCAAGGTGAACTTGATGGGATCGCGGTTCGCGCGCATACCCCCTGACCATGTGTGCCATGCCAACGACCCCCAATGCACCTACGCCCGGCGAGACCGAAGTCGCTTCCCAACGCATCTATCGCGGGATCATGCGGGATCTTGAGGAGGGACGGCTGGTCCCGGGGCAGATCCTGTCCGAAACCGGCATGGCTGGACAATATGGTGTGGGTCGCAACGCGGTGAGAGAGGCGATGCAGCATCTCGCCGCGCGCGGCGTGGTCGATCTCAGCCGCAACCGGTCACCGACGATCCGCCGCCTCGATCATGCCGAAACGCTGGAAATTCTCGATGTCGCGGGCGCACTGACGGCGCTTGCGGTCCAAGCCGCTGCGCTGCGGTATGATCCGGTGGCGCATGGCGCGCAGATCGCCGGCGCTCTAGACACGCTGACCAAGGCGGATGCTGAGGATGAGCCGGGCGCGTTCAGCCGGGCCAGGCGTCATTTTTACCGTGTGCTGTTGCGCATCGGGGGTAATCGCGAACTGCAGCGGTTATTTCCCGCGATCAGCATGCATATCATTTATGCGCAGTATCAAAGCCCTCGGTTACGCGGCATCAGGCTGGCCGATTACCGGGCGATCATGGATGCCATTGCCAGCGGCGATCTGGCCGCCGCTGCCAAGGCCGGGCGCAATCACACCGATCATGTGCGCTCCGCCATCGAACACATCCGCGCCGTATCGCGATGATGGATCGACGAACTGCGATGGGCTGCTCGTTTCTGTGATTCTTCCGGCGCCTGAGGGTATCTGGCCGCGCGGTCAGCGCAACGCAGACAAGACCACGCACCAACCGGCCCAGTGATCATCTTCTCAGGTGGCACTGACTGGTACGACCACGAACTGCTCTGGCAAGCACTCGATGAAACGCGCACCCGCATCGCCAACATGGTCCTTGCCACAACTGCCCAGCACAAGGGCTGCGACCAGATCGCTCACGCATGGGCCGCCGCACGCGGGATCAAGACGGTGCGCTTCACACTCAATCGGGCATTGGGCAACGCGCCAGGTTCATGCGCAACGAGCAGCTACTGAATCTGAAGCCGGTCCACGCCGTGGTTTGCGAAGGTTCGGGCATTCAATCGAACCTGCTCACTCGGGTGCGCGAGGCCAATGTGCCCTACCACGCCTTTGCTATCCGCCATCAACGCGTGGCCGCCTGACCTATTGGAGGATGCCGCGCACCGACGCGGCGTCCTCTTTCTTTTTTACTGTTGCTGAAGGCATGCGGCGTAGTAGCGGAACGAGCCCACCACATACTGCGCGCTTTTCGCGACACTTGGAATGACGGCGTTGCTCATTAATTAAGCGTGATTATCTTAATATCGATCTTATTTAGTGAGGTGGAAAATGCTTTAATAAACTCATCCACAATACTTGGCACACGAGCAATTTCGAATCGGTTGCCGCTCGACCGTTATGTCGAAACACGCGTTGCTGGCGAAATCGTGCGCGCTCACACGGTTTGCGTTGCCGCCAAACCCAACCGGTGGATATTCTCGCTTGCTCTAAAGATTATACTTCGCGGAGCGAGCCCTCGGTCGCCTCGACAGCATTACAATGATCCTGCCGCGGCACGAGAAATCTCTCTGCGTGTATGTCTGCAAGAGACAGTGCTATCGCGGCAAATCGAGGGTAGGCAATCGGTTTTGGCGCACCTTCTGCGCATGGAAACCAAGGTACGCGAAGGTCAGCCGAATGACGATATCCTCGCAGCGTCGAAATCCGTCAATGTCATGATGTATGGTGTTGATCGATCGAAGACTTTCCCGCTGTTCTTGCAAATTATCCGAGCACTATGGTTTATCTTCTGGCAGTGGTTTCCCTTGATGGGCATAAGCTGGGGCTTCGATTAGCACAAAGGCTACACGCGCATATTCGGTCTGGCTAGGGTTGCGCCACAAATGATTGGTTCCGCGCTGGACAATGACAGTATTTTGACCGGCCGTTGTCTTTATACCGTCTTCGAGTTCAAGCTCGATTTGACCGCTCATGACTATGCCATAGTCGATGCTGTTGGTGCGATGCATCGGTGATACGGAGCCCGGTAGGAAATCAACGATGCGGATGACCGAACCCTGGTTTAGGGTAAGTCCGGCGTCGCGGCTGCGACCATCGATTTCATCATTGTTGTCCGCCGGAACCGCCGCCGTCGTCCATACCAACGCGAAATCCGCGCCGCCAATAGCAATCGGTTCGCTGAAAATTCGATCGTCAGATTTAATTACCGCGCGAGCGTTTGCGTTATGTCCGGTTACGATCCTGCGAATTGGAGGAAACGGATTATTGGTCATGCTTGTACAACCTTTTGTTCAATCGGACCAAACAGAAGGGTATCGTCGCGCGAACGTGCCTCCATTCGCACGCTTTCGCCGAAATGCATGAACGGCGTGATCGGCGCCCCAGTATCGACAAGTTCGATCGCGCGCCGTTCCGCAATGCACGACGAGCCCACCATACGATAGTCGGCGTTGGACACCGTGCCAGACCCAATGATCGTCCCAGCTGGCAGCGAGCGGGTGCGCGCTGCGTGGGCAATCAGTTCGTGAAAACCGTATGCCATCGGTTCGCCATTGGCTCGTCCGAACCGATTGCCGTTCCAATCTACCTTCAGATCCAGGCACACACGGCCATTGCGCCAGTCATGGCCCAGTTCGTCGGGCGTCACGGCAAACGGTGCGGCGCTGCATGCCGGTTTGGCCTGCACCCAGCCAAAGCCGGTTTTCATTTCGATCGGTGCGAGCGTGCGTAACGACCAGTCATTGATCTGGACGATTAACTTGATATGCGAGAGCGCCGCATCGGGGGTGACGGCGATCGGCACGGCATCGACGATCACGCCGAATTCGCCTTCGAAGTCGATACCCAGGCTTTCGTCGGTCATCGGAATGTCGTCGTATGGCCCGTAGAACCGGTCCGACAGGCCCTGGTACATCAGCGGTCGGTCGGTCGGGACAGGAACGGCGGCAAACGCGATCTGCATCAGTTCGCCGTGACTCATGAATGCCGATCCGTCGAGCCATTGCCACGATCGCGGCAAGGGGGCACGCAACCGCTGCGCGTCCAGCGGTTCGCCGTCGCCAGATGCAAGGCGGCCAGCCAGGCGTTCGAGGCCGGGCAGACATTGCGGCCAGGCTTCGAGCGCGCCTTGCATATTCGGCGCGATGCCATCGGCGCCGAGAAAGCGCTGGCCCCGGGCGCACACGACCACCAGCCGGCCGTCCGGCGTACCATTGTCGAGCGTGCAGAGTTTCATGAGGGGCCTTTCAAGCAAGAGTGGCAAGCGCCGATGCGACAAGCTCGGCCAAGCTGCCATCGTGCGCAAAGCCCAGCGCTGTTGCAAAGGGCGTGGACAGCGGGGGCAGGCGACCGAATGCGGATTCAAGGCCGGGATCGGGCATATGGGTTGCGAGTGCGGCATCGACTTGCGCTGCATCGGCGATTGCATCGACCAGATCGCGCATCGATGTCCGGATCGCAGGCAACGTGAAGGCGCCGGTGGCTTCGATCCCAAGCGCATGGACGAGATTGCGGGCGACCCGCCGCAGCGACATCAGCCACATCGTCGCTTCGGGTGATACGGGCAGGACGATGGGCCGCCGGGCGACAAGGGCATGAAACACATCGCTCATGAACGCCGATTTCATGCCCGACGGGCCACGCGGGCGGGCAATGATGCCGGGCAGGCGCAAGGACAATCCGGATATGGCGCCTCGCCGGGTCTGCGTAGCGATCCAGGTTTCGATCATCGCCTTGTGCGCGCCATACAGCAGCGTCGGCGCAACCGGCGTGGCATCGTCGACCTGTGCCGGCAGGGGATCGCCCAACACCGCAATACTGCTTGCAAAAACGAAACGCGGACGGGTGCCCGCCTGCGCCGCCGCATCGATCAGAGTCATTGTGCTGTCGATATTGACCTGCCGGGCAAGGGCGGGATCGGCTTCCGCAGCACCGCCCGGGATTGTCGCCAGATGGATGACGGCGTCGCAGCCGGAGGAAAATGCGGATTGCAACACCTGTGCGTCGCAAAGATCACCGATGATCGGAGCGATGCCATCACACGTGAACGGTGCCCTGTCGATACCGACGACATCGTGGTGGCGCGCCAGATCGCGGGCCACGGCCTTGCCCACAAAGCCGCCTGCTCCTGTTATGATCACGCGCAAGCCCCGCGTGCCGCCGGTGACGATCGCCGGCTTGCCGGTCGGACCGAGCGGTTCAGTCATCGATGATGGCCACCGCGCGGGTCCAGCCGGCCGACGCGCCCTTGATCTTGTGCGGAAAACACGAAACCGTAAACCCGTGGTCGGGCAGCGCTTCGAGATTGTGGAGCTTTTCCAGGTGACAATAGCCGATGTCCCGGCCGGCCTTGTGCCCTTCCCAGATCAGCGACGTATCGCCGGTTTCGCGCACTTTGGCCGCGGTATGGCTGAACGGTGCATCCCAGCTCCACGCGTCGGTGCCGGTCACGCGGACGCCGCGCGTTGTCAGGTACATCGTCGCTTCATAGCCCATGCCGCAGCCGATGTTGACGAAGTCGGGATTGCCGAGCGCCATTCCTGCCGCCGTATTGACCAGCACGATGTCGAGCGGCTGCAGGCTGTGCCCGATCCGCGCCAGTTCGGCTTCGACCTGGGCCGCGCTGACGACATGGCCATCGGGAAAATGCCGGAAGTCGAGCTTCACGCCGGGGCGGAAGCACCAGTCGAGCGGGACTTCGTCGATTGTCATCGCCGGCTTTCCCCCATCCTGGGTGGGATGGAAATGCCACGGCGCATCGAGGTGCGTGCCGTTGTGCGTCGACAGGGTGATCGTCTCTGCGGCGGCAAAACCTTCGCCGCCGGGAACCTGTTCGGCGGTCACGCCTGGAAAGAAATGGCCCATTTCCGCCATAGTCTGCCGGTGCGCGACGTATTCGATCCTTGGCCGCATGAACGGCGGGTCGGTGATCACGTCGTTTTCGAGCGGGATCGACAAATCGATGAACTGGCGGGCCATGGTCTGTCCTCAGGCGGGAATGAGTTCTATCGGCAGCGCGCCGAGCGCATGCAGCGTATTGTTGAGCCGGCGCACCGGTTTTCCGGTCAGGCGGAATTGCGCCACGCGCGGGATCAGCGCGTTCAGCACCGCCTCTGCCTCCATGCGCGCAACCATCTGGCCCAAACATTGGTGGATGCCAAAGCCGAAGCCGACATGACCGCTGGCCGACCGGGTGATGTCGAACCGGTCCGCATCATCCCACTTGCGCGGATCGCGATTGGCAGCCGCCAGAAACAGCAGCACTTTGGCGCCTTCGGGGATGGTCGTGCCGGCGATATCCACCGCGCGGCCGGTCGTTCGGAAAAACGTCTGCACGGTGCCGCCCCAACGCAGCGATTCCTCGAATGCGCGCTTGGCAAGGTCTGGTCGTTCGCGCAGCAATTGCCATTGTTCGGGATGCGTGGCGAAAGCGTGGATCATGTTGCCGATGCCGTTGACGGTGGTGTCGACCCCCGCGCTCAGGAACGATCGGACCAGGCGCTCGGCTTCGTCTTGGGAGCATTCGCCCCGGTCGGCTGCGGCGAAGACTTGCGCGCCCCAGCCGTGCGGTTTCAGATTGGCGCGCCGACACGCTTCTGCGACCCAGACGGCGGCTTGCGCGGATGCGGCAAGCGATTGTTCGACCAGGCGATTGCGCGGGCCGAATGCATTGAAAGTGGCCGTGGCATACGGAATGAGATTGTCGCGGCCATCGTCGCGAAGCCCGATCAGATCGGGAAAAACCTGCAAGGGAAAGGCCTCGCCAAGGTCGGTGACGGCGTCGATGTGCCGGCGTGCGATCAGTTGATCCGCCAGCGTGTCGGCCTTTGCCTGCCATTGCGGCATTACGTTGCGCAGCGAGGCCAGCGACGCCACTTTGCTCATCAGACCGCGCGTGCGCTCATGCAACGGAGGATCGGCTTCGAGCAGCAGCGAGGGTGGACGCCAGGGCTGTTCGATCTGAAAATCCGCCAGCCCGACACCGCGACCCGATACGAATGTCTGCCAGTCCTTGAGCGCGGCCTGCACTTCGGCATGGCGGGCCATCGCGTAATATCCGCCCGGTTCGAACAGGACGACGGGCGCGGTGTCGCGCAAGACCGCGTGGTGCGCATAGGGATCGCCAAGAACCGCCTCGTCGAACGGGTCGAAGCGCAATGTTGCAGTTTCCGCGGTTCTGGTCGGGGAAGTCATCATGCCATGGCAGCCACGGGAATCGCTGTGTGGAATTGGGCCGGGTGGAACCGGGCCGTGTGGAACCAGGCCTTGTGGAACCGGCCGCCTTTCATGATCGCGGTCAATCGTGCCTTGTCTTGCAGGATGGTGACGTCCTGCGTGGGGTCGCCATCGACGATCAGGATATCGGCGAGATAACCGGGGCGGATCTGGCCAAGCGGCATATCCATCAGTTCGCCGCCCAACCCGGTCGCGGCGGCCAGCGCATCGAGCGGGGAAAAGCCGAAGAGGGTGACAAACAGATCGAGATCGCGC
>CAILBC010000003.1 GCA_903832325.1 uncultured Sphingomonadales bacterium | reverse complement strand
CTGCCCTTGAAGCCCATCATGCCGGCGGACGACCATGAAATGGCGTTGCCCTGGGCATCGGTGATGGTGATCATCGTGTTGTTGAAGCTGGCATTGACGTGCGCGACACCACTGGTGATGTTCTTGCGCTCCCGCCGCTTGATACGCTGAGGTTCGCGAGCCATTGTTGTGTGTATTCCTGTCGAAAAACCGTGGGAAACCGGAGGTCAGCAGACCTGCGTCGGCTTACTTCTTCTTGCCGGCGATCGGCTTGGCCTTGCCCTTGCGGGTGCGCGCATTGGTGTGCGTGCGCTGGCCACGAACCGGCAGGCCCTTGCGATGGCGCAGGCCGCGATAGCAGGCCAGATCCATCAGGCGCTTGATGTTCATCGCGGTTTCGCGACGAAGATCGCCTTCCACGGTGTGTTCGGCGTCGATCGTTTCACGGATCTGAAGCACTTCCGCATCGGACAAGTCCTGAATGCGGCGGCTGTGATCGATCCCCAGCTTGGTGGCGATTTCGCGAGCCTTGAACGCCCCGATCCCGTGAATGTAGGTCAGCGCAACGATCACGCGCTTGTTGGTGGGGAGGTTGACCCCGGCAATACGAGCCACTCTATTCTCCGTTCAGCTCCACAGGGCACCGTGCTGCAGGCTGACGGGCCGCCTGGCCCACCCCCTGCAAAGGGTCCCTATCTCATAGCGAAAACACCCGACACGCGCGAAAAGGGTATGTCACCCAGCCAGAGCCCAGGGGCAGTCTGACGTGAGTTGCATTCCTCCACACGGTTTCGAGTGAAAGGCGCGCTTAGGCGGATTCGCAGGGGGCGTCAACAGCATTTGCGCATCATTACGGCACAAATCGCCGCGTCCGTCTGCATACGGACACGGCGGCATGATGACGCGACAACAGATACCGGATTCGCGCGCAAACGTCAAAGCTGCGCCTCACGCTTTTTGACCCGGCGCCGCCCGATCGTGGGCCGAATCCGTCCAATTACGGGCAAGATGCTGCGCCTAAAGCTGAAAAAGGTGCTCTGACGCCCCGCCGTTCATCGCAGGGTCTGGATTGTTGGAGCAAGACCCGGCATGCACACCGTATCTGCCAGCCAAAGGACCCGTTCCATGCGCGCGCACGCCATCTCCACTATCACCCGGCACCTTGCATCCTTGCGCGCAGCGGGCGCGCTGGCAGTGCTTGCCCCGGTATTCGCACTTGCGGCCCTGCCCGGCACGGCGCGGGCGGAATTTTCGGTGGGGCTGGATATCCGCATCGGCTATGCACCGCCGCCAATCCCCGATTATGACCAGCCACCGCTGCCCGGCCCCGATTACCTGTGGGTGCCCGGATACTGGGCGTGGAGCGACTGGATCGACGATTATTACTGGGTCGACGGCTATTGGGATCTGCCGCCCGAACAGGGTCTGCTGTGGACCCCGGCGTGGTGGGGCTGGGACCGCGGCGCGTTCCGGTTTCATGATGGATACTGGGCGCACGAAGTGGGCTGGTATGGCGGGATCGATTATGGCCACGGCTATCACGGGCACGGCTGGGAAGGCGGATACTGGGACCACGGCCATGTCGCCTATAACCGGTCGGTGGTGAACGTGACCAATGTGAACGTGACCAATGTCTATTACCGCCCGGTCACGGTGATCAACAACGGCCCGCGCGTGAGCTATAACGGCGGTAACGGCGGCGTGATGGATCGGCCCCGGCCCGAAGAAATGCGTGTGATGCAGGCACCGCACATTGCCCCCACCCCGGTGCAGCAGCAGCACCTGCAACAGGCGGCCACCAACCCGCACAACACCGCCGGGCAATTGACCCCGGCGTGGCATCCACCGGCCGTGCACCGGGTGAGCACCGATGGCGCGCCGATCCCGCGCGCCGCGGCGCTGGCCACGGGCGTGGCCGTTGCCGGTGCACCCCCCGCCTATCAGCGGCCCGCCAATGGCCAGATGCCTGGGCGTGGAATGGGCCAGCCGGGAATGGGCCAGCCGGGAACTGGTCAGAACGGCCTGAATCCGGCAGGAACCGGCCCGCGCGGCATGGCGCCGAACGGAATGGCGCCGAATGGCACAGGACAGGCCGGCCGCGGCCCACAGGGTCAGGGCCAATACCCCGGCCAGCCGATGGGCCGTGCCAGCGGGGCGCCGCCAATGGGCGCGCCCGCAGCCCAGGGCGCCTATCAGCCGCCGCGCCCTGCGCCCCAGGGCCAGCCGCAAGGGCAGCCGACTTATGGCAACCAGCCGCGCACCTATCCGCAGGGCCAGCCTCAGGGCCAGCCCCAGGGTCAGCCTGGCTACGGCAACCAGCCGCGCGCCTATCCGCAGGGCCAGCCTCAGGGTCAGCCGGGCTCCGGCTATGGCCAGGCACCGCGCCAAACGCCGCCGCAGGGTTATACCCCGCCACCGCGTCCCGCAAATCCTGGCTATGCGCCGCCGCAGGCCAGCCGGCAGCCGCAACCGGGCTATGCCCCGCCGCCGCATCCCGCGCCGCAGGCCATGCCCGCGCCGAATGCCTATCACGCACCTGCGCCCCAGGCCCAGCCGCGCCCGGCCCCGCCACCACCGCCCCGTCCACAACCGCGTCCGGCCCCGCCGGCCGACCGCGAACATCGGGATCACAGCTGATCGGCGACAGGCGGGCAGGCGGGCGCGGCCAAGTGGCCTTGACGGGAGGCCGCAAGGCCCCGACAAGCCCCGTCGATCTGCTCCAATTCCCTCTGCCCTGAACAGAGGCGCCTTGAAACCCTGCCGGAGACTACCCTGTGACCAAGACTGCCCCCGCCCCCGTTACCCTGCTCGATGGCGGGACCGGGCGCGAACTCAAACGTATCGGTGCGCCGTTCAAGCAGCCCGAATGGTCGGCGCTGGCGCTGATCGAGGCGCCCGAATTCGTCGCACGCGTGCATCAAAGCTATGTCGAAGCCGGCGCCGATGTGATCACCACCAATACTTATGCGGTGGTGCCGTTCCACATCGGCGAGGACCGCTTTGCCGCGCAAGGTGCTGATCTGGCCGCGCTGGCCGGATCGCTGGCGCGCGGCGTGGCCGATGGTGCGGCGCGCAAAGTTGCTGTGGCCGGGTCGCTGCCTCCGGTTTGCGGATCATACCGGCCCGATCTGGTCGATATCGACCGCGCCCGGCCGATCCTGGCCGTGCTGGTGGATGCGCTGGCACCCAATGTCGATCACTGGCTGGCCGAAACGCTGTCGTCCCTGAGCGAGGCGGAACTGGTGGGCGAACTGACCGCCGCCACGGGCAAGCCGCTGTGGCTGTCGTTCACGCTCGACGATACGCACCCGGGCGCGATCGCGCAGTTGCGTTCGGGCGAAAGCGTGACCGAGGCCGCGCTGCTGGCGCAAAAGCTGGGCGCCACGGCGATCCTGTTCAATTGCAGCCAGCCCGAAATGATGGCCGATGCGGTGCGCGCCGCGCGCGCGGCGGCGGCGGATCTGCGCATCGGCGTCTATGCCAATGCCTTTCCGCCCCAGCCCGAAGAGGCCGAGGCCAACGCGGTGCTGCTGGATATCCGCGCCGATCTCGATCCCGCGGGCTATGCCGTGTTTGCCCGCGCCTGGCGCGATGCCGGCGCGACGATCCTGGGCGGGTGCTGCGGCATCGGCCCCGAACACATCGCCGCTTTGCCCCGGACATGATGCCAAGGGGCTGAGACGGCGGTACGATGAGCCGAACGCATCGCACCTCGTAACGCTCAAGCGCCGCGCGGGCTTATACCGAGGTGCGGTGAGTCACGCTCACCGCACCTCGGCATCAGATTTCCTGATAGCCTTTGCGCGTCTTTTCCAGCGTCAGCTTTGCCGCCTCGCGCCGGGCGCGGTCTTCATCGTCGAATGTCTTGACGACTTTCTGGCCATTGGTGCCGATCCGGCCGAATTCGACGATCAGATCGCAGCCGTTCACGCCGACGCGCCAGAACTTGCTCGATTTGCCTTCAACCAGGCGAAACTCGGTCATCCCGGCAGCCACTTGCGGCGCGGCGGGCGGCTGCGTTGCGGGCATCTGGGTTTCTGGCATCTGCGTTTTTGGCGTCGGTGACGGGTTGGCGGCAGTTTCGCGCGCGCGCGGGGCCGTTTTCGGGTCTGTTGGCAGCGTGACCCCGGCATAAGGGTCGCTGTCGGCCAGATCCCAGCTTGATCGCGCGAGTTCGGCCTCGATCCGGTCGATCATCGCGCCGGGCGCGCGGTGCCACGACGCAACCGGCAGATCGAGCACGCGCCAGCCAAAGCTGCGCAAGATGCCGGGGCGAAAGACAAAGCGTTCTTCCACCGAGCGGCCCTGCGGTTCGTCGCGATCGAGCAGGATGCCCAGCGCATAGCCATCGCCCGCGGCATTGACCACGGCGAGGTCGCAACGAAAACTGGCGCCGCCGACATGATCATGCACGCCATGGCCACGTTCGCGCAGTGCAGCGGCAATGGCATCGCGCACCGCATCGGCCGGCGGCGCGGCGCCGAACGTCTGGCCGGCATCGGGATTGAGCGTGGCCAGCACCGCCTGCGCGTGATCGTGCGCGCCGGCGGATTGCGCTTCGGCAAAGGCAAGGAAACTGCGCAGCGCGCGTGCCCCGTCGTTGTGCACATTGGTGATCGCCTCGGGCGCGATGGTCGAGATGATTGCCATGTGGCGCCGCGCGCGGCTGAAAATCACATTGAGCCGCTTTTCCCCGCCGCGCTGGTTGATCGGGCCGAAATTCATCACCATGCGCCTGTCGCGCCCGGGGGCATAACACACGCTCATCAGGATGATGTCGCGTTCGTCGCCTTGCACGTTCTCCAGATTCTTGACGAACAGGCCGTTGAACTGGCCGTTGTCTTCGCGCGCATATTCGCGTTCCAGCGCCGCGGCAAAATCCGCATCCGCCGCCGCCATACGGTCCAGCGCGGTTTCGATTTCGCTTTGCTGGGCCTCGGAAAAGGCGACGATGCCGATGCTCTGGCCCGTATCGCGGGCCAGCAATGCACGGACCAGCCCGGCGATATAGCGTGCCTCTGGCATATTGATGCGGTTGTCATAGACGCCATCGGCAATGCGGTGGGTGGAAATGGGGGTGGACAGCAGACGGTCTGCCCCGGCCAGCCAGTGGTCTTCATCGTCCGAAGCGATTGCGGCCGGCTGCCCGCCGGCGCTGCGCAGGCTGCGATCGGGGATGGTCACCAGCCGCCCGCCATAGAACGCCGCGTTGGAAAAGCTGATCAGCGCCTCGAACCGGCTGCGATAGTGCCAGGCCAGCAGCGTGGCGGGCAAGTTGCGCGCCGCCTGGTTGAGCAGGCTGTCGGCATCGAGCAGGATGGCGATGGTTTCGCCATCTTCTTCGGCCATGACCTGCATGTCGTCATCTTCGATCGCGGTGGCAAAGAAACTGGTCGGCGGCAGCTGCATTTCATCGCCGACGATGATCGCCTGGCCAGACCGGCACAGCGCGGGCACGGCCTCTTCGATCGGGATCTGGCTGGCTTCATCGAAAATCACCACATCGAACAGCGCGGGCACAAGCGGCAGCGTGTCCGACACCGAAAGCGGGCTCATCAGCCAGATCGGCTTCAGATCATTGACCACTGCGCCCGGATCGCCGCTGGACAGGTCGCGGATGGACCGGTGGCGCATGGTCTTGCCGAATTCGTGCTCGATCTCGCGCCGGCCGGCGGCATAGGCTTTCTTGAAGGCGCGCCCGGCGGGATCAAGCTGGGTCACCGATTGTTCGGACAGTTTGACATGATCGCGAAACTGGCGGTGGAGCGTGGCCTTGATCGCCTCGGCATTGTCATCGCGCAGGCGGTCGCGGCCTGCCGCCGCGCGGCGAGAGGCGACCAGCAACCGTTCAACATCGAACCGCCGGATTTCGGGCCGTTCGCGTTCCAGCCGGGCAATCGCCTCATCGATTACCAGCGCCTCGATCGCCGGCAGCGGCAGCGCGAGGCTGCGCAGCGCCAGCGCAACGCCGGGGTCGGCGCGATGCACTTCGGTCAGCGCCGGCAGCAGATCGGGCAAATCCTCCAGCACCTCGCGCATGTCGCGCAGGCGCTCGCCGATCTGGTCAAAGGCCCATTGCGCGGCACCATCGAGCACGTCGCCCAGACACAGTTCGAGCTGGCGCAACACTTCGGCAAAGCGCGCCTCACCCGCCAGAATTTCGCGCGCGCGGCCCGATTGGCCAGCCTGATCGATCAAGCGCCGGCTCGTGCCATCAAGATGGACGAGGCCGGACAGGTCATCACGCAGCGCAATCAGCCCGGGCAGATCGGCAGAGTGCAGCCGTTCGCCCAGTTCGGCCTGCGCCGCCGCAAGTTCGGCCGCGGCGGCATGCTGCGCGGCGAGCAATTCGAGCACCGCCGAAATGCGCGGCGCGACCGCGTGGGCGGAAAAGTCATAACGCGCCTGCACCGTCTGGCGCAGGCTGCGCCAGGCGCCGCTGAACCAGCGCAACAGTGAACCTTCTTTTGCGCGGGCCAGTTCGAGCGCCGCCTGCGTGTCGCGCGGATCGAACGGATCGTGCCAGTTTGCCGCCTGCGCCGCAGCGGCGCCATGCTGCCCCTTGATTCGCGCAATACGGGCAAGATCGGCGTGCAGCCGGTCCGACACATCGGACGCCGGATCGAGCAGCGCCAGCGTGTGGCCAAGCCCGGTTTCCATCAAGCGCCGCGCCAGCGTGGTGGTGGTGAGCGCGCATTGCAGCGCGGTTTCGCCGCTGACCACCGGGCTGCCGCCATCGAGCCAGCGATCAAGCTGCGCCAGCAGGCCTTCGGCACGGTCGATCATCGCGGCCACGCGGGCATAAGGGCGTTCATCGGCAAGGGTCGCCGGATTGATCAGGGCAAACGGGTGCGCGGCCAGGCTGTCGAGGCCGGACAGATCGCGCACCACCCGTACCGTGCGTTCGGCCATGGGCTGGCCCGCATCCCATGCGGAAAGGCCCGGCAGGCGTTCGCGCAGGGCCTGTCCCATGCCGCCCGGCGGCGGCGGCACGAGCGCCGCCCGCCGCACCAGGCTGCGCAGGCTTGCCCCCGCGCCACCCCCGCCCGGATCGTCCCCGCCCGCACCAACAGCGGCATCGTATTGCGCGATGGCCCCGATATGCTGCGCCAGCGCGCTGACCGTGCGGTCGCGCGCCTTGCGCTTTTGTTCGTGGCCGTCGGCGGTGCGCCCCCAGGTGTCGTAATGCCCTTTCAGATCGGCGATGAAGGCCTTCTTGTCTTCCTGCGAATCGTGGATGATGCAGGCCAGCCCGTCGAGCCCGGCCTGGCCCAGGCGATGGAACACCACATCGAGCGCGGCCCGTTTTTCGCAGACGAACAGCACCCGTTTGCCCCGGCCGGCATAATCGGCAATCAGATTGGTAATGGTTTGCGATTTTCCGGTGCCCGGCGGCCCCTGGATGATAAAGCTGCGCCCGGTCCGCGCCAGCGCCACCGCGGCATCCTGCGTGGCATCGGCAGGCACCACATTCCACTGTTCGCCAATCGGCAGCTCGGGCGGAACATCCTGCACAAACGGGCGCGGCTCGATCGAAAAGACCTGATCAAACCCCGGCAAGGCGCCAGGCCGGTCGATCAGATCGGCATAATCGCGCACCAGCGACATTTTTCTGTAGTTGAGATTGGCCAGAGTGACTTGCGTAAGGTCCAGTTCCCAGGCGAATCTGTGCCCTTCGCCGCCGCCTTTGGCATAGCTCAGCGCTTCGGTTTCGGCAGCGGCGCGTTCGGGGCGCGGGCGCAGCGATCCGCCGGCGGCAATGCGTTGCGGCAGGGGCGACGGCTTTACGAATTTTTCGAACAGCGCGTGGCCCAGCGGGCGATAATCATCGCGCGCATAGCTGAAATCGGTACGGGTGCTGACCGTTTCGCGGGCCGCATTGCGCCGGCGGTTGAACCGGTTGACCCGCTGCGCCGCCTTGCGGTGGATCAGCTGGATTTGCGGCCGTTCCTGCAGATCGAGCCGCACGCCCGGCTCGCTGGCATGGATCTGGCGCAGGATATCGGCGTGCACGTCGTCCAGCCGCACTTTGGCCAGATCGATTTCATCGGGCAGTTCGATGGCATAGAGCTGGCGCAGCATGTGGCGCAGCGCCGGATTGAATTCCGCCACGGTTTCGGGGCAGCGCACCATGTACTGGTCGCGCACGCCTTTGGTTCTGGCCACTTCAACCGGCAGCCACAGCAAGGGCGAGGTGATCCGTTCGTTGGGCGCTTCCTTCAGATTGTGCCAGTGCAGAAAGGCAACCACCAGCCGCAAGTGGCTGAAGCCATATTCGGCGCGGTCGCGGCGGGTTTCCTGGATCAGGCGGTCGAACGATCCGGGCAAGTGCGGCTGATCTTCAAAGCGCAGCCAGCGGTTGAGCGGCACCGCCTTGCCCGACAGCACGTCATCGACGAACCGCCCTTTCCACGTGCACAGCTGATCGGGGCGGATCGATTCGATCCGCATCACGATCGGCATGCTCGCCTCGGTCAGATTGACGCTCGATTGGGTCGGGCGGAAATGGATCAGCTTGTTGCGGCGCGACAAGTCGAACAGCCGGTCGCGCAGATGCGCCAGCACCGCGCCGCGCCGCCCGGCTGTGCCGTGCGAGCCGGCGAGCACCTTTTCAACATCAAGCGCGACCGGCTGATCGCGATAGGTTTCGAGCCGCCGCGCAAGGTCGGCCAGATCGGTCGCACGTTCGTGCCGATTGAGCGCGGTGGCCTCAAGGATGATCGAGGCGAGCACCGGATGCAGCCTGGGCGCAATCGCGAACAAGTTGGCCCGGTTCATCGCAAAGCGTTCGATCTGCGCCGGATCGGCCGGATCGAGCCCGCAGGCAAAGCAGGCGAGGATCAGGCCGACCAGGAACACATCGGTAATATCGTCGTGGTGGCCCAGCTCGATTTCCCAGCTGCGCAGATCGGGCAGGTAGACCGGCTTGGTAATGGCCGCCTCGTCGCCGCTTTCGGCGCTGAGGTCTTCGACCCGGGTGCCGCTGTCTTCATCGCTGGTTACGCGATATTCACCCACGACCTTGAGCGCGGTCGAAACTTTGGGCTGCACGCGGTCGATCGCGGCAAGATTGCCCGACGGCGCAAGGCCGCCCGTGTCGACCAGTTCCAGCCGGCCATCGGCACATTCGCGGATCGAACCCGGGCCGATCTGCGCGACCAGGCCGCGTTCGTGCAGCGCGGAAATTTCGCGCATCAGCCCGATCATCACGTGGATCACGTCTTCGGGCGGCAGGATATGTTCGAGTGTGGCGAGCACTTCGCCCAGGCTGCGCGGGGGCGCAGCGGCAGGGTTGGCGGCGTCAGGGTGGGCGGCGGAATCGTGCGGTTCGTGATCCGTCATGGCTCAGGCCGCCCGTGCCGCGCGGCGGAACAGGCTGTCAGCTTTGGCTTTCGACCATTTGAGATCGCGTCTGAGCGCCGCCTTCAACTGATCGGCCGCCCCCATCGATTGCGCCGTGTTCGCCACCATGACCATCAGATCGTCGGAAAGATCGGGGTCGGCCATGGCGCAATCGAACATCAGCGCGATGAAATAGTCGCGCGTGGGATCGTCGATCCGGTCCGGCCCGATGCTGTCAAAATCAAACCGATCGGCCGAAGCGCGAAATTCGGGAAAATAGCGCCGCACCTGGGTGAGCACGGGATCATCGGGATCGCAATCCGGGGCAATGAAATGGCCCAGAAAGGCCCGCGTGGTGCGCGTGAGATCGCGCTGGCGCAACAGATCGAGCGTTTCGATCGACAAAGGCCCGCGCAGGCGCAGGTCGATCCAGTCTTCGATCGTATCGGACCCGTGCCACCACAATTCGAGCGCGCGGGCGCGCAGGAACGATTCGGGGTGCGACAGGCCGGCGGATTTGGCGGAACTGGCCTCCAGCTCACCAGCCTGGCGCAGATAGGCCGCCGGATCGACCGAGCCGAGCCCGGTCATCACTTTCACCAGCATCGACACCGCGGGCGCCAGATCGCCCACGGCCAGCGCCGCGCCGCGATCGGCATAGAGCTCGGTATGGAGGCTCAGCAGGCGGGCGGTTTCGCGGTGCGACGGCTTTGCGTCGGGAAAGGACAGCGCCATGTCGAGCACCCGGCTGGCGATGTAACAGGCGCCATCATCGGCCGACCACAGCTTGTAATGCGCCAGTTCATGGCCCAGCAGCGCCAGCAGTTCATCCTCGGCCAGCCGCTCCAGCGTGGGGCCGGAAAAGACCAGGTGCACTTCGCCCGGGATGTAATAGAGCGCGGCATTCATCGCGCCATCGGCCGCCTGGTAAAGCGTGGGCACCGCCTCGATCTCCAGCCGCTCCATCGCGCGGGCGCAGGCGGCGAACACCGCCGGATGGCTTGCCGGCTCCAGCCGATAGGTCTGGCGCAGCATCGCTTCGCGCAAATCGTCCGATTGGTGCAGGATGCCGTGCGCCGACGTGGCCCAGGCCCACACCTCCGGTTCTTCGTGTTGCAGGTATGCGGCCAGTTCGGTGTGGTATTTCAGCGGCTGCAGATGACGCTGCGCTGCCGGATCTGCCGCTTCCATCGATGAATCCCGCCCTGCAACGCCTATGGCCAAACCTATTGAATCCCGTCCTCGCCTGCCAGCCCTTAATCTGCGGTTTCGATCCGGAATGTCCGGGTACGCTGAACGGCGGATGCGCTCGGTTCATGTCTAGACATATCGATAGCGTCGGATTAGCTTTCGGCAATGGCAATGGCAGTACCGGCTGAACACCGGTCCCAATCAACCGAATGGCCGACTGTGGCCCTGGCTGTCGTGATTTATGGCGGCTGGCTGGCGCTGACGGCGTGGCATGCCGCGTTGCCCTGGCCGGTGCTGCTGGCGGGCGGGGCCTGGCTGATCGCGTGGCAGGGTTCGCTGCAGCATGAAGTGATCCATGGCCACCCCACGCACCACCGCTGGATCAATCTGGCAATCGGGTTTGTGCCGCTGGCGCTGTGGCTGCCCTATGCCACATATGCGCGGGAACATGCCGCGCACCATACGACCGGCGAATTGACCGACCCGTTCGACGATCCGGAAAGCAATTATCTGCCGCGTGCGGGCGGTGTCCTCCATGCGCTGGCATGGATCGATGCCACGCTGCTGGGGCGCATGGTGGTCGGCCCGCCGATCCGCGTGGTGCGGTTCTGGCTGGCCGAGGTGCGCCGTGCCACCACCGATCCCGCCGGCGTGGCGCGCGAATGGCTGCCCCATCTGGGCGGGGTCGCGCTGGTGCTGGTCTGGCTGAGCCATGTCGGGCTGTCACCGCTGGCTTATGTGCTGTGCTTTGTGTGGCCGGGCACGTCGCTCGCGCTGATCCGATCTTATGCCGAACACCGTGCCAGCCCCGATCCCGCAGCGCGCACCGCCATTGTTGCCGATTTCGGGCCGCTGGCGCTGCTGTTTCTGAACAACAACCTGCACGCCTGGCACCATGCCCGCCAGGCACTGCCGTGGTATGCCCTGCCCGCGCTGTATCGCGCCGCGCCCGATGCCTTTCCGCAGGCGCCGCGCTATCCCGGCTATGGCACGCTGATTGTGCGCCATCTGCTGCGCCCGCACGACCAACTGGTCCACCCTTCGCGCACCACACCAGGCGCATGATCGCATCGCTGGGGATGTATGATGCGCGCTGGCTGCACGGCGCGAACGATGCGCTGTGGCAGGCGATCGCGGCGCGGCTGCGGCATGAGGGCGTGGCGCAAGTGCCAGCGCGCCTGACGCGCGATCGCCCGCTCGATGCAATCTGGGCCGATCCGGGTCTGCTGCTGGCGCAGACTTGCGGATATCCCCTGACGATGCGGCTGGGTGATCGCGTTTTGCCGGTGGCCGTGCCCTGCTATCGCGCCGAAGGGTGCGAGGGCGCCTGGCACCGATCGGCAATCGTGGTGCGGCGCGATGATCCGGCGGCCACGCCGGACGATCTGGCCGGGCGCCGCGCGGCGATGAACGCGCGCGATTCAAACACCGGCATGAACCTGCTGCGCGCGGCGGTGGCGCCGCTGGCACAAGGCGGGCGCTTTTTCGGCGAAGTGATCGAAACCGGGGCCCATGCGCGCAGCGTGCTGGCGGTGATTGCCGGCCGCGCCGATCTGGCCGCGGTGGATGCGGTAACGCTGGCGCTGCTGCGCGATCGCTATCCGGGGCTGAACCGGCGCATCCGTGTGCTGGGGTGGAGCGCAGCCAGCCCGGGCCTGCCGTTGATCACGGCGCAAGCGGCGATGATCGAGCCCCTGCGCCGCGCGCTGGCGGCGGTAATCGCCGATCCGGCGCTGGCAGGCCTGCGCGCGGTGCTGCGCATCGAGGGCCTGGCCGTGCTGGACCGCAGCGCCTATGCCGTGGTGCCCGCGCTGGAGGCCGAAGCGCAACGCGCGGGCTATCCGGTTCTCGCCTGATCAGGCCATTTTATCCAGCCAGGCTTTATCAGGCCGGTATCTGGTTGAACGGCACGCCCTTGTCCGGGCGATAGTCCTGCGGCAGGCCCAGGATGCGTTCGGCAATCGTGTTCAGCAGCATTTCGTCGGCGCCGCCGGCGATGCGGCCGGTCGGCGCGTTGATCCAGCTTGCCGCCCAATCCTCTTTGGCATGGGCATGCGGATCGAACGCGAGGCCCGCCGGGCCCATCAGATCGAGCGCCAGTTCCGACAGGCGCTGGCGGCTGCGCACCGAAACCAGCTTGTTCAGCGAACCTTCGGGCCCCGGCTCCATCCCGGCCTGCATCATGCGCATTGCGCGGGTGGTGATCGCATCGAGCCCGGCGCGCATCGCATGGTTGCGCGCGATCGCCGATCGCACGCGGCCATCTTCGATCGCGGGCCGGCCGTTGACCTCGGTTTCGCGCGCGGTGTCGACAAACAGATCGAGATGCGGGCCAAACCCGCCGCTGTCGGTGGCGATATAGCGTTCGATCATCAGCGTGGTCATCGCCACGCCGAAACCGCCGCCAACCGGGCTCATCCGCTGGCTGTCTTCCAGCCGGACATCATCGAAGAACACTTCGTTCACGTGGCTGTCGCCGCCGGCGAGCTTGATCGGCCGCACGGTGACCCCGGGCGCCTTCATGTCGACCCAGAAATAGGTCAGGCCTTTGTGCTTTGGCACGGTGGGATCGGTGCGCACCACGATCACCCCGTAATCGCAATATTGCGCCCAGCTGGTCCACAGTTTCTGCCCGTTGAGCCGCCAGCCATTGCCGTCCACCTCGGCGCGGGTGCGCAACCCGGCCAGATCCGATCCGCCCGCCGGTTCGGAAAACAGCTGGCACCAGATTTCCTCGCCGCGCAGCGCGCGCAGCACGCGTTCCTTGACAAAAGCGCGGTCTTCGCCGTGGCGCATCAGGATCGGCACCGGCATGCCCAGCGAAATGCCGAAATAGCCCGATGGCATGCCAAGGGCCATTTCCTCGGTTTCGAACACCATCTTGTGCAAATGCGACAGGCCCTGCCCGCCAAATTCCGCCGGCCAGTTGATCCCGGCAAACCCGGCATCAAAGCGCGCGGCAAGATAGTGGCGGCCCAGCGCCAGATCATCCTCTACCGAAAGGCCATGGCGCGCTTCACGCCCGAACCGGCCGGCCACCGAGCCGAGCCAGCCCCGCGCGCGGTCACGCCAGGCATCGATGCCCGCGGCCAAGTCGTTTGCGGGCATTTCGATTGCGGTCATGTCCAATTCGCTCATGCTCTGTCTCCGATCAGTGCATCAACCAGGCGGTCTTCCCAGAACAGCAGATTGCCCTGTTCGATGGCCAGGCTGCGGGCGCGGCGCATGTGCAAGTGCAGCCCGCCTTCCCAGGTGACCCCGATCCCGCCATGGATCTGCACGCAATCGCGCGCGGCGGTGTCATAGGCTTCGGTGGCGGAAAGGCGCGCATCGGCGGCGGCAAGCGCGAATTCGGCCGTGCCTTCGCAGGCGGCGGCGTGAATGGCATTGGCGCGGGCGATTTCGACCAGTCCGTAAAGCTCGGCAATGCGGTGCTTGACCGACTGGAACGCGCCGATCGGCTGGCCAAAGGCCTTTCGCGTCAAGGCATAGTCGCGCGCGATATAGAGCAGCGCCTCGGCTCCGCCGACTTGTTCATGCGCGGTGACCACGGCCATGCGCGCCAGGATATCGTCCGCAAGCGCGCGCGCCGCATCACCCTGCGCCAGAACATGCGCCGGGGTGCCGGCAAAATGCAGATCGCCATAGAGGCGGCTGTTGTCAAAACTGTTCACCGGATGGCGCGCAACACCGGCCAGTTCCGCCAGCGCGAGCACCGGCCCGGCCACGCCGCTGGCCCAGACCAGCGCCAGATCGGCAGCGAGCGCGCCGGTAACCGCGGGCTTTACCCCGGTAAGCCGGCCATCGGCAAAAGCCACCGCGGGCCGCGCGGGCAGCACGCAATTGCCTTCGGCCAGGGCGACCACCGCGATCACTTCGCCCCGGGCCATGCGCGGCAGCCACTGCGCCGCCAGATCGGGCGCGGCGCCATCGATCAGCGCGCGCGTCACGCCATAGCCGGTGGTAAGGAACGGCGCACCCGAAGTGGCCGCGCCGGCCGCCTGCGCCACCAGCCCCAGCACGATCAGGCCCAGCCCCAGCCCTTCGTGCGCTTCGGGCACGGCCAGCGCGGTCCAGCCCTGCTCGATCGCGGTATCCCAAAACACCTGATCATGGCGCCCGACCTGTTCGAGCAGGCCCAGCAACCGGTCCTTTGCCATGCGCGCATCGAGCACGCGGCGCGATTGGCTGGCAATGGCCAATTGCCCTTCATCGTGAAGGATCGACATCCTGTTCCCACCTCATATGCGGATGTGCGATGAATGGAACTCATCGCACAACGTGACGCACAGGCGCCGCGCGGGCTTATACCAAGGGTCAGTCAGTCAAGCTCACTGCACGTTGGCCTTAATCGCTTGATTAAGGGGTTTAGCGAAGCCCGTGCCGCAGGAACAGCCCTATTTTTTCCGCATCATCACTGGTGCGCAGGCGGCGCCGCACCGAGCACCGAATCAAACGATGAATTGACCGTATCGCGGGTGGGTTCATCCGCCTGCGCCGGGGCCGTCCTGCCAGTCTGACCGGTCTGGCCTGTCTGGCCGGTCTGGCCGGTCTGGCCAGTCTGGCCAGCCGGGCGGGCCCCCTTGCGCCGCGGCGCAGCCGGTTTCGGTGCCGGCTCGGCCGGGGCGGCGGCATCCGGGGCCGGAACGGGTTTGCCGGAACCGGGTTTCGGCTGCTCGGGTTTGGCTGGCTCCAGTTTGGCTGGCTCCGATTTGGCTGATTTCGGTTTCGCTGATTTCTGTTTTTCCGGCGCAGTTTTGGCAGGAACCGGTTTTGGCCGCACCCGCACCGGCGCCGCCGGGGGCGTATCGCTGCCGCTCGCCGCGACATCGGGCGGCAGGATCGCAGTGGGCAGCATCGCTGGCGCCGGGTTGGCGCCTTCGGGCGAGGAAGATGCCGCAGGCGGCGGCGTGGGCGCCGGCAAAGGCGCCACCACCGGCCCCGGTTCGGGCGGCGGCGCGGCGCCGGTCTCGCTTGGTGGCAGGCTCCACACGCGGCCGCGCGGCAGGATCAGGCCTTCGCGCCCCAATCCTGATTGAACCTGACCAGATTGCCCCCGGCCTGATTGACCCTGGCCTGCTTTACCCGCCCGCGCTTGCTCTTCAGCGCGCGGCGGCGGGGCATCCTGGTCCGGGGCAGCGCCAGGCATGGGCACCGACACGGCCCCAACCGGGCCCAGCGTGCTGGCAAGACTGGTCAATTGCCCGGCCATGACGGCATCGACCGCCGGGCCGATCTTGGCGACCGGATAGCGCATGAACCCGCCCACGACATATTCGAACAGCACGCGCGTGCCGCCTTCGACCGGTTTGACCGTGATCGTCAGCGTGGCGCTGACCGCCTCGCTTTGCAATGGCCCCAGCGCGCCGATCATCCGCAGCGCGCGGGCGTGATCGACAAAGACCACGCGCATGTGTTCCACCCCGCCACGCGCCGGCGGGCGCGGCACCGGGCCGTGTTTTGCGGTCCTGGCCGCTGGCGCCGCATCGCCCGGCAGCTTTTCGCAAAAACACCCGCCCGCCACCGGATCGAGCGTCATGTTGGCCGCATCACCCGAAAACGTGTGTTCCGATGACCACCATGTACCAGGTGTGACCAGCCGTTTCCACACTGCCTCGGGCCCGGCGGAAACCAGCACCGCGTTGCGGCTGACAAAACCCTGATCGGTCTGCGCGGCAATTTCGGCGCGCGTCGGTGCGGCCACAACGAGAGCAGCCGTTGCCATACCCATTGCGCCCCGGCGGATCACGCCCCGGCGATTTTGCCACGCTGTCATCACTGCTTCTCCTGCCGGCGGAGGCCCGGACGCGCCGGACCTTGCGTCACCACATGGTTCGTCCGTTGCCACGTGCCCCATCGGTTACCCGATGGCTTGTGCCATAAACGGAAAAACCCGGCGAGTCCGCCTCGCCGGGTTACGATTTTGCAGGGACGCAGGCATTTGCGCCAATCAGGCGATCACCGCCTCGATTGCGGCGGTCACGTCGTCCATCGGCGCCATGCCATCGATATGCGCCACGATCCCCTGCGCTTCATAGATCGGCAGGATCGGCGCGGTCTTGGCGCGATATTCGGCCATGCGCGTGCGCACGGTTTCCTCGTTATCGTCGGGGCGGCGCTTGAAATCGTGCCCGCCGCAGCGATCGCACGTGCCGGCCACCGCCGGCTGTTCAAACCGGTCGTGATAGCCTTTGCCGCAGCTGGCGCAGGTGAACCGGCCGGTGATGCGTTCAACCAGCGCGTCTTCGTCAACATCGAGCTCGATCACGTGGTTCAGCCGGCGGCCGCGCGCCGCGAGAATCGCATCGAGCGAGGTCGCCTGGGGCGCCGTGCGCGGATAGCCATCGAAAATCGCGCCCTGGTCCGGGCCCATCGCATCAAGCGCGTCCCCGATCAGCGCCGAAACGATGTCGTCCGACACCAACTGCCCGGCATCCATGATCGCCTTGGCCTGAAGGCCAACAGGAGTGCCCGCCTTGACCGCTGCACGCAGCATGTCTCCGGTCGAAAGCTGCTTCAGCCCGTGGCGCTCGACCAGCCGCTCGGCCTGGGTCCCCTTGCCCGCGCCCGGCGGTCCCAACAGGATGATATTCACAGACAGCACTCCCCCTCTTCACCGCTTGGTGGCTGGCATTTCACGCGGCCACCGCAGTGGACGCGCGAAAGGCGATCAGCGCATGCGGCCCTTCAGTTTGGCCTTCTTGATCAGATCGCCATACTGGTGTGCCAGCATATGCGACTGGATCTGGGTTATCGTATCGACCGTGACATTGACGACGATCAACAGGCTGGTGCCGCCAAAGAACAGCGTGCCCATGCCCGTTTCGGCCATGATCCATTCGGGCAGAACACAGACGATGGTAATATAGGCTGCGCCCAGCACGGTGATCCGGGTGAGCACATAATCCAGATAGACCGCGGTGTTCCGGCCCGGACGGATGCCGGGAATAAACCCGCCATTGCGCTTCAGATTGTCGGCGGTTTCTTCGGGATTGAACACCACGGCGGTGTAGAAAAAGCTGAAGAACACGATGCCCAGCGCATAGAGCACCATGTACAGCAGTTTGCCGTGACCCAGATACTGGTTCAACGTCACGATGACCTGGCCGCCGATGGTATCGGGCGAAACCGACTTTCCGGCAAACTGGGTGATGGTCAGCGGCAGCAGCAGCAGCGAGCTGGCAAAGATCGGCGGGATCACGCCCGCGGTGTTGAGCTTCA
The DNA here is from genome assembly GCA_903832325.1 of uncultured Sphingomonadales bacterium. Classification (GTDB taxonomy): domain Bacteria; phylum Pseudomonadota; class Alphaproteobacteria; order Sphingomonadales; family Sphingomonadaceae; genus Novosphingobium. The sequence continues at coordinate 103,586 of CAILBC010000003.1, read as the reverse complement.
GCGGCAAGTGGCTACGATCGGCGGCCATCATGCCGTTTTGCGTGGCGCGGCGCGGATACTGGATCAGCAGCCGGCGCGTGGCGCGTTCAAAAAAGCAGATGAACACCACGATCCCCATCAGCAGCGCAATCACGCCGATGATGACAAACGGGTTGAGCGAGCCGGTGCGGCCCTGTTCAAACAGGTTGCCAAAGAATTTCGGCATCTGCGCCACGATGCCGGCCATGATGATCAGCGAAACGCCGTTGCCGATACCGCGGCTGGTGATCTGTTCACCCAGCCACAGCAGGAACATCGTGCCACCGACCAGGCTGATCACCGCGCCAACCTTGAACATCAGCCCCGGATCGACCACCGCCTGAAACCCGGATGACGCGCCATAGCTTTCCAGCCCGGTGGCGAGAAACCAGCCCTGCAGCGCGGTCAGGAACACGGCGCCATAACGGGTGTACTGGTTCAGCTTCTTGCGCCCGCTTTCGCCTTCCTTTTTGTAGGCGGCGAGCGCGGGGTGGAGCGATGCAGCCAGCTGCACCACGATCGATGCCGTGATATAGGGCATCACGCCAAGCGCGATAAGGCTCATGCGCTGAAGCGAACCGCCCGAAAAGGTGTTGAAGATGTCCAGCACGCCGCCTTGCGTCTTGCTGTACAGCGTTTCCAGAATCAGCGGATTGACCCCGGGCAGCGGAACGAAGCTGAGGAAACGGAACACGATCAGCGCGCCGACCGTAAACCAGATCCGCCGCTGCAGTTCGGTCGCCTTGGAGAAATTGGCCAGATTGAGGTTGCTGGCAATGTTGTCGGCGCGTGATGCCATGATCGGGCACAAGCCTTTCGGACTTATCTAACCGGGCAGGATGTCCTGGCAGCCACGGTTTACAGCCACCGGGTAATCCCGTTTATGTGTGCAGCCCATATAGTACGGGCGCCGGGATGCAACACCCCCGCGCCCGCATCAGAGTTGCAAAAAATCGAAAATGTCAGGCACCGGCCTTGTACACGACCTTTTCATGCACAACCTTGGGAATCACGTCGACGCTGCCGCCCAGCGCTTCGATGGCGCTGAGCGCACCCTTCGACACGCCGGCAACCTTGAAGCTGGCTTTGGTGGTCAGTTCACCCTTGGCCAGCAGACGCACGCCGTCTTTGCCGCCACGGGCCAGGCCGGCCGCCTTCAGCGCGTCATGATCGATCAGCGCCGCAGCATCGAGCTTGCCCGCGTCGATCGCCTTTTGCACCATACCCAGATTCACTTCGGCGTGATCCTTGGCAAAGATATTGTTGAAGCCGCGCTTTGGCAGGCGCATGTGCAGCGGCATCTGGCCGCCTTCGAAACCGTTGATCGACACGCCCGAGCGCGCTTTGGCACCCTTCTGGCCACGGCCGGCAGTCTTGCCCTTGCCCGACCCGATGCCGCGTCCGACGCGCATCCGGCCCTTGCGGGCGCCATCATTGTCACGGAGTTCGTTAAGCTTGGTCATATCGAGCACTCGCTTTCGCTTTGAGTCGCGCTGTTGGGAGTGGCGCCCTTAGCGGCGCCCCGCCGATTTGTCACCCATTTCCGTCCGCAACCCGCCTTGGGTCACGAAAAACCCCGGCGTTTCCGCCGGGGTCTTCGTTTTGCGTCCGGCTGATCAGTGAAAATCAGTCGATCACGGCCACCAGATGCGGCAGCCGGGCGATCGTGCCGCGCACTTCAGGGGTATCCTTCAGTTCAACGACGCGATTCATCTTGTTGAGCCCCAGGCCAATCAGCATCTTGCGCTGGGCTTCGGGGCGGCGGATCGGCGAACCGATCTGCTTGATCTTGATGGTTGCCATGGTCTCTTACTCCACGATGGCTTCGGCGGCGGCTTCTGCCTCCACCGGCGCTGCGCCACCACGGCCCAAAAGGTCAGCGACCTTCTTGCCGCGACGCTGGGCAACCGACTTCGGCGAAGTCTGGTCGGTCAGCGCGTCGAACGTGGCGCGGATCATGTTGTAGGGGTTCGAAGTGCCGACCGACTTGGTCACCACGTCATGAACACCCAGGCTTTCGAACACGGCGCGCATCGGACCACCGGCGATGATCCCGGTCCCGGCCGGGGCCGACCGCAGGTTGACCTTGCCGGCGCCGAAACGGCCTTTGCCGTCATGGTGCAGGGTGCGGCCTTCCTTGAGCGGAATGCGGACCATCTTCTTTTTGGCCGAAGCGGTCGCCTTGGTGATCGCTTCAGGCACTTCGCGCGCCTTGCCATGGCCAAATCCGACCCGGCCCTTGCCGTCACCGACAACGACCAACGCCGCAAAGCCGAAGCGCTTGCCGCCCTTGACCGTCTTTGACACGCGGTTGATGTGGACCAGCTTCTCGATCAGCTCTTCGCCGCCGTCCTCGTCGTTGTTGCCACGACCGCGACGGTCGCGATCGCCGCCACGCCCACGGCCGCGGTCACCGCCACGGTCGCCACCGCCGCCACCACGATCATTACCACGGCCACGGCCACGGCCACGACCCTCACGGGCTTCGGGGGCTGCCGCCTCGGCGGCGGGGCCTTCCACAATGGTTTCGTCAGCCATGCCTTAGAACTCCAGCCCGCCTTCGCGGGCAGCGTCGGCCAGCGCTTTGACGCGGCCATGGAACAGGAAACCGCCGCGATCGAACACGACGGCAGTGATGCCGACAGCCTTGGCCTTTTCAGCAATGTCCTTGCCGACTTTGGCCGCCGCATCGACGTTCGGGCCAATCGCCTTTTCGCCCTTCACCAGGGTCGACGAGGCGGCCAGGGTACGGCCCTGCGCATCGTCGATGATCTGGACGTAGATATGGCGCCCCGAACGATGAACCGACAGACGCGGACGACCGCCGGAATTCGCCTTGAGCGCGGTGCGCACGCGGCGACGGCGGCGCGCGAAGAGAGACAGCTTGGCCATTACTTCTTCTTCCCTTCCTTGCGGAAGATGAACTCGCCGCGGTACTTGATACCCTTGCCCTTGTAGGGTTCGGGCTTGCGCCAGCGACGGATCTCGGCCGCAACCTGACCGACCTGTTGCTTGTCGATCCCGGTGATGTTGATCGTGGTGTTGTCCGGCGTCTTGATCTCGATGCCCGCAGGCACCGGGAAATCGACGTCGTGGCTATAGCCGAGCTGCAGCTTCAGGTTGGTGCCCTGAGCCGTTGCGCGATAGCCCACACCGGTGATCAGCAGGGTCTTGGTGTACCCTTCGGTCACCCCGGTCACGAGATTGGAGACCAGCGTACGCTGCATGCCCCAGAACGCGCGGGCGCGCCGCGTGTCATTCGCCGGCTTGACCGAGATCTCGCCATCGTTGACCGCATACATGATGTCATCGACCAGCGGCAGCGTCAGGGTGCCCTTGGGGCCCTTCACGGTCAGCACGCCGTCGGCGATATTGGCAGACACCCCCGACGGGATGGCAACCGGTTTTTTGCCGATGCGGCTCATCAGAACACCTCCGCCAGCACTTCGCCACCGACATTGGCAGCGCGCGCTTCGGCATCCGAAAGCACGCCACGCGGCGTCGAGACGATGGTGATGCCCAGGCCGTTGCGGATCACCGGCAATTCCTTCGAACCGGAATAGACGCGGCGGCCCGGCTTTGACACGCGGGCAACGTGCCGGATTGCCGGCTGGCCTTCGAAATACTTGAGCTCGATGCGCAGCTGCGGGTGCACACCCGTGGTGTCTTCGGTGAAGCCACGGATATAGCCTTCGCGCTGAAGCACTTCGAGCACGTGCGAACGCAACTTCGACGCGGGGCTGAGGACAGAATCCTTCTTCGCGCGCTGGCCGTTGCGGATGCGGGTGAGCATGTCACCCAGGGGGTCGGTCAATGCCATCGCTAAATCCTTACCAGCTCGACTTGGTCACGCCGGGGATCAACCCCTTGTTGGCGAGATCGCGCAGTTCGATGCGGCACAGCCCGAACTTGCGATAATAGCCGCGCGGACGGCCGGTGGTGTTGCAGCGGTTGCGCACCCGGGTCGGGTTTGCGTTGCGCGGCACTTCGGCCAGCTTCAGGCGCGCGATCAGCCGCTCGGTATCGTCGAGCGCCTTGTCGTTGGCCTGGGCCTTGAGCGCGGCGTACTTTGCCGCGTACTTAACAACGAGCTTCTTGCGCCGCTCGTTCTTGTTGATCGAACTCAGTTTCGCCATGGACTTAAGCTCTTTCTGCCAAATGGGCGGGTCAGGCGGCTTGCGCTTGCGCGGCAGCATCCTGCGGGAAGGGAAAACCGAACAGGCGCAGCAATTCGCGCGCTTCATCGTCGGTGCGTGCAGTGGTGGTCACGATGATGTCGAGCCCACGCACCTTGTCGATCTGGTCATAGCTGATTTCAGGAAAGATGATCTGTTCCTTGAGACCCATCGCATAATTGCCACGGCCATCGAACGACTTCGGGTTCAGGCCCCGGAAGTCGCGGATGCGGGGCATCGCGATCGTGACCAGGCGGTCAAGAAATTCGTACATGCGTTCGCGGCGCAGGGTGACCTTGCAACCGATCGGCATGCCTTCACGCAGCTTGAACTGCGCGATCGACTTCTTCGCCTTGGTGATCACCGGCTTCTGCCCGGCAATCAGTTCCATTTCGGAAGCCGCAGTCTGGACCTTCTTCTTGTCCTGGCTGGCTTCGCCAACGCCCATGTTGAGCGTGATCTTTTCGATCTTGGGAACTTCCATCGCGTTCTTGTAGCCGAACTTTTCCGTCATCGCGGCAGCGATTTCGGCGTCGTATTTCGTCTTCAGACGCGGAATGTACTTCTCAGACATCGATCGCCTCCCCGGACTTCACGGCCACGCGGATTTTCTTGCCATCGCGGTCCTCAAAACGGACGCGGGTCGGCTTGCCATCCTTGTCGGCAACGGAAACCTTGGAAATGTGCATGGGCGCTTCGAACCGGTCGAGGCCGCCCTGCGGGTTTGCCTGGCTGGGCTTGCGGTGACGGGTGGCGATGTTCACGCCGCCCACAACCACTTTGTCTTCCTTCGGCAGGACCTGGACAACGGTGCCGGTGCGGCCCTTGTCCTTGCCCGAACGAACGACGACAGTATCGCCCTTCTTGATCTTCGCAGCCGACATCACAGCACCTCCGGCGCAAGGCTGATGATCTTCATGAAACCGCGCGCGCGCAGTTCACGAACCACCGGGCCAAAGATACGCGTGCCGATCGGCTCTTCGTTCTTGCCGACGAGCACGGCCGCATTGGTGTCAAAGCGGATCACGCTGCCATCGGCGCGACGCACGTCCTTGCGGGTACGCACGATCACGGCGCGGTGCACGTCGCCCTTTTTCACGCGGGCGCGCGGCTGCGCTTCCTTGATCGACACCACGATAACATCGCCGACGCCGGCAAAACGACGCTTCGACCCGCCCAGCACCTTGATGCACTGGACGCGCTTGGCGCCGCTGTTGTCAGCGACTTCGAGATTGGATTGCATCTGGATCATTGATCCGGTTCCTTCTCACTGGCTTGCCGGAACCAGTCCGGCAGTTCCAAATCGGTTCTTTGCGAGGACTGCAGCGCCCGTTGCCGGGCCCTGCCATCCAATCAAACGTCCGCCTCGATCGCTGCGACCTTGCCGGCCAGCACGCGGTCTACCACTTTCCAGGTTTTCTGCTTGGAATAGGGCGCGGTTTCCTCGATGCGCACCGTTTCACCCAGGCGGAACGCGTTGTCCTCGTCATGGGCGTGGTACTTCTTCGAGCGGCGGATGATCTTGCTGTAAAGCGGGTGCTTCACTTTGCGCTCGACCTTGACCACCACGGTCTTGTCACTTTTGTCGGAAACCACCGTCCCGATCAGGATACGCTTGGGCACGTTGGTTCTCCTCAGGCCTTGGAACGCGCGGCGCTCGACCGCTCGGTCTGCAGCGTCTTGATGCGAGCGATCTGGCGGCGCACTTCCTGGATGCGGGCCGGACGTTCCAGCTGGCTGGTCGCCGCCTGGAACCGCAGGTTGAACTGTTCACGCTTCAGTTCGACGAGGTCAGCGGAAAGCTGGTCGTCGCTCCTGAGGCGCAGGTCCTCGAACTTCGCCATGGTCTTTCCTCCTTATTCGCCGCCAAGGTGCGACGTATCGCCGAGGCGAGCCACAACCTTGGTCTTGATCGGCAGCTTCATCGCCGCACGGCTGAACGCTTCAGCTGCCAGCGGACCGGGAACCCCGTCGAGTTCGAACAGGATCTTTCCGGGCTTCACACGGGCGGCCCAGTATTCCACCGAACCCTTGCCCTTGCCCTGACGGACTTCGGCAGGCTTCTTCGAAACCGGCAGGTCGGGGAACACGCGAATCCACAGCCGGCCCTGACGGCGGATGTGGCGCGTGATCGCGCGGCGGGCCGCTTCGATCTGACGCGCGGTAACGCGTTCCGGTTCCATCGCCTTCAGCCCGTAGGAGCCGAAATTGAGGTCGGTGCCGCCCTTGGCGTTGCCGTGCAAACGGCCCTTGAACGCCTTGCGGAACTTGGTCTTTTTGGGTTGCAGCATGGCAATCTACCTTAGCGCGACGGACGCACGCCCGAGGTCTGTGCCTCGAGCATCAGGCGATCCTGCGCCATGGGATCATGGCCCAGGATCTCGCCCTTGAAAATCCACGTCTTGATGCCGATCACACCATAGGCGGTGTGCGCTTCGGCTTCGGCGTAGTCGATGTTGGCGCGCAGCGTGTGCAGCGGCACCCGGCCTTCGCGGTACCATTCAACGCGCGCGATTTCCGCGCCGCCAAGACGGCCGCCACAGGTGATCTTGATGCCTTCGGCACCAAGCCTCAGCGCCGATTGCACCGCCCGCTTCATCGCGCGGCGGAACGCCACGCGGCGGACCAGCTGATCGGCAATGCCCTGCGCCACAAGCTTCGAATCGATTTCCGGCTTGCGGATTTCGACGATGTTCAGCTTGACGTCGCTCGCGGTCAGCTTCGACAGCTTGGCGCGCAGCTTTTCAATGTCTGCGCCCTTCTTGCCGATGATCACGCCGGGACGCGCCGCATAGATCGATACGCGGCACACTTTCGCGGGGCGTTCGATCACCACCTTCGAAATCGCTGCCTGGGGCAGGCTTTCGACGATGAACTTGCGGATCTTCAGGTCTTCCTTGAGCAGGCGTTCATAGCTGCGCCCTTCGGCGAACCAGCGGCTGTCCCAGGTGCGGTTGATCTGCAGACGCAGACCGATGGGGTTGGTCTTGTGACCCATGGATCAGGCCTCCTCGACTTCGCGAACGACGATCCGCAGCCGCGAAATCGGCTTCAGGATCCGGGTCGACTTGCCGCGACCACGGGTGTGGAAGCGCTTCATCGTGATCGACTTGCCAACGCTGGCTTCGGCCACAATCAACGCGTCAACGTCGAGGTTGTGGTTGTTTTCCGCATTGGCGATGGCCGAAGCGAGCACTTTGCGCGCATCGACGGCCATGCCCTTCTTGGAAAAGCTCAGGATATTGAGCGCGTCACCGGCCTTGCGGCCGCGGATCAACGCCGCAACGAGGTTGAGCTTCTGCGCAGAACCACGGATCGTGGTGCCGACAGCCAGCGCCTCATTGGCCGCAACGCGGCGAGGGGATGCAGGCTTGCTCATCAGCGCTTGCCCTTCTTGTCTGCGGCGTGGCCGGGGAACGTGCGCGTGGGCGCGAATTCACCAAGCTTGTGGCCGACCATGTCTTCGTTGACCGAGACAGGAATGAACTTGTGCCCGTTGTAGACGCTGAACGTCAGGCCAACGAACTGCGGCAAGATGGTCGAACGCCGCGACCAGGTTTTGATCGGGCCAGCGCGCGAACCCGCATCCTGGGCCACTTCGGCCTTTTTCAGGAGGTGGAGCTCGACGAAGGGGCCCTTCCAGACGGAACGTGCCATAAGGTGTTACCTCTTCTTCTTCGCGTGGCGCGAACGGATAATCATCTTGTCCGTGCTCTTGTTGTGACGGGTCCGGGCGCCCTTGGTCGGCTTGCCCCACGGGGTAACCGGGTGACGCCCGCCCGAGGTGCGGCCTTCACCACCACCATGCGGGTGGTCGACCGGGTTCTTGGCAACGCCGCGGGTCAGCGGACGCTTGCCCAGCCAGCGGTTGCGACCGGCCTTCGCCAGGTTCTGGTTGCCGTTGTCGGGGTTCGACACGGCACCGACGGTGCCCATGCAATCGCCACGCAGATAGCGCTGTTCGCCCGAGTTCAGACGAACGATCACCAGCCCGCGGTCACGGCCGACAACCTGGACATAAGTCCCGGCGGAACGGGCGATCTGCCCACCCTTGCCCGGCTTCATTTCCACGTTGTGAACGATCGTGCCGACCGGCATCTGCGACAGCAGCATCGCATTGCCCGGCTTCACGTCGGTCTTTTCACCGGCGACAATCACGTCACCGGGCGAAAGCCGCTGCGGCGCCAGGATATAAGTCTGTTCGCCATCGGTGTAGGTGACCAGAGCGATGAATGCGGTCCGGTTGGGATCGTATTCCAGGCGCTCGACCGTGGCCGGCATGTCCCACTTGCGACGTTTGAAGTCGATGAAGCGGTACTTCTGCTTGTGACCACCCGCGATCCCGCGGCTGGTAACGTGGCCCTTGTTGTTGCGGCCGCCGGTCTTGGACTTGCCTTCGGTCAAAGCCTTGACCGGCTTGCCCTTCCACAGCGACGCCTTGTCGACGAGGACCAGGCCGCGGCGCGCGGGGCTGGTCGGGTTGTAACTTTTGAGTGCCATGTTCCTGAGACCCTCAGATACCGCTGGTGACGTCGATCGTCTGGCCGGCAGCCAGCGTCACAACGGCCTTTTTGAAGTCGGAACGACGGTAGGGCTTGCCCTTCCACCGCTTGGTCTTGCCCTTTTGCGTCAGGGTGTTCACCGCAGCGACCTTCACATTGTAGATCGCTTCGATGGCCGCCTTGATCTGGGGCTTGCTCGCGCCCTGCGCCACCTTGAACACAACCGCGTTGTGTTCAGACAGCAGCGTCGCCTTTTCGGTGATGTGGGGAGCCACAATCACGTCATAGTGGCGCGTGTCGATTGCTACCTTAGCCATGAAAACGCGCCTCCAGCTTTTCGACCGCAGCGCGCGTCAGCACCAGCGTGTCATGCTTCAGGATGTCATAGACATTGGCACCGATCGCCGGCAGCACGTTGATGCCGACGATGTTACGCGCGGCCAGGGCAAAACCCTGGTTCACCGCGTCGCCATCGACCACCAGCACCTTTTTGCCGAAGTTCGCCTTGGCCAGCGTACCGACCAGCGCCTTGGTCTTGGCATCGGCCAGCTCAAGGCTGTCGACAACCACCAGACCCTGCTTGGCCTTGGCCGAGAGCGCCATCTTCAGACCGAGCGCGCGGACCTTCTTGTTCAGCGAAATGTCGAATTCGCGAACCCGCGGACCGTGGGCCTTGCCGCCGCCGATGAACACCGGAGCGCGACGGTCGCCGTGACGGGCGGTACCACCACCCTTCTGGCGGCCGAACTTCTTGCCGGTGCGGGCAACGTCGCTGCGTTCACGCGCCTTGCGGGCGGTGCCACGACGGTTTTCCAGCTGCCAGGTGACGACGCGATGCAGGATGTCGGCACGCGGCTCGAGGCCGAACACGTCATCCGACAGTTCGACGTCGCCGGCGGCCGTTCCGTCCAAATTGAGGACCTGAACCTTCACGACTTAGCCCTCCTGGCCATCGGTCGCTGTGTCAGCGCCGTCATTGTTACCAATGTCATTGTTGTTCGAAGCCTGCTTGATGCCGGCCGGATAGGGCGCTTCAGCATGGCGGTTGACCTTGACGGCGTCGCGCACGAGCAGCCAGGCGTTCTTCGAACCGGGCACCGAGCCCTTCACGAAGATCAGCCCGCGCTCGTCATCGATGCGAACGACTTCGAGGTTCTGCTGGGTGCGCTGGCGGTCGCCCATGTGGCCGGCCATCTTCTTGTTCTTGAAGACGCGACCCGGGTCCTGGCGGTTGCCGGTCGAACCGTGGGCACGGTGCGAGATCGACACGCCGTGCGTGGCGCGCATGCCTCCGAAGCCCCAGCGCTTCATGGCGCCGGCAAAGCCCTTGCCCTGAGTCTGGCCGGTAATGTCGACCATCTGACCGATGGCGAAGTGCGACGCGGCAATGGTTGCCCCGACATCCAGCGTGGCATCGTCAGCCACGCGGAATTCGGCAACTTGCGCCTTCAACGGCACTTCGGCCTTGGCGAAATGTTCACGCTGCGGCTTGGCAACGTTTTTCTGTTTGGCAACGCCCGCACCCAGCTGGACCGCAACGTATCCGTCGCGTTCCTCGGTGCGAACCGAAACCACCTGGCAATTTTCAAGCGACAGGACGGTAACCGGCACGTGCCGACCATCTTCCTGGAAAAGACGGGTCATCCCGACTTTCTTCGCGATCACGCCGGTGCGCATGACCTGACTCCTAAAACAGAGGCCTGCAGGGGCCCATCCCCTACAGGCGTGTTCAGCCCGTCATGTGAAACGTGCCCCCGTCCGGGCTGAATGCCCTTGCGCGCCGCAAAGCGCGAAGGACCAACGGGGGACGCTTTCCCGGCCAGGTGCCATTCCTGCAAGGCAGAAACGGCGAATGCCGGAGGTATCCCTAGGTCAGAGCGGTCTTTCGCCGCTTAACCGGTGCCGGGCGAACCCGGCGAACCGAAAGGAACTTTGGAACCCGAAGGTTCCGAAACTTGGCCGTACCAGACCCGCTTACGCGAGCTTGATCTCGACATTCACGCCGGCCGCAAGGTCCAGCTTCATCAGCGCGTCGACCGTGGCCGCATTGGGCTGAACGATATCGAGCAGGCGCTTGTAGGTGCGCACTTCGAACTGTTCGCGCGACTTTTTATCAACGTGGGGACCACGGTTGACGCAGAACTTTTCGATGCGGGTCGGCAGAGGAATGGGCCCACGGATCAGTGCGCCGGTGCGGCGTGCGGTGTCCGCGATTTCTCCAGTGGCCTGGTCAAGTACACGATGATCAAAGGCCTTGAGGCGAATGCGGATGTTCTGGGCTTCCATGTCCATTTACCGATGCGAAAGAGCGTAAACAAAAAACCAGCCGCCCCGCCGCTGCTGAACCGTTGATACCTGTCGGCATCTCCGGGCAAAACAAGCGGGCCAGCTGATCGCAAAACCGACCGGCGGGGGAGCGAATCCCCCGCCGGAGCGGCGCCTATATTACTTCGTGATCTTGCTGACAACCCCAGAACCGACGGTCCGGCCACCTTCGCGAATTGCGAAGCGCAGACCTTCGTCCATCGCGATCGGCGCGATCAGCTTGACCGACAGAGTCAGGTTGTCGCCAGGCATGACCATTTCGGTGCCTTCGGGCAGAACCACTTCACCGGTCACGTCGGTCGTGCGGAAGTAGAACTGCGGACGATAGTTGGCAAAGAACGGCGTGTGACGGCCGCCTTCATCCTTCGACAGCACATAGACCTCGGCCGAGAATTCGGTGTGCGGGGTCACGGTGCCGGGCTTGGCAAGAACCTGGCCGCGCTCAACTTCTTCACGCTTGATGCCACGGATCAGGGCACCGACGTTGTCGCCGGCTTCACCCTGGTCGAGCAGCTTGCGGAACATTTCGACGCCGGTCACCACGGTCTTCTGGGTGTTCTTGAGGCCGATGATTTCGACTTCTTCACCCACCTTGATGATGCCGGTTTCGATACGGCCGGTCACCACGGTGCCGCGGCCCGAGATCGAGAACACGTCTTCGACGGGCATCAGGAACGGCTTGTCGGTCGGGCGCGGGGGCTGCGGGATGTAGCTGTCGACAGCGTCCATCAGCGCGTGGATCGAGCTCTTGCCGATTTCGTCGTTGCGACCTTCGAGCGCAGCAAGCGCCGAACCCATGACGATCGGAATATCGTCGCCCGGGAAATCGTACGACGACAGCAGTTCGCGCACTTCCAGTTCGACCAGTTCCAGGATTTCCGGATCGTCGACCTGGTCCACCTTGTTCATGTACACGACCAGCGCCGGCACGCCGACCTGGCGCGCGAGCAGGATGTGTTCGCGGGTCTGCGGCATCGGGCCGTCAGCAGCGTTCACCACCAGGATCGCGCCGTCCATCTGCGCCGCGCCGGTGATCATGTTCTTCACATAGTCGGCGTGGCCCGGGCAGTCGACGTGGGCATAGTGACGGTTGGCGGTTTCATACTCGACGTGTGCGGTCGAGATGGTGATGCCGCGTTCACGTTCTTCCGGCGCCTTGTCGATGTTGGCGTAATCGGTGAACGTCGCGCCGCCGGTTTCGGCCAGCACCTTGGTGATCGCTGCGGTCAGCGTGGTCTTGCCATGGTCGACGTGACCGATGGTGCCGATGTTGCAGTGCGGCTTGGTCCGCTCAAACTTAGCCTTAGCCATTGCTCAAACCTTCTTGTCAAAAATTTTGGTTGATTGCCGATGGAGGCGGCACCCGCCGGACTCGATCCAGAAAATCAGGCGCCGCCCCTAGCCTGATCGTGATGATCAGGCAAGTGTCGTGTTTGTGCCGAATTCGCTTTCGCGAAATCAGGGTCCGACACCGCCGGACCCCCGGGGGATTTTGGCCAGGCCGCAATCCCCCGGGCAGTGAATTGTCAGGCCAGCTTTTCTTTCAGCTCGGTCGCGACGTTCGCCGGGACTTCGTCATAATGAGAGAACTGCATGGTGTACTGCGCACGCCCCTGGGTGAACGAACGCAGCGTGTTGACATAGCCGAACATGTTGGCGAGCGGCACCTGCGCCTCGACGACCTGGGCATTGCCCCGGCTGTCGGTGCCCTGAATCTGCCCGCGACGCGAGTTGAGATCGCCGATGACGTCACCCATGAAGTCTTCGGGGGTCACCACCTCGACCTTCATGATCGGTTCCAGCAGCTTGATCCCGGCCTTTTGCGCCGCTTCACGCATCGCACCGCGACCGGCGATTTCAAACGCCAGCGCCGACGAGTCGACGTCGTGGTAGGCGCCGTCGGTCAGGTGGATGTTGAAATCGATGATCGGGAAGCCGATGAGGCTGCCGGTCGAGGCGATTTCGCGCATGCCCTTTTCCACCGACGGAATGTATTCGCGCGGAATGTTTCCGCCCTTCACTTCGTCGAAGAACTGGATGCCCGAACCGCGTTCGCCAGGCACGACCTTGATCTTCACCCGGCCGAACTGACCCGAACCACCCGACTGCTTCTTGTGGGTGTAATCGAGTTCAACTTCACGGGCGAGCGATTCGCGGTATGCCACCTGCGGCGCGCCGACGTTGGCTTCGACCTTGAATTCGCGACGCATGCGGTCGACGATGATTTCGAGGTGGAGTTCGCCCATCCCCTTGATGATCGTCTGGCCCGATTCGTGATCGGTCGACACGCGGAACGACGGATCTTCGGCAGACAGGCGATGGAGCGCGGTGCCCATCTTTTCCTGGTCGGCCTTGGTCTTGGGTTCCACCGACAGTTCGATCACCGGATCGGGGAATTCCATCCGTTCGAGAATGATCGGCGACCGTTCGGCGCAGAGCGTGTCCCCGGTGGTGGTTTCCTTAAGCCCGGCCAGCGCGACGATGTCGCCGGCATAGGCGGCATCGATGTCTTCGCGGTTGTTGGAGTGCATCAGCAGCATGCGGCCGACCTTCTCCTTCTTGTTCTTCACCGAATTCAGGTACGTGCCCTTGGTCAGGGTGCCCGAATAGACGCGAAGGAAGGTCAGGCTGCCCACGAACGGATCGTTCATGATCTTGAACGCCAGGCCCGAAAACGGCGCGTCGTCGGCCGTCGGACGGCTGTCGGGTTCGTCGTTGTCGGGGTTGATGCCCTGCACGTCGGCAATGTCGAGCGGCGAAGGCATGTAGTCGACCACGGCGTCGAGCAGCGGCTGCACGCCCTTGTTCTTGAACGCCGAGCCACAGACCACCGGCACGAATTTCTGCGACAGCGCACCCTTGCGGATCAGCGCCTTCAGCGTCGCGACATCGGGCAGGTTGCCTTCGAGATAGGCCTCCATCGCATCGTCGTCCTGTTCGACGGCGAGTTCGATCAGCGTGTGGCGATATTCCGCAGCTTCATCAGCGAGGTCTTCGGGGATTTCGGTGTAGTCGAAATTCGCGCCCAGGCTTTCATCGTGCCAGATGATCGCGCGGTTGTGGACGAGGTCGACCAGACCCTTGAAATCGCCTTCTGCGCCGATCGGCAGATACAGCACTGCCGGCACCGCGCCCAGGCGATCGATGATCGACTGCACGCAGTATTTGAAATTCGCGCCCGTCCGGTCGAGCTTGTTGATGAAGCACATGCGCGGAACGCCGTACTTGTCGGCCTGGCGCCACACCGTTTCCGACTGCGGCTCAACGCCGGCAACGCCGTCAAAACAGGCCACCGCGCCATCGAGCACGCGCAGCGAACGTTCGACTTCGATGGTGAAGTCGACGTGCCCGGGGGTGTCGATGATGTTGATGCGGTAATCGCCCCAGAAGCAGGTCGTCGCGGCCGACGTGATCGTGATGCCACGTTCCTGTTCCTGTTCCATCCAGTCCATCGTTGCGGCGCCGTCGTGGACTTCGCCGATCTTGTAGGACTTGCCGGTGTAATAGAGAATGCGCTCGGTCGTCGTCGTCTTGCCGGCGTCGATGTGCGCCATGATGCCGATGTTGCGATAGCGCTCAAGCGGCGTGCTGCGGGCCATGATGGTTTCCTTGCAGTCGAATTTGCGGGCGAATTTGCGGGCGGATTTGCGGGCGTAAGTCGGGATTTCGGGGATCGGGACTTTGGCGGCAAGGCCGGCCCGCCCATTGGTTCAATACTGTGACCGTAGTGTGACGCCGGCCAATATGGGAAGCCGGACGGGCCGGGGCAAGTCACCCCTTTGGCCCGTGCCGGTGATCCGATTACCAGCGATAATGGCTGAACGCGCGGTTGGCGTCGGCCATGCGGTGGGTATCTTCCCGCTTTTTCACCGCGTTGCCACGGTTGTTGGCGGCATCGAGCAGTTCGCCCGACAGACGCGCGGCCATCGTCGTTTCCGAACGGTTGCGCGCGGCCGTGATCAGCCAGCGGATGGCCAGCGCCTGCGCGCGTTCGGGGCGCACTTCGACCGGCACCTGATACGTCGCACCACCAACGCGGCGCGAACGCACTTCGATCTGCGGCTTCACATTGTTCAGCGCATCGTGAAACAGCTGCATCGGATCCGCCTTGGCGCGGGTCTGCATGGTTTCCAGCGCACCGTAGACAATGCCTTCGGCTGCGGACTTCTTGCCGTCGAACATGAGGTTGTTCATGAACTTCGACAGGACCTGATCACCGAACTTCGGATCGGGCAGGATGACCCGCTTTTCCGGACGACGACGACGTGACATGGGATATTCCTTCTACCTGGGCGGGCCCGCATGGGGGGCCCTGCCATTTCCGCGGGATCGTCAGCGGGCGCCGGCCTTCAAAACGGCAGGCACCCGGCCAGGATCATTTCGGGCGCTTGGCGCCGTACTTCGAACGGCTCTGCTTGCGATCCTTGACCCCCTGGGTGTCGAGCACGCCGCGCAGGACGTGATAGCGCACACCGGGAAGGTCGCGAACGCGGCCGCCACGGATCAGCACGACCGAGTGTTCCTGCAGGTTGTGGCCTTCGCCGGGGATGTAGGAGATGACTTCGCGGCTGTTGGTCAGGCGAATCTTGGCGACCTTGCGAAGTGCCGAGTTCGGCTTTTTCGGGGTCGTGGTATAGACGCGGGTGCAGACGCCACGCTTTTGCGGGTTCTGCTCCATCGCAGGGACCTTGCTCTTGGCCTTCTGCGGAACGCGGCCCTTGCGGACCAGCTGGTTGATCGTGGGCATGATGGAAAACTTCACCTTGGTTCTGGCATTGCGCCACAAAGGTGAAGGGAATGCCGGAATCGCGCCTGTATCGACAGACCCCTTCGCGCTGTGCACGGCCCCTGATCAGGGGTTGGGGGCCTGTCGATACAGGCGCGAGCCGAAAACGCTCCACCCGTGCCGCAGCACCGGGTTACTTTGACAGGTTATGCAGGCTGGGCCGGGGCCCCGGCTGCACGCGCCGCCAATGTTCAGCTCGATTGGTCCATGGCAGAATCGCTTGCACGGCCTGCCCGGGAAGGACGCGCCATTACGCGCGAGTGTGCCGCTGGTCAACCCTGCCCGCGTGGCGGGGCGCCCTTTCTTGCCCGGAAGCGGTGTCTTGCCCGGAAACGGTGTCTGGCCCGGAAACGGTCTGGCGGAAATGGAACGGGCCCGATCCATTAATTCTACCAAAACAGTTGAATTTTCCCCTTGCCGACGTGCGGATATTCGGTAATGTTACATCATTACATAAAAGCAAGGGTATCGGCACAACGCAATTCGGCAAAAGGGAGACATGTCATGTATCAAGCCCCCACACGCGGCGGCGGCCGGGTCCTCGGAACCGGAGTTCTGGTCGCGGCGGTCCAGATCGGGATCGGCACGGCGCTGCTGAGCGCCTTTGCCGGCGGCGTGTTCAAGGACATCGAACACCCGACGCTGAACCCGAAGACCTGGACATACATGCCGCCACCGCCGCCGCAAAAGCAGCCGCAGCCCCGGCATACCACGCGCAAGACGACCGAAGACCACCAGGTCATCACGGCGCCGCAGCCGGAAATTCCGGGCCTGGGGCAGGATGGCGGGCTGACACTGGGGCCCTTGCTGCCCCTGCCCCTGCCAGGCGGTGATGATCGCGCGGTGTTGAGCGACGGGCCGCCGCCGCGCCCGGCGCTGCCCCCGGTCCGGGTGCGGCCGCTGGGCAATCCGGGGTTGTGGATCACCCCCAATGACTATCCCTTGCGCGCGCTGCGGGAAAGCTGGGGCGGGGTGACACGGCTGCATCTGGTGATCGGCGATGACGGGCACGTGAGCACGTGTGCGATTGTCGCATCGAGCGGCCATGCCGAGCTTGACGCGGTGGCCTGTGCCAAAGTTGCCGAACGCGCGCGCTTTGCCCCGGCGCGCGACAGTTCCGGCGCCCCGAGTGAAGGCAGCTATGACAGTGCAATCCGCTGGCAGGTGACCGATATCGATCGCTGACGCGCCGCCCGACGCGCCGCACGACGCGCCGCCCGATCCGGTGCCCCCGGCAGGCTGGACCCTGCCGGGGGCATCATTCCACCGGATCGCCCGAGGTGCCCAGAATTTCGCGAAGCAGCACGCCCTCGCCCCCGCGCAGCATCCGGCGCAAGTGGAACGAATGGTTCAGGTGCTCGATTTCCATGATTTCGCCATAGCGTCGCATGTCGTGCCGATAATGCGCCTTCGCCTCACCCAGAACAGCGGCAAAGTGCTGGCACCACAGGACAAAGGCTGGCTCTGATGGTTCGGAATGGACGATTTCCGCGTGGATCATGCACAGGATATCGACCAGATCGCACGCCGTGATCGATCGCGCGCCGCCGTGAGACAGCACGATCTGCCGGCTTTGCAGATAAGTCTCGGCATCAAATTTTGCGCCGGTTCCGGCGGTGGCTTTGCCACGGCCTTTGGCAGGCCGGGTGGCTGGATTGGCCGCTTTGTGCCTGTGATCGGTCATAGGCAGATTCCCCGGGCCCGAATCGGGCAAGACAGCAATGGAATAAGTATAATTCGCATGATCGCAAACTGAACGTCGCAATTCGCGCCAGAACAGCAACCGATCTGGACCATCGATATGAACCGGGGCGCCACGCGCGCAGCATGGCGCGCGCATATCACCTTGCCGCGTCCTTCCCCGCCCGATATGCGCCGGATACGCACAAAACCACGCGCACAAAAACACCCGCGCCTGGGGGGGGATCGGTTTGAACGACAAGCATGGCAGGCCGGTGCGCATCGCGGGCCTGACCGGAAGCGGTCGGGGCCATGCGCGGTGGCCGCTGGCGCTGATCATGGCGGTGGCGCTGGTGCTGCGGCTGGTTCTGGCCAGCCGGATGACCGTGCTCCACGCCGATGAAATCTGGCAATATCTGGAACCCGCCTATGGCCTGGTCACCGGATCGTGGGTGCGCGCGTGGGAATTCAAGGCAGGCATCCGCGGCTGGCTGGTGCCGCTGGTGCTGACCGGGCCGATCGCGCTGGGCCACGCGCTGGCGCCGCACAGCCAGCTTCACATCTGGCTGATGCGCGCGATGCTGGCGCTGATTGCGCTGGGCATTCCGCTGGCGTGGTATGATCTGGCGCGCGGGCTTGGCCGGCGGCACGCGATTGTGGCGGGCTGGGTCGGCGCGATCTGGTGCGAAGTGTTCTATTTTGCCGCGCGCCCGTCGGCCGAAGCGATCGGGCTGTCGCTGCTGTTTCCGGCGATGGCGCTGGCACAGCGGCTGCGTCGCCCTGCCCCGCGACTTGCCCCGCGACTTGCCCCGCATCAGGCCCGGCCCGATCACCACACGCGCACCGCAATCGGGCTGGGGGTGCTGCTGGCACTGGGCTTTGTCGTGCGGTTCCATTACCTGCCGGCGATCGCGCTGATCGCGTGGTGGGGTGCTGGCCGCGCGCCGCGCACGACTTTGCCCGCAGTGGCCTCCGGGGCAGCCTGCGGCATCGCGCTGGGCGGGCTGGCCGACATGGTGACCGGGCATCCGCCACTGCTGTGGATCTGGCGCAGCATCACTTTCAACGTGGTGGAGGGTGGCAGCGCGATGTTTGGCACCCAGCCGCCCTGGTGGTTTGCCACGTATCAGGTCGCAACCTGGAGCTGGGCGGCGCTGGCGATCGTGCCGCTGGCGCTGATCGCCGCGCGGCGCCGGCCGATGCTGCTGGCGATTGCGCTGGCGGTGTTCGTTCCGCATTCGCTGATCGCGCACAAGGAATACCGCTTTGTCATCCTGGGGACGACCACGCTGGTGCTGCTGGCGGCGATCGGATCGGTGGATGTGCTGGACGGGCTGCAGCGGCGGCGGATCGTGCCGGGCGGGTGGCCCGCGCTTGCCGCGCTGGGCCTGGGCTGGGTCGGGCTCGATCTGGTGGTGGCGCTGTCGGCGATTTTCTTTCCGTTGTGGACGCAGGGCAATGATGCCTTCACCACGCTGGTGATCGCCGGGCAGCAACCGGGGATTTGCGGGCTGGCGGTCTATGACCTGCCGGCGCACCCCGCATTGGCGATGAGCCTGTTCAACCGCAAAGTGCCCGCGTTGCTGTTCGACGGGCCCGAGGCGGCGGCCGAAGCGCACGCGATGGCCGGGCGCTACAATGTCGCGATTGCCTCGCAGACGGCGGGCGCGGATTTGCCCGCGGGGTACCGGCTGGTCACCTGCTGGGCGCAAGAGGACTTCAATATCGAAGATCGCGACAGCTGCGTGTTTGTGCGCGCCGGTGGTTGCCGGGGCACGGTGGGGGATTTTGCCTATCAGCCGGCGATGGAGCGGCGGGGCAAATGACGGGCGCGCGCCTTGTGCTTGCGGCATCGGCAGCGCTGCTGCTTGGCGGCTGTGCGCGGCAGGCGCCGGTGGCCATGCCGCAATGCCCGGCAGGCCTGGTGCTGCCGGCCGGCGCGCCGGCGCGCGGCATTCCGGTGGAGGACACCCCCGCCGGGCGCTGCCTGGCCGCGCGTGCCGAGGCCGGCGATGTGGCCGCCATGCTGCGGCTGGGCGATTTCTACAGCGCGATCCCCGGAGATCTGCCGCTGATCGATCGCAACGGGCGGCGCGTGCACTGGTACCGGCTGGCGGGCGATCATGCCTCACCCACCGGGGCATGGCGCGCGGTCGCGCTGCTGGATATTGATCGCGACCGGCAGGTGCCCAACGATGCGCTGGCCTATCTGTTCACCGCGGTGAAGGGCGGCATTCCCGAAGCGGGCGACTATCTGCGTGACCAGTGGGAAGACGGACGGGTCGATCCGGGCAAGCTGTGGACGCTGCGCCGCTGGCTGGCCACGCCCGGCGTGCTGCCCGAAGTCCAGCGCCGCGCGCTGATCACGGGGCTGAACACCCCGCCGACCGATGAACTGGCGCCCGAATGACCGCGCGCGTGATCAGGCCGCAACCATTTGCGCGGAACGATCGCGCAGCAGCAGCGATCCGCCGGTCAGCACCGCCATCAGCCCGGCGAAAATCGCTGCGATCACCGGATTGTTCCACACCATCATGACCAGCGCGACGCTCGCCAGCCCGAGCGCCAGCGCCGGCGCCACGGGATAGAACGGCGCGACGAACGGCCGTGACAGCCCCGGTTCGGCGATACGCAACCGAAACAGCGCGGCCATCGCCATGACATACATCGCCAGCGCGCCCAGCGCCGACAGCGTCACCACGTTGGCGGTGATCGATTGCCCGGGGATATGGACGAACTGATCGGACCAGATCGTCGCCACGCCCACCACGCCGCCGGCAATCGTGGCCGCATCGGGCGTGCCGAAACGCGGATTGAGCCGCGCCAGCCCGCGCGGCAGAAAGCCGGCGCGCGCCAGCGCAAAAATCGACCGGCCATAGCCCATGATGATCCCGTGAAACGAAGCGACCAGCCCGAACAGCCCCAGCCACACCAGCATGTGCAGCCAGCCGCTGGAACTGCCCACGCTGCGCTTCATCGCCTGGGGCAGCGGATCGTTGATATTGGCAATTTCGCTCCAGTCGCCCGAACCGCCCGCCAGCACCATCACCCCGAACGCGAGCGCCACGAGCGTGAGGATTCCGGCAATATAGGCGCGCGGGATCGTGCGGCGCGGATCGCGCGCCTCTTCAGCGGCCATCGCCACGCCCTCGATCGCCAGAAAGAACCAGATCGCAAAGGGCAGCGCGGCAAACATGCCGGGCACCGCGGCCAGCGTGAACCCGTCGCTGCCCGCCCAGCCGTGATGGATGAAATTCGCCCAGCGAAACGCTGGCGCAACCACGCCCATGAAAACCAGCAATTCGCCGACCGCCAGGATCGTCACAAACAGTTCGAACGTTGCGGCAATGTGCACACCAACGATATTGAGCGCGACAAACACCAAATAGGCGAGCGTGGCCGCGTGCACCGGATCGAGCCAGGCAAACTGCACTTTCAGATAAGCGCCGATTGCCAGCGCGATGGCAGGGGGCGCAAACAGGAATTCGATCAGCGTGGCAAACCCCGCCAGCGCCCCGCCCACCGGGCCAAACGCGCGATAGGCATAGGCAAAGGGCCCGCCGGCATGGGGAATTGCGGTGGTCAACTCGGTAAACGAGAAGATGAAGGCAACATACATCACCGCCACCGCCACGGTCGCCACCAGAAACCCCAGCGTGCCCGCCGCCGCCCAGCCATAGCTCCAGCCGAAATATTCGCCGGATATGACCAGCCCCACGGCAATGCCCCACAGATGGAACACGCCCAGGCGCTGCTGCAATCCGGTCTTGGCAGGTTCGGTCATCGCGGGTCTTTCTGTTCAGCGGCCGGCCGTTCGGGCGCCGGAAGTGCTTCGCCAACATCCTTGAGCTCCACGCCCGACAGGCCCAGCCGCAGCGCATCGCGCACCAGCCGGCCCAGAATCGCTGCCGCCGCCGCCGGGGCCAGCCCGCCGCGCGCATGGATGTTGGAAATGCAATTGCGTTCGCTGTCGGCGCGGCCAGGGCGCGGACCGAACGTGAGATAGACGCCCAGGCTGTCAGCCACGCTCAGCCCCGGCCTTTCGCCGATCACCACGATCACCACCCGCGCGCGCAGACCGGCGCCAATCGCATCGCCCAGCGCCACGCGCGCGCCCGTTGCGATCACCACCGGCGCCACGGTCAGCCCGCGCAGTTCGGCCAGGATCGCGTGCACCAGCGCGGCGGCGCCGGCCTGGACCCCGGTCGCCGACAGGCCATCGCCGATCACGATGGCCACATCGCGCCCGGCAATCGCCGGATCGGCCTGCACCGCCTGTTTCAGCAGCGCGGCACCGGCATCGGACAGGCGCCGGCCAAGATCGGGACGGCGCAGATACGTCGTGCGGTCGGGCGCGGCGCTGTCCAGCGTGATCGTCGCCAGCGGGGCCAGTTCTGCCGCCAGCGCGGCCGCATCGAACGGGGCATGGACCGCATCGCGCGCCCGCGCATGATCAAGCTGAAACGTCAGCACCGCATCGAGCGGCAGGGTATGGCCCACGCGGCCCAACGCGATCCGCGCCGGCGTTGCCGCGCGCAGCCGTTCCCACAGCGCGGCATCGGCTGGCAGCGCTTCGGGGGGCAGCGCTTCGGGGGGCACCGCTTCGGGGGGCACCGCTGCGGGGGGCAGCGCTGCGGGGGGCAGCGCTGCGGGGGGCAGCGCTGCGGGTGGCGCGGCGTCCTCGCTCATGCCGCAACGCCCGATCCGGCCAGGGCGCGCACCAGCGTGGCGGGCCCGGCGGCCAGCGCGCGGATCGATCCATCGGGCGCGATCAGGTCCATCGCCGCCAGCCAGGCTTCGAATTCGGGCGCAGCGCGCGTGCCGAACATTGCGCGCAGGGCCAGCGCATCGTGGTACGACAGGCTTTGATAGCTGAGCATGACATCGTCATTGCCGGGCACGCAGATCAGGAAATTGCAGCCCGCCACGGTCAGCACGGTCATCAGCGTGTCCATGTCGTCCTGATCGGCCTCGGCATGGTTGGTATAGCATGCGTCACAGCCCATCGGCAGGCCCAGCAGCTTTCCGCAGAAGTGATCTTCGAGCGCGGCGCGGATGATTTCCTTGCCGTCATAAAGATATTCCGGCCCGATGAAGCCAACCACGGTATTGACCAGCAAGGGATCGAACGCGCGCGCCACGGCATAGGCGCGCGCCTCCATCGTCTGCTGGTCCACGCCGTGGTGGGCATTGGCCGACAGCGCCGCGCCCTGCCCGGTTTCGAAATACATCACGTTTTGCCCGACCGTGCCCCGGCCCAGGCCCAGCGCGGCATCGTGCGCCTCTCGCAACAGCGCCAGATCGATGCCAAAGCCGCGATTGGCCGCTTCGCTGCCCGCCACCGACTGAAACACCAGATCGACCGGGCCGCCGCGCGCGATGATGTCGATCGCATTGGTCACATGGGTCAGCACGCAAGTCTGCGTGGGAATGGCATAGCGTTCGCGCAGATCGTCGAGCATCGTCAGCAGCGCCTGGGCGCCCGGCACGCTGTCGCTGGCCGGGTTGATGCCGATCACCGCATCGCCCACGCCATGGATCAGGCCATCGAGCACGGCCGCGGCAATGCCGCGCGGATCGTCGGCGGGATGATTGGGCTGCAGCCGGGTCGACAGACGCCCGGGCAGGCCGATGGTGTTGCGAAACGCGGTAACCACGCGCACTTTTTGCGCGACCACGATCAGATCCTGGTTGCGCATCAGTTTCGAAACCGCGGCCACCATTTCCGGCGTCAGCCCGGGGGCCACGGCGGCCAGCGCGGCGCTGCCGGTTTCAGGCAGGAGCAACCAATCGCGAAAATCGCCCACGGTCATCGCGGCCAGCAGGGCAAAGGCGGCCGCATCATGGCCATCGATAATCAGGCGGGTAACCTCATCGGTTTCATAAGGCACCAGCGCAACATCGAGAAAATGGCGAAGCGGCAGATCGGCCAGAACCGCGCGCGCGGCCACGCGCTGCGCGGCGCTGTGCGCGGCAAGCCCGGCCAGCGAATCGCCCGACCGCGCCGGCGAGGCACAGGCCAGAACCGCCGCCAGCGTATCGAACCGGTGCCGTTCACCACCGAAATTGCCCGCATAGACCATGTGCAGTCCCTTGTTCACCGCCGCCTGCCCAAGCACAGGCTGGCACCAGATGCGATTCCCTTGCAAGCGCGCATTGCAGGCCCGGCCCCAAAGGACCAGTGTGCCCGGCACCGCCTTATCGGAAATATCGGCATGATCGACCCTGCTGCCCTTGCTGCGCTGGATGCGCTGGCCACGAACCACCTGGCGCGGCGCGACGGCCTTGTCGTGCTGGGGCTGTCGGGCGCGCAAGGATCGGGCAAATCAACGCTTGCCGCCGAACTGCACCGCAGGTTTGCGGCGCGCGGCGTTGCCACCGCCATTCTGTCGCTCGATGATCTGTACCACACCCTGGCCGAACGGCAGCGGCTGGCGCGCGCGGTCCATCCGCTGTTGATCACGCGCGGGGTGCCCGGCACGCACGATGTTGCGCTGGGGCTTGCCACGATCGCGGCGCTGGCGCGCGGCGAAGCGGCCCCCCTGCCCCGGTTCGACAAGGCGCGCGATGATCGCCGGCCCGCCGCGGCATGGGACCGGGCCCCGCCCCGAACCCGGCTGCTGCTGTTCGAAGGCTGGTGCCTGGGCGCGCGGCCGCAGGACGAGGCGGCGCTGGCGGTGCCGATCAACGCGCTGGAGGCGCAGGAAGATGGCGACGGGCGCTGGCGCCGCCATGTCAACGCCGCGCTGGCCGGCGACCATGCCGCATTATGGGCGCGGATCGATGCGCTGGCGATGCTGCGCGCGCCCGATTTTGCCACGGTGGCGGCATGGCGTGGGGAGCAGGAGGCGGCGCTGCGCCAACGCCAGGGCGGCGGCCCCGGGATCATGGATGGGCCCGCGCTGGCCCGCTTTGTCGCGCATTATGAACGGATTACCCGACACCTGCTTGCCGATTTGCCCGATCGCGCCGATTGTGTGCTGGCGCTGGATGTGCGGCGGCGTGTTACCGCCACGCTGATGCGCGAAAGCGGCCCGCCACGCGCCTGATCAACCGGAGCACAGCCCAGATGCAGCCGATTTTCCGCAATTTCACCCGCAGCCTGACCTCGACAGTGCTCGCCGCCGGCCTTGTTGCGGGCGGCGTGATGTGCGGGGCGACCCCGGCGCAGGCCTGGCACTGCAAACGCCTGACCAAAACGCAGGGCGCGCTGGTCGGTGGCACCGGCGGCGCAGTGCTGGGCGCGGTGCTGACCGGCGGGGTGGCCGGAACCGTGATCGGCGCGGCGGCAGGCGGTATTGCCGGGCACGAGATCGCCCGGCACAAACATCACCGCTGCTATGCGCAGCGCCGCCGCTGAACAGGCCCCCCGAACCGATCAAGGTGCGATTGATCAAGGTGCGATTGATCAAGGTGCGATTGATCAAGGTGCGATTGATCAGGGTGCGATTGATCAGGGTGCTGGCGATCAATCTGGCGCCAGTGCCTCGCCCGCGGCATCGGCCCCGGCCAGCGCCGTCATCAGCGTATCGGCCATCGATCCCAGAAAGGCCTCCATCACCAGATGGCCGCGCTGGCTCAGCCGGACAAAAGTCCGTCGCCCGTCGCGCCCATCGTCTTCGCGTTCGACCATGCCGCGCATTTCCAGAATGCGCAGCCAGCGCAGCGCGGTGGTGGGCGGAACATGCGCGCCGATGCAGGCGCTGGTAGTCGGCACGCGGCGGTCTTCGCGCGCGGCCACATAAAGGTCGAGCAGGATATCCCAGGTCGGTTCGCCGAACAGATCGGCGTTGAGATAGCGCGCCCGGCGGCGACGGCCGGCATAGAATTCGCGTGCCAGAGTCAGCGCCAGGCGCTGGCGCCGGGCCTGCGCCGTGGCATCGCCGGCAACCTGCGGCAGCGCCGCCACCGGTGATGCGCGCAAGGCGCGTTCGACTTTGCCAGGTCGCCCCGATGCCGTGCTGCCGGCGCGCGCCGGCCCCGTTCGCGCGGTCATGCCCCGCCTCCATTGGCAAACGAAACCCTTGCCGGTGCGCAACGGCCGGTCATGTGGGGCGCCACGCGGCATAGCGGCCGATGCGTTGCATCCGCTGGGCGTGCGACCATGTGCCAAGCAGCAGCAGCATCACTTCGGCAAGGCCCGGCGTTTCGGCCATGACCCAATAGCTGCGCCGGGCCTCGTCGATTTCCAGCAGCTTGGCCATATGCGCGGTGACCACGATCATCTGCATCGCGCTGACCCACAAGGTCCAGCCGCGATTGGCATTCAGCGCAACCCAGGTGAGCGTGAGCAGCGCCCACAGATCGATCACGAAGTGGCCGGGATTGACCTCGAACCATGTCGGATATCCAAACAAGGAGTGATTGGCGAGATCGAGCGGAACCTCTGCCAGGATGATGATCGCAACCAGCCGTTCCGGTTCGTCGCCCTTGCGAAAGGCGAACAGTGCAGACAGGCACAGCAGAAGCCGGGATAGCCAGACAAACAGCATGTCAGTTCTGGTGCTGTGTCTGCGACGCCGGCTTCTGCGCGCCGGTCATGCAGCGCGCGGCCGGGCAGGCAGGGCCGCAATGTCGTCGGCATCGGCATCAAATGCAGATGCTTCATCGGCGGGGTCCGCCAGACCGAATGCCGGCGTCGGGCAAGGGTCGGTACCGATCAGCATTTCCTCGGCAATGTCGCTCAGCCGGCCGTGCACCCGTGCCAGTTCGCCCCCGGCGTTGAGCATCGCCTGCTGGCTGCGCACCAGCCGCATCATCGCATCCTGGCCCAGAAACGGCGAAACATCGGTTTCCCGGCGGGCGTGAACCATTGTGGAGAGCAGCCGGGCCTGACGCAGCAGCGCTTCATCGAGCGCGGCCTCGGCATGACGCAAGTCACGGGTGATCCGCTGCTGGGCAACGGTGTTGGTCATGGCATGCTTGGCGCTGTGCGATTGGGTCGTCATGGAAGGCCTCCCGCCGATGCCCCCGGCATCGGTCATGCGTTGACAAAAGAGGCGTCCGGACGGGCCGGGAAACCGGTCCTGCAATCGGGTCAACCGACCAGCAGATGAGACAGCTGCATGTACATGGTCAGGCCACCCAGGATCACCAGAGTGAGAAAAACCGTGATCATCGCAATCGCCCCCAGCCGCAGCAGGGTACCACCCGGACCGTCAAACGCCTCGGGAAGGACGTGATAGTAACTCCCGCCGGCCTCATTCGTCAGAGCCTGAGCCGAACGCGCCGGGGCCAAAGCCCTGTAGGCGGGATCGTAGCCGGGATCTGCCGCAATAGCAGGATCCAGACGTGCCATGTCTGGCGGATGAGCCCCTGATGATGCCCCATCAGCCGCTTCCCGTTGACCGGTGTGACGGGTTTGCACGGTTTCGGCGATATCCGGCGACCCGTATATGGATTGTTGATATGTCCCGGCGCGCGGCCCGATCCCCAGCTCGATCAGCAGATGGCGATAGGCCTGCGCCACTTCGTTGCGGCTCGTCACTTGCAGCTTCGCCCGCGCCAGCAGAATGCGCTGATCAACCGTATGCGGAGAGATCCCCAGCATCCGCGAAATCTCTTTCGACGTCTTGTGCTGGATAAGCAGATCAAGGACTTGGCGCTGTTTTTCGGTCAACCCGCGCAACGGATCGACATCCACCTGATCGGTAGTTCTGATCAACCCCCCGGCCCCCCGTTGCCCGCGATCCAGTGCGCGCGTCCATACCCCACAGCCGCGCCCGCCGGTCCACCCACGGACCCGGCATAATTACAATATATTCATCCAGCCTTAATCGGTAGTCTTTCCTGAAAAATCGTACCGTTCCGGCAAACGATGGCGGCTTGGCACAAATGGACCGAAAAGGCGGGCAAGCAACGATTGCGCCCACCCCCGATTCGCCGGTATCAGCCATGCAAGGGAACGCTGCCGGGCGCCGGTACGGGCCGGCCACGAAAGGATCTTTGCGTGAACGGCCGCCGCATGCCGATCCGAAGGACATCACCAGTCATCGCGATGAGCCGCGCGATCCTGGCTGGCGTGTTTTTGCTGGCGGTGTGGATCGATCCCGACGAACCGGCGCGCAATGTCGGCGCCGGCTTTGCATTGCTGACCACGTATCTCGGCTGGACTCTGATTGCGGCGCTGATCGCCTGGCGCAGCTGGTGGTGGGATTTCCGGCTGGCGCGGCTGGCCCAGATTGCCGATATTGGCGTGTTCATCACGGCATCGTTCTTCACCGAAACCAACACTTCCGATTTCGGCAGCCCGTTCATCGCCTTTGCCGCCTTTCTGCTGCTTACTGCCGCAGTGCGCTGGCGCTGGCGGGGGGTGGTGGCCACCGCGCTGCTGCTGCTGGCGAGCTATGGCCTGGCGGGCCTCGCGATCAAGACGCTGGGGCTGATTTCCAATCCGTACCAGTTCGAACGCCGCATGACCTACATGATCGTGCTGTCGATCATGATCGTCTGGCTGAGCATCGACCAGCAGTTTGCCCGGCTGGTCTCGCTGCCCGAACCGGCCGGAATTTCGGGCAAGCGGCGACCGCAAGTGCTGGCGGGCGCCCTGGCCTTTGCGCGCGACATGTTCAACGCGCGCAACGCGGCGATTGCCGTCAGCCGGCCCGAGGAACCGTGGATCGATCTCTATCGCGATATCGACGGCGTGTTCATGCACGAACGAGTGGGGCCCGATGGCTTTCCCGGGCTGGCGGTGAACGCCGGGGCAGTGCTGTTTGACAGGCACCGGCGCCGGCGCATCGTGTGGCACACCAGCGATCGCTATGAAGCGGTGACGGGATCGCTTGCCAATCCGCTGCTTGCGGCGCTGGAGGCGCGCGAGGGCCTGCTTGGCGGCTTTGCCGCGGCCAGCAGCCATGGGCATGTGGTGGTGTGGGATGCAGCGGACACCTGCACCGACAATTTGCCGGCAATCGCCGCGCTGGCGCAGGAAATCGGCCATGCGCTCGATCGCGAGGAAATGGCGATGCTGGCCCAATCGATTGCCGTGTCGCATGCGCGCAATGCGCTGGCGCGCGATCTGCACGACAGCGCGGCGCAGTTTCTGGCCGGCACGCAATTCCGGCTGGAGGCCATGCGCCGCTGGATTCGCCAGGGCGGCGACCCCGAAACCGAAATTACCGCGATGAAGGCGGCGCTGCGCAGCGAACAGAGCCACATGCGCGCCATGATCGACCGGCTGCGCCACGGAATCGATGGCGATCGCAGCACCGATCTGGTGGCCGAAATCGAGGGGCTGCTGGTCGAACTGGGTGATCACTGGCACATTGCCGCCACCCTGCGGTCTGATCGCAGCCCGCTGCCGGTGCCGATCGGCACGGCGTACGAATTGCGCCAGGTGGTGCGCGAAGCGGTCGCCAACGCGGTTCGCCATGGCAATTGCAGCCGGATGGCGATCGATCTGGACCAATCTGATCACAATTCGTTGCTGATTTCCATCGCCGACAATGGCAAAGGATTGCCGGAAGCAAGCCGCATGCTCCGCCCGCAATCGATCAGCGAACGGATCGAGGCGCTGGGTGGCACCTTGCGGATCGCCAGCAACGCCGGCGGTGTGCAGCTGGACATTGATCTGCCGCTGGTTTCAGCGGGATAAAAGGGCCAGGGTGAAACGGGCCAGGGTGGAACGGGGCCAGCTGAAAAGAGGCCCCGGACCGGCACGAACGTGATAGAAACAGGTCTTCGGGACAGACCAGCCCGCAGAGGCCGGCACAAAAGAGGGTTGCTGCAATGATTTCCGTGCTGGTGGCTGATGACCACGCCTTTATTCGTGCCGGTGTCGATGCGGTGCTGCGCGGCACCAGGTTTCGCGTGGTGGCGGGAACCGCCAGCGGCGAGGAAACGCTCGACGCGATCGGCACGCATGATCCGGCGATCGTGCTGCTGGACATCAACATGCCCGGGATGAACGGGGTGCAGACGCTGGAAACGCTGCGCGCACGCGGCGACCGGCGCCCGGTGGTGATGCTGACCGCGGAAATCACCGATCGCCAGTTGCTCACCGTGATGCGCGCCGGGGTCG
Organism: uncultured Sphingomonadales bacterium; assembly: GCA_903832325.1. Lineage (GTDB taxonomy): Bacteria > Pseudomonadota > Alphaproteobacteria > Sphingomonadales > Sphingomonadaceae > Novosphingobium. The sequence continues at coordinate 74,078 of CAILBC010000003.1, read as the reverse complement.
AAGGGATCGTGTCCAAGGATGGCGCGGAAGACGATCTGATCGATGTGCTGGACAAAGTCGCAACCGGGGAAAAGGCGATTGCGCCCGCATTCCTGCAACGCGCGCTCGATCTGTCGCTCAATCCCGAAATTGCCGGCCCGCTGGAAAAGCTGAACCCGCGCGAGCGGCGCATTGCCCGGCTGGTCGCGCGCGGCCTGCGCAACCGCGATATCGGCGCCGAGCTGAATATCGGCGAAGGCACCGTGAAAGTCTATCTCCACGCCATCTATCAAAAGCTGGGGATCGACAACCGCACCGAACTGGCGCTGCTGGCGGTGGGCGACACGTCGGACTAGGGATCGCAAACGGCGCCTTGCGGCGCGCGGATTGGCGCCTAGGGATGGTTACGTAACCGTGTGGTACCGGATTGCCCGATGCGTGGCGCGGGGGCAAACCCTGTGGCCATGGTCATGACCAACGCAGAGCGGCAGCGCCGCTATCGCCAGAAACTGAAATCGCGCGCATCGGGCGATGCACTGGGCGATCGCGTGGCCGATGCCGCCGAACGCGCCGTGGCCGCGCTGTGGTCCTATCATGAACGCCCCGCGCCCGGCGGCATGCGCTGGTCGGATATCGATGGCTGCACCACGATGGCGCACTATCGCGCCGAATTGCAGCGATCACCGGGCAATCTGGTGCAGGCCTGCCGCGCGTTTCTGCCCGATTTCGAGGATCTGACCGACGATGAGGCGCGCGCGATCGGCACGATCATCGCGATTTCCGATGCCCTGCGGCTGGCCTCATCGGGCGCGCCAGGGCACCTGCAGGACATGCCCGCCATCGCAGCCTGATCCGCCCCGCCGGCCTGGCCCGGCCGCGCTTATTGCGTCAGTTCGGTTCCAAATCCCCCCCCTTGCGCCGCCGACAATGGCATGAACCACCGCGAAAGGCGCAAGCGAAAGGGTGGTGGAATTTGGCGGGGATTGAACGCCGGGATCGAGCGATCCTGACCATGATCATCGGCCGGTATCGGGGTCATATCGGGCTGGTCGCCGCGGCCAGCCTGTGCTGCAATCTGCTGGTCTTTGCCGGATCGGGCTACATGCTGCTGGTCTATGACACGGTGCTGCCGGCGCGCAGCGTGGCATCGCTGATCGCGCTGTTTGCCATGCTGATCGTGCTCTATGCGGTGCAGGCGCTGTGCGAGGCGATCCGGGGCGAGGCGCTGCTGGGCCTGGCGCAAGGGGTGCACGACGATCTGTTTGCGGCGGCGCACCATGCCACGGTCATGCGCGCATTGCGCACCGATCCCCCCGGTGGCAGCCGGGCGGCTGATCATCGGGGCGACGGGATGGACCTGATCCGCGATCTGGATGCGCTGCACGCGTTTCTGGCCGGATCTGGCCCGGTGGCGCTGATCGATCTGCCGTGGGTTCTGGTGCTGATGATCGTGCTGTTTGCGCTGCATCCGTGGCTGGGGCTGGCGGCGCTGGGCGGCACGCTGGTGATGGCCGCGCTGGCGCTGGGGGGCAGCCTGCGCACCCGCGCCGGATCGCGCACGCTGGGTGCGATCACCGCGCAGCGCGGCGCGGCGCTGGCGGGAGACATCCGCTTTGCCGAAACCGCGCTGGCGATGGGCATCGGGCCGCAACTGGCGCGTCGCACCCTGGCGTGCGAGGCGCGCCTGCTGCGCGCGCAGGCCGATCTGGCGCGCACGGTGTTGCGCTGGGGCGGGGCCAGCCGCACGCTGCGCATCGCGCTGCAATCGGTGATCCTGACCGTGGGCGCGCTGCTGGTGATCGAGGGCAAGGCCAGTGGCGGGATCATCCTGGCATCGTCGGTGCTGGCGGGCCGCGCGCTCGCCCCGGTGGATCTGGCCATTGCCAACTGGCGCGGCGCGGTTGCCGCGCATGGTGGCTGGCGTCGGCTGACAATGGCGCTGGCACAATGGCCGCGCCCGCAGCCGCGCGGGCTGGCGCTGCCCCCGCCATGCCGCGAACTGACGCTGCACGATCTGTGGGTGGCGCCGCCCGGATCGCGCACCTGCACCGTTGAAGGTGTGACGCTGAGGCTGGGCGCGGGGCACGTGCTGGCGCTGATCGGCCCGAGCGCGGCGGGCAAATCGACGCTGGTGCGTGCGATCCTGGGCATCTGGCCCGCGCTGCGTGGCGAAGTGCGTCTTGACGGCGCCACGCCCGGGCAATGGGCCGGCGCCGCCATCGGCCGCCACATCGGCTATGTGCCGCAGACGGTTGACCTGATCGAGGGCACGATCGGCGAAAACATCGCGCGGTTCGATCCCGCGGCGCCATCCGCCGCGGTGATCGCCGCAGCACAGGCGGCCGGGCTGCACGCGGCAATTCTGGCGCTGCCCGATGGCTATGACACGCCCATTTCCGCAGGCGGGGCAGAGCTTTCGGCGGGGCAGCGCCAGCGCATCGGCCTGGCCCGCGCGCTTTATGGTGATCCGTTTCTGCTGGTGCTCGATGAAGCCAATGCGCACCTCGATGCGGCGGGCGATGCCGCGCTGGCCGAAGCGATCGGCGCGGTGAAGCGACGCGGCGGGATTGTCGTGATGATCACCCACCGCCCCGCCACGCTGGGCCCGGCGACGCACCTGGCGGTGATGCAGGCGGGGCGGATGACCGATTTCGGCGAACGCGATGCCGTGCTTGCGCGGATGCAACCCGCCGCCAACGCCCCGGCGGCGCCCGTGGCCGGCGCCACGCACAAAGTGGCAGCATGATCCCGCTGCACCATGCGCCCGGCCCTTGCCCGGCCGATGCCGGGTCGATCTGGCCCGAATCCGCGCCCCCGGCGCTGCCTGTGCCGCTGCGTCGCCTGCTCACCGCGGTTATCGCGCTCCTGCTGCTGCTGGCCGTGCTGGCGGGGACCGTGCCGATCGGCAGCGCGGTGATCGCCCCGGGCCACATCGCCATCGCCGCGCAAGTGCGGCATTTGAGCAACCCGGCGGGCGGGGTGATCGCGCGGATACTCGTGCACAATGGCCAGCAGGTTTCTGCCGGGCAGATCCTGCTGCAACTGGATGACCGCGTGGCCGGGGCCAGCGCCGGCCTTGTCGCCGATACGGTGATCCGGCTGGCCGCGCGGCGCGCGCGGCTGGTGGCGGAACGCGAGGGCATGGCGCGCATCGATTTTCTGCCGGCGATTGCCCGGGCAGGCGCCAATGCCAGTGCCGAAACCGCGCGCGCCATGGCCGACGAGCGCCGCCTGTTCGATCTGCACCGCGCCGATGCCGCAGCCGTGCGCGCGCAGGCCGATGCGCACCTGGCGCAGGATCGCGCGCAGATCACCGGCCTGTCGGCGCAGATCGCAGCGCTGCGCGAACAGCGCCGGCTGGTTGAGCCGGAACGGCAGGGCCTGCACGATTTGTGGCAGCGCCGGCTGGTCACGATCGGGCGGCTGAACCAGATCGAGCGCACCGCGGTCGACTTGCAGGGATCGCTGGCCAGCGCAGAGGCGCAATTGGCCGGCGCGCGCGCAAGGCTGGCCGAAAGCCGCGCGGCCGCGACGGCGCTGATGCAGGCACGGCGCATCCAGGCCGCGACCGATCTGGCCGAAGTCGACCTGGCGCTCAACCAGCATGAGGCGGCGCGCATCGGCGCCGCCGACAGCCGCGACCGCAGCGCCCTTCGCGCGCCCTGCGCGGGCACGGTTGAACGGCTGGGCTTTGCCGGCAGCGGCGAAGTGGTGCGGCCGGGCGAACCGATCGTGGACATCGTGCCCGCGCGCGATGCCATGGTGGCAGAGGCGATGGTATCCCCGGCGCAGATCGGCCATGTGCGCATCGGTGCGCCGGTGCGCGTGCGACTGGCGACGATCGACCGGTCCACCACCCCCGAATTGGACGGCACGGTGGTGGCCGTGGCCAGCGACCGCAGCGAAGCCGGTGCTGGCGGCCCGGCCTTTTACGCGGTGCGCGTGGCGATTACGCCGCGCGCGGGGATCGCGCTGCGATCCGGGCTGCCCGCCGAAGTGCATATTGGCGGGGGCAGCCGGTCGCTGCTGTCATACCTGATCAAGCCGCTGAGTGACCAGTTTGCCCGCGCGTTTCGCGAAGACTGATCCGCAAATCAGGGGGCAATGCCCACTGCCAGCCGATAGCCCACGCCCGGTTCATTGCGGATGCGCGAAGGCTGCACGCCATCGCCTTCCAGCTTGCGCCGGATGCCGCGCGCGGCGACGCGCAGATATTCCACATCGCCTTCGTGCCCCGGGCCCCAGATCGTCCGCAAAAGCTGGGCATGGGTCACCACTTTGCCGGCATTGATCGCCAGTTCGGCCAGCAGCGCAAATTCCTTGGGCGCCAGATGCACTTCGGCGCCGTCCTTGCGCACCACGCGCGCGCCCAGATCGATCTCGATCCCGTCAAAGCGCAGCGCCGCGGCCAGCACATCGGGCCCGGCGCGGTGGCGCAGCGCGGTGCGCACGCGCGCCAGCACTTCGGCCGTATCGAACGGCTTGGTCACATAGTCATCGGCGCCATTGTCGAGCGCGGCCACCTTTTGCGCCGTGGCATCGCGCGCCGATAGCACCAGCACCGCCGCCCCGGCGCGGCGCAAGGGGGCAATCAGATCAAGCCCGTCGCGGTCGGGCAGCCCCAGATCGAGCAGCACGACCTGCGGCGTTTCATCGTGCGCGGCGGCGAGCGCGGCGGCGGCATTGCCCGCCTCTGTCACGCGGTATCCCGCCGGTTCCAGGCTGGCGCGCAGCAGCGCGCGGATCGCCGCCTCGTCATCGACCACCAGCACCCGCACCGCTTCGCGCATCACGCCTCCCTGCCATCGCTGTCACCGCCATCAACCGGGCGCAGATTGCCCGGCGGGATCAGCAGCGTGAACACCGCCCCGGTTCCGCCGGCGCGATTGGCCGCAGCCACTTCAAACCCCATCGCCTGGGCAAAACCCTTCACGATCGCCAGCCCCAGCCCGGTGCCGCCGCGCCGGTCCGACCCTTCCAGCCTGGTGAACATGCCGAACACGCGCTGTTCCTCGCCCGCCGAAATCCCCGGCCCTTCGTCAAGCACCGCCAGCGCCAGGCCTTCGCCTGCGGCGCGCGCGCGCACCGTTACCGCGCCATCGGCCGGGCCATGCTTGGCCGCATTGTCGATCAGGTTGATCAGGCAATGGTGCAGCAGCACCGGATCGGCCATGACCAGCGGCAGATCGCGCGCCACCTCCACCACCACGCGATGCGCGCCCAGCACGCGGCGCAGATCATCCAGCGCGGCAGTCACCGCCTCGTTCAGATCGACCGGTTCGAGCACGCGCGCCAGCCCGCCGGTTTCGATGCGCACCATGTCGATCAGATTGGCAATGAACCGGTCCAGCCGCTCCGCCTCCCCCCTCGCAGTATCAAGTTGCGCGCGCTGGGCGGGATTTTCGGGATGGATCGCACGCAGCATGCCCAGCACCGTGGTCAAAGGCGTGCGCAGATCGTGCCCGATGGAGGATAGCAGCGCGGCGCGCAGACGATCGCGTTCCTGCACTTTGCCCAGCGCCAGCATGTCCTCTTCGGCAGCGATCCGCGCCAGCGCCAGCCCGGCCTGATCGAGCAGGCTGGCCAGCAACGGTGCCTGTTCGGGCGATAGCGGCGGCTGCGCATCGTCGCGCCCGATGCCGCACACCCCGTGCGCGCTGTTTCCGCCCAGCACCGGGGCAAAATGCCATTCGGACACCGCCATGCTGTCGCTGCCCGGGCCAGTCGGCCGCGCGGTATCAAACGCCCAGCGCGCGGCGACGCCATCGATCAGATCGAGCGCCTCGATCTTTGGCACCGCGGCCTTGACCACCAGGCGGCGGCCGCCTTCACCCGGGGGATCGGGCGCCAGAACCACAGTGCGCACATCCATCAGGCGGGCAATCTCGCGCGCCAGCAGCGGCCAAAGGTCCGCGCGCCGGTTGACCCCCATCAGCGCCCGGGCAAAACCGGCCAGCGCGCCATTGCGGTCGGCCTGCGCCTGCGCGGCCAGAGCCTGGCGCTGCACTTGTGCGCCAAGCTGGCTGCACACCGCAGCGGCGCCGATCAGAATGACCATCGAAACACCATGCGACGGATCGGCAATGGCAAGGCTGTAAAGCGGGGGGACGAAGAAAAAATCATACGTCAGCGCCGCAACCAGCCCCGTCGCCAGCCCGGTGCGCAAACCATAGCGGGTGCCGGCATGGATCACCGGAATGCAATAGAGCATGCTGATATCGGCATCGTTGCCATGCAGCGCCAGTGCCTCGCCGGCGAGGGTAACCCCGGCGATCAGCAGCAGCGAAACCAGCGAACCGATCATGCCCGCCGGCGCGCGCGGCAGGGGCGAAAGTCGGGCCGGCGGCGCGGGAATCGGGGAAACGGGCACGGCAATCACGCTTGCGCGCAGCAGGTGCTGCTGTCGAGGGCATAAAGAAGGCATAAAGATGCTCGTACCGCGCGCAAAGGCGGCGTAGCGGGCCGCGCATGACCGACCTTGCCCCCCCGAGTCCCATGGCGCACGCGCCCGAAAACCTGCCGTTCGATACGGCAATCGATTTCGGCGACAACGGCGGCCATCACCGCGAAAGCCTGAGCACGCTGGCCATCGGCGCGATCGGCGTGGTGTTTGGCGATATCGGCACCAGCCCGCTCTATTCATTGAAAGTCAGCTTTACCGGCCCGCACCCGCTGACAGTCGATCCGGCGCATATCTATGGTGTGCTGTCGCTGATTTTCTGGACGATGACGCTGATCGTGACGATCAAATATGTGTTCGTCATCCTGCACGCCGACAACAAGGGCGAAGGCGGCAGCCTGGCGCTGCTGGCGCTGATCGGGCGACGACTGGGCGAAAATCGCTGGTCATCGCTGACGGTGATGCTGGGCATCATTGCCACCGCCTTGTTCTATGGCGATGCGATCATCACTCCGGCGATGTCGGTGCTGTCTGCGGTCGAAGGGCTGGAAGTGGTACAGCCCGCATTCAAGGAGCTGGTGCTGCCGATCTCGATCGCGATCCTGATCGGGCTGTTTGCGATCCAGTCGCGCGGTACGGCCGCGGTGGGCAAACTGTTTGGTCCGGTCATGCTGGTCTATTTTGCGGTGATCGCGGTGCTGGGGGTGATGGGCATCATGGCCGCGCCCGAAATCCTGTGGTCGGTCAACCCGATCTATGCCGTGCGGTTTTTTGCAATCGATCCGCTGCTGGCGTTTCTGGCGCTGGGTTCGGTGATTCTGGCGGTAACCGGGGCCGAAGCGCTTTATGCCGATATGGGCCATTTCGGCCGCCGGGCGATCATGCTGTCGTGGCTGGCGGTCGCGTTTCCCTGCCTGATCCTCAACTATCTGGGCCAGTCGGCGCTGTTGCTGCGCAATCCCAAACTGGTGGAAAATCCGTTTTTCCTGATGGCGCCCGAATGGGCCCGGCTGTCGCTGGTGATCCTGTCGACAGCGGCCACGATCATTGCCAGCCAGGCGGTGATTTCCGGCGCCTATTCGATTTCGCAACAGGCAATCCAGCTGGGTTTCCTGCCGCGCATCCGCATCATGCACACCAGCGCCAAGGCGGCGGGGCAGATCTATGTGCCGCTGGTCAACTGGCTGTTGCTGGCGCTGGTGCTGCTGCTGGTGGTGGGGTTCAGATCGTCGGACAATCTCGCTTCGGCCTATGGCATCGCGGTGACCGGCACAATGTTCATCACCGCGTGCATGCTGGGCATCCTGACATTTGCCGTGTGGAAATGGCATTGGCTGCCGGCCAGCCTGATGACCGGGGTGTTCCTGGTTGTCGATGGCGCCTATTTTGCGTCGAACATCACCAAGATCCCCGATGGCGGCTGGTTCCCGCTGCTGATCGCGACGGTGGTGTTCATTGTCCTGACCACCTGGGCCACCGGCCGGCGCATCCTGCGTGAACGGCTGGCCGAAGATTCGATGCCGTTTGACCTGTTTCTCAATTCGGTTTGCGACAAAGTGCGCCGCGTGCCGGGCACCTCGGTGTTCCTCGCCTCGACCGCCGAAGGCATTCCGCCCGCGCTGCTGCACAATCTGAAGCACAACCACATCCTGCACGAACGCGTGGTGATCCTGACCGTGGTGACCGAAGGCGTGCCGCACGTGCCATCACAAATGCGCCGCGTGGTGGAAAGCGTGGGCCACGGGTTTTATCGCATGATCATCCGCATCGGATTCATGGACGAAGCCGATGTGCCCGCCGAACTGGCCGCCGAAGACCGCGCCGGGGGACCGTTCAAGCCGATGGAAACCAGCTATTTCCTCGCCCGCCAGACGCTGATCGCGTCGAAGCGGCCGGGCATGGCGCTGTGGCGGGAAAAGCTGTTTGCGTGGATGATCCGCAACGCCGAAAGCGCGATGCAGTTTTTCCGCCTGCCAACCAACCGCGTGATCGAACTGGGCAGCCAGCTGGAAATCTAGCCCGGTTGAAAACCCCTTCGCGCGCGGCCATGGTCGTGGGCGAAGGGATTGGCGCATGAAACTGACCGGCATCCGGGTGCTCGACCTGACGAGCTTTATCCCTGGCCCCTATCTGACCATGGCGCTGGCCGATCATGGTGCCGAAGTGATCAAGATCGAGGCGCCGGGCGGCGACCATACCCGGCATATCGGGCTGAAAGACGGGCCCGACACGGTCTATTTCCGCAACTTCAACCGCGGCAAGAAAAGCGTGGTGCTCGATCTGAAGGCGCCGGCCGATCGCGATGCCTTTCTGCGGCTGGCGGACACTGCCGATGTGGTGGTCGAATCCAACCGGCCCGGCGTGGCGGCGCGATTGGGCATCGATTACGCCACGCTCGCCGCGCGCAACCCCGGGCTGGTCTATTGCGCGATCAGCGCCTTTGGCCAGGATGGACCGCGCAGCGGCCGTGTGGCGCATGATCTGGCGCTGGAGGCGCTGACCGGGGTGCTGGCGGCCAATTGCGGCGCCGATGGCCGGCCGGCGATGCCGGCACTGCCGCTGGCGGATTATCTGGCATCGCTGCAGGGCCTTTCGGCGGTGCTGATGGCGCTGTTTGCGCGCAGCCGCACCGGGCGCGGCGATTGCATCGACATTGCCATGCAAGAGGCGCTGCTGTCGGCCACGGCCAATGTGATGGGCCCGACAATGGCCGAAGGGCGCCAGCCGGTGATCGCGCACGAGCGCACCACCGGGGGCGGCGCCTTTTATCGCTGGTATCCCTGCGCCGATGGCCGCATCGCGCTCGCCGGGCAAGAGCCGAAGTTCATTGCCGCGCTGCTGGGCGAACTGGGCCGTGGCGATCTGATCGCGCTGACCCGCGAACCGGGCCCGCAGCAGCAGCCGGTGATCGACCTGCTGACCGCGTTTTTTGCAGGCAAGACCGTGGCCGAGGCGGGGGCGCTGCTTGATCGGCTCGATCTGTGCTGGGGGCAGGTGAAGACCTATCCCGAGGCGCTGGCCGATGACCAGATTGCCGCGCGCGGGTTCATCCTGACCGATGATCTGGGCCGTCGCCATCTGGGGCCGCCGATCCGGTTTCTGCACGAACCGGCGCAGCCATCGCTGCGCGTGCCGGGATTAGGCGCCGACCAGATCCTGATCGAGTGACACGACCCGGTCGGCCAGCCGCGCGACATCGTCGGGGGCGTGGCTGACCAGGATCATCGGCAGGCCGAACTGGTCGCGCACGCGCTCTATCACCTGGATGATTTCGCTGCGCAGGGCCAGATCGAGCGCGGCAAGCGGTTCATCGAGCAGCAGAAAGCGCGGCCCCGAAAGCAGCGCACGGCCAATCGCCACGCGCTGCGCCTCTCCGCCTGACAGCGTGTCCGGCCGGCGGCGGAGCAAGCGCGCAATATCGAGAAAGGCCACCGTTTCGGCAAAATCGAGCAGCCGCCGTTCGGGCGGGGCGCGCCGTTCGCCATAGCGCAAGTTGGCCTCTACCGTCAGATGCGGAAACAGCCGCAAGTCCTGAAACACGATGCCGCAGGCGCGCGCTTCGGGGCGCAGATCGATGCGTTGCGCGCCGTCGAACAGCACGCGCCCATCCACCGCGACATGCCCGGATTCGGGGCGCAACAGCCCGGCGATGGCCGCCAGCACGCTCGATTTGCCCACACCCGAAGGGCCGCACAGCGCGGTAACCCCGGGCCCGGTGGCAAAGGCCGCGCGGATCAGGCGCGATCCGCGCCGCAGCGTGATCGCCACGTCAAAGCTCATCGCGCGGGCCCGTCCGATCTTTGTGCGTCACGCGGCGCAGCAGCAATTCCGACGCGATCAGCGCGCCCAGCGACAGCGCGACCGAAACCAGCGCCAGCCGCCACACGGTCCAATCCTGCCCCGGCACTTGCAACGCGGCATAGATCGCCAATGGCAAAGTCTGGCTTTGGCCCGGCACGTTCGACACAAATGTGATTGTCGCTCCGAATTCGCCAAGCGAACGGGCGAAACCGAGCACCAGCGCGGCAAGAACGCCCGGGCGCGCCAGCGGCAGCGTGATCGACACAAAGCAATCGAGCGGCCCGGCGCCCAGCGTGCGCGCCGCCGCCTCCAGCCGGGGATCGATCGCATCGAGCGACAGGCGGATCGACCGCACCATCAGCGGCAACGCCATGATCGCCGCGGCCAGCGCCGCCCCGGTCCAGCGGAACAGCAGCGACACCCCCAGCCAGCGTAGCAGCGGCGCGCCAATCGGCCCATTGGGGGCAAAGGCAATCAGCAGCACCCAGCCGACCACCACCGGCGGCAGCACCAGCGGCAGATGAATCACCGCATCCAGCAGCAATTTGCCGGGAAAGCGCCCCCGCACCAGCAGCCACGCCAGCGCAAAGGCCACCGGCAGCGCGCCAAGCATGGCCACCGCGCCAACCTGCAGCGACAGGCCGACAATCGCCCATTCCGCCGCCGACGCGATCATGGCGCGACAAAGCCAAAGCGGCGGAAAACCGCCTTGCCCTCAGCCGAAAGCAGGAACCGGCGGAACGGTTCGGCATCGGGGTTGGTCGATGCCTTCAGCCGCGCCAGGGGATATGTGATCGGGGTGTGGCTGCCTGCGGGAAACACGCCGACCATGCGCACGCGCGGTTCGGCCAGGGCATCGGTGGCGTAGACCACGCCCAGCGGCGCGGCACCGCGCGCCACCAGCGCCAGCGCGGCGCGCACGTTTTCCGCGCGCGCCACTTGCCCTGCAACCTGGTCCCACACCCCCATCCGCTGCAACGCTTCGCGCGCATAGCGGCCGGCGGGCACGCTGTCGGGATCGGCCATGGCCAGCCGCCCCCCGCCCAGCGCCGCGCGCAGCGGGAAACCGGGCGCAGGATGCAGCCGCAGCCGCCGTTCGGCCGGGGCAACAAGGACCAGCGCGCCGACCAGAAAGGCCTTGCGCGTAGCGGGCACGATCAGCCCGGCCTTTGCCAGCACATCCATCCAGTCTTCATCGGCAGAGACGAACAAATCGGCCGTCCCGCCCGCCTGGATCTGCCGCGCCAGCGCCGACGAGGCGGCAAACGACAGCACCGGGCGCGGATGATGATGCCGGGCATAGGCATCGGCGGCGGCATTCAGCGATTCCTGCAGGCTGGCCGCAGCGAGCACCAGCGGCCCGGTTTCCAGCGGTGCCGATTGCGCGAGAGCGGGCGCGGCAAGCGCTGCGATAAGGCACAGCGCCAAGGCCCGGCGCATCAGCGCGCGCAAAAGACGTGTCGGCGGCCCCATATTCAGCCGTATAGAGCATCGGGCGAAAAAGTGAGAACCGGTTTTTTGCGAAAAGCGCGGTGACACCAAAATCCGGGAGCGCGCTGTGCAATTGCCGGACCACGCACGGTGCGGCGTCTTGCCCAGCGCGCGCATTGCGCTTTTCCGGCAAACATGGAATGGCATGGGGCAACGCCGCCCCTGCCGGGCCAGGCTGGAGACCCGTCTGATGATGCCACGCCGCGCGATGCTGGCCCTTGCCGCAACCGCCGCAGCAACCGCCGCCGGGCTGGGTGCGCCCGCGGTGCGTGCGCAGGACGATGCCGGCTGGCAGGAGGCGCCGACGGTCGCGCCGGTAGGGAGCGAAGACCGGCTATACGGCAAACCCGATGCCCGGTTCAGCCTGATCGTCTGGCTGGACCCCGAATGCCCTTATTGCAAAGTGCTGGGCGAAAAGCCCGAACACGTCGTCGATCAATCGAAAGGCCAGGTCAATCTGGTGGTGCGGCTATACCCGCTGCCGTTTCACGGGCCCAATGCGCTGGTTGCCGCGACCACGGCGCTTTGCGTGGCCGAACAGGCGGGACCGGCCGGCTATTACCGGTTTCTCAACGGCTGGATGGCGCGCACCGGCAGCAACGGCAAAGGCCTGATGGCGCCCGATCAAGGCGGGAATGATCCGGTGGCCGCGCTGGCCGCCACGGCAGGCGCGCGAGACAGCAATGCCCTGGCCGGATGCTCCACATCCGACAAGACCGGCAAGCGGCTCGCCGCCGAGATGAAAGGCGCCGAAGTCGCCGGCATCGAGGGCACGCCCGCGATCGCCTTGCGCGACAACCGGGTGGGCCACGCAATCATGGTTTCGGGCGCGATCGAAGAAGTCGACATGCGCAATGCGATCCGCGTGCTGGGCGAATTTGACGATAATCCGAACGGCACTGATGCAAATGGAACCGGACCACATGGATCGGGCTCTGGCGGGGCCACGCACTGAACCATGCGCCGCGCCGGTTTTCTTGCCCTCGCCGGCCTGCCTGTTCTCGCCGGACTGCCTGTTCTCGCCGGACTGATTGCGGGCAGCGCCCTGGCTGCTCCACCGCCGGCTGCGCCTGCCGATACCTTCATCGCCCCCGGATTCAGCACCGACCCGGTGCCCGTGCTGCCCCAGCCGCGGCGCGATGTTCCGCTCGATCCGGTAACGGTGCAGTTGATCGTGGCGCGGCTGGTGCAATTGCACGCGCTGGGCACCCCGGCCGAGGCGCAGGACCCGGCCAAACTGGCAGATGCGGTGCGCGCCGTGCAATCCGGCATGGGCATAAAGGTGACCGGCCTGCTCGACCGGCGCACCATCGCATTGCTGGCGCTGTGATCCGCCTGCGGCCGGGTCAGCGCGCGAGCAACGGCTTCAGATAATGCCCGGTGTGGCTGGCGGGGTTGTCGGCAATCGCTTCGGGCGTGCCTTCGGCCACGACCATGCCGCCGCGCACGCCGCCTTCGGGCCCCATGTCGATCACCCAGTCGGCGGTCTTGATCACATCCAGGTTGTGTTCGATCACCACCACCGAATTGCCCTGTTCGACCAGCCGGTGCAGCACTTCGAGCAGTTTGCGCACGTCTTCGAAATGCAGCCCGGTGGTCGGCTCGTCGAGGATATAGAGCGTCTGCCCGGTTGACCGGCGCGCCAGTTCCTTGGCCAGTTTCACCCGCTGCGCCTCACCGCCCGACAGCGTGGTCGCCTGCTGCCCGACTTTGACATAGCCCAGCCCGACTTCGGCCAGCATGTGCATGCGATCGCGGATCGGCGGCACCGCCTTGAAAAATTCGACCGCGTCTTCGATTGTCATGTCGAGCACGTCGGCAATCGACAAGCCCTTGAATTTCACTTCCAGCGTTTCGCGGTTGTATCGTTTGCCGCCGCATTCCTCGCACGTAACATAGACATCGGGCAGGAAATGCATTTCGATCTTGATCAGCCCGTCGCCATGGCAGGTTTCGCAGCGCCCGCCTTTCACGTTGAAGCTGAACCGGCCGGGCTTGTATCCGCGCGCGGCGGATTCGGGCAGGCCGGCGAACCAGTCGCGGATCAGCGTGAACGCGCCGGTATAGGTGGCCGGGTTTGACCGGGGTGTGCGGCCGATCGGCGACTGGTCGATTTCAATCACTTTGTCGCAGTGTTCCAGCCCCTCGATCGCATCGTGCGCGCCGGCAATCACCCGCGCGCCGTTGAGCACGCGCGAGGCGCCGGCCTGCAAGGTATCGATGATCAGCGACGATTTGCCCGATCCCGACACGCCGCTGACGCAGGCGAACGTGCCCAGCGGGACGCGCACGGTAACATCGCGCAAGTTGTTGGCACGCGCGCCCTTGACCGTGATGCCCAGGCCATTGCCGGCGCGGCGGTGGGCCGGCACGTCGATCCGCCGCGTGCCGTTGAGATATTGCCCGGTCAGGCTGTTTTCGCTGGCGAGGATATCGGCCAATGTGCCCTGCGCGACGATTTCGCCGCCATGCACCCCGGCCCCCGGCCCCAGATCGACAATATAATCGGCAGTGCGGATGGCATCTTCATCGTGTTCGACCACGATCACCGTGTTGCCCAGATCGCGCAGCCGTTTCAGCGTTTCGAGCAGGCGATCATTGTCGCGCTGGTGCAGCCCGATCGACGGTTCGTCGAGCACATAGAGCACCCCCGACAGCCCCGATCCGATCTGGCTGGCCAGCCGGATGCGCTGGCTTTCGCCGCCCGACAGCGTGCCCGATGTGCGATCGAGATTGAGGTAATCGAGCCCGACATTGTTGAGGAAACCGACGCGTTCGTTGATTTCCTTGAGGATCGACCGCGCGATCTGCTGCTTTTGCGGGGTCAGCTGGTCGCTCAGCACGCCAAACCATTCGGCCGCGGCCGCAACCGACAGGCGCGTCACGCTGGAAATGTCGGCCCCGGCAACTTTGACCGACAGCGCCTCTGGCTTCAGCCGCGCGCCCTGGCAGGTTTCGCACGGTTGCGGGTTCTGGTATTTGCCCAGTTCTTCGCGCATCCAGGCGCTTTCGGTTTGCAGCAGCCGGCGGTTGAGATTGCCGATCACGCCCTCGAACGCTTTCGACACGGTATAGGATTTGCGCCCGTCGATAAACGTCAGCGGCACCGGCTTGCCCCCGGTGCCATAGAGGATAACCAGCTTTACTTCGCCCGGCAGCTTGTCCCACGGCGTTTCCAGAGTGAAGCCGAAATGGCCGGCGAGGCTGGCCAGCACCTGCATGTAATAAGGGCTGGGCGGGTTGGACTTGGCCCAGGGCACGATCGCGCCCTGTTTCAGCGACAGATTTTCGTTGGGCACGACCAGTTGCGGATCAAACAGCAGCTTTTCGCCCAGCCCGTCGCAGGCCGGGCAGGCGCCCTGCGGCGCGTTGAACGAAAACAGCCGGGGTTCGATGCTTTCGATGGTGAAACCGCTGACCGGGCAGGCGAACTTTTCGGAAAAGACGATGCGGTTGGGCGCAAGGCCGGTCCCTTTGAGCGTTTTGGCGCGCGAGCGCGGCGCGGCTTCTTCCTCGCGCCCCGGCACGACGCCATCGGCCAGATCGAGGAACGCCACCCCTTCGGCCAGTTTCAGCGCCTGTTCGAAACTGTCGGCCAGCCGGGTTTCGATGCCTTCGCGCACCGCGATGCGATCGACCACCACTTCGATATCGTGCTTCAGCTTTTTGTCGAGCGCGGGGGCATCTTCGATCGCATGGAATTCGCCATCGATGCGCACGCGGGTATAGCCCGCGCGCTGCCATTCGGCCAGTTCCTTGCGGTATTCACCCTTGCGCCCGCGCACCACCGGCGCCAGCAGATAGGCGCGCGTGCCTTCGGGCAGCGCCATCGTGCGGTCGACCATCTGGCTGACCGTCTGCGCGGTAATCGGCAGCCCGGTCGCGGGCGAATAGGGCACACCGACACGGGCCCAGAGCAGGCGCATGTAATCATAGATTTCGGTGACCGTGGCGACGGTGGAGCGCGGATTGCGGCTGGTGGTTTTCTGCTCGATCGAAATTGCCGGTGACAGCCCGTCGATATGTTCGACATCGGGCTTGTGCATCATTTCCAGAAACTGCCGCGCATAGGCCGACAGGCTTTCGACATAGCGCCGCTGTCCCTCGGCATAGATCGTGTCAAACGCCAGGCTCGATTTGCCCGACCCCGACAGGCCGGTGACCACGATCAGCGCATCACGCGGCAGATCGATATCGATGCCTTTGAGGTTATGTTCGCGCGCACCGCGCACGGAAATTGTGGTGAGGGACATGGGCGATGCGTGTTCCATATTTGTTCGATTCACGCAAGGCGCGAAGCTGTTCCCTGTCACGAGGGTTCGATCCCGTGACAAGCTGCATTTAGGGCCAATGATCACACGATCAAGGCGCGTGCCCCCGGTTCGCCAAGCCAACGCGGCATCACACCCCACACCCGGGCAATCACATCGGGCGCCAGCGTGGTTTCCGGATGGCCGGCCGCAGCGACCCTGCCGCAATTGAGCACCACAACATGATCGGCATGGTTCATCGCCTGCGAAAGGTCGTGCAGCACCAGCACCACGCCTTTGCCCGCATCGGCCAGCTGCCGGAAATGCGCGAGCAGCGCGCGCGCATGGGCGAGATCAAGGCTGGCGAGCGGTTCGTCGGCCAGGACCCAGAGCGGATCACCTGCCAGCACGCGGGCCAGCAAGACCCGCGCGCGCTCACCGCCAGACAGCGTGCCGACCGGCCGTTGCGCCAGAAGATCGAGCGCCAGGTCCGCCAGGGCCGTGGCCACGGCGCGATCATCGGCGATGCGTCCGGTACGATGCGGCAGGCGACCCAGACGGACCAGCGTATCGACCGACAGGTTCCACGCAACATCGCCGCCCTGCGGCAGAAACCCGAGCATGAGCGCGCGATCGCGGGCCGTCAGGCCGGACAGGTGCGTGTCATCAAGCGTAACCGGGCCCGGGATCAGCCCGGCAAGGGCCGCCAGAAGCGTCGATTTGCCAGCACCATTGGGCCCGACTATCGCGGTCACGGTGCCGGGCGCAAGGTCCACCGAAACCCTGTCAAGCCGCCCCGGCACGCAAAGGCCCTGCGCGCGCAGCATCATGCCAGATCCCGCCGCAGACGCAGCAGCAGCAGCAGGAAAAACGGCGCACCCAGCACGCTGAGCGCGATGCCCAGCCGCAATTCACCCCCGGTCAGCGGGATCAGGCGGCACACGCTGTCGGCCATCAGCACCAGCAGCGCGCCGGCCAGTGCACTGGGGCCGATCAGCGAGCCCGGGCGATGATCGGTGAGCGGGCGCACCAGATGCGGCACGATCAGCCCGACAAAGCCGACAATTCCTGCCACCGCGACCCCGGCGCCGACCACCAGCCCGACACCGAGCACCATCAGCGCCTGCAACCGTGCCGGTTCCACCCCCAGCGAGCGTGCCGCCGCCTCGCCCAGGGTCAACGCATCGAGCGCGGGCCCGGCGCGCAGCAGCAGCAGCACCCCGAACAGCGTGGGCGGCGCGGCGATCGCCACATCGTGCCAACTGCGGTTTTCCAGCGCGCCCATCAGCCAGGTGACGATTTCGCTCAAGGCAAAGGGATTGGGTGACAGGCTGATCACCAGGCTGGTCAGCGCGCCGGCCAGGCTGGCGATCATCATCCCCGCCAGCGTGAACAGCGTGATCCCGCGCCCGATGCCGTCCCCGATTTTGGCATCCACCGCACGCCCTGCAATCAGCACCAGCAGCGCCATCGCCAGCGCGGCCCCGCACAGCGCAAACAGCGGCAGCGCCCATTCCTGCACCGAAGCACCGGTGAAAAACGACAGCACCGCGCCCAACGCGGCCAGCGGCGCAATGCCGAACAGCCCGGGATCGGCCAGCGGATTGCGCAAATAGCCCTGCATCGCCGCGCCCGCCGCGCCCAGCCCGCCGCCGATCACCAGCGCCAGTACCGCACGCGGCGCGCGCAATTCGATCAGGATCGGCACGGCATTGGGCACGGGCGCGCCAAACGGGGAAATCCACACTTGCCCGGCGAGCAGCGACAGCGGCAGCGCCAGCACCAGCAGCGCGACCAGCATGATCCACCAGCGCATGGCCATTACCCCAGCCCCCGCCGCACCGCCGCCAGCCGTGCGGCGGCGCGGATCAGCGTGGGGCCGCCGCAATAGAGCAGCCCGGCGGGAAAATCGGCGCGCATCATGCCGGGCAGTGCCGCCAGCGCAGGATGATGCAGCATGCGATCGGCCCCCACGCTCAACAGCACGCGCGGCGGATGCGCCAGCAGCGCCTCGATCGGGTAGATATCGGCCTGGCGATAGCCCTGCCGCGCGGCCAGATTGGCAAACCCGGTGCGCATCAGCAAGTCACCGATCAGGGTATCGGACCCGGCGACGATCCCGCCCCATTCCCACACCACGGCATCCGCCGGGCGCTGCCCGGGCGGCGGCGCGGCGCGGGCAAGGCCGGCGACAATGCGCTGCACCAGCGCCTCGCCGCGATCGGGATGGCCGGCCAGCGCCGCCAGCCGGCGCACATCGGCCAGCGCGCCGGCAATGCTGCGCTGCGTGCCCATCGTTTCCAGCCGCAGCCCCAGCCGGCGATAGGCGCCCGCGGTGGCCGGCGCGACATAGGCGCCATCGATCACCACATCGGGGCGCAGCGCGATCACTTCCTCCACCGTGCCATGGGTGATGGCAAAGCGCGATGCGACGTCTGCGGGCAGCGAGGCACTGGCCGGATCGCGGCTATAAGCGGAAATGGCGAGAATCTGCGCCGGATCGGCCACTTCCACCAGGATCGCATCGCTGCACGGATTGAGCGAAACGATACGCGGCGGGGTGGCCTGCGCGGGGCGGGGCATTGCGGCGGGCGCCGGAGCGGAACCCGCCGCAATGCCGGCGATCAGCAGGCCGGCACACGCAATGGCCCCGCGCCCGATCAATAGCGTACCCTTACCCCCGCAAACACGCCGCGCCCAGGCGCGCCATAGCCTGCCGCGGTGGGCGCGTGATCGTTCAGCACGTTTTCGATCCGGCCATAGAAATCGAGGAAACTGCCGAACGGCAGGCTGGCGCGCAATGTGGCAATGGCCCCGGGCGCCAGGCGCGCGGTATTGGCCGCATCACCCCAACTGGCCGATTGCAGATGCAGATCGGCCCCCAGCACCATGCCCTTGAACGGCGAAGTCCATTCGGTGGACAGCGTGGCCGAATCGCGCGGGCGAGAGGGCAGATCTTTGCCAAGCGCAGCCCCGCCCGGCGTGCGATCAGTGGCATTATCGTGGCTGTAAAGCGCGGAAAAGCGCCATTTTATCGACGGCACCAGGGTCAGTTCGAATTCGCCGCCTTGCGCGCGCGCGGCACCGGCATTGGCATAGACGCCATCACCCGGCGCGGTATGCCCGGCGCACCGCGGATCGGCCGAACCGGCGCAGCGCAGGAATTCGATCAGATTGCGGCTGTCACGCCGATAAAGCGACAGCGCCGCGCGCACCGTGCCGCCAAAGCCCGAATAATCGAGCCCGCCATCATAGCTTTGCGCGGTTTCGGCGTTCAGCGCGCCATTTCCATAGCCCGAATAGAGCTGATAGAGCGTGGGCGCCTTGAACCCTTCGGCATAGCTGGCGCGCAGCCGCAACCCTTCGGCCAGGCGCGCACTGGCGCTGAAGGACAGGGTATCATGGCCGCCGAACGCGCTGTGATCATCGTGGCGATAACCGGCGGTGAGCGTGCCGTGCGCATCGTGCCAGCCGATCAGCCCGTGCACGCTGGCGATCCGCGCGCGGTGTTGGGCATCAAAGCTGCCGGAATAGCCGGTCCATTCGTCATCGGCGCCGAAATTCACCGCCAGGCCGGGCGCCAGGCGCACCGCCCCGGTCAGATCGGCACGCTGTGATTTGCCCAACCAGTTCGCCGCCAGCAATCCGCCCGGCGTGCCCACGCCATAGACGGTGCGCGTGGTGGCAAAGCCATAGCCGCCATCAAGCGTGACCGCGCCTTTGTCATAATGCCCGCCGGCGCGGCCCGAAAGCTGCTCGGTTTCGAGCGAGCGGGCCGTATCGGCGGCCAATTCGTGCGGCAGGGGAAAGGCATTGCCGGTGGCCTTGTCATCGGCATAGCGCGCCGCGGCAACCAGGCTGAACGCATCGGTGACATTGAACCGCCCGCGCCCGCCAAAGCGCCACTGGTGAAACCCGCCAGCCTGATTTTCACGCCGGCCGGGCACATCGTCAGTGGCGGTATAGCCGGTGTTGAGCGACAGGGCATAGCGATCGTGGCGCAGGCCATAGGCGATGTTTTCGGCCAGGGTATCGCGGCTGCCCACTTCGACCGAGGCATTCAGCCCCTTGGTTTCGGGCGTGGTGATCGCCATGACCCCGCCCAGCGCGCCGCCGCCCCAGACCACGCTGCCGGTGCCGCGCAGCACATCGACGCGATCGATGCCAAGGCCCGTCAGCGTGCCGAAATCGAACCCGCCTGTGGGCGCTGCCACATCCTGCATGCGCACGCCATCGATCAGCACGAGCACTTCGTCGGAGGCGGCGCCGCGCAGATGCAGCCCGGTCCAGGCCCCGGCGGCGCCATCGCGGTGCCAGGTTGCGCCGGGAATCGCCGCGAGCACGCGGGTGATATCGGCCCCGCCGATCCGATCGAGATCATCGGCGGTGAGCACGGTGACCGGCTGGGCCAGTTGATCAACCGGCAGCGCCGACCCGGTGGCCAGCGTGGTGACCGCGATCGGCGCGACATCGGGCGCGGCCTGGGCCTCTTCCGGCGGGGGATAGTCTTCTCCCGCAGGGGGTGTTTGCGCGGGCGGTGTTTGCGGGGCCGGTGTTTGCGCGTTGGGTGTTTGCGGGGGGGGTGTTTGCGCGGGTGCCGGCGCCGCCATTTGCGCCTGCGCGGGCGCCGACAGCACGGCCAGAAGCGCGGCGCACAGGGCTGCATCGCATGACATCGTGCGGTTCAACCCGGGCATTGGCCACTCCTTCACGCCGCGCGCATAGCGGGCCGTGGCAGCAAGGACAACCCCACCGCCCGTGCAGGTGGCTTGCGAAACAGCTTCAGCGGGTTAAGTGCCTGGCAAGGTTCTGTCGCATAACGGGACGAGGCCCGATCGGCCCGTGCAGACCGGGGGGGAATCGGCTAGGGCACGCTGCGCTCTGCCTGCGCCATGCCGCCTGCCGCTTGCGAAAAAAGGGTTCGATGCCGCTCGAAATTGCCTATCGGCCGATTGTCCTGCCACCTGTGCCGGCGCCCCCGCGCACGGCGGGCATGGCTGCGCCGCAAGCCGAAGGCACGATTGAAGCAGGCCCCCCAAATGAATCGGCCCCCCCAAATGAAGCAGGCCCCGCAAAGCCCGTGCCCGATGCACCGGCGCTGCCGAAAGCCACGCTGCGGCCCCCCGCACACTTGCGCCGGCGACTGGCCGGGATCGTGGTAATCGGGCTGGTGCCGCTGTTGCTATCGGCGTTACTGGCGGCGTTTCTGGCGGTGATCGGCTGGGGCGATCCGCGCGGCATTGCCGGGGCGGTTGCACGCGATGATCGCACGCTTGCCGCGCATGGTCCGGCGGCGGCGGGTAAAGCGGCGGCAGATCACGCGGCGCCTGCGTCTGTGGTGGACCGTGCGCCGATCGATGCGGCATTGCCCGGGCTGCACGGCGATGGCGATGTGGTGCCGCCGATGCTGTCGGGCCCGGCGGCGCGGCCAATTCAGCCGGCTGGCACCGCGATCGACCATGTGCGCGCGCTGCAATGCCTGACCGCGGCAATCTATTACGAGGCCGCGCGAGAGCCCGATGCCGGCCAGCGCGCCGTGGCGCAAGTCGTGCTGAACCGCGTGGCGCATCCGGCCTTTCCCAAAACGGTGTGCGGTGTGGTCTATCAGGGATCGGAACGGCCGGGCTGCCAGTTCAGCTTTGCCTGCGACGGTTCGCTGGCGCATCCGCCGATGGCCGCCTATTGGACACGCGCGCGCCGCGTGGCCGAGGCGGCACTGGCCGGATTTGTGTTCGCGCCGGCGGGGCTGGCCACGCATTATCACACCAGTGCCGTGCATCCCGCCTGGTCCGACAGCATGACGCTGCTCGGCACGATCGGCGCGCACCGGTTCTATCGGTGGACCGGCGGCGCCGGCCAGCCGCAGGCGTTTCGCGCGGCCTATTGGGGGGGTGAGCCGCTTGCCGCGCCGCACCCGCGCACCTGGGTTTCCACCGGGGCCGATTTTGCCGATCCGCTGGCGCTGGAACACGCGTTCGAGGCGGGCCGCCTGGCCGCGCTGCGCCGTGCTGCAGCGCCACCAGCGGAAGGGATCGACCCGGCAGTGGCACGCGTGGGCGCCGCCTTCGGGCAGCAACCCCTTCCCCATGTCGACGCATCGGGCGCTGCCGGCGATGCGGCGCACGATCAGGGCGCGCGCAGCCATATCCTGCCGGGATCGGGCGCGGTACGGCCCGATGCGGCGCAGCAATACGACAACGCCGCGCGCTGGATTCATCAGCCAGGGGCGTGAATCCCCGCCTGAAAACCCCAAAGCACCAATGCCTTGGCACGCCTCTACGGATTTTTACGTGGAGATGGTTTGCGCGCTCTTTACCCTGTCGTATCACAGCGCATTCACGCGTGCTGCGCTATGGCAGCGGGCGAAGGCGGGGTTGCTCCGCCCGGCAGGAGACCCGTGCGATGTTGCGCTTTGCCCCCCGTTACGGAATCGTCGCCCCCGCCCTGGTCCGTCCTTCGCGCCAGGTCTGGCGCCCGGCGGCCAATGACAACCAGCGCCCTGCGGCTGCAGCCGGCGAGGCGCCAACCGTGGCCGGCGCGCTGGGCGATGCACGGGTTCAGGCGGCGTTGCGCCTGTTTGCCGCGCATGGCCTGTCGGCCGCCGAACAGGCCCGCCGCGCCGCCGCCAACGCCAACGCCCTTGGGCATGACAGCGATGCGCGCTGGTGGCAGGAAATCAGCGTGATGCTGGGCCAGCGCCGCAAACCCTGACCGCCCTGATAACCGACCCGTTTTACCCGAAACCGGCATCCGGCAACGATTGATCGGGCGCGGGCGCGTCGCGCTGCGCCCGGTCAGCGCGTGTTCAGTTTTACTGCCGCACAAGCGCCCCGCCTGCATCGTTCACCGCCGGCGCTGGTGCGGGGTTGGCGCGCGACAGGCGTGAGTGATCGGGTATAAGGGCTTTGTTGCTATTGCGAACCGTTATCGTAAAATCCCCGGATTACGACCTTTTATCGCCTTGCAATCCCCATCCCACAGGCTTACGGACCGGCCACCCCACCAGGCTCCTTCCTGTCAAGCGGGACATGGGCAGGCGTCTTTGCGGTGGTGATTTGACCTTTGTTCAGTCCCGCAGGCTCGGGAAAGGACCGTAAAAGCATGGCTCGCAGGAAAATTGCGCTGATCGGCGCCGGCAACATCGGCGGCACGCTCGCCCACCTCGCTGCGCAAAAGGAACTGGGCGACATCGTCCTGTTTGACGTGGTTGAAGGCGTTCCGCAGGGCAAGGCGCTTGACCTGTCGCAGTGCGGTCCGGTCGAAGGGTTTGACGCCAGGATCACCGGCACCAACGATTATGCCGATATCGCCGGCGCGGACGTGATCATCGTTACGGCCGGGATCGCGCGCAAGCCGGGGATGAGCCGCGACGACCTGCTGGGCATCAACCTGAAAGTCATGAAAGCGGTGGGCGAAGGCATCAAGGCCAATGCCCCCGATGCCTTCGTGATCTGCATCACCAATCCGCTCGACGCGATGGTCTGGGCGCTGCGCGAATTTTCGGGCCTGCCGCACAACAAAGTGGTGGGCATGGCCGGCGTGCTGGATTCGGCGCGCTTTTCCACGTTCCTCGCCTGGGAATTCGGCGTGTCGGTGCGCGATGTGAATTCGTTCGTGCTGGGCGGCCATGGCGATACCATGGTGCCGGTGGTGGAATATTCCACCGTGGCCGGCATCCCGGTTACCGATCTGATCAAGATGGGCGCCTCCACCCAGGAACGCATCGACGACATCGTGAAGCGCACGCGCGGCGGTGGCGGCGAAATCGTCGGCCTGCTGAAAACCGGATCGGCGTTCTATGCCCCGGCCGCATCGGGCATCGCCATGGCCGAAGCCTATCTGGGTGATCAGAAGCGCGTGCTGCCCTGCGCGGCGCATGTCAGCGGCCAATATGGCGTTGACGGGCTTTATGTCGGGGTGCCGGTGGTGATCGGCGCGGGCGGCGTGGAAAAAGTGATCGAAATCGCGCTGGACGATGTGGCCAAGGCCAATCTGCAGGTTTCGGTCGATGCGGTGAAGGAATTGCTCGACGCGTGCAAGGGGATCGACCCCGACCTCGCCTGAGCAACGCTGATGGATTGCCCCGGCGCAAAGCCGGGGTGATCGGTCATGCGGGCGGTATTTGTCCGTAAGCCCCGGTGGACAGGGCATTTGCGGATAGGGTGGCATAATGGCGCCACCCGGACATGGCCCCCTGCAAGTCGGCACGGGGGTTCACCGAAGCCCCGGCTTCCCGGGTGGGGGCTGGACGGGCACAGGAGTTGAGACGATGGGTCAGGACACGCACCAATTCGATCGCGATCCGGCGCAGGACGAGCCGCAGGCCGGACCAAGCTGGGCCTCGGCGCGCTGGCCCGTGACCGATGCCGGCGCCGGCGACGAACTGACCCGCGCGCTCGATCCGATGGCGCTGAAGCTGGAAATCGCGAAGGCCACGCCGAAAAACGCGCCAAAGCTGGATGAGGCGGCGCTGGAACAGGCGGCGCAGGATGCGTTGCGCGCGATGCTGCTGATCCGCACTTATCGCGTGCGCGGGCATCTGACGGCCGATCTCGATCCGCTGGGCCTGGCCCGCCAGCACCTGCCCGCCGACCTGATGCCCGAATACCACGGCTTTGTCGGCGCGGCGCTTGATCGCAAGATCTTTCTGGGCGGCGTGCTGGGGCTCGACTGGGCCACCCCGCGCGAAATCGTGGCGATCCTGCAGCGCAATTATTGCGGCAAGATCGGCTTTGAATTCATGCACATCGCCGATGTGGAGGAACGCAAGTTCATCCAGGACCGGATCGAAGGCGGCGACAAGGCGATCGATTTCACGCCCAACGGCAAAAAGGCGATCCTGGCCGCGGTGATCCGCGGCGAACAGTATGAAAAGTTCCTCGGCCGCAAATATGTCGGCACGAAGCGGTTCGGGCTCGATGGCGGGGAATCGATGATTCCGGCGCTGGAAGCGGTAATCAAATATGGCGGCCAGCTTGGCGTGCGCGAAATCATCTGCGGCATGTCGCACCGCGGCCGGCTCAACGTGCTCGCCAATGTCATGGCCAAACCCTATCGCGTGATCTTCCACGAATTTTCGGGCGGCAGCGCCAATCCGGAAGATGTCGGCGGGTCGGGCGATGTGAAATACCACCTGGGCACCTCGACCGATCGCGAATTCGACGGGATCAAGGTGCACATGAGCCTGCAACCCAATCCGTCGCATCTGGAAACGGTCGATCCGGTGGTGCTGGGCAAGACCCGCGCGCAGCAGGTGTTTCGCGACGATATCGGCCCGGGCAAGCACAAGCAGGTGCTGCCGGTGCTGATCCACGGCGATGCCGCCTTTGCCGGGCAAGGCATCGTGTGGGAATGCTTCGGCTTTTCCGGGGTGAAAGGCTACAACACCGGCGGTTGCATCCATTTCATCATCAACAACCAGATCGGTTTTACCACCAGCCCGCAGTTTTCGCGCGGATCGCCCTATCCCTCGGACGTGGCCAAGGGGGTTCAGGCGCCGATCCTGCACGTCAACGGCGATGATCCCGAAGCGGTGACTTTTGCCTGCAAGCTGGCGATCGATTACCGGCAGAAATTCGGCCGCGATATCGTGGTCGACATGTGGTGCTATCGCCGGTTTGGCCACAACGAAGGCGATGAGCCCAGCTTTACCCAGCCGCTGATGTACGCAAAGATCCGGCAGCATCCGCCGATCAGCGCGATCTATGCCGAACGCCTGGTGGCGCAGGGTGTGATCGACGGCGCGTGGAAGGGGCAAAGCGAAGACAGCTTTGTCGCCACGCTGGAATCCGAATTCGATGCCTCCAAAAGCTACAAGGCGAATGAGGCCGACTGGTTCGGCGGGCGCTGGAGCGGGCTGAACCGCCCGGCCGACCCGGTGACCGCGCGCCGCAACGTGCCCACCGGCATCGATGCAAAGCTGTTTGACAGCCTGGGCCGCGTGCTCACGACAATTCCCGACGGGCTGACCGTGCACAAGACGCTGGGCCGGGTGATCGATGCCAAGCGCGAAATGTTCAAGAACGGCAGCGGGTTCGATTGGGCGACGGGCGAAGCGCTGGCCTTTGGCAGCCTGGCCACCGAGGGGTTCAATGTGCGCCTGTCGGGCCAGGATTCGGGCCGTGGCACGTTCAGCCAGCGCCACGCGGTGTGGGTGGATCAGACCGACGAGCACAAATATGTGCCGCTCGCCACGCTGCCGCACGGCCGGTTCGAAGTGCACGACAGCCCGCTTTCGGAATATGGCGTGCTGGGCTTTGAATATGGCTATGCCAGCGCCGACCCCAAGACGCTGGTGCTGTGGGAAGCGCAATTCGGCGATTTCGCCAATGGCGCGCAAATCGTGATGGACCAGTACATCGCCGCGTCAGAGGCGAAGTGGCTGCGCGCCAATGGCCTGGTGCTGTTGCTGCCGCACGGCTATGAAGGCCAGGGGCCGGAGCATTCTTCGGCCCGGCTCGAACGCTATTTGCAGCTTTGCGCCGAAGACAATATCCAGGTGTGCAACATCACCACCCCGGCGAATTATTTCCACGTGCTGCGGCGGCAGATGCATCGTCCATTCCGCAAGCCGCTGGTCATCATGACGCCGAAAAGCCTGCTGCGCCATCCGCTGGCCAAATCGTACTCATCGGATTTTATCGGCGAAGGGCATTTCCAGCGCATCCTGTCGGATGTGAATGCCCCGGCCGACGAAGACACGCGCAAGGTGATCCTGTGCAGCGGCAAAGTGGCCTATGACCTGTTCGAAGCGCGCGACCAGCAGGGCGCACGCGACGTGCAGATCATCCGGCTGGAACAGCTCTACCCCTTCCCCGGCGAACCGCTGGCGCTGCGCCTGTCGCGCATGCCCAATCTGGAAGACGTGGTGTGGTGCCAGGAAGAACCGCGCAACAATGGCGCGTGGTCCTTTGTCGAACCGATGATCGAAGACGCGCTGCGCGCCGCCGGCAGCCGGATCGCCCGGCCGCGCTATGCCGGGCGCAGCGCCGCCGCATCTCCGGCCACCGGCCTGGCCAAGCGCCACGCCAACGAACAGGCCGCGCTGGTCGCCAATGCGCTGGCCCTGTCGGTGCGCAGCGAGATTCGCCGCCGCAAGAAAGCCTGATTTTTCCGCCCTTTTTGACGAACTTTCGCCCGAGGAACCCAGGGTATGTCCATCGAAGTCAAAGTGCCGACGCTTGGTGAAAGCGTTAGCGAAGCGACCGTCGGCCAGTGGCTGAAAAAACCCGGCGAGGCGGTTGCGCTCGACGAACCGATCGCCAGTCTGGAAACCGACAAAGTCGCGATCGACGTGGGCGCACCGGCCGCCGGCATCATGGGCCAGTGGATCGCCAACGAAGGCGACACGGTTTCGGTGGGCGCGCTGATCGCGCTGATCGAGGAAACCGGTGCGGCGCCCGCACCTGCGCCGGTTGCTGCGCCGGCCCCGGCTGTTGCGCCAGCGCCTGCCCCGGCTGCCCCAGCCCCTGCGCCGGTTGCACCAGTCCCGGTGGCTGCTGCACCGGCCGCGCCCAAGGCGGCTGCGGACAACGACGCCGCCGCGCTGTCACCGGCAGTGCGCCGTGCGGTGCTGGAATATGGCATCGATCCGGCCACGGTGAAGGGCACTGGCGCCGGCGGCCGCCTGACCAAGGAAGACGTGCTGGCCGCGGCGCAGGCCAAGGCGGCCAGCCCTGCCGCGCCTGCTGTTGCGGCGGCCCCCGTTCCTGCAGCCCCTGTTCCTGCGGTACCGGCGGGCGGGCGCAACGAAGAACGCGTGCGCATGACGCGCCTGCGCCAGACAATCGCCAAGCGGCTGAAAAGCGCGCAGGAAACCGCCGCGCTGCTGACCACGTTCAACGATGTCGACATGTCGGCCGTGATGGCCGCGCGCGACAAGTTCAAGGATGCGTTTGAAAAGAAGCACGGCATAAAGCTGGGCTTCATGTCATTTTTTGCCAAGGCATCGTGCCTGGCGCTGAAGGACATTCCCTCGGTCAATGCGCGGATCGAAGGCGATGAAATCGTCTATCACGATTATGTCGATATCTCGATTGCGGTTTCGGCGCCCAACGGACTGGTCGTGCCGGTGGTGCGCGATTGCGACAAGCTGTCGTTTGCCGGGATCGAAAAGGCGATTGCCGACTATGGCAAAAAGGCCCGCGACGGCGCGCTGACGATGGACGACATGAAGGGCGGCACGTTCACCATTTCCAACGGCGGCGTGTTTGGCGGCCTGATGTCCACCCCGATCATCAATCCGCCGCAGTCGGCCGTGCTGGGCCTGCATCGCATCGAAGACCGGCCGGTGGTGCGCGGTGGGCAGATCGTGATCCGCCCGATGATGTATATCGCGCTGTCGTATGATCACCGCCTGATCGACGGGCGCGAGGCGGTGACCGCGCTGAAGACCATCAAGGAAGCGATCGAGGACCCGACGCGGTTGCTGATCGATCTGTGACCGCGCGCGACCTTTGCATGGGTGCCATCTTGAAGGACCATGGCCATGGCTGAATACGATTATGACGTGCTGGTGATCGGTGCCGGCCCTGGCGGCTATGTCGCGGCGATCCGCGCGGCGCAGTTGGGGCTGAAAACCGCCTGTGCCGAAGCGCGCGAAACGCTGGGCGGGACGTGCCTGAATGTCGGGTGCATTCCGTCAAAGGCGTTGCTGCACGGGTCGGAACTGTTTGACGAAGCAGCCAATGGCACAATGGCCAAATTCGGTGTGAAAACCACCGGGGTCACGCTCGATCTGGATGCCATGCAGGCGGAAAAGGCCGGCGCGGTCAAGGAACTGACCGGCGGGATCGAATTCCTGTTCAAAAAGAACAAGGTCACCTGGCTGAAAGGCCATGCCACGTTTGCCGATGCGCACACGGTCGAGGTGACCGGGGCCAAAGTGACGGCCAAGCATATCGTGATCGCCACCGGGTCATCGGTGACCCCGCTGCCCGGCGTGACAGTCGACAACGACGGCGGGGTAGTGGTCGATTCGACCGGGGCGCTGGCGCTGACCAAAGTGCCGGGGCATCTTGCGGTGATCGGCGGCGGGGTGATCGGGCTGGAGCTGGGTTCGGTCTGGCGCCGGCTGGGCGCGAAAGTCACGGTGATCGAATATCTGGACCAGCTGCTGCCCGGGATGGACGGCGATGTCCGCAAGGAAGCCGCCAAGATATTCAAAAAGCAGGGTTTTGATATCAGGTTGTCGACCAAAGTTACCGGGGTTGTGGCCAATGACGGCATGGCCACGGTGATGCTGGAACCGGCCGCCGGGGGCACGGCCGAAGCGCTTGAGGCCGATGTCGTGCTGGTGGCGATTGGCCGCCGGCCGAACACCGCAGGCCTTGGGCTCGATGCGATTGGCCTGGCGGTCAATGCGCGCGGGCAGATCGAAACCGACCACGATTTCCGCACCGCAGTGGACAGCGTGTGGGCGGTGGGCGACGTGATTCCCGGCCCGATGCTGGCGCACAAGGCCGAGGACGAAGGCATTGCCGTGGCCGAAAACATCGCCGGGCTGACCGGGATCGTGAACCACGCCGTCATCCCCGGCGTGGTCTATACCGCGCCCGAATTTGCCGGCGTGGGCCTGACCGAAGAAGCCGCGCGCGCGGCCGCCAAAGACCGTGGTGGCGAGATCAAGATCGGCAAGTTCCCGATGATGGCCAACAGCCGCGCCAAGACCAACCGCGAAGGCGATGGCTTTGTCAAAGTGATTGCCGATGCCGCAACCGACCGCGTGCTGGGCGTGTGGATCGTCGCCAGCCTGGCCGGCACGATGATTGCCGAGGCCGCACTGGCGATGGAATTCGGCGCCACCAGCGAAGACATCGCCTATACCTGCCACGCGCACCCGACCCATTCGGAAGCGCTGAAGGAAGCGGCGATGGCGGTGACCGGAAAGCCGATCCACATCTGACCGGGCCGCACTGGCGCGCGGCTTTATCGTCCTATCGTGCGATGCGTTTGAGGCATCCCGCATCCGTTTAAACAGTCCGAAACGGCTGCTATCGCGATTTTCAGCGCGACGCGGCAGGTGCATTGGGTTACGCGACGGCAGAGCACATCTGTTTCAAAACGGGACAGCCGCACGGATCTTGATCCGCACCGGTTCGTCCGCCAGGCGACAACCGGGGCAACAGGGATATCCCCGCCGCATCCACGGCATCAGGGGGTTGGGCCACCCGGGCGACCGGGTGGCCCTTTTCAAAAACCGGTTCAGGCGATCACACCGGTTCAGGCGATTTCGACCACCACTTTGCCCACGGCCTGCCGGTTTTCCAGGCTGGCGATGGCTTCGGCGCCGCGTTCCAGCGGAAAACGTGCGGAAATGCGCGGGGCGATGCGTCCGTCGGCCAGCATGGCAAACAGTTCGGCCACTTCTTCCTTGAACCGCGCCGGTTCGCGCGCGGTGAACGCGCCCCAGAACACGCCGCAGACATCGCACGATTTCAGCAGCGTAAGATTGAGCGGCAGACGCGCGATCCCGGCGGGAAAGCCGACCACCAGAAAGCGCCCTTCCCAGGCGATGGCGCGCACGGCCGGTTCGGAATAATCGCCGCCGACCACGTCATACACGATATTGGCGCCGTTCGAACCACAGGCCGCCTTGAACGCATCGGTCAGTTCGCGCGACTGCGCCTTGTCAAACGGTGCACGGCCATAGATCACCACGTCATCGGCGCCGGCTTCGCGCGCCAGTGCCGCCTTTTCCTCGGACGAAACCCCGGCGATCACGCGCGCGCCAAACGCCTTTGACAGTTCGATTGCCGACAGGCCGACCCCGCCGGCCGCGCCCAGCACCAGCACGACATCGCCAGCCTTGATATGGCCGCGATCGACCAGCCCGTGGTAATTGGTGCCATACGTCATCAGCAGCGAGGCGCCGGTGTCGAAATCGACTCCATCGGGCAGCGCAAACAGGCGCCCCTGTTCCACCACCGCATGCGTTGCCAGCCCGCCATTGCCGACCATGCCGATCACGCGGTCACCGATGTGCCAGCCGGTCACGCCTTCGCCCACCGCGCTGATCACGCCGGCGATTTCGCTGCCCGGCGCGAAAGGCCGCGGCGGTTTGAACTGATACATGTCGCGGATGATCAGCGTGTCGGGAAAATTGATCGAGCAGGCTTTTACCGCGACGACCACCTGGCCGGGCCCGGCCACCGGATCGGGCAGATCCTCCAGAACAAGCGTTTCGGGTCCGCCAGGGGCGTGGCTGCGCAAGGCCTTCATCGAATTCTCCCGCTCTTCATGATCTGTCAGGCGGCGATGAGTGCCAAGTTTTCGAAGCCTTGGGAAGCCTTTTAAGCGGGCACTTAAGCGGCGAGTTCGACCCCGCGCGCAAGGAACGGGCGCTCCGCGCGCACCGCGTCTTCAAACCCGCTGATCGCATCGCCGCGCGCCATGGTCAGACCCACTTCGTCGAGCCCGCCGATCAGGCATTCCTTGCGAAAGGCATCGATTTCAAACACGAACCGGTCCTGAAACGGCGTGGTCACGGTCTGGCTGTCGAGATCGATGTGGATCGGATCGGTGCGCGCCACTTCGACCAGGCGATCGATCGCGTCCTGCGGCAGGACCACCGTCAAAATGCCGTTCTTGAACGCGTTGCCCGAAAAGATGTCGGAAAACGACGGCGCGATCACCGCGCGCACGCCCAGATCGAGCAGCGCCCAGGCGGCGTGTTCGCGGCTGGACCCGCAGCCGAAATTGTCACCCGCAATCAGGATCGGCGATCCGGTGAATTCGGCGCTGTCGAACAGGTTGTCCGGGTCCTGACGCAGGCTTTCGAACGCGCCGCGGCCCAGGCCTTCGCGGGTGATCGTCTTCAGCCAGTGCGACGGGATGATCACATCGGTATCGACATTTTTCTGGCCGAACGGATAGGCGCGGCCGTCAATTGTTGTCACGGGTTCCATGGCGGGTCGCGTTGGTCCTGTCGGTAAGGCGGTTGGTCAGTCAGTTTCCGGCGGCGTGACCGGGGGCGTTTTTGCGGCGGCGCGCGCCTTGTCCGCGCGGTCCTTGCGCTGCGAGGCATAAAGCAGCGCCGCCGCAACCGCAGCAGAGCCGATTGCCGCGCCAGCCAGCGCAGCAGCGCCAGTCCACGAACCGGAACCGGAACCGGCGGGGGGTTCGGGCTTGTCTTCGGGCTTGCTCATGGGGTGCTCCTCCCTTGCTTGGCGGGCGCGCTGGCCTGCGATTGGGTTCAGATCAGATCGCGCACATCGGTAAGATGGCCCATCACCGCCGCCGCCGCGGCCATCGCCGGGCTGACCAGATGGGTGCGCGCGCCCGGGCCCTGGCGCCCGACGAAATTGCGATTGCTGGTCGATGCGCAGCGTTCGCCCGCGGGCACTTTGTCAGGGTTCATGCCCAGGCACGCCGAACAGCCGGGTTCGCGCCATTCAAAGCCGGCCTCGACAAACACGCGGTCCAGCCCTTCGGCCTCGGCCATGGCCTTTACCAGGCCGGAACCGGGCACGACGATCGCCCATTTGACGCTGTCTGCCTTGCGCCGGCCGCGCAACACCGTGGCGGCAGCGCGCAGATCCTCGATCCGGCTGTTGGTGCAACTGCCGATGAACACGTTCTGGATTTCGACCGAGGTCATCGGCTGGCCGGGTTCGAGGCCCATATAGGCGAGCGATTTGGCCGCAGCATCGCGCTTTGATGCGTCGGCAAAGCTGTCTGGCGCGGGCACCTGGCCCGAAATCGGCACGACGTCTTCGGGGCTGGTGCCCCAGGTGACGCTGGGCGCGATATCGGCAGCATCGATCACCACCACTTTGTCGTATTGCGCGCCGGCATCGGTGGCCAGGCTTTGCCACCAGGCCACGGCCTTGTCCCAATCATCGCCTTTGGGCGCATAGGGCCGGCCTTTGACATAGACGATGGTTTTGGCATCAGGTGCGATCAGCCCGGCACGCGCGCCATGTTCGATCGCCATGTTCGACACCGTCAGGCGCCCTTCGATCGACAGCGCGCGGATCACCGACCCGGTATATTCGATCACATAGCCGGTGCCGCCCGACGCGCCGAGCACGCCGGTGATGTGCAGCACGACATCTTTGGCCGACACGCCCGGGGCCAGTTCGCCCTCCACGCGCACTTCCATCGATTTCGATTGCTTCAGCAGCAGGGTTTGCGTTGCCAGCACATGTTCGACTTCGCTGGTGCCGATGCCAAAGGCCAGCGCGCCCAGCCCGCCGTGGCAGGCGGTGTGGCTGTCGCCGCATACGATCGTCGCGCCGGGCAGCGAAAAGCCCTGCTCTGGCCCGACAACGTGCACGATGCCCTGTTCGCGATCGGCATCACCGATATAGCGGATGCCAAATGCGGGCGCGTTGCGCTCCAGCGCGGCCAGTTGCGCCGCGCTTTCGCCATCGGCAATCGGAATGCGCTGCCCGGCGGCATCGCGCCGCGCGGTGGTGGGCAAGTTGTGATCGGGCACGGCGAGCGTGAGATCGGGGCGGCGCACGGTGCGCCCGGCCAGTCGCAGTGCCTCGAACGCCTGCGGGCTGGTCACTTCATGGACCAGATGGCGGTCGATATAGACCAGACAGGTGCCGTCATCGCGGCGTTCGACAACATGGGCGTCCCAGATCTTCTGGTACAGCGTGCGCGGTTTCGTCGTGACCATGCCCTGCCGGTTAGGCCTGCGCGCCAAGCTTTTCAAGGCGCAGCTTTGCATTTGAAGGCGCAGCTTTGCATTTGAAGGCGCAGCTTTGCATTTGAAGGCAGGCGTTGCGCTATGTCATGGCCAATGCGCCAATCGCGCGGTATAGCGCGGCCATCATGGCAACACTGATCCTGATCCGCGCGGCAATCGTGCTGGCCGCCACCATCGCGATGGAACTGATCGCGTGGAGCAGCCACAAATATATCATGCACGGCTTTGGCTGGGGCTGGCACCGCGATCACCATGAACGGCACGACCGGTTTTTCGAAAAGAACGACCTTTATGCCGTGGTTGGCGCGGCGCTGTCGATTTCCTGCTTCATGATCGGCAGCCCGCTGGTCGCGGGCGCGGCGGCGTGGTGGCCGGCGACATGGATCGGCCTGGGCGTGATGGCCTATGGCGCGATCTATACGCTGATCCACGATGGCATCGTGCACCAGCGGTGGTTCCGCTATGTCCCGCGCGGGGGCTATCCGATGCGGCTGGTCCAGGCGCACAAACTGCACCACGCGACCGAAGGCAAGGAAGGCGGCGTCAGCTTCGGCTTTGTCTTTGCGCGTGATCCCAAAGTGCTGAAGCGCGAACTGAAGGCGCAGCGCCAGGCCGGAATCGCCAAAGTGCGCGACGCGATTTGAACCAACCGCCCCGGAACGGGGGGATGTGATCTTGCGCAGTCATGGCGCGATCATTCCACCTCCACCGCATCGCCCACCGCGATCACGCCCGGGCCATCGGGAATTGCATCGACGCCAAAGATCGGTTCCGCGCGCGCGCCGGGCATGACGCGGCCCATCGCCTTCAGCGTGCGCAAGGGTTCCAGCGGATCGGGCACGGCGCCACTGTCGACGTCTTGCGTGGTGACCACGCAGCGCGTGCAGGGTTTGGCCAGGCGCAAGGTGACATCGCCCACGCGCAACACGCGCCAGCCATCTTCGGCAAAAGGCACGGCGCCGGCAATCACCAGATTGGGGCGGAACCGGGCCATCGGGATGGGCGAAGGCAGCGCCCGGTTCAGCGCATCGAGCGATTCGACCGTCGCCACCAGCAGCGGAAAGCCATCGGCAAAGCTGACATGATCGCCCGCGCGCGCAAAATCGGGATCGACCGGGCGCACCGCGGCATCGGGCATATGCACCAGGCGCACCGCGCGGCCGATCCGGTCGGTCAGCCACTGCGCCGCGGCATCGCCGGCATCGTGCGCGGCCACCGGATCACCCCAGACCTGCACCGCCAGCGGGCGGGCGCCATCCGGCCTGGCCACGGGCAGCGCGCCGCCATCGCGGTGCGACAGGACGATGCCGCCATCCGCCGGATCTGGCGCCAGATCGGCATGAAGCAGCGCCATGGCCGGCAATTCGCGGCGGGTGAGAAAGCGGCCTTCGGGGGTGACCATAAGCCAGCGGCGATCACCGGCGATGCCGCGCGGCTCGATCATGGCCTGCGCCAGCCCCTGCCCGCCCATCGATTTGACCGGATAGCGGTGCAGCGCGACCACGCGCCCGGCGAACATCAGCGTCATGAACCTGTCGCAGCCAGCCGCGCCGCATGATCGCGCACCAGCGCGATCATGTTGGGCACGCCCTGCGTGCGGTTGGACGACAGCTGGCGTTTCAGATCGAACCGTTCGAGCGCGGCGGCAATGTCGCTGGCGGCCACTTCGGCGGCGGGCCGGTCCTGCACGGCCGCCAGCACCAGCGCGACAATGCCCTTGGTGATCGCAGCGTTGCTGTCGGCCAGGAAATGCAATTCGGCGCCATCGGCGGCAATCGGATAGACCCACACGCTGGCCGAACAGCCGCGCACCAGCGTGGCGTCGGTTTTCAGCGCATCGGGCATCGGTTCAAGATCGCGGCCCAGATCGATCAGCAGGCGATAGCGATCATCGCCATCGAGGAATTCATATTCGTCATAGATATCGTCAAGTGTGCGCATGGTCATGGCGCCTAGCAGACCGGAAGGGCCGCCTCAA
This sequence comes from uncultured Sphingomonadales bacterium, assembly GCA_903832325.1. Classification (GTDB taxonomy): domain Bacteria; phylum Pseudomonadota; class Alphaproteobacteria; order Sphingomonadales; family Sphingomonadaceae; genus Novosphingobium. The sequence goes on along the minus strand of CAILBC010000003.1, from coordinate 38,523 downwards.
CTGCACCGCACGGGCGGTCAGCGATCGCGCAACTGGTCGATTTCGTGCGCCAGGTTCAGGCTGCTGCGATTGTCGGTGATGATCCGTTCCAGCACGGCGATGCGGGCATTGAGCGAGGCCACTTCGCGGGCCAGCGCGGCGGTTTCCGCATTGTCGCCGCGCACCGCCTCGATGCGGGCCATGGCGGTGTGGCGGGTGCGCATCACGCGGGCGAACGAGGTGATGGCAACGATGATGATGATGGCGAGCCAGAAGTCCACGTGGTCAGGTCCTTGATCGAAAGGTCAGATACCGTTGCCGGCCTATTGCAGCTTCTTGGGCGGGGCAGAGGTGCCCTCATCGGCGCGCAGGGCCTCGATTTCCTGGGCCAGGCTGGTGCCGCGATCGGTGATGATGCGTTCCAGCACGCGCACGCGCTCTTCCAGTTGCGAGGTCTGCGCGGCAAAGTGCCCGGCCTTTTCTACATCGGCCTTTGCCCGGATTTCCTCCACGCGCCGCTGGTGCGTGGTCCAGATCGCGACAATCGGGATGGCCAGCGCGAAAAGCGGCACCAGCAAGGCAAGTGTTCCGTGATCCATATTCGTTTCCCCCCGGAATGGTGATTGCGCGATCAGCGAAGCTGTTCGATTTCTGCGGCAAGGCGCGGATTGGACGAAACGTAGAACGCTTCGACTTCGGCCAGGCGACGGTCGATATCGCGGAACGTGGCGCGCACTTCACGGGCAGTGCGGGCGGGCGACTGGCGCACCCCCTGCCAGAATTTCTGTTCCCGGGCATCGGCATAAAGGCTGGCGGGCTTTTTTTCAGACAGGAACCCCAGCGCGAAATAGATCACCGGAACAAAGCCCATGCCGCAGACGGTGGACACCACAAAGGCGAGGCGGATCCACAGCACGTCAAGCCCGGTGTAGTCGGCGATACCGGCGCAGACCCCCATCCATTTGCCATTGGCCTTGTCGCGATAGAATTTGGTGCGTGCAGAGTTCATGGCCTGGCCCCCTTCTTGTCGGCAAGCATGTGTTCCAGTTCGGTCATCGGTTCATCGGCCGGCGCGGTTGTGCGCCCCAGCGGCCGGAATTCGGGATGGTCCGACGCGACCAGCCGTTCAACCGTGGTCATGCGGTCCTCCAGCCGGCGCGCCAGGCGATAAAGCTCGTCGAGCAGCGCCTCGTCACCCGATGTCAGCGTGGCCGCGGTTTTCCACCGCGTGACATAGTGCATGATGATCCACGGCAGCAAAACAAAGACCGACAGGCAGCCAAACAGCGCAATGACATCTCCGGAATCCATGGTTCAGCCCTCCTTGCCGGCCAGCGCGCGCTTCATCGCGGCGAGTTCTTCGTCGATGCGGTCTTCGGCAGCGAGCGCGGCGATCTCGTCGGCCAGCGTCGGCTTGGCGCCGGCCAGATCGAGCGCATCGGCGCGGCCTTCGGCATCATCGACGCGGCGCTCCAGATGGTCGAACCGGGCCAGCGCCTCGTCCACGCGCTCGCTGGTCATCAGCTTGCGCAGGCGAACGCGGTTTTCTGCCGATTCCAGCCGCGCGGCAATCGCGCTCTGGCGGCTGCGCGCTTCACGCAGGCGAGTCTGCAGCTTTTCGATATCGGCCTCATAGGCGTGGAGCGAATCGGCCAGGATGGCGATTTCCTTGCGCAGCTGGTCGGCCATGTCGCCGGCCTTTTTCTTTTCGATCAGCGCTGCCCGCGCCAGATCTTCGCGCGATTTCGACAGCGCCAGTTGCGCCTTGTCCGCCCAATCGGCCTGGAGCCGGTCAAGCCGGTCGACATGGCGCTGCATTTCCTTTTGATCGGCAATGCTGCGCGCGGCCGAGGCGCGCACTTCGACCAGCGTTTCCTCCATTTCCAGGATGATCATGCGGATCATTTTTACCGGGTCTTCGGCGCGATCGAGCAAATCGGTGAAATTGGCGGCGATGATATCGCGCGTGCGGGAAAAGATACTCATCGGAAAGGCTCCGTTGCTGCGATTGCGATAGGGAGAACCGGGGGTCTGGTCGCGGGTTGCATCTTCCGGCCAGTGGCGCGCATCGGTGCCAGCCTGCCTGCCTGCGCCAACCTGCCGCGCGGCGATCTCCCGATCAAGCCGCGACAGCGGAAAAGTGGGCGTGGTCATGCCAGTTCGCCGGTGATCGCCGCGGGGCTCGCCACCACCTGGGGCGCAAGCACGAGGCGGTGAAGCGGCGCCTGGTGCGTCAGCGAAAGGCCGCTCAGCGCGCCCAGCGCCAGAATGCTGGCCAGCGCGGCACGACCCAGGGGCGATGCGAAAAAGCGGGCGGTGTCGGTCATCTTGGTATCTCCTGAAACCGGGCGATGCCCCGGCGGGGCCACGCCAACAGTATTGCACGAGGCGTGCCAATTCGCGCGAATGGCGCAAATGCGCAGTTTTGGCGCTCCACACCGCAAAAGCGATATGGGCATTCTTGCGCAATCTTGGTGAAATCTGCTATTCCTTGGGAATGGATCGCCAGACCCAGCTCATCGGCCAGGCCGGACCCTTTCTCGATGCGGTGGAGCGCGCCAGCCGCGCCGCGCCGCTGCGCCGCCCGGTGCTGGTGATCGGTGAGCGCGGCACCGGCAAGGAACTGATCGCAGAGCGCCTGCACCACTTGTCCACCCGGTGGCAGGAACCGCTGGTGACGATGAACTGCGCCGCGCTGCCCGAAACGCTGATCGAGGCGGAACTGTTCGGGCACGAGGCAGGCGCGTTTACCGGCGCATCACGCGCGCGGGCCGGCCGATTCGAAGAAGCGGACCGGGGCACGCTGTTCCTGGACGAGCTGGCCACTTTGTCGATGGCCGCACAGGAACGGCTGCTGCGCGTGGTGGAATATGGCGAAGTGTCGCGCATCGGTTCATCGCGCCCGTTGCGCGTCGATGTGCGGATTGTCGCGGCGACCAACGAGGATCTGCCGCGCCTGGCGGAAACCGGGCGGTTCCGCCCCGATCTGCTCGACCGGTTGAGCTTTGAAGTGATCACCCTGCCCCCGTTGCGCGCGCGGGAGGATGATATTGCCGTGCTGGCCGATCATTTCGGCCGGCGCATGGCGGCGGAACTGGGGTGGGATATGTGGCCCGGGTTTGCCGAGCCGGTGGCGGCCGCGCTCGATGCCTGGCGCTGGCCGGGCAATGTGCGCGAATTGCGCAATGTGGTGGAACGCGCGGTCTATCGCTGGGACGATCCGGCGCGGCCGGTGGGCGCGGTGCAATTCGATCCGTTCGACAGCCCGTGGAAGCCGGCACCGCTGCTAGCTGGTGCCAGCCGGCCCCCGGCGGCGGCGCAGGGCCCCCTGCCCGACACCGCCGCGCCGCCTGCGCCGGCCACCGATCTGGACGGGGTGACCGATCTGCGCGGCGCAGTCGATGCGCATGAGCGCGCGATCATCGAGCATCATCTGGCCAGGCACCGGTTCAACCAGCGCCAGACCGCCAAGGCACTGGGGCTCAGTTATGACCAGTTGCGCCACGCGCTGCGCCGCCACGGCCTGATCGACCGCGCCTGATCGGCACCCCGGCATGGTCCTGACCCGCCTGACTTTGCGCGATTTTCGCAACCATGCCGCGACCCGGCTCGATGCGATGGCGCCGTTCAACGTGCTGTTTGGCGAAAATGGCGCGGGCAAGACCAATGTGCTGGAGGCGATCAGCCTGCTGGCCCCGGGGCGCGGACTGCGCCGCGCGCAGCCCGCCGAAATGGCATCTATCACCGGCGCGGGTGGCTTTGCCGTGGCGGCCGAGATCGACGCGGGCGGCCTGGCGCTGGCCACGGCCACCACCGCCGCCGCGCCGGGGCGCCGCACGGTGCGGATCAACGGCGCCGAAGGCCCCGCGACGCGTCTGGCCGAATGGCTGGCGGTGACCTGGCTGACCCCGGCAATGGATCGCCTGTTTGCCGAAGGTGCGGGCGCGCGGCGGCGCTTTCTCGATCGGCTGGTGCTGGCGGTGGAGCCTGGGCATGCCCGGCTGGCCGCGCGCTATGACACGGCGCTGCGCGAACGCAACCGGCTGCTGGCCGATCCCGCCGAACCCGATCCGCTGTGGCTGGATGCGCTGGAGGCGCAACTGGCCGAAACCGGCGCGGCGATCGTGGCGGCGCGCGCGGCGCTGACCCGGCGGCTGGACGCGGCGATTGCGGCCGAACCGGATGGCCCGTTTGCGCGGCCGGTGCTGGCCTATGCCGGCGATAGCCCCGCCACGCCCACCGCGCTCGCCGCGCTGCTGCGCGAAGGCCGCCGCCGCGATCGCGCGGCAGGGCGCACGCTGACCGGGCCGCACCGCGATGATCTGGCGGTGACCATGGCGGCCAAGAATGCCCCGGCGGCAAGCTGTTCGACCGGCGAGCAGAAGGCGATGCTGATCGCCATCGTGCTGGCGCATGCGGTGCTCGACCAGACAGGACCGGGGGCAGAACCGGGGGCCGGGCCGGGGGCTGGCGTGCGGCCGCGGCTGCTGCTGCTGGATGAAATCGCCGCGCATCTCGATCCGCTGCGCCGCGCCGCGCTCTATGCCCGGCTGGCCGCATCGGGCGCGCAAGTGTGGATGACCGGCACCGAACCCGCGCCCTTTGCCGACCTGCCCGCGCCCGCCGCGTTCTGGCGGGTGACCGATGGGCATGTGGAGCGGGAATAGCGCCAAATCCTGCCTTCGGTTTCAGCCCGTGGCTGCCTTCAGCGCGGCCGCCACTGTCGGTTCGGTCGCTTTCACGATCGCCGCCACGCCGGCGCGGGTGGGGTGGATGTGGTCATCGAGCAGCAGCGCCGGATTTCCCACCACCGCCTGTTCGAAAAACGGCACGAGCGCGGCGTGATGCGCGCGCGCGACTTGCGGAAAGATCGGGTTGAACGCCTGGCGATAGTCTTCGCCCAGATTGTGCCCGGCGAGCATGCCGGTGATCAGCACGGGGATATGGCGCGCCTCGATCGCGGTGACGATCGCTTCGAGATTGGCGCGGGTCTGTGCCGGGGGCAGGCCGCGCAGCATGTCGTTGCCACCCAGCCCGACCATGACCAGCGCGGGCTTTTTCGGCTGGTTATCAAGCGTGAAAGCCAGCCGTTGCAGACCGGCGGCGGTGGTATCGCCCGAAACCCCGGCATTGACCACGCGCGCCGGCACGCCCGCGGCATTCAGCGCCGCCTCAAGCTGGGCCGGATAGCTGTCGTTGGGATCAAGCCGGTATCCGGCATAAAGGCTGTCGCCAAAGGCCAGGATCACCGGGGCATCGGCGGGCACTGCCGCGCGCGGCGCGGACGATCCCGCATCGGCCGGGGCAACCAGCGCGGCATTCGGCGCCCCGGGGGGCGCTTCAGGCTCCGGCCCGCGCGGCTCCGGTTTGGCCCCGCACGCCGCGAGCGCAAGGCAAGCAGCCACAACGAGGCCCGGAACAAAGGTAGAGGGGAAACGCATGGCTGTCCTTTGCGGGAACTTGCGGGAGTACCCCAATCTATGTCACGGATGGGCAGTGACAAGCACCCCCTCCATTTTTCCTGGCTCCATAATCCCCCGCCCCATAATTATCGCCCGAAATCTGTCGCTGGACCTGGGCGAAGGCGATGGCCGGGTCCGGGTGTTGCAGGATATCGACCTGTCCGTTGCCACGGGCGAAACGCTGGCGCTGCTGGGTCCGTCGGGATCGGGCAAATCGTCATTGCTGGCGATCATGGCCGGGCTGGAGCGCGCGACTGCGGGCAGCCTGCATGTCGCGGGGCAGGATTTTTCCGCGCTGGACGAGGATTCGCTGGCGACCGCGCGGCGCGGGCGGATCGGCGTGGTGTTGCAGGCATTTCACCTGCTGCCGACAATGACCGCGCTGGAAAACGTGGCCACCCCGCTGGAACTGGCCGGAATTCCCGATGCGATGGACCGCGCGCGCGACGAACTGGCAGCGGTCGGCCTGACCGCGCGGCAGAACCATTATCCGGCGCAACTGTCGGGCGGGGAACAGCAGCGCGTGGCGATCGCGCGTGCGTTGGCGCCGGCGCCAGCCCTGCTGTTTGCCGACGAGCCGACTGGCAATCTGGACCATACCAACGGCGCGGCGGTGGCCGACTTGCTGTTTGCGCGTGCGGCTGCGGCCGGGGCAACGCTGATCATGGTCACCCATGACGAGGCGCTGGCGCAGCGCTGCCGCCGCATCGTGCGGCTGGCCGACGGGCATATCGTCAGCGATGAAACCCGCGCATGACGGGCGCGGGGAAGCGGGCACCCATTGCCAGGCCCGCGTATCCTGAACCTGTCGAAGGATGCGCGCCAGCACGCGCGCCAACTGATGGCGGCAACATGCCGGGCAACCGGCAGCGCGTGTGCGTCGACAGGCCCGGCACGATCGGGGTTGGGGATGCGGTGCGCGGGGCTGGGCGGTTGAGCCGCCAATTGCCCTTGCGGATGGTCGCGGCATGACGGGTGCCAGCCGAACTCTCGCCAGCCGAAATCTCGCCAGCCGAACTCTCGAATGGCGCACTGCGTGGCGGCTGGCGCGGCGCGGGCTGGATTGGCGGTTTCGCGGGCTTCGGCTGCTGGTGGTCTGTCTGGTGCTGGGCGCGGCGGCGCTGGCGGCGATCGGCACGTTGACCGGGGCGATTGACCGTGAACTGACCACGCGCGGGCGCGCGACGCTGGGCGGGGATGCCGAATTCACCGTTGCGGCGCGCCCGGCCAGCGCGCGCGAATATGCCGCGATTGCCCGGGCCGGCACGGTTTCGGCCGGGGTGCGCATGCAGGCCATGGCGCAACGGCAAAACGGCGATGGCAGTGCGGTTCCGGTCGAGTTGAAAGCGGTTGATGCGCATTGGCCGCTCTATGGCACGCTGACGCTGGCCGATGCGCGTGGCACAGTCCGCACGGCGGGCGCCCCGACGGGCATGACCGCCTGGATCGCGCCGGGCGTGGCCGACCGGCTGGGGGTTGCGGTGGGCGATCATCTGCGCATCGGGGCAGCGGACCTGACCATTGGCGGGGTGATCGCCGAAGAGCCCGACCGGCTGGGCGAAGGGTTTGCACTGGGCCCCACGGTGATCATCGGCACGGACGCACTGGCGCAATCCGGCCTGGTTTCCACAGGCGCGATGGCGCGCTGGAAATACCGCGTGCGCCTGGCGCCGCAAATCGCCCCGCAGGCGACGGTTTCCGCGTTCAAGGCCGCGTTTCCCGCATCCGGGTTCGAATTCCGCACCCGCGACCGGGCATCGCCAGGGCTGGACCGGTTTGTTTCGCGGATGGGGCAGTTTCTGGCGCTGGTGGCGCTGGCGGCGCTGGCGATTGCCGGGATCGGCATCGGCAATGGCGTGACCGGGTTTCTGGATGCGCGGCGCGGCACGATTGCCACGCTGAAGATCCTGGGCGCAACCAGTGCCGATATCGGCCGGGTGTTCGTGCTGCAAATCGCGGTGGCCAGCCTGGGCGCGATCGTGCTGGGCCTGGTGCTGGGGCTGTTGGCCACGCCGCTGATCGCGCTGGCGCTGCGCGGGGTGCTGCCGGTGGCGTCGGGGCTGGTGTTCGATCCGGCAGCGCTGGGCACGGCGGCCGCGCAGGGCCTGCTGATCGCGACCACATTTGCCGCGCCGCCGCTGCTGCGCGCGCGGCAGTTTCCGGCGATGGCGCTGTTGCGTGCGCGGATCGTGCCGCTGGCGCTGCCGTGGCGCGCGCTGGCGCTGCCGGTGGGCGGCGGGTTGTGCGGAATTGTCGCGCTGGCGGTGCTGCCGGCGGCGCAACCCCTGCTCGCGCTTGGCTTTCTGGGTGGGGCGGCGGGGCTGTTTGCGCTGCTGGGGCTGCTTGGCTGGGGGCTGACCCGCGCGGCGGCGCACATCCCGCGCCCGCGCGGCACGATTGCGCGGATGGCGCTGGCCAATTTGCACCGACCCGGCGCGCAGACCCCGGCGCTGGTCGTGGCACTGGGCTTTGCGCTGGCGGCGTTCGTGGTGCTGGCCGGCGTGCAGACCAGCCTGGACGGCAATATTGCGCGGCGGGTGCCCGCCCGCGCGCCCGATTACTTCGTGCTCGATGTGCCACGCCCGGCAGAGGCGACATTCCGCGCGCTGGTACAGGGCATCGCGCCGGGGGCGGCGGTGCGCACGGTGCCCGCGCTGCGCGGATCGATCCTGGCCTATGGCCCGGCAACGCGCATGACGCGCGTGGCCGATCTGAAGGCGATTCCCGACGATGCCTGGGCCCTGCGCGGTGATCGCGGGCTGACGTATGCCGATGCCCTGCCACAGGGGAACGTGCTGACCGCCGGCCGCTGGTGGGGCGCCGATCATGCCGGCCCGCAGGTTTCCGTCGACGAAAGCCTGGCCAAAGTGCTGAAGCTGCACCTGGGCGACCGGCTGACGATATCGTTGCTGGGGGTGGAACGCAGCGCCACGATCACATCCTTCCGGCGGATCGACTGGGATTCGTTTGGATTCAACTATGTGCTGGTGTTCAGCCGCGATGCGATTGCCGATGCGCCGCACAATCTGGCAGCCACGATCGAGCTGCCACCCGCCGCGCGCACCGCGCCGGTGCGCCGCGCCATCCTGTCGGCGCTGGTGCGCGCGCTGCCGGCCAGTTCGGTGATCGAGGTGGGCCCGGTGCTGGCGCAGGCGCGGCAGATCCTGTCGGAAGTGGGCAGCGCGGTGCTGGCGGCGGCCTCGGTCGCGGTGCTGGCAGGCCTTGCAGTGCTGGCCGGCGCGATTGCCGCGCAGCGCGCCGCGCGCGCCTATGACACGGTGATCCTGCGCGTGCTGGGTGCCAGCCAGCGACAATTGCTGTTGCTGGTGCTGGCCGAATATGGCCTGCTATCGGCGATTCTGGGGCTGGTCGCGCTGGGGCTTGGCACGGGCATCGCGTGGGGCGTGGTGGTGTGGCTGTTCGATTTTGCCTGGCTGCCCGATTGGTGGCGGATCGGCGGCGTGCTGGTGCTGGGGCTGGCGCTGGTCATGGCGCTGGCGCTGGGTGGATCGCTGGCCGTGCTGCGCGCGCGCCCGGCAAAAGTATTGCGCGAGCTTTAGGGTTTTGCGCGAGCTTTAGCGGAACACTTCCGCATCCCACGGTTTCTTGGGATCGGGGCCATAGCGGTTTTCGCCGGGGTTGCCATCCAGCAGGCACAACACGAACAGCGCAAACCAGCCCAGCACCGGGATCAGGCCCAGCAGCATCAGCCACCCGCTGCGATCCTGATCGTGCAGCCGGCGAACGCTGACCGCCAAAAACGGGATCAGGTTGATCAGGATGAACGTGTCACCCACGGTTTCCCACATGCCGGTCAGGTGGGTTTCGTAGGACACCATGCCGGGCCGCACCATCGCGGTCTGCTGGCCGAACAAGGCCAGCAGACCGACATAGACCACCACATTGAACAGCCAGAATGACCAGAATTCGCGCCGTCGCGACCGCCCGCCGAAGTCGAAAAAGCGGCGATAGGGCAGAAACATCAGCGGCAGCATGCGCAAACCTTTTCGAACGGCGTCTGGTCAAAGGGCATCTGGCGGATCAGCCGAACACGTCGGCGCCATAGGGATCGCGCGGATCGGCGCCAAACCGGTTGCGCCCGCGCGTGCCTTCCAGGCACATGAAAATCAGCAGGACCAGGCCGCCCAGATAGGGAATCAGCCCCAAAAGGATGAACCAGCCCGATTTGTCCTGATCATGAAAGCGACGCACCTGGACTGCAAGGCTCGGGATGAGCACCGCCAGTCCATAGAGCCCCAGCAGGATCAGGCAAATGAACCCGGTCAACGGGAAAGATCTGCCCTGGGCCAGATCGACCGGCGCTGCCATTGCGATGAGCGCGCTGACGCTCAAGCCGCCCAGCACCATGTAGATGATCATGTTGAAAAGGAAGAACATCCAGTATTCCTGACGACCCGATCGGCCCTGAAAATCGGCGTATCGACGAAATGGCAAAAGCATCGATTCCATATTCGGTCCCCCGGAGTGTGCAGTGTTGAACCCAGATTCGGGATGGAATAGGCCATGGTTGTCAGCGGGCCGCAAGCGGTGATGCCGCGAATGCGGTGTGGCCCGCTTGAAAACCGCCACTTGCCGCAACGCACAAAAAACGGTAAGGGCCCGCCCATCCGGGCACTCGCGCCGGGGATGAGAGGCATGCCCCCGGCCAGTCTCGTGCATCTTCGGAAAAAGCTGGCGCCAGACCCCACAAGTTGTCCCTACAAGACCCCGGCTCTACAGCGCCGCTCTTTTGCGAAAGCCTTTTTGATGTCCAGCGCCCTGCGCAATATCGCGATCATCGCCCACGTCGACCATGGCAAAACCACGCTGGTCGATCAGTTGTTCCGCCAGTCCGGCACGTTTCGCGAAAACCAGCGGATCGAAGAACGCGCGATGGATTCGAATGACCTGGAAAAGGAACGCGGGATCACCATCCTGGCCAAGTGCACGTCGGTGGAATGGGAACACCCGACCACTGGCGAACTGACCCGGATCAACATTGTCGACACCCCCGGCCACGCCGATTTCGGCGGCGAAGTCGAACGCATCCTGAGCATGGTCGATGGCGTGATCCTGCTGGTCGACAGTTCCGAAGGCGCGATGCCGCAGACCAAGTTTGTGACGGGCAAGGCGCTGGCGCTGGGGCTGAAGCCGATCGTGGTGGTGAACAAGATCGACCGCGCCGACGGCCGCCCGCAGGAAGTGCTGGACGAAGTGTTCGATCTGTTCGTCAATCTGGAAGCCAATGACGAACAGCTGGAATTCCCGGTGCTTTATGCCTCGGGCCGCAACGGCTATGCCAGCGAAGACGAAGATGCGCGCGAAGGCACGCTGATCCCGCTGTTCGAAAAGATCGTCAGCCACGTGCCGGCGCCCAATCTTGATGTGGATGCGCCGTTCAGCTTTCTGGCGACGCTGCTCGATCGGGACAACTTCATGGGCCGCGTGCTGACGGGCCGCGTGCAATCGGGCCGCATCCGCGTGAACCAGCCGATCCATGCGCTGGATCGCGATGGAAAAGTGATCGAAGTGGGCCGCGCATCAAAGCTGATGTCGTTCCAGGGTCTGGAACGCGTGCCGGTGGAAGAAGCCAAGGCGGGTGACATCATCGCGCTGGCCGGCCTGGAAAAGGCGACCGTTGCCCACACCATCGCCGACCAGAGCGTGACCACCGCGATTTATTCGCAGCCGATCGATCCGCCGACCCTGGCAATGCGATTTGCCGTGAACGACAGCCCCTTTGCCGGCCGCGAAGGTGATAAAGTGACCAGCCGCATGATCCGCGACCGGCTGTTTCGCGAATCGGAAACCAACGTGGCGATCCGCGTGACCGAAAGCGCCGACAAGGACAGCTTTGAAGTGGCCGGCCGCGGCGAATTGCAGCTGGGCGTGCTGATCGAAACGATGCGCCGCGAAGGCTTTGAGCTGGGCATCAGCCGGCCGCGCGTGCTGTTTGACACCGACGAAACCGGCGCCCGCACCGAACCGTACGAAACCGTGCTGATCGATGTGGACGACGAATATGCCGGCACGGTCGTGGAAAAGATGCAGCGCCGCAAAGCCGAACTGACCGACATGCGTCCGTCGGGCGCGGGCAAGACGCGCATCACCTTTTCGGCGCCTTCGCGCGGCCTGATCGGCTATCACGGCGAATTCCTGTCCGACACGCGCGGCACCGGAATCATGAACCGCCTGTTTGAAAAATACGGCCCCCACAAGGGCGCGATCGAAGGGCGCCAGAACGGCGTGCTGATTTCGAATTCGACCGGTGAAGCGGTTGGCTATGCGCTGAACAGCCTGGAAGAACGCGGCATCCTGTTCGTGTCGCCCCAGGAAAAAGTGTATGAAGGCATGATCATCGGCGAAAACGCCAAGCCCGACGATCTGGAAGTGAACCCGCTGAAATCCAAGCAGCTGACCAACTTCCGTTCGACCGGCAAGGATGACGCGATCCGCCTGACCCCGCCCAAAGTGATGACGCTGGAACAGGCGATCGCCTATATCGACGATGACGAAATGGTCGAAGTGACGCCGCAGTCGATCCGCCTGCGCAAGGCGATCCTCGATCCGAACGAACGCAAGAAAGCCAGCCGCAAGAAAGAAGCGGCCTGATCTTTGCGGCCGCGGCACCTGCTGCGGCGCTGACAGCCTGCGACGGCGCGAAGACCCGGATCCCGGGTTTTCGCGCCGTCCTGCGTTCCGGGCGGCGGAAGTGCGCTTGCGTCGCCTGCCGATGCGACCTAATCTGAAAAAAAAGCGGTCGTACTTGCACGGTTCAGGGAGCAGGCAATGAAACGATTCGTATCGGCCATGACGATTGTGGCCATGATTTCCGCAAATGCCGCAGCGATTGCGCAATCGACCCCGGCAAAACCATCCAACGGCCAGAAAATGCAGCAACGGGCAGAAGCCGACGTGCCGCATTGCACGCGCAAGCTGGGCACGATTTCCATCGTTGATGGCGATGATCCCTATGGCTGGACGCAATACAGCCTGGCCGCGCCGCAAAAACTGTTGAAAGTCATGGTGCAGCGGTCGGGCTGCTTCAATCTGGTCGATCGCGGATCGGGCCTGCAGGCGGCGCAGCGTGAGCGCGACATTGGCGGATCACTGGGGCTGCAACGCGGATCAAACGTGGGTTCGGGCCAGATCAAGGCGGCCGACTATGTGATGCAGGCCGAAATCCAGGGCGCAAACCGCAATGTTCAGGGATCGGGCGCGGGTGCGGCGGTGGGCGGCATGCTCGGCGGCGCGTTTGGCGGACTGGTCGGCGGCATCCACTCGCGCAAGCTTGAGGCGAACACGGTGCTGTCGGTCACCAATGTGCGCACCACCGAAACCATCGCCACGGTCGAAGGTTATGCGGCCAAGAATGACATCGGTTTTGGCGCGGGCGCCGGCATTTTCGGCGCGATCGGCGGTGGCGTGGTCGGCGGTGGCTATGACAACACCGATATCGGGCGGATTGTCACGCTGGCGTTCATCGATGCCTATACCAAGCTGGTGACCGAGCTAGGCGGGCTGGAACAAGGATCAACCGGTACGGCCGAAGCCTCGCCCCAGCGCGCCTATGCCACGATCGCGCCGGCGGCGCTGCGGGCCAGGCCTGTGCCCACCGCCGCGGCAATCCGCACGCTGGCCCCGGGCACAAAAGTCTATCCCACCGGCAATCGCGACGGGCTGTGGTGGGAAGTGGCCGATGAAAACGACAATGTCGGCTGGGTGCTGAACACCAAGCTGGCGCCATCACAATAAAGCGGGCCCGATAATCGAGCGCATTCCGGCGTGATGGCACCCGGGCGGCAGGCGGTGCCGCCCGGGTGCGCACTGTGGCGCAAATACGCCACCTGCGCGCAATCGTTGCATCGCAGCATTGCGTAGGGCAAGGTCATTCCATTGCGTTTCAGTCAGATAGATGGCTTTGCCGTCCATCGGGCATCACAAACATTACCAAGTTGAATCATTTCGAAACACAAACGTCACGGGCATTTGTCAGGCGCGGTCCATGCTTTTTCACCAGCAGTGGATCACCATGCCAAGCCTTCGACTTCGCCAGATGGCGCTTGCCACCAGTGTTATCGCGCTGTGCGCCGCCGCCCCCGCGTTTGCCGCTGATGCGGCACCTGCCGCGACGGAAACGCCGATCCGCAACACCGATGATATCGTCGTTACCGGTACCAAGGTGAACCAGGCGACGCCGATCACCTCGTCGGTGCACACGTTTGAACCGCAGTCGATCGTTTCGCGCTCGATCATCGAAAACGCCATCGCCCCGACGGCCGATTACAGCCAGGTCGTACTGTTGACCCCGAGCGCGGCGCTTCAGCCCAGCAGCGGTAACGGCGTGGGCCTGGGCGATGCCAAGATCTCGCTGCGCGGCTTCACCGACGGCCAGTACAACATCACCATCGATGGCATCCCGTTTGGCGACACCAACGATCCGACGCACCATTCGACCTCGTATTTCCCCAACGGCACCTATGACCGGATCATCGTCGATCGCGGCCCCGGCGGTGCGACAGACCTGGGCCAGGCCAGCTATGGCGGCCAGGTGCACATTGTCACCCGCGAAGTGGCCGACAAGTTTTTCATCGAGAACCAGGCCGTTTATGGCAGCTTTTCGACCTGGATGGAACGCCTGACCGTCAACAGCGGCGCGATCAAATCGCTGGGCGGGCTGAAGCTGATCGGTGTGGGCGAATACAAGACCACCAACGGCGCGCTGACGCATGAAAGCGGTGACTGGACCAACCTGTTCCTGAAGGCCGAACTGCCGCTGGGCAGCAATGCCAAGTTGACGCTGGTCAGCGCCTACAACCACAGCCCGTTCCACCAGTCGGACGCTGGTGGCGGTGCCACCGCGGCGCAGGTTGCCCAGTTCGGCATCAATTTTGGCGGCATCGACCCCAGCCAGGCCGCCGGATCGGGCTATACCAACGCGCGCACCGACTGGAACTGGGAAATCAAGACCACCGATTTCCAGATCGCGCGCCTGCAGTGGAACGTGGCGAGCAATATCGCCATCGACAACAAGGCCTATACCTACTTCTACAAGAACTTCACGGTATCGACCGAAGATTCGACCACACCGTGCAACGTGCTTTCGACCGCAACCCAGTGCACCGGCGATGGCTTTACCAACGTGAAGGCCATGGGCAGCAAAGTCGGCGGCAGCGGCGGCAGCGCGATTGCCGGTGATATCGGCGGCTATACCAAGAACAACCAGTACCGCGTGATGGGCGATATCCTGCAGGCGACCTGGACCAATCCGCTGGGCATTCTGAAAGCGGGCCTGTGGTACGAACACGCGACCACGCGCCGTTTCCGTTATGACTATGATTTCACCACTGCGTCGGCTGCGGGCGGCCTGGGCGATGAATATTTCAACATCGCGATCATGAACAACGGATCGAACTTCAACTGGAAGGAAAAGGCCGGCGGCACCCATCTGGAAGCCGATGGCACGACCCCGATCCCCGCCTATATCAAGTATGACGAGCATTCCGGCTGGAACCAGGTGCAGTTCTTTGGCGAAATGGCGTTCAAGCTGCTGGATGACAAGCTGACCCTTACCCCGGGGATCAAGGTGCAGACATTCAGCCGCTTCATCAACACCCCGATCGCTTCGCAATCAGCCCGCGTGGGTGTCTATGCGCACGAAAACTTCCGCCCCACTCTGCCCTATGCAACGATCAACTATCTGATCCAGCCCAACCTTTCGGTCTATGCCCAGTTTGCCAAGGGGTTCCTGATCCCCTCGCTCGGGGCCAGCCTGGAAACCGCCGGCGCCAGCAATGCCATCGTGCCGCTGCAGCCCACGCCAACCAAGACCACCAACTGGCAGGGCGGGTTTGTCTATGCCGGTGAACGGCTGAACATCGATGCGGACGTTTATTATATCCTGTCGAGCAATTCGAGCTATCTCGACCCGACCACCAACCAGACCACGATCAATGGCAATCCGGCCCGGTATGAAGGCATCGAAGGCCAGATCAGCTATGTGATCATGCCGCACCTCACAGCGCTGGCCAATGCCACGCTGATGTCGTCAAAGGATGAAGTGGCGCACACCTGGTTGCCGCAGGCGCCGCGCGATACCGAAACCGTGGGTCTGCTGTACAACGACGGATCGTACACGTTCAGCTATGTCCACAAGTTCACCGGCGAACAGCCAGGCAGCGGTGTGGGCGCCTACAACTATGGCGTGCTGTCGCTGAGCGCAAAATACAGCAACTATTCGCTAGGCGTGTCGGTGACCAACTTGTGGAACACGCAGCCGGTGGTGGTGCAGTCGGGCGGTCTGTCGATCTATCAGACCCGCCGTGCTTTCCAGGCTTCGTTCAAGATGCGCTTCTGATCATCAGATCACGCATCAATGCATGGAAACGGGCCGCTTTTGCGGCCCGTTTCTGTTTTGACGCAGGCGATCCGTGTGGCAAGGGCGGCCCGATTTCGCCAGTTTGACCGATATCGTCGACAGTCTGCCGCAGGTTTGGCACACGAAGGCGCGACAAAAGCCGCCAAGCCGGTTATGGGCGCGCGAATGCATCCGACACAGCCTTCCCTGGATACGCCGCCGGCATCGGTTTTGCCCGGTTCTGCCGCACCTGCCGATCTGGCCGGACTGCGCGTTGCGTTGTTCAGCGGAAACTACAACTATGTGCGCGATGGTGCGAACCAGGCGCTGAACCGGCTGGTGGGCTATCTGCTGGACCATGGTGCGGCGGTGCGGGTCTATTCGCCGGTGGTGGAAAAGCCGGCGTTCGAACCGGTGGGCGATCTGATTGCGCTGCCATCGATGGCACTGCCGGGGCGCAGCGAATATCGCCTGCCTTTTGCACTGGGCCTGCGCGCGCAGCGCGATCTGGCGGCCTTTGCGCCCAATGTGATGCATGTTTCATCGCCCGATATTGCCGGGCACCGCGCCGTAACCTGGGCGCGCAACCGCGGCCTGCCGGTGCTGGCCAGCGTGCACACCCGGTTCGATACTTATCCGCGCTATTACAACATGGCGTGGATCGAACCGGTGCTGACCGCAATGCTGCGCCGGTTTTATCGCCGCTGCGATGCGCTGGTCGCACCGTCTGAATCGATGGCGCAAGTGCTGCGCGATCAGCGGATGAATTACGACATCGCGCTGTGGTCGCGCGGGGTCGATCGCGCGATTTTCAACCCCGGGCGGCGCGACATGGATTGGCGCCGCGGGCTCGGCATTGCCGATGATGCGGTGGTGATCGGCTTTCTGGGCCGGCTGGTGATGGAAAAAGGCCTGGATGTCTTTGCCGACACCATCGACGATCTGACGCGGCAGGGCCTGGCGCACAAAGTGCTGGTGATCGGCGAAGGGCCGGCACGCGGCTGGTTCGAAGCGCGGCTGCCGCAGGCGATTTTCGTGGGGTTTCAGGGCGGCGCAGACCTGGCGCGCGCGGTCGCTTCGATGGACGTGCTGTTCAACCCGTCGGTCACCGAAACGTTCGGCAATGTCACGCTTGAGGCGATGGCCTGCGCGCTGCCGGTGGTTGCCGCCGAAGCGACCGGCAGCGAAAGCCTGGTATCGAACCACGTGAGCGGGCGCCTGATCCGGCCCGGCGCGATCCACGCCTTTGCCGAAGCGCTGCGTGCCTATCTGCTCGATGCCGATCTGCGCCGCCGCCACGGCGAAGCGGGCGAACGACGCAGCCTGGATTTCGGCTGGGACCGGATCAACCAGGCCGTGGCCGATACATATCTGCGGCTGATCCGGCAAAAGCGCGCGCGGGCTTGAGCGTCACGTTGTGCGATGCGTTTCATGCATCGCACACCCGTATTACAGCCGTTCGATGCGGCGTGCCGCTTCGTCCAGAATGTCGGCGATCTGGTGCGCCAGGCTTTCGTCGAACCCGCTGGCAAAGATCCGGCCCTTCAGCGCCAGCTTCAGGTTGGCCATGGCGCGCAGGATCGACGGGCTGGCTTCGCGGCGGGCCGCATCGGCCAGCGTTTTCAGCCGGGCGGTGATCGCCTCGACCTCGGCGCTGCGCGTGGTGATTTCGGCATGGCCGGCATCGGTGGCGATGAACGCCTTGCGCGCGCCTTCGCCGGGCGATTCGGCAATCAGCCCCTCATCCACCAGCAGCGCCAGCGTGGGATAGACCACGCCCGGGCTGGGCGCATAGGCGCCGCCGGTCAGATCCTCCACCGCCTTTATCAGGTCATAGCCGTGGCGGCTGTCACCGGTCAGCAGGCTGAGCAGCAGCAGGCGCAATTCGCCCTGGCCGAACATGCGCCGGCCCCGGCCACCACCGTGACCGCCGCGCCCTCCCCCAAATCCGCCGCCCAATCCGCCATCTTCGCCATCAAAGCCGCGCCCGGGGCCGCCGTGGCGCCCGAACGGCCCCCCCTGCCCCATGCCGCGCCCCAGGCCGCGCATCAGACCGCGCGCCAGCATCATGCCGCCGCGGCCCATTGTGGCCGCATCGGCGTGCGGCCGTCGTTTTGCAAATGTCATGCTTGACTCCTTCATGATGGGTCTAAGATATATCTTTATATGGTCTTGACAAGACCCGCGTGAAAATTTCCGCGCGACGGTCTATGCCGTGGTCAGCCATGCCCGATCTGTTTGCCCCCTCCCCGCCCGATGGCGCGCCATCCGCGATCACCCCCGACGGGCAGGAGCCGCTAGCCGAGCGGCTGCGCCCGCGCACGCTGGGCGATATCATCGGGCAGGATCATCTGACCGGGGCCGAAGGCGCGATCGGGCGGATGGTGGCGGCGGGAAAGCTGTCATCGATGATCCTGTGGGGGCCGCCCGGCACAGGCAAGACCAGCATCGCGCGGCTGCTCGCCGATGCGGTGGGCATGCGCTATGTGTCGATCAGCGCGGTGTTTTCGGGCGTGGCCGATCTGCGCAAGGCCTTTGCCGAGGCGGAAAGCATGGCTTCGCTGGGGCGGCGCACGGTGCTGTTCGTGGACGAAATCCACCGTTTCAACCGCGCGCAGCAGGACGGCTTTCTGCCCTTTGTCGAACGCGGCACGGTCACGCTGATCGGCGCGACCACCGAAAACCCCAGCTTTGCGCTCAACGCCGCGCTGCTCAGCCGGGCGCAAGTGCTGATTCTTCACCGGCTCGATGCGGCCGCACTGATGCTGTTGCTGGCGCGCACCGAGGCGACCACCGGGGTGCCGCTGCCGCTGACACCCGCAGCGCGCGAGGCGCTGGTGGCGTCGGCCGATGGCGATGGGCGGTTTTTGATCAACCAGGCCGAAATGTTGCTCGACGTGTCGCTGCCGGCGCCGCTGGACCCGGCGGGGCTGTCGAAATTCCTGATGCGGCGCATGGCGGTCTATGACAAGGACCGCGACGGCCACTACAACCTGATTTCCGCGCTGCACAAGGCCTTGCGCGGATCAGACCCGCAGGCCGCGCTTTATTACCTGGCGCGTATGCTGGTGGCGGGCGAAGATCCGATGTTTGTGCTGCGCCGCCTGGTGCGCTTTGCCAGTGAGGATATCGGCCTTGCTGATCCGCAGGCGCTGATCCAGTGCCTGGCGGCCAAGGACGCCTATGATTTTCTCGGCAGCCCCGAAGGCGAACTGGCGATTGTGCAGGCCTGCCTCTATTGCGCCACCGCGCCCAAATCGAACGCGGCCTATGTGGCGCAAAAGGCCGCCTTTGCCAGCGCGCGCGAAACCGGATCGTTAAGCCCGCCGGCCAATATCCTGAATGCGCCGACCAAGCTGATGAAGGACATCGGCTATGGCGCGGGCTATGCCTATGACCACGATGCGCCCGACGGGTTTTCGGGCGCCGATTACTGGCCCGAAGGGATGGCGCGCCAGACTTTTTATCGCCCGGTGGAGCGCGGATTTGAACGCGAAGTGATCCGCCGGCTGGAATGGTGGGAGAAACAACGCGCCGGGCGCCGCAGCGAATGAACCACGCGCCGAATCCTCCCCGTTGCGGGGAGGACCTGTGATGGCTGACCGCTTTGCGCATTTCGTCGCGATCGACTGGTCGGGCGCGGCGGGTGAACGGCAGCGCGGGATTGCGGTGGCGCAGTGCCGGGCGGGCGATGCCGCGCCGCAGCTGGTGCGCCCGAGGCACGTGTGGTCGCGTGCAGAGGTGCTGGCCTGGCTGCGCCATGACCTGCCGCGCGATGCGCTGGTGGGTATGGACCTGGGCATTTCGCTGCCGTTTGCCGATGCGCGCGCGTTCTTTCCCGGCTGGACCGACAGCCCGGCCGATGCGCGCACGCTGTGGGCGTTGATCGATGCGATCACCACGGCCGATCCGCACCTGGCGGTCGGCAGCTTTGTCGATCATGCCGAAATCGCGCGCCATTTTCGCCGGCATGGCGGCCGGCAGGGGGACCTTTTCCCGCCAGGCCGCGGGCGCATGCGCGTGACCGAACGCGCGCAAGAGGCGATGGGGTGCAAGCCTTATTCGAATTTCAACCTGGTGGGCGCGGCGCAAGTGGGCAAATCCAGCCTGAGCGGGATGCGCGTGCTGCACCGGCTGAGCGGGCATGTTCCGGTCTGGCCGATCGACCCCCTGCCCGCGACCGGCCCGGTGATCTGCGAAATCTACACCACCATCGCCGCCGTAGCCGCAGGGCGCAGCCCGGGCCGGTCGAAAATGCGCGAAGGCGGCGAACTTGACACCGCGCTGGCCAACATCGCCAGCGCACCGTTCGGCCATGCCGGCGCGATCGACGATCACACCAGCGATGCCGTGCTGACCGCCGCCTGGCTGCGCCGCGCCGCGCACGATCACGCCCTGTGGCACCCGCCCGCACTGACTCCCGAAATTGCCGCAACCGAGGGCTGGACGTTTGGCGCCCGATGAGGCTAAGGCGCAAAGACAAGCCGGCTTAGCTCAGTTGGTAGAGCACCTGATTTGTAATCAGGGGGTCGCGGGTTCGATTCCTGCAGCCGGCACCAGGTTCCTGACGCAGCATCCGCTCAGTTCGTCGGCTTGTCGTATTCGAACTTGTCCTTTGCCCTGGCTTTGGCGCCTGGCGGGGTCCAGGTCAGGCCCAGGAACAGGATCCGGCCGGTCTGGTGGCGGCGCAGCACGTCGTTCAGGCCGGGGCTGGTGGTGACCATGCCATCGTGGCGCGTTGCGAAAATATCGGACAGGGTGGCGGTCAGTGCGATGGATTTCGCGAGTTGGTGGCGATACCCGAGGTCTGCACCGAACGACGGAAGGCGATAGCCCTGCGGCTGCAACCGCTTGCCCGTGGCCGCCAGATTGAGCTGCAGCGTGTCATGCACCCCGGCATGCCAGTCGATTGCCGCCTTCGCCTCATACCCCACGGCCTTGCGGGTTCCGGCAAAGCCCAAGTTTGCAGCATCGATGGTGTTGACGAACAGATTGCCGCTGAAATTGTAATCCAGCCCCTTTGCCAGCCGGCCGGCGGTGGCGAACTCTGCGCCGCCGGCCATGCTGTGCCCCAGGTTCTGCTTGGTGATCGCCACCACGGTCGGGCTGATCGCGACGGAGACATTGGTCATGCGGTTGCGGCTTTCGCGCAGATAGGCGGTGACGCTGCGCGATGTGGCGCCCTGGCCGAATGACCAGCCAACCTCGAACGACTGGATATCTTCGGGCAGCAGCGCCGGATTGCCGCGCCGCACGGTAAAGGCATCCTGCTGCACCGGATAGGGGTTCAGGTCTTCGGGATCGGGGCGGATGACGCGGCGGCCATAGGCCAGCGACAGCGTGGCATGTTCGCCCAGCGCACGCGACAGGTGCAGATTGGGATAGACCCGGAAATAGCCGATGCGCCCGTGGACATCGGCGGTTACCTGATCGGCGGTCACGTCCACTTGTTCCACGCGCAACCCGGGCATCAGCGTCCAGCGCCCGGCGGGCCGCTGGTACGAGGCAAAGACCGCGTGGATCGTCTGGCGATAGACAAACCGGTTGGTAAACCCCGCATCGATCAGCGGCGGCGCAGCGGGCGTGATTTGCGCGGTGGCGCGATTGTCGAAAGTGTTGTGATCGGCCTGAAGATCATAGCCCGCGGTCAGCTGGCCCTTGTCATTGCCGTTGATGACATAATCGATCGACAGTTCGCGGGTGATTTCGTCGGCAAACAGCCGCTGATCCTCGATCGCGGGGCCGGATGCGGTACCGGTATAGGTATCGCGGTAGTGGAAGTATTCGGTTTCGGCGGTTTCGGACTGTTGCACCAGCACGGTCAGCCCGTCTGTGGAATTTTCGGCGGGTGATTTTCCGGAAGCCGAATTTTGGGCATCATGATGATAGCGCAACTGCGCCTGGCTATTGATTTCGCGCGCGTGGCCGCGCTGCGCCCGGTCGCTGCTGCCCGTGATCATCCCGCCGGCGTCGCGGGCGCTGTTCATCTCGGCAAAGACGGTGGTTTCGGTGCGATCGTTCCATGTGCCTTCGGCCGCAATGTGGTCTGCCGCGCTCAAATCGAAATCGGCGCCGAGCGTGGCGATCCTGGACCAGCGATTGTTGTGCTGAACATCGTCCTGCCGGCCGGTGGCGACAAACGCGGCGGTCGTGGCATCGCTGACCGTGCGATCATCGGTGATCACGCGCGTGCGCAGATCGTGCCGCAGGGTCAGGGCGCCATGCACCGCCAGCCCGCCCAGCCGGGCGGTCCCGGTGGTTGCCAGATTGAACCGGCCGCCGCTGCCCAGGCTGGCGGTGGCGCTGGCGTTGCGCGCGCCGGGGCGCTTTTTTGTGATGATGTTGATCACCCCGGCCGATCCATCGGGTTTGAAATTGGCCGGCGGGTTGGTCAGCACTTCGATCCGATCAACCCCGTCGGCGCCCAGCGCCTGCAACGCGGCGCCGCGATTGGCAGCGTTGAACTGCGGCGCGGGGCGGCCATCGATCAGGATCTGCACATTGGCATCGCCGCGCAGGCTGGGGTTGCCATCGGCATCCACCGTGACCGAAGGCAGCGTGGCCATGATGTCTGCCGCCGAACCGGTTGTCGCCTGCAGATTGTCGCGCAGCGAATAGGTTTTGCGGTCGATCGTGGTAACCACGGCCGGGCGCGCGCCCGAAACCACGATCGGGCCAGGTGCCGGGGGTGGTGGCGCAGGAGGTGGCGCAGGAGATGGCCCAGGAGATTGCGCAGCCTGGGCCCCGGCCGGGCAAGGCATCATGGCCAGGGACAAGGCGCCGGCCAGCATGAACGCTGATGCCTGGGCAGGCCGCGCAACGGGAAGGCAAGGGCGCACGGCAGGCTCCGCTGGCTGGGCCGTGCCGCTATGGCCGCAGCATTGGGCAAAGTCACGTGCGCGATTTGCAATGAAACGCAGGGCGCCGGCCCATCAACCAGCCGACGCAACAATCCCGCGCAGCCGGGCCAGATCCACCGCATCGCCCGGGCCATCCAGGCTGTCGCAAACCAGCGCAGCACCCGAAAAATCGTGCCGCGCGGTGTAGATCGACGGGGTGATCACCGTGGCGATGCCGCAAGCGCGCGCGGCGGCAAGGCCGGCGGCGGAATCCTCTATGGCCACGCAGTCGCCGGCGCCAAGCGACAGGCGGGCCAGCACCTGGTGATAGACCTCTGGATCGGGCTTTTTGCGCGTGACGTCTTCACCGGCCACGATCGCGTCGAAACGTCCTGCCAGGCCGGGATCGAACGCATGGTTCAGCAGTGCGGCAAGATTGGCGCGGCTGGTGGTGGTGGCGATGGCCAGCGCCAGCCCCGCATCGTGCGCCCGCGCGATCAGGCGGACAATGCCTGGCCGGGGCGTGACTTCGCCCGCGGCGACCATGGCGGCATAGTGATCATTTTTGTGGGCATGGAGCATGGCGACAAGCCCGGGATCGGGGGCCAGGCCGGATTCGGCCATATGGCGCGCGATGCGTTCGCGCCCGCCAGTGGTGGTAAGCAGCGCGGCATAGTTGGCCGTGGTCCAATGCCAGGCCAGCCCCGCCTCGGCAAAGGCACGATTGAACGCGCGGCGGTGCGCCTCCTCGGTTTCGGCAAGGGTGCCATCAACATCGAAGATGATCGCGCGCAGCGGCACGGATCAGGCAGGCGTGGCCGTGTCGGCAGCGGCGAAGACCCGGCTGGCGCGGATATCCTCTGCCTCGATCGTTGAAAGCTGGTCGGCGCTGACGGTGCCTTCGTGCCGGTCGAACAGGCGCACCGCCTGGCGCAGGCGCGCGCGATCGAGCGCGTTGCGGATCGATCGGGCATTGGCGAAATGCGGCTGGGTGCGCCGCCGCGCAACATAATCGCCCAGCGCGATCTGCGCCGGGCCCGACAGGCGATAGCCCATGCGCGCCAGGATCGTGTCGGCGATTTCGACCAGTTCGCCATCGGCATAATCGGGAAAATCGATGTGGTGCGCGATGCGGCTGCGAAACCCGGGGTTGCTGGAAAAGAACGTGTCCATGCGGTCGGCATAGCCGGCCAGGATCACCACCAGATCATCGCGCTGGTTTTCCATCACCTGGAGCAGGATCTCGATCGCTTCCTGCCCGTAATCGCGTTCGTTTTCCGGGCGGTAGAGATAATAGGCCTCATCGATGAACAGCACGCCGCCCATCGCCTTTTTCAGCACATCCTTGGTCTTTGGTGCGGTGTGGCCGATATATTGCCCCACCAGATCATCGCGCGTGACCGAGACCAGATGCCCGCGCCGGACATAGCCCAGCTTGTGCAAAATGCCCGCCATGCGCATCGCGACCGTGGTTTTGCCGGTACCGGGGTTGCCGGTAAAGCTCATGTGCAGGGTCGGCGGTTCGGTCGACAGGCCCAGTTTCTGCCGCGCGCGATCAACCAGCAGCAGCGCAGCAATTTCGCGGATGCGCTGCTTCACCGGCGCCAGCCCGACCAGTTCCCGGTCGAGCTGGGCCAGTTCCGCATCAAGGCCGCTGGCGGCAAAATCGCGTTTCAGATCGATGGCGTCCATCGGATCAGCCTTCAGCTATAGCGTTCGCCTTCGGGCTTCATCGCCGAATAGGCGCGCGTGGTATAGCCGATCTGGCGTCCGCCGCGTTCCTGCCGATCGAGCGCAAAGCCCGGTTCGGACGCCGGCCGATCGGTGATGAACGACAGCCGCAACGATTCCCAGCCATAAGTGTTGTCAAAGGCGGACATGCGGATGTAGTTCGTCCCGCCATGCGCCTTGCGGCAATCGGCCAGCGCGAGCATCACGCCTGCGGCATCGGGCACGTCGAACATCGGGATGCCCCACATTTCCCAATACGTGTTCCGCGGGTGCGGATCGTCGGTATATTCGATGTTCACCGCCCAGCCGTGATCGAGGCAATATTGCACTTGCGCGATGATCTGGTCATCGGTCAGGTCCGGCAGGAACGAAAAGGTGCCCTGGGTGATACGCATGGCTTAATTCCTCAAACAGCGGTTGGCGTGGGGACAAAATCGGCGGTGTCGGTGCTGGCATAGTTGAACGACACGTCTTTCCAGGTGTCGATCGCCGCGCGCAGCGGCCCGCACCAGCGTGCGGCCGCAGCGAGGATGTCGGGGCCTTCTGCCAGATAATCGCGGCCTTCGTTGCGCGCCTGGATCATCGCCTCGAGCGCGACGCGGTTGGCGGTGGCGCCAGCCTGGATGCCCTGCGGGTGGCCGATCGTGCCGCCGCCGAATTGCAGCACCACATCTTCGCCCAGATAGTGGATCAACTGGTGCATCTGGCCGGCGTGGATGCCGCCCGATGCCACGGGCATGACTTTGTTGAGCGAGGCCCAGTCCTGATCGAAAAACAGCCCGTGTTCCAGATTCTGCGGCGTGTGGCCTTCGCGCAGCGTGTCGTAGAACCCGGCGATCATCAGCGGATCGCCCTCAAGCTTGCCCACCACGGTGCCGGCATGGATGTGATCGACACCGGCCATGCGCATCCATTTGCAGATCACGCGGAAATTCATCCCGTGGTTCTTTTGCCGCGAATAAGTCGAATTGCCGGCGCGGTGGAGGTGCAGGATCATGTCATTGCGCCGCGCCCATTTGGCCATCGACTGGATCGCGGTATAGCCGATCACCAGGTCGATCATGATGATGCACGATCCCAGTTCCTTGGCGAATTCGGCGCGTTCGTACATGTCCTCCATCGTGCCTGCGGTCACGTTGAGGTAATGGCCCTTGACCTCGCCGGTGGCAGCCTGCGCCTTGTTGACGGCCTCCATCACGTAGAGGAACCGGTCGCGCCAGTGCATGAACGGCTGCGAATTGATGTTTTCGTCGTCCTTGACGAAATCGAGCCCGCCCTTCAGCGCTTCATAGACCACCCGGCCGTAATTGCGGCCTGACAGGCCCAGTTTCGGCTTGGTGGTGGCGCCGAGCAGCGGCCGGCCGAACTTGTCGAGCCGTTCGCGTTCGACGACGATGCCCGTGGCCGGGCCCTGGAATGTCTTGAGATAGGCGACCGGGATGCGCATGTCTTCGAGCCGCAGCGCCTTCAGCGCCTTGAACCCGAAGACGTTGCCGATGATCGATGCGGTCAGGTTGGCGATCGATCCGCCTTCGAACAGATCGAGGTCATAGGCGATCCAGCTGAAGAACTGCCCCGGGGTGCCCGGCACCGGATCGACGCGATAGGCCTTGGCGCGATAGAGGTCGCAGGCGGTCAGCCGGTCGGTCCAGACCACGGTCCAGGTTGCGGTGGAGCTTTCCCCGGCAACCGCAGCGGCGGCCTCGATCTCGTCCACGCCATCTTGCGGGGTGATGCGGAACAGCGCGATGACATCGGTATCCTTGGGCACATAATCGGGGTCCCAATACCCCATCTTGGCATATTCCATCACGCCGGCGGCGTAACGCTTTTTGGGATCGATCGTGGGTTCCATGTTCATGACGGCGTCTCCGGGACCATGAGGCGATTTGGCAGTTTTTGCAGAAATTCGAGCGGCTTCGGGTGATTCAGGCGGCAGCGCGGATGGGCGGGTGCGGGTCGAGCGACCCGGAGGCATAGCGCCGCGCCATGTCGGCCAGCGGAATGACCTTGATCGCGCCGGCGTGGCCGGCGGTGCCGAACGCTTCGAACCGGGCGCGGCAGACCGAGGCCATCGCGTCCATCGAGGGTTTGAGGAACTTGCGCGGATCGAATTCTTCGGGCCGGGTGGTGGCAATGCGGCGGAATTCCGCCACTGCCGCCAGCCGCAGATCGGTATCGATGTTGATTTTGCGCACGCCCATGCGGATGCCGCGCACGATTTCATCGACCGGCACGCCCCAGGTTTCGCGCATCGCGCCGCCGTGGGTGTTGAACACCTCCTGCCATTCTTCGGGCACCGAGGATGATCCGTGCATCACGATATGGGTGTTGGGCAGGCGCGCGTGGATGCGTTCGATCACGTCCATCGCCAGGATGTCGCCGGTTGGCTGGCGGCTGAACTTGTAGGCGCCGTGGCTGGTGCCGAGCGCGATGGCCAGCGCATCGACCCCGGTTTCCATCACGAAGCGTTCGGCCTCGTCCGGATCGGTCAACAGCATCGCATGATCAAGCGCGCCTTCGAAACCGTGGCCATCCTCGGCCTCGCCCTTGCCGGTTTCCAGACTGCCCAGGCACCCCAGTTCGCCTTCGACCGAGGCGCCGACCATATGCGCCAGCCGCGCGACTTCGGCTGTGATCGCGGCGTTATAGGCATAATCGGACGGGGTCCTGGCATCTTCGCGCAGCGATCCGTCCATCATCACGCTGGTAAAGCCGTGCTGGATCGCGGTCATGCACGTGGCGACATTGTTGCCATGATCCTGGTGGATGCAGATCGGAATGGCGGGAAACATCGCCTCCAGCGCTTCCATCATCTTGGCCAGCATGATGTCACCGGCATAGCTGCGCGCGCCCCGGCTGGCCTGAAGGATCACCGGCGCATCGCAGGCCTGCGCCGCCTGCAGGATCGCCAGACCCTGTTCCATGTTGTTGATATTGAACGCCGGCACGCCATAGTCGTGCTCTGCGGCGTGATCGAGCAACTGGCGTAGCGAAATTCGGGCCATCAGACGGTCCTTTGCGTCAAAATCACGGCGTCAGTTTCACATCAGGCGTTTCTTGCGCTCGATCAGCTGCATGATCAGCGGCGTGAGGATCAGCTGCATCGCCAGGTCCAGCTTGTTGCCCGGCATCACGATCGAATTGGGCCGCGACATGAACGATTGCGGCACCATCGACAGCAGATAGGGAAAATCGATGCCGCGCGGATTGGCAAAGCGGATCACCAGCATCGATTCGTCGGGCGTGGGAATCCACCGCGCGACAAACGGATTGGACGTGTCGACAATCGGCACGCGCTGAAAATTGACATCGGTGAGCGAAAACTGCGGGGTGATGAACCGCACATAGTCGGGCATGCGGCGCAGGATGGTATCCATCACCGCCTCGGCCGAATATCCGCGCGTGGCCCGGTCGCGGTGGATTTTCTGGATCCATTCCAGATTGATCACCGGCACAACGCCGATCTTCAGATCGGCATGCCGCGCCAGATCGACCGTATCGGTGACCGCGCAGCCATGCAGCCCTTCGTAGAACAAAAGGTCGCTGGGCGGAAAATCGACCCACGGGGTAAAGCTGCCGGGGGGCACGCCGTGCTGCGCGGCTTCGGCTTCGTCGTGGATATACGTTCGCGTCTGGCCGGTGCCGGTTGCGCCATATCCGGCAAACACCGCCTCCAGCCGTTCCAGTTCGTTGGCATCGGCGTGGAAATGGGTGAAATTGGGATTGCCCAGGCGCTGTTCGTCGGCAACTTTGGCGGCCATGTCGGCGCGGTTGTAGCGATGGAACGCATCGCCTTCGATATAGGCGGCCTCAACCCGTTCGCGGCGGAAGATCATTTCGAAAATGCGCTTGACCGAGGTGGTCCCGGCGCCCGACGAACCGGTGATCGAAATGATCGGATGGCGTGCAGACATGATCGTTATGCCCTGAACAGACCGCGCTTGCCAAACAGTGGCGCGCGATCGGCCATCTGGCTGGGCAGCGTGTGATAGCGACCGATCCGCGCGACTTCGGCGGTCGATCCGAACACCAGCGGGGTGCGCTGGTGCAGCGAAGTGGCAGCGATATCGAGGATCGGGCCGATGCCGTCGGTTGCGGCACCGCCGGCCTGTTCGACCAGCATGGCCATGGGGTGCGCTTCATAGACCAGCCGCAGCCGCCCCTGGGCATAGCCGCGGCGGCGATCACCGGGATAGAGGAACACCCCGCCGCGGATCAGGATGCGATAGGCTTCGGCCACGAGCGAGGCGATCCAGCGCATGTTGAATTCGCTTTCACGCGGGCCGTGGCCGCCTTTGATGCAATCATCGAAATAGAGCCGCACCGCTTCGTCCCAATGCCGATAGTTCGAGGCGTTGATCGCGAATTCGCGCGTTTTGGGCGGGATCGCGATGCTGCTGGCCACGCGCTGAAAGCCACCGGCGGCGGGCGAATGGACGAATATGTCGGTGCCCTGCCCCAGGGTCAGCACCAGCGCGGTCTGCGGGCCATAGATCAGGAACCCGGCGGCGATCTGATCGTGCCCGTGGGTGCGGAAACTGGCCTGCGGATCGGCAGTGGCATCGCCGACGATCGGCCGGATCGAAAAAATCGTGCCGATCGGCACATTGGTATCGATATTGGATGACCCGTCGAGCGGATCGATCGCCAGCGCCAGCGGCCGCGCCGGGCCATCGCCCTGCCCGCCGATGCGCACCGGATCGGGCAATTCTTCGGAGGCATAGAGACCGACCGGCACCCCGGCGGCGGCAGCGAGAAAGCGTTCATCAGCCAGGAGATCGAGCCCGCGCTGGCTATCGCCATCGCTGTTCGCGGCGCCGACCTGGGCGGCAAGGGCCCCGCCCAGCGCGCCTTCGGCAATGGTGGAGGCCAACGTGACACCGGCGGCAGCAAGCGCCGCGATGGTCGCGGCCACTTCGCCTGCATGGGGCGCAGCAGAGTTGGCATGGCGCGCAAGATGCGCGCCCAGGCCCGGCTCGATCATCGCACTCTCCCAAACCCGGCGCCGTGGGCGGCGCTCCATGAGCGGAAGAAGGCCATCGCGACCAGAATTAGTAAAGTTTATTATCTTGACATTGGAAATAAATTTTTCTTACTTTGTGCGATGCGGCAAATCACTTTTCGGCAATTGCACGCGGTGCTGGCGGTCAACCGGCTGGGCAAGATCAATCTGGCCGCGCGCGAGCTTGGCCTGACGCCCTCGGCCGTGACGCTGCAGATCCAGCAGGCGGAGGCAGAGGCCAATGCCGTGCTGTTTGACCGCACGCGCGACGGGTTTCGCGCCACCGCCGCCGGGCTGGCGGTGATTGCCGCGGCGCAGGCGATCGATGCCCGGCTGAACCAGTTGGCCGACGAATTGATCGCGGTGCGCGATTCCGGGCGCGGCATCCTGCGCTTTGGCGCGGTATCAACGGCGAAATATTTCGCGCCGCAGATGGCCGCGGCGTTCATGGCCGAATTTCCCGGAATCGAGGTGCGGCTGCGCATTGGCAATCGCGCCGCGGTGATTGCCGATCTGGCCGAGCGCCATGTCGATGTTGCGCTGATGGGCCGGCCGCCATGGCAGGTGGCCGTGCAATCGTTCCTGCTGGGCGAACATCCGCTGGTGATCGTGGCCGCGCCCGATCATCCGCTGGCGGGCGAACGCGCGATTGCCAAACGGCGCGTTGCCGAAGAGACCTTTCTGGTGCGCGAACACGGATCGGGCACGCGCAGTTCGCTGGAGCTGTTCTTTGCCGATATTCCCGGGCGCAACGACCGGCTGGGCCCCGAATTCGGATCGAACGAATCGATCAAGCAGGCGGTCATGGCCGGGCTGGGCGTGGCGTTCATTTCGGCGCACACGATCGCCACCGAAGTCGAACTGGGCCGGCTGGTGATCCTGGACGTGATCGACACCCCGGTGCGGCGCCAGTGGTTTGCAGTCAATCTGGTCGATCGCACGCCATCCCCGGCGATGACCGTGTTCCGCGATTTTCTGGCGCGGCGGGGCAGCGAATTCCTGCCGGTGGCGGCGCTGACTGCTCCGCCCGTGCCGGTGTGACAGAACAGTCGGGCGGTTACCGCCGCGCCTGGCGCAAACGCCAGGTGCCGACCGGAAACCACGCGCCGTCCACCACGCGGTGCACCGCCAGCGCCGGAATCGTGATATCCAGAGGCTGCCACGTACTGCGCAGCGCCGATTGCAACTGGTGCGCGGTGCGCCGTTCAACTTTGTTCTGGATGGTTACGTGCAGGCGTGGCGGCACGGCATCGGCGCCCGACAGCAGACCGTGGAACCGGTCGGCCAGATCCCCGCGCAGATCGATGAGATCGGGGCTGGTCACGCCCAGCGCGGTGCCGCCGTCCAGATCGATGATCCGATCGATGCGCGCGCGCGGCGGCGGGGTGGCGGCGGCGATTGTGGCCAGCACGGCGGCCAGTTCCTCCGCGATCATCCCGGGAATGGCGTGGAACAGCGTGCAATGCGCCGGCACCCGGTTGCGTTCGGGCGGATAATGCGCCCGGCGCAAGCCATCGAGCCGCGCCTGCGCCGCATCGGGCAGCACCGCCAGCACGATATGCGGCGTGCGATCACGCATGATGCATGACCCAAATCGGCGATGGGGAAAACTGGGCGGGACCATTCGGCCAGGCCGCAAGCCCGTGGATGGAGGCTTCGGCAAAGGCCGGAATGGTCCCGCGCACAAGTCCTGACCAACCCGTGGCGCGGCCCTGCGGGAAAACACCTAGCGGAAAAACCCCTAGCGAATCGTTAACGGCGGGCAAGTCCGTCATGGCACCGGGCCATGGCGGACCCGGCGCATCACATTTCGCCCTTTGCACGCCGGATGGCGAACCATTTGGCAACATTGGCATTATGCTGTTCCAGCGTATCGGCAAAGACATGCCCGCCGGTCCCGTCGGCCACCATGTACAACGCGTGGGTTTCGGCGGGATCGAGCACGGCCGCAATGCTGGCGCGCCCGGGATTGGTGATCGGACCCTTGGGCAGCCCGACCATGGCATACGTGTTGTAATCGTTGACCGCGTGGATTTCGGATTCGCGAATCCGCCGCCCCAGCGGGCGCCCCTGCGTGATCGGATAGATGATCGTGGGATCGGCCTGCAGCTTCATGCCCTGGCGCAGGCGGTTCGAATAGAGCCCGGCAACCATGCGGCGTTCGCCGGGCTTTCCGGTTTCCTTTTCGACAATCGAAGCCAGGATCACCGCTTCTTCGGGGGTCTTGGCCACCGTGTGCGGCGATCGCTTTGCCCAGAGATCGGCCAGCGTGGTGGTCATCGCCTTTGTCATCCGGGCGACCACTGCGGCGCGCGCCTCGCCGCGTTGATAGTCATAGCTGTCGGGCAGAATCGAGCCTTCGGCGGGGACCGGCGCGGGGCCGGTGAGCATTGGCTGCGCCATCAGCTTTTCATGCACGAGCACCGCGGGCATCCCTTCGGGCACGGTGAACAACCGGCGCATCACGCCCTCGCGGCCCTGCAGGATGGCCAGGATCTGCGCGCCGCTGGCATGCGCGGGCAGCAGGAATTCGCCGGCTTTCAGCCCGGCGCGCAGGCCCAGCAGGCGCACCCGGGCGCGGAATGTTGAGGCCGAGGCGACCGCGCCCTGGCTTTCCAGATCCTGCGCCACGCTGGCCATGCCCACCCCTTCGGACACGATGAACGTGGTATCCTGCGCCAGCGGGCCCGGCCCGTACCAGCCCCAGAGGAAATGCACGCCATAGGCCAGCAGCAGCGCCAGCCCCGCGCCGAGCACCCATCGCGTCTTGCTTATGCGTCGCACGGCCAACCTCTTGCCGCGCTTGTGCGGCCTGTTTCTGGTCAAATTGCCTTGATGATCAGGGCTGCATTGGTGCCGCCAAAGCCGAACGAATTGTTCAGCGCCGCGCGCACGGTGCGCTTTCGCGCAACGTGCGGCACCAGATCGACCCCGATCGTGCCTTCATCCGGATTGTCGAGATTGAGCGTGGGCGGCACGATCTGATCGCGCAGGGCGAGGATGCAGAAAATCGTTTCCACCGCGCCCGCGCCGCCCAGCAAATGGCCAATCGCCGATTTGGTGCTGCTCATCGAGGCGCCGCTCAGATCATCGCCGAGCACGCGCTTTACCGCGGCGAGCTCGATCGTATCGGCCATGGTGGAGGTGCCGTGCGCGTTGACATAATCGATATCGCCCGGTTCCATCCCGGCCTTGCGCATGGCCATCCGCATGGCGAGTTCGGCGCCTTTGCCTTCCGGGTGGGGCGCGGTCACGTGGTAGGCATCGCCCGACAGGCCATAGCCGACCACTTCGGCATAGATCTTTGCCCCGCGCGCCTTGGCGTGTTCGTATTCTTCCAGCACGACCACGCCGGCGCCTTCGCCCATCACAAAGCCGTCACGGTCTTTGTCATAGGGGCGGCTGGCCGCTTCGGGCCGATCGTTGAACGAACAGTTGAGCGCCCGCGCCTGGGCAAACCCGGCCACGCCCAGCGGATTGATGGTCGATTCGGCGCCGCCGGCCAGCATCACGTCGGCATCATCATCGCGGATCATGCGCGCGGCATCGCCGATCGAGTGCGCGCCGGTCGAACACGCGGTAACGACGGCATGGTTGGGGCCCATCAGGCCATATTTGATGCTGACCTGGCCCGAAATCAGATTGATCAGGCGGCCATGGACGAAATGCGGGCTGACCCGGCTCGGCCCCTTTTCGTGGAGCACGATCGATTCGCTTTCGATCCCCGGCAGCCCGCCAATGCCCGATCCGATCGAGCAACCGGTGCGCAGCTTCATCGCGTCGTCCATATCGACAAGGCCGGCATCTTCGAGCGCCTGGCCGGCGGCATCGATGCCATAGACGATGAACGGATCGACCTGGCGTTGAATCTTGTGATCCACCCGCTTTGACGCATCAAAGCCATATTCGTGGTCGGCCGGCTTTACCTCGCAGGCAATGCGGCATTTCTGGTTGCTGGCATCGAACCGCGTGATCGGCCCCGCGCCGGATTTGCCGGCGATCAGATTGGCCCAGACGGTTTCCACGTCTGCGCCCAGGGGGGTGACCAGGCCAAGGCCGGTGACAACGACACGACGCATTGCTTTCTCCGGATCAAAACGGGTCGAACACGATGCCGCGGCATCCGTCCACCATTCCAGTTGTTTGGTATTGCTTCGTTTTCAATGCCCGGCAATCAGCCGGGCCCGAAAAGACAACAGGCCCAGCCCAGCGTGTGGGCCGAGCCTGCCTATGTCCTACCCCCCGGCAATCGCGGTTTTGCCGGAACGGTGATTGCACCGGCCCGGCGAAGCCACGCCACCAGCCGGGCGCAAGGCCGGGCCAGCATGAGGAGTTCAGGGTGATCAGCCCTTGTTTTCGTCGATGTATTTGATCGCATCGGCGACAGTGGCGATCTTTTCCGCCGCATCGTCGGGGATCTCGACACCAAACTCTTCTTCGAAGGCCATCACCAGCTCGACGATGTCGAGCGAGTCGGCGCCAAGATCGTCGATGAAGCTGGCTTCTTCGGTGACCTTGTCGGCCTCGACGCCAAGGTGCTCGACAACGATCTTCTTAACGCGGTCGGCGGTATCGCTCATTCGATGTGTCCCTTCAGACGAAACAGGGTGACGAGTTACGGCGGTTCTACCGTTCAGGGCATCGCCCTAATAGGCACGAGCCCCGCTGGCAAGTGGGAGACGAAAGGCACCCCCGAATGAAGCCGCTTTGTGCGCGGAATCGTTCGGGAATCCCGTTCAGCTTTTCGGTGCGTCGACAACGCGAATCGACAATTCGCGCAGCTGGCGCGGCTCGGCCGGGGTTGGTGCGCCCATCAGCAGGTCTTCGGCACGCTGGTTCATCGGAAACAGCGAAACCTCGCGCAGGTTTTGCGCGCCGCACACCAGCATGACAATGCGATCCACCCCGGCGGCCATGCCCCCGTGCGGCGGCGCGCCATACTGGAATGCGCGGTACAGCCCGCCAAAGCGGTCCTCCACATCGGCCTGCGACAGCCCGACCAGTTCGAACGCGCGGACCATTGTCGCCGGGTCCTGGTTGCGGATCGAGCCAGAGGCGATTTCAAAGCCGTTGCACACCAGATCATACTGGAATGCCTTGATCGTCAACGGGTCGGCACTGTTCAGCGCGTCGATCCCGCCCTGCGGCATCGAGAACGGATTGTGCGCGAATTCCACCTTTTTCTCGTCTTCATCCCATTCGTAGAACGGGAAATCGACAATCCAGCACAGGCGGAAGGCATCGGCTTCGATCAGGCCCAGTTGATCGGCGATGCGGGTGCGCGCCAGGCCCGCCAGCTTTGCCGCCTGCGCCGCCTTGCCCGCGGCAAAGAACAGGCCGTCATCGGGCCCGAGGCCAAGCGCATCATACAGCGCCGCCATGCCCTCGGCGCCGTGGTTTTTCGCAATCGGGCCGCCGAATTCGCCGCCCTTTCGCGTGACATAGCCCAGGCCCGCGTGCCCTTCGGCGCGGGCCCAGTCGTTCATTTCGTCAAAGAACTTGCGGCTTTTTTCCGCAGTGCCCGGCGCGGGGATCGCGCGCACCACGCCGCCGCCGCCGACAATGCGTTCGAACAGGCCAAAGCCCGAGGTGGCAAAATGGTGCGACACATCGGTGATGATCAGCGGGTTGCGCAGATCGGGCTTGTCAGAGCCGTATTTCAGCATGGCCTCGTCATGGGCGATGCGCGGAAAGCTGCCGCCGGGCGTGACCGTCTTGCCATCGGCGAATTCTTCGAAAATCGCGCCGATAACAGGCTCCATCGTTTCCCAGACTTCTTCCTGGGTGACAAAGCTCATTTCCAGATCAAGCTGATAGAATTCGCCGGGCAGCCGGTCTGCGCGCGGGTCTTCATCGCGAAAACACGGCGCAATCTGGAAATAGCGATCGAACCCGGCAACCATCAGCAGCTGTTTGTACTGCTGCGGCGCCTGCGGCAGGGCATAGAACTTGCCCGGATGAATGCGGCTGGGCACGAGGAAATCGCGCGCGCCTTCGGGGCTTGATGCGGTGAGAATCGGGGTGGAATATTCGGTGAAGCCGGCCGTTTCCATCCGCCGGCGCATCGACGAGATCACTTTCGTCCGGCGCACGATATTGGCGTGCAGGCGGTCGCGCCGCAAATCGAGAAAACGGTACCGCAGGCGGATATCTTCGGGATATTCCTGTTCGCCGGCCACCGGCATGGGCAATTCTTCGGCCGCCGACAGCACCGTGGCGCTGCGGGCATAGACTTCGATCGCGCCGGTGGCGAGATTGGGGTTGATCGTGCCCTCGGCGCGCGCCTTGACCAGCCCGTCGATGGTCACCACGCTTTCCACGCGCAGCGATTCCAGCACGGCCAGTGCCGGGCTGTCGACATCGGCGACAATCTGGGTGAGGCCGTAATGATCGCGCAGATCGACAAACAGCACGCCGCCGTGATCGCGCTTGCGATGCACCCAGCCCGACAGACGGACGGTCTGGCCGACGTCATCGCGCGTCAGGGCAGCGCAAGTGTGTGAACGATAGGGATGCATCGAAGGTCTTTCCATTCATGCCGCAATCGGGCAGGGATTTATGTGCGGCCAAGAGGCGATGGCCGTCATTTTGTCAAGCCGCCGCCCCCGGACGGGGGTACCGCAAAAGCCGGGTTTGCCGCCATTGGCGCGTGATCGGGCATCACTAACGAAAAGACCGATGAAAATTCATCCGCTGATCACCACCACCGAAGCGTTGACCGAGCTTTGCGCGCGCCTGGCCACGGCCGATTTCATCACGGTCGATACCGAATTCATGCGAGAAAACACCTATTGGCCGGAACTGTGCCTGGTGCAGATCGCCGATGACAAAGAGGCCGCGGCGATCGACCCGATGGCCCATGGCATCGATCTGTCGCCGCTGCTCAATCTGCTGGTCGATAACGAAGACGTGCTG
Organism: uncultured Sphingomonadales bacterium; assembly: GCA_903832325.1. Classification (GTDB taxonomy): domain Bacteria; phylum Pseudomonadota; class Alphaproteobacteria; order Sphingomonadales; family Sphingomonadaceae; genus Novosphingobium. Next base: position 2,235 of record CAILBC010000003.1, on the reverse strand, counting down.
AAAGTGTTTCACGCCGGCGGGCAGGATGTGGAAATCATCTACAACCTGACCGGGCGCACCCCGCACCCGATTTTCGACACGCAGATCGCGATGATGGCGATCAGCCAGTCCGAACAGATCGGCTATTCCAACCTGGTAGAGGCGTGGCTGGGCTTTCCGATCGACAAGGGCGCGCGCTTTACCGATTGGTCGCGCCGCCCGCTGACCGAGCGGCAGATTGAATACGCCATCGGCGATGTGACCCACCTGTCAAAGATTTTCCCGCGCATGCTGAAGCGGCTGATCAAGACCGGGCGCGGCGAATGGCTGGATATCGAGATGGAAAAGCTGGCCGATCCGGCAAATTATCGCAACGACCCCGCGACGGTGTGGCAGAAAATCCGCCCGCCCAGCCGCAACCATGCGGTGCTGGGCCGGCTGAAGGCGCTGGCCGCCTGGCGCGAGACCGAGGCGATGGACAAGAACATTCCGCGCGGCCGGATCATGCGCGATGAAACGCTGGCCGACCTTGCCAGCCATGCCCCGCGCGACCAGGCGGACCTGGCCAAAGTGCGCGGGCTTTCGGCCGGATGGCGCGACAATGAAATCGGCCGGCGGCTGATGCAGTGCCTGGCCGATGCCAAACCGTTGACCGAGGCGGAAATGCCGCCGCGCGCACCGCGTGGCGCGCCGCTGGGCAAGGAAGGCGCGCTGGTGGCCGACTTGTTGAAGCTGCTGCTGAAAATCCGCAGCCGCGAAATCGATATTGCCGCGCGCCTGCTTGCGCGCAGCGACGATCTGGAGGCGCTGGCCGCCGGGCAGCGCAAGGGGCTGGCCATTCTGGAAGGCTGGCGGTTTGACCAGTTCGGGCGCGATGCGCTGAACCTGGTTGAAGGGCGGCTGGCCTTTGCCGTGGTCAGGAACAAGCTGAAAATGGCGCATATCGACGATATCGGCAGCGACGGCGATGCGGCGGAAGACGTTGTGGAAGACATTGACGACGAAACGTTTCGCCCGGTCGACCATGATGACCAGGTGGAAGAAGCCGAAGCGGCCGAAGCCGCGCACCACGCCGCAGCGGAGACCGACGGCGAGGCCTGATGAGCATCTATCTGCCCACGCTGAAGCAGCTGCAATATCTGGTGGCGCTGCACGAACATGGCCATTTCGGCCGCGCGGCAGAGGCCTGCTTCGTGTCGCAATCGACGCTGTCGGCCGGCTTGCGCGAACTGGAATCGCTGCTGAACGTGACGCTGGTAGAACGCACGCGGCGGGTGGTGCGGTTCACCCCGCTGGGCAACCAGGTGGTGGCCAAGGCGCACCGCCTGCTGCGCGAGGCAGAGGAATTGTCGGAACTGGTGCAATCGCACGGTGCGCCGCTGGCAGGCGAATTGCGGATGAGCGTGATCCCCACGATCGCCCCGTTCCTGCTGCCGCGCATCCTGCCGCGGCTGCGCGCCGAACGCCCGCAACTGCGCCTGTTTCTGCGCGAAGAACCCAGCGCCGCGGCCATCGAATCGCTGCACCACGGCCGCGCCGATTGCGTGCTGCTGGCCCTGCCGTTTGCCACGGGCGATGTGGAAACGGTGCACCTGTTCAACGATCCGCTGCTGATCGCCCTGCCCCATGATGACCCGCGCGACCCGCCGGCGATGATTTCGCCCGCATCGATCGATGAAAACCGCCTGCTGCTGCTGGAAGACGGCCACTGCCTGAAAGAACACGCACTCGCCGCCTGCAGCCGCCCCGAACTGCGCGCCAGCGCCACGATGATCGGCACATCGCTGCACACCCTGGTGCAAATGGTCGACAACGGCCTGGGCCTGACGATGCTGCCCGAAATGGCGATCACCGCAGGAATTCTGGCAGGCACCCGGATTGTCGCCCGCCCCCTGAACAGCGACCAGGCCTTTCGCCGCATCGCACTGGTGTGGCGAAAAAATTCGCCACGAGGCGATGAGTTCCGGCTGCTGGCGGAGGAATTGCGGGCGGGGTGATCTTTGGGTGCGCGGCGATGTTTGCCGGCGGGGTATTGGCCGGTTGCTGACAGGCAAGTACCGGGGGGCGATGGTGGCTTAGCGGACGTTCAGCTGGCCTAAAAGGCTATGGCGAATGGCGACCAACTCACGAAATTCAGCGGCGGGGGCGTGAACGGCCGCTCGTGCTGCAACCTGCCGTCCGCCTCATGCAAAGCCGCCGAGTAGCTATGCGCCCAATCATGGTCATACCCGAATTGCGGCGCCATTCCTGGGCGCT
>CAILBC010000002.1 GCA_903832325.1 uncultured Sphingomonadales bacterium | reverse complement strand
CCGCACAGTTGGGTATGCGTTTGCAGCTTATGTCTTGCGCTTACGCCGAAAAAAGAAATTTGCTGGGGGATTGCCAAATGCATGCTGGTTTTGTGAAGGTTGCATTGCTTTGTGCAACGTCTGTAACACTGTCTTCACCTCTGCTGGCGGTTGACGCCCATGCCCAGGCCGCAGCGGCCGGCACGGAGGCACAACCGGCTGATGCATCAGCAAACAGCCCGGCTGAAATCATCGTCACCGCCAACAAGCGCGAAGAACGACTCAACAAAGTCGGGTCAACCATTACCGCCCTGTCCGGTGACGCTATCAGATCGCGCGGGATCAACACTATCCAGGATATCGCCGCAGCGGTGCCCGGCCTGGAATTCGCCCATTCGTCGACCAACACTCCGATTCTCACGCTGCGCGGCGTCGGCTACAACGACAGCTCGCTGGGCGTTTATCCGGCAGTCAGCGTGTATATCGACCAGGTGCCGCTGCCGTTTCCGGTGCTGGCAAGCCATTCGTCGTATGACCTGCAGCAGATCGAAGTGCTGAAGGGGCCGCAGGGGACTCTCTTTGGCGAAAATTCGACCGGGGGTGCGATCAACAACATCGCCGCCAAACCGGTGGATCATTTTGAAACCGGCGGCAATCTGTCGTTCGGCCGTTTCAGCGATATCCACGCCAACGCCTATATCAACGTGCCCCTGTCCACCACGTTGCGCGCGCGGGTCGCGGTCGATGGTGAAAATTCCGACGGCTGGCAGATTGCAAAGACCCACCCGCAGGACCGCAATGGCAAAACCAGCTATGTCGCAGGCCGCCTGCTGCTTGACTGGGATGCCAGCTCGACTCTGAAATTTGCGCTGAACCTGAACGCATGGCACGATTCATCGCAGCCGCAGGCCGGCCAATTCATCGCGCTGTTCCCGCAAAGCCCCGCCAACGTGAAGGCGCAGGAACTGGCCTATCCATTCCCGGATGCCAATCCACGCTCGGCCGACTGGACCTCTGCCACTGCGCCGCAAAGCAGCCGCACGTTCTATCAGGCGGCGCTGCGCACAGACCTTAAGCTGACCGACGCGATCACGGTCACTTCGCTGACGTCGTACATCGATTTCAAGCAGTCGCAGATAGTCGATTCGGATGGGTCGTCGCTGAATGTCGCTGACATCGCGGTCAACAACGGCACGATCCGGTCGTTCAACCAGGAATTGCGCGTGGCCAACACCAATGGTTCGGCGCTGCACTGGATCGTCGGCGGCAACTATGAAAACAGCAAGACCTTTGAAATTCAGGACAACACCTACGCCGATGATTCCAACAGCAACCCAGGGTTTTTCAACATCACCCGTGGCGCAACGATCGAAACACAGAAAATCGTAAACTATGCGGTTTTCGGCAATATCGAATACAAGGTGACGCCAGAATTCACGCTGAAAGGCGGCCTGCGCTATACACAAAGCAAAAACAATGCCGGCATCTGCGGATTTGATGATGGTGACGGGTTGATCAACACGCTGTTCGATTGGCTTGGCGGCGCGCTGACCAGTGCTTTCAGCGGTGGTGGCAATGCCCATTGGCTGGCCAACGCGGCGGCCGGTGGCGCACCCTATAACCAGCGCTGCTATGCCGAAACGCCGGCCTTTACCGGCGGCGTTCTGACCGGATTCCAGCCCAGCCTGGCCCCGACACAGGGGACGCTTGACGAACACAACCTCAGTTGGACCGCAGGTGCCAATTACAGCATCGACAGCAACGCGCTGGTCTATGTCAATGCATCGCGCGGGTACAAGGCGGGCAGCTTTCCCAATCTTGCGGCATCGACGACATCGCAATATGCGCCCGCCCGGCAGGAAACCGTGCTGGCGTTTGAAGGCGGCGTAAAGCTCGGCCTGTGGGACAAAAAGGCGCAGTTGAACGCGGCAGTGTTCTTTTATGACTATGGCAACAAGCAGGTGCTGGGCAAATTGCAGGACCCGGTGTTTGGCACGCTCGACGTGCTGACCAACGTGCCAAAATCGCATATCTTCGGATTGGAGGGTGACCTGTCGGTCCGGCCGACCCCCGGCCTGGCGCTGAACGCGGCAGTCACCTATCTTGATACGAAGGTCACCAAATATACCGGCACCGACACCCTGGGCCAGCAAACCAATTTCGCTGGCAGTGCGTTGCCGTTTGCACCGCACTGGAATTACACTTTCAGTGCCGATTACCGGCTGAATGGCAAGGCGCGCGGCGGGCCCTTCGTCGGGTTCACCGTAGCGGGCCGTTCGCAATCCGACACCACCCCGGGTGGAGCGGGCATCGTTGTTCCCGCATCGCCTGCCAACCGTGTCCTGCCGGGGCTGGTCCATCCGTTTACCACTAACGCTTATGCCACACTTGATGCGCGGCTTGGCTATGGGCCCGAGGATGAAAGCTGGAGGGTGCTGTTCTGGGGCAAGAACGTGCTCAACAAATATTACTGGAACAACGTCCGCACCGGCTTCGACTTTACATCGCGCTACGCCGGCCTGCCTGCCACGTATGGTGTAACGGTCAGTTTCAAGGTCCGCTGACGCCGCGCGCGCGCCGCGATTTTATCGGGCCGGTTGCGCGCATTTGCAGGTCTTGTGAGCGCGAAATTGGCAGGTGGGGCGGTTCAGGCCCGGCGCTCCACCTCAGTCTACATCGGTCGGGTGGGGCGCACGCGGGTGTGTCCCCATCACCGCATAGCGCAGCAGGTAAATGCGCCCGGCATCCACTTTCAGCGGGATGGTCGGCACGCAGCCCTTGTCTTCGCCCAGCGCCTCACCCGATTTGAGCGAGATGTTCCAGCCGTGCAGCGGGCAGGTGACCACCGCGCCGTGGACAATGCCCTGGCTGAGCGGCCCGGCCTTGTGCCGGCAGTGGTTGATCAACGCATAGAAATGGTTGTCGATGGTATGGAAAATGGTGATTTCGTGGACGAGCTTGCCATCGGATCCACGAACGGGCAGCGTGCGCGCAATGCCGGGACTGATCTGACCCACCGGGCCGATGTCAAGCCAGTCGCCGATCACTTGGCGCCATCCATGATGACGGCGGATGCAGGATTGGGTCGCACCTCGGCCAGATGCTGGTGCAGTTCGGCGTCTGCCCCGGCGGCGAGCCGGGCCCACGGATCGTGTTGCATGAAACTTTGCGAATGGCGAAACGCGGCGGCCAGCCGTGCCACCGACCCGGCATCGTCGAACAGCGCCGCCTTGACCGTTTCCAGCCCGACCCGTTCAATCCACGGCGCGGTGCGTTCCAGATAATAGGCCTGTTCGCGGTAAAGCTGGATGAATGCGGTGCACACCTCCAACACCTCGGCCTCGGTAACGACTTTGCACAACAGGTCGGTGCCGCGCAGCTTGATCCCGCCATTGCCGCCTACGACTTCCAGAAGAAGCTGCAGGCCCACAAGCTGGTCCCGTCCATGTCAGGCAAGGGCAACTGCTATGACAATGCAGCGGTCGAGACGTTCTTCAAAAGTCTGAAGGCCGAAGTGCTCTGGCGCCAGAATTGGCCAACCCGCCGCCAGGCCGAGACCGCCATCTTTCAGTACATCAACGGCTTCTACAATCCGCGTAGGCGCCATTCATATCTGGGCGGCATCAGCCCGCTCGCATTCGAAGCCAAGGTGGCATAGTGAAATAGGTGACCGGCACAAAACCGTCACAAGTCCAATGAGGTTGGTCGCCACCGCGTGCGACGCTTGATGGCCAAGATGGGTCTTGCGGCGATTTATCAGCGCCCACGGACCAGCGATCCGCACCCGGAGCACCGGATCTACCCGTATTTGCTGCGTAAATTGGCGATCACGCGGCCTAACCACGTCTGGTGTACCGACATTACGTACCTGCCCATGCGGCGGGGATTTCTCTATTTGGTCGCGATCATGGACTGGGCCACCCGCAAAGTTCTAGCCTGGCGGGTGTCGAATACGATGGATGTCGGCTTTTGCGTGGAGGCACTGAAGGAGGCCCTAGCACGCTACGGCAAGCCAGAGATTTTCAACACCGATCAAGGCAGTCAATTCACCGGTTTCGCGTTCACAGGCGTACTGCAGGCAGCCAATATCAAGATCAGCATCGATGGTCGTGGCCGCTGGATGGACAACGTCTTCATCGAGCGGCTGTGGCGATCGCTCAAGTACGAGTGCGTCTACCTGAACGATTTCGAGACCGGCTCCGACCTGCGCAACGGGGTGGGTCGATGGTTTGATTATTACAACAACCACCGTCCACATTCGACCCTTGCGGGACGAACCCCTACCGAGGCATATGAGCAAATCGATTTTTCAGATCAGGTGGGGCATGCCCCACCTGATCTGAAAACCAAACTGGCGGCGTAACATCAGGCTGGAGAGCTTATTTCAGCCGCCAACTTGTCGGAAATACCGGGCCACTTCACAGTCAGGCTAGTCGGGTGCACGGATCATCCGACTCGAACTCGCGCCAAACGTCATGGAGCAACGGTTTGCGGGGGTTGGATTGATCGTCCAGGTCGATGATAGTGAATAGACTAATCTGTTATGTTGCTCCGAACGCGTGCGCTACTTCCTGCAGTGCCGGGGGGCGTCCTCGTCGACCGATAGCCGGCAAAGGTCACAACCGAGTCCAGTTTAGCACGACCCTCTCGTTCACCGGTGTGGTGATGCCCGGATGATTTGGTGCGCGTTTGGACATGACGAAGGATACCACCATGCGTTGCTCCATTTCCACACTCGCGCTCGCGTTGATGCTGGCCTGTCCTCTGGCCGCGCAGGCTGCCGATGGGACCCTGGCAACCGCCTCCAACACGCCGACTACCAATTCCGACTGTTGGCCCGACCGACTGGATCTTGCACCGCTGCGGCAGAATGAAAATCAGGCTGCCAATCCCTATGGACCCTACTTCGATTACGCCAAGGCGTTCCTGACGCTCGATCTCAAGGCGGTAAAAGCGGACATAGCCAAAGTGCTGACCGCGCAGCAGCCGTGGTGGCCAGCAGATTATGGCAACTATGGTCCGTACTTCATCCGCATGGCCTGGCACAGCACCGGCACCTATCGCACGATCGACGGTCGCGGGGGCGGCGGTGGTGGTGAACAGCGGTTCGAACCGCTCAATTCCTGGCCCGACAACGCCAATCTCGACAAGGCAAAACGCCTGCTCTGGCCTATAAAGCAGAAGTACGGTCGACGGCTGTCGTGGGGCGACCTGATGGTGCTGACCGGCAACGTCGCGCTGGAAGAAATGGGTTTCAAAACACTGGGGTTTGGGGGCGGTCGCGCCGATTCCTGGCAGCCCGACGTGGTTTACTGGGGCACCGAAAAGCATTTTTTGGCAGCTGATGCCAACCGCTGGGACGCCAAACGCAATCTGAAGGGATCACTGGCCGCGGTGCAGATGGGGCTGATCTATGTCAATCCCGAAGGCCCCAACGCCAATGGCGACCCCATTGCCGCAGCGCACGACATCCGCCAGTCGTTCGGCCGCATGGCGATGAATGACGAGGAAATCGTTGCACTCATCGCTGGGGGGCACACTTTCGGCAAGGCGCACGGCGCGCACCCGGCATCGTGCCTGGGCGTAGCCCCGGCGGGCGCGGCGATCGAGGCACAGGGTCTGGGCTGGAAAAACAGCTGTGGCACTGGCGCAGGTGCAGATACGGTTACAAGCGGGCTGGAAGGCGCGTGGTCGGCCAATCCGATTGCGTTTACCACACAATACCTCGACAACCTGTTTGCGTTCGACTGGGTGAAAGTAAAAAGCCCGGCTGGCGCCACCCAATGGGAACCGAAAAACGCTGCCGATGTGCAGATCGTGCCCGACGCGAATGATCCTTCCAAGCGCCACGCACCAATGATGTTCACTACTGACATCTCAATGAAGGAAGATCCGGCGTTTCGCGCGATTTCCCTGCGGTTCAAGGATCATCCCGAACAGTTCTCTGATGCTTTTGCGCGCGCCTGGTTTAAACTTACCCACCGGGACATGGGGCCAAAGACCCACTATATCGGCGCCGAAGTGCCGACGCAGTCTTTTTCGTGGCAGGACCCGCTGCCGACCAATCAATATCCGCTTATCGGATCGACCGAAGTTGTCATGCTCAAGGCCAAAGTGCTTGCGGCAGGTCTGACCGGCCCTCAATTGGTGCGGACCGCATGGGCCGCAGCATCAACCTATCGCGGCACCGATTATCGCGGCGGAGCAAACGGCGCGCGGATCCGTCTGGCGCCCGAAAAGGATTGGGCAGCAAACGATCCGGCAGAGCTTGGCAAAGTGCTGGCCGCGCTGGAAAAGGTGCGCGCCGATTACAACGCCCATGCCGTGGGTGGCAAAACCGTCAGCCTCGCTGATCTGATCGTCTTGGCCGGAAACGCCGCGATCGAACAGGCAGCGTCCAAAGCGGGCGTCAGTCTGACACTGCCGTTTACGCCGGGACGGGTTGATGCCACGCAAGACCAGACGGATGTTACCTCGTTTTCCGTACTTGAGCCTAAGGCCGATGGTTTCCGCAACTATTACAGCGCGGAAAGCTGGCAGACTCCGGCCCAGGCGCTGGTCGACAAGGCGAGCATGCTGGGGCTGACGGTGCCGGAAATGACGGTGCTCGTCGGTGGCCTGCGTGTGCTTGATGCCAATGCCGGCGGGTCGCATGCGGGCGAATTCACCAGCCGCCCGGGCACCTTGACGAACGACTTCTTCGTCAATCTACTCGACATGGGCAATGAATGGAAAAAGGCTGCAGGCAATGGGCTGGTCTATGAAGGGCATGACCGGGCGAGCGGCGCGCTGAAATGGACAGCAACCCCGGTTGACCTAATTTTCGGGTCGAATTCGGAGTTGCGTGCCGTGGCCGAAGCATACGCTTCGGACGATGCGCGCGATCAGTTCGTACACGATTTCGCCAAGGCCTGGGCCAAGGTGATGAACGCCGATCGCACCTGAACGCCGGACAGCGTGTCTGGGGTATGTTCCCAGACACGCTGTCATTAACTCAAATAACTATAGTTGTGAATCGGCATCAAGGTAGGGGCCCACCCTCGTGTCCCACAAATATCAGAAATAATTTGCAAAAGTGCAGCACCGTGGGTCTCGATTGGCGCCGATCGGGACTCATAATCAATCACGATTTCCGACAGTTTGCAATGTTTTATACATCCGTTGGCGGGTTTCGACTTGGGCGCCGAGCCACAGCTCAAAAGATTTGCATGCCCGAATGCTTCCGCACCTCATCCCAGCAGGTATGCGACGTCCGCCTCGGTCAGCTTGGCCTGGGTTGCGCTGTCGCCCTCCCAGAGCATGGCGGCAAGCGCACGTTTCTTGTCCTGAAGGCCGAGTATCTTTTCCTCGATCGTGCCTTTGGCTATGAGGCGGTGGACAAAGACGGGCCTAGTCTGGCCGATGCGGTGCGCACGGTCGATGGCCTGCGCTTCGACAGCAGGGTTCCACCACGGATCGTACAAAATGACGGTGTCGGCAGCTGTCAGGTTCAGACCGGTGCCCCCTGCCTTTAGGCTGATCAGGATAAGGGGAACCTCGCCGGCCTGAAACTGGCGGACCGGGGCCGTGCGATCCTGCGTCTCACCGCGGATTTCGACAAAAGCTATGGCCAGTGCGTCGAGTTCGGGCTTGATCAGGTCGAGCATGGACGTGAACTGACTGAACAGGATGATCCGGCGGCCCTCGCGCAGCAGTTCAGGCAGCATCTCCATCAGCCTGGCAAGCTTTGCCGAGCCGGCAGGTTTGTCTGTGCTATTTGCTGTCGATTGCGGCAGGAGCCGGGGATCGCAACAAACTTGCCGGAGTTTGAGCAGAGCATCGAGAAAAACGATCTGTGAACGCAGCAAACCGACACGGGCAATTTCGTCGCGCACCCGCTTCTGCATGAGCAGGCGCAAGCTTTCGTAGGCGACCAGCTGGTTCTTTTCGAGGTCGACCCACTCCTGCATTTCTGTCTTGTCAGGCAGGTCGCGCGCGACTTCATCCTTGGTCCGCCGCAGCATGAATGGGCGCAGGCGGCGTCTGAACAAGGCTTTGGCAGCGGGATCATCATCGCGGGTGATTGGCCGGTCGATCGTGCGTTTGAACTGGTCTAGCGGGCCGAGCAAGCCGGGCGTGACCAAGTCCATCAGGCTCCACACGTCGGTCAGCTGGTTTTCGACCGGCGTGCCCGACAGGGCGATGATCTGTCCTGCTTTCAGGGCTTTCGCCGCCTTGAAGCCGGCGGTCTTGGGGTTCTTCAGCGTCTGGGCTTCATCAAACAGAATGATCGACAGCGTTGCGGCAGCAAACTGCGCTGTGTCGCGCACCAGCAATGGGTAACTCGTTACGATGATGTCGGCGTCTTTGAATTGGTCATGCAGGTTGCGCCGGTCATTGCCGTGCCACAGCACACTGCGCAGGTCGGGCACAAAGCGCGCAATTTCAGCCTGCCAGTTGGGCAACACCGAGGTCGGGCAGATAATTAGCGCGGGTGCGGCCAGCTTCCCGGCGGCTTTGAGTGTGGCAATGTGGGCCAGGGCCTGGACGGTTTTGCCAAGCCCCATGTCGTCCGCCAGCACACCGCCAAATCCGGCGCTGTGGAGCGCTTGCAGCCAGTCCAGACCGTGCTGCTGATAGGGGAGCAGATCCGCCTTGAAGCTGGCCGGCGCTGCGGTCGGTTCAAGGTGGATGCGGGCGAGGGCGCGGGCCAGTTGGCGCAAGTCATCACTGCCGCGCCAACCAATGCGTCCTGCGCTCTCCCGTTCAAGATCGGCCAGCACGGCGATATCGCTACGCGGCAGACGCAATTTTCCGCATGCTTCACGATCGTGGAGGGCCAGGTCGAGCAGCATCGCCAGCACGGGCCTGATCTGTTCAGTGGGCAATTGCGCCAGCTTGCCGGGGCCGATCGCGAAGGTGATGCTGTCCCCTGCCTGGTCCAGCAATTGCGGGCCGAAGTGCGCCAGCAACTGGCGCAACATGGGCAGAATATCGACGACTTGCCTATCGATACGGGCGCCAAGGCTGATGTCGAACCAATCGGTGCCCGACGTTGTGACATCAAACTGCACATCCCCGCCGCTAACCTCAGTGATGGTGAGCTGCCACTTGGGGCCATATTCGATGCGCCAACCTTCGGCGCGCAACTTTGGCAGCACGGTATGCATAAACAGCGCGAAATCGGTGGCCCTGGCCAGCGCGGACGGAGCAAAATCCCATTGCTGCGCGGGCTTGGTTTTGAGTTCCGGAAATGCCTCCAACGGCATGAGGTCATGGGCAACCATCAGGCCAAGCGCCCGGGTTTCGGCCGCAAGGTCTCGTGTGAAACGGATGAAGCCCGCATCACTGCTGCTGATGATCTCCGCCGCATTTGCGCTCGGCGTCACGCTGTATCCTGCATAATCGAAGCAGATCCGCGCGCAGGCCATGTCAACCTTGTAGGTGGGCGATGATTGATACCCCCGCCGACGCGGCATGATGGCATCGACCTTCTCCTGAACGAAGGTCAGCACTGGCACTGGCTTTATAGCGCCAAAGTCCTGCAGGTTCCCGAGTGTCGGCGCAGGTATGTCAGCACCAGCAATGTTTTCCCAATGAGTTGCCAATTGTCCCACGGCATCGGGCGGCACCGGGGGCATCAACAACACGCGCTGGGCCAGCGCGGGATTGGAGATGCCAGCCACTCGGTGCACCGTTCCGGTGGCGTCGTCGACAATGATGGGCGGCGCGGTTGCGAGAAGCAGTTGCCCTTCAGTCAAGCCTTCCAGCGACGGGCGTTGTTCGCCGTTGGCAAGGCTTGTCCAGCACCACTGCGCTGTCTGATCTTGGCCCCAATTCAGGATAGGCCCATCGGCCTTGCGCCAGTGTGCCCGACCGGTTGCGATGGCCTTTTCGACCCAATCGCTTCCCGCCGGCCCTTTGGGCGAGGTGTGCGTGTCGAAGTCGCCGCTATACGGATCCATCCGGCGCACCAGCCATCGATCGACCGGTTCCAACGGCATCTGGCCGTTGCGCAACTGATAGGCAGCGGGTTGCTGCCATCCGGTCTGGCCGTTACCGCGCTGTCCCCAAATCCAGGCCGCAATAGCCAGCCGCTGAGGCAGGATCTGTCCCGATATCGGTAATGCCTTGCCCTTGCGGCTCTTGCCGTCGTGCAGGGCGCGTGGTGAAAACACATAGGCCAGATTGCAAGTGCCGCGTGCGCGTAATGTTGCTTCGGCCTGGGTTTCACTCAACCATTGCTGCAAGGGCACGGGCAGGGGAGGCGGCTTTGGAGTCGCTTTCGGTACGATGCGAGGCTGTACCGAACCCGATGGTCCGTCAGCGCCTAACGCAGCATTTGCTTGTGCCGCAAACAGCACGGCCGCCCCATGCTTGCAATCGAAGCCGACCGGGCAGGTGCATTCGATCAAAGGTTCTGCGTCTTCGTCATCCAAACCAGCGAAGGCAATGGTCACCTCGTAAGGGCGCCGTGCGCTGCCCCTGACGTCGGCGGTGATCAGCGCCATGTCCGTGTCAATCGCAAGTTCGCTCACCCGGCCTTGTTGCCAGTAGGCGTACCCGGCAGCGACCATGTTCTTGGTCTGGATCGCGTTTGCAATCAGCTGTGTGGTTATCGGGGGTATCATCGCGTATAGTATGGCCGATGATGTAGGGTGCGATCAAGCGGCGGCGCACTCAGCGGGAACCTGCGCATAGACGAGCACATTTCGCCAGATCTGCCGTTTAAACGAAACGTTGAAACGCGTTTCGTTGGCCCCACTATCGGCCGCCTCTGTCCAATAGATGTGGATCGACCAGCCGCAATTACTCCATGTGCCCAAGTGGAACCCCGCCCATGACCTCGTAAGTGATTGCAAAATATCGGAAAGAGTGGCTGATCGGGGGACCCGATCTGCGCTGATCGGGTCCCTAATTCTGTACTTTTGCGAATAATTTCAGATGCTTGCAGCATATGAATGCGGGGCGCTACTTCGACGCCGATTTACAGTCCTGTTAGGCGTAGCGGACTACGTGCCTGCCCTGAAGGCGTATGTTGAGCGCTACGGCGCGCAGGTCAGGTTCGGATCGCAACTGGTCGCCATAGTTGGTCCCGCACTCATCGCCATATTCGAGCAGGCTAGTGGAGCGGAAACCCAGCGCGTGAAACAGGCGTTCGACCTGATCCATGTCGTGCAGCCGCAGCGCGCGCCCGATTTAGTCGCGCACAGCCCACTCGCTGCGTCCTCGGGCTAAATCGCGTTTGACGAGGCCACACTGCGCCATCGCCGGTATGCGAATGTCTTCGCGCTGGGCAACGCCTGCTCGGCCAGTAACGCCAAGACCGTGGCCGCCGCACGCAAGCAGGCGCCGATTGTTGCCGTTAACGCGCTGTCGGTGCTAGCGATCGGCGAACCTGTGGCCGGCTATGATGGCTACGGCTCGTGCCCGCTTACTGTCGAGGCTGGAAAGTTTGTCCTGGCAGAGTTCGGTTATGGCGGGAAGTTGTTGCCAAGCTTTCCCAGTTGGCTGATCGACGGCACCCGGCACCCGGCACCCGGCACCCGGCACCCGGCACCCGGCACCCGGCCCTTGCGCCTGTCGTGGCTGCTCAAGGATATGATCCTGCCCACGGTCAACTGGCATGGTATGCTTAAGGGCCGTGGACGGCTCGTCCGCCCCAAGCCTTTGGCTTCGATCTCAGACGTCCAGGCCGCCTGACGTACTGTTGACCTCCTTACAATATGCGCTTGGCGGCTTATAGGGGCTTTTCGTTGGTTTTGTCCTCGGACTCGTAGGCGGCAGAGGATCGATCCTGGCCACTGCCGGGATTCCGAATTGATCCCGGCCACCATTCCGAGAAATTCCCGGCCACCTTGGCGGGGGTGCGGAGCCTGATCGTTGGGCCCATCTTTTTGGCTGAATAGCAGCCGGGAGGAATGGATGCCGACGAGGAGGCCGAAGATGCGCGACGTGCGCGAAGTGATGAGACTGCATCGCGAAGGAGCCGTTGCGATGCGGGAGATTGCCCGGATGACCGGGGTGGCCCGTTCGACGGTGCGGGACATGATCCTGCGCTTTGAGCGATCGGGGCTTGCGTGGCCGGTGCCATCAGAGATCAGCGATGCAGAACTGGAGATGCGCCTATACGGCCCGGCCGGGGTGAAGCCGGGGCGCCGCAAGCTGCCAGAGCCGGACTGGTCAATCGTTGCGCGCGAGATGAAGCGCAAACACGTGACGCTGCAGGTGTTGTGGGAAGAATACATCGCCGAGCACCCGGATGGGTATCGCTATAGCCGGTACTGTGACCTG
>CAILBC010000001.1 GCA_903832325.1 uncultured Sphingomonadales bacterium | reverse complement strand
CGGTTGGCGCGCATGCTTCGACAGGCTCAGCATGAGCGGGTGTTTGTTTCCGGGATTGAAGCATGACGACATCAGCCGCCAGCTCGCCCCTACCCCCAACCCCGCTCATCCTGAGCCTGTCGAAGGATACGCGCCCGGCTTGCCCCGATGGGCGTTTACCCCTGACGATTGCGCGACAGCTTGCGCAGTCTGGCCCAGTCCCCCGCGATTAGGGCCTCCTTTTTGGCGCGGCTCCAGCCTTTGACCCGGCGTTCGGCGGCGAAGGCTTCATCGCGTGTTGCAAATTCGTCTGACCAGACCAGCGTGACAGGCAGGCGGCCGAGCGTGTAGCCCGGAAGCAGGCCGGATTGATGCTGTGCCAGCCGCACTTCGAGATTATCCGTGTGGCCGGCGTAGTATGACCCGTCATTGCAGCGCAGGAGGTAGGCGTGGAAAGGCATCACCAAGCCAATCGCGTTGGCGCGCCTGCTTCGACAGGCTCAGCATGAGCGGTGAACGAAAAATTCCGATAAAACAAAGTTTTTTCTGAACTTTACTCACCCTGAGCCGGTCGAAGGGTGCGCGCGCGATCAGCCCCGCCAATCGGGTACTGACCATAGGCTGCACCCTTCGCCAACCTGATGGTATCAGGCCGACTGCAAGCCCTTTTGCAGCGGCAGATTGCGCACGCGTTTGCCCGTGGCGGCGAAAACCGCGTTGGCAAGCGCGGGGAAAATCACCGCATTGGGCGGTTCGCCCATGCCGCCGGGCTTTTCGTGGTTTTCGACAATCGTGGTGTTGATCGCCGGGGCCTCGTTCATGCGCAGCACGCGGTAATCGTGAAAATTCGATTGTTCCACGCGGCCATTGGCGATCGTCACTTCGCCAAACAGCGCGGCCGAGGCGCCAAAGATCACGCCGCTGTCGATCTGCGCGGCAACGCCCGAGGGGTTCACCACCTGGCCGCAATCGACCGCCACGGTCACTTTCTTCACCGTGATCTGGTGGTCCTTGTCCACGCTCACTTCGGCAACGGCGGCCATATAGGTATCCCACAAGTGGATCACCGCCACGCCACGACCGATGCCTGCCGCAGGCTTGTCGGCCCAGCCCGATTGCACGCGCACCGTTTCCAGCACGGCGCGGGCGCGCGGGTCTTCGATATGGGCAAGGCGGAACGCGATCGGGTCTGCGCCCGCCATGTGCGCCACTTCGTCCATCGCGCTTTCCATCACGAAGGCGCTGCGCAGCGGGCCGACGCCGCGCCACCAGCTGGTGGGCACCAGGCTTTCCTGCGCCTGGAACGTGACCTTGCGCGCGGTGGCGGGATAGATCGGGGTGATCGCGCCTTCGACCGCATCATCATCGACGCCCTTGAACGCCGGGCCCATCAGGCGGGCCAGGATCGACGATCCGGCAATCTTGTGCTCCCACGCGGCGATCTTGCCATCGGCGGCCAGCGCAATGTCGATCCGGTCGGCATAGGCGGGGCGATACCAGTCGTGCGCCATGTCTTCTTCGCGCGACCAGATCAGTTTTACCGGAAAGGCCACCTGTTTGGCCAGATCGACGCAACGTTCGACCATATCCGCCTCAAGCCGGCGGCCGAAACCACCGCCCATCAGCCGGTTGTGCAGCGTAACCTTTTCCAGCGGCAGCCCCAGGCGCGCCGCGGCGGCCTTGCGCGCGTCGGACGGGATCTGCGTGCCGGTCCAGATGTCGCAACCGCCATCGTGAACATGCGCCACGCAATTGGCCGGCTCCATCGTCGCATGGGCCAGGAACGGCTGGGTATAGGTCGCGCTGAAATGGTGCACGGTGCCCTGGCGCGCGGCGGCGAGATCGCCCGAAGTGGCGGCCACGAACCCTGGCTTGTCGAGCGCGGCAACAACGTCGCCCAGGATTGCGGCGGTCTGCGCGCCGGTCTGCGCGGCCGTGCCGGTCCACTGCGGCTTGGCCGCGGTCAGCCCCTGGCGCGCGGCCCAGGTGTTGTCAGCCACCACATAGACCACGTCGGCGCCCTTGATCACCCCGGTAACGCCGGGAACGGCGCGTGCGGCGGCTTCATCAACCCCGGACAACGTGCCGCCAAAGATCGGGCAGACCGCTATGCTGGCATATTTCATGCCCGGGCGGACCACGTCGATGCCGTATTCAGCTGTGCCCCGCGCTTTGGCATCGCCATCGAGCCGGCGCAGCGGGCGGCCGATCACTTTGTAGGCAGAGGCGGGACGCACCGGTGCATCCTTGGGCAGCGGCGCAGCGGCCGCCGCGGCCACCAGCGCCGCATAAGGCAGCACTTTGCCGCTGGCCTTGTGCAGCACGGCGCCATCGTGCGCATCGCAATCCGCAGCAGGCACGCCCCATTGGCTGGCCCCGGCAGCAACCAGCGCGGCGCGCGCGCGCGCGCCGGCTTCGCGCAGCGGCTGCCACAATTCGCGGATCGAGGTGGAGCCGCCAGTGCCCTGGTCAATCGGCGCAAAGCGTGCGGCATCACCATCGGCAATGGTCACTTTGACATCACCGGGCTTTACCGCCAGCTCTTCGGCGGCAAGCATGGTGATCGCGGTCAGGATACCCTGGCCCATTTCGGTCTTGGGCAGTGCCAGCGTCACATGCCCTTCGGGATCGACACCGAGCCAGGCATTGGCCGCCAGGGCAGGCGCGGTCGCGGCGCGGCTGCGCCCGGCTCCCAGCGCCACGGGGATGACCAGCGCGCCGGTAATTGCGCCCGATCCGACCAGGATTTCGCGCCGTGTGGTGGTGATCATGCCTTTTCCCCCGCATGGATCGCGGCGGCACGGCGGATGGCCGTGCGGATGCGCGGATAAGTGCCGCAGCGGCAGATATTGCCGCTCATCCCGGCGTCAATCGCGTTGTCATCGGGCTTTGCATTGTCTTTCAGCAGCGCAGCCGCGGCGATGATCTGGCCCGGCTGGCAATAGCCGCATTGCACCACATCAACCTCGTTCCACGCCGTCATCAGCGCCTTGCCCAGCGGCTGTTCGGCCAGGCCCTCGATCGTGGTGATCGATTTGCCCTGCGCATCGCCCGCCGGGGTCTGGCAGCCAAACATGCGCACGCCATCCACCAGCACGCTGCACGCGCCGCACAGGCCCGCGGCGCAGCCGAACTTGGTTCCGGTCAATTGCGCGACATCGCGCAGCAGCCACAGCAGGGGCATTTCCGGCGGCACGTCAAACGTGCGCCTTTTTCCGTTGATGGTAAGCGTGACGGCCATGATTTCCCCGCACAGTCTGGTTTTCTGGGTTGACGTGTTTGCGCGATACAACGCCCGATGTGCCGCGCGGTGTCAAGCGTCCATCGGGCCGGCTTGCCCCGATTCCCGCATTTGCGCAGGCAGGATTTTGTCTGGCCGGATTTGACGAGTGACCGGCCGGCGCGTGCCGCCTATGGCATTGCGCAGTGACCTGCCACGACGAGTTTGCCTGCCATGAAACGCCCCCAATCCACCCGCAACTTGCCCACCAGGCCACTGTTGGGCGTCGTTGCCTGCACCCGCCTGTTTGAAGACGAAGTGATCCATCGCGTGATCGATCGCTATCTGCGCGCACCGGCGCGCTGGTCCGGGGTGGATGTGGTGATGGTGCCGGCGCTCGCCGATCTGGCGGATCAGCGCAATCTGGCGGCGCGGCTGGACGGCCTGCTGCTGACCGGCAGCACGTCGAATGTGGAAGGGCACCATTATGGCGCCGATCACCCCCACGGCCCGTTCGATCCCGATCGCGATGCGATGAGCCTGAACCTGGCGCGGGCCATGCTCGATGGCGGCCGGCCGGTGTTTGGCATCTGCCGCGGGTTTCAGGAATTGAACGTGGTGTTTGGCGGCACGCTGCGCCATCTCGATCCCGCCGGCCAGGCGCTGCACCATGCCCCGGCCGGGGTGTCGATCGAGGCGATGTTCGATCATTCCCATGCGCTGGTGCCGGTGCCCGGCGGCACGATTGCGCAGGCGCTGGGCGCCGCGCCGATCACGGTCAATTCGGTGCATTTTCAGGCTGTCGACGCGCTCGCGCCCGGGCTGACCGCCGAAGCCCACGCCCCCTGCGGGCTGGTCGAGGCCTTTTCGGCGCAAGTGGGCACGGCGCAAGTGCTCGCGGTGCAATGGCACCCCGAATGGGATGCCGATACCAATGCGCAATCGCGCTGGTTTTTCACGGCGCTGGGCGCGGCGCTTGGCGCCGATCAGGCGGCTCCAGATCAGGCGGCCCAGATTGACCCCGACGGGTCAGTGACATAAGCTGCAGCACAATGCCATCGTCCCGACCACGCGTGCACGCAGGTCCCAGCGGCGAAACGTGCGACCACTATCCCCGATCATACTATGCCGCCACGATTGGCGGGGAAACGGGGCCCAATCCCCCGAATGCCGCTCCCCCGAATGGCGCTCACCTGAAAGGCGGGACCTTTGCCGATGTCTGCGTAATCGGTGGCGGGTTTACCGGGCTGGGCGCGGCGCTGGCGCTGGCGCGCGCCGGGCGATCGGTGCGGCTGATCGACAGGGGCCCCATCGGCTGGGGCGCATCGGGGCGCAATGGCGGGCAGGTTCATGTCGGCTGGCAGCAGGATCTGCCCTGGCTGGCGGCGCGGCTGGGCGCCGGGATGGCGCGCGATCTGTGGCAGGGCGCGCTGGCGGCGCGCTCGCATCTCGATGGCCTGATCGCGCTGGCCGACGATGCCTGCGATTATCGCCCGGGGCTGATCCATGCCGATCATCGCGCCGGGCAAGTGCCCCACACCCATGCCCATGTCGCAATGATGCGCGATGACCGGGGGTATGACAGCCTGACCGCGCTGACCCGCGACGAGATGCGCGCGCTGGTGGGCAGCGCCGATTATCACGGTGGCAGCCTGGACAGGCGCGGCGGGCATCTGAACCCGCTGAAACTGGCGCTGACCATGGCGCGCGCGGCGCAAGCCGCCGGTGCGCAGATCCATCCGCACAGCCCGTGCCTGGCGATCGACCAGACAGGCGACGGCTGGCGCGTGACGACCCCGGCAGGATCGGTGCGCGCCGGGCAAGTTCTCGATGCCACGGGCGCCTATGCCCGCGCCCTGGTGCCGCAGGCCGATGCGCGCGTGCTGCCGATCAACAACTATATCGCCACGACCGAGCCGCTCGATCCGGAAGTGGCGCGCAGCCTGATCAGCAATGGCGCGGCGGTTTCCGATGGCCGGTTTGTGGTCTATTATTTCCGCCTGACGCCCGATCATCGCCTGCTGTTTGGCGGGGGGGAAAGCTATGGCTATCGTTTTCCGCGTGACATCGGGGCCTTTGTGCGCCCACACATGGCGCGCATCTTTCCCCAACTGGCCGATGTGGCCATCGACCATGCCTGGGGCGGGACGCTGGCGGTATCGCCCAACCGCCTGCCCTTTGTGATCGAGCCGGCGCCAGGTCTGTTCGCGGTCAACGGGTTTTCGGGGGTGGGCGTGGTGCTGGCACCATGGCTGGGCGATAGTGTCGGCCAATTTATGGCTGGCGGGCCCATGGCGGGAACGGCCAATTCGGGCTATGACCTGGTCAAACGGCTTCCCGCGCCGCGTTTTCCCGGGGGCACCCTGCTGCGATGGCCGACCCAGGCCCTGGCCATGCGCTTCATGGCGCTGCGCGACCGGTTCTGATGCGGTCATGGCAGCGTAGCAAATCATACGGAACACACGAATATGACCGAAGTCTTTGCCGAATGGATCCGCAGCCGAGGGATCAGCGAAGTCGAATGCCTGGTGCCCGACATCAACGGCGTGGTGCGCGGCAAAGTCTTTCCCGCGGACAAGTTCATCTCGTCGGTCGGATCGATGAGCCTGCGCCTGCCATCGAGCGTGTTTTCGGTGACGATCACCGGCAACTATGCCGATACCGATGCAGACGATTTTCTCTATCGCGATCCCGATGTGTCGCTGCGCCCCGATATCCGGTCGATCTGCGTTGCGCCGGGGTTTCGCACCCCCACCGCGTTCGTGGTCGCCGATGCGCTGCACCGCGATGGATCGCCGTTCGAAATTGCCCCGCGCTATGTCCTCCAACGCGTGCTCGACAAATTTGCCGAGATCGGCTGGACAATGGTCGTCGCGCCCGAGCTGGAATTCTATCTGACCGAGATCAACCCAGATCCCGATCTGCCGATTGTGCCGCCGCGCGGACGATCGGGCCGGGCGGAAAGCTCCCCCCAGCCCTATGGTCTTGAATCAGTTACCGAATTTGAAGACATCATCGAAGAAATCTATGACAATTCGGAAATCGCGTCGCTTCAGCTCGATACGATGATCCACGAAAGCGGCACCGCGCAGCTGGAAATCAATTTCAACCACGGCGAACCGATCGCGCTGTGCGACCAGGTCACGATTTTCAAACGGATCGTGCGCCAGGTCGCGCTGAAGCACGGCGTCTATGCCACATTCATGGCCAAGCCGATGGAAACCCAGCCGGGCAGCGCGATGCACCTGCACATTTCGGCCGAAGACGCCGCGGGGCGCAACCTGTTCGGCACCGAAGAGGGGATCACCCAGGAATTTCGCCATTTCGTCGGCGGGTTGCAACGCTATCTGCCCGAAATCGCGCCGCTGTTTGCGCCCAATGTCAATTCGTTCCGCCGCATGCGCCCGGCGCACAGCGCGCCGATCAATGTGCAATGGGGGCATGACAACCGCAGTTGCGGCTTGCGCATCCCGACCTCGAACGCGCAGAACACGCGGATTGAAAACCGCCTGCCCGGCGCCGATGCCAATCCCTATATCGCCATTGCCGCCAGCCTGGCCGCAGGCTTTATCGGCCTGCGCGACCGGATCGAGCCGCTGCCGCTGATAACCAGCAACGCCTATCTGGAAGAACGCACTCTGCCGCGCAATCTCGACGGCGCGCTGAAGCAGATGATGGCCTGCGAGCCGGTGATGGAATTGCTGGGCGAAGGATTCATCCGCGCGTTCTACGAAATCAAGATGAACGAGCTTTCAGCCTATGACGAAGTGATCAGTTCGTGGGAACGCGATCACCTGCTGCTGAAGGCCTGATGGCCGGATCGCGCGGCAGTTTGACCCGGGCAGGGCAGTTTCACATTGCCAAAAACGCTGCCGGGTTTGAAGGATGGACGGGTGCCGGATCAGGCCTGGCATGACGAATCAATTCAGGTGGGGCATCAACCCCGGTGGAGTATGAACCCCAGTGAGGAATCAACCCCAGTGAGGAATCAACGCCAGTGAGAAAACAACGGATGTCGCGATCACGGCGCAATGTCCTCAAGGATATCGGAATTGCCGGCATCGGGCTCAGCTTTGCCGGCGCGCTTGGCGCCTGTTCGCACAAGGGCGCGGCCCAGACGCTGAACCTCTATACCTGGGACACGTATATCGGAAAGCACACGCTGGCCGATTTCGAAAAGGCGATCGGCGGCAAAGTCAACATCAGCCTGTTTGCCAACAACGACGAACTGTTTGCCAAGCTGCGCGATGGCAACCAGGGCTATGACGTGATCGTGCCGTCGAACGATTTTGTCGAACGGCTGCACCAGGCCGGGTCGCTGATCGAAATCGACCACGCGCGCGTGCCCAATCTGGCCAATATCGATCCGCGCTTCATCAATGCGCCGTTCGATCCCGGCCGCAAGGTTTCGGTACCCTATACCTGGATCGTCACCGGCATCGGCTATCGCAAGTCAAAGGTCGATGGCGTGCCCGACAGCTGGAAATGGGTGCTCGATTCCGACCGCTACAAGGGCCGGATCGGCCTGCTGGCCGAAGCGAGCGAATTGTTCGAAATCAGCGCGAAATATCTGGGCCTGCCCGCCAACACGTCCGATGCCGCGACGATCGCGCGCATCCAGGCCATGCTGCTGAAACAGAAACCCAATGTGGCGCTGTTTCATGATGACAACGGGCAGGATCTGCTGCTGGCCGGCGATATCGACCTGGTGATCGAATACAACGGCGACATCGCCCAGGTGATGCGCGAAGACAAGGATCTGGGCTTTGTCGTGCCGCGCGAAGGCGGCATTCTGGCCAGCGACAGCCTGTGCATTCCCAAAGGCGCGCCCAACCCCGATCTGGCGCACCAGTTCATCAATTTCGTGCTCGATGCACGCAACGGCGCCCATATTTCCGAAACCATCCGCTATCCCACCCCCAATCGCGCGGCGCTGGCGCTGATGCCGGCCGAATATCGCGACAATCCGGTGATTTTCCCGCCCGATGCGGTGCTGCAAACCTGCGAATATTCGCATTATCAGGGCCAGGCGGTGCAATCGGCCTATGAACAGGCGATGACAAAGGTTCGCGCAGGCTAAGCCCGCGCAGGGACAAAGGTTCGCGCGGGCTAAGCCCGCGCCGGGACAAAGGTTCGCGCGGGCTGAGCCCGCGCCGGGACACCGATCACAGCTTGGCGCGCAGGACCGGACGCCGGACGCGCCGCTGACCGGCTGCCATGGACGGGCAAAGCGCCGGCACAGCCGGTCTGCCCGAATTTGTCCGCCTTTTCCTTCCGATACCGATTGCGACATATTGTGTCTTTTTCAACACACCGCACGACCGTAAGCGACACTGAAAAGCAAGGTGTTTGACATTTGCGTGCCGGAAGAGTGAATTCGGCACCTTCCAATCTGTGATCCCTGCCGAAAAATAACCCTGAAACAGAAGGTTATGCCGGACAGCGGGGGCAATCTCGATCACTGCACGCGACCAAGGGGTACTACTGATGCACCGCACACCACTCCGTCCCACGACGCACAGCGCCCGTACCTGGCTGCTGGGCGCCGCTTCCAGCCTTGCCGTGCTCGCGCCCGTGGCCGCATTTGCGCAGGCCGCCGCCCCTGCCGACCAGGCCGGTGCCAGCGATGCGAAGCCGGCCGGCCTTGGCGAAATCGTGGTGACCGCGACCCGCCGTTCGGAAAGCGTGCAGAAAGTGCCGATCAGCCTTCAGGCGCTGACCCCGGAAAAGCTTGAACAGCGCCAGGTGGTGAATTTCGCCGACTATGCCGCGCTGCTTCCCTCGGTGAGCTATGCAACTTTGGGGCCCGGTCGTTCGGATCTGTATTTCCGCGGTATTTCGTTCGATTCCGAAGGCGCGGGCGATACCTCGCAGCGCTCGGTCGCGGGGATCTATCTCGACGAAATCCCGATGACCACTGCCGGGCGCATGCCCGAAGTGCATGTATATGACATGCAGCGCGTCGAAGCGCTGTCGGGTCCGCAGGGCACGCTGTTCGGTTCTTCGTCGCTGTCGGGCACGCTGCGCCTGATCACCAACAAGCCCAAGATCGGCGTGTTTGAAGGCGGCTATGACGTCCAGGTGAACAAGTTCACCCGCGGCGGCGCCAATGCCGGCACCGTGGACGAAGGCTTCATCAACATTCCCGTGGGCAAGAACGTCGCGATCCGCCTGATGGCCTATTACGACCACACCGGCGGCTATATCGACAACGTGCCCGCCACGCACACCTATCCGTTCTATTCACCCGATCCCAATGGCACGATCTTTACCTACGATGCGAACGGCAACGTCACCGGGACCTACAGCCAGACCAGCAGCTACAAGATCAGCAACAGCAGCGCGCTGCCTGCGCAATCGGTGCACAACCTGGCCAAGCGCAATGCCAACCCGGTGGACGAATACGGCGGCCGCCTGTCGTTGCTGGCGCAGTTCGGCGACTGGTCGTTCCTGCCGCAGGTGGTCTACCAGTTCCTCGATGCCAAGGGTTCGTTCAACTTTGATCCGAAAGTCGGCGATCTTCAGGTCCATGATTTCGGCCCGACCGACAACCGCGACATGTGGGTGCAGGCCGCGCTGACCATCAACGGCAAAGTCGGCGATTTCGACCTCGTCTCGTCGACCGGATACATGCATCGCCGCATCAAGAATTCGAACGATTACACATACTACACGGTTGCCTATGACGTGCCGGGCAACACCTCGTCGGTGTTCTTCCACGACAAGAACGGCAACCAGATCGACCCGACGCAGGAATATTACGGCAACAACACGTTCACCAGCTTCACGCAGGAAGTGCGCCTTTCGGTGCCGAAATCCTGGCCATTCAACCTGACCGCCGGCGCGTTTTACCAGCACCAGAAGAAAGAGATCAACGAACAGTACGCGATCGCCGGGCTTAGCAGCTCGCCCGACGGCATGAGCCAGTCGATCCGTCAGGATGCGTTCTATCTGACCGAAAACAACAAGGTCTATGACGATTACGCGCTGTTTGCCGAAGGCACTTACCCGATCACCACCAAGCTGAAGGTGACCGGCGGCATCCGCCTGTTCCGCGCCAAGGACAGCGATTACGGCTTTGACGGCACGGCTGCGGCCAGCGCCAACCCCAACGGGTGCGCCACGCCGTTCACCGCACCGCGGCTGCAAGCCTGCGACAACGTGACCCCGCCGCATCCGTATGATGAAAGCGGCGAAACGCACAAACTGACGGTGACCTATCAGGCCGCGCCCAGCAAGATGATCTATGCCACCTATTCGACCGGTTTCCGCCCGGGTGGCAACAACACCATTGCCAAAAACAACCCGTACAAGGCCGATACGCTGACCAATTTCGAATTGGGTGCGAAAACCGGCTGGGGCCCCAATTTCCGCATCAACGCGGCGATCTATTTCGAACAGTGGAAGGGCATCCAGTATTTCATCGTGCCGATCGGGTTCAACGGCAACGGCCTGACGCTCAACGCCGGCAACGCGCGCGTCTATGGCGCAGAAAGCGATTTCGACTGGCACATCGGCAATCTGGCCCTGTCGGGTTCGGGCGCCTACAACGATGCCGCGCTGTCGAGCGATTTCTGCGGCCTGACTTCGGCCGGAAGCACCACGCAGTTTGCAACGTGTTCGGGCGATCCGACGCGCACCGCCGCGGTAAAGGGCACCCGCCTGCCCCGTCAGCCGCGCTTCAAGGCCCAGATGCAGGCACGCTATACGTTCACCGTGGGCAAGCTTGATGCCTTTGCCCAGGTTTCGGCCAACCACCAATCGTCCTCGACGTCCAACCTCGATGCGGACAAGAACTTGAAACTGGGCGGGGTATCGGGCTTTACCAGCGCGGATTTCTCCACCGGGGTGAGCAAGGACAAGTGGAGCCTCGAATTCTTCATCGAGAACTTCACCGACACCCGCGGCCAGCTTTCGCGCAACACGTTCTGCGCGATCGAAGTCTGTTCGGGGTCAACCCGCACGTTTGTCAGCCGGCCGCGCTTTGCCGGGCTGAAATTCTCGAACAAGTTCTGATCCTGCGCGCAGCGGGGAAAACCGGCAAATACCCGGTTGACCCCGCTGCCCCACCCGCTTATGTGCGCGGCCTGCCCGGCGCCACCCCACGGGGTGCAACGATCCGGCAGCCTTTCGGGGCGGAGTAGCTCAGCCGGTTAGAGCAGCGGAATCATAATCCGCGTGTCGGGGGTTCGAGTCCCTCCTCCGCTACCAT